>NZ_AP023239.1:4187899-5583866 GCF_013393385.1 Paenibacillus sp. URB8-2 | reverse complement strand
ACACTGTCACTCCTTTAAATCTTCCAAATGTGGCTTGAGCCATGAAGTGGAAATGTCGAAGAAAATAAGGTGATGGGGAATATTATCCCCAGTACGCAGGAAGAAAAGACAAAAAAATATGGATAAACTTGAATTGTTCACAACTTTATCCACAACTTGTTGATAATATGGAGGACAATCAAATCTATACACAATCAAAAGTAATACCATCATAGCAAAACTCCCCTTGATTTTCAATGAACCCACGGATTTTATCCACAAATTCAACCACTTGTGTATAATTAATAGCCACAATACTACATATTGTTGATAATTTGTTTACCGTTCGACAATTTCCGGCAGAAGTTTATTTTTTTATACACAGATTGTCCAAGGAGCGGAGGATTTTCCACGGTTCTTTGGGAACAGGTGGATAACTTTAAAGGGCTGTGGATTATTAATTTGGGCCAGGGAGCTGTGGATAAAACGTCAATTCAGAGAGGGAAAAGAGGGAGTGGGTTTTCAGTTGACTTTTACGACCACTTTATGCTTTAATATATAAAGGTGTTTTCTGCGAGGAAATTTCTCAGATAGATGAAAATGATGATCTTGTGGATACTGTCCTAACAAGGACGGCCAAGCCGTTTTTTGACAGTCATTTAAGTTCCTGCAAGGGAGGTGCAATACATGAGACCGACGTTCAAACCGAATGTAAGCAAGCGCAAGAAGGTGCACGGGTTTCGCGCAAGAATGAGCACGAAAAACGGCCGCAAAGTGCTGGCTGCCCGCCGCCTGAAAGGCAGAAAAGTTCTGAGTGCGTAAGTCAGGCCAATAAGACCACTGCGGTGGTCTTTTTTTACATATAAGAAGGAATAAGCTTCGCGCTTGTTCTTTGTCTTATATGTCTACGAGAAACGGGTAACGTCCCTGAAAGGACGGATTAGCCGTTTCTTCTTGCATAATAGGGGAATGGCCGTTTTTTTTGGGGGAAGAGCAGTCCGCCTGCCCGTTAACTCGTTTAGTGAGTTCCTCCGGTGACTATAATAATAAGAAGAAAAATTTCGAAGATCCTTTTTATGGACTTTGAACAAGGAGATTTTCGTGCATAAAAGCTTGCGTTTACGAAACCGCGCCGACTTCAGCCGCGTATACAGGCATGGGAAGTCGTTTGCGAACCATCAGTTTGTGGTGTACTGGTTCAGCCGAAAGCAGGTCGAGCGGTTCCGGGCCGGCGTATCGGTCAGCAAGAAGATTGGCAACGCCGTCGTCCGCAACCGGATGCGAAGACTCGTGAAGGAGATCGTACGGCATCATGAGGCCGAGATCGTCGGCGGATTGGACTTGGTATTCATCGTCCGAAAAGGGGCGCTGGACATGAGTTATGCGGAGCTTGAAAAAAGTGTGCTTCATGTACTGCGAAAAGCCAAGCTGCTCAAGGCTTCGCGCAAATAAACGGGACAGCGGGGCTTGTTTATTTGTCTTCATAAATATGGTATGATTTACGGTGCAATGGAATGTTTAAGAGAGGGGTTATGAAGTGTCTCTATTGAAGACTAGACGAGGAAAATGGTTTCTCCTCATCGCAGCAATGGTCATGATGGTGGCCGTTCTGTCGGGCTGCAGTCAATCGGCAACGGTTACGCATACGACGGAGGATTTGAAGAATGGAGGCTTCTGGCAGAGCAATGTCGTTTATTACTTTGCCTTGGCGCTTGAAACGTTTGCCAAATGGTTTAACGGAGAATATGCCCTGGCCGTCCTTGTAATGGTGATTATTGTCCGCACGCTTATTCTCCCGCTGACAATGAAGCAGGTGAAGAGCTCCCGGGCTATGCAGGCCATTCAGCCTGAGCTTCAAAAAATCCAGAAAAAATATAAAGACAATCCCGAAAAGGTTCAGCAGGAAACGATGCGGCTGTTCCAGGAGAACAAAGTCAATCCAATGGCCGGCTGTCTGCCGCTCGTTGTACAAATGCCGATCTTTATTGCTCTTTACAACTCGATTTATTACAACCCCCATCTGCGGGAGCATTCCTTCCTTTGGTTGCAGCTTGGGAAGCCTGACCATTTGTTCATCCTGCCGGCACTCGCCGCGATAACGACATTCCTGCAAACAAAGATGATGTCGTCGATGAATCCAATGCAGCAGCAAGGCCCGATGCAGTTCATGCTGATGGTTTATCCGGTCTTGATCTTCATTATGTCTTACAACTTCCCGTCCGCACTGCCGCTTTACTGGGTATTCAGTAATCTGTATACAATCGGTCAGAATTACTTCTTGTACCGGGGAAAGAATACTCCTCCGCAAGCGGCGGTCGCCGGCGCTGATTCCGGCAGCAACGGTAAGGCATCGAAGTTGAAGGAGGCCAAAAAGTCGAAATGAACAAAGTCGTCGCGACAGGGAAAACCATTGAAGAAGCTGTGAAGCGCGGACTTGCCCAGTTGGCAGCCGATAAGGACAAAGTCACGGTCACCGTGCTTGAGCAGCCATCAAAAGGATTCCTGGGGTTAATCGGTGTGAAGGATGCGAAGGTGGAGCTCACCTTGCTGACTGAACCGGCACCGGTGCCAGCGGCGAGTGCTCCGTCACTGCCTCAGCAGAATGAACCAGAGACGAGACAAGAGGCGATCGGGGACGCGCCCCGCCAGGATTCCGGAAATCCGGTAGAGGAAGCTTATCAAGAGGCCGTTGGTTTTATTGTGGATGTAGCCGGGAGCATGGGACTTCAAGTGGAAGTTGAAGTCGTTCACGGCAAGGATGCCGCTACGCTGCAAATCTCCGGTCCGGATCTGGGGCTGCTGATTGGCAGAAGAGGACAAACTCTCGATGCGTTGCAATATTTGGTTAATATCGTTGCCAACCGTTATTCCGACAGTTTTATCCGTCTTGTGCTGGATGCGGAGAATTTCCGTGAACGGCGCAAGAAGACGCTTGAGGATTTAGCGGACCGTCTGGCGGGAAGAGTCGTTCGTACCCGCAAAGAAGTAGTGCTGGAGCCAATGTCTCCGCAAGAACGGAAGATTATCCATTCCAGACTTCAGGATCACCGTCAGGTGAACACCTTCAGCAAGGGCGAAGAGCCAAACCGCCGTGTCGTTATAACATTGAAGCAGTGAATATAGCCGCAATGACTCCTTGACCACAGTAAGGGGTCATTGTTTTTTTAACCCAAGTATATGGATTGATTACATCATTAGAAAGGTGAAGGTAAGCATGCTCAGCGATACAATTGCCGCCGTTTCGACGGCGGTAGGCGAGGGAGGAATCGCAATTATCCGGGTAAGCGGACCGGAAAGCATCTCTCAGGTGGCACCTTTGTTCCGCAGCCGGATTGCGCTGACGGAAGCAGAGAGTCATACCGTTCATTATGGTCATATCGTAAATCCTGGAAGTGGCGAGATCATGGAAGAAGTGCTCGTCACCGTTATGAGGGCTCCGCGTTCCTTTACCACCGAGGATGTGGTGGAGATCAGTACGCACGGCGGCGTCATTTCAGTGCGAAGAGTAATGGACATTCTGCTCCAGCAGCAGATCCGTCTTGCGGAACCCGGGGAGTTTACCAAGCGTGCTTTTCTTGGGGGGCGAATCGATTTGTCGCAGGCGGAGGCGGTAATCGACCTTATTCGATCGAAGTCCGACCGTGCTTTTTCCGTCGCTCTGAAGCAGGTTAACGGGTCATTGTCGCAGCGGATTGGGAATCTTAGACAAAGCTTGCTGGAGCTCCTCGCGCATATTGAGGTCAATATTGATTATCCGGAGCATGACGTGGAGCTGCTGACGGCCGAATATGTCAAAGACAAGAGCAGTGAAGTGATGGAAGGAATCGATCGGCTGCTCAAGACGGCGACCCAGGGTAAGATACTGCGTGAGGGGATTACAACCGCCATTATCGGCCGCCCCAACGTAGGGAAATCATCGCTGCTTAACGCGCTCGCACGCGAGAATAAGGCGATTGTAACCGATATTCCCGGAACGACCCGGGATGTCATTGAAGAATTCGTCACGATAAACAATATCCCGCTTAAGCTTCTGGATACGGCCGGTATCCGTGAAACGATGGATGTGGTCGAGAAGATTGGAGTGGAACGCTCCAAAGCCGCCGTCACTGAGGCCGACCTCATTCTACTTGTACTGAACAACAGCGAGCCTCTGCATGAGGATGAATTAACTTTAATGGAACAAATCCACGGTAGACAAGTTTTATGTATCATGAATAAAATGGACTTACCGTCGAAATTGGACAAAGGTGTTCTGTTTCATTATTTCGACGAATCCGCTATCGTTCCGATGTCCGTGTTGGAAGAGGAAGGTCTCGACCGGCTGGAAGAAGCCATTTCCGAGCTCTTTTTCGGAGGCAAGCTGGAGTCTGGCGATTTGACTTATGTCAGCAACGTCCGTCATATTGCCCTGTTAAAGAAAGCGCACAAGTCGCTTCAGGATGCCTTTGAAGCGGCGGAACAGCTGGTTCCGATCGATATGATTCAAATCGACGTTCGGCTTGCCTGGGAGCAGCTTGGCGAAATTGTCGGGGATACGGCGGCCGATTCGCTGCTTGACCAAATCTTCTCCCAATTTTGTTTAGGAAAATAAGACAGACGGCCTTAGAGCGCCGCGTTTCATATAAAAGGAGGAAATGCAATGAGTTATGAAGGAGGCAGCTATGACGTGATCGTTATCGGCGCGGGTCATGCCGGCAGTGAAGCCGCCCTCGCCGCGGCCCGAATGGGCTGCAGCACCTTAATGGTGACGATCAATTTGGATATGATTGCTTTTATGCCCTGCAACCCGTCGATTGGCGGTCCTGCCAAGGGGCATGTCGTTCGTGAAATCGATGCTTTGGGCGGTGAAATGGGCCGGAATATCGACAAGACTTTCATTCAGCTCCGCATGCTGAATACTGGTAAGGGACCGGCAGTTCACGCACTGCGCGCCCAGGCCGACAAATTTTTGTACCAGCATACCATGAAGGAAACGATGGAGAAGACACCGAATCTGACGCTGCGTCAGGGAATGGTGGAACGCCTGGTTGTAGAAAATGGCGTTTGTGCCGGTGTAGTCACCAAGACCGGAACGATTTACCGCAGTAAGACCGTCATTTTGACTACGGGCACTTATCTGCGAGGCAAGGTGATTATGGGTGAGACGACTTACGAAAGCGGACCGAACAATCAACAGCCTTCGGTTAAGCTCTCGGAGAACTTGCGCGAGCTGGGCTTTGAATTGGTGCGCTTCAAAACCGGAACTCCGCCGCGTGTACACAAAGATACGATTGACTTCTCCAAGACGGAAATTCAGCCGGGAGACGAGCATCCGAAGTTCTTCTCCTATGAGACGAAGTCTTCCGATAACGAGCAGCTTCCTTGCTGGCTGACGTATACGTCTGAGGAGACCCATTCGATTATCAATAGCAATCTGCATCGCGCGCCGATGTTTACCGGCATTATTGAAGGAACGGGGCCGCGCTATTGCCCATCCATCGAGGACAAGGTGGTCCGCTTCAGCGACAAGCCGAAGCACCAGATTTTTCTTGAACCGGAAGGAAAAAACACGGCGGAATACTATGTTCAGGGCTTGTCCACCAGCCTGCCCGAGGATGTCCAGCTTTCAATTTTGCGCTCAATTCCCGGACTGGAAAAGGTTGAAATGATGCGCAACGGATATGCTATTGAGTATGATGCCATGGTGCCTACGCAGCTGTGGCCAAGCTTGGAAACGAAGCGTCTGCCTGGACTGTTCACAGCAGGGCAGATTAACGGCACTTCCGGCTATGAGGAAGCGGCAGGACAAGGGGTTATGGCGGGCATTAATGCGGGCCGCAAGGCGCAGGGCAAAGATCCGGTCATTTTGGATCGCTCTCAGGGATATATTGGCGTACTGATTGACGACCTTGTAACCAAGGGAACGAACGAGCCCTACCGTCTGCTTACTTCCCGGGCAGAGTATCGCCTGCTGCTTCGCCACGACAATGCCGACCTTCGCTTGACACCGATCGGTTATGAAATCGGCCTGATATCCGAAGAACGTTATGCTGCCTTTGTCGACAAGAAACAGAAGGTGGAACAGGAAATTCAAAGATTGCAGAATACGAAGGTGAAACCATCCGAAGTAAATTCCATATTGGAAGAAAAGGGATCGGCATCTATTGTCGACGGCAGCAACCTGCTTATCCTGATGCGCCGTCCGGAAATGGACTATACCTTTGTTGAACAAATTTCCCCGCCACCGGTTCCGCTCGATGAGGAGATGAAGGAGCAGGTCGAGATTCAAATCAAATATGCGGGTTATATTGAAAAGCAGCTTCAGCATGTGGAGCGTCTGCAAAAGATGGAACAGAAAAAACTTCCAGAAGATATCGATTACAGCGATATTCATGGATTGGCTATCGAAGCCCGGCAAAAGCTGGCGAAGATCCGGCCGATTTCCATTGGCCAGGCTTCACGGATCTCCGGTGTGACACCGGCCGATATTTCCATCCTGCTGGTCCATTTGGAGCACTATAACCGGGTGACCGCGGCGAAAGGATAAGAGAAACCTATGGACCCGATTCAAGATCAGTTTGTCCGGCGGCTGGAAGAGCGCGGAATTGTGCTCTCCTCGCAGCTGGACCAGTTTGAAAGCTATTACCGGGAGCTTGTAAGCTGGAATGAGAAAATGAACCTTACAGGCATTACCGAGCGTGAGCAGGTTTATACGAAGCATTTTTATGATTCCCTATCTCTTGCTTTTTTTGTGGATCTGCCTGCAGTTGAACGGATGGCAGATATTGGATCCGGCGCTGGATTTCCGGGCATCCCGCTTAAAATTGCGTTTCCTCATTTGAAGCTGACAATTGTCGATTCACTGAGCAAACGAATTTCCTTTCTCCAGCATGTCTGTGATGAGCTTAAGCTGGAAGGGGTAGAGCTAATCCATGGCCGGGCTGAGGACATCGCACGTCAGCCTTCGAACCGGGACAGCTATGATCTGGTGACGGCGCGGGCGGTTGCGAGAATGGCTCTGCTCAATGAGTTCTGCTTACCTTTTGTCCGCAAAGAGGGCTTATTTGCGGCGATGAAGGGCAGTGATCCTGCAGAGGAACTGAGCGAGTCCAAGTTCAGTCTCAAAGAACTGCGGGGTCAATTGGAAAAGGTAGAGTCGTTCAGTTTGCCAATTGAGGATTCCGCAAGGCACATAATTCTGATCCGCAAAACCGGCTCTACTCCGGCTAAATATCCGCGTAAAGCAGGCATACCCGCCAAAACTCCGCTTGTCTGATTGTTTCACGTGAAACATTTGGAAATCCGTTGATAGGCCATTTCAAGCCGTCTTCCTATAGGGAGGCGGTTTATTACTATAGCTTTCATTATTCAGGATCGATTAGTGAATTAGATAGGATTCCTTTTGGCTATGATGATGTGGATCAAACACCGTTTTACATATTGTTATTGGGATCGTTCGTTTGAAAAACGGAAAAATAGGTCTATACGAAGAATAGGATTATGGACGGAAAAGTGATAGAATAATATAGTAACAATGCGGTGCCCAAAGCGCCGTATAGGCACGTTGATATGTTTTTTCATTCTTGCAGCATATGACGCAGGACCGAACTGGCTTCTTGATAATCCTGAATAAACGGGATGAAAAGAGGATCGTTTCGCACGACATAGAGCTGGGTTGTGCCTGTACCGCATACATTATTAATGGCTTGTACGATTGTTTTTCCGGGAATTGGTCTAGGATCGTACTATAACGAAATTAGGTGGTAATGAACGGAATGAAAGAACAATTCACCAGACTGTTTGGATTTACCGAACGAAGCAGCGGAGAAGAGATTAAACAAATCCCGGTCAATGAAGTAATCAGCAGTCCTTATCAGCCCCGAACTATTTTTGATGATGAGAAGATTGATGAGTTATGCCAGACGATTAAGACACATGGTGTTATTCAACCGATTGTCGTCCGCATGCAAGATTCTCAATATGAGATCATTGCGGGAGAACGGCGTTGGCGGGCGGTTAAGAAACTGGGAATGGAGACCATTCCTGCTATCGTACGAGATTTCAACAATTCGCAAGCTGCCTCAATTGCTCTCATCGAAAATTTACAGCGGGAAGGTCTGACTTCCATCGAAGAAGCGATCGCTTATCAGAAGCTGATCGATTTGCATCAGTTGACTCAGGAAAGTCTCGCTCAGCGGCTCGGTAAAAGCCAATCCACCATTGCCAACAAAATTCGGCTGCTTCAACTGCCGGAAGAGGTCAAAGCGGCTTTGATGGAAAGGAAAATCACGGAAAGACATGCGCGATCGCTATTGTCGCTGGATAGCGAAGAAATGCAGCTTAAAGTCCTTGGAGAGATTATTTCCAAAGGGTTGAACGTGAAGCAAACCGAAGCGCGCATCGCCTTTTATAAGGAATCATCCAAGATCAAAAAATCAAAACGAATTTCTTATACGAAGGATGTACGGCTGGCTCTGAATACGATACGCCAATCGATTGATATGGTTACCGGATCGGGAATGGAAATTAAAACGTCCGAGAATGATCGCGGCGATCATTATGAGATCGTGATTCAAATTCCAAAAAAATAAAGTGTTGCAAAGCTGAAGGCGGCCCTGAGGTGATTGGCCGCCTTTTCTGCGGCTTATCCCGTGAGGTGTGATAAGTCCGAGTAGAGCAGCATCCAGTTCATCAACTTAGGACGACTACAAGATTCTTCCCAACTATTCGAGGTGAAATAAGTGTCCAAAATTATTGCCATAGCAAATCAAAAAGGCGGTGTCGGTAAAACAACGACTTCTGTAAACCTGGGTGCCGGTTTGGCTACTTTGGGCAAAAGGGTACTGCTTGTTGACATTGATCCGCAGGGGAATACCACAAGCGGTGTAGGCATAAACAAGGCTGATGTGGAGAACTGTATTTATAACATTTTAATTGATGAAATCGCCCCGCATGAAGCTATCCTGGAGACGAAGATCGATGGACTTAATATCATACCGGCTACTATTCAGTTGGCAGGGGCGGAAATTGAATTGGTATCGACCATTTCAAGAGAACTGAGACTTAAGAAAGCACTCGGGCTGGTTAAGCAGCAATATGATTATATCATTATCGACTGTCCGCCATCCTTGGGCATTCTGACAATTAACTCACTGACAGCTGCGGATTCGGTCATTATTCCGATTCAATGCGAGTATTACGCGCTAGAAGGTTTGAGTCAGCTCTTGAATACTGTAAGATTAGTTCAGAAAAACTTGAACCCTCATTTGAGAATTGAAGGTGTCCTTCTGACAATGCTGGATGCGAGGACCAACCTCGGCATTCAGGTCATTGAAGAAGTTAAAAAATATTTCCAAGAAAAGGTTTATCGGACGATTATCCCGCGCAACATCAGACTGAGTGAAGCCCCGTCTCACGGACAATCTATTATTACTTACGATCCGCGTTCCAAAGGGGCCGAAGTGTATACCGAGTTGGCAAAGGAAGTGGTATCTTATGAGTAAGCGTTTGGGAAAAGGATTGGATGCCTTAATCCCTTCCTTGTCCATTAACGAAGACGATAAAGTAGTAGAAATCCCTCTTTCTCAGCTGCGTGCCAATCCTTACCAGCCTCGTAAAGATTTTAATGAAGAGAGCATTCAGGAGTTGGCCGAATCCATCCGTCAGCATGGCGTTATTCAGCCGATAATTGTGCGCAGTGTCGTTAAAGGGTATGAAATTATTGCCGGTGAACGCAGATTCCGCGCCTCACAGTACTGCGGCAAAGCGACGATACCGGCAGTGGTTCGCGGCTTCAGCGACCAGCAGGTTATGGAAATTGCTCTGATTGAAAATCTCCAGCGTGAAAATTTGAATGCCATGGAAGTGGCCGTAGCTTATCAAGGCCTGATGGATCAGTTCTCACTCACACAAGAAGAACTATCTTTGAAGGTAGGAAAATCACGTTCCCATATTGCGAACTTTTTGCGGCTGCTGACGCTTCCAGAAGAAGTGAAGGATTTTGTTTCACGTGGAACAATTTCAATGGGACATGCGCGTGCAATTGTTGGTTTGAAAGAACCGGAACTGATAAAGCAGCTTGCCCAGCAATGCGTAGATCAACAGTGGAGTGTAAGAGAGCTGGAAGAAGCGGTGAAAAATTTAGATCGCAAACCGGCTGGAGGAGTAAAGGCTAAAACCGTTAAACGCGATCCTTACATTGATAATGTGGAAGAAATTTTGCGGGAACGGTTCAAAACAACAGTGAAGATTAAACAGGGGAAAGATAAAGGTAAAATCGAGTTAAATTATTACAGTGCTCAGGATTTGGAACGTCTCTTGGAACTGCTCGGAAATTAATTTAAACACTTGGAAAACATATCCTGGTCTATCCGAAAAGGATAACAATGGATATGTTTTTTGCACGAAAAAGCGGATGCTAAGTGAAAAGGGGGCGTAAAGTTGAAAGAGCTTGTCTATTTGGATCATGCCGCGACCTCATGGCCGAAACCGCCTGAAGTTGTGCAGGCGATGATGGATGCTCTGCAGCATGCAGGAGCCAATGCCGGAAGAGGAAATCACTCGATGGCTATCGGTACGGGAAGGCTGCTGATCCGTGCGCGGGCGGCGCTGGCTGAACTATTCGCAGTCGCCAATGCTCAGGATATCGCGTTTACTTATAACACGACAATGTCGCTTAATATGGCCATTCAAGGGACCCTTCGCAAGGGAGATCATGTCATCTCCACAATGACGGAACATAATTCGGTTCGACGTCCATTGGAGTATCTGCGGAGGACGAAAGGAATTGAAGTTGATTATTTAAAAGTAGACCTGCAAGGGCAGCTTGATCTGCGGGAATTGGAAGAGACATTCAAGGGCAATACCAGGATGGTCATTTGCAGCCACAGTTCCAATCTGCTGGGGAGCATTCTGCCCATTGGCGATATAGGAGATATTGCAAAAAAACACGGGGCCGTATTCCTGGTGGATGCCGCTCAAAGTGCGGGTTCATTGGACATCGACGTAGAGAAGATGAATATCGATCTTCTTGCCTTTCCCGGACATAAAGGTCTTCTTGGGCCGCAGGGGACTGGTGGATTGTATATCTCGCCGGAGCTGGATTTGGAGCCGCTTATGCTGGGAGGCACAGGAAGCCAATCAGAGTATAGCGAACAGCCAAATGTAAGGCCTGACAAATATGAAGCGGGAACGCAAAATACAGTAGGGATAGCGGGACTGCTTGCCGGTGTTCAAAAAGTGAAGGCGCTGGGTACGGATCATATACGCACGCATGAATGGAATCTGATTCAAACCTTAATGGAGGGAATGGAAAGCATTCCTGGAATAAGATTTCTTGGCCCAGTCATAGGCGCTCCGCGTACGGGACTTCTGTCGTTTGTCATTGAAGGTGAAGAATCGGCACAAATTGCCCACCGCCTGGACCGGGAGTACGGTATTGCCGTAAGGGCCGGGATGCATTGCACACCGCTGGCACATAAATCGGTAGGCACGATAGAGAGCGGCGCAGTGCGAGCGAGTGTAGGCGCGGATACGACAGAACAGGATGTCGGTATGATGCTGCATGCAATGAGGGAACTCTACAGCAAGCGTTGAAGCAGATAAAGAAAAAGGACGGTCTTATCGATGTCAGAAATGAACCGATTTATAAGCGATCAACTGCAATGGTTGATTCCGGGTTTAGCTATTCTATTGCTGTTCATACTCATTGTTGTTCTCGTTCAAGGCAGCAAATTGCGGTCTGTGCGGTGTAAATATGATGCGATGATGTCGGGAACAGGGATCGAAGATTTAGAAAGCCTGCTGATCGATTTGAAAAATCAGAACGAAATGCTGGTAGAAGTCCAGCAGGCACAAAAGGTCGGACTAGAAGCGCTGCAGCTCAAAGTTCAAGGATTGCAAGGCCATGTGGCCCTGAAACGATATAATGCTTTTGGTGAGCGGGGAAATGATCTCAGTTTCTCGATGGCCATTCTGGATGAACGCGGAAACGGCATGGTTCTCACCAGCTTGCACAGCCGGGATAATTCCTATATTTATGCCAAATCGCTTCAGAAAGGCGAATCGCAGTATCCGCTGTCGCCCGAAGAAAAGGAAGTAACTACTCTCGCGCTGCAGCGGACTTAGAATGAGTATGCCACTGCTTCAGAGCGGAGAAGAGACTCGAAGCTATAATCTCGGATAACCGCATGACCAGGCTGAGCCGTGTGTTTTGCAAAACAAAATATTCCATAAAGCCGCCGACGTTAACGATGCCCGTCAAATGGATATCGCCTACCGGCGGCAATTGTTTGTTTACGCCCGCTCCGGGGCGCAGTGGGCCTTCAACTACCTGAATGGAGCCCACGCTTGCGGAGTGTCCGAGACAGGCGTCTATGCCGATTACATAGGGCTCATGATGCCGCTCCTCGATGAGGTTCAAGGTCTCCTCCAGATTGACCGCATGTACCGGATTGTCGAGTGTTCCATATAAGGAAAACAGCGGACTGTGAAAGCGGGACAGGGCTGTGCCTACAAGCGGTCCTAAAGCATCGCCGGTCGAACGGTCGGTGCCAATGCAGACAACTACAATCTGAGAGCCGGGACGTACGCGGGAAAAGTGGAATAACAGACGATGGATGATCGCAGAATAGATTTCAGGGTCGGCATGTGATATTTTTAAACAAGACATCTCTTGCAATGGCACTGGATTAGAGGAATAATACATATAATCTTCCTTTCCCCGACGTTTCTATTTGATGTTAACTAGTATATGGATAGAGAGACGGTTTTATACTTCAGGAAGAAGAGATGAGACCTGAAGCCTAAGAGGAGAGTGACCTATGAATGAGGAGCTGCTGATCGCGTTTGACTCTACACAGCAGGCGCTGCGCGCCGAGATGCTGCTGGAATACGCCGAAATCGAAATTGATATATGCCCGACGCCAAAAGAAATTACAGCAGGCTGCGCAATGTCGATACAGTTTTTTCGAAGTGCGCTGATTGAGGTAGAGAAGATCGTTGACGAGCAAAAGATCGAAATTCGCGGGATTTACGGCAAGAATGAGCAAACCGGCGGTTATCAATTGATTACAGAGTGAGGGGGAGGAGAGTATGATTCATCGATTAGGATGGTTGCTGAATGCCGACACCCCGATAGAGACTATGGGTCAAGCGGTGGATCAGGCGGTTAAGTTTAAAGATAAAGTATGGAACTGGGTAACGGATGCCGATATGTGGGCCAATGTTTTGTTTTCGGGGCTGCGCATTATTTTTATATTTATTTTGACTCGTATTATCATACGGGTGGTATACGGGATCATCGACCGATCTTTGGAGCGCAGGACCAGCAAGGGGCTGCTCGCGAACACGCGGCGTTTCTCAACGGTCGGTGAATTGCTGAAGAATACAGTAACAATCGTTTGCAATTTTATCATGATTCTGATCATATTATCGGAGTTCCATTTTGAGTTGGGTCCGCTGCTGGCAAGCGCGAGTGTGCTCGGTTTGGCCATCGGTTTTGGAGCGCAAAGTTTGGTCAAAGATGTGATCACCGGCTTCTTCATTATTTTGGAGGATCAATTTGCGGTAGGCGATGTGATAGCGACCGGCGGATTCAAAGGCACCGTGGAAATGATCGGGCTGCGCACGACCAAGATCCTTGGCAGCAGCGGCGAAATGTATATCATTCCAAACGGGACTATAGCGAATGTGACAAATTACTCGATGGCTAACGCCTTGGCGATTGTCGATGTTCCAGTGAAAATTGAACGGAGCCTTGAAGAAACGCTGGGCCTCATCCGCCAGGCGCTTCAGGGCATTGAAGAACGCAATAACAATGTCGTGGCGTTTCCGAACGTTCTGGGCATTCAATCGATGAGCACTTCCGAGTATGTGGTTCGGGTGACCGCCAATACGCTGCCAAATAAAAGGGAAGCCGCACAACGTCAAATTCAGAGCGATATTAAAAAAGCGCTGGAGCAGCAAGAATTGAAGGATGCCGAACAGGCTGAAAAAGCAAAAGCGGAAGCGGAAGCCAAGGCGCAGGCAGAAGCGGAGGCTCAGGCGAAGGCAGAGGCGTTAGCCGGCGGGGAAGCATCTTTGAAGTCGGAGCAGCAAAACGCGCGGCGGACGGCGAGAACGAGCCTGCTGGAGCAGGCGGCGGGAAAGGTCAAAGAAGAGGGGGAAGAACCAGATGGAACGTAAAAGCTTTCAGCTGGGCGATATCGTGCAGATGAAAAAGCCTCATCCGTGCGGAACGAATGAAATGGAAGTCATCCGTATGGGGATGGATATCCGGATTAAATGTACAGGCTGCCAGCATAGTGTACTGATTCCCCGGGCCAAATTTGAGAAAAATTTAAAAAAGGTTATACGTTCCGCGGAAAACCCAGTGGAAAATAATTAAACTTGCCATTATTCTGGTGGCATGCTACAATAAATCTTGCTGCGGAGAGGTACCCAAGAGGCCCAAGGGGGCTGACTCGAAATCAGCTAGGCGTGTCAAAGCGTGCGTGGGTTCGAATCCCACCTTCTCCGCCACCAAAGCACAAAACTACAGATCAATGAAACGAACCTTCTGCCTTGATAGGCGGGAGGTTTTTTTGTTATTGAAATTTTGTGAGTTTTGGAGTTCCCTTATCTGAATAATTTTGGTAGTTTGGAATAGGAAAAGAACATGCCTGAAAACCGTTGATTAGACGGGAATTTATTGCGGGAGGGAATTGTGTTGCAGCATCGCATATTGCTGGTCGAAGACGATGAAGCCATCAGTGAGATGGTCCGCTCGTATTTAATGAAAGAGGGCTACCGGGTGGAGAGCGTCTTTGACGGAGAGGCGGCGGAGCAGGCTTTTCACCATAAAGGCCCCTTTGACCTTGTTCTGCTTGACCAGATGCTTCCGGAGCGGAGCGGTATGGATATTCTTCAGAGCATTCGCAAATCCAGCCTGGTACCCGTGTTGATTGTGTCAGCTAAGGATACGGACGTCGACAAGGCTCTGGGACTGGGCTTCGGGGCGGATGATTATATCAGTAAGCCGTTTTCCATGATTGAGCTTGCGGCGCGGGTGAAGGCGGCCATCCGCCGGGCGGAGTATGCTACGAGCCGCGGCACGTCCGGGGAGAGAGTTAATCCGAAGCGGAGCATTTCCCTGGGCGGGTTGACCGTGGATTTTGATAACTTCTCGGCGATTAAGAATGGGGAAGAGGTGAAGCTGACGGCCAAGGAATTTCATATCCTGAAGCTGTTTATGACCCATCCGGGCCGGGTGTTCACCAAAGCGCAGATTTATGGGATAGTATGGGAGGATGAATATTTCGGCGATGAAAATGTAATTAACGTACATATGAGAAGGCTGCGGGAAAAGATTGAAGACGATCCCTCCCATCCCGAATATATTAAAACGCTGTGGGGCATCGGGTATAAGCTTGGAGAAGCCATACAATGACCGCCGTGCTTGGAGGTGCGATCTGTCTGCTTATGCTTGTCATTGCCATACAGTACCGGAGATCCCGCCATCATTCGCGCCAGCTAAAATACATACATGAGAAGCTTAACGACATCATTTCACGGAATTCCCGGGAACGGCTTCTGCTATTCAGCAGCTCGCCCGAACTGCGGTTGCTGCTGACCGATATGAACCGGCTGCTGGAGATCAACCATGAGGGCATTGCAAGGAGAAATAAACTGGAGAAATCCATGCGCCAGATGCTGGCGAATATTTCGCATGATCTGAAGACTCCGTTGACTGTTGTCCTCGGGTATATCGAAACGCTGCTGCAGGACGGGGATATGGAGGCTGAAGAGCGGGAGCGGCTGCTGGGGATGATACACCGGAAGGCCGGAGAGGTGATCACGCTGATGAACACTTTTTTCGACTTAGCCAAGTTGGAGTCGGGCGATCGGGAGCTTCCGTTGTCACGGGTGGAGGCCGGCGAAGTGTGCCGCAGAAATATTCTGGCCTTTTACGATACCTTGAGTGCCAAGGGAACCGAAGTAGTAATCGAAATTCCCGATGAGCCCTGCTATATGAGGGGAAATGATGAAGCCCTGGACCGGATTCTGTCCAACCTGCTGTCGAATGCGATCATGTACGGGGCCTCCGGAGGGGTGCTGGGGTTAAGGCTTTATAATGATAAGAACACCGTATACATTGA
This sequence comes from Paenibacillus sp. URB8-2, assembly GCF_013393385.1. NCBI lineage: Bacteria > Bacillati > Bacillota > Bacilli > Caryophanales > Paenibacillaceae > Paenibacillus > Paenibacillus sp. URB8-2. The sequence continues at coordinate 5,567,772 of NZ_AP023239.1, read as the reverse complement.
AATCTGGGATCGGGGAAAGGGGATTTCCGCAGACCATCAGGACAAAGTGTTCGAGCGTCTGTACACGCTTGAGGATTCTCGGAACCGTGTTTACCAGGGAAGCGGCCTCGGACTGACGATCACGAAAAGATTAACGGAGCAGATGAACGGAACGATTTCGCTGGTGAGCAAGCCTTTTGTCAGAACAGCTTTTACGGCAGCCTTCCCCAGGATAAACTTTTAAACCGGGGAACGGAGTCCGGGATTATCCTTCGCTTGGCCTGCTTACCTCCTTATTAAGATTTTTGTAAGAATACGTTAATAAAAAAGAATATTCCGACCGGTACAATAGAAACCAGGAACAGAAGATAAATCCAAAGGGGGCAGCGGGAATGGCGATCATTCTCCGGACACGGAATTTAACCAAAGTTTACAGAGGAAAAAAGAGCGTAAGCAGCGTAAACATGACCATTAGGCAGGGTGAAATCTACGGGTTCCTGGGACCGAACGGTGCAGGCAAAACAACCGTGATGAAAATGATTACGAATCTGGTAAAGCCGACGGAAGGCGAAATCGAATTTTTCGGTGAAAATATGACCAGCCGATCTTATGAGATGCTAAAACGAATGGGCAGCATTATTGAATATCCGGTTTTTTATGACAGGCTGACCGCCCGGGAAAATCTGCTGCTGCACGGTGAATATATGGGTTATTACAATCAGCAGGCGATTGCCGATGTGATGGAACTGGTGAAGCTCTCGGGAGTCGATAGGAAGCCGGTGAAGGAGTTCTCTCTCGGTATGAAGCAGCGTCTGGGCATTGCCAGGGCAGTGATGACCAAACCCGAACTGCTTATCCTGGATGAGCCGATTAACGGTTTGGACCCCGTCGGCATTAAGGAGCTGCGTGAATTGTTCCAGATGCTTAGCCGGGAATACGGAATGACGCTGCTCATTTCCAGCCATATCCTTGGTGAAATCGAACAGATCGCCGATACGATCGGCGTCATTCGCGAAGGTGTACTGCTTGAAGAGGTAGCGATGGAGTCCATCCGCAGCCGGAACCCGGAATACATCGAGCTTGTGACAAGCTCAGTCAGCAAAGCGGTTTATGTGCTGGAGGAGAGATTGCACCTGTCCAATTTTAAGATGATGGACTTCAGTACAATCCGGATTTATGATGAAGGGGTTTCGCAGCATGAGCTGAATAAGGCGCTTGTGATGGAGGATGTTGAAGTAGAGAGTATTAGTAAAAGCAAATCTACGCTGGAAGATCATTTCATGAGTTTGATTGGGGGTGAGGGCATTGCATAAGCTGATTTCTCTGGAGATCCGTAAGCTTAATCTGGCAGGGATGCGGAAAGGAATACTGATCACTAACTTGTCCATTCTCGCCTTCATGATTCTGATCGTTTTCTTTGACCAGGTTGAATTTGTAACCTATCCCGAAGTTTTTGATGCGTTAAATATTTTTATAAGGGCTTCATTTATTGTCTATGCTTCCGTCCTGATCAGCAGATTGGTAATTGACGAATATAAGAATAAGACAATTACACTGCTGTTTACGTACCCTATTTCGCGTATAAAGCTGATGTATGCGAAGATAATCATCGTGTTTTTGTTTGCCTTGATTAATATTATGGTGTCGGTTGCAGTACTGGGGGCCGTCATGGTCGGCATTAACAGCTTCACAAATGCAATTCCCGGCGAGATCACTGCCGACCTGCTGATTTCGGTGTTGATCAAGACCGTTGCCGGCGCCGTATACGCTGCGGGTATAAGCCTGATCTCTCTATATATAGGAATGCGCAAAAAATCGGTGCCGGCGACCATAGTCAGCGGGGTGCTGGTCGCCGCGTTAATTTCGTCCGACTTCGGCGGAATCCGATTGGGGAATTTTGTGTTGGTTTCGGCATCCCTCGGCCTGCTCGGAATGGCCATCGCCTATCAATCCATCCGCAAGGTGGAGCGGGAGGATATTGCCTGACGGCCGGGGGAAATACACAGCCTCCGATGGCCGACGAGGGCGCTTTTTCTAAACATCAACTTGCCTAAAGGAGTTCATTTATGATAAGATAATGGAAGTGTATTTATGATGCAGTGGAGAGGTACCCAAGAGGCCCAAGGGGGCTGACTCGAAATCAGCTAGGCGTGTCAAAGCGTGCGTGGGTTCGAATCCCACCTTCTCCGCCACTACCATCTCAATAACAGCTAACAGCAAACCTTCGTCCATGGGATGGAGGTTTTTTTGCATGCTATAACAGCTCTGTCGTATTCACAGGAGAGACGGGAAGGGCATGCTTTTGCCCCTGACATTCCGCTCGTTACACAGCAAAGAAGGACCCTTTCGGGCCCTTCCAGAGGCAGCACTTGAATGATTTTGGAATCTTTCTGTAAAAAGCTGCTAAAGCGAGTCAGGAAAACTTAAGGCTGTTGTCATTTACGACTTGGCCGTCAGCGTGATCCTTTGCCAACAATAGTTGCTGCAACAGAATTCCTGTGATTGTGTTCGACTTCAGTGTCCAACGGAACCACACCTCTCTCTTGTGCTGCCTGATTATAGTATGGGTCAGGAAATCTCGTTTTATACATAGCTGTTAAAAAATTAATGCACGCGCGCTTTCTCGACCTTTTTCCACTTACGGTTCTTGTTGGTCGTCTCCGGGAAAGTGTCACCTTTCTCCATTTTAATCGACTTCGGGTTCTGGATTTCCGTATGGAAGCTCCGCGCCTCGCCTACCTCCGTATAAATTCCGGGGTTCGGGGCCTTTTGGCCTTCTTCAAATTCAGTTTGCTCACCCATTCTGTCCCCTCCTTTCCGTCTCTAAAAATCGATTACCGTCCTATTGTGCGCACTGCTACACGGCTTCATGTACGGAAGGGAAGTCCATAATCAGACAGGATATAAAGGAATAGTGCTTGCAACTGCTTTTCAAATTTGGTATATTATTATAGTTCGAGTTTGTGCTCGATCCTTGCTCCTGACCCGATCAGGGGCCTTAGACCATAAGGAGGTGAAAGTTATGCGCAAATACGAAGTGATGTACATTATTCGTCCTGACATTGAACAAGAAGCCGTTCAAGCAGCAGTCGAAAAATTCCAAGGCATCATCTCCAACGGCGGGGAAATTACGAAGCACGATGTGCAGGGTAAGAAACGTCTTGCGTATGAGATCAAGAAATTCCGTGATGGCGTTTATGTTCTGGTTAACTTCAATGCAGAACCTGCAGTAGTTTCCGAATTGGAACGTCTCATGAAAATTTCCGACGAAGTTATTCGTTATCTCATCACGAACGACGTTGCCTAAGAGCACGTAGTTCGCTTTGTAAGGAAATCGCTCCAAGGAGGGGACCAAAAATGTTGAACCGTGTCATACTGATCGGCCGATTGACCCGCGATCCTGAGCTGCGTTATACGCCTGCCGGCGTTGCCGTAACCCAGTTTACGCTTGCCGTAGACAGACCTTTTACAAGCCAAGGCGGCGAACGTGAAGCGGATTTCATTCCGGTCGTAACCTGGAGACAGCTGGCGGAGACCTGTGCCAATTACTTGCGCAAAGGTCGGCTGACGGCGGTAGAGGGTCGTATCCAAGTTCGGAATTACGAGAATAATGAAGGCAAGCGTGTATACGTAACCGAAGTTATTGCCGATAATGTCCGTTTCCTGGAATCTTCCCAGAGCCGTGAGGGCGGAAACGCATCCGGCGGGGGGGATATGCCCGAGCCACCTTCATACGGCGGCGGCGGACGCGGAAACAGCGGAAATAGCGGTTTCTCGCGCAACAACAATAATCAGGATCCCTTTTCGGGCGACGGTAAGCCGATTGATATATCGGACGATGATTTGCCATTTTAATACGGAAGGACTGAAAAGACAATGGCTTTTAAACAAAGAGAAGGCGGAGACAACGACAAGAGACCTCCACGCCGTGGCGGCCGCAATAAACGTCGTAAAGTATGCTTCTTCACTGTGAACAAAATTACTCACATTGACTATAAAGATACGGAACTGCTGAAGAAATTCATCAGTGAGCGCGGTAAAATTTTGCCTCGCCGTGTAACCGGCACGAGCGCAAAATACCAACGCGCCCTGACGATCGCAATCAAACGTTCGCGTCAAGTTGCGCTTCTGCCTTACACTACTGAATAAGACAGGCCTAAAGACAGCCGGATTACCGGCTGTCTTTTTTGTTGCGATACCATTCTCAGAAGCGAATGAGTTACAGGTCTTATTGCAGCAATTAGCGGATTGACGCAGCTAATCAGATATAGTAAATTTAAACCATCCTATAACGAAGGGGAAATTTTGATGTCGGTGAGCGTTCTTAACTAAGCAATTTCATATCACCTGCAGGCAGGCTGTTATTTTGCTCGCTGAAGAGTATGCTTATTCAAGTGTGCCCGGAAGCGCATGATAACGCGTCTTTTTTGACACGGCGAGGCTGTGCCTATGGTGAATGATTTAGTTAAGAACACGCGACGCGTCAAATGGCCTCTTTACGGCTGTTATCCCGTCAATGCGAACAAACCGTGCTCTTGCAGCGCGGTTTTTTTGTTTATCTTAAGAAAGGGCTATTAAAGCCCGGACCGGGATAGGGATCAGTGTAAAGATTAGGGCAAGGAATGCCGCTGTGGCATTCTTTGCCCTTTTTTGAAATATCAGAAAGTATAAGCTTCGCGCTTATCCTTAACCTGATATTTTTACGAGAAACGGATGCCTTCCTCTTCCAGAGGACGGCGAAGCCGTTTCTTCTTACGTTACGGATGAAATAAAGAATGTTGAATCGACAACCCATGAGGAGGAAAAAACATGCATCTACAAAGCCGGCAAACGCTCGAATACAATCTGATCAAGGAAGAAGTGGGACGTTATGCCGTCTCCTATGTCGGAAGGTCGCTAATTGCGGAGCTTGAGCCGATGTCTGAACTTACGGCAATACACAGAGCGGTGGAAGAGACGGCGGAGGCCAAGGAATTATTAATGAGAGGATCGAGTGTGCCAATACCCTCATTGGAGGGGATCGAATGGGTCATGTCGCTGCTGGGAACGGGATATCTGTTCAATGAGCAGGATTTTACGGCGGTGGGCGTATTCTTGAACAGCTGCGGTCAACTGCGCAAGTATATGGCTTCCAAGGATGCGTCCCTCCGGATCGGAGCGTATGCATCGTCGCTGATGGAGCTGAAGACTGTAAAAGCTGAGATCGAACGTTGCATCCGGTTCGGCGTCATTGACGACGGGGCGAGTAAGGGATTGGAGAAGGTTCGCAAACGGCTGAGAGTAACGAAAGAGCGGCTGCTCAAGAAAATTGAGAGCGTCATGTCGCGTCACCAGTCCATTTTGCAGGAGAATCTGTACAGCATGCGGGGAGGCCGCTATGTGATTCCGGTCAAGCGCGAATACCATAAGCAGGTGAAGGGTTCGGTGCTCGATCAGTCCACAAGCGGACAGACGGTGTATGTGGAACCGGAGGAAGTAGCCGCATTGCAAGGAGAACTGGAGATGCTGACCAGCGAGGAGGCGCGGGAGGAGGGCATCATTCTAAGTATGCTGACCGGACTGATCGAAAGGGAGCAGGATGCCCTGCGGCTGAATATCGAAATTACGGGTGTGTATGATTTCATATTTGCAAAGGCCAAATATGCCGCTGCGACAGGAGCGGGAGCGGTATCCTTCAATGACCGGGGATATATGCGGCTTATCGGAGGCAAGCATCCGCTGCTTGACGGCATGGTTCCGATCGATGTGGAATTTGGGCAGGGTTATAAGTCGCTTGTAATAACCGGTCCGAATACGGGAGGGAAGACGGTTTTGCTGAAAACGGTAGGGCTGCTCGTGCAGATGGCTCAATCAGGGCTCCTGATTCCGGCCGATAAAGAGAGCCAGCTTCCGGTGTTTTCCGAGGTCATGAGCGTGATCGGAGACGGGCAAAGCTTGACGCAGTCGCTCAGCACTTTTTCCGCGCAGATGAAGGGTGTGGATGAAATGCTGCGCGCCGCAGGCCGGAATGTTCTTCTGCTGATCGACGAGCTGGCGGCAGGCACGGACCCGGGTGAGGGAATCGCTCTGTCGATCGCCATTTTGGAGGAGTTAAGCCGCAGAGGAGCCAATGTTATCGTCACAACGCATTTTAATGAGTTAAAAACATTTGCTTCGGCAGCGCCCCAGTTCCAAAATGCGCGAATGGAGTTTGATCCGGTTACGCTCCGTCCGCTATACAAGCTGACGATAGGGGAAGCGGGCCACAGCTATGCGCTGCAAATTGCGGAAAAGCTCGGTCTTGACGCCGGAGTCATCGAACGATCGCGTCAAATTGCCGGCATTCAGCCCCGAAAACAGCTTGGCGAACAAGAGATGATGCTGTGGTATGATAGAGAAGGAAGAATGGAAGAAAATGACGCGGCCGGGAACGGCAAAAGCCATGCGGAGAATGAGCCAAAGGTTCGTCAGGAACAGCCGCATTCTTTTGAAGTCGGGGACGCGGTCTATATCTCTTCGCTGGGGAGAACGGGAATCGTATACGAGAAACGGGATTCCAAAGGCATGGTCGGCGTCATGGTGCAGAAGCATAAAATGCGATTCAACCATAAACGCCTGAAACCTTATCTATCCAAAGAAGAGCTGTACCCGGAAGATTATGATTTGGATATTGTGCTCGATACGAAGGAAAACCGGAAGAAACGCAAGTTGATGGGGCGTAAGCATGTGGAAGGCTTGATGATTATTAAAGAAAAGGAAGGGGACGATTAATAGTAATAAAACATATTGACGCAAGTTATATTGCATTGTATGATGTTTGAAATTTTGTTGAATCCAAAATTTATATAAACCGGTCTGCAAAGTTGACCGGAATTGACCGATGGTTTATTTATTGACCACTGGATGGGAAAGCGTTCACAGTTTTTTTAACTAAGAGAAGGGAAGGAACCAATGAACAACAGTAAGGTAATCCGAGCATTTGCACCGCTGCTCCTCGTTGTACTGCTGCTGTCGGGCTGCAGCGGAGCCGATACTTCGGACAATCGCGGCGGGAGAGAGCCTTCCTCTCATGTAACGGCTGCCGGAGGGGAGCCGAAAGCGGGAGGGACGGTAACGTACGGCTTTCCTTCTCCGTTCAAGGGATTGTTTGAACCGGCTTTTTATGAAGGTGAAGATGATTTCCATGTTCTGGAGTTTACAACCGAGCCGCTGTTTACGGTCACTGACGACTTGACCACCGCCCCCGGTATCGCAACCTGGCAGGAGTCGGCCGATCATAAAACGTTCACTTTTAAAATAAAACAAGGCATACACTGGCAGAACGGTGCTGAGCTGACCGTAGAGGATTGGAAATTTGCGCTTGAGGTCATTGCCGACCCGGACTATACCGGCCCGCGCTTTTACAGTGTGGAAATGATTCAGGGGGCCGAGGCCTATCATACTGGAAAGGCGAAGCAAATCTCGGGCATCCAGGTTATTGATCCCTATACAATGAAGGTTACGGTCACGGCCGCCCGTGTGAATACGATTGATAATCTGTGGGCGTATCCGATGAATAAGAGTTATTTTGCCGGAGTGGCGGTAAAGGATATGCCGAACAGCGACCAGGTGCGAAAAGCTCCGATCGGCATCGGTCCGTTTAAAGTGAAGCATATTCAGCCAGGCGAATTTGTTGAACTGACGCGGTTTGATGATTATTACAAGGGCAAACCCCTTCTTGACGGCGTGCTGTACAAAGTATTCGACGACAAGCTGATTACAAGCCTGTTCGAGCAGGGAGGAATCGATATCGAGCAGGCGCCGCGGGATGCGTACGAAAGCCTGAAAAAGCTGAATAACATTACGCTGATGCAAACGCCTGATTTGTCTTATGAGTATATCGGCTTCAAGTTCGGACATTGGGACGGCAAGGCCGGGCAAATTGTAATGGACAACCCCAAGTTTTCGGACAAAAGATTACGGCAGGCGATGTACTACGCTCTGGACCGCAAAGGGATCATAGACGCCTTCTCTTACGGACTCGGGAAGCTGGTGGAGACGCCGATTTCCAGTAAAAGCTGGGCCAAGGTCCCGGAGGACCAAATCAATCGATACCCGTATGATCAGGAGAAGGCCAAGAAGCTGCTCGATGAAGCTGGTTATAAGGATACGGATGGCGACGGCATGCGCGAAGATCCCAAGGGAACGAAGTTCGTGATTCATTTCGACGGCATGGTCGGCGGCACCAATGACGAACCGCGCACCGAGGCTATTTTGCAAAATTGGCGGGATGTGGGCCTGGATGTCAGGCTGAACGGCGGAGCGCTGAAGGAAATGAATACCTTCTATACGGCGGTGGAGGAGGATGATCCGTCGGTGGAGCTGTTTAACGGTGTCTGGGGATTGTCCAATGATCCGGACCCTTCCGGACTCTGGAGAGAGAATGATCAGTGGAACTATCCCCGGTGGTCCTCTGAAGAGAACGAACGGCTCATCCGGGAAGGGATAAGTCTGAAAGCGTATGACCGGGAATACCGCAAGCAGGTGTATTATGACTGGCAGAAATTAATAAATGAAGAAGTGCCGATGATTTTCGTTGCGGAACGCGAGACGATTACGGGGGTAAACAAGCGTCTTCAGGGAGTAAAGATCAATACGCTGAGCAATATTATTGAGCCTTACAAGTGGTGGGTAAAAGACAGCGAGTAGGGAGGCCGAGTTGGCATGCTGCTAAAATTTGCGCTTCGCAGACTGGCAGGCGCGATGCCGCTGCTGCTTCTGGTTTCGGTCGTCGTGTTCGCACTGGCCAAGCAGATGCCGGGCGACGGTCTTGGAGGAGGACTAAATCCGGGCAACAAAGACCCCCGTTATGTTGCGGAAATGAGGGAGAAGCTTGGATATGACGATCCTTTGCCTCTCCAGTATTTTCGTTGGGTTAAGGATGCCGCTTCCGGAAATTTCGGGCAATCCTTCCTATATAAAATGCCTGTCGGCGAACTCATCGGCCAGCGTCTGCCCGCAACCCTGCTGCTGACTGTCCTGTCGCTTCTCATTACGTATGGAAGCTCTCTAACTTTGGGAATGATCGCCGGCCGCAATCCGGGGAGACCGGTCGACCGTTTTATCCTGACGGCCAGTTATGTCACCTATGCAGTTCCGACCTTTATTGCGGCAATCTTCGCTATTTATATATTTGCGGTTGTCCTGCACTGGGTGCCACTAGGCGGCACGGTTACGGCTGCTGCTTCGCGGGGATTATGGTCATCGCTGGGAGACCGGGTGGTTCATGCCCTGCTTCCCGCTGCCGTGCTGGGCCTGTTCAATACCGCGGCCTATACGCAATTTTTGAGGGGGGAAATCGTCGAGAACAGCGGCAAAAATTATGTGCGGACGGCCGTGGCCAAAGGAATATCCAGGTCCTCGGTTTATAACCGGCATATTCTGCGCAATTCGCTCCTTCCACTCGTTACCTTTCTGGGAATGGATATAGGAGGCCTCCTCGGCGGCTCGGTAGTCATCGAAAATCTGTTCTCCTATCCGGGTATCGGAACGCTGTTTGTGGCAGCGGTGTCAGGCCGGGACTATGCGGTGATGATGGCGGTGACGCTAATGACGGGTTTCATGATAGTTACTGGGAATATTGTGGCGGACTTGCTGTATGGCCTGCTCGATCCCCGCATACGCGCGGGTTACAACGGAGGAAGAAAATGAAGCACAAGAATGCGCCTGCTTCTCGGATCGGCGCCGCTGTCCGCAAATTTGCCGCAAATCGTCCCGCCGTCGTTTCGATGCTGTTTCTAACTGCTGTAATAACGCTGTGCCTGCTTGCTCCTTGGCTTACAGACTACGACCCGATGAAGATCAGCCTGCGGAGTCTGAATAAGGCTCCAAGCGCCGGGCACTGGCTGGGCACCGACAAGGGAGGCCGGGATGTTGTTTCCCGTCTGTTATACGGCGGCCGGACGACGCTATGGATTAGTCTTTGTGTGTCCGCAATTATAGCTGGTATAGGAACCGCAGTGGGGGTCCTGGCCGGCTATTTCGGCGGGGCGGCGGATTCGCTGCTGATGCGGGCTGCCGATGTCGTGCTGTCTTTTCCTTTTTTGATCTTCGTCATTGTCGTGAAGAGCATCGATCCGGACGGCGGTGTTTCCTCGCTAATTTGGACGGTGGGGCTGCTGGGCTGGGGCGGATTCGCGCGGATCATAAGGGCCAAGACGCTGGCCGAGAAAGAAAATGAATATATGCTGGCCGCGCGCTCACTGGGAGCCGGGACGCTGCGGATATTGTCGCACCATCTGCTGCCGGGTCTGCTCGGTCTGTTTATCGTCAATCTGATGTGGACGGCCGCAGCCATGATCGGTGTTGAAGCGAGTCTGAGCTTTCTGGGCTTTGGTGTCCCGGCCGGGCAGCCAAGCTGGGGGAATATGATGACTGATGCGCTCTCTCCGGAAGTCATCAGGGAGCGGTGGTGGATATGGCTTCCTGCCGGTCTGCTGATTACCGGGGTTATTCTTTCGATCAACTTTATCGGCGAGGGGATCAAAGAAGCATCTCGAGTCCAAGAGAGACATTTATAATTTTTCGGGAATTTTTTGTGAAAATTGAAATGACGCCGTGTCATTGCAGTCGTAATGGGCGCGGGCACCTGGGAGGAGCGGTTTAAGGAGACGGCTGAGCTGTTCGACTATTTTATGGACCTGTCGCCGGCCCGGCGTTTCGGATACTTGCTGGGACGTCTCGACGGCGCCTTCGGTTAAGGAAGCATTCTGCCGCTTTAGGAGAGCGGTGGAATGCTTTTTTAACCAAAAGTGTCGATTTTTGTTGTTTCTTTTTCACTTCATAGTGATTACAATAGTAATATTGTTTATTTCAATAGAATCTGCCCGAAAGGAGGAACGTCAGCATTAGCGCCGGCGAAGATCCTGTCTGCCTGCAGAACCAATTCATGACCGCTCCGGTCATTCCAAATAGAAAGAACAGCGACTATCGCCTACTCTATAATAAAAGAAGGAATTCGATATGAAAAAAAAGTGGAAAAAAAGATATATTGCTCTAATCATACTTCTGGTCATTGTTGCCGGAGGGGTTTTGCTTCGCAAGCCGCTGACGGTTCTGGCTTTTGATCTGTTCTTGTCGGACAAGGTTGAGAGTACGCTTCAGCAGAAGTCCTACCAGCCGCTTACGAGTGAAGACAACACCGTCAAGCCTGAGCCCATAGCTTATAAGAGCGATCCTTTCTCCGTCATGCTTCTGGGCACCGACCAACGCAAGACGGAAACGGCCCGTTCCGACACGATGATCTATGCGGTTGTCCGTCCTGAGGATTACAAGTTGCTGCTCATTTCCATTCCCCGCGATACGTATACGGAGATTATCGGCCATGACGGCAATAAGAAGGACAAGATTACCCATGCTTACGCTTTCGGCGGCCAGCAAATGGCCAAGGACACGCTTGAGGCGCTGCTGGGGCATCAAATTCAATACTATGCGACCATTAACTTTCAGGGGCTGAAGGATACCGTCGACGCCTTGGGCGGACTGCCTCTTCCGATTAAAAAGACGATCGAGAACAAGGGCAAAGACCATGAGAAATTTACGATTGTGGGCGGGAAGTCTCTTTATAACGGCGAAGAATCCCTGAACTATGTGCGCTACCGCGAAGACAGCGACTTTAACCGTACCAAGCGCCAGCAGGTCTTTCTGGATGTGCTCGCGAACAAAATGCTGTCGCTCAACCAAATCGGCAACGTGACGGAACTGCTCAACATAATGGGCGAGAATTTCAAGACCGATATGCCGCCTTCCATGGTTACCGGTCTGGCCAAGAAGTTCATGGGAGGCAAGGAAGCGGATATTTCGAGCTTCACCGTTATGGGCGAGGGTGCCCGTATTGACGGCGTCTATTATGATGTTGTGAATGAAGAGGATCTGAAGGAAGCGAAGGCGATGATTGACAACTGGATGAATGCCGGAACGCCGGTAGATCAGTTGATCGAGCCGGGAAAAGCGGGCGACGCGCTGGAAGCCAAGGCGACGTCCTCCGCCCAATAAAGCATCTCGTAAAACGAATGATATAGGAAACCACCGCATGCAGCAGCCCTGGTCAAAAGTTACCGGCTGCTGCTTGTTGTTCCTATGGTATACTATTGTTGGAACTGCGGTTAAGATCTGTACGTACTAAATAAAGCGGACCCCGTTGGGTAGAAAACAGGGGGAGAGCCGTTATTCCTTGGGGACTTTTGAGGAGGACCTAGAAGATGAATATTGCGTTTTTCCTGCTTCCGAAGCAGGAGGTGACTTGCGTCACGCTGGATTCGACCTTGCGTCAGACGCTTGAGCGAATGGAGTACCACCGGTACACGGCCGTTCCGATCCTGAACAAGCACGGCGAATACGCCGGTACCGTGACGGAAGGGGACCTGCTCTGGTACATGAAAGAATCGGAGGGAAAGGTCACATTCGAAAATGCTTCGAAATTTTTGCTGAAGGATGTTCCGCTGCGAATGAACAATAAGCCGGTATCCATCGATGCAGATATGGAAGATTTGATTAATCTGGTCAAAGTACAAAATTTTGTGCCGGTTGTGGACGATATGAACCGGTTCATCGGCATCGTCCGCCGCAGCCAAATTATCGAGTACTGTGAAAAGTTCGTATCCCGGAAATCGCTGGAATCCTTGTAAGCGGGAACAATTTCCGGTAAGGAGTTCGGCAGGGATGCAGCCTGTATTTCCGACAAAGGGGATGCGGGCTTTTTTTAAGGGATAAGAGTTTAACGCACCTGTAAAAGCCCTCGATAAGATTGGCGCAGCCGTTTCTTCTTAGATGCCCTTCTTCCTGTGATCGGGTCCGGGCTGGAGGGTGCCGTGTTGCGGAAAGTCATTTATGCTATAATGGAGAATAAAGCTTTTTCCCGGAGGTAGATAGACGTGTCCAACATGCCGAAGGATTTAGATGTAGCCAAGCGTGCCAAGGTCATCGAGTGGCTGAAGACCGAAGTCATCGATCAGGTTTCCCGATTGTTTAAAGCGCTGTGGGAAGGGAGTACCGGGAGGGTTAGCGACAGCCTGGCCAGCTTGATTATGAGTTCTTATATTCTGGGGCGCAGGCTTGGCATATCATACCGCGATCTGGATGAGGCGCTGCTGGAGAAGCTGAGAAAGCACCGTCAGGAAGGCCATCAGCTGGAAGATTGGTATCAGGATATATCTGCATTAGAAGAACATATGCGTAAGAGGTGAACATTGTTGAAATATCGCTGGACATCCGCGGCCTGGAGTGTTGTTTATCTTCTCCTGCTGCTATCCCTGTCAACTCCTTTTCTAATTATCACGACACTGTTTATGATTATTCCGGCCGTCCTGCTGTTCACCACGCTGAATACAAGGCAGTTTATACTATCGATTGTGCCTGTATGGCTGATACTGGGGCTGATTAGTCCGCTATATATATTGATAGCCGCCTACTTGCTTGTTCCCGCGCTGGTAATGGGACGATGGTACAAGAAAAAGGCTCCCGCTTCTTCGGTGATTGTTGCCGGCACCATTACTCTTCTCGGGGAGTTTCTGCTGCTTCTCCTTTTGGGCAAAACGCTCTTCCAGTTCGATCTGTACAATTATGTATATGATGTATTGAACGAGATGCGTACGATGGCCCTGTCCCCGATGCAGGAATTCGGTATGGGGAATCTGCTGGGGGGAAGCTCTGAGGATGTCGGCAACAACAGCCGCGCATTCATTCAGGTGATTCCTATGGCGCTGATTGTGTCTTCTTTCCTGATTACAGTGATTACACACTCCATCGTCCGGCCGATTCTGAACAGCATGGGATACGCCGTGCCGAAGCTTAAACCTGCCCGAGATTGGAGAATGCCGAAATCGTTTATTTGGTACTATTTGATCGCCGCCTTGATTCAGCTGTTCTTTTTCAAGTCGGATAACAGCCTCCTATTAATGATTACGGCCAATTTAGTGCCGCTGCTGCGGATATGCTTTATAATCCAGACGATCGGGTTCTTCTTCTTTATCGCTCATGAGCGGAATTGGAACAGGATCATTCCGGTTATACTTGCGGTATTGGCCATTATGCTGCCGCCGCTGTGGATTATCGGGATTATCGACCTGGTGGCGCCGCTGCGCGAAATGGTCACCAAATCGAAACGATAGGGTGAGAGCTCATGCCAAAATTTTTGCAAAGACGCTGGCACGGCTATCACACCGTCTGGGCGTTCTTGCTGCTGCTGGTCCTAATTATTGTCGTCAGTATATATAACTGGGTGCTGGGTGTTGTCAGCCTGTTTCTGGCCGGGACGCTGTGCTTCACCATGCTGAAAGCCGAACTTTCGTTTCGGCGGAATCTTGTGGAATACATCAATGGTCTCTCATTCCGCATTAAGCGGGTAGAGGGGGAGGCCATCGGAACGCTGCCGCTGGGCATTATTCTTTACGGCGAGGATCGTTCGGTGGAGTGGAATAACCGCTATGCGGGGGAGATTTTTTCGCGTAAATCGCTGTTGGGCGCGCCGCTGCCGGAACTGTTGCCGGACCTCGTGCCGACCGCTGCCGGTGGGCCTCCGGTCAAACGGGAAGCGGGCAAGGAAGGAATTCAGAAGGAAGTTCGCATGGAAATCAGCGTTGACGAGCGCTACTACCAGGCAGTTGTTATTCCCAGCGAGCGGCTGCTGTACTTATATGAAATAACCGAGCTGATCGATCTGCGGCAGCGGTACGAGGAAGAAAAGCTGGCACTAGGCATTCTGCTGATGGATAACCTTGATGAAGCTGCGCAGGGAATGGACGATCAGCAGCGGACGTCGCTGATTGCCAAGGTAACGAGCGAAATTACCGAATGGGGCAAGCAGTTTGAGGTTTATCTGCGCCGCCTTTCTTCGGAGCGCTATATGATGCTGCTGAATTACCGCAGCCTGCAGGCGCTGGAAGAGAGCCGCTTCGTCATTTTGGACGAAGTGCGGGAGATGACGGCGGATTTGAAGGTGCCGATGACGCTGAGCATCGGTCTGGCTTTCGGGGCGGAGTCGGCGAGCGAGCTCGGGGCGCTGGCCCAGTCGAGTCTTGATATGGCGCTCGGAAGAGGCGGCGATCAGGCTGCGGTCAAGGCGGGCCAGCGGCTTTCGTTCTACGGCGGAAAGAGCAACGCGGCGGAGAAGCGCACCCGCGTGCGTGCGCGCGTGATCGCGCATGCCCTCCGCGATCTGATTCAGGAGAGCGACCGGGTCATCATTATGGGACACCGCAATCCCGATATCGACGCCGTGGGAGCCTCCATCGGACTGCTCCGTGCAGCGCAGATGTATAACGTGGAAGCCGATATCGTGCTCGAAGGGCCAAATCCGTCCATTACGCGCATGCTTGAGCAGCTTCGTAGAGATGAAGAGCTGTACAGCTCTTTCATCACGACCGAACAGGCGCTTCAGGTGATGACCGAGCATACGCTGCTGATCGTAGTCGACACGCACAAGGCTTCGATGACGATGGAGCCGCGGCTTGTTCAATATGCCAGCCGGATTGTCGTCGTAGACCATCACCGGCGGGGCGAGGAATTTATCAACGAAGCGGTGCTCGTCTATCTGGAGCCGTATGCGTCCTCCACCTGTGAGCTGGTGACGGAGCTGCTGCAGTATATTCATGAGAAGGTCAAGCTCAGCACGCTGGAGGCGACGATGCTGCTTGCGGGCATTACGGTGGACACGAAGCATTTTGCCCTCCATACGGGATCGCGTACATTTGAGGCGGCGGGCTTCTTGCGGCGGCTCGGCGCCGATACGATTCTGATTCAGCGGATGCTGAAAGAAGATTTGCAGGAGTACATCTCGAAAGCGGAAATTATCAAGCATGCCCGGATGGTGTATGACCATATCGCCCTGGTGGTGACGGCGCCGGGCATGAAAATTCCGCAGCTCCTGATCGCCCAGACGGCGGACACGCTGCTGGGAATGACGAATGTGCTCGCCTCCTTTGTGATCAGCGAGCGCCCGGACGGACTGATCGGCGTCAGTGCCCGCTCGCTCGGAAGGATGAACGTGCAGGTCGTTATGGAGAAGCTGGGCGGCGGAGGACATTTGACCAACGCGGCCGTACAGCTGGAAGGAACAAGCAAGGAAGCAGAGGCCAGACTGCTCGAGGTGCTGGCGGAAATTGAAGCGAAAGAGGGTCTGTTCGAATGAAGGTCATATTCATTAAAGACGTTAAAGGTCAAGGCAAGAAGGGTCAAATCAAAGAGGTGTCGGAAGGCTACGCTACCAACTTCCTGCTGCCGCGGGGCATGGCCCGTCCAGCTACCGAAGGAAATATGAAAACAATTGAGAATCAGGCTGCTGCCGAGCAGCGCCGCAAGGAGCAGGAGAAAGAAGAAGCGCAGCAGCTTGGAGAGAAGTTGAGCGAGCTTACGCTTACGATGAAAGCGAAAGCGGGAGAGGGCGGCCGGTTGTTCGGCGCGATTACGAGCAAGCAGATCGCCGAAGCACTGTTAAAGCAAAGCGGCATAACCATCGACAAGCGTAAAATCGAGATGGATGAGCCGATCCGCCATCTGGGCACGCTGCAGGTTCAGGTTAAATTGCATACGGAAGTCAAGGCCGTGCTGAAGGTTCAGGTAACGGAGGAGTAGTATGGGCGGAGATCTCTTTTTCGATCGGGTTCCCCCGCAGAATCTGGAAGCGGAACAGGCGGTAATCGGCGCAATCCTGCTGCAGGACGAAGCGCTGATTTCGGCCATGGAGCGGGTGAATACCGAAGACTTTTACGACAAGCCGCATCAAATGATCTTTGAGGCGATGATACAGCTCGGAGAAGAGAACCAGCCGATTGATTTGGTTACCCTGACGGCCAAGCTTCAGGACAAGGGAGAGCTTGAAGACATCGGCGGGGTCAGCTATTTGGCCAAGCTTGCGCATGCGGTGCCTACGGCGGCCAATGTCGATTATTATGCGCAGATTATCGAAGAGAAGGCCATGCTGCGCAGGCTTATTCGGACCGCGACGCAAATCGTAAGCGAAGGCTACACCGGCGGCGAGGATGTTGCGGATATGCTGAGCGACGCCGAACGCCGCATTCTCGAAATCTCCAACCGGAGAAGCGGCAGCGGGTTCATCGCCATCCGCGACGTGCTGATGGAAGTGTTCGACCGGGTGGAGATGCTCCACCAAAACAAGGGGGGCACGTCCGGTATTCCTTCCGGCTTTGCCGATCTCGATCATATGACGAACGGTTTTCAGCGCAATGACCTTATTATTGTGGCCGCCCGCCCTTCCGTGGGCAAGACGGCCTTTGCACTGAACATCGCCCAGAACGTGGCGGTGCGCGCGAAGGAGACGGTAGCCATCTTCAGTCTGGAAATGTCGGCCGCCCAGCTTGTGCAGCGGATGATCTGCGCCGAAGCGAATCTGGATGCGAACATTATGCGTACCGGCGATTTCAAGAGCGATGATGACTGGTCTAAGCTGACGATGGGGATTGCGTCGCTTTCGGAATCGGAAATCTATATCGACGACACGCCGGGCATAACCGTGGCTGATATTCGCGCCAAATGCCGGAGGCTGAAGAAAGAAAAAGGGCTGGGCATGATCGTGATCGACTACCTCCAGCTCATCCAGGGCCGCGGCAAGGGCGGTGAGAACCGTCAGCAGGAGGTCTCGGATATTTCCCGGACATTGAAGCAAATCGCGCGGGAGCTTGACGTGCCGGTAATCGCTCTGTCCCAGCTCAGCCGGGGCGTCGAGCAGCGTCAGGACAAGCGGCCGATGATGTCGGACCTCCGGGAATCGGGTTCGATCGAGCAGGACGCCGATATCGTCGCGTTCTTGTACCGGGATGATTACTATAATCAGGAAACCGAGAAGAAGAACATTATCGAGATTATTATCGCCAAACAGCGTAACGGTCCAGTCGGCACGGTGGAGCTTGTATTTTTGAAAAATTTCAACAAGTTCGTCAACTACGAGCGTGCTCACTCCGAACCATTTGCAGGTTAAGGATAATCATGACAATTTCCGAACGATTGTACATTTCTTGGTGCAATCGTTCGTTTTTGTTTGACTTTAAAAAAAACCGCTGTTACACTGATAATTGTGCTTTAGCGGATTAAACCGTCTAAAGCGTCCGTCAGGGCTGCGTACATAGCGGTAAAGTACAGAGCCCTAAAAGAAAAATAATGGTGCTTATGGCAGCACCTACGGAGGAATGAACATGTCAACGGTAGTCGTTGTGGGAACACAATGGGGAGACGAAGGCAAAGGCAAAATCACGGACTTTCTGGCAGAGAGCGCGGATGTGGTCGCCCGCTATCAAGGGGGCAACAATGCCGGCCACACGATTCTGATTGACGGCAAGAAATTCAAGCTCAGCCTGATCCCGTCGGGCGTCTTCTATAAAGACAAGACCTGTGTCATCGGCAACGGCATGGTAATCAATCCAGCCGCCCTAATTGAAGAAATCAATTATATTCACGAAAACGGGTTCGACACGGATAACCTGGTCATCAGCGACCGCGCCCATGTCATTATGCCCTATCATATGGTGCTCGATGGACTTGAGGAAGACCGCAAGGGCCCGAACAAAATCGGCACGACCCGCAAAGGCATCGGTCCCGCTTATATGGACAAAGCGGCCAGAAATGGTATCCGGATTGCTGATTTGATGGATGCCGAGGAGTTCGAACTGAAGCTGCGGCACCTGATGAATGAGAAGAACCAGGTCATCACTCAGGTATATGGCGGTGAGCCGCTTGATGTGGAAGAGACACTGCAGCAGTATCTGGAGTATGCAGAAGTTCTGCGAAGCTATGTAACCGATACGTCAGTCGTACTGAACGACGCCATCGACGCCGATAGCAAGGTGCTGTTTGAAGGCGCCCAAGGCGTGATGCTCGACATCGACCAAGGAACGTATCCGTTCGTAACGTCGTCCAACCCGTCCGCAGGCGGCGTCTGCATTGGCTCAGGCGTAGGACCTTCCAAGATCAAACAGGTCATCGGAGTGGCGAAATCGTATACGACACGCGTCGGCGACGGTCCTTTCCCGACCGAACTGAACGACGAAATCGGCGATTTAATCCGCGAGACCGGCCATGAATACGGCACCGTTACCGGACGTCCGCGCCGTGTCGGCTGGTTCGACAGCGTCGTAGTCCGCCATGCCCGCCGTGTCAGCGGCCTGACCGGACTGTCCCTGAACTCGCTAGACGTGCTTAGCGGCCTGAAGACGGTTAAGATTTGCACCGGCTATAAATACCGCGGAGAGGTAATTACCCATTATCCTGCGAGCCTGAAAATGCTGGCCGAATGCGAAGCGGTCTATGAAGAGCTTCCAGGCTGGAGCGAGGATATCACCTCGGCCAAGACGCTGGACGACCTGCCGGAGAACACACGCAAGTATGTTGAGCGCGTGTCCGAGCTGACCGGTATTCCGATTGCGATCTTCTCGGTCGGACGCAACCGCGACCAGACGAACCAAGTCCTGCCGATTTACGAATAATAAGCGGCAAGACCCCGCGATTATACGCATTTAGAACATTTTGCGAAATGCTGATTTAAGAACCGCAGAGAGCCTTCAAGGGCTTCCTGCGGTTCTTTTGCGTGTGCCGATTTCGCACATGATCGCCCATTTGCCTCAGTGCAACTCCTTAACTTCCGCATGAATGAGCGTACCTAACGTTTCCCGAAGCGGATAACGGTCAATACTGGAAAAATAGCAGACAAACGTTTGGATTTGGATGCAAGCGGCAGGGCGGAATGCACTCATGCAAGGGAGAGATGGGAATGAAATGGGTTAAACGTGCGATGGGCGTATGTCTGATCGTAGTACTGGCCAGCAGTCTGTCCATACTGACGACGGGCGTTATTGTAAATGCGTATGTTCAGTCGGTAATGTCCGGGCTCGGCCTCAAGGTGGATATGCCGGCTCCGGGGTTCGGCGGAATGCTGAGCAGCCTTATGGGTACAAGCGGCAGGGCGCCCTCTAAGGAACCGGTGGCACAAGATGACGGCACGGCGGCGGCTGGAAATCCAGATGCGAACAAGCCTTCCGGGACGGGCGGCACAAATGAGACGGTTCCGGCAGCGACAGCGGACAGCGGCGGCGGAAGCTCCGTGGAAGAGAAGGCGCCGGACAACGCGCTTCCCGTCATGGGCGAGGCGACTGCGGAGGAGCAGAACGGCACGCAGGACCAGCAATTGGTCATGACTCCGGAAGCGATGAAGGATTTGAAGGACAATTTGCCGTCTGAGGAAAAAGTTAATATTTTTAACATTCTAATGAACAAGGTTCCTCAGGATGAGATGCAGAAGATTTCCGCCGCCATGGAGGGCGGGCTAACGGAACAGGAGGTGACAGAGATCCAGTCGATTATTTCCAAGTACGTAACCCAGGAGGAATATAATAAGCTGATGAAGATCCTGACTTCCGGCACGGGCGGACAATAGAGAAGTATACTCCTTGTCCGTCACGCAGATTGCAACCTTTGCATATTTCAGGAAAAACGCTGTTCCGAAACGCCTGAAGGGCGCTGGTGGACGGCCTTTTTGCATGAAAACAGGGAAGACGGTTTCTACTTGGTGAAGTTGAAATTTTTCCGCAGGCTATGGTAAAGTTAACAAGGACCGAAATTGGTTAATTTTTTGTAACTTTTTCCACATCATCGAAATCGTATTTTTCTTTACCACTCAGGATACATTTTCGGCAAATATAGATTAAGCGGTCATACCATAGTTCCGGCTGCATGGCAGTAAAGGGATCAGGCTGAAGGGAGAGTTTCATGAAAGGTTTGAAATTTATACGCGGGCTGAAGGGGCAAAAAGGAGAAGCTCCCAAAACCGTGGCCGGAGGGAAAGACGATGCCGGGGAGGGCATGGTTAACGTTCCGGTAACGAAAGATTCACGGCGGCGTCTGCGCCTGACCTGGCTTGCGGCAACCGCTGGCATTGCGCTGCTGACCGTCTCGTTCATTGGGGCGCACAAGCACTATGTGGAAGCGAATACGGAGGCCTACTACCGCGTTCTGCTGCACGGCAAGGAAATCGGGACGCTTTCCGATAAGGATCGGCTCAAGGCTTTGTTTGAGGAGAAGCAGGAAGAGTACCAGAAGAAATATCCGGACGAGGTTATGGTCCTGCAGACGGATGGCATCACAACGCAGGCAGCCCGCAACTATAAGCCGGTCATCGACAACGAGGGAACGTTAGACAAACTGGACGGCTTGCTTAAAGCCTATGCGGTTGGCGTTCAACTGGTCGTGGACGGCAAAGTCGTCGGTATCGTTAAAGACCAGGAAACGGCCAGCGCCGTGCTTCAGGGAGTCAAAGCCTACTACATATCGGGGAAGAAGGAAGCCTCCGGTGCGCCGCAGCTGAAAAAAACGGCCGCGTCATCGGCTTCGGCTTCTCCCGGAGATAAGGTAGAGTCTGCGGATATACGCGAACAGTTATCCGTCATGCCGGTAAAGGCCGACCCGAACAAGGTGATGGACGTGCAGGAGGCGGTCAAGGCGCTTACCGTAGGCGTGGACGCGCCGCTGGTTTATACGGTTCAAGAAGGAGACACGGTTTCGAGCATTGCCGGCCGTTATGAAATTGCGCAGAAGGAAATCTTCCGGAACAACCCGGAAGTGAAAGAACTGACGCTGCAAATCGGGGATGAGCTTAAACTGACGGTTCCACAGCCGCCGATTACTGTTGTAACGACAGAGAAGGCGGAGGAGCAGATCGTGACCGAACCCGAAGTGATTGTGCGCACGAGCGAGCTGCTGCCTAAAGGCAAGACGAAGGTGGTTCGTCCCGGCCAGACCGGGCTCAAGGAAATGCAATACCGGCTTACGAAGGAGAACGGCGAGGTCGTCAAAGAGGAATGGCTCGGCCAGACGGTTCTCAAGGCTTCGCTGCCTGAAGTCGTATACCGTGGCACCAAGGTAGCGCACGAAGCCTCCGGGTCATTCGCCTGGCCGGTTATCGGCGCGGTCATTTCCAGCACCTTCGGCGAACGCTGGGGCCGGAGCCATAAAGGGGTGGATCTCGTATCCGGCAACCGGACGATCAAGGCCGCCGATGCCGGGACGGTAAGCTTTGCCGGAGTACAACACGGCTACGGCAATGTCGTCATTATCAACCATGGCAACGGATATGAAACGTATTACGGCCACTTGAGCAAAATTTCCGTATCGGTCGGCCAGAAGCTGGAGCAGGGCTCCAGGATCGGCATCATGGGTAATACCGGCCGCTCCACGGGTACGCATTTGCATTTTGAAATCCGCAAGAGCGGCACGGCCATGAACCCGTTGAA
This sequence comes from Paenibacillus sp. URB8-2, assembly GCF_013393385.1. Lineage (NCBI taxonomy): Bacteria > Bacillati > Bacillota > Bacilli > Caryophanales > Paenibacillaceae > Paenibacillus > Paenibacillus sp. URB8-2. The sequence goes on along the minus strand of NZ_AP023239.1, from coordinate 5,545,543 downwards.
ATATCTCCAATAGTTTATCTTGAAATACAGGCCGCCCGGGAGTTTCCCGGACGGCTTCGTTATTATAAGGAGCAAGCGCCGGTTTGCGCTCCTAAAAGGCCGGCCTCCGTACTTCGTAGGATGTGACGTGCGGGCAGGTATGGTAAAATGAATAGGAAACTTATCAGTAAGATAGAAGGGTGAAACGGTGGATTATGGGAATGGGAACGATTTTGGTAGTCGACGACGAGCAGCCTATTGCCGATATATTAAAGTTTAATCTGGAAAAAGAAGGTTATGAGGTCATTTGCGCTTTTGACGGTATAAGCGCCGTGGATCTGGCCTTGTCCAAACGGCCCGATCTCATGCTGCTGGATCTCATGCTGCCCGGCAAGGACGGCATGGATGTCTGCCGTGAGGTGCGGTCCGCCCATCTGGATATTCCAATCATCATGCTGACCGCCAAGGACGGGGAAATCGACAAGGTGCTCGGTCTTGAGCTTGGGGCGGACGATTATGTAACCAAGCCATTCAGCACGCGCGAGCTGCTTGCCCGGGTAAAGGCGCAAATGCGCCGACAGCATAAGCCGACTCCCGCGGAGACGCAGAGCGGGCCGGACGAAGGCAAGCAGGGCGTCCACCATTTCGATCTGTTTATAGATACCGACATGTACACCGTCTATAAGGGCGGGGAACCTCTGGATCTGACGCACCGCGAATACGAACTGCTCTATTATATGGTCCGCAACGCCGGTAAGGTCATGACAAGGGAGCATTTGCTCCAGGCGGTCTGGGGATTTGAATATTTCGGAGACGTGCGGACGGTCGATGTGACGATCCGGCGGCTGAGAGAGAAGATCGAGGAGAACCCGAGCAAGCCGGAGTATATCTTTACGCGGCGCGGGCTCGGATATTTGATGCACAGTCCCAAAAACGGAGGATTGTGATGAAGGTCATGTCCTTTTTCCGGACAATTCAGGCGAAGCTGATTATTATTTACGTACTGCTGATTCTGATTGCAATGCAGCTGATCGGCGTGTATTTTGTAAGCTCGATGAAGAATTCGCTGACCGACAACTTCACGAAGGATTTGAAGGCCCGGGCGGAAATGCTGTCGATTCTGACGGCCGACAAATTCAGCAGCGGAGCCGGCGGAGCGGATGAGCAGTCTTCGGTGGACGGCCTGCGCGGCATGGTCAACAATCTGTATATCAGCGGCGCGGAAATCCAAGTGCTTGATGCGAGCGGCAAAATCATCACGACCTCGGTGCCGTCTCAGAGCGACTATGTCGGGCAGCGCAATACGCAGACGGTGGTCAGCCGCGCGCTGCAGGGCATCAGCGACAACGAGGAGTACATTATCGGCGATGACAATGTGCGGAAAAAGGTCGTGGCCAAGCCGGTATGGTCGGGCGGCAAGGTGGTTGGCGCCATTTACATCGCCGCCGACATGAAGGATCTTTACGCGACGATGAGCCGGATCAATAGCGTGTTTATCTCCGGCCTCCTGCTGGCGCTCACATTGACGGCCGTACTCGGCGTTATCCTCGCCCATACCATCACACAGCCGATCAAAGAGATGACCCGGCATGCCAAGGAAGTCGCCGAAGGAAGCTTCGACCGGAAAATGCCGATATTCGGCAATGATGAAATTGGGCAGCTGAGCAAGGCGTTCAACTATATGACCGGCAGGCTGAGGGACGCGCTTGCCCAGAACGAGGAAGAGAAGGAGAAGCTCGCCTCCATTCTGACCAATATGAGCGACGGAGTGGTGGCGACGGATGAAACCGGCCGCGTCATTCTTATGAACCGCCGGGCATCTTTGATGCTGGGTGCGGATGAACCGCTCCCCCGGGGCCTTGAGCTGGACGGGCTGCTTGGCCTCGAAGGCGATCAGACGCTCGCTTTGTCCGGCGGTACCGCGCAGTCCACGCTGCTGAGGCTTAAATCTTTCGAAGGGGAGGAGCCCAACATCGTGCGGGTGACGTTCACGCCGATTCACCGCCGCGAGGGCGGAATCGCCGGAACGATCGCGGTGCTGCAGGATGTCACCGAGCAGGAGAACCTGGAAGCGTCCCGCCGCGAATTTGTGGCGAACGTATCGCATGAGCTGCGCACGCCGCTCACGACCATTAAGAGCTATGCGGAAGCGCTCGATGACGGCGCGCTGGAAGATCCGCAGCTGGCCGGACGTTTTGTCGGCGTAATCCGCAGCGAGACGGAGCGGATGATCCGTCTTGTCACCGATCTGCTGCATCTGTCCCGCCTTGATTCCAGGGAAGCGCAGCTGCGCTATCAGGAGACCGATATTTCCGAGATGCTGGAGGATGTGGCCGACCGCTTCTCCTTCCAAATCCGGCAGAAGCGGATTTCCATCAGCACCGTCATCCGCCGGGGCGTCTCTACGGCCTGGCTCGACAGGGATCAGATCGACCAGGTGCTGGGCAATCTGGTGTCCAATGCCCTGAAATATACGCCTGAGGGCGGGAGCATCGGACTGGAGGCGGGATGCAATGCCGAAGGGATACTGGAGATTTCCGTCCGCGACTCCGGAATCGGAATTCCCAAGAAGGATATTGAGCGCATTTTCGAGCGCTTTTACCGGGTGGATAAAGCGCGTTCGCGGAATATGGGCGGAACCGGCCTCGGACTCTCCATTGCCCGGGAAATTGTAAAAGCGCACGGGGGCGCCATATCCCTGCAATCCGAACTGAACAAAGGCTCTAAGGTCACCTTTACGCTGCCTCTGGAGAAGCAAAGGAGGGACCAGGCGTGAAGGAAAGAATCAAGTCATGGATTCTGGCGCTGCTCGTCCTGAGTAGCCTGGTGGAGAGTTACTATTTGATCTACCGTCTGCCGGGGAGCGATTCGGCGGTCTTTTCCGAGAATCTATATGTAAAGACCGACAACATGGGGCCAGAAGAAAAAGTCGAAAATTTGCTATTTCCTTACAAAATGATTATTCATCTGGGAAACAACAAGCACACGCTGTTTTACCCAAGCTCGACTTTCTATAACCTGATTCTGAACCGGCTGAAGGGGCGGAGCTTCGAGAGCTTTCAGCGCCGTTCCGTCCAGGATTTCGACTGGACCAAGATTCGCAGCGAGAACCCCGGAATCGAGCTGTCGTTCGGTTCGGGCATTCCCGTAGCGCTGCTGCAGCGGGTGATGCAGCTGTCTCCGGATTCCCTGTTCGCGGGGGAAAGCATCGACCGGATCTGGATATACAGCGCAAAGAATGATTCGAAAGCCCATGCCGTTTTCTTCAGCACAAGGGGAGATATCGTCTATGAAGCGGCCAAAGCCGATCTTACCGTGCAGGACGTTCAGCAGCATGTCGATTTCGGAAAGTCGTGGACGCCTTACTCAACGTTAACCGGCGAGTATTACGTTCCGGAGAGCAGCTTGTCCCTGGTGGCGTCCGAGATGCCTTCCGGGCTGTATACGGTAGAGCAGATGCAGAGCAGTCTGTTCTTCGATGCCGGCAGCACCCGTTATATCCGGGAAAAGGACGGCTCCGAAATTTATACGGACAGCAAGCGCAGCCTGCAGGTAGATCAGGAACGGAACTGGATGAGCTACAGCGACCCTACGGCACTTCCGGCAGGCGAGAGCACCGATGCCAAGGATGTGCTGGAGGCTGTCGACTTCGTCAATCAGCATGGAGGATGGAACGGAACTTACAGGCTGGAGGCGGCTGCAGAAAGCGATCAGGACCGGCTCGTTTCCTTCCAGCAGTATTACGGTTCTTATCCCTACGGCTCTTACCCTGTTCTGGATCAGCCGCAGCTGCATTACGGACTCATCCATTTGCAGCTGCAGCAGGGAACGGTAACGGCCTATGAACGGTCCTTAATGTACAGCAAGGATGATATGGGTTCGAAAAAGATTGTGGAGCTGTCCGGCGGGGATACCCTGCGAAAGCGGCTGGCCGAGGTTGGCAAATCTTCGCCGCTCCGCGACTTGTACCCTGTCTATATGCCGGTGGTCAAGGGAAACAAGCTGGAGCTGGTTCCCGTCTGGAAGGCCGTTTACAGAGACGGCAGCTCGCTTACGCTGAATTAATTATCAAGGAGAAGGGGAGGAAAGGCATGGACTGGGGAAGAGCGAAAAATGTGCTGATCTATTCGTTTCTGCTGCTGAATCTGCTGCTGTGCTACCAGCTGTGGATCGACCTGCGGGAGCAGGTCAGCGCCAATCTTGACTTTACCTCTCTCTCCGATACGACCCAGCAGATTATGGAGCAGAAGGATATTCGTATTCTGTGCCCCATTCCGGCGGCTGTGCCCCAGCTTCCCGACTTAACGTACCGTTATTCGATCGGTGAAGGAAGAACGGTCAAATTGGACCGGCCGGTAGATAGCAAGCTGATTTTCTCCTTCGCTGAACTGAGCGGACAGTTGAAGCCTCAAATTCCCGATATCGGCAGCTACCGGTTTGATCCTTTGGAGAGCGAGGTCGGCAGGTTCGTGCTGCATCCGCTGGTCGACGGCAAATGGCCGCTGTTCAGCGTAAGACTGGAGCTGGTCTACGACAATCAGAAAATCGTCGCCTACCGCCGGCCGCAAATCGATATCGGGGAAGGCGGAAAGGGCGAAGCTCAGAAGGTGCTTCCGGCTTCGAAGGCGCTGGGCAGTCTGATCGAGAAGTTTTTCCCGAAGGGCGCGGCGGTGAAGGAAATTGAACTCGGCTATTACGGGGAATTGTTCAATTCCGAGAGCCAGGTGGCGGCGCCAATGTGGCGCTTCATGCTTGAGGACGGCAAATCCTATTACGTCAACGGCATCAGCGCCGATATTATCAGTCCCAAGACATCAGAGTGAATGAATGGATTACGAAAAAAGGAGCAGGAGAGCTATGGGGATTTCGTTTACGGTGCTGTCCAGCGGTTCAACCGGCAATGCCACAATTGTGCGGGGGGGCGGGACGACACTGATGATCGATGCGGGCTTAAGCGCGCGGCGGATCGAGGAACTGCTGACCATGCGCGAGTTAAGAGGAGAGGAAATTGACGGGATACTCGTCACGCATGAGCATTCCGATCATGTCAAGGGCCTCGGCGCGGTTGCGCGCAAGTATGGCCTGCCGATCTACGCCAACAGCAGCACATGGAGCGCAATTGAGAAAGGGATCGGGAACATCGAAGAGCATAACCGTCTCGTTTTGGAGACCGGGCAATTTAAGGATTTTGGAGACATGCGGGTCGAATCGTTTGCCATTTCCCACGACGCCGCCGAGCCGGTCGGCTATAACTTTTATGAAGGCAAAGAGAAGCTCAGCGTGGCGACGGACCTCGGCTATGTCAGCGATAAGGTCAAAGCGGCGATCTCGGACGCCGACGTACTCGTGCTGGAGGCCAACCATGATATTGAGATGCTGCGGATGGGACGCTACCCGTGGAATACGAAACGGCGGATACTCGGCGACATGGGCCACTTGTCCAACGACGCGGCGGGCGCGGCTCTGAGCGAGATTTTGACAGGACGCACCAAGCGGACCTACCTGGCCCATTTAAGCCGCGATCATAATATGATCGAGCTTGCGAGAATGTCGGTGCGAGGGGCGATGGAAGACAGAGGCTGCTTCTACAAAGACAGCGAGTTTCGGCTCTGCGACACGTATTACGACCAGCCTACGCCATGGGATACGGTGAGCGAATCATAAGTTGGTCAAGCTCCGACATTTTGCGCTCCAGCTCCTGGCGCGTGATCAATCCTTTTTCAATCAGTAGTTCTACGGCTGCGCTAAGAGCCAGCGTCATATGATAGTGATCGTCCTTCAAATCGCCCAGCTTGCCGATGAACTGCACCAAATCCATGGTTGAAGAAAAAGAATCCATAGTTTTGCCTCCTGCCACTATTTGTCGTTTTTTTATTTTGACGAACACGGCGCTGCCTCTCGGCGCTATGATACAATAGAGGGACAAAGCAGTCCGTTTGCACGCTGCCTATCGTCAGTATTACTAGTATTATAGTCTGACAGGCGTTAAAGTATTCCGCACTTAAGAGATTGGGCGCTTCTTTAATGCAGCAAGATGGCCTTTTTATATTGAATGAGCGCATAGCTGAAACCTTTTTGCGCAAGACGCAGTCTATAAAATGAAAACGAGACGGCTGCAGGGCAGGCTGCCCCACGCTTCAGGCGCGAGTTAAAGAGGGGAGAGGATGATAAGTTGGGACTGTTTGATGATGATTTCTATTCCACCAAAGTATCCAGACGGAGAGAACGAAAAGTCTCAAAGCAGCGGTCTATGCCCCGCCGCTGGTCGGCCCGCAGCAGACGGCTGAGGCTGTCAACGATGCAAGTCTCCGCGATCTGCTCCCTGTTCAGCGCGGTAGTCGCGGTTCTGCTGTTCAGTCTTGTTACGGGGCAGTTGTCCCATGAAAAAGGAGGCCAGCCCGCTTTCATTCAGAATGTCACGCCAAGCAGCGGGGATCCTTACGACCGGATTATCAAGGCAGCGGCTACCGTCCGTCCGGCGGTTGTCAGCATAATCAATCATAAAGAAGAGAATACGAAAGATACGCTGGATGAGTCGGCGCTCGGATCGGGCGTAATTTATAAGAAAACGGACGACAAGGCGTTTATTATAACCAATAACCATGTCATCTCCGGCGCGGGCAAGCTTGAGATTGTCACCGTGGATGGAGAGACCCGCAAGGCCGAGCTTGTCGGCGCGGATAAAGTCAGCGATCTTGCCGTCCTCTCCATTGATGCCGGGGGGATCAACACTGTCGCCAAACTGGGAGATTCCTCGAAGCTTCAGCTTGGGGAGACGGTGATTGCGATCGGCAATCCGCTCGGCCTTGGCGATACGCTTACCTCGGGCATTGTCAGCTATGCGAACCGCACGATTCCGGTATCCCTTAACCAGGACGGCGTTTATGACTGGGAGCAGGAGGTTATCCAGACCGATGCAGCCATCAACGAAGGCAACAGCGGAGGAGCGCTCGTCGACCTGAACGGCCGGGTGATCGGCATCAATACGATGAAGATTTCCGATACCGGCGTGGAAGGCCTCGGGTTTGCCATTCCGGCTAACCATGTCATCAAGATTGCGGAGGAACTGGTCCTGAAAGGGAAAATCGCCCGCTCCTACCTGGGGGTATACTCGATGGATCTGAACAACCCGTATGTTCCGCTTGCCGAAGACCAACGCAAGGCGCTCAAATTGCCGAGCAGCGTCAAGGAAGGCGTCGTCGTTCTTGATGTCGTCGGGCCGGCCAAGGAAGCCGGGCTCAAGCTGAATGATGTCATTACGAAATTCAATGGCCAAACGATTGATTCCACGCTGAGCCTGCGCAAGTATTTGTACAATGAGACCCGGATCGGCGACCCGCTCGCCATCACCTTTTACCGGAACGGGATAGAGAAAGAAATTACGGTTATGCTTGAAGAAAAACCGGGGGAATAATTCCGGAACTTGCAGGATATAATACTAAAGCGCCGAAGAAAAGGCTGGCTGTGCACGATTGGAGCGCCAGCCTTTTACGGCAAAAAATGGAGAATTTACCGGTCGTTAGCTTGCCTTTGCTACCGCGATGTGTTACTATGATATTAGTCATAATTTAATTTGAAACTTGAATTTTCACATTGAGAAGGGTTGTCAAGTTGGTAAGAACAGCCTTTCTCAATGTGTGAATTTTTTCTTTGTTCAAAGATAAAAGGAAACATGTTAATTTTATTTTTTGGAGGCATACACCATGCAAACAGGTACAGTTAAATGGTTCAACGCAGAGAAAGGCTTTGGCTTTATCGAAGTTGAAGGCGGAAGCGACGTATTCGTACACTTCAGCGCAATCACCGGCGACGGCTTCAAAACGTTGGACGAAGGCCAACGCGTTGAATTCAACGTTGTTCAAGGCAACCGCGGACCGCAAGCCGAGAACGTTGTAAAACTGTAAATTAACCAAACACCGTCCCGCTTGAGAAGAGTCGGGACGGTCTTTTTTTAAACCTTATACCAACCTTTGCACGTAGAGAAATGGAGGGAACGGCATTGAACTACCGGAAGAAACCACTGGAAGAAATACCGGAAGAGAATACGGCCGTATGGTCCTGCACGAACGATGATTGCAACGGCTGGATGAGAGATAATTTTTCGTTTGATGTTGCGCCTACCTGCCCTCTATGCCACGCGCCAATGGAGCAGGGAATGAGAATGCTTCCACAATTGTACAATTCCAACGGCGATCCCAAATCGCTGAAAAAGGGCATTTCCATTTCTCAGGGTGCAAGTTAAAGGTGAAAGTATAGTATAGATTTGTAAGCCGAAAAGGTTTAAGACGGAAAACCGTCTTATTTTTTTTGTTTTTGTCGAAAAATTTGTGATCAATGTCACAAATTTATTGATTTTTATGCTGGAAAAGCGGATTATAGTGTGACATAAATCACAATTCACATCTTAAAATTTTGACAAAATATAAACAACTAAACGGGGGGAAGGAAGGGAAAACATGGACACACTTATGCTGTCGCGCATGCAGTTTGCGTCGACAACGATTTTTCACTTTTTCTTTGTGCCGGTGACGATCGGATTGTCGTTCATCATCGCGATTATGGAGACGATGTACGTACGCAGCGGCAACGAAGAGTACAAGCGAATGGCTAAATTTTGGGGGAAGCTCTTCCTGGTTAACTTTGCAATCGGGGTTGTGACCGGGATTTTGCAGGAATTCCAGTTCGGAATGAACTGGTCGGACTACTCGCGCTTTGTCGGTGACGTATTCGGGGCTCCGCTTGCGGTTGAAGCCTTACTCGCGTTTTTCCTGGAATCGACGTTTATCGGGATTTGGATTTTCGGTTGGGACAAGGTCTCCAAGAAGATCCATTTGCTGTCTATCTGGTTTGTTGCGATTGGCACCACGTTGTCGGCTTTCTGGATTCTGGCGGCGAATTCCTTTATGCAGCATCCTGTAGGGTACACCATCAATAACGGCCGCGCGGAGATGAACGATTTTCTGTCGCTGATCACCAACGGTCAAGTTCTGGTTGAATTTCCGCATACCGTACTAGGCGCCTTTGCCACCGGAGCCTTTCTGATTATCGGTGTCAGCGCAATTAAGCTGCTGAGAAAGCAGGACGTCTCGTTCTTTCAAAAGTCTTTCAAAATCGCGGCGATCGTCGGCATTATCAGTTCGATTGGCGTTGCCTTCGCCGGCCACTGGCAGGCGCAATACCTGGTTAAGACCCAGCCAATGAAGATGGCCGCTTCCGAAGGCCTGTGGGGCAAGAGCGGCGACCCTGCGCCGTGGAATGTAATCGCCAATATAGATCCTGAGAAAATGGTAAGCACTCATGAACTTAAGATTCCATATGCGCTTAGCTTCCTCTCCTACAGCAAGTTCTCCGGTGAGGTCAAGGGGATGAAAGAGCTGCAGGCCGAGTATGAACAAAAATACGGTCCGGGCAATTACATACCGCCTGTACGTACGACCTTTTGGAGCTTCCGGATCATGATTGCGGCAGGTACAGCTATGATTTTCATTTCATTATGGGCTGTATATCTGATGTGGCGCAAGAAGCTGGATCAGCCGAACACCGGGTTCCTGCGCATCTGCTTATCCGGACTGCTGCTGCCTCCGATCGCCAATACGGCGGGCTGGGTCATGACGGAATTCGGGCGTCAGCCTTGGACCGTTTTCGGACTGATGACCACCGAGCAGAGCGTCTCGCCCAATATTACGGCAGGACAAGTCTTGTTCTCGCTCATTACCTTTAACGCTATCTATGGGGTTCTGTTGATTGTGCTGATCTATCTGTTCGTCAAAGTAATCAAAAAAGGCCCGTACGCCATCGACGAAGACTCGCATTCGACGGACCCTTATAACAAAAAGGAGGGACACCATGCTCTCACTTAATGAACTTTGGTTTGTTCTGATTGCGGTTCTCTTCGTCGGATTCTTCTTCCTGGAAGGCTTCGACTTCGGTGTGGGAATGCAGTCTCAAATGCTCCCGAAGGATGAAAAGCAGCGCCGGGTGATGATTAACTCCATCGGCCCTTTCTGGGATGCGAACGAAGTATGGCTGATTACCGGGGCGGGTGCGATGTTCGCCGCTTTCCCCGAATGGTACGCGACGCTGTTCAGCGGATTTTATGTACCGTTTGTATTCGCTCTGTTCGGTCTGATTCTTCGGGGGGTGGCCTTTGAATACAGAGGCAAAGCTGAGTCCGCCGGCTGGAGAACGACTTGGGATCTATCCATCCTGATCGGCAGCTTCCTTCCGCCTTTCCTGCTCGCCATAGTGTTTGCGAGCTTTATCAAAGGCCTGCCGATTGACGGCGACATGCAGATGCATGCGGCTTTCTTCGGCGATATCGTCAATGTCTATACCGTGCTGGCCGGTGTTGCGGTCGTTCTGATGTGCAACATCCACGGCCTCCTATTCACGGCGCTTCGCACCTTCGGCGAGCTTCAGGAACGGGCGCGCAAACGGGCGCGTGCTCTGCTGCTGCCGACGGGCGTAGTGCTGCTGGCTTTTGTCATCATGACTTACTTCCAGACGGATATCTTCGACGTGCGCGGTGCGCTGCTGTGGGCTATTGTGGTGCTGGGGCTGGTCGCCTTCTTGCTGGCGGGTTATTTCAGTAAGAAGAAGCGTGACGGCTGGGCGTTCGGCATGACCGGCGCGGTATTGGGCCTCTCGGTAATCTCCGTATTCGTCGGCCTGTTCCCCCGGGTTATGGTCAGCTCGCTTGGCGAAGCTTACAACTTAACTATTACGAACGCCGCATCCGGTCATTATTCGCTTAAAGTGATGACGATCGTGGCGCTGACCATGCTGCCGTTCGTGCTGGGCTATCAGATCTGGAGCTATTTTATCTTCCATAAACGGCTTAGCGATAGGGAGACTCTTGAATATTAATGGATAGAAATTTGCTTGGGTATAAAGGAGTGAGGCCGGTCTTTCTGGCGGTGGGCTTCCTTACCCTGGTGCAAAGCTTGTCCATCCTGCTGCTGGCCACGTCGCTGGCAGAAATTATCTCCGCGCTGTTCGCGGGCAATCCGCTGAAGGAACAATGGGGCACTGCGCTATTGTTCCTTCTTGCGTTTCTGGTGCGGCATGCCTGCGGACTGCTGATGAGCAGCATCTCGTATCGGTTCGCCGAGAAGACGGGCAGCGCCATGCGGCGTGAGATGATGGACAGGCTGTTCCGGCTGGGGCCGAGAATGGCTGGGGATCAGGGAACGGGAACCCTGGTGACGCTTGTTCTGGAGGGTGTCACCAAGTTCCGCACCTATTTGGAGCTGATCATTCCGCGGATGGTCGGAATGGCGGTAACGCCTGCGCTGCTGCTTGTTTATGTGTATATGCAGGACCGCATGAGCGGCATCATTCTAACCGTGACGATGCCGATCCTTATTGTGTTCATGATTCTGATCGGCATGACGGCGCGGAAGCAAATGGACCGGCAACTGGAATCATATCGCACGCTGTCCAATCATTTTGTGGACTCGCTGCGGGGGCTTGAGACGCTGAAGTTTCTTGGCCGCAGCAAGGACCACAGCCAGGCCATCGCCGATGTAAGCGACCGCTACCGCTCGGCAACGATGCGGACGCTGCGGGTCGCGTTTCTGTCCTCGTTCGCGCTTGATTTCTTCACCATGCTGTCCGTTGCTTCCGTGGCCGTCAGTCTCGGTCTGCGGCTGGTGAACGGCGAAATGACACTTGTAACGGGGCTGATGATCCTGATTCTCGCACCGGAGTATTTCCTGCCGGTTCGGCTCGTCGGCGCCGACTTCCACGCCACGCTCGACGGCAAGGAGGCTGGCGAAGCGATGAAGAGCATCATCGACCGGGAGACGGTCAAGGCGGTGGCGTTGGAGCATTCGGCGCCATCTTCTTCGGAATCTGTGGCAGGAGATGAGGGGCGGTCGGAAGACCGCTCCGGGGAAGCGGGTACGGCGTATGCCTCGTCGGCGGTGGGTAAACCGGGTCCGAATCCGTCTGGCGGCGGGAAAGCAGGAGCCTCCGGTCCTGACCTTTCGGCATTGCCGGATTCCGTATTTGCCTGGACCGGCAGCAGTACGCTGTCTCTCCAAGGTATCGGCATACGGCATGAAGAAGACGGCCCTTCCTCGCTGGAGGAGATTAGTTTGCAGTTCACCGGCACCGGCACAATCGGCATCATCGGCGAGAGCGGCGCCGGTAAGTCGACACTGATCGATGTGCTTGCCGGGTTTTTGCATCCGGGAGGGGGCAGTATAACGGTTAACGGCTGCAAGGTGAGCTCGCTGACCGACGACGCGTGGCGGTGCCAGACGTCGTATATTCCGCAGCGTCCGTACATTTTCAGCGGAACATTGGCGGATAATGTCCGGTTCTACTACCCGGAGGCTTCGCTGGAAGCCGTCACTGGGGCGGTCGCTGCCGCCGGATTGTCGCCGCTTGCCGACTCGCTGCCTGACGGATTGAATGAAATGATCGGCGGAGGAGGACGCTCCTTAAGCGGCGGTCAGGAGCAGCGGGTCGCGCTGGCGCGGGCTCTGCTGAGCAGCCGTCCGATCATGCTGCTGGATGAACCGACCGCGCATCTGGATATTGAGACGGAATATGAGCTGAAGGAAACGATGCTGCCGCTGTTTGAGGGCAAGCTCGTCTTTCTGGCTACGCACCGTCTGCATTGGATGGCGGACATGGACGTTATTATTGTCATGAAGCAGGGCAGAGTTGCCGAAGTGGGCACCCATCAGGAGCTGCTTGAACGCAAAGGAACCTATTACGAGCTTGTAGTAGCGCAACTGGAGGGGATTCATTGAAACGGGAAGGCTGGTTTGCTCCCTATGTGTCGTCCTATTTCTGGCGTTTCCTGGCGATTGTCCTGCTGGGTGCGCTGACCGTGTTCTCGGCTTCATCCCTGATGTATACGTCCGGCTTCCTGATTTCCAAAGCATCCATCCCGCCGGAGAACATCCTGATGATTTATGTTCCGATTGTCGGTGTTCGCGCGTTCGGCACAAGCCGGGCGGTCATTCACTACGTGGAGCGGCTGGTCGGGCATGATACAATTTTGCGGATTTTGTCCAAAATGCGCCAGCGGCTGTACTCCATCCTGGAACCGCAGGCATTGTTCCTGTCCTCGCGCTTCCGCACGGGCGATATTCTCGGCATGCTGGCCGACGATATTGAGTATTTGCAAAATGTATATCTGCGCACCGTATTTCCCGCCGTAATTTCCCTGATTCTTTACGCGGCGGCAGTCATTGCCATCGGTACATTCGATGTGCGTTTCGCGCTGCTGGTCGGCCTGTACATTCTGGTGCTGGTCGCCGTGCTGCCGCTCATTTCGCTGCTGCTGACGCAAAAGCGCCAGCGAGAAATCAAGCAGGAACGGAACCGGCTGTACCAAAAGCTGACGGACGCCGTGCTCGGCATGAGCGACTGGATGATCAGCGGGCGGCAGGGGCAGTTCGTTGAAACGTACGAGGCGGATGAACGGGCGGTTGCCCGTACAGACGCCGCGCTGCGGCGCTGGGCGCGAATCCGCATGTTCCTCGGCCAGTCGGTGGTCGGCCTGGGCGTGGTGTCCATGATCTGGTGGGCCGGGGGCGAGTTTGCGCAGGGAGTGATTCCCGGCACGCTGATTGCCGCCTTCGCGCTGGTGGTCTTTCCGGTTGCGGATGCGTTCCTGCCGGTATCCGAGGCCATCGAGAAAATCCCTCAGTACCGCAATTCGCTGGAACGGCTGGCGGGTGTGGCGGAAAGGCCGCAGGAGTTGGCGGATGGCGGTGCGCCAGACAGTGGTGATTCCGGCCGCGCCGATTGGTATCAGTCTGCCGCCGGAGGCTCGGACAAAAATTCGGCGCATCTGGGCAAAGGGAGAGCCGTTCCAAGTGAGCCGATCGGTTCAGCGGCTGAAGGTTTGCGAGGCGGCGAACCGGGCAGCACTAATTTGGAGCAGTCTGATGCTGACCGTGCAGCTGGGAGCGACTCCGGCCGCGCTGGTTCAGACCTGTCTGCAGCCGATGGCCAAGAAGGTCATTCGGCGCATATATCGCTGCGCAATGCAAGCTACCGTTACGGTGAAGCGGGGGAATGGTCGGTCCGCGATTTGACGCTGGACATCCCCCAAGGCGCAAAAATTGCCATTATCGGCCGCAGCGGTGCAGGCAAATCGACCCTGCTGAAGATGATCCAGGGGGCGATTGCACCGACCGCAGGATCTGTCACGATTAGCGGACGTGCCGCCGCTTCTTACGGAGATCGGATTCCATCAATAATTTCCGTGCTGAACCAGCGTCCGCATCTGTTCGACACAACAGTGGCGAATAATATCCGGCTTGGCGATCCCGAGGCTTCGGAGGAGGACATCGCGCATGCGGGCGCTTTGGCGAAGCTGGGCGACCTGATCGCCTCATTGCCTGCAGGTTACGACACGCGGGTACGCGAAGCAGGCCAGCGCTTCTCCGGCGGTGAACGCCAGCGGATCGCGCTCGCGCGTATCCTGCTGCAGAACACGCCGGTCGTTCTGCTCGACGAGCCCACGGTAGGCCTCGATCCGCGTACCGAGCGAGAGCTGCTGTCGACGATTTTTGCCGCAATGGAGGGCAAGACGCTGATCTGGGTGACCCATCATCTCGTCGGCGCAGAGCGGATGGACGAGGTGATTTTTATGGAGAACGGCAGAGTCGAAATGCGCGGAACCCACGCCGAGCTGATGGCTTCCAAGCCCCGCTACCGCAGATTGTATGAGCTGGACCGGCCGGGGTATGCGGCGCAGCGCGCCTCTTCGGCCAATTAAGCCAAACGCAGCATTTTTATAGAGTAAGGCCAATCATAGACCCGTAAAAGTACAGCTGCGTCGGGCGGCCGCTTTTGCGGGTTATTTGGATTTCTTTTTCGCCGGAATTGTGGTAGAACAGTAAGAGAAGTATTACGCTCAAAGAGCAAAGGGAAAGGGATGCTTGCATTACATGTATGTTGTCTGTAAAGAACATCTGGAGCTGGCCATTGATATGTTTGTCGACGAATACGAGGACGCGCCCGACGTCGTGGATTTGAAGGATACCGAATTCTCGGACTGGGACCCGCCGGCCAAATGCGCGGAATGCGAGAAGAACGCGGAATATCTGGTCGTGTAAATAGAAATGGGAGAGAAACGGTACCGCCCCTGAAAGAACGGCGAAGCCGTTTCTTCTTGGTTGATCGCATATTAGCGGATGGGACAATCAACAGAGGGGGATACACGCATGAATTTGAGCATGAATTGGATTACACTCCGGGTGCGCGATCTCGAGGTGTCCCTGACCTTCTATCACGGGATCCTCAAACTGCCGGTTCAGCGCAGATTCGAGAGCAGAGGCAGGCAGATTGCCATGCTGGGTACGGAGGGGCAACCGAAGATTGAGCTGATCCAGGGGAGCGAACCGGGGCTTAAGCTGGAATGCGGTGTGTCCATTGGTTTTGAGGTGGAGTCCCTGGATGGGGCAATGGAATATTTGAAGAACTTGGGCATTCCGGTTGCACGTGGACCGGTCGCGCCGAATCCGCGCCTGCGGTTCTTTTATATCCTGGACCCGGACGGCTTTGAGGTGCAGCTGGCGGAGCATAGCGATTAGGGCAACCTTAGCCTACAAAAAAGAGAAATGTACAACCCGCCTGGCCTCCCTTAAAATGGAGCATGGTGCAAGTCATATCCGATCGGCGTGACCGACCCGCACTACTGCGTGCTGTAATTAACGGTGGAGAATGGGCGGTACGGCAGCCTTTTTCATTCGGACAATTTTGACGTGCCCATGATGCGGTAACTCATACACTGAAGGAGGAAGGCTGGAAAAAATGAAGCATCTTTTACTAAAATATATGGCCCGGCTGACCTCTTTGAGCGAAGCAGAGCAGCACGCGATTTTGGATGAAATTCAGGTGGAAGAATACAGGAAGGGAACCGTTCTGCTCAGGCAGGGGGAGATTACCGGCAAATGTTATTTTGTCCTGAAGGGGTGCGTACGGCAGCATGCGGTGGATGAGACGGGCCGGGACATAACCTCGAACTTCTACACGGAGGAGCAGGCGATCGCCATCTTTAACGTACATAAGCCGGATAAATCGTCGGATTACACCCTGACCTGTCTGGAGGACTCTGTTTTGGTCGTCGGCCGGCTGGACGCCGAGAGGGAGATGTACGCCAAATACACGCAGCTGGAGTCCATGACGCGCCGGATGATTGAGGAGAGCTTCGGTCAGTTTCAGGAGGAGTTCGCCGCTTTTATCGCTTCTTCCCCCGAAGAGCGTTATAAGACCCTGCTTCTTCGAAGACCCGGACTCATCGACCGTGTCCCTCAGCATCAGCTTGCAAGCTATCTCGGCATGACGCCGGAGTCGCTGAGCCGGATCAAGAAGCGGCTTCACCGCGAACGCGAGGAGATGGAGCTCTGAACAGCAGCCAGATCCCAAAGCCCAGTTCCCCGGCGGTCATCGGCAGCATAAACACCCATTCCAGCCCCTTCACAATACCCTCGGCTTCAGGCCAAAGCGTGCGGCACACATGGATGACGATATAACCCGCCCCAGCCAACAGCAGCAGTACGCTGATGATCTTCGGTACATTCCCTGTTCGGAGAGCGAGAACCCCCACAATCAGCAGATGCCCGCCAAAAATGATCAAACCAACCGACCATACCGCTTCAAAAGACCGCAGAAACAGCATCGTCTCCGTCTCCAACTGATTCGCCGTGAAGCCCGAAAATGCCCCGGTACTGCTGCCTGTAAGCAGTGAAACGACGATAAGACTGAAGACGGCCGCACCCAAGACCGCCGTATAGGACAGGCGCAGCCATGCGCCCAGCAGGGACAGGCCCGGCTGCACCGGCTTCAGCACCTTATTTAATCCCCATGCAGCCACGATGTCACAGACCATAATCAGAGTCCATCCCAGGATCTCAGCCCTGAACTGCAGGGGAGCGGCGGTTAAGCTGCCAAATGTAGCGGCCGGGTCTCCCTCCGTGACCAGACTTCCATGTACATATCCGTACGAGAATGCGGCGGCAGCCGCCATCAAAATGAGTGAAATCCCGGCCGCCCGGGCAGCTGGAGTCGACATTCGAAAACCCTCCTCATAAGAATTCTTCATGGTTACATTGTACTAAGGAGGAAACGGGACTTCCTTGACTTAAGTTAAGGGAAGGCTCGTGTTTGTGTATTCATCGATCCTTGTTTATCATTAGAGGACGAAGAAAGGGGAGTTCGGAGTTTTATGTTCATTCAGCTCATTACGGTCGGAAAATTAAAAGAGAAATACCTGGTGCAGGGCATACAGGAATATGCGAAGCGCCTGACGCCCTACCTCAAGTTCCAGATGATCGAGGTCGCGGATGAAAAAGCGCCCGATACCTTAAGCGAAGCCGAGGTATCGGGCGTAAAGGCGCGCGAGGGCGAGCGCATCCTCGCGCATGTGAAGGAGGGCGCGCATGTCATCGCGCTCGCCATCGACGGCAAGCTCTGGAGCTCGGAGGAGCTTGCCGGGGAGATCGACAGGCTCGGCACCTACGGGACGAGCCATGTCGTGTTCGTCATCGGAGGCAGCCACGGGCTCTCCGATGCGGTTCTGAGCCGCGCGCAGCAGCGGCTCAGCTTCGGGCGCATGACGCTGCCCCATCAGCTCATGCGCCTGGTGCTAGTGGAACAGATTTATCGGGCGGTGAAGATCAATCGGGGGGAACCGTATCATAAGTAGGGGCAAGTTTTTTGATACTGCCTATGTTATCTTATTGCTGATTTTCAGTTAAAATAAACCGGCCAAGAATAAAAAGGCGGCTTAATTCCACTAATTTCTTTCACTACCGTTCAGCTTCGGCTGGGCGGTGATTTTTATGGGCATTCCCAAGCGCCCTTTCCGCGAAATGCATATGATGACTATGCCTATTCATTAAAAGGAGCGATCACATATGGGATTTTTTCCAACGCCGGGAACCGGCGGAGGGTTTCCAGGCGGACCTGGCGTGCCGGGAGGAACGGGTTTTCCAGGGGGTGCACAGGGAGGCGCTCAAGCACCGACGGCTCCTCCACCGCAATTCGTACCGCAAATGCAGGCCGCCACATTTGCCGTCGACCCCGGCGGGATCAGACGCTGCTTGTTCCGCAACACATACATTTGGCTGAACAACGGCGAGCAATTCTGGTTCTACCCGGTATTCGTCGGGCGTAATTCTATTGCAGGGTTCAGATGGTTCGGTTTCTTCTGGGGATACTTCGGTATTGATTTGAATCGGATTAGCTCGTTTACGTGCTTCTAAGGCAGACAACAAAGAGAACAGCCTGCAGGCTGTTCTCTTTGTTGTGCGACTTTTTGTGTTTGCCGCTATCATCCAAGAGTCAACGGTTCGGGCTTGCAGTGGATAGTTAAGATCTCGTAGCTATTTTAATATCTATTGAAGTAGGCTCGCGAGAAAATCCGGGGGTTGGGAATCCTGCAAAAGATACCGGAAAAAGATAATTAAACAAAGCGAGAGCAAAGAAAGGACTACCCGACAAAGAATGGCTTTAAAACTTGCCGTTACAGATAACGAGGTGAACCGTATCATAAGTAGGGCGAAATTTTTGGCCTTGCATGCTTATGGGGCGCGGGAAATTGCCCGTTGTATGGGGATAGGAGTGAGATTTACCTGATAAAACACATCTTTACTAGCCACATAAAAATTATCAATTTCCATATTACTTATTTAGCTAAAACAGCTTATATTTGGATTAAGCAAGAAAACAAATGGCTTAAAGAGCTAAGAGGAGATGGGATGATGCGGATTTTGAAGCTGGCAAGCGTATATAGAGAATGGAACGCTGAAAATGAAACTCGGTTGAATAGGTCTTACGTTTTTCGCCCATGAAAAATCCCCTCCAAGTAGACTGTAGTGCTCTTCTTAAGAACTGTCTACTCAAAGGGGATAATATCAATCCAGGTTTATACAAATAAGCTTAATGTTAAAATAAATCCTAATCCAGCTACTGAAATAATCGACTCCAACAAAGTCCATGTTGCAAATGTTTCTTTCATGCTTAATCCAAAGTACTCTTTAAACATCCAGAAACCAGCATCGTTTACATGAGAGGCAATTACACTACCGGCGCCTGTTGCAAGCACAACAAGTGCAAGGTTAACATCCGTTTGCCCTAACATTGGAAGCACTAACCCGGCTGTGGTTAAAGCGGCAACGGTAGCAGACCCTAAGGAAATGCGTAGAATTGCTGCAATGATCCAGGCAAGCAGGATCGGAGACAATGATGTTCCATTGAACAATTCGGCTACATAGTCACCTACACCGCCGTTGATTAATACTTGCTTGAAGGCGCCGCCGCCACCTATGATTAACAGCATCATTCCGATATGTGAGATAGCTGTTGTACAAGATTCCATTACGTTTTTGATTGGAATCTTTCTTGCCAATCCCATGGTATAGATTGCAACTAATAACGATATCAACATGGAAGTACCAGCTTCACCAATAAAACGGATAGCAGCTAGAAAGCTAGTATCTTCGAATCCCATTGTCTTTTGAAGAAGATTAATAATGGTAGCGATTGACATTAAGATAACGGGCAGTAATGCGGTAAATACACTAATTCCAAATCCAGGTGTTTCCTCTAGCTTAAATTCTTTTAGTTTCCCTAAAGAAGCAATATCACCAGACTTTGTAAATGAATTCGGTACCAATTTTTTAGCGATTTTTGTGAATACCGGTCCTGCTAAAATCACCGTTGGAATCGCAACAATGAAACCGTAAAGTAATACTTCACCAATGTTTGCGCCATATTCACCTGCAATAACCGTTGGTCCTGGGTGCGGCGGCAAGAAACCGTGAGTCACAGATAAAGCAGCTACCATCGGAATTCCAAGATACAAGATAGAAACTTTTAGTTGTCTAGAAATCGCAAACACGATTGGAATTAATAATACCAGTCCTACCTCAAAAAATAACGCGACACCAATAATAAAGGATGCGACAACGACCGCCCACTGAATATTCTTTTCTCCAAATTTATCAACGAGGGTCATGGCAATTCGCTGGGCACCCCCCGAATCAGCAATCAACTTACCTAACATCGCTCCAAGTCCAAAGATTAGCGCTAAGTGACCAAGTGTCCCGCCTAATCCTGTTTCAATCGTTTTGACAACTTCCCCTAATGGCATTCCAAGGGCTAAAGCAACACCAAATGATACAATGATCAAGGAAACAAAGGTATTCAATTTCAAGCCCATGATTAATACTAATAATGCAACAATTCCAAATGCGACAATAACTAAGGGCATTTTGTATTCCTCCTAAATTTAGTTGTATTTTGTTAAATTTCTTTGGTAGTTGGCTAAACGGCTATAATCATCTTTTAATAGTCTGGATAAGCTTATAAAGATCGGCAGCAACTGTCTGTATTCTTTCGTATTTTCTTCTTTCGGTGTATGTGTGTGTGAATGGCCTACCATTTCAGAAACGATTTCAAACGAGTCGATTTTTCCTGTGGCATAGAGACCTAAAATACATGCGCCAAGACATGAGCTTTCGTAGCTTTCTGGAACAACTACTTCTGATGCGAAGATGTCTGACATCATTTGCCGCCAAATTTCTGATCTGGCAAATCCGCCTGTTGCCTGAATCCGGGTCACAGAACCTTCCAGGCATTCCGTTAGAGCTAAGAATACGGTATAAAGATTGTAAATCACTCCTTCCAGGGCTGCTCGAATCATATGTTCTTTCTTATGTGAAAGGGTTAAACCAAAGTATGAGCCGCGTACGTCCGGATTCCATAAGGGGGCACGCTCACCTGCAAGGTATGGATGAAATAGCAGTCCATCTGATCCTGGTCTTACACGTTCCGCAATTTTGGTCAATACATCGTACGGATCTAATCCAAGTCGTTTAGCTGTTTCTACTTCAGATGAAGCAAGCTCATCCCGAATCCAGCGAAGGACCATACCGCCATTATTGACCGGTCCGCCAATGACCCAATGCTTTTCCGTTAGAGCATAACAGAAGATTCTTCCCTTTTCGTCTGTCTGCGGTTTGTCAATAATGGTTCGGATCGCTCCACTTGTACCGATGGTCACAGCAATTTCGCCTTTTCGAATGGCATTTACCCCGAGATTTGAAAGCACCCCGTCACTGGCGCCGATGACAAATGGAGTTTGTGAATCGATGCCAATCTGTTTAGCCAGGTCTGGATTACAGTTGCTAAATATCTGTGTTGTTGGTACAAGCTCAGATAACTGGTCAGCGGTGATGCCGGCAATTTCCAATGCTTCTTCATCCCAAGCGAGCTTTTGGAGATTCATCAGCCCCATGCTTGAAGCCAAGGAATGATCAACCACATACCGATCAAAGAATTTTTTAAAGATAAATTCCTTGATCCCGATATACTTTTTCGCTTTGATAGCGATTTCAGGATATTCATTGACAATCCAGGCAATTTTGCTTAAGGGTGACATTGGGTGAATGGGGGTTCCTGTTCGCCTATAGATTTCATGTCCATTAAATTCATCTTTTATCTTATGAGCCCAGGCTTCACTGCGGTTATCCGCCCATGTGATACACGCTGTCAGAGGCTGGTCATGTTCATCCATTACTATGACACTATGCATGGCACTGCTGAATGAAACGAAAGATGGCTTTTTATCAGGATGATGTTTTGTTAAATTTGTAACCGCTTGCAAAACAGCCTGATAAATCTCTTCAGGATCTTGTTCGGCTGTCGAAATATCAGGTGTGTGAAGAGGGTAACCAATATTCTCTATTTGGATGACTTTTCCCTTTTTAGAGAATAATACTGCTTTGGTACTTGTTGTACCGATGTCTATTCCTAACATATAGTCAGTCATTTTCTGCCATTTCTCCTTTTGAGTGCAATTGTTGGAACATCCAGAGGCCATTAACTTTTTTTTGCACATCATCAAAGTTTTGAATTCAAATCATCAGGAAGCGACTCACCGTAAATTCAGTTGCCAACTTATGCGCTGATAAAATGGTGTCGGTACCGCTTTCAATTAAGCCCAAAATAATTCTCATACTGAGTGTATTGGGTACACGGTCTCCAACGGATGCTTTAGAAAGCCATTGTTCGGGATATAGAACTTGCTAAGATCACCTTATAAAAGAGTTCAAGTACACTTGTATACAAGTATTATAATCTTAAGTAAAAAGTAATGCAAGCGCTTTTTTTCTGGTTTAACTAAGCAAAATAGATCGAATTTGTTGGGGATTTGGGAGTCATCCGTAGTTTTTGGCGGCCCACAGCATGTTGCACTAAGATGATCATCGGTTTCGCGTTACAAGGAAATACGGAACATGCGAAAGGCACACAATTGGGTGCCTTTCGATTTCGCTCCATAGATGATATGCTGAACCGTACCATAAATGACGCAAACTTTTAGAGCTTCCTTCAAAACTGAGGGAGGCTTTTTCCAATACACTTGGGGGAAGCGCCTCTTAATCGCCTGTTCCTGTATTTTTATGATTTTCTTTGAGGCCACTTTAGATATTAATTGGATTACCACTCAAATTATGATACATGTTCGAAAAGCAAGCTAGTTGCCATTCACTGCCGTATTGATCGCGTTTGAAAGTTCGCCGATAGACCCGTTACAGAGAACCCTACCACAAGCACCTTATTTTTAAGGGGCGCAGCCTTAAACCCAAGAGGGTTTAGGAAAGTCGTTGTGACTTTTGTCACTGTTTAAATACTTACATCGCAAGTAATATGTTAAAATATCAGAAGGCATTACCGCTTCACTAACTTAATAGTTAGCAAGCTATGATTGCTATGGGTACACTATAGCAGGAGCAGCTTCTGGAGAGACCGCGAGAATTCCGCGGCGCCGAAGGGTTCACAATCTCAGGCAAAAGGACAGAAGAGTACTGAATGTATTTGTTATGCTGATCGTTGTTAGTAGGACAATTATTATTCAATATTCTTATGAACCGGGAGATTGGAGGACATCCAATCTCTTTTTTTATTGGCATCAATGTATTGCATTCATAAGGGGGAACTAGGTATGGCACAACCAGAACTAAAGAGAGAGCTAGCAAATCGGCATGTTCAACTTATCGCAATCGGGGGCACCATTGGTACGGGATTGTTCTTAGGATCGGGCAAAGCGATTCAACAGGCAGGCCCATCCATCATGCTGACGTACATCATCGTGGGGATCGCCGTATTTTTCGTGATGAGAGCGCTGGGAGAACTTCTGCTGTCTAAAGCGGGTTATCAATCGTTTACAGATATTACTGAAGACTATCTTGGATCTCGGGCCGCGTTTATAACCGGTTGGACCTATTGGTTTTGCTGGATCATGACGGCTATGGCGGATGTGATCGCGGTAGGCGTATATGTACAATATTGGTTCGATATCCCGCAATGGGTACCTGCTATCGTCTGCTTAATCATTTTATTGGGACTCAATCTGTTAACGGTAAAAAATTTCGGAGAACTGGAATTTTGGTTTGCTTTAATCAAAGTGATCACGATTCTTGCATTGATTGGCATTGGGGTCATTTTGCTGGTCATGGGATTTAAGACGGATGCAGGATCGGTCACGATACGAAACCTTTGGGAACACGGGGGAGTTTTTCCGAACGGCATATCAGGTTTCTTATTTTCCTTCCAAATGGTCGTATTCGCCTATGTCGGTGTGGAATTAGTGGGGGTATCGGCAGCGGAAACCTCTAATCCGGAAAAAAATATTCCATCGGCGATTAATAAAATTCCTCTACGGATTTTATTTTTCTACGTGGGCGCGCTGTTCGTCCTGCTCTGCATTAACCCATGGACGGAGCTTAGTCCGGCAGAAAGCCCTTTTGTTAAAACCTTTACTTTAGTAGGAATTCCGGTGGCCGCGGGGATTATTAATTTCGTCGTATTGACTTCAGCCGCTTCCGCTTGCAACAGCGGGATGTTCTCTACAAGCCGGATTCTCTATAATTTGAGCAAGAACAAGCAGGCGTCCTCTCAATTTGCCAAATTGAACAGAAATCATGTGCCAGGAAATTCGTTATTCATCTCCACGCTTGTCATATCGGTGGGCGCTCTTTTGAGTAAACTTATTCCGGAACAGGCGTTTGGAATCGTGACAACGATAAGTGCTATTTGTTTTATTTGGGTTTGGGGCGTCGTTCTCGTCTGCCATATCCGGTATAAGAAGACCCAGCCGGAATTACAGGCAAAATCCAAATTCAAGGCACCTTTTACGCCATTTATTAATTATGCTGTCTTAGCGTTGTTTGCCGCAATTCTCATCATTATGCTGTTCGCCAGCGAAACACGTCCGGCTTTATTGTTCACCCCGTTATGGTTTGTTTTATTGTTTTTGTTGTATCCGAACCGAAGCAAAAGGGAAAAAAGCAGCAGTGTAGCGACGAACATCAAATAGATTGGCTGTTATGAACGCATTGACTTCTCATGGAGTTGGTGCGTTTTTTTGCTGCTTGGGACTCCTATTCCGCATAACCCACCAGCTCGATAAACCCTTTTCCTTTCAGCGGCTTACGGTGTCCTTCAGAATAACGCTGTTCTCCAATTATTGTACAAGAACCCTCCCATATCGCCTGAAGAGGCCCGATAATAGGGATTTCCTGGTTGTTGATTTGGGGAACAATATGCAGCTCGATCGAAAAATCTGGTAAAGTGATCTGCCACTCTATCGGGTACTTTATTTTTGTATAGATGCTGCTCCAGTATTTTAGAGGCTTAAGGATGACATTCTCTGAGGTAATGACCGTGCCGTTTTTTTCGATGAGCTTGGCTATCGGTGCTTGAGGAGAATCGGAGTCTGGTGAATGTAATCTGCTGATCAGTACGTCACGTCCATCATCCAACTGTAATCCGAACCAATCCCATCCCATTCCCTGAAGGAGTCCGTAATCTCGTCCCCACTGATGGTCAAACCATCCCTCACCGGTTACTGTCTCTGTCATTCCCCCTTGTTCGATTTGTCCTAGCACTTGATTGCGAGGCAGGGAATGGTAGCGCAGCTTATTCAACTTTCCATCTTCATCAATGTTCGCTAAGGGTTTTTGAGGGTGAAACAGTAATTCGGCTTGGAAGGTTTGATCGATAAGCTGCAATCGAAAATGGGGGTCGGGTGTTTCTTCAAAAGCCAGTTGGGACTGTCCGTACTCTAGCTTGGTTGGTTTAGACTGTACGGAGCCGCGGCTCATCAGCAGGTGTGGATACGGTAAGGTTCCTTTCAACAAATGGCTATATTGGCCCCATACTATCCGGTCCGTGGGATTCATCAGCAGATAAGCGGGCAGGTAGAACGCAAGCATTTGACCGACTAAGGTTCGATCCAAAAGTGATCGTGTCGTTACCTTCTTATCATTCAGCCGAACAAGTGAATAAATCAAATAATGGCCTTTAAGAATGGGCAAATCCCCTACTCGAAAAAATGAAGCCACTAACGTGTAACGGTTCCCCCGGTCTCCATCCAAAAAAGTATAACAATACCACCATTCCAAGTTTGAAAGAGGGTGGTCCGAAATATCGTACGAACTAAGGTTCCTTCTCTCCTCATTCACAGTACACACACCCAGTTTTTTCTACAAGGTATGTAGTTGTGACAGGCGAAGGAACTTGTCTTAAAAGGATAACGGTGATCCGGACTCTGGAATCTGATTTTAAACGTGCATTTCGTCGAGCTGCGCATGATTTAAATCAAAAAACCCCCGGCAATCCCGGAGGCCACTGAAAAAGTCCGTCTCATAGGAAAAGGTACAGATCTTCAAGAAAATTGAAGAGGCTGTACCTTTTTTGTTTTATACTGAAGTCATCTAACAAAAAAGCGGGTGTGAGTGGATGATTCGGCAACAACAAACCTTAGTTTTGAGTCCTTATGCGGCATTGTATGACATCGTTGTCCCGAAGGACAATATACTCCGTCAAATCAATGAATTGGTGGATTTCACTTTCATATACGAAGAACTGGAAACAAAGTATTGCTTGGATAATGGACGCAACGCCATTGATCCGGTGCGCATGTTTAAATATTTACTGCTGAAAGCCATTTTTGAACTCTCTGACGTCGACATCGTGGAGCGTTCAAAGTACGACCTGTCGTTCAAGTACTTCCTCGGCATGGCGCCGGAAGACCCGGTCATCGATCCGAGTTCCTTAACGAAGTTCCGTAAACTACGTTTGAAAGATATCAACCTTTTGGACATGCTCATCGGCAAGACCGTAGAACTTGCCATCGAGCAAAATATCCTAAAGAGCAATTCCATCATCGTCGACGCCACGCATACGAAAGCACGTTACAACCAGAAAACGCCTCAAGAAATTCTACAAGACCGTGCACGGAAATTGCGAAAAGCCGTGTACACCATGGATGAGTCAGTCAAGGTCAAAATGCCGGCAAAGAATACAACGAGCGAACTCGAAGATGAAATTGCGTACTGCCAAAAACTCGTCAACTTCATCGAAAATGAGAGTGGCATTGCACAAGTGCCAAAAATTCTGGAGCCGCTTAACCTGCTGAAAGAAACGGTTGCGGATGACGTCGAGCAACTTCGCCTGGCGGCGGATCCGGATGCGCGCGTTGGCCACAAGAGCGCAGATTCCGCATTTTTTGGATACAAAACTCATCTAGCGATGACTGAGGAACGCCTTATTACGGCGGCTGTCATTACAACCGGTGAAAAGAATGACGGCAAGCAATTGCAGACCCTTATCGAAAAAAGCAAGGCAGCTGGCATGCAGGTCAAAACGGTGATTGGGGATACTGCATATTCCGAAAAAGATAATATTGCGTACACGAAAACAAATGAAATTGAACTTGTGGCCAAACTAAATCCCCTCGTCACGCAAGGTGCGCGTAAGAAAGAAGACGAATTTTTATTCAACAAAGATGCAGGCATGTACGTATGTCCAGCTGGACATATGGCCATTCGAAAGGCTCGGCAGGGTAAAAAAGGGGTCGGCAAAAATCAAACAGACACCTATTATTTTGATGTGAAACTATGCAAGCATTGTCCGTTCAAGGAAGGGTGCTACAAAGAAGGCGCTAAAAGCAAAAGCTATTCGGTAAGTATTAAATCCGATGAGCACACCGAGCAAATGACGTTCCAAGATTCAGAGTATTTCAAGGAAAAATCCAAGGAACGCTACAAAATTGAAGCGAAGAACAGTGAACTCAAACATGGACACGGGTATGATGTCGCGACATCCTCGGGTCTGCTTGGCATGGAAATGCAAGGGGCGATGACAATTTTCGCTGTGAATTTAAAACGAATCTTAAAGTTAACAGACTAAGAATTACCGAATGATGGAGCCGTACTTGACCTAAAAAAGAAGACATCCGTTCCTAAAAGGTGGGAAATGGATGTCTTTTTGTTTGAGACATAAGCCGTCAAAGAAAAATACGTAAGTTTTTCAGTGGCCTCGCAATCCCGCCGGGGGTTCAACTATGCATAAATAAAGTTTGCGCACAAAGAAGCACTATGCTATGATTAAAGAACTTTTGATTATATTTTAAAGGATTTCATAATTAACCCATCTTATTTACACTTTAATCTTACCACACGACATTACGGTTTGTCAAACTTTCTTTTTCTTCAAATTCGAATGAAGGAGTGTATGCAGGAAGATGATAAGCGCGGGGGATTGGAAGCAAGAGCAGGAGCGGCTGAATCTGGTTACGGAAAAGCTCCAAGCGAGAATCGCCGAACTGGAGCCGGAGGTAGCCGGGCTGCATGATCAGGCGGTGGATATCCGCAAGCAATTCTGGGAGGAAGTAACGGTCAACACAAGCACTGACGAAGATTTTGAAGAGACCTTCTACAGTATCAGGCAGCAAGAAGCGTTATTGTCCGAACGGGAGCGGAGCCACCGGCAGCGCATGCAGCAGTGGAAAAATATGAAGCGGCTGCTGTCATCGCCCTACTTTGGGCGTATCGATTTCCATGAGGATGGCTTGAGCTCCACCGAGCAAGTCTACATCGGCGTGTCATCCTTCGTTGATTCAGACGGCATGAATTTTCTGGTATATGACTGGCGTACACCGATCGCGAGCATGTACTACGATTATTCTCCGGGAGCGGCCGGATATGACACGCCGGATGGAGCCATCTCGGGGACGATGAAGCTGAAACGACAGTATCAGATCCGCGAGTCAGTGCTGCAGAACGTGTTCGACACGGGCGTAACGATCGGCGACGAATTGCTGCAGCAGGTGCTCGGCAAGGGTACGGACAATCAGATGAAGAGCATCGTCGCGACGATCCAAAAGGAGCAAAACGCCATTATCCGCGATGACAAAAACCGGATGCTCATCGTGCAGGGGGCGGCCGGCAGCGGGAAAACCTCGGCGGCGCTGCAGCGGGTAGCGTATCTGCTGTATAAGCACCGCGAGCGGCTCAAGGCGGACCAAATCGTTCTTTTTTCCCCGAATCCGATGTTTAACAGCTATGTATCTACCGTTCTTCCCGAGCTCGGTGAAGAAAACATGCAGCAGACGACCTTCCAGGAATATCTGGACCACTGGCTTGGCGGGACGTTCCGTGTAGAGGACCCCTTTGACCAGATCGAATACGTGCTGACTGAAGCATCAAGCCAAGGATATGAGGCCCGGATGAAAGGCATGGAGTACAAGGCATCCGCAGACTTTCTGCAAGCTCTCCAGAATTATGCGCAGTGGCTGGAGCAGCAGGGCATGCGCTTCACAAGCATCCGCTTTCGGGACCGCGATTTGATCACGGCCAAGCAAATGGAATCCACATTTTACAGCTATGATCCCTCCATTCGCATGACCAATCGCATTATTATGCTGCAGGATTGGCTGCTGCGTGAGTTGAACCTGCTGGAAAGCAAGGAGCGTGAGGCGCTTTGGGTTCAGGAGGAGCTCGATTATCTTGACAAGGATCAGTATGCCGAAGCGTATCATGCTCTGCACAAGGAGAGGGGCGTGTTTGACTTTGCCGAGCAGTATGAAGAGGTCCGCGAAAGGCTGGACGGCAAGGGCAGACCGGACGAGGGCGATTTCGACTATGCCGAGCGGGAGGAAGAGCTGCTGCGCCGGATGATCGTGAAGGAGCAGTTTAAGCCGCTGAAGCGAAGCGTGAATCGGTTGTTGTTCATCGATATGGCTCAGCTGTACATTCAATTGTTTGAAGAAGAGGATGCTTTTAAAAAGATGACGAAGGAAGCTGAAATGCCCTCGCTTTGGCCGGAAATCTGTGAGCAGACCAAGGAGAAGCTTGGCCGGCATGAGCTTTTCTATGAAGATGCGACGCCGTACCTGTATTTAAAAGAGCTCATCGAGGGCGTTCGGACGAACACGGAGATCCGGCATATATTCGTCGATGAGGGTCAGGATTATTCGATGTTTCAATACGAGTTCCTCAAAAAAATGTTCCCCCGAGCCCGCATGACGGTGCTTGGCGATTTCGGTCAGGCCATCTTTGCTCAGGCCACGGAGCTGTACGGTGAAGAATCTCCGCTCATCCGGCTGTACGGCGAATCGGACACGAGCTTGTTCCGCCTGGTTCGCAGTTACCGGTCAACCCGTGAGATTGTGGAATTCACGAAGTCTCTGCTGCCGAACGCCAAGGAGATCGTACCCTTTGAACGAAGCGGCAGAAAACCGCTCCTCTCTAAGGCGGGCGACGGCGAGAAGCGCGCAGCGCGAATAGGGGAGCATCTCGCGGCGCTTCAAGCGGAAGGCTTCGCCTCCATCGGCGTCATTACGAAGACAGCGGCCGAAAGCAACGAAGCTTATGATCTATTGACGTCTCAGGGATGCCAGGGGCTGAAGCTTGTGACGAAGAGCACGCCCACCTTCGAGAAGGGAACATTGGTGATCCCCGTATATCTCGCCAAGGGGGTTGAATTCAACGCCGTTCTCATCTTTGACGCCTCTTCGCAGACGTATCATCGGGAGAGCGAGCGCAAGCTATTTTATACCGCGTGTACGCGTGCCATGCATCGGCTTCTGCTGTACGCAGCAGGAGAGTGGACCCCGTTCATTCAGGCATTGGATGAGTCCTTGTATGAGGTGGAGACGTAAGAGGGAGTCTCTTGAACTTTACATCTAAATCCCAACAAAGTATAATGATTTTCGTGTAAATGAAAAGAGAAGGGCTCGGGAGGATGTATATGGTTAAGCAAAATCAAGCGCAAGTTGCATATAACAGCATTCTCCGGGATATTAAAGAGAATAAATTATCTCAAGGTCAGCCTATCATCGAGGAAGATTATGCAAGAAGCTTAGGGATGAGCAGAACTCCAGTCAGAGAAGCTATTCGGCTGCTTTCGGTGGAGGGCTTTGTTACAGTTTACCCGCGCAAGGGTGCTTATGTCAGCGTTTTGACGGCGCAGGACATTAACGATTGTTACGAAATGATGGAAGCCGTTGAGGGAATGATTTCCTATTTGGCGGCTCACAATCCTTCCAAAGAGCATATCAAGCAACTGAGTGAGCTGATTGACAGGATGGACGAAGCCAAGAGGCTCATGGATTTTCATAAATGGAAAGAATACGATATGGAGTTTCATAAGACTCTGCACAATATGTGCGAGAACAAGCTTCTAGCCTACCATTGGGAAAAGCTGTTTCATAAAACCTATCAAATTCAGACCAATTTTGTTACGGGTGTGAATTTGGAGAAGGCGAATTCGGAGCATAAATTAATATTAGATGCAATTTCCAATCAAGATCAGGAAAAAGCCCGTCAATATACACAGCAGAACTGGAGCAGAGCCAGATCGGAATTCCTGATACATGCGCACGGGGATAATCTGTATGCGAAATAAGGAAATCCATCAATTTTCAATAGGATTCTGATTTAACCTGATTGATAAACGAGCTGTCAGATTTGATGACCGTATTTACGCGTCGCCAAAGCTGTCGGCTCTTTTTTGATGCAAAAACTAACATGTCGAGTAAGAAACAATACCCTTAACCCGCTATTATTCCTCATTTCAGCCGGTTGGAATGCTTGCGTGTGATTTTTATTGACAAGGGGTATAACCCATAGTATTGTATACAATAACAAAAACAATTTGTTTATTTTAATTTTCGGAGGTAAAAACAATGAACATTGACTTGAGAAAACTGCCTATCATTGACGATCATTGTCATCCATTTATGATTTCGCGTGAGACCCGAACGTTTGATAATATCTTTACACTCTCGCTTATACCTCCCAAAAGTGAAGATTCGAGAAACACGTTGTTGTATAAAATGGTCCGCAAAGAGCTCATCGAATTATACAAGATCAATCCCAACATTACGGATGATGAGCTGATTAACATGAGAAATGAGTTATATCATTCAAATCCCAAAGAATACGCGGATATGTTATTTAAAGATGCTGTTTTTGAATCGTTCCTCGTCGATTACGGTTTTCCGGTTATGGGGCCGAGATTATCCCAGGAGGAACTGGATTGGTTCCATAGTGTATCTTCATCTGTAACGGCCAGACGGATTCATCGTGTAGAGGCGACGTATCATCGATTGTTTGAAGAGAAGGTGGATTTTGAAGAGCTTGAAAAGAGCTATATTCGGGAGCTGAGAGACGAAGTTGAGAATAAGGGGACCATTGCTTTTAAATCGGTCATTGCCTACCATACCGGCCTGAAAATGAACAAAGTATCGAGAGAACAGGCTGCAAAGAGCTATGGTATGTTTCTTGCAGACCCGGGCAACCGATCCGCCGAAAAGGATGTGCGTGATTACCTTGTACTGCTTGCGTTCGAGCTGTGCCTGGAATATGACATTCCGATTCAAATGCATTCGGGTGCAGGCGATGCCCCTCTGCTCGATGTTAAGCTGTCCAGTCCGCTGCTGATGCACGGTATTGTCAGCGACCCGCACTATCAGGGGGTCAAGATTATCTTTATTCACTGTGCATATCCGTTCGTCGAAGAGGCCGGATATCTTGTCAACCAGTATCACAACATTCATCTTGATCTGTCCTCCATGATCCCTTTCAGCAGTATCGGGGTATATTCGAAGCTGCGGAAGATTTTTGAAATGGCCCCGTTTACCAAGGTTCTGTACGGATCTGACGGGTTTACTATTCCGGAAGTTAGCTGGCTTGGCGCCAAGATCGTCAAGAAAGAGCTGGGTAAGGTGCTTAGCGGCCTTGTTGATGAGGGGATTATTGATGAGGATTATGCCTATCAAGCGGCAGGGATGGTTCTATCCGAAAATGCGCGTAATCTGTATATAAGAAACTGGGAACGAAGCATGAACAATTGAGGGCGGGGGACAACCTTGCATAGCTGATTTCGCTTTAGCCGATAATATGAATTTGAAAGAACTTATATAAAGGGGAATGGATCATGAGAAACCGATTTTTTTCTAAAGCGGCATTCGGAATTCTGGCTGGACTGATGATTGTGATTGCCGGTTGCGGCGCGAATGGAGGAGATAAGGATGTTTCAGGGAATGCTTCCTCCGCTGAATCTTCGAAAGAGCCCGGCAAGCTTGTCGTAACCTCCTTCGGTGGAGCGATTGAGAAGACGCAGAAGGAATTGATCCAGGAATTTGAAAAAGAATACAATGCCAAAGTGGATGTCATTACGCTGTATTCGGCCGATGCGCTGGCGAAGATTCGAGCGGAGAAAAATAATCCGAGCATTGATGTCGTTCAGTTCTCCGGAGGCCAGGAAGAGATTGCAGCCAAAGAAGACCTGATTATGAAGATTGATTCCTCTAAAATGGGCAATCTGAAAGATCTGTATCCCGGGGCGCTGAATCCGGACGGATACGGTCCGGTTTATGCATATGAAGCTCTCGGCATCATCTACAACGAGCAGAAAATTACGACTCCTCCAACTTCGTGGGAGGATTTGTGGAGACCCGAGTACAAAGGGCATGTAGGACTTGTCGATATTTCCAACACCTACGGAAACCAATTCCTGGCTGCTATTGCGAAGGCAAACGGCGGCGGTGAAGACAACATTCAACCGGGGCTTGATAAAATCAAAACCCTGCTACCCAACAAGGCGGCCATTGTCAAGTCGAGTCCGGAGGTAGGCAATCTGTTCGCCCAGGAAGAAGCGTGGATTGCTCCTTTCGATTCGGGATACGCCTATACGTTCGGCAAACAGGGACAGCCCATCAAATTCGCTGCACCGAAAGAGGGTGCCGTTGGAATTTATGTGAATGCTCAAGTGGTCAAAGGAAGTCAAAATCCGGAGCTGGCGCAGAAATTTATTGATTTCCTGCTGCGTCCGGAAAGCCAGAAGAAATCCTCCGAAGGCTTCGGCTTCTCACCGACGAACAAAAAGGTGGAGCTTTCCGGCGATGTCAAGGCGCTAATCCCAAGCGACGAAGAAGCATTCAACAAATTGATCAAACTGGATCTTAAGCTGGTTAATGCCAACAAGTCGGATTGGATGGAAAGATGGAGCAAGCTGATTGCTGAATAATTTGGTGAAAATAATGGCGAAGGGAACTATGAAGCCATGCTGAAACGATTACCCGCTTACTGGATTTTACTTACCCCCGGACTGCTTATTTTCTTGCTGATGTTCGTGCTGCCGTTAGGGCGTCTGTTCGTTCTCAGTTTTTATAGAACGACGTCCTCCGGCGGGATGGAATCAGCCTTCGTCTGGGATCAATATATCAAATTTTTAACGGACCCGTTCTATTTGAAGATCTTGTGGCGCACTCTTCTAATCGGCGCGGCTGTCAGTCTGATTTGCTTGATCCTGGGATATTGTCTGGCATACGGTGTGTCCCGATCCGCTCCAAGACGCAAGCCGCTGCTGTTAATCATGATTGCCCTTCCGCTGTTGACGAGCGCTGTCATTCGTAACTTCGGCTGGATCATCATACTGGGACGGAAAGGCATCCTGAATAATCTGCTGCTCGAGTCCGGCCTGATTAAAGAACCGCTTTCGCTGATGTATACGTCGACGGGGGTTATCATCGCCCTCGTCCACGTGATGCTTCCCTACATGGTGCTCGTGCTGTATTCGGTGCTGGAAGGAATGGACCGCAATCTGGAGAAGGCGGCGGCGAATCTGGGTGCTTCGAAATGGAAAGTGTTCTGGTTTGTTTCGGTACCTTTGTCGATGCCGGGCATCCTGGCCGGAACGCTGCTGGTTTTTTCGATTACCCTGAGCTTCTTCATTACGCCGTCCTTGATCGGTGGATCCAAGGTTAAATTGATGGCCACGGAAATTTACGATCAGACGATTAATCTGCTCAACTGGCCGTACGCATCGGCACTTGGCGTAATTTTGCTTGTGACCGTACTTATTGTAACCAATTTGTATAACCGGGCGCTTAGCCGTAATAAGTCGGAAAGGGCGAACTTGATATGAAACGGAAATTCCGGCTCCTTAATCTTGTCAACGGCATAATCTATCTGTTTATAATGGCGCCGCTAATTGTCATTATCATCTCATCATTCAATCCCGGAGAGTATCTCGTATTTCCGCCAAAGGGATTTACGTTCCGGTGGTATGAGGAGGTACTGACAGGAGGGCGATACGGGAAGCCTTTTTGGACCAGCTTGTGGCTCGCCATTTTGACGACCTGTGTGGCGCTTCCGATCGGAACGATGATTGCCTATGCCTTGGCAAGGTTTAATTTCCGGTTTAAAAATGCGCTTCAATCGCTGTTCCTGTCACCTCTGGTCATTCCCACGCTGCTGTTCGGGATCGGGCTGCTGATATACTTCAGTTCTTTGGGAGTCAAAATGTATTTTATGAGACTTCTGCTCGCCCATATCGTGCTGGTCATCCCCTATGTTATCCGAATGATGCTGGCCGGGTTTTCCCGCATGGAACGATCGGTTGAAGAAGCGGCAATCATCCTCGGCGCCTCACCGGTAAAAACGTTTTTTCTGGTCACGCTGCCCCTTGCCAAGCCTGCGCTGGCAGCAAGTGCTTTTATAAGTCTGGTCATGTCGTTTGACGAGCTTGTGATTGCGTTATTCCTGACCGGCCCGGGAGTGAACACACTGCCGATGACGATTTATTCCGATATTCAATTCAATCTGTCACCGTCTCTGGCGGCAGTATCGTCCATTATTATCGTTTGCACGTTTTTGATTGGTCTATTGGGAGCCTTCGTCATGAAGCGGAACAACAGATTTTGAATATGAGGTGTGGTCATGAGTCATTTGGAAATAAAGAATCTTGTCAAACAATATGGAAGCAATACTGTCGTAAAAGATCTGAATATTGCCATTAATCGCGGCGAAATGCTGTCTCTCCTTGGGCCGAGCGGCTGCGGGAAGAGCACGACACTGCGTATGATCGCCGGCCTGCAAGATCCGACGTCCGGATCGATCCTGCTGGGCCAGCGGGATTTGACGAAGGTGCCTCCCCATAAACGGGATGTCGGTCTGGTCTTTCAAAACTATGCCTTATTCCCTCACTTGAACATGTATGACAACGTGGCCTTCGGGCTGCGCCGTAAAGGAGTACCGAAATCCGAGATAAAGGACAGAGTGGAGGCCGCCCTGCGGTCGGTGCAATTAAGCAGCTTTGTGAAACGGTTTCCCGCGCAGCTCTCCGGAGGGCAGCAGCAGCGTGTCGCTTTGGCGAGGACACTCGTCCTGCAGCCGACGCTGGTGTTATTCGATGAACCTCTCAGCAATCTGGATGCCAAGCTTCGGCAAGCGCTCGGTATTGAAATCCGCTCTCTTCAGAAGGAATTCGGATTTACCGGTATATTTGTGACGCATGATCAGGAAGAAGCGATGGTATTATCTGATCGCATTGCGGTTATGAATCATGGACGCATTGTGCAAATCGGAACGCCGCAGCAAATTTACACGGAGCCGGCGGATTCTTTTGTCGCTGATTTCGTGGGGGAATCCAATCTGGTGGAGGCTTCCGCCTTGGATGCAGGTAACGGAAAATGGAGGTTTGAGCTGCCGGGCGGTCAGAAGATTATGGCGGAAAAGACGGTGAAAGCAGCATCTCCGACCTATGTCATGGTAAGGCCCGAAACCGTCGAAGTGCTGCCGGAGGGGACGGGATTGTCTGATGTAAGAGACTTGGAAAGTTTCAACTCGTTGTCCGGCAATGTTTCATTTATCCATTATACTGGCGCATCCTATCTGATCGGAGTCGTCATTGAGAAGATGGACAAGCATTTTATTGCAAGGCTTAACCAAACCACGAAGGAGCTTGGCCTACAAATTGGCGATAAGGTTCAGGTACGCTGGCCGGTTCAATCGACCCGGATATTTTAGAGTGCTGTATCGGAAGGAAGAGACCCGTCGAAATTAGTATTTCGAGGGGTCTTCGCCGCCTGAGTATTATCCGCTTAGCTGCACAGCCTTCCAACAGGAACGGATTACTTCATGCACGCTGTCGCTGGTTAATTCGAAGATCCCTTGCAGATGGGCTTTCAAAATATAAACTAATGTCCCGTAATGCATCTGTACCATCAGCTTCGGATTCATGGGGATAAACAACTTCTGCTGAATGGCTTCTTCATACAACTTGTTCATAGGCCCGCACCAGCCATCTGTATAGACTGCCTGCTTCACCTCATCATAAATGTAAGGCGAGAACGAATACTGCTCAATAAATTGAAAGCCCTGTGGATATTTTTCACCCAATTCGACAACCCGATTCCAACCTAATTCGAACTTTTCACGAATCGTTCTGCCCTGCAGTAAACCCTCGCGCACATACTCTCCGTTGAATGTGACAATTGCTTTGTACAACTCGTTTACAATATCTTCTTTACTTTGAAAGTAATGATAAATATTCCCGGTCGATACGCCAGATTCCTTAACTATTAGCGCCATTGAGGTAGCCTGTAATTCCTTCCGAATGATAATGTTAAGAGTCGTTTCGAGGACGGCCCGCTGCACTTTGTTGTATTTTTCAAACATTCAGATCTTCCTTTCCCAGCATCAAATCGAACGTTCATTCTAAACTAGAATATACTTAATACGTTCTTCAGTCAATACAGCCTCAGGGTAGCAGCGGGAGAAGGTTGTAATATCGTTACATATAATTTTTAGCGATGGTCTCCAAATAATCCTCGATCGGCACAGAGTTTCTAAGAGCCATCAGGTCGTTGCCTGCTGCGCCGATAACGGTACGGAACTTCTTGCTTTCCCCCGTTGCCAGAGCGACAATGGCGTCCACAATGATTTGAGGGTCATCCAGACTGCCGCTGGTTTCGGCGGTATTCATTACATTTTGCACTTTCGCCATCAAATCATCGTAGTCTTTAATGTTCTCATCTCTGTTCCAAGTGATACTTTCCTTGAAATTATTTCCTGTAGACCCGCCTTGCTCAATCAATCTAAGCTCGATATTGAACGGCTTCAGTTCGTAATAAAGACCTTCCGTTAATCCTTCCAAAGCGAACTTCGACATGTTATAAAGCGATCCAAGCGGCACCGCTGTCGTGATCCCCATGAAGGAGCTGATATTGATGAACATGCCCCCTCCATTAGCTCTGTAATGTGGCAAAAATTTACGAATAACATTGATCGGTCCCCGCGCATTAACGGCGAACTGCCAATCGATCGCGTCCTCTTTGGCTAGCTCCAACGGGCCGTAAGTGCCCATACCGGCATTATTGACGACGACGTCAATTTTCCCGAATGCGGCTATGGCTTGTTCCACGGCCATTTGAACCTGCTCCACTTTTGTGACATCCAGTTTAAAAATTTTAATATTGTCATAAGCCGTAAGTTCGGTTTCTTTCTCGGGCGTACGCATGGTGGCTGCGACGTTCCAGCCCAATTGAGCAAATCGAATCGCCGTTAGTTTACCCAATCCTGAACTGGTCCCCGTAATAAAGACTGTTTTACTCATCATAAAACCTCCAATATATAAATTGAACATTCATTCTATAGCTAACAATAGATTAGATCGAATGTTCATTCTAATTCTATTATGCAGTAATTTGTTTGTCAAATGATTACGTAAGCAACTGAATTCACTGGGACTGAGGCCTTTTCATTTGGCTTGCAAAGGCCCTTCCATATTTTTTGTATAGTAATTTAATGGTAAAATCATCGTATGAATTATGAGGAGGATGAATATGAAGCTTCCTGAATCACAATCAAGGTCATTTTCACAGATGAACACAGCAGAATTTCAGCAATACGTAAGGGAATACAGCAAGGTCAAAGGATTCGACACGAGTACCATCGAGCAGAGAACGCTGTACCTCATGACCGAAGTGGGGGAACTGGCGAAAGAGGTTCTGAATGTTTCCTTCTCTCCAGACGAAGAGAAGCGGGAGAACCTGGGGTTTGAAATGTATGATGTGGTATGGAATATCTTCGATCTTGCCAACAAGCTTGGGATTGATCTCGAACAAGCATTCACGCAAAAGATGGCAATCAATGAGAAACGAACATGGGAATAGAAGGGGTCAATGACAGAATGGAAGAGGAACAACAGGATGTATGGACGCTCGTTCAGCGGACGGTGATCTTGCTCGGGTCTCCCGACTCCGAAATTCGGGAAGGAGCGTACTCCGCTCTGTTTAATTGGCTGCTGGAGGAGAACGCACTCGGGAAGCCCCAAATGGAAGAACTGCTTCAGCAATCCGTTTCAGATAGCGGATTGTTTTACGGGATCGGGGAGCAGGAGACGGACAGCGTCTTTAAGCGTACGTTTACTTCCCTTTTGATCGCCCTGTTGCTTACCTGCGATAATCGGGAGCCGTACTTAACTAGAGAAAGCTATGACCTCGCTCTGAATGCACTGATTCGCTATTGCCATTTGGAAAGCGATTTTCGCGGATACGTGGAGGTAAAGGGATGGGCGCATGCCGCTGCGCATGTTGCGGATGCGTTGGATGAATGTGCGATGAGTCGCTATGCGGGAGCGAAAGAATGTGCCGAAATCTGGACGGGCGTGCAGGCCTTGCTCGAAAGACCCGCCGAGGTGTATCAGAGAGAAGAGGACGAACGGCTCGCTACGGCGATCGTCTCTATGATTCAGAGTCAAAAGGTTTCCTTTGCCACGATTTGCGAGTGGTTGGGGCAGATGGAGCCGACGCGAACAAGGAGCGTGGAAAGCTACACCCTCAATACGAACCGTAAGCACTTCCTTCGCTGCCTGTATACAAGGCTCTATGATCAGAGGGAAAAGTTCGAAGAAACGGGAATGGAACTGAATCGGCTACTGGAACTGGAGAAGCGCTTCAATCCGTTTCGTTTACAGGACTAGCTTAGTTAGATGTACATATAGTAGACTTCAAAAATCTGAAGAGTACTTAAAGAGGCCGAAGAATTTTGCCCTATAAAGTGGTACGGGGAACAGTATCATAAGTAAGGGCATGTTTTGTTAATAGACCCAAACGACCCCTTTAATGGTGATAGTGGCCGTCCTCTTATGGATTTATTCAGCTTTTGCTACTGCTGTCTCTTTTCGAGTAATATCATTGAAATCTAAAATATCCCCCTCAAAAAGGAGAATTTTTTTTTCCTCTTCATAGGTCCGTTCAATTAAAAATTCTTTGATAAGCGTCTGGTAGCCCTTTTTCCTTAATCTGGCTAAATTACGGATACGGAGGAGTAAGTCCTCATCGATACGAATAGAAATTGTTGAAGATTTTCTTTTGGGTAAGTCATGATCCTCTTCTTCTATAATTGAAGCCTCCAATAATTCTTCGCTCATTGTGTGGTTCGACCAGAATTCTGCTGTTTCCGAATCACTCATGTTTTGTGGAATCTGGTCTTTTGAAGTAATGATTTTCATAATTATCGATTCCTCCTTTTGTATGTTTTGATCTCAGATTCAGTAGCATCACGTGCCGTTATTACTCTTATTCTTCCCTTGATCTTCTTCACGTAAATTACAACTAGCCGTCTTCCATCTTCAGTAGCACCAATTATCCCTAAATTTCCACTATGGGCTGAAAACTTTAGCCTCTGTGGATCCATTAAAGCATCTTCTGCTTCAAATGGTTCAACATTATGACGAGCAATATGTTCTATGTTTTCATCGTCCCATATAAAAAATGACACAACCGCTTCCCCACAATCTTGTATATTCTATTGTATATACAATTGTAACACATTTTATTCATCTAACTATCGAGTTTTAGAAAATAAATTTGTAAACTTGCCGTTACAGACAGCACGGTGAACCCCACCATAAGTAACGGCAAGCTTTCCGGATAATAGCTCCATAAAAGGGCTTTAGACAATGAATGAAGTTGCCGCGGAGGGGATGAGCCAGACGTTTGTGCCGTACTTGATTATTTAAATTTCAGATCGAAAGGTTTTACCGAGCTGATTACCTAGACCGAAATAATGACGAAAATTATATATTAGGGGACTCCATTTTTGGGGATCGATATGATTTCCTTCAATGATAATTTCTTTGTGAGCATGTACATGCACAGCTTGTGTCTCAATAATTGCAAAGTTAGGGGAATGATCAGGAATTCGAATGTTTTTTACTCTTGCCTCAATTTGTAGTGGGCATTCCATAATTCGTGTAGGTTTTACCGTCGTAGACTCAATGGGAGTTAATCCACTAATAGAATATTTGTCTTTTTGATATGCACATCCATATTTTTTCTTATTTTCAGGAACAGGATTTTTCCCTGTGTAAGGGGCTAGTTGTTCAACATTCTCCCAAAGAGAAAGACTGGGAATATTAATTACACACTCAGGAAGTTGTAGTCTCCTAATGCCCATGATGATGAAATAGGGCTAATATTTACTGTTCCATCTTCATTCAATGTATTTAGCAAAATTACAGAAGTTCCATAATATAAAATCATAGGTTTAATCATTTCTGCGTTTGGAATCTGCTTCGTATTTTTCATTGTAGTTCTCCTCCTATTTCTACATCCTCCCTAATTGTATAATATAAATAGTTCAATTATCGTCGAAGTATGGATTGCAAAGTGGGGGTCAAAATGAAAGCAAACTCGAATGTAGCCATGATTGCTTCTCTTATGAGCGAAACTTCTCGTGCAGCAATATTAACTGTCTTACTAGACGGGAGGTTTCATGCAGCAAGTGAGTTAGCATATATGGTAAGAATCCAGCCTCAAACGGCAAGTTTCCATTTAGCAAAATTGGTCAATGCTAACTTCAGAAGATAAAGCGCTGCGTTACGCAAGAACGTGTTATGATCATCTCGCCGGGGGTAGGGGTGCAATTAACAAATATATTGCTTAGAACGGGTATTGAAAATGTTAAGAACAAACGCCGCTCATTATCACACAAATGTCTGGATTGGAGTGAAAGACGCCACCACCTTACTGGAGCATTAGGAAATGCCCTTCTGGAGAAGTTATTAGAGCTAAATTGGGTGCAACGTCTACCTAAAACACGAGCGATAAAAATTACTTCTGAGGGTAAAATAGGCTTTAAAGAAGTAGGACAAACAAAGTTGAATAATACTGTGATAGGTGCGAAAACATGCTCACAGCACCGCTGGCATAATTTGTTCAACGCTATTCCAATAAAAAATTAGATAAATATTAAAATCTAATAACAATAATGATACACTAAGATTAGATCATAATTGATCCAGAAAAGGTGTGCGACCCGGTCGCGCACTGGCTTGCTGTGGCGCCTAAGCAGGAGCGCCTTACATCCTTCCTGCAAATCGTAGGGTATAAGGACGGTAAAAATGAGCAACCGACAAACGAAATCTGACGTTATTTTAATTGGTGCCGGAATCATGAGTGCGACTTTGGGTTCATTGCTGAAAGAATTAGCGCCGGACTGGGAAATCACCGTGTTTGAGCGGCGCGCGGGCGCAGGAGAGGAAAGCTCCAACGAATGGAACAATGCGGGTACGGGGCATTCTTCACTGTGCGAGCTGAACTACACCGCCGAACAACCGGACGGGTCGGTCAATATTAGCAAAGCGATAACAGTGAATGAAGAGTACCAGGTTTCCAAGCAGTTTTGGTCTTATCTGGTGGACAGCCACCGGATACGGAATCCGCGGGATTTTATCGTGCCTGTGCCTCATATGAGTTTTGTACAAGGGGAACAAGATGTAACATTTTTAAAAAGACGATTTGAAGCGCTTTCGAAAAATCCCCTGTTTCAAGGGATGGAATACTCCGATGACCCAAGGCAACTGATGGAATGGATTCCGCTGATGATGAAAGACCGAACACTCAATCAGCCTATAGCGGCAACAAGAATCGAATCGGGAACGGATGTCAACTTTGGTGCTTTAACACGCATCTTGTTTGACCACTTAAAGAGTAACAAAGTCGATATTAAGTTCAAACATCAGGTTGATGATATTACACGTACGAGCGACGGCTCGTGGGAATTGAAAGTGCGGAATATAGATAGCGGTATCGCCCGGCGCCATACGGCCAAATTCGTCTTTATCGGCGGCGGGGGAGGAAGCCTGCATTTGCTGCAGAAATCCGGTATTCCTGAAGGAAAAGGGATTGGAGGATTTCCGGTAAGCGGACTATTTATGGTGTGTCAGAAACCGGATATTGTCGCGCAGCATCATGCCAAAGTATACGGCAAAGCTGCGGTTGGCGCTCCTCCCATGTCTGTTCCGCATCTTGACACCAGATTCATCGACAAGAAAGAATCGTTGTTCTTTGGCCCTTTTGCCGGCTTCTCACCAAAGTTCTTAAAATTCGGTTCCATGTTTGATCTGTTAACTTCCGTAAAACCGGATAATCTCGTAACGATGCTGGCGGCAGGCGTCAAGAACGTTCAACTGACCAAATACCTGGTTGAGCAAGTGATGTTATCGAAAGAACAACGCATGGAAGCTTTACGGGATTTCGTTCCGAACGCCAAAAGCGAGGATTGGGATCTAGTGGTCGCGGGCCAGCGAGTGCAAATTATCAAAGATACGGCTGCCGGCAAGGGAACACTACAGTTTGGCACGGAAGTGATTAGTGCCGCTGATGGCTCGATCGCTGCATTGCTTGGCGCTTCTCCGGGTGCTTCTACCGCCGTATCTGTCATGCTTGAAGTCATCCTAAAATGCTTCCCGCAACATATAAAGGCTTGGGAACCGAAAATAAAAGAAATGATTCCTTCTTATGGCGTGTCATTACCTGTAAACCCGGAACTTATGCACGAAATTCACAATTCAACCGCGCGGTCGCTCGGTCTAACTAATGGAGGATGGGAGCATGAGAAAAAGGCTCATGTATTTACTTCATAAAGTTTGTCAGAAGTAGGGGAAACAGCATCCGGGTCATGACAACTATATGCAGGTAAAGCTAAGAGGAGCAGAACAATTGTTTTGCTCCTTATATTCTGATGCATGCTTTTGACCCAAGCGGAAGACAAGAACGGGGCAGAACCTTTCTGAATAAAAGAGTTTACGGATTATGGCTGATCTAGGTGGCCGCAATCCTGTTTGCGGGACTGCTTGCAGGTGGAACGCAGCTCATTTCCATGCCTGTATTTTCACTGGGGTATATGACCGGAATATTTGGGATATTGACCAACAAAGCGGTAAACCGCAGGCTATCCTACGGACCGCAAACCGCCTTTCAAGGCAAGATGACGCTCTATTCTATTATTCTCATGTTTATACTAATGGTGTCGATTGGCGGTCCTCACTTTGGAGACGGCAATTACCGGATGGTCTGGCTGGGGGCCTTTTTGGCGATAGGCCTTCATTTTGTTCCGATGGCATGGGTGCATGGGCGCTCCATGATTCTGCTGGCGGTCCTGCTAAGCGCCAACGCCCTGA
This sequence comes from Paenibacillus sp. URB8-2, assembly GCF_013393385.1. Taxonomy (NCBI): domain Bacteria; kingdom Bacillati; phylum Bacillota; class Bacilli; order Caryophanales; family Paenibacillaceae; genus Paenibacillus; species Paenibacillus sp. URB8-2. Next base: position 5,501,992 of record NZ_AP023239.1, on the reverse strand, counting down.
CCGGCATGCTGTGGCCGGACCTGTCTTTTCACACCCTTGTCTATGTGGATCTTGCCGTCAAATTGTTCTGGGGCGCTGCGCTGCTCCTCTCCGGCCGCCCGGCAGCTGCCGGACAATCCGCAAGCCCTTCGGCAATCGCCAAGTAAATAAGGTTCTAGGCTGTCGAGAAAGTCTCAACAGCCTTCTTTATGTCTATCCGAGTTGCCGAAAGACAAAGGCTATATAATCCTAAAGACTATCCATAGTGCTGCAGGTAGTTTTTGTTCAAAACTTGCCGCTTCAGACAGCGCAGAGAACCGTTCCATAAAATGTTTTACTATCTAATAATGATATGGATTGGTGGGTTAATCATGACTGAACATTTGGCAAAAGCACGTACATTCATGCTTACACATGCTCGTTTATTGGAACGCAGACTGTTCGAGGTTCACTATGAAGGCGCACCTCCCCAATCTGTCGGAAATATCGTACGTGCCTATCAAAATACGGATGGTGGACTGGGGCATGCATTAGAACCCGATGTTCGTTGTCCAGAAAGTCAGCCATTGTTTATTTCTTTTGGCCTTGGAGCACTCCAGGAAGCTGGATATCGTGACGTTGAACTTGCAACTTCTTTATGCAGCTTTCTGGAATCCGTTTCAGACAAGAAGGGGCTCGTCCCATTTTTTCAGGAATCCGTATATCAGTCTCCTATGGCGAGTCATTGGATACACTCAACCCTAACTCCTGGTCTTAATCCGACAACTGCTATTTGCGGGCTACTTCATTATCAGGGTGTCCAGCACGAATGGCTCTCTCTGGCAACGGAAACTTGCTATCAAATGATGATCGAAAGTCCTTCCTTTGAAGCTCATACTCTTTGTTGTGCTGCTACTTTGGCAGAATATATACCTGATAGGGCCAAGGCATTGAACCTTTTAGATGCAATCGCTACAGCTCTTCCTCGAGCACGATTTTTCGTACCTAATGCTCCAGTTGATACTTATGGTCTGACACCTCTTCACTTTGCACCGAAAACAGACGCAATTTGTAGGCCGTTGTTTACTCAAAACCAAATCGATAGTCACTTGGAGGCACTTCTGAAACAACAAATGCCTGACGGAGGATGGCCTATTACCTGGGAAGCCCCAGGTCTTGCTTCCGAATTAGAATGGCGCGGTCGGGTGACTCTAGAGGCAGTATGCAGGTTATCTGAATATGGAGTAATCTAAGTGTAAAAATGGAGCGTCATTACTTTAAGCATTACATAGAAAAGGCCATCCTGCAAAGGATGACCTAAAAGCTTGCCGAGCCCCCTCTGCTTCTTCATGTTTAGTAAAGCGTAGGAATCGGAGGACAAGAAACCGCATTTATGAATCTGGGATCAATTCCATAATAAAACCAATACGCACCGCTCCAGCGATAGCCTGAAACTTCTCCGTACTCCACCCGAGTTGGGTAATACCAGAAACTATCCCCATTCCATAGCCAGACATAAGTATAACTATGCGAGCAGTCAATAATATAAGATCCATATGCCGGAGGTTTGGGAGGGATGAAGAGAGGGGGAGGAGCCAAGTCTTGGGCGGGTGTTCCGGACGGTGGCAAAAATGCCATTTGATTCACTCCTTTATAATAACTTCTTTTCATACTATGCATGTGCCTAGACTAAAGTTCGTTCTTGGCTGAAACGGATCAGCCGGATGCTGCGTAATGCATAGTATCAACGTATTATAAGGATGCATTATTGCGGAGGTGGAACCGGTACATGTCTATGTTCAAAAAGGTATTGGCAAGCGTCGGCATAGGGTCGGCTAAAGTGGACACTCGGCTCGAGGAGGCGCAGGTAGTGGCTGGCGGTACGCTGCGCGGAGTGGTATCCATTCGCGGGGGCCAGGTGGAGCAGCAAATTGACAAGATTTATATTTACGTAAAGACTCAGTATGAGAAAGAAGAAAATGATAGAAAGGTAAATCATGAAGTAGAAATCGCGCGTATCCTTATCACGGACGGATTTTTGCTTAAGGCAGGGGAGGATCGGGAAATTCCGTTTGAAATTACCGTTCCTGAGCGTACGCCCGTATCGTACCGCAACACACCGGTATGGCTGATGACAGGGCTGGATATCAAGATGGCGCTGGACCCAAGCGACCATGATTATCTCGAGGTGCTGCCGAGCGATAACATGCAGGTGGTATTCGGCGCGCTGGAGGAGCTGGGTTTCAGGCTGCGTGAGGTGACCAATGAGTATGCTCCCCGTCTTGGTGCCGGCTTGCCTTTTGTACAGGAGTTCGAGTATGTGCCGACCCGTGAGTTTCGCGGCGCGCTGGATGAGCTTGAAGTAATGTTCTTCCCTCGGGTCAACAATTTAGAGCTCTATATCCAGATTGACCGCAGAGCTCGCGGACTTGGCAGTTTCTTGTCAGAAGCCATGGGTACGGACGAGAGCTTTATCCGCGTGACTTTTACCGGTAATGAGCTTCGCCGCGGCGTACATGAGGTCTCCCGCCAATTGCATCAGCTCATCTCCCGATACAGCTAATATTGAAAATAGAGCAATGCCCGACTTTCATAGGAATGAGGGCTTTTTTGATAAAGACTATAGTTGGCGCTATGGTGAAGGGAAGTCCGTCTAAAATGAACGCTACCTTTCCATAAGGAGATGCATCCTCTGTGAATGTGAACAAACCTTTGTATTACTTGGAACAAATTGAAAAGATTTAGTGTCGCAGTCCCCCGCCTCTAAGCCAACAGCGAAGGTGGGGGTTAGACACGTTTGTTTCACCAAACATACGTTCTTGTGTTATGCTAGATCCATCAAACTTGCGATGGAGGCGTATCTCATGAAGGTGGTCAAAACACTCAAACATCCGATTACGTCTCACCACCGCATGCTAGATGCGACTCTTCATGTTTATCAAGAGGCGCTGTCGTTCTTGATTACGGTCATTCAAGAGCAGTTTATGGCCTTGGAATCGTTATCCACCTAAGCGGTTGTGACGGCGGTAGAACGGCTGACTCACCGTACCAGGCACAATCCGAATCCGCTCTACGCCGAGTTTGATCAACGCTTTTATAAGTTTCCTTCGTACTTCCGCAGAAGTGCCATTGCAGAAGCGTTTGGCATTGTGAAAAGTCATCATTCCCGCTTTGGGCTTTGGCAAGCCGAGCGACAACACGCTGGGCAAGAAGGGAAACGCTTTTCGAAGAAACCGCCGACACTCCAAGCTCAGCATCAGGCGTTCCCTTGCTTGTACAAAGGCAATATGTTCATTCGAACCTCCGATCGGGCAGCCAACATTAAGATATTTCATCAAGGCGATTGGGTATGGCTCCCCATTACCTTTAAGGGGCAAGACCTATTTAAACGTAACGTGTGGAGCATGAAAGAATGCAGCCCCACATTAGTCCGGAAAGGAAAACGCTATGCCCTTCATATCGCCTATGAAGGGGAGGTGAAGTTGACTCAGGCGGAACTTTCCAAGCAACGGGTGTGTGCCGTTGATTTGGGGTTAACGAATTCCGCAGTCTGTTCCGTGATGGACGTAAGCGGCACTGTCTTGGCGAGGGCATTTATCAACCAAGCCAAAGAAAGACCGATTGCGCCAAATCACAGGCAAACTGAAACAAGCCCAGCGACAATCCGGTATAGGGGCAAAACCGAATTTCTGGCGGCGGATGAATGGCTTACAGACGCATATCGTCCACGATACTGCGCATCAAATCCTCGCCTTTGCCCAAAAGCACAGCGCAGATGTCATTGTCATGGAGTTTTTAGGCAAGATGCGTTTGCCTAAAGGAACGTGGGGAGCCAAGCGGCTTCGTGCCAAACTCCAGTTTTGGGCCAAGCGGTGCATCCAAACGAAAGTGACCGAAATGGCGCATTTCTTGGGGATGCGGGTTTCCATGGTTAACCCGGCGAATACAAGTGCGCTTGCTTTTGACGGAAGTGGATTTGTACAACGCAACACAAAGCGTGATGTTGCTGTATTCGCAACAGGAAAAACGTATCACGCGGATCTTAATGCTTCGTATAACATCGGCGCACGCTACGTGCTACGTACTATACAAAAAGCCACATCTGAAAAGATGTGGTTGTCCTTGGAGGCAAAAGACCCTTCATTGGCAAAACGAACGTATTGGACGTTGGCTTCCCTCATTCGGGTGCAACAGGCGTTGAGCCTTCAATCATGAAGCTCGCAAGCGTGTGCAACCCTGTATCGATGCCAACAGAAGCCCCCACTTCATGCGTAAGCTAAGTGGGGGAGAGTTCACCTGGAACTCACTAGGCTGAACGCAAGCCGTTCTCTGGTTCCTGTGGAGAGACAACTCGAAGTGTTACGCGTAGGCCACTCCATCTTGCTTCGGGACCAAACGGATCCGGCTTCGATTTATTACAATCGGATCAAAGGATTCGGGCCTGGGGACCTTCCGGATCTGGATAAGCTGCTTGAGTTTTATCCTAATGCCGCTCCATGTATTGAATGACCCCTAACCATATGACAGAAGAGGTAACTCGCGCGCTATCCGAAAGAGGATTTTTTCCCGCCGAGCAGTTGCAATTGACTATACCTTCCCAACGTATCGGGGCAGAGGATGCCAATTGGCTCTGCTTAACCATCGGCTTGCTGATGCCGTTAAACTTGGCGTTAAGACGGTTTATACGGATGTGATGTTCGGTTCGGTCAGCCACGGAAATATGGAACGGGTAGGGTTTAAGACCGCCTATCTCAATACTTTTTGGATAAAAAAGTAAAACTTGCGGATTCAGCCAGCGCGGTGAATCGTATCTACCGTATCATACATAAGCAGCGCGAAATTTGGTTGCGGCGGAAACGGGATGAAGATTTATGCCTCAGGGCATGTTAGGGAAAAGACATCAAGGGAGTGTATCAGAATGGCAAGAAGAAAGAGGAAATATGCGGTGCCAGGGGTGGAGCAGGATATGCAGACTTTCAAAGCCAATGTAATGAAGCGCGAAGGATATGCTGTTGATCCGAATCGGCCGGATGACGTGAAATACGAAGTGGCTAAAGAGCTTGGTGTACCTCTGCAGCCAGGTGAAAATGGGGGCCTGACTACAGAAGCGGTGGGTCATGTCGGCGGCAAAATTGGCGGCTCCATGGTTCGGGAAATGATCCGTCTCGCCCAAGAGCAATTAGCGGGCAGGGAGCAACGATAGCCACAATGAATGTTACCCGCAAATGAACCGGTCATGTCTAAAACTGGGAACAAATCTTGATTCAGCGCGGATTTAATTTCACCTGCGAGCCTTTGCCACCCGTCTGGATGCCGGTGTCCTTCACTCCGATCTCCTTTAGATCGGCCAAAAGGCGTTCAAGCACAGCCTTGGCAGCGAGCCCTTCTTTGGCGCCGGATGCTTTTACGACCAATTGTACCGGTTTGCCGGAGCGCAGATGCTTGTCCGCCTGGCGGAGCTTCGTGTCGTAATCATGCTCCTCAATATAAGCGGTGAAGCGAAGCTCTTTGACCTTCTCCTTGCCGCTGCCTCCTGTTCCCCGCCCTGCGTCCGTCTTATGCGCTGCCGCGTTCTTCTTAGCGGCCGTTTTTCCTGTTCCCTTCGAAACCAGGCTGCAGGGCGGGGGACTGCTCATCAGCGAGGTGCAGACCAAGTCCGCTTTTTCAGACCGGGCCATAGCCAGCGCCTCCTCTCTGGAGACAATGCCTAAATTCTCGCCTCTGAGTCCAGTCAGCACCACCTCGGATGCTTTAATTTGTTCATTGATGAATACTGCCACGTTAACGAAGCCTCCCAAGAAAACATGATGAGATTATCATATACGGAACCCGCCGGCGGTTCAATTATGCCCACAAGTGACCGATGTAAATCAGTGAGCAAAGTATTTTTACATAAAGTGTCTAAAATTCAATAGTGACCAAGTTTGACTTTGCTTATAATATTAAAATAGACATTCATTTTTTTAGCAAGAGAGGCCGAAAGGAAGTTTTGCCTTGTTTGAGACCTTACTGTTGAATTTCTTGTTTTTACTCTTTCCGGTTGTAATCGTTCTAATTTTTTTTGAAAATAAACCGCGTTCCTATAATAGAAAAATGCTCCTTATACTATCGGCAGTAACGATGATTCTTTGTATTGCCAAACCGATTAAGCTGGAAATGGGATTTATTTTTGATTTAAGATACATCCCGTTTATTATAGTGGCCCTTTTTGGAGGGTACAAGAATGTTCTCCCGTTATATTTAATATTAAATATCTGCCGGTTCTATGTAGGCGGCGCCGGAACGGTTCATTCGTTTTTCTATTCAACGGCTGTATTAATTTTGGTACCCTTATTCAGTAAAAAGTTTTTGAAACTGGATTCTAAAAGTCGAATACTATGTGCAACCGTTATTTCTTTTCTTACCATGGGATTTTACCTGATCATTTTAAGTATGATTATGGGGACATTGGATAGACAATTCTGGATTCTCACCTTGGATGCATTAACGACTCATGTTGGTGTGATGGGGATCATTATGCTCTTAATAGAGAAGATCATTACCAATATTAAAAATCGTGACCGGATCTTACAATCGGAAAGATTAAATGTCGTTAGTGAGCTTGCGGCCAGCGTTTCACATGAAATAAGAAATCCTCTTACGGTTACCAGTGGGTTTTTACAACTTTTAAATAAATCAAATACTGTAACACCGACGGAAAAAGGATATATAGAATTATCTTTGCAAGAACTAAATCGAGCTGAAAAAATAGTGAGTGATTATCTTTCATTTGCCAAGCCACAATCCGAAAATATGGTTTATTCCAACATGAAGGCCGAGTCAGAGTATACAAAAAATCTCATTTTACCTTATGCCACCATCCATCAAGTAGAGGTCCAATTTAGTTTCAATAACTCGTTAAATAAAAGCTATGATAGGAACCAAATCCAGCAGTGTTTAATTAATCTCTATAAAAACGGTATTGAAGCAATGAAAGACAAGGGCGGCGGTACTCTGGTCATTGATATATCGGAAAGAAAGCAAAATATCATTATCAGTATCCAGGACACAGGAATTGGAATGACAAAGGAAGAAATATCACGTCTGGGCAAGCCCTATTATTCTACCAAAGAAGAAGGAACGGGTCTTGGCATGCTCATGGCCTACAGTACAATCAATAAAGTTAAAGGGATGATTGAAGTCGACAGTGAAAAAGGCAAAGGCACAACATTTGTTATAACCATTCCTACTTGATATGTTACTATGGATGTAACGAATGGAGGAATGTAGTGTTGTCTAATTTGCCAAATTGTCCAAAATGTAATTCCGAATATACGTATGAAGATCGAAGTCTTTATGTTTGCCCGGAATGTGCTCATGAGTGGACTTTAGAATCCGAACCCGAGACTGCTCAAGATCAAAGAATTATCAAAGATGCGAACGGGAATATCTTAAACGATGGCGACACGGTGACCGTAATCAAAGACCTTAAAGTAAAAGGAAGTTCATCCGTCTTAAAAGTAGGCACAAAAGTGAAAAATATACGTTTAGTTGACGGGGATCATGATATTGATTGTAAAATTGACGGGTTTGGAGCTATGAGTTTGAAATCTGAATTTGTAAAAAAGGTATAGTGCGCGAATAGGACATAAAATGGGGGAGAGAAATGAGTCAGCAATCTCAAAACTATCAAAATCATCGGAGAATACATCCTCTTTTTCACGTTTTGCTTACCCTTATGACCGCAGGTTTGTTTATCTCTGCTGTAGTAGAGCTGATGAGATCATTGAAAGCGGGAAGTCAAGTTTTTCCTGCAGTTCTTTTTCTAATTATTTCTATAATGTTCATCGTTATTTTTCTAGTCGTTCGCTCTTATCCTTTAAAGGCACAGGATCGAGCGATACGAGCCGAAGAAAATCTCCGGCACTATGTATTGACTCAAAAGCTGCTGGATCCGAGGCTTAACGTAAAGCAAATTGTAGCTTTGCGATTTGCCTCCGATGAGGAATTTCCTTCACTTTGCAAGAAAGCGGCAGCAGATCAGTTGTCACCCGACGCCATTAAAAAGTCTATCCAAAAGTGGAGAGTCGACGACTACAGAATCTAGACAGCTAAGGAAGGGGGGCGCCACTACTGCTTTCCCAGTCTCCTTTCCCAGATCGAAGGGCACCCGACAAGGGTGCCCTTTAAAATTTTGCCTCTAAAGTAATAGATCGCTCTTTATTCCAATAATTCTGCCAGACTCTCCATACGGGATTGCAACAGGTTTTCTTTCCATTCGATATGGGAATAATGGGCGTTTAAGGAGTGAGTATAAAGATGGAAGCGTATATAGGAATTATTATTCGGACCTTTTCAGCGATTCTGCTGCGTGATTTTGTGACTGGCATTACCATTGGAACCATTGCGGCCAACTTGGCGTTCACCCATCTGCTGCTATCGCTCTTTGTCATTACCGTTACATCCATTGTACTATCGATCATCGCCCTGAAGAGCCGTAAAATGAGAAGGCTGATATCCGGTTCTCCCACCATACTGATTGAGGGCGGAAAATTTTGGAAGATAATATGAGAAAACTAAGATATTCTATGGATTCTTTGGATCAAGCCTTGAGGGGAAAAGGGATTTTTAACATTGAGGAAGTGGAGTATGCCGTTCTCGAAGATAACGGGACGGTGTCGGTATTAAAGAAGGACGAGCACCAATATGTAACCAAAAAGGATATGAAACTTCATTCGCACAAGCAAGCTTTTCCGGTGGAATTGATCATGGACGGAATACTCATCGAAGAAAATTTGAAGAATAACGGATTGACCAGGGAATGGCTGGATTCGGAGTTGAAACGCAGGGGAAAGCAGTTAGCGGACGTATTCTACGGGGTAAGGGGAACCCGGCAACAGCTCATCTTTGATTTCTACGAAGATGGCGTCACGAAACCGATTGATAAAGAGTGAAGATTGATTAAAATTTTAATTGAAAAGGGAACATTAGTTTGGTATTATGGTGAAAAATACCTTGTGAAATGGCGGTGTGTAAAGCTGAACCAACAAGCCAAAGGGAAAATCGAAAACAGCTTGACTGTTCTATTAGTGTCTGACCTGGAACAATCAAAGTCATATTATCAAAATGCATTAGGTTGTGAAGTTACGGAATGGTGGGCAGTTAGAGATGATTTCGGTTTAGGCTTTAAATTGATAGTTGTGGCTCAGGTCTGATTAAATAGTCCGATTGCGTTTACGAAAGCGTTTTAATTTGATTAATGGAGGGAAACCTATGAGCGAACATCAGCAGTCCACAGAAGTTTCAAAGGCTAACAGCCCGATCAAGAATAAGGTCGGAAGTATTTTTGTTCCGGTTCGGGATATCGAGAGGTCCCGCAGCTGGTACTGCCGGGTTTTGGGGTTGAATGAAGCAGACTGCGAAATCCTTTCAGGCCACTTATGCCCGCTGCCGATGGAAGGAACCGGGATCATTCTTGATACGATGCCGAAGTGGGGAGGAGACGAACCGGGCGGAGCCCCGTCCATCAAGACCCCTGCCTTTATGTTGTTGACGGATAATCTGCAAGGTTCATTTGACTATATGAAAGAGCTCGACGCGGAGCTTGTTACAGAAATCGAACATGGCCATTGGTTCGTGGTGAAAGACCCGGATGGTAACAAATTGATGATTTGCGGGGAGTGATCCTCTATTCCTCTTTCGGCACAATGACCCGGATATGACGGGGAATAATCCCGAGATCGATCGGCAGAGGAGGCCCCTCTTCGCCGTCAACTTGGGATTCACCTTCCCATACCTAAAGCGCCAAGTCTTGATTTATCCTCTGATGATACGGAAGACACCGATTCAGCGAGTGAGCCAGCGGCAACCACATTAATGAACAACCGGTCGTTCAATCGGCCGATATCTATGGTTTGTACTCTGGAAGAAGTGAGTGTCCGGATCGCCTGTTCCGGGTCCTGCGGAATTTGCAAGGCCCGGGCAAAATCATTGACCGTCCCAAGAGGAACGATGCCAAGCTTCGGGAGATAGTCCTGACCGCTGAGCCCGTTAATTGTTTCGTGAAGCGTGCCATCCCCGCCGATGGAAACGACCAGGTCATAACCTTCCTCGCACGCAGTCATACAAAAAAGGGTGGCATCCCGTTCTTTTGCAGTTTCATTGACCATAACCTCGTATCCTTTATCCCGGAGAATCCCCTCTACGTTTCTAACATGCTCAAGCGCTTCTTGGTGACTTACCTGAGAATACGAAGGGCTCATTTTGCAGATAGTAAGTGTTGAGTTTCTATAAATATTCGATCTGAGGGGACAGCCATGAAAATTGCAATTATGGGTGCGGGACTTTCCGGATTAGCATGTGCGTTGACTCTGGAGAAACACGGGATTCAGCCAAGCATATTCGAAAAACGCAGTATGGCCGGGGACCGATTCGTCAACGGGGAAGTTCTTCTTTCCATCATGACTCGGCCCGTTCATGACAGCATAGCTTCACTTTCGGACCAGTTCGGTATATTTCTTCAACCTACGGCGAATATACGGACAATGAATGTCTACTCCAAAAACAAAGCGGCGGTACTGGAGGGGGAGCTTGGCTATTCAAACGTAAGAGGGAGAAATGACCGTTCGTTTGAAGCACAGTTGGCAAGACAGTTAAAATCGCCCATTCATTTTCATTCGATGAAAACTTATGAGGATTTACTTCAAGACTATACGCATGTCGTTGTGGCCACCGGAGACGCAAGCTACGCCAAACAATCAAGAAATTTTCGGGAGGATCTGACAGTATCGATTAAAGGAGCGACAGTGGAGGGAAACTTCGATCTCTACACGGTCATGACCTGGATGGATTATGATCTGGGCCCCTATGGATACGGATATCTGATACCCTTTTCAGAAAAAGAAGCGAATATCGTCGTAGCGATTCCTGATATACCCAAGAACAAAAATACAAGTACCGATCAGTTATGGGAACCATTTTATACAAAAGTACAATCCTTGCTCGGACAAGACTTACCGATTACCGATCAATTTCAGATCACTCAATATCCGATAGGGATATGCCAAAGCGCAAGATTAGGCAATACCTTTTACGTTGGAAATTGTTTTGGAAGCATGATGCCCTTTATGGGATTCGGACAATATACGTCATTACTTACAGGGGTATACGCCGCCTATGACTTGTGTGGACAGGGCAGTTACGAGGAGTTGACCCAACCTTTGCGTCAAAGCTATGAGAATTCTCTTGTCCTGCGCAGAGCCATGGAACAGCTTAAGAATAATGACCTGGATCGGATCATTCATTTGCTGGGCGGGTATTGGGGAAAAAAACTGTCCCAAACCAAACACATCGACCTGTTAAAAATTGCGGGTTATTTGCTGCGGCCATACTTGAAAATAACTTCCTGTAAACCTCCAAAAAACTAAATATGTAATATATATTTACATAAAACCGTTTAAATGTCATATAAATTGACATTAAAAATTTTAACTATTAAAGTATGAGATGTATTGTGAAAAAATAGGTGATTGGAGGGTTCAAATGAATTATTTTTGTCGTCGTGTGGTACAAGTTTTGCTTGTTGGATGCTTGCTGTTTCAGTTGCCGGGCTTGTCTGTTGCACAATCCAACTCTATGGAAGTTCTGACAAGAACGGAACTGCTAGAATTGCTTAAGCAAACCGCGCCAAATGGATCTGCAACGGGAATTAATGGCGGAAATGAACCTATTTCCAGAGAAGATGCGGCCATGATCATTCAAACACTTGTTCACCTAAGCAATTCACCTACAAATTACTCGGATGTGCCGGCTGACAGTCCGTATGCAGGTGCTATCGGAGCCTTAACCAAAGCTGGGATAATGAATGGTTCGGGAAATGGGAAGTTCGGCTTCGGCAGCAAGCTGACCAAAGCAGATGCAGAGGTGCTGAACCAACGCTTAACCCAGTATCTTCAGCTCTCTTCCGTCACGGCGAATTCGGTTCAGGGATTATCGATTTCTCAAATTCAAAAAGGCATCAAAACAGGCGCATTCACCTGTCAACAACTAATAAGCGCTTATACGACCCGGATTGAAGCCTATGATCAACAAGGGCCTAAGCTTAATGCCATTATTAATATGAATCCACAGGCAATGGCCCAGGCGGCCGCACTTGACATGGAACAGAGTTCGGGTCTGCCGATGCGTGCGGCCCAATGCGTTCCGGTAGTGGTCAAAGATGTCATCAATACGAAGGAAATGCCTACGACTAACGGGTCCGTCCTTTTTAAGGACTGGGTACCGGATAGCAACGCTACCGTCATTGACCGATTGGAGGAGCAAGGAGCGATCATCCTTGCAAAGAGCAATTTGGATGATTTTGCCGCTTCGGTTTACGGCATATCCAGTCTCCAAGGCCCCATGAAGAACCCTTACGATCTTGAGCGTACCGTCGGAGGCTCATCCGGAGGCAGCGCAGTGGCGATTGCCGCGCAATACGCTCCCCTTGCGATCGGCACGGATACGGGAGGGTCGCTCCGCATACCTGCAGCCTTGACCGGGGTTGTCACCATTCGGCCCACTATGGGTTTGGTAAGCCAACATGGCATATTCCCGCGGGCGATTACGCAGGATGCAGCCGGACCGCTCGCCGCGAGCGTTAAAGATGCGGCCATCGGGCTGGACCTCATAGCTGGCTATGACCCTGCTGACCCTATGACTGCCCGCAGCGTTGGAGAGATTCCTGAAGAAGGTTATGCCTCTTTCGCCAAGGGCGGTCGTCTGGACGGAGTCAAGATCGGTCTTGTAACCGGTGGCTTGGCAATATGGGGTGACCAACCCAATGGGCCGGTTGTTGCTCTGCTGCGTCAAGCCGCCAATGATATCCGAGCCTTAGGCGGCCATGTCGTTGAAATCACCGGACCCGGCAAAGATCTGCTCGGCTCGTCATCCGTAATCACTTTCGAATCGGCCCGGGATGTGAACCAGTTCCTTTCGGAACAAGGCAGCAGCGTTCCTGTGAAGTCATTCAAAGAATTATACGATTCGGGTCAATATAGCAAGTACGCCAAAGAATCTTACGACCGTGAGATTAAGGTTGATCCTGCGGCCCTCTCCGATAATATAGGCTATCAGCGTTCACTCGCCATGCGGACGAAGCTGCAGGACTGGACGCTCGATACCATGGCTAAAAACGGATTTGCAGCGATCGCCTATCCTTCGTCGGCTCAGTTGGCTGACCTGATCGGTAAAGAACAGGCCGGCTTGTTCAGCAGATGGAGCGAGAATACAGGCTTCCCGGCGATCAGCGTTCCGATGGGCTATGCCGCTTCCAAGACGGGGACATCCATGCCAGCGAATATCGAATTCCTCGGCCGGGCGTTTGACGAATCCGGAATTATCCACATTGCAAGTGCATATGAACAGTCTACAAAGAAAAGAGTAGCTCCGCCTCTGCCGGCAATCACAACTGCTCCATAGCCATATTATATAAAAAGGCTGATTTTCGGCATGTTCCAATAAGACCTCGTCATCTACTTTAAGTAGTGACGGGGTCTTTGCAATGAATCCCGCTTATATTTTTGATCGAGCCTTCAATTTTAGAATGATGATTTAAGATGATTGACCAGAGCCTCTGCGCTTTCTCGCACCTGTTCATTGTTCAACAACCGGACCCCTTGGGTCGCAAAGGTTGGCAGGAAGCGCATACCCGTCAGGTTCGCCATGGCCTGGAACGGTTTGGTCAGCTCGCTCATGCTGTAATGATTGTACCCTCCCGCCTGATAAGCGGTTCCGCTCCCCCTGTCGAAATCGCCAGACCAAACTCTTTTCCATGCAATTTCATTCCTTGCGATCCGTAAGCCCAGCCGTAAGTGAGGACCACATCCTGCCATTCTTTTAGTAATGAAGGACTGCTGTACCAGTAAAGCGGGAATTGAAAAACAATCCGGTCATGCTCCAGCAATAATTGCTGTTCACGTTCCACGTTAATTTGTTTGTCCGGGTATTCCGCATATAAATCATGGACCGTGACGTCTTCTTCTTGGTGCAGCCGGTCCACCCACATTTTGTTTACAACGGAATTGGCCAAAGAACTTCGAAACTGACCGTACACTTTCTCTCCATCTTCCGTTAAAGAGATGCAGGTTTGTTTGCCGTTTACTTTTCTGGTCACCAGCTTTAAGCTTTCAAGTTTATCAACGAACCTCGTACTAGTGGAAGGAGCGATCGACAGCTTGTGGCATAGCTCTTTTTGTGTGATTTCCGGATGGAATTTAACGATCATGATCATGTAAAAATACGAAGGAGCCAGGTTACCGAAATCAAACGTCCGTTCAGCTAATTTTGTGATGTTGCGAGCAAAACGGCTGGCTGTAAAATATAGACAATGAATTAATATTTGTTCTTCAACATGAGTGCAAGCAACAGTCAACTATTATCGGATGTTTATGCCCTAAGAAGATTTGAACTGAAAACGGTTTGTAAAATTTCTGTAAAAGCTCTGGATTCGTGTGGGCATATAGCATAGCATAGCATAGAATAAAATCAATTTTTGATAGGAAAAGGAGCAGTCCATATCATGGATGCAAATCAGCAAGAAGCGCCGAAATATGCTCAAAAGGGAAGAGTTGCGACTCTTCTGGAAGTGCTGAGTGTTTCTACAAAACTCGGACTCACCTCATTTGGGGGACCTATCGCACATCTTGGTTACTTTCATAATGAGTACATACGCCGCCGAAAATGGATGGATGAACGAAGCTACGCCGACCTCGTAGCCCTGTGCCAGTTTCTCCCCGGTCCCGCCAGCAGCCAGGTTGGAATTGGCATCGGAATATTAAGGGCAGGGCTCCTTGGAGGGGTTGTTGCATGGCTTGGTTTCACACTGCCGTCAGTCATTGCGCTAGTAGCGTTTGCCTTCCTGCTTCAAGGTTACGATATCGCGGGCTCAGGATGGATTCATGGACTGAAGATCGTAGCGGTAGCGATTGTAGCTCAGGCCATTCTCGGAATGGGGCAAAAGCTCACGCCCGACCGGCATAGAGTGACCATCGCCGTTGCTGCTGCTGCGGTTGCATTGTCCTGGCATACAGCTTACAGTCAAGTGCTTATTATTATTGCTGCGGGGGCTGTCGGCTTGTGTCTGTATCGAAAAAACAACGCGGCGGGGGCGGCGGACCTTCAGATTGGGATTAGCCGGACCGTTGCCGTTTGCTGCCTCGCTTTATTTGTTGGCCTGCTTGTGGCGCTCCCGCTTCTCAGAACGCCGGGGGAAACGGGCTGGCTCGCAATGTTTGACAGCTTTTATCGTTCCGGTTCTTTGGTGTTCGGCGGAGGGCATGTCGTGCTCCCTCTTCTGGAACGGGAAGTTGTTCCGACTGGGTGGGTTAGCCAAGCGGATTTCCTGGCGGGTTACGGGGCGGCTCAGGCGGTTCCGGGACCGCTATTTACCTTTGCAGGCTACCTTGGAGCCATGGCCGGGGGGATAACAGGCGCGGTCGTTGCGACGCTCGGCATTTTCTTACCGGCATTTCTGCTTGTTGTCGGCGCGCTCCCATTTTGGAATGGGATAAGAAACAGTCCGAAAATCCAAGGAGTATTGGTAGGGGTCAATGCGGCTGTGGTCGGCATTTTGCTGGCGGCTCTGTACGATCCGCTGTGGACTACCGCTATCTTGGAACCGATGGATTTTGCCCTGGCGGCTATTTTGTTCATTATGCTGGTCTTTTGGAAGCTACCACCCTGGATGGTTGTACTCGCCGGCGCTGCGGGTGGAATGCTGCTGGGACTGATGTAATACCCGATTTAATTCCCTCTCCTTGCATATACTACAGGTTGGAAATCGTATGCGAGCGAGAGGGGTGTGGCAGTTTTGAAAAAAATGCTCCCCAATACGCTCCAGTGAACCCGTCGATCCTGGATTCGCTTCGCCAAGGCGGATATATTCTGTATGTCAGGCATGGCGAAGCAACCGCAGGAGAAGACCGGCCCAATCTTGATCTGAGGGATTGTTCCACGCAGAGAAATCTTTCAGGAGAAGGCCGAAGACAAGCTGCCGCTTTTGGGGAGGCATTTCTCAGGCTGCAAATTCCCGTTCAATCTCCGGTTCTGGCAGGTCCTTTATGTCGTACAAAGGAAACGGCGGAGCTGGCTTTTGGGAAAGAAAATATTCAGACCGATCCCTTCTGGATTAGAATTTATCGATTAAGCGGTGACGTCACCCCTTCCGAGTGAGAAGCGGCATTAGTTGCCTTGACTTCGGTGTTAGAGAAAGCGCCGCCTTCAGGCACGAACCAAGTGATCGTTGCTCACAGTTTCCCTCAAGGAGTGGGGCTGGGCGAGATTCCTAACTTAGGCACCGTTGTGGTGAAACCAAGAGGGCAGGGTCGAGGCTACGAAATTATAGACCGAATTTCTTTAGCCGAGTTGCTGAGTGTACGGTGAGAACTTGGTGTTACTGCCAGCGCGGTGAACCTTATTACATGTAGGAAAAAGCATATTGCGGAAGATTTAATTTAAAGAACCTCCTCGAGAATTTATAGAGGAGGTTCGAAGTTTGCTCTGATTGATGTAGTTAATAGGTAAGTCCTTGTGGTACGAAAAAAATGTTGATTTAGGCACACATTGGCTTAATCCACGATGCAAACGATATATTCTCCTCGGCTATGCCCTGACTTTATAACACCCAAATCTTTAAGCTTTGAAATGTTTTTTGCAATACTTGAGGGTGAGGCCTCAAGGATATCATCAAACAGTTGTCTATGAAATATTTCTCCGTCTTCCATCCTGCTAATCAACTCGAACATAGTTTTAGCATGTCCTTTTCCCAATAGTTCACGAATATGTTTTATTCTATCGTAACGTTGGAGTTCTTTGAGAACTTTGGTAAGAGATGCATTAACACATTCAAGATAAAATACAATGAAAGGTTGTAGGTCACCTTGGGTTGCAGTCATAAGCGTGTCGTAATAATCCTCGATTCTTTTATCAAAGAATTCTTCAACACTAAATGCATCCTTGATTGTAGCGAGGTCGGTATGAATTAAGCCAACCAAAGTTGAGAATGCCCGAGCTGTTCTTCCATTACCGTCAGGAAACGGGTGGATATACCCTATTAAATGATGGGTGACCCCAGAGATGATCAGAGGATGCACTTTCTTTTCGGGATTTACTTTTTCCGTTTCATAGGGATTCATAAATCCGGTAACACTAGTGTATAGCCAGGAAAAGTAGGCTTGCATAAGCCGTGGGACTTCATTAAATGCAGGAGGTTGATAACTAACATGCCCATCACCATCTTGAAGTGCTACCGGTATATTTCTATAACCTTCTGGATAACCGGTTAAGTCGTTCATTAAAGTGTGTTGGATTTTTTTTAATACAGGTTCATCCATGTCCGAAAAATCTTTGCTTGGATCTAAACTGTATATAAATTCATAGGTTTCAAAGACGTTCTTAACTTCTAATTGTGCCTTTTGTTTTATAGTAATTGGGTTTCTCTTGTAATTTTGATAGAGTTGCTCTACCTCTTTGTATTCCAGTTTATTCTGTTCAATTTTAGTTGTGAAATGGGCTGTTCTAACTAAAGAGTTACGCAGGATTGTAGGCTTTAATGGATGGCTTTTTAATCCAAGTCTAGCTAATGCCCCTATATTTCGCTCTGCTTCTAGGATAAGCTGGTATATTTCATAGTCAAAGGGATTGAGATTAGGTTTATAGACTAGACGTCCTTCTGTAGTATCAAAGTGCTCATAGGCAAATAAGTATGTCGTCATTTACACCACCCTTTTACACTTAAAAATCCGATTATATCAATGCTTTTTTCTTATTTAAAGTATAGTCAATTACACTTATTATGTACATCTTTTTTGCTATTAAACTAGCCCGGTTTATTTAAATTGCCCAGACAATTGACTGAGTTCAAGTTGCTTTCAGTTTTTTTCGATTACTAGTGTAAATAACTTGTAATGTAACGGAAAAGATGGAGCGGCTGTTTTGTACTATACGGCGGTTAAAAATCTAGTTAGAAAAAAAGGAGAACGGAAAATCCGTCCTCCATAGTTATGTTATTAATTTTCTCCAGTTGCTAAGATTTTCTTGGCTATATAAGTTGAACTAAAAATCTTTATACCTGAAGAAGTAAGCGGTCAATTACGGCTTGAGGAGTTCGGTTGATGCTTTTTATTAAATCGGCCACATGGGAACGAATGACGTAGAACTTTTGGAAAAACACATTGTTCACGACATCGTGCTTTAGCCATTTCCACAAACCTTCCGTGGGATTGAGTTCCGGGCTGTACTTGGGTAAATAGACCAACTGCAATCGGGCGTGCTCCTTGAGAAAAGGCTGAATTTCATCGGCATGATGAATGTGGGCATTATCCAGTACAACCACGACCTTGCCGGAATACGTCTGTAAAATGTCGGCCAAGAAGCGTTGGAACGCTTTCGCATCCAGTTTTTCTTCTTCCCGGTGAAGGACATGGCCGGTTTCGTAATCGATCGCTGCAAACAGCTTGGCACCCTGATGCTGGCCATACGTCTTGATTTTTCGCTGTTGTCCTCTCGGAAACCAATTGTACTGTAAGGCTAGATAGGCCCAAATAGCCGATTCGTCTTCAAACAGCAGGTGATCCACTTTTCCTTGATCTAACTGGTCTTTGAGCTCAGGTAGCGTGACTTGGCGAAACTGCTCTTGCTCCTCTGGATTGGCCTTTGCCAAAGTATAGGTGGCCTTCGTGTAGCTGAAGCCAAGGCGGTTCAGCATTTTGGAGACGCCTTTGAGCGTGTAGTCTTCGCTATACTCCCGAAGAATCCAGGCACGAATGAGTTTTAACGTCCAGGTATACTTCGCTTCAAAGCCAACATCGACAGGGCGTTTCTCAGCGATGACTTGCTTCAGCCGTTCCTCTTGCTCATTCGAAAGTCGCTTGGAACCACCCGGATATTCACCCAATTCGAGACCTTGCAGTCCGTTCTTACGGTAGTTCTTCCAGTATCCGCTGATGGCCGGAAAGGATCTGCCCAAAATATCGGCAATTTCGGTGAGGGTCCGGCCCTCTAGATGCAGCCTTATCGCCAAATATCTTTCATACATCCGGGTACTTTCCGTTTCCTTCATGGCTTCTGTCAGTTTTCCGATCTCTTGTTCTGTAGTCATTTAAATCTCCGCCTTTTCAGGTTCTTTCTTACCTTTTACCCGATTCTGGCGGTCCTTAATGTTACGAGTTCAATTTATATAGCTTCTTATGGACGATCAATGCCATACTTATTATTTTAGGCCAGCCGCTGCTTTCGCTAATTATTAAGAAAGTGGCTCATACTTATAAAATACAGATTTATTTGGGCGTTACGCTGTTTATTTTTTCTTTCATTGTCCTCATATTTAGTCAGCAGTATATAGGGTTCATGGCTGCTATTGTCCTGCTTACCTTAGGAGAAATGTTTGTGTTTCCCGCCATACCGGCAATGATTAATACGATTTCACCATCTCATGCAAAAGGTTCCTATCAAAGTTTTGTAAATATGTCCTCTACCTTAGGCAGAGCACTCGGACCCATGCTGGGCGGAGTTGTTGTTGAACAACTATCCTACGTTTATCTCTATTTAGAGGCGATTGTTCTAATGGTTATATCCGTGTTGATTTTTCATTATACCGTATCCCGCCGAATCGAATCCTTACAACACTGTTAAGTCAAACCTATGAGTGCCTTATTCCAAAGGCGATTTGGGATAGGCAGTCGGAAATGAAATCCGAAAGTTTTAGAAAGAAACATCCGAAAACATCTAAAGTAATCGCTTTCCTAAAGAGATATAATGAGAACGGATTTAGCTTGTCATATCTTAGGAACAAGGCGGGTGACTGTGTTGAAAATTCAATTAAACGAGCAGCTTTCCATATCCAAACTGGTCATTGGATGCATGAGAATGAATGACTGGAATTTAAGTGTCGAACAAGCGGTGGAATTTATCGAATGGTGCATTGAGCGGGGAATCACAACGTTTGACCATGCCGATATTTACGGCGGCGATCATCGAAACGAAGCGCTGTTCGGGGAAGCTCTGAAGCTGGAACCGTCCCTGAGGGAGAAAATCGAAATCGTAACGAAATGCGCAATCAGTGTGCCGAATGCCCGAAACCCTCATATTAAAACTCGTTTTTTCAACACGGATAAAGAATATATTTTGACACAGGTTAATGACTCTTTGGACAAACTTCAATGCGGCTACATTGATATCCTGCTCATCCATATGTTCGATCTGCTGATTGATCCGCGCGAGCTTAACGAAACGCTGCTTCAGCTTCAAAGCGAGGGCAAGGTCAAGTATTTCGGATTATCCAATCATAGTCCGCTTGAATTTGACACACTGCAAAAATATTCGGACATTAATTTTGTCACTCACCAATTTATGCTGAATCCGCTGGGCATCCAGAATTATCAAAACGGCACCATGACCCACTGCCTGAAAGAAGGGATATCTCCGATGATTTGGTCGCCTCTGGCGGGCGGCAGAATTTTTAAACCGACTAGTGCAGTTGAGGAGAACATGCATAACGTCCTCGAAGCGATTCGGCAGGAGCAGGGGCTGGAGCATCTCGACGAAGTCATCTACAAATGGATCTTCAAGCACTCGTCCAATCCCGTCATTGTCCTTGGCACCGGAAACAAAGAGCGGATTGAGCGGGCTATAAAGTCGGCCGAAGGCCCCGAGCTGACCAAAGAGCAATGGTATAAAATCCTTGTCGAAGCAGGGTATACATTGTGGTAAATCACAGGTGAATCAGAAAAAGCTATAGAAGGGCTGCCCCGCGGTAGAGCACTCTACATGCGGAGCGGCTCTTTTTGCGCCCGTTATTCATGCACCCACCATTTTACGAATAGCGGCAATGATCCATAACAGAATAGGGATTACGATATAGAGCGGGAAAAAAATATAGGGTATCGATATTTTCCAGCCGATATAGATATGTTGGGTGTAATTGGACGCAATGATAAAGGACATTGCCAGAATAATCGTTCCCCATGGAATAAGGAGTGGATGGTAGGATTCCAATTTGAACAGCTGCGCGGTTCCGAGTACGGTACCGTACATGAATGCCCCCAGCTTGAAGAACCCGCCCAGCACCATCATCAGGATTGCGAGCGCATCCAGGTTCATAATAAAATCCCCCAGATCAACCATGCCTATTGCAGTATACAGCGGAAATTCCGTTTCTTTCAGAACGAGTGAGCCAAATGTGGAAATTAGACCCAGCATATTTAATGACAAAATGATGCCGGACGCGAGAATCCCGACCATCCCGACTTTTCGGAAGCGACTGTGGGGATTCAGGTTTTTGGCAAACATCATGAACAGGAGCGTTTGGCCGAACGGAAACACAAGAAGGAAGGGGAAGACCGCTTTCAAGATCGGCTGTCCGCCCTTTTCAAAGACGGGCTCCATATACTCAAAATGGTGAATTTGAGAAGTGAGGATGAGAATCCATCCGGTGACCAGGGCGATAAAAGCAACCGGAAACAAGATCTCCCCCAAACGTCCGAACACTTCAACCCCGCCACGCAGACAATAGATGATGCCGAGCATGAATCCGGCCATAACGACTAGGATCGGCGTTTCTATCAAAATCGTCTGCGCAATGAGCTCCCCGAAGTCCCGAAGCACCCGTGAAGACTCATAAGCAAAATTCAAGATATAAACAAGCGACAGCGGATAGCCGATCCATTTTCCGACGATCTCGGGAATGATTTGCACAAGCGTCCGGTTCGGATAATATTCGCAGAGCTTGGAGTAAACCCGCATTAACGCAAGTCCCCCGAGCATCGCGGCCAAGATCGCCAGCCACTCATCTTGCTTGGCCTCCATACCCAATCCAAAGAGTACTGTAGTCCCGATTTCAAACAGAATAATCATGGAAAATAGCTGCCACCCGCTGATTTTTTCCTGTGCCATGTCCTGTCCTTTCCCGTGAAAAATAATAAACCCAGTATTTGCAATTCAGATGAAAATAAACATAATCGGAAGCGGTTATTTTAACGGCAAATTGGAAAACTATGCGAAGTATGCTTGGAAAATGGAGGGACCATCATGCTGGATCGTGGAAAGATTAGTGCCAGGCAGGCCGGTTTTTTAATGTTAACCTTCCTACTGGGGGGTGCCACCGTGATCATTCCGTCCAGTGCCGCTTCCTTTGCTAAACAGGACGGTTGGCTTACCATTATTATCGCCACTTTGACTGGAGTAGCGGTTGTTCTTCTATTTACCAGCTTGGGGCTTCTATTTCCGAAGCGAAGCATCATCCAGTACAGCGAAATCATATTGGGTAAATGGATTGGAAAAATAGTCGGCTTTTTGTATGTATTGTACCCTTTATATTTGGGGTCGCTCGTTACCGGGATTTTTCGCGATTATGTGACGATAACCGCACTGCCGAGTGCACCGCCTATTATCGTAAGCGGATCGCTGCTGGCCGTTATCGCTTATGCCATTCGGGGAGGGATTGAAACCCTTGGGCGAGTCAATGAACTTGTTTTGCCTTTTCGCGAACTGTTCGTCCTGCCCATCATCATTCTGTTAATAACGGAATTCAAATGGGATAATTTGACTCCGTTTATGGGTGAAGGAATCGTTCCCGTTATGAAAGGCTCAATCTCGGCGGCTTCAAATCCATTTGGCGAGACCATTCTATTTGCGATGCTGCTGCCCAATATCCGCAATATTCAGAAGGTGAAGAAGTCCTATATCCTTGCTATTTTATTTGGCGGCATAATCCTTACGATAAGTGTTCTGGTATCTATTCTCGTGCTAGGTCCATCGGTCACTGCCAGAATGAATTATCCGACTCACGAAACTATAAAGTACATCGAAAAGGCGGGTTTCGTAACCAATTTGGATACTCTCGGCATGCTGCTTTGGATAACGTCGGGCTTTACGAAGATAGGGGTCTGCTATTATTGCGCTGTAATCGGGTTGGCTCAGTGGTGCAGGCTTTCCGACTACCGGTCCGTTGTTATACCCGTAGGTGTTTTGATCTTTATTTTCTCTATCGTCGCCTATGGAAATCTTGTTGAGGATACCGTGTTTGCTTTTACGATTTGGCCGTTCTTTTCCCTCCCTTTCGTTATTTTGCTTCCTCTGCTCATGTTGATTGTTGCCAAAATCCGGCGGTTGGACGAAAGGAAACGGGAGGGAGAAGGGAGCGGAAATAAGAGAGGTTAGTGCTTCCGGCACTTTATATGTAGGGAAGGGTCGACTTTGTGGGAAAGGGTGAACGAGATATGGGGCAAGGGATGACGCCAAATCACGAGCTCGTCAGCGGGAATATTGCACAGGACTTGGCCCGCATCAAGAAGATTTTTGACCGATCCTCCGACATCATCTTCCGGGAATTTCAAATAGGCGACTCCCAAAACGCGGCCCTAGTTTTCCTAGACGGAATGGTGAATACCCTCACTCTGGAATCCGATATCATGGAGCCCTTGCTGAGGTATGGCGAACAAATGACGCAGAAATCGGGACTAACGCTGACCGGCCTTGAGAACCTGCTCCGGAAACAGGTGATCAGCGCTTCGCAAGTAAGCACCGGCGGGCGGATTCAGGATGCCATAGACCATATTCTGCGTGGAGATACGGCGCTGCTCCTTGACGGTGTGTACAAGGCCCTGTTCATCAGCGCGAGGGGCTGGGAAATGCGGGCGGTTGAAGAGCCGGCTACTGAGGCCGTCATTCGGGGGCCAAGAGAAGGATTTACGGAAAATTTGCTCACCAACATTAATCTCATTCGCCGCAGATTGAGAACGCCGCAGTTGAAATTTGAAAGCATCCAGCTGGGGAGATTGTCGAAGACGGATGTCGCCATTACCTATCTGGAAGGGATCGCGGACGAAGCACTCATCGAAGAAGTCCGGGAGAGATTGAACCGGATCGACATCGACGCCATTCTCGAGAGCGGTTATGTGGAGGAGCTGATAGAGGACAACCATTTTTCCATATTTCCCCAGATAAACTACACGGAGCGTCCCGACCGGATCGTGGCCAACTTGTTGGAAGGCAAAGTTGGGGTGCTGATTGACAACACTCCCTTTGCCCTGTTTCTTCCGGTTACTTTCTTTGAAATGATGCAGGCCAGTGAAGATTATTACCAAAGATTTGTCGTCTCGACTCTGATCCGGCTGCTTCGTTATCTGTTTCTGATGATTGCTCTGCTGCTGCCATCACTGTACATCGCTCTGCTGACGTTTCATCAGGAGATGCTGCCAACATCCCTGCTGCTCAGCGCCGCTGCTTCCCGTGAAACGGTTCCTTTCCCGGCTATTGTCGAAGCGCTGCTGATGGAAATTTCATTCGAGGCGCTGCGGGAAGCAGGGGTGCGTCTGCCCCGGCCGGTCGGACAAGCGGTCAGCATTGTCGGGGCGCTCGTGATCGGCGAGGCTTCCGTAAGCGCAGGGATCGTGTCCGCGCCCATGGTCATTATCGTCTCTATCACAGGGATTGCTTCCTTCATCGTTCCGAGCTACTCCCAGGCTATTACCATCCGGCTGCTTCGGTTTCCGATGATGATTCTGGCCGGGACACTCGGACTGTATGGCGTACTGCTCGGCGTGCTGTTCATTCTGATCCATATGGCGCGCCTGCGTTCGTTCGGTGTTCCTTATTTGTCTCCGCTGGCTCCCATGCATGCCAGTGATATGAAGGATGTTTTTCTGCGTGTGCCTTGGTGGGGAATGACCAAGCGTTCGACCGAGACCGGCAAGAACAATCCCCGGCGTATGAAAGGAACACTACGGCCGCGTTCCCCGAAGCGCGGCGAGTAGCCCTGCTTATGAAAGGAGGACGCCTGATGAGAAAGCTAGGGATTATGCTGCTGATCCTCGCAATGCTGCCGACAAGCGGCTGCTGGGGCCGAGTTGAATTGAACGATCTGTCGATTGTGACCGCCTCCGCCATTGACAAGATGGAGGACGGGAAATACCTGCTCACGCTGCAGATTGCCGTTCCGACGATGCTCGGACCGGCCAGCGGTTCGGGAAGCGGCGGTTCAGGGAGCGGCGATGGAAATAAAGCAACCGTGGTCGTGTCGGAGAAAGGAGTGACCATGCTGGACGCTTGCCGCAGGCTGCAGAAGAAGCTTCCCCGCCAATTGTTCTTCTCCCATAGCCGGATTATTATCATCGGGGAGCAGCTGGCGCGGGAGGGGGTTGCGCCCGTGCTTGATTTTTTTGTGCGGTACCGGGAATCCCGGCTGCGCAGTTACATTCTATTCAGCGAAGGGAAAGCGGCGGAAATTTTAAAGTTCAACGCCAAATGGGAGAAGATTTCCGCCGAGGAAATCAGGGAAGAGGAGAAGCGTCATGTCGCAATCAGAATCTACTTAAAAGACTTTTTTCA
Organism: Paenibacillus sp. URB8-2; assembly: GCF_013393385.1. NCBI lineage: Bacteria > Bacillati > Bacillota > Bacilli > Caryophanales > Paenibacillaceae > Paenibacillus > Paenibacillus sp. URB8-2. The sequence continues at coordinate 5,476,693 of NZ_AP023239.1, read as the reverse complement.
GATGCTCCTTACGGACGGAATCGAGCCGATCGCTGCCCAGGTGGCTTTAAGACAAACCGAGATTGACAACGAAGAAGGATCTTCCGGAGGGGACATGAACACGGTTATATCCGGTTCAGCCGTATTCCGCAAAGATAAATTGGTCGGCTGGCTGGACGATGCGGAGACGCGCGGGGCGCTGTGGCTGCGCAATGAGCTGAAGACCAGTGTTGTCACAGTGGAGATTTCAAAGGATAAGGGCGGGGGCAATATCAGCGCCATGGCTGTCCGGAAAGCGACGAAGATCAAACCGATTCTCCGGGACCGCAAGCTCCGAATCCAAGGGGACATCTATATGGAAAACACCGTCTATGAAAATAACTCCTCATTGGATATGAGCGACCCCAAGATCATTCAATATGTCGAACAAGAATTGGAGCTGGAAACGAAGAGAAGAATACAATCCACGATCGAGAAGGCACAAAAAACATTTAATTCGGACATCTTCGGGTTCGGCAACGCTGTATACCGGGCATACCCGAAAGCGTGGAATCGGCAGTTTAAAGAAAGCTGGGATGACGTTTTCCCCGAACTGGAAGTGGACATTAAGCCTCATGCGAAGGTGGTCCGCACCGGTCTGACGAACAAGTCGATGATTACCGTGGAAGAGGGAGAGGAATAAGCATGAAGATCATGGCGATTATCCTCCTGTTTGTTGTGCTGGCCGGCTGGGATATTCCCCAATTAATCAAAAAGAAACAGCGCAAAGATCTGATTGTGTATGTCGTGCTTATTCTGGCCGGCTTGACGTTAAGCATTTTAGCTTTGCTTCATGTCCATCTACCCAATCCGACAAAAGGGGTGGAAGCGGTTCTGAAACCGCTCGGTTCGTTATTGAAGACCGATTGACTTGGCGGACATCTGATTTGCGCCATTCCTTAGGAGGTTGAAAGTCCCCGGCAAGCAGTCTTGGCGGGGACTTATCGTATGCGGTGGCGGCTATACGCATCTCTGCTTCTGCTGCGGCGAAAATCCCTCTTGAACGCCAGGACAGAATCTGCTAAAGATTGGGATATAGTCTATTCGGACAGGACGTTTTCGGCTGCATTTTGATCTAATCTATGAAAGAGGGTTGATCTAATCTATGAAAGAGGTGCCCTATGAGAAAAGTTGTTGTGTTCAACAATCTCTCTATCGATGGTTATTATGCGGGTCTGGGCGGAGAGATCGACTGGTTTATCCATGATCCCGAGGTCGACAAAGCTGCGCATGAGATGATGAATCCCGACACCGTATTATTCGGCAGGGTGACCTACCAGATGTTCGAAAGCTACTGGCCGCATGTGGCAAACAATCCGAATGCTCCCGAAGGCGCCCGGATGATGGCCCAAGAATTAAACCAGATGACCAAAGTGGTGTTCTCTACAACTTTGCAGGAAGTGAACTGGGAGAATTCCAGGCTGCTCAGCGGCAATCTTGCAGAGGAAGTAAGAAGGTTAAAAGAAGGCGAAGGCCCCGATATCACGATATTTGGCAGCGGAACGATTGTGCAGCAGCTTGCAAATGAAGGATTGATCGATGAGTACCTGCTAGTGCTGACACCGGTAGTTATCGGAAACGGCAAACCGCTGTTTCAAGATGCCACGCAAATGAAGCTGGAACTGCTGGAAACGAGAAGCTTTAGCTCGGGGATCGTTCTGCTTCATTATAGAACGGGTAAACAGAAATCGTCATAATTTCGTTTAACGAGCGGGACGCATTAAATAATGGCTTAACCGCAGCAAAAGCCCCCGTGGAGTAAACGGGATGGAGCCTACCATCAACCGGTTGAGCAAGCCGGGAACCGCTACTCTTTTATTGTTCATCAAGGCTTTATACCCGATCGAGGCCACCTTCTCCGGTTCCATTACGGCAAAATTGAATAACCTGGAGTCAAGCAGATTGGCCTTTTCGGCAAATTCGCTTCTTGTGGCGCCGGGGCAGAGGGTCGTTACGGTAATCCCCGTTCCCTCCAAATCTTTCGAAATACCTTCGGAGAAGCTAAGCACGTAAGCCTTGGTTGCGCAGTATACGGCATTCAGGGGCGATGGCGCGAACGATCCGGTTGAACCGACATTCAGTATTTTACCTTTGCGTCCTTTACGGACCATGTCGTCGGTGGCCAATTTGGTCAGCTCGGTCAGCGCCATGATATTGATCTGGATCAGCCGAAGGGTTGCTTCAAGGTCTGCATGCTGAAATTCGCCATAGACCTGGGTTCCGGCGTTGTTAACGAGGATATCGATATCAATCTTCCGGCTTCGCAGCTGTTCGAATATGTCCCGCGGAGCATCCGGAAGGGACAGATCGCTGGGAATCACGGTTACCAGGCTTCCATACTCGCGGCTTAATTGTTCCGCAAGCTCGTTCAGGCGATCCGCTCTCCTGGCTACAAGGACGATATCATAATGGCGACTGGCGAACAAGGTAGCAAAGGCCAGGCCGATTCCGCTGGAAGCTCCTGTTATTAGAACGGTCGGTTTCATCAACATTCCTCCTGTTTCGTACTGATTATTAGTGTAAGAAATATGAGACTGAAATCCAATGCTCCTTGACGAAAAAAGAATGACTTGACGCGCAACAAACGGGGGAGACGTTTATGTGAACACAATCGGATAGGAGATGTGGGGATGGGCGGACAATTTACGATGTCAGTATCCAAAATATCTGCTTTAATGCAAGGTCTGGAGTTCTTTGGATTAACGAGTGAGGAATTGTTCCAGACCGAGGCAATTGACCTGAGCTCTGTATCTTCTCCGGATCACCGGTTAACAGCCGGTCAAGTAAACACGATTATGGAGGGTCTGGGAAGAATCACGGGCATTGAAGAGATCGGTCTGCTTCTGGGCGAAAGACTTAGCCGGGGATTCTCGAGCATCGTCGGTTATATCCTGATGAATTGCGCCAATCTGGGGACGGCCGCGGTTAAATATTGCGAGTACGAGACGGTAGTTGATGGAACCGGCAGAATGAAGCTGCATGAGGAAGGGGAGCAAGTGGAGCTCCGTTCCACGGTGCTTGATGCGGCTCTGAGGAATAACCGGATTTATATTGATCTTAAGCTGGCTGGAACCTATACCTACATCAATATGCTTACCGGCAGGCGGATTCCGCTATGCGAGGTCCGTTTTACATGCGATATGCCGCGAAGCGCAGCCGAATATGAGCGTGTTTTTCAATGTCCGGTACGGTTTCAATCCGACAATGATGCGCTTGTGTTGAGACGGGAAGATCTGAGCATACCGCTAATAGGGCCGAATCCCGCTCTGCTGGAGCCCTTCGAGAAGATTGCAAGAGATGCGAGAAGTGGATTAAGATTGCAGGATCATTCTCCTTATACCGCTCAAGTGCTCCGTCTCCTTCTGGACCATATGCGGGGAGGTTCTCCTTCCATCGAGGCAATCGCGGAACAGCTCGCGGTCAGCGTACGAAGCTTGCAGAATTATTTGCGGAAGGAAGGGACCTCCTACCTGGAGTTATTGCGAGCGGCTCGCCAAAGAATGGCTGAGGATTACCTGCACGGAACCGGTATATCCATAGATGAAATTGCCTACTTGCTCGGTTTTTCCGAGGCCAGCGCCTTTTATCGGGCATTCCGGAATTGGACCGGTGTTACACCGACGGAGTTCCGTAGGCGGAGGAGAAGCACAGAGATCCTTGCTGAACAAGCGCTTGATATCACTTTCTGAAACGTTCAAAATAAAGATACTCAATTTTGATACAAGATGGGGGCGCTGCCAATGGAGATAGGCATCAGCACATTTGTGGAGACATCGCCGGATGTGCATACCGGAGAAGTGATGAGTCACGCGCAGCGGCTGCGCGAGGTGGTGGAGGAGATTGTGCTGGCCGACCGGGTGGGGCTGGATGTGTACGGCGTGGGCGAGCATCACCGCAAGGATTATGCGGCATCCTCGCCTGCGGTTGTGCTGGCCGCGGCGGCGGCGCAGACGAAGCAAATCCGATTGACCAGCGCGGTTACGGTGCTGTCGTCCGATGATCCGGTGAGGGTGTTTCAGGATTTTGCTACGCTGGACGGCATTTCAGGCGGGCGCGCGGAGATCATGGCGGGCCGGGGTTCTTTTATCGAATCGTTTCCGCTGTTTGGATATGACCTGGACGACTATGATGAGCTGTTCGATGAAAAGCTGGAGCTCTTACTCAAGATCCGGGAGTCGGAACATGTCACATGGGAAGGCGGGCATCGCCCGGCCATTCCGGATTTGGGCGTGTATCCGCGTCCGGTACAGAATCCTTTGCCGGTGTGGATTGGCAGCGGGGGCAATCAGGAATCCGTAATCCGCGCCGGCCTGCTCGGCCTGCCGCTGGTGCTGGCGATTATCGGTGGCCGTCCGCTGCAGTTCGCGCCGCTTGTGAAGCTTTATAAAAGAGCGGCGGCGAAGGCGGGACATGACGTCTCGCATCTGCCTGTGGCATCGCACTCGCATGGCTTTATTGCGGAGGACACCGAAACGGCGGCCGATAAGTTTTTTCCGTCAACCCAGGCAAGCATGAATGTCATTGGAAGGGAGCGGGGCTGGGGACATTATGACCGTTCCACCTTCGATGCCGCCCGTAGCTTTGAAGGAGCGCTGTATGTCGGCGACCCCGAAACGGTGGCGAACAAAATTATCCACCTGCGCAAAAACGTAGGCATCACCCGCTTTTTCCTGCATACCCCGCTTGGCACGATGCCGCATGAGGACGTGATGCGCGCCATTGAGCTGCTGGGGACGGAGGTCGCGCCGCGGGTGCGGGAGGAAATCTCCCGATGGGAAGCGGCGGGCGAACCGATTGAATAGAGCGGGCGCTGCCCGAGAAAGATATATCAAATTTTAAAATATTCCTTTACAGGAATATTCAATATGGGGTATGCTTTGTGTATCAAGCAGCCGATACTTAATAAATGAAATGAGGTGGCCTGAAATGACCCGTACTGGAAGCATAGGCCGCGCCGTATCCCATGAATATTACGACATTCAGCGCATTAGCCGAACCTAACCGGTTAGGCATGGTTGAGCTTTTGCGCGGCGGTCCCCTGACTGTAGGGGAAATCGCCGATCATTTGGGGCTCCGCCAGCCCCAGGCCTCGAAGCATCTGCGGGTTCTGCTGGAGGCCGGATTGGTGGAAGTAGAGGCCGTGGCCAATCGCCGGAACTACAGGCTCCGTGCCGAGCCGTTTCGGGCGCTGGATTCCTGGCTTGATGCTTACCGCAGGATCTGGAATGAACGTTTCGACAATCTGGACATGTATCTGCAGAAGCTCCAAGCCGAAGAGAACAAGCTGCAAGCTGGGGAAAGTCAACCAAAGGAAACCTAATCTTAAGGAGGAGTTTTCAATGACGAACAAAATGGTTACCCGGGTAGAAGGTCAGAAACTTGTTCTGGAGCGTGTGTTCGATGCACCGCGCGAGCTGGTATTCAAGGCGTTTTCGGAAGCCGAGCATTTGAAGCATTGGTGGGGACCCCGGGGCTGGACACTGCCGGTTTGCAACATCGATTTTCGTCCGGGAGGCGTATGGCATTACTGTATGAAATGTGTCGATGAGAAGCAGGGTGATTTCTACGGAATGGAATCTTGGGGCAAAGCGGTGTACCAGGAAATCTCGGAGCCCGAAACCATCGTCTATACCGATTACTTCTCGGATGCGGAAGGCAATGTAACGGAAGGGATGCCCTCCTCTCACATTACGATGACTTTTGTAGAGCATGAGGGAAAGACGAAGGTCATCAGCCGCGGACGCTTTGAATCCGCCGAAGCGCTCAAGACCGTCATGGATATGGGAATGGAGCAGGGCATCACCGAAACGTGGGACCGTCTGGAAGAATACCTGCCGTCAATCAAATAACCGCAAAGAGAAGGCCATCCTGCTTAAGGGATGGTCTTTTTTAAAATATAAGACTGTATAAGCTGTGCGCTTATCATTTGGTCTTATAATTCTACGAGAAACGGTACCGTCCCTAAAAGGACGGCGAAGCCGTTTCTTCTTGTGGGAGCTTAAGTTTTAGATGGCGGTCCCTTCTGTTGAGTGATCAATCAATTACTACTTCGGCAAAAGAATTACTTCCGCTGCTGTAACGTGCGGATGGTAAAGGATATCCCCTCTTCAAACGGTGTAGCCGGAACCGGTCCGATCAATCGTTCGTATTTCTCCCCGCTTAAGGTGAGGGGTTCATCGGTTAAATACAGCATTTCGACAACCTCCTTCATGACCGGTACTGCCATGCCCAGCAGAGACAAACCCGTTTTTTTGAGTGGAATGACCGGTTTGGTGCTGCCGCTCGCGGCTTGGGCGATTCGTACGATTTCTTTGCCTGCAATAAGTCCGGAGCCCGGGATATGCCAATTCTGTCCGTAAGCAAAGTCCCTGCCGGCTAGTTCGGCAATCATGGCAGCTGCATCAGGCAAATAGACGTATTCACGCGGAACATGCATATTGCCGATGAAAAAAGCCATTTTTCCATCTGCGATCGCTTGGAGGGTTGAGCCCAGATACGAGGCTTCATTAGCCGTAGGGCCGTAATAATCCGGCAAGCGGACAATCATCACCTTGGCACAATCCCACCGAGGGCTGAACAGCATTTGCTCATATGCAAGCCTGATCTTCCCCTTTTTCGTATGAGGCTGTTTCGGATGATCTTCGGTCACAGGGTCCATCTGCTTTCTTCCGTATGGATAGATCCCATCTATCGCGACCACCTTAATGCCAATCCGATTGGCTGCCTCCATGACCGATTCCCCTAGCGGAATCAGCTTATCCACCATCTCATGGTACGGGACATTCGCGCAATGGAACAAGACGTCTGCCCCGTCCGCTTGCGATACAATGTCATCCGGCTGGAAGGCATCTCCTATGGCAAGTGACAAATTCACCGGGTTGCCGAGACTGGAAGCGAACTGCTCCAGCTTCTGACGCGAACGTCCAAAGGCGATAGTGCGAATCCCCCGCTTAACAAGCTCTTCCGTAATGGCGGCGCCGCTTCCGCCTGTTGCTCCAATGACAATTGCTTTTATCAAATTTCATCAGCCTCTTTTCAATAATATAGTAATTGATCAATCACTAACTTAACTTGATCGTAGCATTAGGTTAGTGATCAGTCAATAACTAAATGAGAAAAAACGTATGAGAAAAAACGCATAGGGAATTCCCACAAATAGGAGAAGGATTTCGCCTTCTCACGTTTCCATTAATTCAGGCAGGTTGATGGCTACGGAAATATTACATAACATTCCCCTTGCCAGGAACAACATCGTCCGTTCTTCGGGATCTGCGATATCAGCCTGACGGAAAGCGTCCAGCACGATTTGGCGGACTTCCCTGAAGCCACCCCGCATGGCTTCCCGGATCGAATGTTCTTGAATGGTCTGAGCCTGCATTTGAAGCAGCACCTCATTCCGATGTTCTCCCAGAATTTGTTCGTATGCGATGATCAGGTCGGTTTCGAGCTGCTGGGGAGATGCGGATTGCACGACTTGATGGAAGGACTCGATGATTCTGGCCCAAGAAACCTCCAAAGCCGTTAACAGTAACACTTCTTTAGTATGGAAAAAGCGAAAAATGTAAGGCTGCGATATTTTCGCCCGTTCAGCGACCTGAGCCGTAGTTGCTCTGTAGTAGCCGATTTCCGCAAACACTTCGATTGCAGCCGATATAATGTCCGATCTGCGGTTAACGGATGTCGTCGTGTCTTTAGCCATGAGATTTCCGCCTTTCGATTAGGGTAAGTATTTAGTGATTAATCAATTCCTGCTCAGTATAAATGAAAAGAAAGGGCTATGCAATGAAGCCAGCCGTGAACCGGCTCGCTTTACGCCGAGTTGAACGAATGGCGCTTTCATTTTCAGCACACTTTCAATATACTTACTTGCAATTACAGATTTCGATTCAGCTGTTCGGGTGTTGATATATTTCGAATATTTGGGAGGAGGCATTTTCAAATGATGCTGCACATTACCAACGGCGATTCGGTCGCGAACAAGCTCAGGCAGGGCGTCGTGCAAGGCGAGATTATGGCCTGGAGGGAAATCTATACGGTAGGGCCCGTGTTCCGCAATATGGCTGAGAGGGGTAACCGGGAGACGCGGGCGCGGTATCTGGAACGGAGGCTCGGCATTCCGCAGGCAGATTATTTGAAGATTGAAGAGCAGGAGCAAATCCTGCGTGACTTGAAAAAATACAACGAAATCGTCTTATGGTTCGAATACGATCTGTTCGACCAGACGATGCTGTGTTATTTGCTTCACTGCCTTGCTAAGCTGGCGCTTGGAGATACGAAGGTGAGCTTGCTGTGTATCGGAGATTACCCGGGGGTTGAACCTTTTTACGGGCTGGGGCAGTTAACGGCCGAGCAGCTAATGGCATTATCCGGTACCTGGCAGTCTGTCGGAGCGCGGGAGCTGGAGTTAGCAAGCCGAATGTGGAAGGCCTATACATCACCCCTGCCCGAGCAGCATATCCGGTTCCTGCAGGAGGATACCTCTGCGCTGCCTTTTGTGAAAAAGGCGTTTGAGGCCCATTTATCCCGTATCCCCTCTGTGCATAACGGACTTGGGATCATTGAGCAGACAACGCTGGAGACCGTCCGGGACGGGGAATATGGGCCGCACGCTTTATTCGGGCAGGTGGGTGACAAGCTGCATATGCTGGGCATGGGCGATCTGGAATTTTGGCAGCACCTGAAGAACATGTCGAAGGAGCCTTACCCGCTGCTGCTTATTCAGGGTTTGGAAGCTTTTCCCGACTTTAGCAGCGCGGTACCGGCTTTTGCCCATTGCAGAATTACTCTAACCGCGCTGGGCCGGAAGGTTCTGGCCGGAGAAGAGGACTATCTTTCACTAAAAGGCATAGACGAGTGGTATGGCGGGCTGCACCTGGAGGGCCGGTCCATTCCGTGGCGCTGGGATACGTGCAGAAATGAGTTGTCCAGAGTCATTTTTTGATATTTTCAGGAAAAATCCACCCCTCAGAGGCGAACGCTAAACCGGGGCTTCGTTTAGTTCGAATAAGGATAACGGTTATGAAGCTGCCCGGCATAACCGTGCACATATACTTGACCGTGGGAAGGACACGGGTGAGAAGCTGCGGCTTGGTGGCCGCTGTGGTGCGGATGCTTCTGCATTCCCTGAACCGGCGGCGGGTTATTCCCGCAGACGCAGCCCGGGGGCGGTCCCAAAATGACCGATTCTTGAAGCGGAGCGACCGCTTGCTTGTAATTCTGCTCGTCTACACAGTAGGCCCGGTTCAGGACTTCCGGCGGGATGGCCTTCAGAAAATCGGAGCCGTAGACGACATCCGGGGTAGGGACATCGAAAATGGTCAAAAAGTGCGTATGCTCGGACAAGACGGTGATCCAGTGGAACCATCCTTTTGGAAATGAGGAAACCTGGCCCGGAGTCAGCCTGTAGGTCATGAGCTGCTGCGTAAAAGGATTAAATACGGACGTAACGATCTCCCCGCTGATGACAAAGACAAGCTCCGACGCGTTCGTATGCCAATGCGGCTGAACAACGCATTCTTTGGTCATGTGCGCGTTGAAAAAACCTGTCTCTATAGCCGGAAGCTGGGCTCCAAACACTTGGGTGAGGCAGTTATCCGCATCCCGCCGATAATTGATATGCTTGTTGGAATCTGCTGCAAGCGTCAGCGCCGGAGAGCTGAACAGAGAGTTCATGAAGGTGTTCCTCCATCCTGGGCATTTGTCTATCCAGCATATGCATGGCGGAGGGAGGGGGTTACCGTCAGGAATAGTTCTCTACGTACCAGTCGATGATCTTGCGGGCAATACTGACCTTCGGCGGAATGTTGGGCAGGCTATCAGGATCAAACCAGGCGGCATGGACAATTTCCTCTCCGTCCACTGTAATTTCTCCGCTCTCATAGTCAGCAACGAAACCGACCATCAAGGAATGGGGAAACGGCCACTGCTGGCTGGAAAAATAGCGGATATTATGGACCTTAATTCCGACCTCCTCCATAATTTCCCGCTTAACGCAGTCCTCCAGCGTCTCACCGGGTTCGACGAAGCCGGCAATCAGCCCGTACATATTATTTTGAAAATTTCGGGCATGGGCGAGCAGGATCTGCTTGTCCTTCAGAATGGCGGTAATTACGGCAGGCGCGAGGCGCGGATAGCTGACCAGTCCGCATTCCGGACATTCCCGCGATCTCTCGATTTGCGACAGGACCGTCGGCGTGCCGCACCGGCTGCAGAACTGATGCGTGTCGTCCCAGGCGATCATCTGGATCGCCTTGCCCGCCAGATGGAACAGGTCTTCGTCCATTACGTCGTACAGAGGCCGGAGCGGGCGGAACACCAGTTCTTCCGGCTCGGCCGCATCCGAAGGGGCTTCTACGGCGAAGCATGGGATTTCTTCGAAAGTCCCGAGATACAAGGTGCGTACCGGAGCAATATGGAGCTGCTCGACCGATTGCGCAAGCGGAATGCCGATCATGCCGGAAGATTCCGAAACGAGCAGCCGGCCGGAGCTAAAGATGAACCAATAGGCAGGTCCGCCGAAATCGGGCTTGGCGGCAACCGCCGGAATATACCGTTTATAAATGCTTTCTCTTGGTTTAGGCATGGCGCGGGAACCTTTCATTCTTGAATTTTCTATTAAGAATAGCAAAAAAGAGAAAATGTGACAAACGCGACAACTGCCGACTCGGACCGAATCGGCAGTTGATAAGTTCCTATTTTCTATTAAATTGCCTATTGCCTGTGGCCTATCAGTGTCTATGCCGGCGAACGGCTTCGATGAAATCCTCAGCCCGCTTGGTCAATTGATCATAACTGCCCGAATCAATCACGGACTTGTTCACCAATTCGCCGCCGATGCCGAATGCAACCGCACCCGCTTCGGCAAACTCCCCGATATTGGTGAGGTTGATGCCCCCTACCGGAATAAAGCGGATATCGGCCAGCGGTCCGCGCACCTCCTTGAGGAAGCGGGCGCCCAGCGCGCCTGCAGGGAACAGCTTCATCAGATCGACACCAAGCCGCTGCGCCTGAACCATCTCCGTAGGAGTGGCTACGCCGGGAATAATCAGTCGATTCTTCTCATGCAGCGCTTTAATGACTTCGGGATTGAGATCGGGCGCAAGAGCGAACGTCGCTCCCGCGTCGATGACCGACTGTGCCGTCGGCGCATTCAGCACCGTTCCAGCCCCAATGATCATTTTCTCGCCCATTTCGCCGGCCAATTGCTCGATCATGCCGAGATAGCCCGGCGTATTGCATGTGACCTCAATGACCTTTACTCCGCCATTATAGAGAGCGGAGGCGATGCGCATCATTTCCTGCGGCTTGGTGCCCCGGACAATGGCAATAATCCCCGTCTCTTCGATTGTGCGGATAACCTTCCACTTTTCCATGTATGATTCCTCCCGAATCCTTATTTGTCTATTCTGCAATCGGCTTTCTAACGAGAAGCCAGTAACACAAGGCCGCACAGGCGGCGATAATGCCGCCGCTCGTGAAGGCCATCGTATAAGAACCGGTCTTGTCGGCGATCATGCCGACCACGACCGGAGACAGCGCTCCGCCGAAGTAACCGCCGAAGTTCTGGATGCTGCCTACGGAAGCGACCATTGAAGGCGGGGCCACATCTCCAGGCAGTGCCCACGCGCAGCTGGACAAGGCGGACATCAGGGCAAGCGCGACCGTCATGAAAGCCAGCGTCGCCGGCAAGCTGCCCGCATGCGGTATTATGATGACGGTAATCCCGGCCAGAATTGCGCATACACCGATGACGGCCCGTTTGGCGACAAGCGGTTTGGCCACGCCTTTATCGACCAGAAGCTTGCTGACATAACCGCCGAGAATCGCGCCGATGACGCCTCCGAACCAAGGAATGCTCGCATAAATACCCAGCGACTTCATCGAAACGTTCTGGGTCTTCATCAAGTAGAGCGGCAGGAAGGTCACAAAAATATTGAATATCCAGATATAGCAGAAGAAGCCGAGAATCATGCCCCACACGCTCTTATGCTTGAACAGTTCGCCCCAGGATACCTTGGAAGCGCCGATCTCCTGCGCAGTGCCTCCGCCGCCGGCCTTGATATAATCAAGCTCCTCTTGGCTGATTCTCGGATGCTTCTCCGGCTGGCGGTAAAAAAGTGCAAAGATTACGACAAAGATCAGGCCGATGGCTCCCGTAATGAAGAACAGCGCTCTCCAGCCGAACGGCACGATTAACGCCACAAGAATGGGTGGAGCAATCGTCGGCCCCCATTTGGAAGCCGCGTCCCAGAAGCCGGTAGCTAGAGCACGTTCCTGCTTCGGGAACCAGGAAGCCGTAATTTTGGCTCCGCCGGGCCAGCAAGGTGATTCAGTCACCCCTAGAAGTGCGCGTCCGAAGAGTAGACTGGTCAGGCCGGTGCAGACTCCAGTAAAAGCCGTTGCTCCGCTCCAAAGGGCTACGGCCCAGGCATATACTTTCTTGGCCCCCAGGCGGTCAAGAAGCCATCCCGCGGGCAGCTGCATGAACGCGTAACTCCACGCGAAGACTGAGCCCATGAGGCCAATATCCGTATTCGACAAATTCAGATCTTTCATCATATCCGGCGCCGCAATCGACAGATTGGTCCGGTCCAAAAAATTGATGATGCCGCCCACCAAAAGCCAAATGACAACCGTCCAGCGCACTCTTGTCGCCGTCTTGGTCTTCACGGCGGGAACAGCGCTGCTCACCTTCGTTTCCAAAATCATTACCTCCAACCATTCTGATTTTTAGATTTAAGCCATTTGAGTGTTGTGCAAAATTCCCCGTTCGCGGGCAATAGCCAGTGCTCCGAAGCCGGCCAGCGCCTTATGCTCGTTTCCGACCGAATGAACCGGACCGGTGAAGAAAGGATCGTGCTTGATTAATGCGATGAGGGCCTCCCGAAGCAGCTCCTTGCCGAATACGACTACCGGCAGCAGGGGAGTTACATTCAGGGCTCCGCTGTTTTTCACGGCCAGAATATCCGCCTGAAGCACAGCGCCGAGCAGGAAGTTCGCTTTCTCATTTATGGATAAATCACTGAACATATCCAGAATCCGCACGGTAAAGCAGGTTCTTCCAAGTCCGACTTTCTCGGCATAGGCTGCCCCCTTAAGCAGTACGGCTTCCTCCAATTCGCCGGCAAAAGAGCTTTGCAGCGCGTTTGCCAGAATGGTCTGCTTCGTAATCACATCCAGCAGCTCGCCTGCTATCGTGGTCATACATCCGGTAATCCGATTGTCGCCGTCGATCCGGACGACTTTGGAATGCGAGCCCGGAAGGATCAGCACGGCAGGGCCCTCAAGCTGCAGCTTTTGCGTAATTCCTACAACCTCGACCTCTTCTCCGCGCATGACATCCATCATTTCGCATGTTTCCAGGTTAAGATCAGGCACATTATTCTTAATGCCCGGCACAAACCAGATGGGCTGGTCGATGATCTCCGGCAGTTCGGCCTTAACCATTGCCGCGGCCAGTTCCTTTAACCCGGCGGGCGCCGGCAAATGCGGAATCTCATACAGTCCGACATTCGAAGTTATCATTCCGGAAGCCAGAATGACAACGGAGTCCCCGGTCTTCACATTCGCTGTCCGCATAGCCTCCTCAATCGCCGTCTTTACTCCCTGGGTGAGCTTTTGTCTGCTGCCGGTGATCGCCGTGTCTCTGACGCCGACAGGTTGGAAAGCTTCCGCAACGACCTCGTTGCCGCGCCATACGTTTACCCGCGTATTCGTGGTTCCCGTATCAATTGTAATCGCATACATTTTACTGCTCCTCCTTCATGATCAGGCCGCCGCCTGCCAAGGCGGCCGGCGAACTTGCCGCAAGATGAGCCGACGGGCTGGTGTTGTACCGTAGAGGCTGTACCTCGAGCCCGTCTTCCGGCTCATGCCGCGTTTCATAACAGAGCACCTACAGAATTTGACGGTCTACTGAACGCTTCCGTCCTTAACGGTCCAGACCTCCGGGTTGACCAGGTTGACCGGGCGCCGGCCCTGCAGGATGGCCGCCATATTCTCGGCTGCTTTCATGGCCATCTTGGCTCTCGTCTGCCAGGTAGCGCTTCCGATATGAGGAAGCGTAACCACATTCGGCATCGACAGGAACGGATGGGTTTTGTCGATGGGCTCATGCTCGAATACATCAAGACCCGCTCCGGCAATCTGCTTCTCTTGCAGCGCCCGGATCAGCGCCGTCTCATCGACAACTCCGCCGCGGGAGGCGTTGATGAAATAGGCATCCTTTTTCATCAGCCCGAACTGCTTCTCGCCGATCATCTTTTCCGTTTGCGGAGTGAGAGGCACCTGTACGAGAACGTAGTCGGAGTTCTGGAGCAGCTCCTCAACCGGAACGAACTGAATGCCAAGCTCCTGTTCGTCCTTCTCCTCGCGGACCAGATTGTTGTACAGAATGTTCATATTGAAGCCTTTGGCGCGCCGGGCAATGGCGCTGCCGATCCGTCCGTAGCCGATGATGCCGAGTGTAGCGTCATGCACGTCCTTGCCCAGCATCAGGCTGGGCAGCCAGCCGTTCCAGCCGCCGCTTTTGACGAAGTGATCCGCTTCGGCCAGCCGTCTTCCGGAAGCCAGCACCAGACTGAAAGCCAGATCGGCCGTTGTCTCGGTCAGGACATCCGGCGTGTTAGTGGCTGCAATCCCCCGGCGGGTCAGTTCGTTCAGGTCGAGATTGTCGTAGCCGACCGCAATATTGCATACCGCCTTTAGCAGAGGAGCGCGATCCAGCACATGGCTGCGGATTTTATTGCGGGAATAGATCATCAGGCCAGATGCGCGCCGCAATCCTTCATAGAAGACTTCCTCATCAAGCATTTCTTCTTCGTCTCTGTAGTCCACCTCGGCGAAATCCTCCAAAAAGCGAAGGACCTTCTCTTCCTCGGGAATTTTGCTCGGTATAAACACAACGGGTTTAGCCATCTGTTCATTCATCCTTTCAAATAAAATTGTAATGATTACGCTTCCACTGTATTGCTGACCGTTCCAAGCTGTTCACTGCGGATTTCTACGCGGTCCCCCGGAGTAATCTCGAACGGACCTGCGGGGGTTCCCGTTAGCACGATGTCTCCCTCTTCCAGCGTAAGAATCGTGGAGAAATAAGCGAGGATGCGGGCAAAGGTGTAGCCCATATCTTCTATGCCCGCTGACTGTTTCCGTTCACCGTTCAGATAGCTTTCGATGCGGATGGAACCCGGGTCCTCCACTTTTTGGAATGGACCCAGCGGGGTGAAGGTATCGTATATTTTGCCTTCGCCCATGACACGCGGACCGACAGCCGTCAAATCGTTGGCGATGGCATAACCGCCGATTGCGCTTAAATCGGCCAGCTCCTCTTCCCTTGCGTTCCGCAGGGTCCGGTTGATGAGCACCGCGATTTCTACCTCGGCCATAACCTTCTCGGCATGTTCAGGAATATGGATGGCCTGGCCGTCTCCGATCACGCCCGAGAGCGGTTTAAGGAACAAGTGCGGAACAAAATCGGCGGGCAGTCCCTTACTCTGCAGAAAAGCGGGATAATGCGGCCCGATTCCTATAATTTTTGGCATATTGAATCCCTCTTTATCATTGATTATCTGCCGCCTACCACTCGGCTACGGTTCCGTCCTTATGCCGCCATACGGGATTTCTCCAGCGGTGTCCCGCCTGCGCCATGCTGCGGACATACTCCTCGTTGATCGTAATGCCAAGCCCCGGGCCATCCGGAATACGGACATGGCCGTCCTCGTAGGCGAACACCGACGAATCCGTAATGTAGTCGAGCAGATCATTGCCCTGATTGTAATGAATGCCGAGGCTTTGCTCCTGAATTACCGCATTGTAAGCCGTTGCATCCACTTGCAGGCAGGCAGCCAGCGCAATCGGTCCAAGCGGACAGTGCGGCGCTACGGCAACATCATACGCTTCGGCCATGGCGGTGATCTTCTTGCATTCCGTGATGCCGCCCGCATGAGAAAGGTCAGGCTGGATGATATCCACATAGCCCGACTCCAGCAGCGATTTGAAGTCCCACCGCGAGAACATCCGCTCTCCGGTTGCGATTGGAGTAGAGGTGCTGCCCGCAATATCGCGGAGCGCCTCATTGTTCTCGGCCAGCACAGGCTCCTCGATGAACATCAGCCGGTAAGGCTCAAGCTCCTTGACCAAAATTTTGGCCATCGGTTTATGTACCCGGCCGTGGAAGTCCACGCCAATGCCAAAGTACGGTCCCGCTGCTTCCCTGATGGCTGCAACGCGCGCGACCACTTCATCGACCTTGGCGTAGGTATCGATAAATTGCAGCTCTTCCGTAGCGTTCATCTTGATGGCGGTAAAGCCGGCGTTCTTCTTCTCCAGTGCTGCTTGCCCCACATCGCTCGGCCGGTCGCCTCCGACCCAGGAATATACCCGGATGGAATCCCGGCAAGCGCCTCCAAGAAGCTGATAGACCGGAGCGTTGTAAAATTTGCCCTTGATGTCCCAGAGCGCCTGATCGATTCCTGCGATCGCGCTCATCAGGATCGGGCCCCCGCGGTAAAAGCCTGCGCGGTACATCACCTGCCAGTGGTCTTCAATCCGCAGCGGGTCCTGGCCGATCAAGTAATCCATTAATTCGTCCACGGCTGCTTGAACTGTGAGCGCTTTCCCTTCAATCACAGGCTCTCCCCAGCCGACAATGCCCTCATCGGTTTCAATCTTCAGAAACAGCCAGCGTGGCGGTACGACAAACGTCTCGAACTTGGTAATCTTCATAGCGTAGGTCCCTTCCTTTGTATTGAACAGATCGTATCTTTTATCCGGATCCAATTTAAAAAATAGGATGAACTGTTAAATCAATCGCTTTCAATCGTCAAAATAAAGCGAATTTCAGCGAAAGTTGCTCCCATCTTTACAAATTAGCTAAAATTCCAGGAAATACATCTGTTCTTTTGCTAGTATCATATGATCTATTTTTGTTTCACTTTTTTTACTCGGGAGATCTTTTTTTTCAGGAATGATCGGTTGTTCCAATTGTGATAGAATTAAGCTGGTATTGACTATTAATGTCTACAAGAAAGGCCTGACTCAATGAAAAAGACCGCCTTCCAGAGTACGATAGACAAATTTAAACAAATGATCATTGAAGGAACTTGGGCCGCGGGCGAAAGGATTCCGACACTTCAACAGCTCTCCAAAGAGCTGTCCGTAAGCATTACCACGGTTCGCGAAGCGCTGCGGATCCTGGAGAATGAGGGCATTATCAGCATCGAGCACGGCCGGGGCATGTATGTGAGGAACGATCCTTTGCTTCTGAAAGACCCGACCGCTGAATTGAAAGAGCTTGGGGATATATCCTTAATCTCGCTGCTGGAAGCGAGGCTGCTGATCGAACCGAGACTTGCGGCTTTGTGCGCGGAAAGAGCAACCGACTTCGAGGTGAAAAAGCTGCGGCAGCAGGCTGATCTTATGATCGTGCAGATGGAAAAGGGAGGTTCCTTTCTGGAGACCGATCTGGAGTTTCATCAGACGATCGTGGCCGGTGCCCGGGAGCCTGTTCTGTCGCGAATGAATGAGGCCATTCTTCCTCTTCTTCAGGAGGGGCGGAGGCAGACAAATACGCTGCCCAATATGAGAACGAAGTCTTCCAATTATCATGTGCTGATTGCCATTGCCATTGAGGAGCGCAACAGCGAGCAGGCCTATCTGCTGATGCAGAACCATATTGAGCAAATGCTCGAACCGTTAAAGAAAGCCAAAGAGGCCCAAGGAGAGATAGAGGGTAATTAAGGTTAAGGGCGGAGGTGTTCGAGCTTATGATGGAGCCGGTCAAAACTTACAATACGGCGGTGGAAGCAACGCTTGAAGTAATCGGAGGCAAGTGGAAACCGCTGATCTTATTCCATCTCACGTTTGGTAAGAAACGCAACGGCGAGTTCGTGAGCCTGATGCCTGCTGTCACGCAGAAAGTGCTGACGCAGCAATTAAGAGAACTGGAGAGGGATGAAGTCGTCAAGCGGACAACGTACAATTCGGTTCCGCCAAAAGTCGAATATGAGCTGACCGACTACGGCTGGAGTCTCAAGGAAATTCTTCATCTCATGTGCCGTTGGGGGGATACCCATGTTGAACGGAAGTACGGGGATCAAGCCGTTATCTTGTCGGAAGTCCAAACAGAGAGAGAAACCGGTCTATGAAGTGCGAAAGACCGGTTTCTCTTGTGTGTAAGGTTATGGAATGACCTTGCGGCGGCGGAAGTCTTCAAAAATGCTCAGGAACATGGACTCCGTATCCACAAACTCATGAAAGCCGGCCCTGCGCGCCTTGGTGCCGTCAGCGAAAAAGTCGTAATCCCAAGAAAACACAAAGTCGCCGAACCGCCATGAGGAAACGCTGCTATAACTGTTGTTTTCCAAGCCGTATTTCTCTACCATGGCGTCCCACAGCGCTTCTTTGTCCTGCATAACAACGTCCAGCGACATCGGCAGCGGAGGCGCCGCCTCAAGTTCGAAGTACGCGGCGATTTTGGGCCAAAGCTCGCTCCAGCGGAACAAATCCCCGTTCGTAATATTGAAGGCCTGATTGGCGCAGCGCTCGTCGGTCGCCGCCCATACCGTGGCTTTCGCAAGCAGCCCGGCGTCGGTCATTTCCAATAAGCTGTGGTAAGCACCTGGTTTGCCGGGAAAGCGTAGGGGGATTCCCAGCTCTTTTGACATCGAGGCGTAGACGGCTATGACCATAGCCAGATTCATTGGATTACCGAGAGCGAAGCCGCACACGACGGAAGGGCGGAGTGCCGACCAAGTCCAGCTTTTTCCCTGCTGACGATTCTCCAGAAACTTCTGTTGGTCGATATTGAATTCCGGCGGCATATGATCGGCGTCACTCTCGCGGGCCGGCGTCTTGAAAGGTCCGAGATGCGCTCCGTACACTTTATAGCCCTGCATGAGACTGATATGCCGGAGCTTAGTGGCAACCGGCTCGACAGCCTCAACGGTGTTAACGAGCATAGCGAGGTTAGGGGGGACGAGCTCCGCCCATGTCGGGCGGTCCTGGTAGGCAGCATAGAAAATATGGGTCACTTCCGTCAGGCCGCTTAATTTCTCGCGGCTATCCAAGGGATTCAGTAAATCCGCGGCGATATAGCGGACCCGGCCGGATGATTCTCCGCCGCGGCGCGATACGCCGATGATATCCCAATCAGAAAGCGTAATAAGATAATCAATCAAATTGCGTCCGATCACCCCGTTAGCTCCAATAACAAGAGCCGTTTTGCGCGGCGCTGAATCTTTAGTGTTTATCATTAAAATCCTCTCCTTCCCTATAATGCTTACACCACCATTGTGCGGGAGCCGGGCGACGGCTGAAAAGTACGCACTTTGAAGTCATATAGTAACTTGAGAGTTACGAATGGAGGAACACAATAGAAAAGGCCGGGATTTCTCGAAAGAAATCCCGGCCTTTTTGCGCCATCGTTCGTTTGTCTCATTCCCCCAGCAGCTTCTCAGACAGCAGGTCCAGGGCCTGCATCACTTCGGCGGTCTCCTTCGGATTCAAATGAGCGAACCGTTCGGCGATCAGCTTTTCCAGTCTGGCCGAGCACTCGTCCATAAGCTCCATTCCGGCTGGAGAAAGCTCGACAAAATGAACTCTTTTATCCTTGAGATCGGCCCGTTTAGTTACCAGCTTCTTCTCCATCAGCTTCTTGACTTCGCGGCTCGTATTGGGCAGGGACATGCCGACGCAGGCGCCGATCCGGCCAAAGGTCGTGGAGTCTTCGGTGTACAGAAGGTGCAAGATTTCGAACTGAAGCAGGGTTACGTCTTCCGGTTTAATCTCCGCAAGCAGCCGATGGGTCATTTTGGAGAATCCGGTGCCGAACGTCTTTAGTTTGAAAGCGAATTCGGGCAATGGCATGGTGATCACCTCGCTATGTGGGATTATTATGACAAATATTTTTTTTGCGCGCAATCTATTTATCATTTGACAACTAAAATGTGATGACTTAATATAGTTATGAAATGAAAATTATCATTTGATAACTAATTAGGAGCGATGAGTGATGAACACTTTGATCGTCTATGCCCACCCGAACCGTGAAAGTCTGAATGGGGCCTTCCTGAACGCCGTTCAGCAGGGGATTAGGCAAAATGCGGCTTCCGGGGAAGTAGAGGTGCTGGACTTGTATGAAGAGCAGTTCAATCCGGCGCTGGTGTACAACAAAGACCGCAGAAGAAGAGATATGCACAAGGACCCGGAGCTGGAAAAATACAGAGCGCAAATCCGCCGGGCCGACCAGATCGTGTTCATCTATCCGATTTTTTGGGGAAGGCCGCCGGCGATGCTGCTGGGCTATTTCGACCGGCTGTTTGCCTCGAACTTTGCTTACAGGGACCGGCCGAACCGCATTTATCCCGAGGGGCTGCTGAAGGGAAAAAGCGTCGTCTGCATCTCCACGATGAAAGGTCCGGCCCATTATCCTCTGCTGACGCTGAACAATGCGCATAAAGTGCTGATGAAGAGAGGGGTATTCCATTACGTCGGCATCCGCAAGGTCAAATTCTTCGAATTAGGGTCCATGGAAAGCCGGAAGGGGAACCATGCGAAGAAGCTGAGCAAGGTGGAGCGGTATTTTGCCAAGGTGTGACCGCAATGCTGGCAACAGCAGCTGGCAATCCTCTTGGGCGTCCACCAATGCAGATGCGTTATTGTTCCCTTGCGGTTAACAACGAGCGAAGTACACCGGTTGTAAAATGGTCATGCGCTGTTTCAGCGGTGGCGGTCAGACCTCATCCCAGGGAGGGACCTGATTTTGGGAAGCGACCTGATGTCGTCCGCGGCAGCCGGACGTATCCGAACGGCCTGCCCGCCTCCCGGGGCAAGCTTCAGCGGCAGGGTTACGCTGCGGTCAACCAATACCCTTGAAATGATCAGAGGATAGGGATTGGTCCTCCAGTCGGCATATGGGCCATCGGCATAGATTTCAGCCACATAGGGTTTGCCCGGATCTAGAAAAGCGAGCGGCGCAGCAAGCGTGCGTCTATTCTCATTGGTAATGCTGCCCAGATACCATTCTTCGCTGTTTCTGTCTTTGCGGACAATCGTAACATAATCTCCGATCTCTCCATTCAATACCTTGGTGTCCTGCCAATCGGTAGGAACATCGAGAATAAATTGAAAAGCCGCACGCTGCTGTTCATAATTTTCCGGCAAGTCGGCTGCCATTTGCAGAGGACTGTACAGAACGACATACAGCGCGAGCTGTTTGGCTAACGTCCCCCGCACCCGGTTGCCCGGTCTGAATTCCTTATAAATCAGCCTTACAATCCCCGGCGTATAGTCGATGGGCCCGGCAAGCATGCGGGTGAAAGGCAGGATGGTGGTATGGTCCGGAGGGTTCCCGACATACTCGGCGGAGGCGTCGAACTCCTGTCCCCGCGCGCCTTCCCGGGTCATCATATTCGGGTAGGTCCGACGTTCTCCCGTATCTTTTACCGGCTCATGGGCGATCAGACTAATCTGATACCTGGCCGCGGTCTCGATTACTTTGAGATGATGATCAACGTTATATTGACCGCCAAGCCACTCCATACTTATAAGATTCCCCTGGTCATCAAAGCGCTTAAGCGCAGGGTCAGGGGAGACATAGCCTGTTTTCACAACGTCTATCCCGAGTTTTTTATATAAAGTAAAAGCCTCTTCCATTTGACGCTCCAGATTCTGAATAGCTCCAGCCGTCTCCATGTGTCCTATAATTTTCACGCCCTTGCTGGCGGCATACGAAGTGACTTCCACAAGGTCATAATCCGGATAGGGGATTGTAAAACTGAAGTTTTCGCCATGCTTGGTCCAATCGTTCTCCCACCCGATATTCCACCCCTCGATCATAACCATCGGAATGCCGTATTTGGCAGCAAAATCAATGTACCGCTTGGCATTCTCGGTCGTTGCGCCATGCTTCGGGCCGTAGCTCCAGGTGTAAATCCCGAGATGCATGCCCCACCATATGCCGATGTACTTGCCCGGCGTCACCCACGAAACATCTCCCAGCCTGTTCGGTTCATTGAGATTAAGAATCAAGTAGGAGGTAATCAAATCCCCCGGTTTTTCCGCGATCTGGATCGTTCGCCAGGGCGTTTTTAGCGGAGTGGAGCCTTTGACTTTAACGCCGTCGGACCAGGGGATGAGGTCGGCTGCAAGCGTATTATTTTCCAGGGGCATCAGGGTCATGGTGGAATAGCGGGATAATTCGGCTTCGTGGATGCTCAGGTATAATCCATCAGCCATTTTCATCGTTAGAGGGGTATGGACGGAGCGGTAAGGAATGGAGTGAATGGGGGTAACGTTGTAGAGGCCCTCGGTATACAGCTTCTGATAAGCGGGAATCCACCAGGCCTCGTCCACATCGGTCAGGGCAAATTCGGTTTCTTCGCTTCGGATTTCCAAATGGGAGAGATGTTCCTGTTCGGGCAGCTCGTAGCGAAAGCCCAGGCCGTCGTTATATACGCGAAAAATGACGGATATTCGGCGCGCACACGGGGTTGTCTCTTCGAGCTCCACGCGAAGTTCATTGTAATGATTGCGTATTTCCTTAACTTCTCCCCAGGGCTGTGTCCACGTCTCATCAAAGCTGTCATACCTGGCGGCGGAGACCCTGAAGTTCCGGTTAAGCGGCTCGGCATGTTCCAGGGTGAAGCCCAGTTTCGAAGGTCTGATCAAGGGCCGGTTACAATAGCACACACAATAATAAGGAATACCGCTACTAAGCATGAATTCCGTCTGAATATCCCCATCGGGTGAAAAAACAACCCACCTGCTTGTCATTTTGGGCTCCGCCTCCTCGCGCGAATCTCATTACACCATCTTATGAGGTCCTGAGCTTGGCATATCCCTTGAAAAGCGTTTACAATAGGGGTAAATCATGAACCGAGGTGAAGATATGGCAGCCTTTCGTTGCATGAACCACCCCGAACGCGAAGCGGCTCATCAATGCGCCAGATGCGGCAAGCCATTATGTGAGGAATGCTATAATCCCGACTTCGGAAGATGCCGGGAGAACTGTGCGGATTCGCTTGTTAAGCCTGAGCCTAAAGGGCCAAGCGCGGTCTTCCGGGTCATCGTAGCCATACTGGCGATTATCGGAGCGCTCGTGGTACTGCTGCTCACCATCTGCGGAGCCCTTATCTTCACTCAGTAAACTCAGGTCAAAGGAGCGCGCCGATGGAATTTCCCGTGTATATCGTTCTCGGTCCCTGGCGGATTCATCCGCATGTGTTGTTTGAGTCGCTCTCCTACTTTATCGGCTTCCGCGTGTATCTGTGGACCCGGCGTCCGAGCGAAATGTCCCGGCTTATGAGCCTGCAAATTCTGGCCGGAACGATTCTGGGCGCGGCGCTCGGCGCCAAGCTGTTGTTCTGGCTGGAGGACCCGGCCGCTGCGTGGGAGCAGCTTCGGCAGCTTCACTTCCTCTGGGGCGGCAAAACGATCGTCGGCGGTCTGCTTGGAGGATTGATCGGCGTCGAGCTGACCAAGAAATGGGTGGGCTGGACAAGGTCAACCGGCGACGATTTTGCCTATCCGCTCATTCTGGGCCTCTGCATCGGGCGAATCGGCTGCTTTCTGACCGGCCTTGACGACCATACGTACGGCATGCCGACGACCTGGTTCACCGGCATCGACTTTGGCGACGGAATCCGGCGGCATCCGACCCAGCTGTATGAGATTTTCTTTCTGCTAGTGCTAGCGCTGCTGCTCATCCCCCTATATCGGAGAAGCCGCGCGCCTGTGGGCGGCCGCCCCGGTTCCATTTACCTTCCGGGCCGGATGTTCCAATGGTTCATGTTTGGCTACTTGGCTTTCCGGTTTGCCGTTGATTTCATTAAGCCGACGCCCCATCCTTACTTCGGACTGAACAATATTCAGCTTGCCTGTCTGGCCGGCCTTGTCTATTACGCCTGGCTGCTGTGGGTCAGAGGGCGTGTCCGCCGCTCGTCCGCGGCTGCGGAGGCTCGAAGCTATAAATAA
Organism: Paenibacillus sp. URB8-2; assembly: GCF_013393385.1. Taxonomy (NCBI): domain Bacteria; kingdom Bacillati; phylum Bacillota; class Bacilli; order Caryophanales; family Paenibacillaceae; genus Paenibacillus; species Paenibacillus sp. URB8-2. The sequence goes on along the minus strand of NZ_AP023239.1, from coordinate 5,452,702 downwards.
ATAAAAGCGGCAGGCGCCCGGCGGTTCCGGCAATTCCGGAAGCTGCTCAGATCGATTCACCATTCCAACATAAAGGAGTCTTTTCATGCCGAACCGACCGTATCTCTATCATGAGCTGACCACCAGCATCTGCTCCGTGTGTTACCGCAAAGTCGAGGCCAAGATCATCGAGGAAGACGGGCGCATGTACATGGTCAAAAGATGCCTGCTGCACGGCCCGGAAAAGGTGCTCATCTCCACGGACGTTCCCTATTACAAAAAGACGCGGGAGTTTATCAAGCCTTCGGAAATGCCCCTTCAGTGGAATACACCGATTAAATACGGCTGCCCGTATGACTGCGGCCTCTGCCCGGACCATGAGCAGCACAGCTGTCTGACGCTGCTAGAGATTACGGATCACTGCAACCTAAGCTGCCCGATCTGCTTCGCCGAGTCTTCGCCGCACCGCACATCCTACCGGTCGCTGGAGCAGATTGAGTTTATGCTGGACCGGATCGTTGAGAACGAGGGTGAACCGGACATCGTGCAGATCAGCGGCGGCGAGCCGACGACGCATCCGCAGTTTTTTGAGATTCTGGACATGGCCAAGAGCCGTCCGATCAAGCATATCATGGTGAACACGAACGGCGTCCGCATCGCCCGGGACCGGGAGTTCGCAAAGCGGCTCGCTTCGTACATGCCGGGTTTCGAGATTTACCTGCAGTTCGACAGCCTGGAGGCGTCCGTGCTGAAGGAGCTCCGGGGCGCGGATTTGCGGCACATCAGGGAAGACGCGATCCGCCACCTAAACGAATTCAATATTTCGACAACGCTCGTCGTCACGCTGAAAAAAGGTCTGAATGACGGAGAAATCGGCTCGATAATTCAGTACGGACTGAAGCAAAAAGCCGTGCGCGGTGTGACGATTCAGCCGATCCAGGCGGCGGGAAGGCTGGAGGGCTATGATCCAGCGTCCGACCGTTTAACGGTAAGCGAGGTCCGCCGCAGCATTATTGACCAGTCGGGCGTGTTCGGTGAGGCGGATATTTTGCCGGTGCCCTGTCATCCGGACTGCCTTGCGATGGGTTACGCGCTGAAGCTTGGCAGCGAGGTGCTGCCGCTGACCGGATTGATCGACCCGGATATTCTGCTTGAAGGAGGCAGCAATACGATTGTGTTCGAGCAGGACCCGGCAATCCGGGGCAAAATGTTCGAACTGCTCTCCACCGGCCACTCGCCGGTCTCCTCCGCCTTGTCGCTGAAAAGTCTGCTCTGCTGTCTGCCGTTTGCCGCCGTGCCGGAGCAGATTAGCTACGACAATGTGTTCCGGGTCATCGTGATGCAATTTCTCGATGCGCATAATTTCGACGTGCGGTCGGTGAAGAAGTCCTGTGTGCATATTGCCCACCCCGATGGACGGATCATCCCTTTTGACACCTATAATTTGTTCTACCGGGACGACAAGGAGCAGCTGCTGGAAGGGATAAGGGGCGAGATCGCGACCGCATGGGATGGGAAAATCGCTCGGGAGTAGCCTGGAGTAGCCTGCGGTAGAAGGGAAATGCGCCAAAAAGGGGGCTGAAGAAGGGACGCACTGAAGAAGGGGACGTGCTGAAGAAGCGGTTTGACTAACTAGTTCGGTTCAGTTTGTGCCTGTGTCTGTGTATGGTGGCTGGTGGCTGGCATTTTCCTGCAAACCTGCAGGTTTGACAGGTGAATTTCGGGGAGGAAAAGTAATGGCTGCAATTGTGCAGGTTTTTAAGCTTATATATCGCCAAGCGTGGAGAGGGGAGGAGAAATACCTGTACTTTTGTAGGAATTGGGTCAGGGAGGAGGATTTCCACGGAAAAAAGATGTATCAACGCAGGAATCCCGACAACCCGCCAACTAAGCCACCTACCCATCGACCAACCCGGGCCGCTGACCAACTAACCACCGCCCCATCAACCCACCGACCCACCAACCCACCGACCCACCGACCCACCAAGCCACCGCCCCCCGGTTCACCAACCCACCGAGCCTCTGAACCACTGACCGAGCCACCATCCACCGCCCCCGGTCCACCTACCCATCGACCCACTCCCACCCGCCTACTAACTATCCTGCTGTCGGACGCCTTGCCGTGACTTTAAACGTGAACTGTTATCCCGTTTGTTTAATTGGCATCCGCCGCAAGCCTCTTCAGCAGCCTCAATTTCTTATTAGGGAATCGGCGCTTTGAAGCAGCTGCGGAAAAGTGTTACAGACACTATAGCTGCCGGGCTGTCGAATCCCGGTACAGAAAGGGCATCCCTCGGGGTGCCCTTTTGTGAATGTATGTAGCGATGGGCCGCCCGCCAAAGGCGACGGCGGTTATGGTGTATAATAACGGAAGACGCCTGGGAAGCTGCAGACCGGCGCAAGAGCATGGCGTACCAATAGAATAAGGAGGAACGGCCGTATGTCCGATCCGTTAAGAGAGGAAATCAAACAAAAAATCGTGAACGGTGATTTTCACTGCGAAAAGGAACTTACATTGTCCATCATCAGCGGGAAATGGAAGGTCGTCATTCTTTGGCATCTTGGCGTGGATGGCGCGCATAGGTTCAGCGATTTGCAGAAGCTTTTTCCGAAAATTTCGCATAAAATACTGACTCAGCAGCTCAGAGAATTGATGGAGGACGGCATTGTTCACCGGGAGGTATATCCCGACATTCCTCCGAAGGTGGAATATTCGATGACCGAGCTTGGGATGACGCTTCTGCCGATTGTCGAAATGATGTACGAGTGGGGGAAAATGCGGATCGAACGGATCAGACGGGAACTGAAGCCCGGAAGCGAGCCGGAAATAACAGCGGACAGCTGCGAGGGAGCCTGCAAAAAAGCCTGAACAAGCCACGAAACAGAGACCGGAGAAAGGCGGGAGCAGGTAACCTTTTGGTAACCTCTGTACTAAAAAGTGCATTCTTCACAAGGAATGTCGGCAGCGCTACAATGATTGTTGCGTGAAGATAACCTTGGGAGGGAAATACCAATGAGCAAAAAAGCACTGCTGATTATACCGCCGGACCGCTTCAACGAAGACGAGTTGTTTCATCCGAAAGCCGAACTGGAGAATGCGGGCATCACTGTAACGGTCGCCAGTACGAAGGCGGGGGAGATTACAGGCGACAATCAGGGAAAAGCAAATGCGGAGGTGGTATTCTCCGACGTTTCCGCTTCGGATTATGATGTGGTAGCTGTAATTGGCGGCTCTGGCACGATCGACTATCTGTGGGGCGACGCGAAGCTGGGCGAATATTTGAAGCAGGCGTATGAGCAGAAAATTCTGGTCGCCGGCATTTGCGCTGGCTCCGTCGTGGTTGCGAAGACGGGCCTGCTCGCCGGGCGCCAAGCGACCTGCTATCCGGTCGAAGTTATGATTGATGAGCTGAAAGCCAACAGCGCCGAATATGTGGTGCAGCATGTGGTGGCGCATGACGATGTGATTACAAGCGACGGGCCGGACGGCGCGCGGGAGTTCGGCAAGAGCCTCGTTTCGGCGCTGGCCTGAGTACAGGCGCGGGCGTGCCGGACTCGGTTCGACGGGTTTGACCGGCTGACCGAGTCCACACGGGAAAAAGCGGCCGCCGGGCCGCATCATAAAGCAGCGGATACTTGGTTATCTGCTGCTTTTTTGGCTCTGGGCGGGCGGCAGTGAACAAGAAGCCGGGAATGGGCTTATTCAGCAAGCAGCCATACGGCCGTATAGACGGCGCAGCCGACTGCAAAGGCGGTTTCGATGAAGGTAGGGCAGGACGTTCATTTCGATCATGCTCCTTTGCCAAAGATTCCGCTTTCGGCTGCGGACGGTATCCGGGAATTCTTTTATCATGTATCCTCTGAACCACATCTCAAACGGAGGAGTTCATCCCCACACTTTCCCTCCGGGCTGACTACATAAACGATCGCCTTCAGGCCATCCTAAACGGGAAAGAACAGTCCGTTAATAAGGAGTGGTCCTCATTTATGAGACATTATGAGTCCAGTATGCGTACGAACAGCACTGTCGATCAGGCGGAGGATGCTGCGGCTAAACTGCATAACGCCGTTACCCAAGCGATGAGCCATCCTACGGAAAAAGTAATTGAGCAGGCCGAGAACAGCCTGAAGCATGCGGAACAGGCGGTCAGCCACGCACCGGAAGGATCGGTGCAGGGGCATGGCGTCGATCTAGCGGAAGAAATGCTGGCAACGGAGAAGGAACGACTTGCCTTGGTGCAGAAGCAGAAGAGTTGATCCGGCGGATTGATGCAATCCCAACCGAATACGGTTATAAAAAGACTTCTGCCATCGGGAGGCCACTGAAAAAGTCCGTCTCATAGGAAAAGGTACAGATCTTCAAGAAAATTGAAGAGGCTGTACCTTTTTTGTTTTATACTGAAGTCATCTAACAAAAAAGCGGGTGTGAGTGGATGATTCGGCAACAACAAACCTTAGTTTTGAGTCCTTATGCGGCATTGTATGACATCGTTGTCCCGAAGGACAATATACTCCGTCAAATCAATGAATTGGTGGATTTCACTTTCATATACGAAGAACTGGAAACAAAGTATTGCTTGGATAATGGACGCAACGCCATTGATCCGGTGCGCATGTTTAAATATTTACTGCTGAAAGCCATTTTTGAACTCTCTGACGTCGACATCGTGGAGCGTTCAAAGTACGACCTGTCGTTCAAGTACTTCCTCGGCATGGCGCCGGAAGACCCGGTCATCGATCCGAGTTCCTTAACGAAGTTCCGTAAACTACGTTTGAAAGATATCAACCTTTTGGACATGCTCATCGGCAAGACCGTAGAACTTGCCATCGAGCAAAATATCCTAAAGAGCAATTCCATCATCGTCGACGCCACGCATACGAAAGCACGTTACAACCAGAAAACGCCTCAAGAAATTCTACAAGACCGTGCACGGAAATTGCGAAAAGCCGTGTACACCATGGATGAGTCAGTCAAGGTCAAAATGCCGGCAAAGAATACAACGAGCGAACTCGAAGATGAAATTGCGTACTGCCAAAAACTCGTCAACTTCATCGAAAATGAGAGTGGCATTGCACAAGTGCCAAAAATTCTGGAGCCGCTTAACCTGCTGAAAGAAACGGTTGCGGATGACGTCGAGCAACTTCGCCTGGCGGCGGATCCGGATGCGCGCGTTGGCCACAAGAGCGCAGATTCCGCATTTTTTGGATACAAAACTCATCTAGCGATGACTGAGGAACGCCTTATTACGGCGGCTGTCATTACAACCGGTGAAAAGAATGACGGCAAGCAATTGCAGACCCTTATCGAAAAAAGCAAGGCAGCTGGCATGCAGGTCAAAACGGTGATTGGGGATACTGCATATTCCGAAAAAGATAATATTGCGTACACGAAAACAAATGAAATTGAACTTGTGGCCAAACTAAATCCCCTCGTCACGCAAGGTGCGCGTAAGAAAGAAGACGAATTTTTATTCAACAAAGATGCAGGCATGTACGTATGTCCAGCTGGACATATGGCCATTCGAAAGGCTCGGCAGGGTAAAAAAGGGGTCGGCAAAAATCAAACAGACACCTATTATTTTGATGTGAAACTATGCAAGCATTGTCCGTTCAAGGAAGGGTGCTACAAAGAAGGCGCTAAAAGCAAAAGCTATTCGGTAAGTATTAAATCCGATGAGCACACCGAGCAAATGACGTTCCAAGATTCAGAGTATTTCAAGGAAAAATCCAAGGAACGCTACAAAATTGAAGCGAAGAACAGTGAACTCAAACATGGACACGGGTATGATGTCGCGACATCCTCGGGTCTGCTTGGCATGGAAATGCAAGGGGCGATGACAATTTTCGCTGTGAATTTAAAACGAATCTTAAAGTTAACAGACTAAGAATTACCGAATGATGGAGCCGTACTTGACCTAAAAAAGAAGACATCCGTTCCTAAAAGGTGGGAAATGGATGTCTTTTTGTTTGAGACATAAGCCGTCAAAGAAAAATACGTAAGTTTTTCAGTGGCCTCGCCATCGGCGGAGGTCTTTTTAAGTGATATTAAGATGCCCCTGAATCGTTATTTTCAAGCAGGGCAATCGGATTCGGGGTATATATTAGGAAACGGGCAAATCATTAACGCGTATATTCGGTTAAAGGAGGTATGATCATGACGGAAATCACGCTTGGTTCAGGAAGGCTGGAAACGCAAGAAGAGCTGCGCGCGGCACTTGAAGAGGTACGGAGATGGGAGAAGGATCAGAGACAGCTTATGATCTGGGAGCGGCTGACCCGGCTGCCCTTTAAGCTGCTGGACAAGCTTACCCCTAAAATTGTTCATGAAAAAATAGGACTGCTGCTGGATGAGCTTGGCAGCTACATCCAAAATGGCGGCAACTACCTTGTGGCTGGACGCAAGGTGGGCGAGCTTGTGGGCGAGGTGAGCACCGAGACCGCAGGGAAGCGGGAAGGGCCCTACCCGCTGGTGGTGATGGACGAAGCGGCGCGCCGCCTGTCCAAGAGCCGGAGCAATTTCGCCACGGCTCAAGGGGCGACCACAGGCTTCGGCGGCGTGTTTACGCTGGCGGCGGATATTCCCGCCATCCTCGGACTGTCGCTGAAGGTGATTCAGGAGATCGGCCTTTGCTATGGGTACAACCCGCTGGAGAAGGAGGAGCGCATCTTCGCTGTAAAAGTCATGCAGCTGGCTTCCGCCGACATGGTCGGCAAACGGGCGATTCTGGAGGAGCTGGACCTGGAACTCGGCAGCGATGGCCGGATTGGGGGCGGCGAGGGCGCGGCGGTGTCCAAAATTCAGGGATGGCGGGAAGTGATTGCCGCCTACCGGGATAACTGGAGCTCGAAGAAGCTGCTGCAGACAATTCCTGTCGCCGGAATGTTCTTCGGCGCCTACACGAACCGGGAGATGCTGAAGGCGGTGGCGGAAGCGGCCATGATGCTGTACCGCAAACGGAGAATTTTGGCCAGACTGGCGGACAACGGTCAAACGAACACCCTCTCTACTTAGAGGCGCAAGAACCGCCTTTTGGGCTCCTGCATAACTTATAGAATCAATGCTATAAGTTAAGGGAGCGATTTCTTCCATGGGAATCCAGTTAACGGCAATCCATTACGTCTATCTGGCGTTTATCGTATTCATCATGGCGCTGCTCATCAAGCGGCGCGATACGACGATGATTTGCGTGGCCGGTATCTTTGTCCTGGGAATCCTGGCGACGGAGACGCTCGGCGGTTCGATATCCGGAGTGTTTAACTCCTTTGTCTACGCGACCAAGGAACTGATGGGAACGATCATGATCATTTCAATTATTGTCGCCATGAGCCGGGTGCTGATGATTACGGGCATCAACGAGACGATGGTGTCTCCGCTGACCCGGTTTCTCCGCACCCCGGCCATGGCGTATTGGGGAATCGGCATTATTATGCTGCTTACCTCCCTCTTTTTCTGGCCTTCGCCGGCGGTGGCTCTGGTGGGCGCCGTCCTGCTGCCAGTTGCGCTCCGGGTCGGCTTGCCCGCCCTCGGAGCCGCGATGGCGATGAATCTGTTCGGCCACGGCATCGCTCTATCCGGCGATTACATTATTCAGGGGGCGCCGAAACTGACGGCGGACGCCGCGGGCCTGCCGGTCGCCAGCGTTATGGAGGCGAGCGTTCCGCTGGTCGTCGTCATGGGGATTGTGACGACCGCCGCCGCCTTCTGGATGATGCGCAGGGATCAGAAGAATGGGACCTGGAGAGACGGCCTTGTATCGGCTGGACGGACATCCGGCGTGTTCGGGGAGCCTTCTCCCCCTTCTCTTCAACTGGTCGCCCTTCATCCACGGATGAAGAAAGCCCTGGCCATCCTCATTCCGGCGCTGTTTCTTGCCGATGTGGCGGCGATGTTCCTGCTGCATCTTCAAGGCGGCGATGCTACCGCCCTCATCGGCGGCACCGCAGTCCTTATCTTGATCTTCGTCACTCTGCTTGCCCACCGCAATCAAGGGCTTGAGCAGATCACCTCCTACCTCATCGACGGCTTCGTCTTCGGCTTCAAAGTATTCGGCCCCGTCATCCCGATCGCCGCCTTCTTCTACCTCGGCGACTCGGCTTTCACCGAGCTGTTCGGGACAGTCCTTCCCGAAGCCTCGCACGGCATCGTCAATGACCTGGGCGTTGCGCTTGCGAACTCCGTGCCGCTGAACGGCATCGTCGGCGCGGTCACGCTGACCCTCACCGGCGCCATCACCGGTCTTGACGGCTCCGGCTTCTCCGGCATTTCACTTGCCGGCTCCATAGCGCACCTGTTCGCCGCCGCCATCGGCTCAGGCGCCGATACGCTGACGGCGCTTGGCCAGGTCGCCGCCATTTGGGTCGGCGGCGGCACGCTTATCCCCTGGGCGCTGATTCCGGCGGCGGCCATCTGCGGCGTCAGTCCGTTCGAGCTGGCGCGCCGCAATCTCAAGCCCGTGCTGATCGGCCTTGCGGTCACCACCGTTGTCGCTATGTTTCTTGTGTAACTCCATCATTTTCCGCCTTCAAACGACAGCGGCGTTCTCCTCAAAGCGACGCATGGCGACGGATTTCTACAAATGATGGTTCTGTACAGAACTACTAATAATCCAATACTCCAAGAATACCAGCTGAAGATAAAATGAGCATGACCAGATGAAGCGCCTGTCCGCTTGGTTTGGTCTTTTTTTCGTCTACTGGTTTGCAAGCGGCGGCATGCGGAAAGGCTACGAATGAAGAGGTCCGAATCGCTGTGCCGGAAACGCCCGGCTCATCTGGCGAAGGCCGCCGGGCCTGTGCTATGATGATCTCCTGAACGATGAAAAGGAGCGATATAAAATGCTTGAAATATCGAATTACACAGCGGAGCAGATCCGTGACCCGTTCGGCATTATTGCGGGAAACCGTTATGAATTTATGATTAACCTAGTGATCCCGGAGGAGGACGAGCTTTATTCGGAGAACGGGGTCAGCGTGCGGGTCATTGTAAAGGAGAATGATGGAGAAGTGAGCGTCGTAACCTACGATCTGATCGAAACGACGACGCAGAAGCTCCTTGAATTCGATCTGGAGGACGATGAGGAGGAAGAGCTGGCCGCTTTTTGCAAGGAGCATATGCCGGAGCGGTAACTTCCTGATTGCACCGGATACCTCCGCAATAAAGCGCTGTGTGTATAGGCGGTATCTATCGGGAATATTGCTTACAAGTCTTGGACGGCAAACAACCCCGGCGGTATAGTAGAAGGTAATATTCTACATAACGAGGTGCCCGTCCGTGATCCAAACCGTGCTGTCCACCCTGTTCGAAGTCATCGTCCCCCTGTCGATTCCGGTTATTTCCGGCGCGCTGCTGGAACGTTTTCAGCGCCTGGACACGAAGCCGCTCATGACTCTGTATCTGTACTTTTTAAGCCCCGCCATTATTTTGGATACGCTGCTCCACGCGGAAATTTCATTCGATGACATCTATTTGACGCTGGCGTTCTCCTTATTGAATCTGCTGGTGCTGTGGGGAGTAGCGGTCATTACTGGAAAAGCGATGAAATTCTCTTCGCCGGAGCGGGCCGGATTGACGCTGGTTTCCACCTTTACCAACAGCGTGAATTACGGACTTCCGCTCGTTCTGCTCGCCTTTGGACAAGCGGGGCTTGATAAAGCATCCGTTTATGTCATAGGTCAGGTGATTATCGTCAACACGGTGGGTATTTATTTTGCGGCCCGGTCCCATTTTTCCGTGAAAAATGCGTTCAAATCGGTGTTTTCCCTCCCCGCGATCTATGCCGCCATTCTGGCCCTGCTGCTCCGAGCATTCCAGTTGCACCTGCCCGCCGAAGTGGAGAAGGGAGTGACGATGGCAGCGGGAGCGTACTCCCCTGTTGTGCTGGCCATTCTGGGTGCGCAGATGATGAAGGTCGGCATGATGCCCGGCATAAAAGGAGAACGTTCGGTGTTCTGGATGGGAATCGTGATCCGGTTGCTGGCGGGACCGCTGCTCGCGCTGGGCATACTGGCATTGCTCGGCATTACGGGGACGCTCCATTCCGTGCTCTTCATTCTTGCCTCCATGCCGGTAGCCGTTAACGGGGTTGTTCTGGCGGAACGCTATGGCGCGTCCCCTTCGGTGGTTTCCCGCTGCATCCTTTGGACGACGCTGTCCTCTTTCCTTGTGCTGCCCATGCTTATTGCGGCGGTTTCGGGATAAACCTCCCGATGGGGCCTCCCGGCTCCTGTTTTTCGATGAAACGGCGCATCCTGGAAGAAGGAAGGCCGTTTCTTTTTGACATGAAACCAAAAGGTTTTATATAATCAAAAAGGGAAACCAAAAGGTGTTACTTTATAAAAGGGTGAAAGAGGGATAAAACAATGGAAGACAACCGCGGGAACAATCTGCCGGACGTGGTGCAGACGGTCATTATTGATGCGCCGATCGGGAAAGTATGGGATAAAGTATCGACATCGGAAGGGATCGCACAGTGGTTTATGCCCAGCGACTTTCAGGCGGAGCTCGGTCATGAATTTCATCTGCAGTCGCCTTTCGGCCCGACGCCGTGCAAGGTAACGGAGCTTGATCCGCCGAACAGCCTGACTTTCACTTGGGATACCGAAGGCTGGACGGTTTCTTTCTTCTTGAAGGAACTGGATGATAAGACGGAGTTTACGCTGCTTCACGGCGGCTGGAAGCAGCCGGACGAGCTCATCGGGAAAGCGAACGAGAAAAGCTCGGTTATTCATGGCCGGATGTCGGGCGGCTGGGTATCCATTGTGCAGGAGCGGCTGAAAAAGGCGGCCGAGGCTTAATATGGCGGCGGCGGAGAAGCATGATGTGTTTCAGGCGATTGCCGATCCGACCCGCAGGCAGGTGCTGAGGCTGCTTTCCGAGAAGGAGAGGCCGATCTCCGAAATTGCCGCCCATTTTCCGGTAAGCCGCACGGCCATTGCCAAGCATCTGCATATTCTGTCGGAGGCGGAACTGGTGAGCGGCCGCAAAGTCGGCAGGGAGAAGCTGTACCGGCTTCAGCCGGAACCTCTGAAGGAGCTTCGGGAGTGGCTGTCGTATTATGAACGGTTCTGGAGCAATAAGCTGTCCATCCTGAAGCATATCGTCGAAAATGAAAAATAAACAAAACCGGTCCACCACGATGCTTTCGTGCATGGACCGGTTATTTTTTTGCGGAACAGCTCAATGTGAAAATGCCTTTATTCAAAAGGATAGGTTATGCCCCACTGACCTCTGACATTGCTCATGATTTCCATCACGTCCAGAGACAGCTGAAGCGTGGCGCTTCTGGCCGACTGGATCGCCTGCTCCATGTCCTTGATTTCATACTGGAGGGCCGCATCCGTCTCTCCGGCTTCGACTGTTTCCGTCGTTCCGTCCAGGTATTGAATGACGGCTTTGGAGGCGCGGGGGAAGTTATCTACGGTAATAAACCCGTTCTCACCGGCGACGACGCCTCTTTTCGGCATTTTGGCGCGCATCGTCAATGAGACGACTGCCATCTCGTCGGCCTTGTTCTTCAGAATAATGCCCGACTGCTCGTCGACGCCGGTCTCGAACGGCTTGACAGTGGTTAGAACTTCATGCGGCTGTGCAGACAGGAAATAACGGGCGAACGACAGGGCATAGGTGCCGATATCGAGCAGCGCTCCCCCGGCCAGGTCTTTATTGAAGAAACGGTTGTTCACATCGTATTCCTTATGGCTTCCGAAGGACACTTGGACCATTTTAAGCGGGCCGATTTTGCCGCTGTCCAGAATTTCCCGCAGCTTGGCGTACAAAGGCATGTGGTAGATCGTCATCGCTTCCGCCACGACCAGCCCTTTCTCTTCGGCCAATGACGCAATTTCCCGCAACTGGCCGATATTGACGGTGATCGCCTTCTCCGCAAGCACGTGCTTGCCTTGTTTCAGGCTTTCTATTATATATTCGTAGTGATTGCTGTGCGGGGTGGAGACGTAGACGGCGTCAATTTCGGGGTCCTGCAGCATTTCATCATAATCGCCGTAAGCTTTGGTGACCCCGTATTGTTCGGCGAAGTGCTGCGCTTTATCCAGATTGCGCGATCCCACAGCATACAGCGTGCCGCCGTATTTCTGTATGGCCTCGGCGAATTCCCGGGCGATTCCTCCCGGTCCGATAATGCCCCATTTGAGTGTGCTCAAATCAATCCCTCCGTTTCGCATGTTTGAACCTGGGTTTGACTCCCTCACCTAATGCACATATGTGCAGAATTCACAGAAAAAGTGCTTGACATTTCCCTAGAGTATATAACCGGTCGGGTAATCTGTCAATTCCGGCGGGAGCCTTTAGGGGTGGGGTGAAGATTAAAGGATGGCCGGTCAACCGGGTGTTTTTCAGCCGAAAAAAGCCCTTGTCAAGAATAAGACATACCGTGTAATATAGAGGGCGTGCCTTTTTTAAATATCAGAAAGTATAAGCTTCGCGCTTATCCTTAACCTGATATTTTTACGAGAAACGGATGCCTTCCTCTTCCAGAGGACGGCGAAGCCGTTTCTTCTTAATATTACAAAAAAAGAATGATTTAACTCATATAATCATGGGGATACGGCCCATAAGTTTCTACCGGATGACCATCGCAATTGTCCGACTATGAGTGAACAGCGCGTCCGGGGTTAGAGGCGGCGCGGACACGCCTGACGTGTTGCACCATAAGGGATAATAACCTGGAGTGACAGATTCACTTGAGAGAAACGCTCAAGGAATCTGTCCTTTTTTAAAATACAAGAATTTATAAGTTTCACGCTTATAAAAGACCTTGTATTTCTACGAGAAACGCACTTGCGTCTTGAAAGACGCCGTCAGGCGTTTCTTCTTGATGGTTTTTAGGGTCCTTGCAAATGTTCTGAGCGGCTTCGAGCCCAAGCTGCGCTTTGCGGGGCTATTTTATGTTTCCGGAAGGAAGAAGGAGCGGTGGAAGTAAGATGAAAGTGTTGGAAGAACGCATTAGACGGGAAGGACAGATCTTGTCCGATACGGTGCTGAAGGTGGACTCGTTTCTGAATCATCAGGTCGATACCGGCCTGGCGCTCGAAATCGGGAAGGAATTCGGCCGGATATTCGGCGGCAGACCGATTACGAAGGTGCTGACGATCGAGGCGAGCGGCATCCAGTTTGCTATGGCGGCGTCAATCGCACTGGGCGTTCCGTTTGTATATGCCAAGAAGAAGAAGGTCATAACCCTCTCCGAGCAGGTGTATTCGGCTCCGGTCCATTCGTTTACGCGTCAGGAATCGTATCAAATCAGCATTTCGCAAAAATACCTCGGCCCCGGCGACAAGGTGCTTATCGTCGACGATTTTCTCGCCACGGGCGCGGCCCTGGTGGGCCTGGTCGATATCGTGCGCGAAGCGGGAGCGGAGCTGCTGGGCGTCGGCTGCGTCATTGAGAAGAGCTTTCAGGAAGGCCGCGGGCTGCTGGAGGACATGGGCGTGGAGGTTCATTCGCTGGCCCGGATTTCGGCGATGGCGCCGGGAGAAGTACATTTTATAGACAGTGAAGAAAGCATCAAGGAGAGTGCATCATGTTAAGCAAGCGCAAAGTATTTACACTCGGACTCCAGCATGTGCTGGCAATGTATGCGGGCGCGGTCGTCGTTCCGCTGATTGTCGGCGGCGCGCTGAAACTTACCGGCGAGCAGATGGCCTATCTGATTGCCGCCGACCTGTTCACCTGCGGGCTGGCGACGCTGCTCCAGGTTATGGGCACCAAATATTTCGGCAGCCGACTGCCGGTCATCCTCGGCTGCACGTTTACGGCGGTCGGTCCGATTATCGCCGTCGCCTCCAGCTCCAATCTGGCAACGGCCTATGGGGCGATTATTCTCTCCGGCCTGTTCGTCGTGCTGGCCGCGCCGCTGTACGGCCGGCTGCTTAAGTTCTTTCCCACCATCGTAACCGGCTCGGTCGTCACGATTATCGGTCTGTCGCTGATTCCGGTAGCGATGAAGAACGCCGCAGGCGGCGAAGGCAGCGCCGATTTCGGACAGCCTCGCAATCTGCTGCTGGCGCTGATTACGCTTGTGGTCATACTGCTTGTGAACCGCTTCGCCACCGGATTTCTGCGTTCCGTTTCCGTGCTGGTGGGCCTTGTGGCCGGAACGGCGGTTGCTTATTTTCTTGGCATGGTCCATTTTACTTCCGTCGGCAGTGCCTCCTGGGTCAGCGTCGCCCAGCCGTTCTACTTCGGCCGTCCGGAATTCAGTCTTACCGCGATCTTTACGATGATTATCGTCAATATCGTCAGCATGGTGGAATCGACGGGCGTATACTTTGCCGTTGGCCGGGTGACGGAGCAGAAGGTGGAGCCGAAGCAGGTCGTTAACGGCCTCCGATCCGAAGGTCTGGCGATTATGCTCGGCGGCCTGTTTAACGCTTTTCCATATACCGCCTTCTCGCAAAATGTCGGCCTGATTTCGCTTACCCGCGTGAAGACGCGCAATGTGATCTTCGCGGCCGGCGGCATTATGGTCGTTCTCGGCCTGTTGCCCAAATTGGCCGCGCTGACGACGGTCGTTCCGAACGCCGTGCTCGGCGGAGCCATGATTGTGATGTTCGGTTCGGTGGCGGCTTCCGGCATATCGATTCTCTCCGAGGTCGACCTGCGCAAGGATGGCAATCTGCTGATCGCCGCTTGCAGCATCGCCGTCGGTCTCGGTTCGGCCACGATTCCGCAAATGTTCGACCAGCTTCCGGAGTTCGCCAGAATGCTGCTGCAGAACGGCATCGTGTCCGGCTCGCTGACCGCGATTGTCCCGAATATCTTCCTGTCGAAGACAAAGGATGCCCGGGAAATGCCGGCTCCTGCCGCCGCGCAGGAAGCGCAGCAGCAGGCCTGATTATCCGCAAAGACATGGAGAAGCTGAGCGGCCCGATTAAAATCAACGGATATCGTCCCCTTAAGGACGGTATCCGTTTTTTTGTCGTACTATACAAATCGTATAAACATCCATTTGCTGCTGATTCCCCGGATTATGAAACTTTTTCCAGGTAATTTCGTCCAACTATTAAGGAAAAGACACGAAGAGGAGGCTTGTAATGATGAGAACTGGCAAACTGGCAGCCGTTGTTCTGGCGGCGGTGCTCGGCTGGGGCGCAAGTACGGCGTTTGGAGCAGAGGTTTCCCCGATTTTGCTGAATTATAAGAATTTGGATCTTGCAAGCAAGGCAATCGTTTCGGCGGGAACAACATGGGTGCCCCTCAAAACCTTGGCGATCAATATGGGATATTCGGTCGTATGGAATCAGGCATCCAAAACGGCCGTTCTGACGCGTCCCGGACGGCAGATTGCGGTAACGGCCGGCTCCAAAGCCGCTACGGTGAACGGAACCGTATTTCAGCTCGCGAAGCCGGTCCGCATTGCGGCAGGCACTGTCCAAATCCCGCTTGTAAGCGGAACAGGCGTGCTTGGGGGCAAAATTGCGCGTGAACCGGGCAGCGGCAGTCTGAGCATCAGCGATGAGACCCGGTTTACCACGGCAGCCGTTCCGGACATGACGTATTGGGTATCACAGCATACAGGCGAAGTCTACGCCTCCCGCTCCGCCTCGGGAAAGCCGGCGCTTCTGGGCAAGCTGCCTCTGATTGTATCGCCGTATATGCATAACTTGGAGATTAAGACAGTGGCTGGGGGCACGCATCTGCTTGTATTAAGCGACAACCACTATGCCATGTTCACTAATTTCAGCAATGTATACCAGGCGCTGATCCGGGACGGCAAAATCGTCAAGCAGATGGACTTTCATCTCATGGTTCCGGCTTATTCGGAAAATCCGAAGGTCGCGTCCACGCAGCTGTATATGAGTGGCGACGACAGCGTGCAGTATATTAACGGCGACGGCAGTCTCGGCAAGCTGTACGACATAGAGGCGCTTACCGGACAGAGCGGCGCGTTCACCGTTAAATATGCCGCTCCCGACGTGCTGATCATCCGCTTCGTCGATACGTCCCACTTGTATTTAATCCATACCGGCACGGATGCCACCGTTAATCTGAACAAGGAAGTGGCAACGCCGGAGGATTGGAAGGACTGGGAGAAGTCCGACGGCCAGGATCCCTACGTGCTGGCAAGAATGCTTATTCTGACCAAGCGCGACGGGAACCGGCTGACGCTGACGTACCGTTCGCTTGCGGACGACAAAGGCAGAACGGTGACGTACAGCTTGTCGCCCAAATAAACCGGATATGGATGTTCCGCATTGCTCAAATAACCAAAATGTTTGCCCCGCCCACCCGAGCACCGGTTCTTTGACCGGGTCGTCGGCGTCGGTTGAAACGTAATAGCCAATCAGGGAACCTCGTCTATTCAAGGCTGGGTTCCTTTTGCGTCAATTTGAGATACAAGGCGTTCTTTTTACATATTTCATTTCATTAACCTGACTGACGAGGAATTTGGCTATGTCGGAATTCGTAATGTTTCTTCCCGGGATATCCCTTAAATTTTCCTTGATATGGCCCGTTTCCAAACCCTCAACTACAAATGGCAGACGCACGAGGGTCCATTGGATATCGCTTTTCATAAGCAGATCCAGTTCTTTTTTTCTGTCTGCGATCATCTTGCCGAACAGAATGTAGAACAGGGTGGACGCTATTCGGTTTAGAAATGACTTCCTGTCGCCCTGAACATTCAGCGACCCGCCTGCAACGCCAATATACCTTGTGATTCCATACTCCTGCATGACCGTGAGAACAGTATGGGTTACGCTGCTGTACAGCGGTGTATCTTTTGCGGGTTGCCCGAAGGTATTAATAACGGCATGGCAGCCTTCCAGCAGAGAACGAAGGTCTTGTATGTTTCGGGCATCTCCGGCAATCACCTGTAATCTGTCATCTTTAATGAATGCTTTGTCCGGATTTCTGGCAAGCATACGAACGTGATAGCCGCTTTCCAACGCTTTTTGCGCAAGGTAACGGCCCGCTCTGCCTGTTCCACCTATGATGGCTATCCGATTCAATGTTTCCAAAAGCATGTCCCTCCTACAAAAATAAAATCGTCATCGTCAAAGCTCCCCCATTAATGACTCAAACCTCCGTCCCCTCGGATGAGCGAGTTGAAAGCTGCGGACTGCCTGAATTCTTCGGCTCTCCATGGCTTTCCTCCACCAGGTTCAGCCCCGCTACACCCGCTATGATGAGCAGAATGCAGACGATCTTCAATAAGGACATCCGTTCACCGAACAGCACCCAGCCGATACCCGCCACTAAGGCGGTTCCCGCACCGGACCAAACGGCGTAGGCCACACTCATGGAGACGCTTTTCAGCGCCAGATTCAGCATGGTCAGGC
This sequence comes from Paenibacillus sp. URB8-2, assembly GCF_013393385.1. NCBI lineage: Bacteria > Bacillati > Bacillota > Bacilli > Caryophanales > Paenibacillaceae > Paenibacillus > Paenibacillus sp. URB8-2. The sequence goes on along the minus strand of NZ_AP023239.1, from coordinate 5,435,425 downwards.
TAAGCAGATAACAGACTGCGAGCAGAATGGAAGGACCAAGTTTCGTAAAACCCATAGACAGCTTCATGAATGTTGTCCCAGCCACCTCTGCGGCTATTGCGGCGAGCAGCAGCAACCAATGCATGGTATCACCTCTTTCTGATCCCGTTTAACATAATGTCAACCATTTCGTCCAGTGCTTGCCGGAGAGTCATCTGGGCCGCACCCGTGGAGGCTTGCTCCATTAACCGGTACAGTCCCCCGATATACAGCTGAATGAACAGCGCCGTATTGAACTTCTCCAGCAGTCCTTCCGCCTGAGCCGCCGCAAGCATTTGGGTCACACCGTCCCACTGTTCCGTCAAAAAGGAATCCATAATGTTCCACACATTCGTGTAATAACGTTGCAGTTCGTGCAGACGCTTGATATCAAAAAACTGGAAATCCCGTGGAAGAAGCACGAGCAGAGCTCTCAGTTTGTCCATCGTTCCAAGCTTTGGGTCATTCACGATCGACTGTTCCCGCTCCGTGAGTTCATCAATAGCCTGCTGAACCATATCCAGAATTAAATCTTCTTTGGAAGAATAACACTCGTAAATCGTTTTCGTACTAAGCCCGCAGCGTCTTGCCATATCCGCCATTGTAAAACGGAAACCGGACTTGTAAATCTCCTGCCGGGCCTCCGCGAGTATTCTTTGCTTCAAAAATAGGCCTCCCTTCCCTTGCCGGAAAATGCGGAAAATATTTTGTTTTCAATATTTTATTCCGGTGGCGGTGCTTTTGTCAAAAAAATGAAGCGCAGATTCTGCCGTTTCTGCCAAAGAAAAAAGATTGCCTCTGAAGGGCAGGACGCTTTATTCTGTTATGGGAAGGTTTGACATTCCCCCGCAGTTTCCAAATGAAACATTAGACCGGCATTTCCCGTATTAAAGGTACAATTGAATCAGGAAGGGAAGGAAATTCTCTTGGACAATGGGATGAGCGTTATTTTATATGAAAAAATGCCGGATGGCGAACTGAACAAGATCGAAGAGCGCGTATGGAGCGCCAATATGGTCGCCGCGCTGGAGCATGTCAACTATTTGGTAGTCGGCGGCCGCGAGTTCGAAACGGTGGAGGGCAGGCTGAATGTGGATGAGGGCAAGCTTGAACTGCTGCTCGTTCCGATGCGCACCGAATAGGCAGAAGATTATTATTAAGGAGGCACCCGCTTTGGGTAGAGAAAAAGAAACAGGAAATGAATCGCTAGGGGAAAAAGGGTTTGACTTAAGCGGCAAACCGGTTAGAGTGCTGTCGACCTCGCTGGGTATCGCCCTGCTGGCCAATGCGCTGTTTGTTCCGGGCGCCTCGGTCGCAAGCGGCAGCTCATCTGCGGATGAGCCGACGCTGGTGTCCTGGTCCACGGAAGAGGTTAAAGCCTATTTCGACAAAAATGTGGACTGGAACATCCCGTATCCGGAGGAGACGGGGAAAGAAACGGCCCAGCCGACCCAGGCTCCGGGCGTCGCTACATCGAACGGGACAACGATCATTAACAATTACGGCGGGTATAACTCCGGTTTTGGCTGGGATGATCTGCTGCTGTACCACATGCTGTTTGGCGGCGGCTCCAGCTATTCGCCGAGCAGATGGTATGACCACCGTCCAACCTATTATGGAGGCACACGGACGGTCTATAAACCGCGTACTTATGACAACACGAAGTTTCAGAACAAGCCGGTGACCGGCTCCGTGGTGAAGCCGAAGACCTCGACCTCCACGACGGGCACCATTACGAGACGGTCGACGTCTTCCACGGCTGGCGGGATCGGCGGAAAGTCGAGCGGCCTGAGCTCGTCCAGTTCGTCGTCCAGCTCGAAATCCAGTTCCAAATCGAGCCTCGGCTCAAGCTCGCGGTCCAGTTCAAGCAAGAGCAGCGGGTTCGGCGGATGACGGAGCCCGTATTTCAGTGGCTGGAGCATTCAGGCGAAGACCGGGTCTCCAGGGTGGAGGAACTGGGGCGCCTGGGCTTTGCCTGGGCTGACCTTGAAGACGAAGAATATTGGCTGGACGGAGTCGCCGTTATGAGAGAGGAGACATACCGGGAGCTTGAGGAGGCTTCTTCCCGGCTATGGGCCATTCTCGACAAGGCGGCGCGCTATATCCACCGCAGGCATGACCTCTACGATCTGCTTGCCATCCCGGAAGTCCTGTGGGAGATGCTGGACGCCGCGCCGCTTGCTCCGCCCGGGCTCATCAGCCGGTATGCGCGGTTTGACTTCGCCATCGACGAAAGGGGAAGCATCAAGCTGCTGGAGCTGAACGCCGACACGCCGACCGGTTACGTGGAGGCGTCCATTGCGACGCCATGGGTATGCGAGCAAGCCGGCATTCCGACGGTTAACGGCAGCATGCCGGAGCTTGTTGCCGCGGCTTGGGGCGAGGAGCGGCCGGATACAGCGGCCTGCGTGAACTACGGAAGCCATCTGGAGGATTCCGGCACGATCGAAGCGCTGGCTAGGCACAGCGGTCTGGATATTGGGTGCGTCGACTGCCTGGAGCTTACAATTGACGAAGGAACGGTGAAAGACGGGCAGGGGCGCGTCGTGAACCGAATGTTTGCCCTGTACCCGAAAGAGTGGATGGCGGTGGATGAGGGCGGCGAGGCGTTGGCCTATGCGGTGGAGACCGGCCGGCTTACGCTGTTCAACCCGCCGCACAGCATTTTGCTCCAGTCCAAAGGGCTGATGGCAGCGGTCTGGGGCATGTATGAGCTGGGCTTTCTGTTCAGCGGTGAAGAGCGGGAGACCATCGCCAAATACGTTCTGCCCACGTACAACAAGCCTGTGTTCTCGGGAAACTTCGTGTCCAAATCGATGTTCGGCCGCGAAGGCGGTTCTGTGCGTCTCTATGACGAATCCGGTAGCCTGGAGATTGAGGATGAGGACGGCTTCGACAGCAGCGTGCTGTTTCCTTCCGTATATCAGAAGAGAGCGGAGCTCTCGAAGATTCAAACCTCTGCGGGCGAGCTTCACCTGCTTTCGGGCATGTTCATGATCAACGGTCGGCCCTGCGGATTGCTGGGGCGGGGCGGAGGCCCCATTACCGGAAATACAAGCCATTTTATTGCCATGGGAGTGAGATAAATTGCGCGAGAACTATTATAAGACGCCGGGAGCGCGCCGCCGCGGGCTTGGGGGAAAGCGGGCGCTTCGCTCGGCCGTCCTGCTGCTGATTATCGCGGCGGTGCTGGCTCTGGCCGGCTGCTCCGATAATCCGGACAGCGTATTTTCCACGGATTCCGGTGCGACGTCGACCAGCGATGTGGCGCGGGTGCCGTGGGATTACCGGGTTGTCGAGGGTACGGTCGGTGACTTGATCGGCAGCGATATGACCATCCTGCCGAACAACGAGATGCTTCCCAATGACGGCAATTATGCGACAGGGGATAAAATCTATACGCTTCAGTACATGGACGCCGAAATTACGACGGATGCCGATCAGAAGAACCAGGTTCGACTGTCTTCATGGTCCACGATCAAATCCTACAAGGATTTGAAATCGGCCACAGAGGACCTGAAGAATCTGAAGGTGTCGGTGACGACGGACGTCGATCTGATCGGCGTGTACAAGACGAAGTATAAGGACAAGACAAGAAACTTTGCCGTAGTGGAGCTGCCTTCGGGGAACCGGATCAAGCAGCCGATCGACGATAAGCGCTACACCGCGATGGAGAAGAAGAAGACGGTGCAGGTCGTGCTGGAAGAGGTTCATGATTTTGCGGATTACGATTTGGCTTATGCAAAATTTCGGGGGTGGGCGAATTGACGGTCGTTATCAATATTCTGGTTAGTGTAATTTTCATTATCGTGCTTCAATTGCTGGGCATGCTGATCTTCAGCTGGATGACTCCGTTCAAAGATATGGAGGAGCTGAAGAACGGCAATGTCGCCGTAGGTCTGGCGCTGGGCGGGAAATTCCTGGCGACGGCGATTATTCTCGGAGTGGCGGCCTATACGAACTCGTCGATCTGGTTTATGGCAATCTGGTTCGCGGTCGGCTATGTCTGTCTGGTGGCGTCTTACTGGATTTTCGAGCTGGTCACGATCGGCTTTAAAATCTCAGATCATCTGAAACAGGGCAATGTCGCGGTGGGGACGCTGCTGTGCATGGTCTTTGTCGGAACCGCGTTTGCGGTCAGCAGTCTGATCATTTAACTATCTCGAAGGCCCGCAGGGCTGTCCTCGAAGCGGCGGGCGGCTTTGCGGGCCTTTGCAGGACATCCGGGGGGGTGACTGCCATTCACTTTTTGTTAAAGCTGTCGACCATGATGAACCACATCAAGAAAAGAACGATCGGTCTGAGTATTCTCCTGTTTGTCGCGCTCAGTGCGACGGTCGCCTACATCCTTGAGCCGGATACGTTCGGCAGCTGGTTCAACTCGTTCTACTGGGTCATGACGACCATGGCGACGGTCGGATACGGCGACTTTTTTGCGAAGACCGTCATCGGCAAAATATTTACGATTTTTCTATACATTTTCGGCATCGGGCTGCTTAGCTTGGTAATCGGAAAGATTATTGATGCCATCGCGGAAATCGGAAGGCAGAGGAGGGCGGGAAAGTTGCCATTTTTGGGAGAGGATCATGTTATTCTCATCAACTGGAGCAAAAAGGCGCAGGCGGCTGTTGGGGAAATTCTCAGCTATACGCCGGACTGTCAGATCATCATTATCGACGAATCGGGTCAGCATCCGCTGGAGCAGATGAAACAGGTTCATTTCATCAGCGGGGACCCTTCCTCCGACGATATTCTGGTGAAGGCAGGTCTCGCCAAGGCGAGGGCGGCCATTATCTTCGGCGATGTCCGGATCGACGAGGCTGCGCTGGTGGACGGCAAATCGCTGCTGATCGCCTCAAGCATCGAGCGGATCGCGCCGGATGTACATACAACAGTGGAAATCATGCAAGAGAAGAACGTGCAGAACTTCCGGCATGTCCGGGTCAACGACTTCGTCCTGTCGCATGATGCCGTTTCTCGGCTGGCGGTAAGAGCCGCGCTGCAGGAGGGAAATCCGGAAGTCATTACGCAGCTTATCAGCCGCTCCCATGGCGACGATATTTACGAGGTGCCGGTCGACCGGTCATGGAAGACCTACGGGGATGCTTTCCAGGGCCTGCTGCGCCAAGGCGCCACCCTGATCGCCGACCGCCACGATTTGGGCATCAACCGCAGGCTGACTGATCCTATCCCTGCGGAAGCGAGGCTGTATATCGTCTCCGATGAGGCAACCTACCGGAAGATCGCGGGCAAAATGGGATAACCGGAAAAGGAAATCCAGCTTGGGAAAGGAGCATTATGGGGCGTGATTGACGGCGTCTTGGACGCGGAGGCGATCGCAGATACGCTGTTATCCCAGCTGCTCTCCGGTGTCCCGGAAGGCGTAGGAGTAAGAGCCGTTCATATTCCGGCCACAGGCGCCTTCTTTACAGCTTCATTGGAGCGGGCCGGTCTTGTCCCCACACATGAACTGCTGTATATGGAGCTTTCGTTGACGGATACCGTTCCATCATAAGCCCGCCTCAGTGTTTTACCGGAATTTTTCACTGAAGTGGTCATTTTGTTGAAAGCTTTACCCAAAAGTAGGGTAAGTTAATACAAGATGTCTATTTTATTCAGAAAGAGGGATTAACGATGAGAGAAGGTATTCATCCGAAATACCAGCCGGTCATTTTCTATGATGCGAGTGCGGATTTTAAATTCCTGAGCGCTTCCACCAAGTCTTCGGGAGAGACGATGCAGTGGGAGGACGGCAATACGTATCCGGTGATCCGGGTCGATTCCAGCTCGGCTTCCCATCCATTCTATACGGGCAGACAGAAGAATATCGACACGGGCGGCCGTATCGACCGCTTCAATCAGCGTCTGAACTACAAGAAATAACGCAACGTATCGTAACGCCAAAAAGGACCAATCGCAGCGGGCTTCGGCCTTCTGCAATGGGTCCTTTTTCGAAATATCAGAAAGTATAAGCTTCGCGCTATCCTTAACCTGATATTTTTACGAGAAACGGATGCCTTCCTCTTCCAGAGGACGGCGTAGCCGTTTCTTCTTAGGTATTGTTCATCATTATTTATATTTTGCGGAACAGCGACCTCCAGCCGAACACCTGAACTCTGACGAGCAGCTTGCTCAACCAGTACGCCAGTACGTACAGGAGCAGAAACAGCAGCACGAAGGGGCGGAATACGAGCCAGAGCACAACCCAGACGAGAAAAAACTGCCACTTGCTGAACCGCTTCTTCACCATAAACGGCAGGAGCAGCACGCGGTAGAACCAGTATTTCTTTTGCAGGCTGTTTAAATACTCGTTGCGGATTTGCTCGTCCGTGGGGTCGATCCGGATCGCGTTCTTCATGAACTCGATCTCTTTGCCGTAATCGCCCCGTCTGTCCGCCGCCCAGGCAAGGTACAGATAGGTCTGGTCGTCCTCGGGATCGTGAAACAGCGCCATGCTCTCCGAAGAGAGCGAGCCTTCGAAATCCCGCGAGTTGGCCCGCAGATAGCTGTCCGCCGCGAGGAACAGGGAGCGGTCCGGCGCAAACCGGAGCGCCCGGTCCATTTCCTCCCGCGCCGCTTGGAAATCCCCTTTTTTATGATAAATATTGAATTTGAGAAAAGGATAATAGCTTTCCAGCGGATCAATCCGCTGCCCTTCCGCCGCCGCTTCCAGAAACAGCGCCTCATTGCCCTGCGAGTACAGCGACACGGCCCGCACGAACCAGGCCAGCGCGTTCTCCGGATCGCATCTTAGCGCCTCGGCCGACCAATGCAGCGCATGGTCATAACTGCCGGCTTTCATATGAATTTGCGCCAGCATTCCGTACGCATCGGCATTCTCCGGATCTTCCAGTATCCACTTCTCGGTTTCCTCAATCGCCTCCGCAAAGCGCCGCCAGTTCATCAGCTGAAACGCCCGCTCATAGTGGAAGGCATCAGGGCCATGCAAGCTCACGGGCATCACCGCCTGTTCATTTGATTCGGTGGGTCTTCACGTATTCAAGCACCTGCTCGTAATCTTTGTTGATATCGCTGAAGGTAGCGTAGTTCTTGGCTGTGGAGAACCAGTCCAGCGTCGTCGGCTTGCGTCCCTCGATGCTCGCCTTCATATCTTTGTCCGTGATCGGCTGGATGCTGCCGCTCTCGAGAGAACGCTCGATTGCCCGCTCCACCGCATCCCTTACGATTTGCTCCAGATCGGCGCCCGAGAAATGCGTCGTCATCTCGGCCCAGCGTTTCAGGTGCAGCCCGTCCTGCGGCTTGCCTTGAAGCTTCAGGCCGAGGATTAGTTCTCTTTCCGCCGGTTCGGGCGGCGGGACAAAGAACAGATGGTTGAACCGTCCCGGCCGCCGCAGCGCCGAATCGAGGTACCAGGGGGTATTCGTCGCGCCGACGACGAGCACCTCATGGTTAAAGGACTGCAGGCCGTCCAGTTCGATCAGCAGCTGATTGACCAGCATGCGGTTATGATGCTGATGCATGTGGTGGCGGCTTCCGCCAAGCGCGTCGAGCTCGTCGATGAACATGACGCAGGGCTTTTCCTGGCGCGCTTTTTCAAAGAAATCATGCAGGTTATGCTCGCTTTCCCCGATGTACATGGAGAGAATAGCCTGCAGCTCGACATGCAGGAAGTTGGCGTTGATCTCTCCGGCAATCGCCCGGGCGAGAAACGTCTTGCCGCAGCCCGGAGGGCCGTACAGCAGCAGACTGCCTCCGGCCGACTTCCCGAAGGCCTGGAACATTTCCGGCTGCTGAAGCGGCAGAATAAAGTTCAGGCGGATTTTTTTCTTCAATTCTTCCATCCCGCCGACGTCCTGAAAGGTGACTTGCGATTGCTCGGTTTCGACAAGGCTGCTCTCGTCCCCGTTGAACGAAATGACCTTGAGCTTCGGTCTGATCCGGTTCTTATCCTGCTCGTCATGAGGCACGGCATTCACGCCCTTTCACCAAAAAGCGTCTTCTTGATACTGAAAAGCTCCCATTAGGACGAGTGACAGTACAGAAGACGCAGCTTATCTAGTATTATAAGCAATCGAAAAAAGAGACGCAATTTACGTCCCAAGCCATCCATTCCTGGAAAAGAGACCTTGACTTTTTTATGGGAAGACTTGGTCGTATAGCGTATTTTTTCAAAAAAAGCTTTATTCCCTCCTTATTATCGAGGTATAATTTTCCACAAGAAAGAAAATTATGGTATTTACGAAAGGTGAGGAAATGTGGATTCTATTAGAGGATATGTCTAATCAAACGCTAATGCTGTTTTTGCTGGTAAATATCGCGTATCTTACGGTGATGATCCTGTGTCTGCGGCAGAAATAGAAACCGGCGGTACCGAACCGCTGCCTTTAAACACAATGTTCGTTTCGTCCTCTTCTGTCCGGATTTCCTTCAAGCTTCGCTGTATGCAAGCCGGGGGCTTATGCTACAATGGGTTTGCAGGTCCAAGCGGGAAGGATGAACATATATGAATCAAGCCATAAACGAACAGGAAATGATCGCATTCATCGCAGGCCAAACGAAAGCCGACCCTAAAGTGATCACGCTCATTCTGAAGCATGAACAGGCGTTTATTAACAGCGCCAAGGCCAACGCCAAGGGAGAGGTCGACATCGACAGCGACGATCTGGTTGATTTTGTGCTCAGCCGCAGCGACGTTAAGCTGGACGAGCTGACGGTCGAACGCATCCTGGATGCGGAGATGGACTACCTGATGGATAAAGGATTGGCCGGTTATCTGGATTAACCGGGAGGCGAGTCTTCAGGTCTTGTCCTGGTGGGGGGCGCCGTTCCCATGAGCTTTGGCAATGAAAAGAGCGGGACCGGGGAAGGAGTTATCCTTTCCCGGTCCCGCTTGTTTGATTGTCTGCCTTATTTCTGTTTCAGCCAGGACCGAAGAAGCGGCACTTGCCGGGGAACCGCCGGGTATCGGGGTGTTATCAAGTCAGCACGGACTTTGCTTCGCCCTCGGCAGGGCCCTGCTCGACCAGGGCGTATTTCTCCCAGGCACGGCTGCGCCAGCGGAAATACATAATGACCGCCCGGGTCCATTCGTCGGCGGCATTCGCCAGCCAGACCCCGGCAAGCCCGAGATGAAACTGGAAGACAAGCACATAGGCCAATGGCAGGCTCATACATACCATAGAGATCAGCCCCATGTATACCGGGAATTTGGCGTCCCCCGAGGCCCGCAGGGCATTGATGATGATCAGGTTGGTGGTCCGCCCCGTTTCGAGGAAGAAGCTGAGCAGAATGACCTGGGCGCCCATCACAATAATGTTCTCGTTGTCCGTGAACAGTCCGAAGAGCGGGACGCGGAACACGATGGCGATCGCGTCAATAATTACCGTGGCGAGCAGCGCCCATTTGGCGCTCTGGAACACCCGCTTGTACGCCTCCTGCGGATTCCGCCCGCCTACCAGATGGCCGACGATAATGGAAGTGCCCATAGCCACCGCCATGCTGAACAGATAAATATAGTTCGAAATGTTAAGCGCATATTGGCGGGTTGCCATTGCCTCCGCGCCCAAATAAGTAATATACAGCGTGAACACCAGTTGGCAGGCCTGATAAATGATCGATTCGAAGGCGGAAGGGATACCGATTTTCAGTATTTTCAGCACATAGTTTTTGCTAAGAGAAATGTAATAAGACCACTTTACGCGGATCTCCATAATCCGGTACATCAGCAGGAAGAACAGGAACACGCAGATCAGGCGGCTGACAACGGTCGAAATGGCCGCGCCTTGCACGCCGAGCGCCGGAAAGCCGAAATGGCCGAAGATCAAAATATAGTTGCCGACCACATGCAGGATGTTCATCAGCAGCGACAGCAGCATCGTTTGTACGGTGAAGCCATAGGTTCGGACTGTGGCAGCAAGGGCATTGATCAGCGCCTGAAAAAAAATAAAGCTGCCGACAATATGCATATACGTCCGGCCGTGTACCAAAATGTCCCCCTGGACATTCAGCAGCGACAGCAGGCTTCCCCCAAACACCAGCAGAATCAAGCTCATGATCACGCCTATAATTGTGCTTAGCGTAATGGAGTTAGCGGTAACCTCTGCCGCTTCGAGCGGCTTTTTGGAGCCCAAATATTGAGAGACGACAACGGCTGCGCCATTTCCGACCACGCTGAGCACGAGAATGCCGGTTTGAATAATCTGGTTCGCCGCTCCTACACCGGACACGGCATCGTCCGAAACGGAACTGATCATGAACGTGTCTACCGTGCCCATCAGCATGAACAAAAACAGTTCAAGGAAGATCGGCCAGGTCAGTTTGACGAGACTGATTTTTTCATGAGTGGGGCTTTCAATTTCTGTCTTGTTCACAGCGGTGTCAGCAGCCATGAGGGTCACCTTCTTTTTGTAAAGTCAGGATTCTCTGTTGATTCCAAAGGACAATATAGCACAGCTTTTGGATGAAATCACCCCTTTTTCCCGTGTAACCAAAAGATTATGATTTTCCTGAAAAATCCCGGCACGGAACAATAGTATCCTCCAGGTGACTACACCACGGCAAAGTGCCTACTTCCTAAAAGGAAATGTACTCTCTACAATAGGCGTAGCAATAAATTATATAACCACGAAGGAGCTATGACCTATGAAATTGCAATTGGCGCTTGATTTGGTAGACATCCCCGGAGCGAAAGAAGTGGTGGCGGAAGTTGCCGACTATATAGATATTGTTGAAATTGGAACTCCGATCGTGATTAATGAAGGGCTGCACGCTGTAAAAGCGATCAAGGACGCTTTTCCGCAGCTCACGGTATTGGCCGACCTGAAGATTATGGACGCGGGCGGTTACGAAGTGATGAAAGCCTCTGAAGCGGGCGCGGATATTATTACCGTACTCGGTGTTTCCGACGACTCTACGATCAGAGGCGCGGTTGAAGAAGCCAAGAAAAGCGGGAAGGAAGTTCTCGTTGACCTGATTAACGTCAAGGACATCAAAGGCAGAGCGGCGGAAGTGGACGCTCTCGGTGCTGACTACATCTGCGTTCATTCCGGCTACGATCATCAAGCCGCAGGCAAGAACTCCTTTGAGGATCTGCAGGCGATCAAGAGTGTGGTTAAGCAGGCCAAGACGGCCATCGCGGGAGGCATTAAGCTTGACACGCTGCCTGAAGTGATCGATGCGAAACCGGACCTTGTCATCGTAGGCGGAGGCATTACCGGACAAGTTGACAAAAAGGCAGTTGCTGCTGAAATGAAGCGTCTTGTCAGTCAGTCTTAAGCGGCCGATGAACACCGTACAATACGCAGAGGAAATTATCAATGAGCTGCAGCGGTCCGTATCCCGGATTCCCGTGCAGGAAGCGGAGGAACTCGCCGAACAGGTTCTTTGCGCAAAACGGATATTCCTTGCAGGAGCAGGAAGATCCGGTCTAATGGGACGGGCGTTTGCCATGCGGCTGATGCATGCGGGTAAGGATGCTTATGTGGTCGGAGAAACGGTGACTCCCGGTATCGCCGAGGGAGATTTGCTTATCCTCGGCTCCGGCTCGGGTGAGACGCAGAGCTTGATTGCGATGGCGCAAAAAGCCAAGGCATTGGGCGCGGGCGTAGCCGTGCTTACAATCAACCCGGAGTCGATGATTGGACGTCTGGCCGATGGTACGGTGAAGCTCCCCGGAGCGCCGAAAGATCAGGCGGCAGGAAATGGCTCGACGATTCAGCCGATGGCCTCGCTGTTTGAGCAGACGCTCCTCCTGTTCTATGATGCCGTTATATTGCGGCTAATGGATAAAACGGGGCAAACGACAACTCAAATGTTCGGCAAGCATGCCAATCTGGAGTAGTTGCGCGCGGACTGCCGCCTGATTTTCATTAAAAAGAAATGCCTTGTTCTTCCATTTCTATGGGAAACGCATCGGCCCTATCCGGGGCGGCATGCGTTTCTTTTTTTGAAATATAAGAAAGTATAAGCTTCGCGCTTATCTTTGGCCTTATATTTTTACGAGAAACGTACCTGCGTCTTAAAAAAGACGCCGTCAGGCGTTTCTTCTTATAGTATGATATCAACGAGAGGAGGCTGCAAACATGGCAACGGAGATCAAGGACCGGATCAATCTTATGGAAATTAACTGTGAAAAAGAGTTGACTCTGGCCGTCATCGGCGGAAAGTGGAAGCTAATTATTCTATGGCATCTCGGCCTTGACGGCACGAAACGGTTCAGCGAGCTGAAAAAGCTCATTCCCCATATCACGCAAAAGATGCTGACAAACCAGCTCCGGGAGCTGGAGGAGGATCAGCTTGTTCTGCGCAAAGTGTATGCGGAGGTCCCTCCGAGAGTGGAATACTCTTTGACGGAATATGGCCAAAGTCTGATGCCCGTCCTGCGCATGATGTACGACTGGGGCAAAAACTACGGGGAAAATGTCATTTGGAAAGACGGACGATTATAAATGAAACCGTCTGAACAACCCTCCATTACGCATAAAGAAGCCTCCGGGCTTGGCAATTCACGCCAGGCTTCGGAGGCTTTTATATAAAGGAGTGATAAGCTGCTCGGGAGATCAGGCCCGGCGCTCGAACAGCTGCGCAATCTCGATAATCACTTCGGTCGCTTTGACCATCGAATCGGCCGAGATATATTCGAACTTGCCGTGGAAGTTCTCCCCGCCGGCAAAAATATTCGGCGTCGGCAGACCCATATAGGACAGCTGGGAACCGTCGGTGCCTCCGCGAATCGGACGGACAATCGGCGTAATGCCGAGATTCGTCATGGCCGTATGGGCGATATCGACGATATGGCTTACGGGCTCGATTTTTTCGCGCATGTTGTAATATTGGTCCTTCAGCTCCAGCACGATGCTGTGCTCCCCGTACGTCTGTCTGAATTCGTCGGCCAAGCCCTGGATGTATGCCTTTCGTTCCTCGAACCGCTCGCGGTCAAAGTCGCGGATAATGTAATTCAGCCGGCTGATCTCCACGGTCCCCTGGAACGAATTCAGATGATAGAAGCCTTCCTTGTCTTCCGTGAACTCCGGCGCTTCTCCGGCGGGCAGCCGCTCGTGGAAAGCCATGGCGATTTTGGCGGAGTTGATCATTTTCCCCTTGGCCGTTCCGGGATGGACGTTGACGCCGTGGAAAATAATCTTCGCCGCCGCCGCGTTGAAGCTTTCGTACTCCAGTTCTCCCAGCGGTCCCCCGTCCATCGTGTACGCGTACTTTGCGCCGAAGGCTTCGACATCGAATTTGTGGGCGCCGCGGCCGATTTCCTCGTCCGGCGTAAAGGCGACCCGGATTTTGCCGTGCTTGATTTCCGGGTGCTGCTTTAAGTAATGCATGGCCGTCATAATTTCGGCGATTCCGGCCTTGTCGTCCGCGCCGAGCAGAGTGGTGCCGTCGGTCGTAATCAGCGTCTGCCCTACATATCCGCCAAGCTCCGGAAAGCTGGCCGGCGAAAGTACGACGTTTAGCGCCTTGTTCAGCACGATATCGCCGCCTTCATAGGCTTCCACAATCTGCGGCTGAACGCCTGCGCCCGTGATCTCGGTAGCGGTGTCCAAATGGGCGAGAAAACCGATGACGGGAACGTCTTTGCCGCTGTTGGACGGAAGCGAGGCGAACACATAGCCGTGCTGATCGACCGTAATTTCCTCCATGCCAATTTCGGCAAGCTCCTCCGCAAGCTTCCGGGCCAGGACCAGCTGTCCAGGCGTCGAAGGACAGGTCTCGCTGCCTTCATCGGATTGCGTATCCATACGGGCATACGAAATAAAACGCTCTATAACCTCTTGCTTCAACCTCTTCATCTCCTCTGCAGCTTCATTGCTGCCTTTTATTTTATCATGTTCGGAAGGCAAACCCTATTTTGGGCGATTTCCGTCCGATCTTCACTTGTGAAGGACCTCGGCGAGAATTTCATAGGAGCGCAGACGGGCGGCATGATCGTAAATTTGAGAGGCGATGATCCATTCGTCGGCTTCGGTCTCCTCCAGAATCTGCTGCATCCGTTCCCGTACGGCAGCTTTGTCGCCGACTACGGCATACTGCTGTCTGCCGAGGACAAGGGCCCGCTCCTGCGGACTCCACAGCTCTTCCATGCTGTCAACCGGAGGCTTCAGCTTGCCGGGACGGCCTCGGATAAGGCCCAGCGCCTGCTGCTGTGAGGAAGTCGCGAGCCGCCGGGCTTCCTCGGACGAGTCCGCAGCTACGGCGCTGAGGCCGACCATGGCGTACGGCTTGTCCAGCACACCGGAGGGCTGGAAGCTGCTGCGGTACAGGTGAAGCGCGGGCAACAGATAGTCGGGCGCGAAATGGCTGGCAAAGGCGAAGGGCAGACCGAGCTGGCCGGCAAGCCTTGCGCTGAAGCCGCTGGAGCCGAGCAGCCAGATCGGCACGTTCAGGCCCTCGCCGGGAGTGGCCCATACGCCCGGAGGGCGCGAGTCCGCCGCTTCGGGATCGAAATAGGCGCGCAGCTCGGCCAGCTGCTCCGGGAAGTCGCTTCCGTCGCTGCCGAGGCCGCGCCGGATCGCCCGGGAAGCCGGCTGGTCCGAGCCGGGCGCGCGGCCCAGGCCGAGATCGATCCGGCCCGGGAACAGGGATTCCAGCGTGCCGAACTGCTCGGCGATCATCAGCGGGGCATGGTTGGGCAGCATAATGCCTCCCGAGCCGACACGGATGCTCTTTGTTCCGGCCGCGACATGCCCGATCACGACCGAGGTGGCCGAGCTGGCGATGCCGGGCATATTATGATGCTCTGCCAGCCAATAGCGGCGGTATCCCCATCGTTCGGCATGCTGCGCCAGATCCAGCGAATTTCGCAATGAGTCCGCCGCCGTGCGGCCTTCCGCAATCGGAGCCAGATCAAGCACGGAAAGGGGTATATCTTGGAGCTTGTTCATGTACGAGCCTCCTATACAACACGGTTTATATATCATAAAGCAGTATTTACAGCTGCAAACCAGCGCAGTACAGGAATTATACCATAACGAAACATCATTTACATACTTAAAGTAAGTTTGAGTCTAGACTAAAAAATATAATATTATATAAGTTGAACTGAAAATCTTTATACCTGAAGAAGTAAGCGGTCAATTACGGCTTGAGGAGTTCGGTTGATGCTTTTCATAAAAGCGGCCACATGGGAACGAATGACGTAGAACTTTTGGAAAAACACATTGTTCACGACATCGTGCTTTAGCCATTTCCACAAACCTTCCGTGGGATTGAGTTCCGGGCTGTACTTGGGTAAATAAACCAACTGCAATCGGGCGTGCTCCTTGAGAAAAGGCTGAATTTCATCGGCATGATGAATGTGGGCATTATCCAGTACAACCACGACCTTGCCGGAATACGTCTGTAAAATATCGGTCAAGAAGCGTTGGAACGCTTTCGCATCCAGTTTTTCTTCTTCCCGGTGAAGGACATGGCCGGTTTCGTAATCGATCGCTGCAAACAGCTTGGCACCCTGATGCTGGCCATACGTCTTGATTTTTCGCTGTTGTCCTCTCGGAAACCAATTGTACTGTAAGGCTAGATAGGCCCGAATAGCCGATTCGTCTTCAAACAGCAGATGATCCACTTTTCCTTGATCTAACTGGTCTTTGAGCTCAGGTAGCGTGACTTGGCGAAACTGCTCTTGCTCCTCTGGATTGGCCTTTGCCAAAGTATAGGTGGCCTTCGTGTAGCTGAAGCCAAGGCGGTTCAGCATTTTGGAGACGCCTTTGAGCGTGTAGTCTTCGCTATACTCCCGAAGAATCCAGGCACGAATGAGTTTTAACGTCCAGGTATACTTCGCTTCAAAGCCAACATCGACAGGGCGTTTCTCAGCGATGACTTGCTTCAGCCGTTCCTCTTGCTCATTCGAAAGTCGCTTGGAACCACCCGGATATTCACCCAATTCAAGACCTTGCAGTCCGTTCTTACGGTAGTTCTTCCAGTATCCGCTGATGGCCGGAAAGGATCTGCCCAAAATATCGGCAATTTCGGTGAGGGTCCGGCCCTCTAGATGCAGCCTTATCGCCAAATATCTTTCATACATCCGGGTACTTTCCGTTTCCTTCATGGCTTCTGTCAGTTTTCCGATCTCTTGTTCTGTAGTCATTTAAATCTCCGCCTTTTCAGGTTCTTTCTTACCTTTTACCCGATTCTGGCGGTCCTTAATATTACGAGTTCAATTTATATAGATAGAAATATAAAGTTGTAGACTGGAGCGAGCGGCAGCTCTTCGGAGTTCTGGTTGCCCTGGTGTCTTGGAATCGTATTCGTGGTTGATGTTGAGTAAAATTCCAATAGTGCAAAAAAATTTATTTTGGTTGGTTGTCACAAACAACCGTCAATTTCAGTTATATAGGCTGAAAGGGGGGAGCTCAAATGAGCAGTTTCGACACTTCAGAAAAGAACGCTGAGATTGGTGATGCAATAGAAAAGGTTAAGTCAGGAGATATTCAAGCTTATACATTTATAGTGTCTCGTTTTCAAAAGCCAATTTTTATTTATTGCTTTTATTTGATGAAAAATCAACAAGAAGCAGAAGACGCCGCTCAGGATATTTTCATAAAAGGACTTCAGAATATCCACGGTTTTGTCCCAACGGTTTCCTTCTCAGCCTGGCTTTACAAAATTGCTTACAATCACTGCACCGACCTATTAAAAAAGAAAAGCAGAAATTACAAAACATACTTGAAGTACAAAATGAATATGAAGCAGGACAAAACATACCAATATTCGGATTATATTAATGAGTTATTGGACCACCTAAGTCTGGAAGAAAAACAAATCTTACTCTTACGTGCACTCGAAGAATACAGTTATGACGAAATTGCGGACATTATGGACTTAAATCCCACAACGGTCAGGAAAAAGTATGAACGGCTCCGTAAGAAATTAATTCAAAAAAAGGGGATGAGTATCTATGCGAAATATGCCGATAGCGGAAGATAAGGAAATCATGAGATTAAAGCAGCAAATCCGTGAGACGCCTGTTACCGTTGATTTGGTGGAACGTACCCTACAAAACTATGACGCCATAAAAGAGTCTGGAAGTCACAAAAAAAGTGGGCGAAGACGCAGATCGGTGTGGGTTATTGCTTCCGCAACTATGGCCCTTGTTCTTGTGTTTGGCTCTGGATTTGTCTCCCCCGTAATGGCGGATTCTTTGAAGCAAATTCCAGGGATGGATTCGATATTTCGCTTGGCGGGTGATTTGGGACTAAGAACAGCAGATGAAAAAGGGATGCTGACGGCTCTGAATATGGAGACTACTCACGAAGGAGTGACCTTGGAAATTCCGGTTATTATGTTTGATGGAACACGTGTTTCGGTTGGCATTGAACGTAAAGAGTTCGGAGACAAAGCTTTACCATACAGCGTGCAGGAACAAATTAAGAACGTACATTTGTCTATAGACGGGAAAGACATTAACTCGTTTGCGCCTGCCAATACCAGCAACACTATCGGACCTTATATTTTTCCAAACGAAAATGCAAATTCTGCGATTCTGGAGTTCTCGGATTTACGCAATCAGGGGGGGCAAGCTTTTCCCGATGAATTTGAATTAACGATGGATATAACCTTAACAGATGTGCAGGAGCCATTTGTAATCCATATTCCTGTTAAAAAGAACACGGCCAACAACGTAGTTCTGACCCCTTCCGTACAACGGACCTATGGTGACATCAGCCTAAGTTTGGAAAAGGTAGAGTTTACGCCGATTACAACAAGCATCACAACAAGGATTAATTTTACTGGAAAATCCGCTAAAACTTTCACTCAGTCTCCTATCGGATACGATATTTTGGATGCTGACGGGAATAAACTCAAGTTCATTACCGGGAAT
Organism: Paenibacillus sp. URB8-2; assembly: GCF_013393385.1. NCBI lineage: Bacteria > Bacillati > Bacillota > Bacilli > Caryophanales > Paenibacillaceae > Paenibacillus > Paenibacillus sp. URB8-2. The sequence goes on along the minus strand of NZ_AP023239.1, from coordinate 5,417,619 downwards.
GGGTGGAATGCGACAGGCGGGGATGTATTGGTAACCGATTCAAGATTTGAACCGTTTAAATCTCTCCCTGAATTTATCACTATCAAACCATATATATATCTTTATCAAACTAATGATCCGAGTCAGTTTCAGCTAGACGACAAGGGAAATCCAAAAATTGAGTACCTTTCGGATTTAGAAATTACTATTCCTGTTAAATAGAATTAGGAATAAAAAGGAAGAAAACAAGGAGAACCTCGTTTTCTTCCTTCATTTTTGGAGAACTATCTTTGAACGACGAAAGTATAAACTCCCAACGCAGCACCATTGGATTTGAACGCTTCAACTTGGGCGGTTCCATATCCAATCATGGTAGCCTTATTTCCAGAAAGACTCACCACATTTGATCCGTACAAAATCATCCAGCTTGAACCTTGCATGTAATATGTACTGCCGATACCAAGGGGTATTGTTTGATCCTGCGTTGTAAAGATAGGTGTTGGTTTCCCACCTTCAGCTGGTGTGAAAGTAACTGTCACCTTTTCTTCAATAAGTAATTTTATGTCAATTTATTGAACTTATTGGTTAAACAGAACAAGGATGTGCGACTCCGCTGTGGCAAATTGAGAATGATCCTGGCGGAGTTGCTCCTTTTTCAACGTATATTGTCGCAAGCACAGCGGAGGCAATCACGCGGTTTTTTCTTGACAGGGCATGATTGGAGAGAAGCGCAGAGGCAATAATGCCCTATGTAGGACGATCTAGAGGTAATGGAACTTACCCTCTTAAAGCCGGTAAGTTCGCTTGGTCCCCCAATTGGAGAATTGGGGAATCCAAATAAGGTTTAGGGTTCAATAAAAAAGCGCTCCGAAAGCCCGAAAGCAGGCCACAGAAGCGCGTTGTGAGGAAAAGCTAAATTTCGGACTGATATTGATTAAAAATTAGTTGATTAAGCAAACAGGACACGATCGTTTAAACATTCAGTGGCAGAACAAGACTTTATTTTCTACAAACAACAAACAAAGGGCTGGCCAGAAATTCCCGGTTAGCCCTTCGTCTACATACAATCACCAGACGCCACGTCCTCTCGACTAGGCGTCCAGCTGCCGTTTACGTCGTTTCTCCCTGAATCAGCTCTACCGGAAAGATATTTTCCATCGGCACCGTGTTGCCCTGCACCTGCTCCATGATGAGATCGACCGCCTTTTGGCCCATCCCGGCAATCGGCTGGGCAACGGTTGTGAGAACGGGAGAGAGCAACCCGCGGAGCGAAATGCCGTCGTAGCCGACGATTTTGATATCCTGGGGCACCCGTCGTTCCCTGGCCAGGCAAGCTTTAAGCGCATAGGCGGCAATCACATCGCTGCTGGCAAAAATGCCATCCACGTCGGGATGCTCCTCCAGCAGCCGGTTGACCAGGCGCTCATAGCCCTCGAAGTTAAACCCATCTAAGTCGGTATGCACCTCGACATGCTGCAGGCCGCGCTGCTTAGCAATCTCCTTGAAGGCGTCAAGTCTCTTCAGCGCCAGCAGATCGGGATGGGGATGACCGCCGATATGAGCGATTTTGCGGCAGCCCTTGTCGGCCAGCAGCGCCGTTGCCAGTTCCCCGCCCCGGTAGTTATCAGAGCAAATATAGGGGATGTCGGTGCTGATCCGCCGGTCGAACGTGACCACGGGCAGATGAATCTGGCGGTAGTCTTCGACCTCCAGCGTGTGGCTGCCCAGAATAATGCCGTCGACGCGGCTGGAGCGCAGCATATCGATGTATTCCGCTTCCTTCTGCCTGTCCAGATGGGAGTTGCACAGCAGCAGCCTGTACCCGTGCAGGTAGGCATGCTCCTCGATGTGGCTGACCAATTCTCCGAAGAAGGGATGCGCCGCATGCGGAATAATCAGTCCGATAATATTCGACTTGGAGCGGCTTAGCGAACGGGCCAGCTCATTGGGCCGATAGTTCAGCTCCTCCATGGCGCCGTAAACTTTTTTCTTCAGCTCTTCGCTCAAATATCCCCTGTTATTCAGCACCCGGGATACGGTGGTAACGGAAACCCCGGCCTTTAAAGCCACATCTTTAATGGTGGGCATGCAATCGCTCCTGCCTGCAGGCTCCTTGAAAAGGAACGCGCCTCATCCCTTAAGATGAAACGCGCCCCGTAGGAACTTGGTTTTATATTAGGAAAAATGTTATACGCCGGTAAGCAGCGTCTCTTCGCCGGTATGCTCATCCGTGTAATGCACGGTGAATGTCCGTGCCGCAAGGTCGGCGCGCAGCGCAGCCCGAAGCGGGCTGTTCGTCCAAATCAATTCTAACGTAGACGCCTCGCCTGTGTCCATTACGGTCAGGTCGCCGTCAAAAGCGCGGCAGCTGTTGCGGAACTTCATCAGCGCGAACAGCCGTTTCAGCACGGGACGCTCCAGATTCTCTTCGACTTCTTCCTTCGTATAATAATGGCGGTTGATGTTGCGGCCGACCTTTGTTTGCTCCAGCAGCTCGATATCGTTCTTGCCGGCCAGCAGCCCGACGTAATAGACCTGCGGAATGCCCGGCGCGAAGAACTGGATGGCGCGGGCCAGCACATAGGCGTCGTCATCGTCGCCCAGGGCCGAATAGTACGTGCAGTTGAGCTGGTAGATGTCCAGATTGTTGTAAGCCATCGTATTGTAGACCCGTTTCACATTGGCGCCTTGGGAGAACAGATTGTTTTTCGTTTCCTCGATTTCTTCGGGAGTCATCAGATCGGCGGCGTCGACAACGCCAATGCCGTCATGCGTGTCCAGCGTGGTGAACTGCTTGCGAGGGCAGATGTTCAGCCAGTGTGTCAGCCGTTCCGCCTTTCCGCTGTACAGCGCATGCAGCACAAGCATCGGCAGCGCGAAGTCATATACCCAATAGCCCTTGTCCGCAAGCTTCAGCTGAATGCTGTAATGCTCGTGTATTTCCGGGAGAAGCTCGGTTCCGTACGGCTCCAGAATGGCTTTAACTTCATCGAGCATTTCCCAAGTGTCCGGTTCGATAAAGAAGCAGCTGGTGCCCGGCTTTTTGGTAGCGTATGCAAAAGCGTCCAGACGGATAATCGAAGCGCCCCGTTCGGCCAATCCCCGTAGTTGCTCCCTCACGAACTGTTTGGTCGTTTCCGTATACAAATTGAGGTCGATCTGCTCCTCGTCGAACGTGCACCAGATTTTTTCGGTTGTTCCGTCCGCGAAGGTTACATCGATATAAGGCGCGCGCGGCTTGCGCTTGTAAATGGCGTCCACATCTTCCTGCGTAGGCTCGCCGCCCGGCCAGAAGTCTTTGTAGCGGATAAACAGGTCGCGGTAGGGAGAGGCATCCTTGTTCTGCTGAAAGTCTTTGAAGTAGGCGGAGCTGCGCGAGATATGGTTGATCATGAAGTCGTACATTAAGTAGAAACCGCTTTCTATTTTGGCGACGTCATCCCATGTGCCGAACTCAGGGTCTACTTCCTCGTAAGTGAGCGGAGCGAATCCGCGGTCAGCCGAGGAGGGGTAAAAGGGCAGAATATGCACGCCTCCCACAATACCGTTAAAATGCCGGGAGAGCAGTTCGGCGGTCTCCTGCAAATTCTTGCCTAGGCTGTCGGCATACGTAATCAGCATAATCTCATTTTTGATGGTCAATTCAATCGGCTCCTGTTCAATTGGAATGGTGGGCAGATCGGTAAGACAAGGAAGATACATTCAGTATAAGAGTCGGGAACTGCATATGTCAACCGGTTAGCATACGCGAGTTTTCAGTCCTTTTTTAAAAAATATTTCCGAGGCTTCTTACGACAAATGTGAAAACTTGCATTTAAAATTTCAGACTTTCTTCCGACAATAGAAGGAGGGGAGAATTAGGCCTCGAATTAATATATTGTCGAAATTTACCGGCAGCTTTTGGTAGCTGGATACAGGCATTGAGGAGTGGGGTGAGCATATGGGATCAGGAATGGCTTATACAACAAAGCAGCGGATAGGGTGGTTATTACTGCTCGTTCTGTTCTTGACGGGGCTCTGCCCGCCATTGGCCGAAGGAGCAGTGGAACCTCCCCAGCAAAATGTCCTGATTCTCCATTCCTACCATAAAGGCTTCGCCTGGACCGATGATCAGAATGACGGCATTGTGGACCGGCTGAAGAATGCGATGGCGCCGCCCGTCATCTATACGGAGTATCTGGACTGGAAGCGATATCCGGAAGAGGACAATTTGCAGCGTTTCTACGAGATGATCAAGGGGAAATATGCGGACAAACATTTTGACGCCATCTTGGCGACGGACGATATCGCGCTTGATTTTGCCATACGTCACCGGAAAGAACTGTTAAACGACGCCCCCATTATTTTCAGTGGCGTGAATCAGGTCGGTTTCAATCGGATCAAGGACCGGCGGAACATGACCGGCATCATCGAGAACATCGATCCTTCCGAAACGATGAAAATGGCGCTTTACCTCAATCCCTCCATCCGCAACGTCTATGTCATTTACGACAATTCGGAAAGCGGCTTGTCCACCGGCCAACTGGTCATGAACAAGCTGGAGTCGCTTGGTCTTGGACTGCGGGTCTTTCCGATGAACCGGATGTCCAAAGAAGAAATGGAACAGACGGCGGCATCGCTTAAACCGGACAGCATTTTGCTGATGACGACCTATTACAGCGATTCTACGGGCCGAATTACCGAATTTGACCGTTTTTCAAGCGAGCTTACGGCCGTCAGCGCCGTTCCGGTCTATCATACGTATGATTTCGGGCTGAATCACGGTGCGTTCGGCGGAAGCCTGCTCAGCGGGAAACTGCAGGGGGAGAAGGCTGCGAATGTGGCGCTGCGCGTGCTCCGGGGAGAAAGTCCGAACCGCATTCCCGTCTCTTACGCCGGCACGAGCCGCGACGTGTTCGACTTTAATCAGCTGAATCATTTTGGGATTGCGCTAAAGGACCTTCCTTCAGGCAGCGAATTGGTCAATAAGCCGTTTTCCTTTTATGAAACGTATAGAAGCCTTGTGATCACCCTTATCGGGGCGTTTGCCGTGCTGCTTATCTTTATTTTCGTTCTGCTGTTCCATGCCGGGGTGGTCAGAAGAATCCGCAAACAGCTGATGGAGAGCAACGAGAGATTCAGCCTGGCGGCGTTCGGCGCCGATGCGGTTATCTGGGACCTCGATATGACGACGATGACTTATTACTTCTCGGACAGATGGTACGAGCTTCTGGGTTATGAAATCGGGGAGATTGACGAGCACTATATCGGTTGGAGCAGTATTATTCATCCCGACGACCTTGAACAGGAGGACCGGCAGCGGAAAGAACACCTGTCAGGACGAACGGTATACTATTACAGCGAATACCGGATACGCGCCAAATCCGGGGAATACAAGTGGTTTCAGGCCAGAGGCAAGGTGCAGCGGAACGAGGAGGGCGGCTATGTCCGGTTTGCAGGCTCGATGACGGATATCACCGACCGCAAAGGCTATGAGAGCAAGCTTCAGATGAGCTATCAGGAGCTGGAATCGACGTATGAGGAACTGACCGCCCTGCAGGATGAACTGCTGGAGCAGTACAACAAGGTGGTCGAGAACCAGGCGCTGCTTCAGGCAAGTGAGGAGAAATACCGGGTCCTTGCTTTCAATGACGAACTCAGCGGACTGCCGAACCGGTTGTCGCTGACGGAAGAACTGAAGGCGTTCATCGAGGAGAATGAGAGCGGCCAGGCGGCATTGTTTTTTCTGGATCTCGACAATTTCAAATATATTAACGACACGATGGGGCATACGTTCGGCGATCAGCTGCTTACACAGGCTGGGGAGCGGCTGCTGGCGCTGACCACCGGCAGCAGCAGACACTACCGTTTCGGCGGAGACGAATTCGTCATTCTGTTAAAGGACACGGAGCGGCAGGAGCAGACGGTTTTGTACGCCGAGGCGCTGATCCAGAGCTTCAACGAGCCGTTTCAGCTGGGCGACAGCACTGTGCATGTCTCGATCAGCATCGGGATCGCCCAGTATCCGCGGGACGGCAATACCGCCGAGGCACTGCTCAAGAACGCCGATATAGCCATGTACCGGGCCAAGCAGGCGGGCAAGGGAACGTACATGCTGTACGGACAGAATATGCAGCAGTATTTTGACGAGCGGGTGATCATCGAGAAGCATTTGCGGGAGGCCATCGATAACAACGAGCTGTCCTTGCAATACCAGCCCAAGGTGACTCTTCGCACCGGAGAACTGTGGGGATTCGAGGCGCTGATTCGCTGGAACAGCCCGGTTCTCGGCTTTGTCTCCCCTTTATCCTTCATAGGGATTGCGGAAGACTGCCGCCTGATTATCCCGATAGGGGAATGGGTGCTGCGCAAAGCTTGCCTTTTTCTTGCCGGACTTCACCGCCAGGGGCTGGGACCGTATCATATTTCGGTCAATATATCGGTAATCCAGCTGCTGATGGACAATTTTGCGGATACGGTGCTGGCTATTTTGCGCGAAACGGGGCTGAACCCCCGGTACCTGGAGCTGGAGATTACGGAGTCCATCATTATGGAGTCTTTTGAAGAGATCAGCATCAAGTTGGAGTATTTGAAGCAGCAGGGCATCGGCATCGCATTGGATGATTTCGGGACAGGCTATTCCTCCCTCAGCTATCTGAAGCAGCTGCCGATCACGACGCTGAAGATCGACAAATCGTTTATTGACGGCCTTCCGGGCGAAGGGAGCAGCATGCCGCTGGCCGGCTCCATCGTCGCCATCGGACATGATATGGGCCTGAACGTTACCGCGGAGGGAGTCGAAACCGAGGAGCAGCTCGATTTCCTGAGACGAGTGAACTGCGACAAGGTACAGGGCTACTATATCAGCCGTCCGATTGCCGAGAGTCAGGTGCAGGCTTGGACCCGCCAGTATGCCCGCCGGATCATCAATGTTGAAAAGTGTTAGAAAAATTCCTAATAATCCGTCGATTCCGCGCATTTTTCGACGGATAAAACTGGCAAACGGCAACCTTCGATACTATAATTAAACTGAAATTCAACCCATTCGCGGAAGGATAGTGGACATGTTAAAGAAGCTATTGGCAAGCGGCTCGATCTTTATGCTGGCGCTGTTTCTGGTCAGCGGCGCGGTCTTTGCATCGCCGGCGGCGGACAACCTCACCCAAGATCAGCAGAAAGCGCTCCAAATTATTGAGAATGCCAACCAAGAAATTGACGAAAAGATTGAAAAAGCTGTCGCGGAAGCCGATATACTACAAGAGGCCTACTTGAGAGATATTCAAGTAATCCAGCAGCTCAAGGCTGCAGCGGAGCTGAATCCGGACAATGCCCAAGTATCGGCGGATGTAGCGGAAGTGAAGACGGCTTCCGATGAGCTGGTCGATCAGTTGTTCACCCCCGGGGGAGCGGATTCGGAGGCTGCGAAGGACCAAATCGCCGAATTTAATGCGGAAGCAGCTTCGGAAGGCACTTTGATCGCTGAACGCACCAAAATTTACACCAGCGCTCTGGACAAGCTGGTTACGGATCTATATAACGAAACCTTGCAAATCGCCGACACAGCCATCGCTCAAGCGGCTGAACTGGGCGTGGTTGCCGAACGTTTCTGGAAGCTTGTGAAGATCGCAGATCGCGAGGTTTGGATCGATCCTATCGCTATAGAGTTATAAGAAAGGGTTGAAATTATGAAGGGCCTGAACTTGGGAAGGGAAGGAGACAGCATTGCGCAAGAACATCAGTTATCCACTGACCACCTGCTACTGGCAAGAGGTGACGGCTCTGAAGTAATTTTGCAGACGATTAAGCAAGATAAGCAATTCTATATTTATCCCGGCGAAGAAGCCGATACGATGGAGTTCTTCTACATACTGGAAGGCGAGTGCAGTTATAAAGGCGATAATGGGAATGTCATCCTGGGTGAAGGCGATTATTTCTACACCCACTATCTGCAGGAAGCGGTGTATTTCAGCAGTCTGACAGAGATGAAGCTGCTGTGGTACACCACCAAGCCGGCGTTTCATCTCATAAGTCATCGGATCAGAAAGCTGCAGAATGTTCTTAAACAGGTAGAAGAGAAAGATAACTATACGTACCAGCACAGCGGCCGAGTACAAAAATACTGCCTGATGATGGCCAGAATGTTAAGAATGCCTAAGGACAAGCTGGAAGATTTATATTTTGCGGCCGCATTTCACGATGTTGGTAAAATCCATACGCCGGAAGAAATTCTGAACAATCCGGGGCGATTGACGGCAGAGGAATTCGAGATTGTGAAACGTCATTCTTATGACGGCTATGTTATGGTTAAGGATTTATATTACAACAATATTTGCATCATTATCCTGCAGCATCATGAGCGGTTGGATGGTTCCGGCTACCCTTACGGGATCAAGGAGGAAGAGATTCTGTTCGAGGCCAAAATTATCGGCATTGCCGATACCTTTGATGCGATGACCTCTGACCGGCCTTACCGGAAGGGGCTTCCAGCCGAAGTCGCGATGGACGAGCTCAAGCGGCTGTCGGGCATCCATTATGACGGCGAACTGGTTCTGTTGTTTGAACAAGCGTTAATTGCCGACAGGCTGCTGAAGACCGAGGAGAATGACCTTCCTGAATAAGGAAGGTCATTTTTTCATCTCTATTGTGCATACTCGGCAAACTCCTGGGGCTGCAGCCTTATTCCTCCCGCTCCATCATCCCCTCCAGCTTCCTCCGGTCCAGCAGCGTGACCGTGTTTCCTTTGAACGCAATCCAGCCGTTGTCGCGCAGCAGGCCCATTTCCCTGGACAGCGAAGGACGGGCGGCATTCAGATGCTCGGCCCATTCCTTGCGGCTGAAGGGCAGCCGGATAATATCCGTGCCCTGCCTGTCCGCTTGATGCAGCAAATCATGCACCACCCGGCGGCGCAGCGAACCGGCCGACAGGATTTCAAGCTTGCGGTTGACCATAACGAGCCGCTCGGACAGGTTCTCCATGTATCTGGACAGCATGTCGGTATCGGCAGCGAACAGGCGCAGCAGCTCCTGCTTACCGATGAACATTACGGTGCTGGGCCCCTTAGAAATAATGGTGGCCGGATATACATTCTCCCTCCGGAACAGCACCGCTTCCCCGAAGGTCTGCCCCCTTCCCAGCCTGGCGATGGTTACACCGCCTCCGCCGGGATGAATCTTGTGAACCTCGACCACTCCGGAGAGAACAATCCCCAGCCGATCGGCGGTCTCGCCTTCGCTGATAATCATTTCCGACTTGCGGCAGTCCCGGACGGTGTAACGCATCGTCTCCAGGATGGCGTCAAGCTCCTCTACACTCTTCCCGCGGAAAAACAGACAGGTCTGCAGCACACCGGGCTCCGGCTTCATGGGATTCCTCCGATTTTTGACAATAATTTTAGATAATCGGTAACATCCGTTACCGATTGTTCGACGTCAGTCTACTACAATCAATAGTAACAAGTAAAGACACAGATGGCAGACGGATGAAAATGAATAAAAGGAGCGATTATTCAATGAGCAGTATGTTTTGTTTTCAGTGCCAAGAGGCGGCTAAAGGAACGGGGTGCACGATTCAGGGGGTCTGCGGCAAGACGAGCGATGTCGCCAATCTGCAGGATCTTCTGCTGTACACGGTGAAGGGCATCTCCATTTATGCGGTAAAGGGCCGGGAACTCGGCGTGACTGACATTGCTTCAGAGCATTTCATCATCAAGAGCCTGTTCGCAACGATCACCAACGCCAACTTCGACCGCGACGGATTTATTGCGAGAGTCAGAGAAGGGATCGTCATTCGTGATGGCTGGAAAAAACGGCTGGCCGGCTCGCTTGCAGATGTGTCGCTCGGAGGCCATGACGCCGCGCAATGGACGCCAGGCACAGACGAAGAACTGGAAGCCAAAGCGGCGGCTGTCGGCGTGCTTGCAACCGAGAACGAGGACGTCCGCTCCCTGCGCGAGCTGCTCACCTACGGTCTGAAGGGCATGGCCGCTTATTTGGAGCATGCCGCAGTGCTCGGCTACCATGAAGCCGGCGCGCAGGCTTTCCTTGAGCGCGGACTTGCCGCCACGCTGAACGATGAGCTGACCGCGGATGAGCTGGTCGGTCTCGTTATGGAATGCGGCAAGTACGGTGTTGACGTTATGGCGCTGCTGGACCGTGCCAATACGGAGACGTACGGCAGCCCGGAAATTACGAAGGTGAACATCGGCGTCGGCGACCGCCCGGGCATTCTCATCAGCGGCCACGACCTGAAGGACATGGAAGAGCTGCTCAAGCAGACGGAGGGAACGGGCATCGACGTGTACACGCACAGCGAAATGCTGCCAGCCCACTACTACCCGGCTTTCAAAAAATACAGCCATTTTGTCGGCAACTATGGCAACGCATGGTGGAAACAAAATGAGGAATTCGATAGCTTCAACGGTCCGATTCTGATGACGACCAACTGCGTGGTGCCGCCGAAGGACAGCTATAAGGACCGTCTGTACACGACAGGCAACACGGGCTATCCCGGCATCAAGCATATCGGGGAAGGTAAAGACGGCGCTCCGAAAGACTTCTCCACCATCATCGAGCAGGCTAAGACCTGCGCGGCTCCGGTCGAAATCGAGAGCGGCGAAATTGTCGGCGGCTTTGCCCATGCGGCCGTGATGGGAGTGGCCGACAAGGTGGTCGACGCGGTAAAGACCGGTGCGATCAAGCGCTTCTTCGTCATGGCAGGCTGCGACGGACGGATGAAGAGCCGGAACTATTATACCGATTTTGCCGAGGCGCTGCCTAGCGATACGGTGATCCTGACTGCTGGCTGTGCCAAATACAAGTACAACAAGCTTGACCTTGGCGACATTGGTGGCATTCCGCGCGTACTCGATGCGGGCCAGTGCAACGACTCTTATTCACTCGCCGTGATCGCGCTGAAGCTTAAGGAAGTATTCGGCTTGGAGGACATCAATGACCTGCCGATTTCCTACAACATTGCCTGGTATGAGCAAAAAGCGGTAATCGTGCTGCTGGCGCTGCTGTACCTGGGCGTCAAAAACATTCACCTCGGCCCAACGCTGCCGGCCTTCCTGTCCCCGAATGTGGCGAAGGTTCTGGTCGAGACGTTCGGCATCGGCGGAATCACGACCGTGAATGAAGACATGGAACGTTTCCTGTCCGCGGTGTAACCGAACCGTCAAGGTTAGAAAAGAGCGGACCTCAAGTCCAAACCTAAACAAAGCAGGCCAGCCGAAATACCGGCTGGCCTGCTCCTGTTTTAGGACTTATCAATGATTTTATTCTCTCACCCGAAGAACCGTTCCATCACTATATAATCTTTGCCGCCTTTAGTAAACGTGCTTGCTGTTGGGGTTAATCCAAACTTTTCATAGAACGAAACTTTTCCGCTCCTGGCATTGCAGTAAATCCGTTTCACGCCGGCCTGCTCTGCTTCCCCGAGGATATGGAACAGTAATCGGCTCCCGTACCCCTGATTTTGATGCGAGGTTAATGTCGCAAACTTGCGGAACTGCGCTTCCGATCCATGTACAAAAAGAGAGACGGCTGAAATCAGCGCTTCCCCTTCAAAAAGCCCGAAGTGAGTCCCCTCATCATCATCTTTAAGCTTTACATAATCGAGATCCTTTTCCGGCCACATGACTTCATGACGCAGCCGCCATGCCTGGTCTTTATGAATCATCCTAATATCCAAAACGGCATCATCTCCATAATCAGCTTTCGTTTTCCTGTTCCGAATCCGGGGAGCCCCCCGCAGCCCTAATTGGCGGCGTTCTTTCATTATAACCGCTCTCTTTGGAGTAAAAGAAAAACATCCCGCCTCTAAGAAGAGAGGGGATTGATGCCGTGATGCCGCTTGAACATTAGGGTGCTTAGCCATTCAGGCCGGAGGCGTGATTACCGGCTTAAGGCATTGAAGATATTGGCTTCGCCCGAGCCGAACAGGGGATCTTGCCCCGGCTTACCCAGATCGTTGGCCGTCTGCTTGATGAGCGCTTGCACCTGAGCCGGCGTATATTCCGGATGCGCAGCCTTGATGACGCCCGCAATGCCAGCAACCTTCGGAGCCGCCATCGAAGTGCCGTGCAGGAGCGCATAGCCCCTCAAGTTCGATGTGAAGTATGGCTCCAGGTAGGTCGGCCATGTGCTGAGCGTGCGGTAATGGAAATCCCGCTCGTCGAGATTTCGGCTTGCATCATAGACCGGCCCGTTGTCCCCGCCGGGAGCGGCGACGTCGATCGCGCTGCCGTAGTTGGAATAGAACGCGATCTTGTCCGAAGACCACTGATTCGACGAAGAGACGTTGATGACGCCCGGGAGCGTGCCCGGCACTTCTCTAACGGCGCTTTTGAAGGTCAGGCCGAGGTAGCCGTACGTCTGGTTTATATAGTTGACCACAGCTTTCGAGTCGTTCAAATCCAGCGACTCGTTGCCTGCGGCCGCGACGACCGTAACGTTGCGGCCTACGGCATACTGCAGCGCGCGCTTCCAGAGAAGGAAATCCGCCACGTCGTTGTACTTGATACCGTTATAGGTGTATCTGGCAATGCCGTCGTAGCCTCCGATCGACATATTGATGACGTCGACCTTGTCCTTGGCTGCCTGGACGATGGCCGCGGCAATCCATGAGGTCGGCGCGCCGCCCTCGGCCGCAAATACACGGTACGACCGGATGCCAAGGCCTGGACCTACACCCTTGACCTTGCCGCTGGCCGCTATGGAGCCGGCAACATGCGTGCCGTGGCCTTCGCGGTCCCTGATGTCGCTCGGATCGCCTGTTTCACTGGCGTCGACACCTGCCGGGACAAAGTTCACGCCACCGAGGAAATTCGCCTTCAGGTCCGGGTGGTCGGCGTCGATTCCCGTATCGATGACGCCTACAACCGCCTTGTGCGTGACTGTTCCGTCGGGGTTCGTCGTGCCGCCTGTTTCCAGATTGTAGGAGGCGCCGTTATTCGTAATCCGCTGGATGTCCCATTGATAGGACCAATACGTATCGGCGTCCTGCGGAATATCGGTCACCGGCTGGCCGTCGGCGGCTGCGGTATCTTCATCCAGCTTGTACTCCAATTCGGGGTTGGCCGCTTGAATGCCGGAAATCCCGTTCAGATTTGAAAGAAAGTCCGGTCTTTCGGATTCAGCTTCGAGTCCGCCTAATTCCGGGATGGCCCGAAGCACTGTACCGCCCGCTTTCGTCACTATTGTTTCATAGTCTACCGGAAGTGAAAATTGAAACGCAATCACATACTTTTGTTTCTGAGGCGCCTGGTTGGCCTGGTTGGCCTGCTTGGCATACCCGGACCCCGCTAACAGGCTGGTGGCAATCAGCATTGAACCTACGACAGCAGCGACCTTTGTTCTCAAATTCTGTTCCTCCCTGAAAATGGTATAAACCGGATATATGCCGATTTTGCCTTGTAGTATATCAGCTTTGGAGTAAATAACTTGTCCTAATTTGTCGATGCCAAAGGAAGATTTATATTGATTTTCCAATAGGCAACATAGGGTGAAAAAAAGGAATTGACCTGGCAGTAAGCTGCTGCCCGCCCGTCACTCCGGCAGACGGTACACGGCAAAAGGCTCGCCGTGGATGAAAGGGCGGCTTATGGTGTCAAGCTTCTCCAGCGTCTCGGCGCTCAGAGCAAGGGAAACGCTCTTCAGGCTCTCTTTCAACTGCTCCGCCCGGGTGGCGCCGACGATAACGGTGGACACAGACGGACGGCTTATGAGCCAGGCCAGGGACAGAGCGGCGGGCGTTGTCTCCAGCTCCGCCGCGAGCGCGGCCGTCTCCCGCCCCAGAGTGATCCGTTCATCGGTCAGGAACCGGGCGAAGTTCGGATCGGTGTCCGCTCTGGAGCCTGTAGGGGCTTCTTTTCCCGCGCCGTATTTGCCGGTCAGGATGCCGCCGGCCAGCGGGAAGTACGGGATAATGCCGACGCCCTGGTCCAGGCAGGCCGGAACCAGTTCCCGTTCCGGCGTGCGGTCGGCCAGCGAATAGCTGCACTGGAGCGATACATAGCGCTCATAGCCCATCCGTTCGCTGATGCCGAGCGCCTTTACCAGCTCCCATGCGGCATAATTCGAGGCGCCGATGTAGCGCACCTTGCCGGAGGATACCATGTCATCCAGCGTGCGTAGCGTTTCCTCCAGCGGCGTATGGGGATCGAAGGTGTGAATCTGGTACAGATCCACATAATCCGTCTTCAGACGCCGGAGGCTTTCCTCCAGCTCCCGTATGAGATGAAATCTGGACGAACCGCTGCCCCCGGGTCCGGGGCTTCTCACCAGACCGGCCTTTGTAGCGAGTACGGCTTCATGCCTCCTGCCCGCGAGCGCTTCTCCAATGATCCGCTCCGACTCCGTTCCGGCGTATATATTGGCGGTGTCGATGAAGTTAATCCCGTTGTCCAGGGCCGTATGCAGCACCGCCGTGGAAGCGGCCTGATTCGCCCGCTTGCCGAAGGCGTTGGTGCCGAGCCCCAGCTGCGATACTTGAAGCCCGCTTGCTCCGAGACGTTCATATTTCATGCTTCAATCCTCCTCAAATATTAATATTGCCGCGCTGTGCAGCGCGGCGAAATGATGATTCGCTCTGAATAGGCCAGCACCTCGATCAATACGGTCTATGCCCGTCCCGGTTTAAGCCTTCCGTTTCCGTCCCGGCAAACAGCTTCAGCGCCGTGTCGATAAAGAGCCTGACCGCAATGGAACAGCTTTCGGCTGAGTTCACCGCAAGGTGGATGTCCCGGTATGCCGCAGGCTCAAGCTCCCGGATGGCTACGCCGTCCGGCGGGGACAGCAGGGACAGGCGGGACATAACGGCGGAGGCCAGTCCCTCCCGCACCATATTCAGGGCGGTGTGATAGCTGTTGATCACGTATTTCGGGTTTAGGTTCACCCCCGTTTTCTGGAACAACTCGACGACGGGAGGCTCGTAGCCCGATTTGCAGATCAGCATCGCCTCGCTCTCGAAATCCCGCACCTTAACGACAGGCTTCTCCGCGAGAGGATGCCCGGCGTGCAGAACCGCGTACAGCTTCTCTCGGAACAGAGGAAAAGAGTCGAATTCGTCAGCGGGCGGAATCAAAATGCCGACATCGATCACTCCTGTCTCCAGCCATTCCTTCACTTCGGCGATCGTTCCCTCATGGAGACGGAATTCAAGCTGGGGATACTGCCGGTTAATGGCGCCGATAATCTTCGGAATGAAATAGGACGAGGCTGCGGGAAAAGCGCCGATGGAAATCAGGCCCTTTTCGAGCCCTTTTTCCGCTGCGATTTCCTGTTCCACCTTGCCGAAACCTTTGAGAATGTCGCGAAAGGCGACAAGAATCCGCTTGCCCACCTCCGTCAGCGCAATACCGCGCCGGTCCCGCACCAGCAGCTGCACATCCAGCTCGGCTTCAAGTGTAGAAATCGCCCGGCTGACCGCGGGCTGGGTCATGTTCATCTCCTGTCCGGCCCGCGTGAAGCTGCCGCTTTCGGCAATTTTGACGAACAGCTCAATTTGTACTTTATTCATAACAAATATGGTATGCTCCTTATAAGAAAAATTCATTTCATTTATGCATGGAAGTATTGTATCATTAGGAAAGAATTAAAAACAAGGGGAGTACCGTATGACACGGCAAAAATCTGCTGTTCTATTATTAGCTTTTCTCGTGTTCGTCTGGGGCATTAACTGGCCTCTATCCAAAATCGCGCTAGCTTACGCGCCGCCGCTGCTGTTCTCCGGTATCCGCACCGTAATCGGCGGTGTGCTGCTGATTCTGATCGCGCTGCCCAAAGTGCGGCAGCTGCGGTTCAAAGCACTGTGGCCGGTCTATCTGGGTTCGGCCATATTAAGTATCGTGCTGTATTACGGCACCCAGACGATTGGCCTGCAGTATGTTCCGGCGGGGCTGTTCTCGGCGATTGTATTTCTTCAGCCGGTGCTGCTAGGAGTTTTTTCGTGGATGTGGCTTGGGGAAGAGATGTACGGGCAAAAAATAGTGGGGCTCGCTCTCGGATTTCTGGGCGTCGCTTGCCTAAGCGCCGGCGGGCTAACGGGCAGCATTTCCGTGCGGGGCATCCTTCTGGCGCTGGCCAGCGCGCTGTGCTGGGCTCTGGGGACGGTATACATCAAGAAGAATGCGGATCGGGTCGATACGCTGTGGATGACAGCCATGCAGATTACGATCGGTGGTTTCATTCTGCTTGCAGCCGGCTGTGCTGCTGAACCGTGGGAGACGATAACCTGGAACGCCGCTTTTATTGCTGCCACCCTGTTCATTGCCGTTTTTGTAATCGCGCTGGGCTGGCTTGTCTATTTTAAGCTGATCAACGAGGGGGAGGCCGGGAAGGTCGGTTCCTATACTTTTCTGATCCCGCTCGTCTCCATCGGTTCGAGCGTCCTCTTTTTAAATGAGGAAATAACGGTTAATCTGGTGATAGGTCTGATTCTGGTCGTCATCAGCATCGTGCTGGTCAATGTCCGGTTCCGGCGCAGCCCGGCGTCTGTAGTGACAGAAATCAGAGCCTTGGAGGAGGGGAACTATGATTTTTAAAATGAACGAACAGACGGCCCATGACAATTACAAGCTGCTGATCGGCAGCGTGGTCCCGAGACCCATTGCGTTTGTCACCTCGGTGGGTGCGGAGGGGGTCGTCAACGCGGCTCCATTCAGCTATTTCAACATTGTGAACAATGATCCGCCGATGCTCATGTTCTCCTGCGGACGGCATGCGGACGGCACGCTGAAGGATACGGCGCGCAATATTCTGGCGAATCAGGAGTTTGTCGTCCATATCACGGACGAGGATAACATTGAGGCGATCAATCACACGTCCATCAGTGCGCCTGCGCATATCAGTGAGCTGGAGCTTGCGGGACTGACTGCCGTTCCCGGCAGCACGGTGGCGGTGCCGCGGGTGCAGGAAAGTCCGGTTGCGATGGAATGCCGCCTTGCGCAGTATGTGGAGCTGGGGAAATTTGATGTTATTATCGGCGAGGTGCTGAGCTTCTATGTGCGGGACGACCTTATTCATAACGGCCGGATCGACATCGGCAAGCTGAAGCCGGTCAGCCGCCTGGCCGGATCGTCGTATAGCGCGGTTGGACGGATCTTCGATCTGGAGCGGCCGGTTTACGAGGGGTAATGAATGGCGAAGTATACAGGGTGTGAAAAAGGGACGCTCCCAAGCTTAAAGCTTGTGGGAGAGTCCCTTTTTCACTAAGCGCACGGCGCGGCTTGCATGAGCCCGTGCACGCTGCGGAGCGGCGGAGCAGACGGCGTGGTCGGCTCGCTCCACTTCATCCAGCAGCCGGTTCAGGTGCGAGAAGACGGCGCCGAGATCGCGGATGGCGGTCAATGGGCAGCTCCCCTGAAGTTCGGCGAAGCTGGCGAGCTGAAGCTCACGAGCGCGGCGCAGGGTTTCAGGAAGCGAGCTGTGGCATTCCGTATCCGACAAAGCCTTGGCCCCGAAGATGGCGATGCAGTCGGACGTGGCGGTCAGCGTCTGCTTCATCCAATCGGCGGAGGCGTAATGCGGCGGCAGAAGCCGCAGCTCGGTTGCAATTTCTTTCACATAGTCATGCATGGTTTGTAAATGGGCGATCGACTGCTTCATTACGGACAAATCATTCCGGCAGGGAACATGGGACAGAGTATAGAGCAGCTCGCTTTGCTTCTGCGAGCTCTCCTTAAGCAGCTGTCCGGCCCGCTTCAAAGCTTCAGCCTGGCCTTTCTCATCCCGTCCCGGCGCGAGCCCGCTCAGTCCGTCGGCAAGCAGCAGGGTGCCGGCGAAGGCTGTACCCTTAACGTTGACGAAGCCCTTGGGCGGCACAATAATCATATTGAAGAGCAGAGCGAAGGCCACGCCAATCAGCGTCTCGGTGGCTCTAAACATTACATAATGATCCTGGATAAAGGTCAGCGCCAGTACCGAAGTGACGCCTACCTGTGTAATGGCCTGAAAGTTGATCCGGCAGGCGGTCGCCACGCCGAGGCCGATCAGCAGAATCAGCAGGATGGACAGCGGGCCGACATTGAAAAAGTGGCCGATCATCAGACTGACCGATCCGCCGAGAACAATGCCGAGCAGCCGGCACAGCCCCTTC
Source organism: Paenibacillus sp. URB8-2 (assembly GCF_013393385.1). Lineage (NCBI taxonomy): Bacteria > Bacillati > Bacillota > Bacilli > Caryophanales > Paenibacillaceae > Paenibacillus > Paenibacillus sp. URB8-2. The sequence goes on along the minus strand of NZ_AP023239.1, from coordinate 5,399,567 downwards.
TCCAGCGAAGCCTTGACACTGCCCTGAGTAATCAGAATGGCAGCCAGCGGCGCGAAATACGAAAACTCGTTGCCGTACATGGCGTGAACAGCCATCCAGGAAAGCGAGGCTGCGAGCGTAACCCGTATCATATAAAGCGAAAAACCGTATTTTTCAAGGCGCTCCTGCAGCCCCTCGTTCATGTTTTGTCATCTCTTTTCGAAAAATTTTAGAAAAAATATAAGGTTTTCAGATATTTTCATTATAACACCCTGGAGACAGAGGGGAGCGAGGCAGTTTTTACAACATTACGAACATGAACGCAGCTGGAAATAACGACGTCTGTGCGCAGCAAAGCCTCCGGAACACGATGTCGCGTTTTTGGAGGCTTTATGTTTACAGCCTAAGTTCTTACTTGATCCCGAGTTTCATGCGGTAGCCGAACAGCGTCTCCAATGTGCGGCCGTTAAAATAACGCTCTACCTCTTCCCGGTAGACGGCAATTCTCTCATCGAGCTCGCCTCCGCCGAGCCTGAGCACGGTCTGGACGCCGCCTTGGCTGAGCGTAAGGCCAACATACCGCTCTGCGTCGCAGCGCTCGATGTTATGGAAGACAATTTCGCGGGCGAAGGTAAACTCCCCGCTTTCCTTAATTCGGCGAAGATGCTCATCCTTGTTCCATTTGACAGCCCGCTCCCCGTCCGGTATCCGGTGCTCGATAATCGCTTCGGACTGTTCGATCAGTTCGTGGTAGAGGGTTTCAATCGACGGTTCGAGCACTGGTGGCCAGTCGCAGTCGTAGGCGGCGAAGATCCCGCCCGGTCTCAGCACCCGCGCAGCTTCCTTCAGTGTGCTTGAAGGCTCCATCCAGTGGAACGACTGGGAGCAGGTCACGATTTCGGCGCTCCCGGGCGGCAGGCCAAGCGCATTGGAATATCCCGGGATGAACGAAATGCTGTCCGGACTGCCGAGAGCTTCCCACTTCTCCAGCGCCTTCCCGCGCATATCATCGCCCGGCTCAATACCGATGACGGCATCGGCGGCCGTCCGCCATAAAAAGGTAGACAGTCCGGTGCCGCAGCCGAGATCCACCACTAGGGAGGGCCTGCGCTTTAAATAGCCCGTAAGCAGTTCGGTCACGAGCTTGGGCGCTTCGGGACGGTAACGGTCGTACTCGTTCTGAAAGCCCGTAAAGCGTACAATATTGGATAGGCGGTTTCCTTCGGGAATCATGGGTTCACTCTCCGTTTACCAAGTATTTTGATGGATATTATACCAGTTTATGACGGAAACCGCAGTAAGTGACGCGGTGTTTTTGACGGCTGAAAAATAGTCGATGAACTTTCCAAGCCATTTGCTTGAAGACACCAATTTGCTCTGCATTCAAGAACGGAGGAACCAATTTTAAAAGAAAGAGCTTACAGAATTTTGTGCAAAAAATCCCCGGGAGCGCTTCAGACAGGAAGCATTCCCGGGGATTAACTTAGGTTTGGGGCTGCAGCAACAATTAACGCAGCAGCGCGGGATCTATCGGGGGAACGAGGCCTTCGGCCGCCGCCCTGCCCAGCAGGGATGAAATGGCGGCATAGCCGCTGTCGCCCAGATCCATAGTAAAGTCGTTCACGTAGAGATCGATGTGCGATTTGGCCACCTGCGGCGACAGCTCTTGGGCGTGCCCCAGAACATATTTCCGCGAAGCCGCAGGGTTGTCCCAGGCGTGCCGGAGCGAGCCGCGAATCCACCCGCTGATGGTGTCCTTGTCCAGCAGATCACGGCGGGCGACAATCGCCCCGAGCGGAATAGGAAGTCCCGTGTCGCTCTCCCACCAGTTCCCGAGGTCGACCAGCATATGCAGCCCATATGAAGTATAGGTGAACCGGGCCTCGTGGATGACGAGTCCGGCGTCAATCTTCCCGGCCTGCACAGCGGGCATAATTTCGTTGAAAGGCATGACGACGATTTCGCCGACGCCTCCGGGGACATGGTTCGCCGCCCACAACCGGAACAGCAGATAGGCGGTGGAACGCTCGCTCGGCACAGCGACCCGGCGGCCAGACAGCGCAGCCGGGCTCTTCGCATCCTGCGGGCCCCCTTGGTCAGCAGGAGCGGTCCCACAGCCGCGGCCAAGTGCGCCGCCGCAGGGCAGCAGCGCGTACCGGTCCAGCACCCAGGGCAGGGCGGCGTAGGAGATTTTGAGGATTTCGGGGCCTGTCCCTTCGGCGGCGAGACCGTTCGTAACGTCAATGTCGGCGTAGGTGACATTGAGCTTCGGGGCGCCGGGTATAAGGCCATGCGCCCAAGCATGAAAGACAAACGTATCGTTGGGGCAAGGCGAATAAGCAATGTTCAGTTCTGCGGTCATTTCAGCACCTCCGATAGTATGGGCCCGGCGGCGGCGAGCGCTTCCAGCGCCTCGCCGATGCGCCAGGCCGCCCGGTCGCGGGGACCGACCGGGTTCGAGATCGCGCGAATCTCCAGCACCGGGAGATTCCGCGCCAGGGCGGCTGCGGCGACCCCGCAGCCTTCCATGGCTTCGGCGGCCGCGCCGGGCACGCGCGCCGCAAGAGCGGCGGCCGTCTCCGCGGAACCGGTCGCCGTCGAAACTGTGAGCACCGGTCCCGTGCTCACGGCAAGCCCCGCCGCCGCAAGCCCGGCGGCGAGCCGCTGTACCCGGCCTGAGTCAGCCGGGTATCCGACGCGGCCGAAGCCGAGCTCGGCTGCGCTGCGGAAGCCCTCCGGCGTCTCGGCCCCGAGGTCGGCGAAGATCAGCTCGCTGGCAACGACCAGCGAGCCGAGCGCCGCCCTGCCGGGGAAGCCGCCGCCGATCCCGGCGCTGACGACGCAGCCGTAGGAGCCGGCCGCAAGGGCCGCGGCGGTCCCGGCCGCGCTTGCGGCGGGGCCCGCGCCCGCGGCAATGACGGTGAAGCCGGCCGCGCCGCCGAGGCCGCGCCGGACGGCTTCCGCCTCGGCGTCCACGGCCGTGACGATCAGGACGCCGAGGGATGCCTGTTCCTGCTCCTTATGAACTTGATCTTCGGCATGGCCGGGGTTCAAGCGGGAAGTCATAGCGCAGCCCTCCTTATATAGAAAGATTTTTTTTAGAAAGATTTTTTCAGCAAGAAGAAATGGCTATGCCTTGCTTAATGGGCCTGTCCTGCGGCGTATACAATCTTATATTGCAAAGAACAGGATACGCCCTTTTGCAGATCAGGTCAATTTCCACAGGGCGAGCGGATAAAATGCCGCAGGTTTATTTTTGCAGAAGTGTTGACAAACTAAAATTAAAGATGTATATTTATCTTAACTTAAAGATAATCAACTTAAAGATACGTCAACTAAGATGGAGGTGATGGAAATGAGCGGACCGAAAGAGGAACTGATCGTAGCCGGAGATGTATGCGGTAGGGATGAAGCGGCGTCGCTGAAGCTGTTCGTCGTCCTGTCCAAAGCTTACCGGAGTCTGATGGACCGGGCGGTCAAGGATATGAAGACCTACGGGCTGTCCTCCGCCGAGTTTATGGTGCTTGAGGTGCTCTATCACAGAACCCGCATTCCGCTGCAGCAGATCGGAGAGAAGATTCTGGTCACGAGCGGAAGCATCACCTATAACATCGACAAGCTGGAGAAGAAGGGGCTGCTGAAGCGCGTTCCCTGCAGCGAGGACCGCCGCGTGACGTACGCGGAGATTACCGAAGAGGGCCGGAAGCTGTTCGACGAAATTTTTCCGAAGCATGTATCGATGCTTCACGGGATGATGGGCGGACTGAACACGGAGGAGAAGGAGCAGGCGACCGAATGGTTGAAGCTGCTGGGAAAAGGGGCCGGTTCCTAGCATGATTGCCGGGAGGCCCGCAATTTTTTGCCTAAAATCTTAAAGTAAAGATTATTAAACACAAGAGAATGGAGAGGTTTAAAAATGATTAGTGTAGGATTGTTGTTGATTCGTTTGTTTATCGGTGTTGCTTTTATCGGTCATGGAGCGCAGAAGCTGTTCGGATGGTTCGGGGGCTACGGCCCGAAGGGAACAGGCGGCTGGATGGAGTCGGTAGGCATTAAGCCGGGTGTGGCAATGGCGGTGCTGGCTGGAATTCTTGAGCTTGGAGGCGGATTGTTATTCGCGGCAGGGCTGTTCACACCGGTTGGGGCCGTGATGCTGATATTGGCCATGGCCGGAGCGATGAAGGTACATTTGTCCAATGGTTTCTGGGCAACTGCAAACGGTTATGAATATCCATTGACGTTGCTTGTTGTGGCGGCGGGTGTCGCGCTGGCGGGACCAGGCTCCATTTCACTGGATCATCTGTTGTTCTAATCCGATTGACCTTCTAATTTCTAATACCGAGAGGAGAATGATTATTATGACACTTCAAACTGCAGGTATTCACCATATTACAGCGTTCGTTCAGGACGCTCAGCGGAACGCGGACTTTTATGCAGGCATTCTTGGTTTGCGGCTTGTGAAAAAAACAGTCAATTTCGACGCGCCGGAGGTCTATCACCTGTACTTTGGCAATGAAAGCGGCACACCGGGCACGATCATCACGTTCTTTCCTTCGCCTATAGGGCGGAAAGGTAGAATCGGCAGCGGCATGGTCGGCGTGACGACCTATGCAGTGCCTGCCGGTTCGCTTGGATTCTGGGAAGAACGGCTGAACACCTACGGCATCTCCTATACCACCGTTCATCGCATCGGGGAGACCTATCTTTCCCTGGCTGATTATGACGGCCTGCGGGTCGAACTGGTTGAGCGGGAAGAAGGGCCTTTAAGTGCTTGGTCGTTCGGCGGAATTCCGGTAGAGCATGCCATTAAGGGATTTGGCGGAGCAGTGCTGTACAGCATAAATCCGGCGAGCACGGAAGATACGCTGGTCCATACGCTCGGCTTTGAAAGAGTAGCCGAGGGAGACGGTTATGTGCGCTTCAGAGCGGAGGGACCGTACGGCAACATTATCGATATCAAGACCGACCCGCTGCCTTTTGGCGCGGGGGGAAGCGGTACGGTGCATCATATCGCATGGCGCGCCAAGGACGATGCGGAGCAGCTGGAGTGGAGAGAATTCGTACAGAGCCGGGGCTTTCATGTGACTCCGGTGCAGGACCGGAATTACTTCAACGCCATCTACTTCCGTGAAGAGGGCGGCATCCTGTTCGAGATTGCAACTGATCCTCCAGGCTTTGCGAACGATGAAGATCAGGATCACCTGGGCGAAAAGCTGATGCTCCCGGCATGGTATGAGCCGCACCGGGCGGAGATTGAGAGCAATCTGGCTCCATTTCAAGTACGGGAAATTGAGGTGAAGACGAAATGATTCATATTTTCCGGCAAGGTTCCGACCCGAACAAGCCGACGCTGGTACTGTTTCACGGGACGGGCGGCAACGAGCATGATCTGCTGCCGCTCGCCGAAATGCTCTCACCGGGCTCTTCCCTGCTCGGAATACGCGGCAATGTGCTGGAGAACGGGATGCCCCGTTTCTTCCGGCGCTTGTCGGAAGGGGTATTCGACGAAGCCGATCTGATCGCTCGTACACATGAGGTGAAAGCCTTTCTGGATGAGGCGGCGGCAAAATACGGTTTCGATCCGGCCCGGCTTACGGCCGTCGGCTATTCCAATGGAGCCAATATCGCGGGAAGTCTGCTGCTGCATTACGGAAACCTTTTTTCTTCCGCGGTGCTGCTGCATCCGATGGTTCCGCTGCGCGGGCTTACCCCGCCATCCTTAAGCGGCGTATCCGTCTTCATCGGTGCAGGGGTTAACGATCCGCTCATTTCGAAAGCGGAGACCGAGGAGCTTGAGGAACTGCTGTCCGGCGCAGGTGCGGACGTGACCGTGCAATGGGGCAACCAGGGACACCGGCTGAGCGCCGCCGAAGCGGAGGCGGCGAAGGATTGGCTGGACCGCCAAAGCTGCTAAGGATGCGCCGGGCAATTGCCTTAGACAACTCCGGGACGAATCCGGCGCCGCTCCGTCCCGTTAATAATATAAAAGAACGCAGGATCACGGGCTGCAATGCCGTTCCTGCGTTCTTTTGCGATATCAATGACAAAATCGATGTATTGATATTTGTTTTATCTATTCCTTATGCTATGATGGGGTAACATAAGGGGGGAATAATGAGCGGTCAATCTATGAGCCTACAAATACGGAGAACGATTGCTCTTTTTACACACTATGACAAATGATTTGCCATTGACGAAAGACATGATTTTGGATGCCGCTGAACAGGTGCTGCGTCGGTATGGACCGGATAAAACCTCCGTTACGGATATAGCTAAATTTCTCCAGGTCAGTCACGGAACGCTGTATCGGCATTTCGCGAGTAAAGCCGCTCTGCGGGAGAGCGTTACGGAGAGATGGCTGGACAAGAGCATTGCCGAGCCTTTGGAGAAGGTTGCAAACACATCCGAAGGGAGCGCTGAGGAGCAATTGCGACTGTGGCTGGAGACGCTCATAAAGAAGAAGCGGATGTTTGCGGTAGATGATGCCGAAATGTTTGTCATGTATGGAGATGTTACGCTGGCATCAGGCGACATGATCACGATGCATATCGATCGTCTGATGAAGCAAATTGCATTAATCATCGAACGCGGCATGCGGACGGGCGAGTTCAAGCCGGGTTCGGCCGATTCCGTTTCAAGGGCCGTATTTCTGGCAACATTGATATTCCATCATCCTTCCCATGCCCATGAGTGGGCATCGGAGAGAATCGACGAAGACTTCAATACGGTATGGCAATTGCTTCTTTCCGGGCTTAAGTAGAATGCGCCTTTTAGAAACAGGTCAGGTTATCCTGATGTTAGTTTCTAAGAGGCGTATTTTTTCGTTATTGGGGTGAGGAAGGCGTTTGGCAACGGATGCCGAGCTTTGGGCAGCTTAAAGACGATCCACTCCAAGGGTTACACCAATACCGGGATTTGTGGCTGTGAGAGGCTTCAGACGGCATCTGGATAAATAAATGACAAATATACAATTTTGTTAGTTGACATCTGTTTTGTGTCATTCTATAATCGAGTCATCAAGAACAACAAGAACACGCAAACGAGATTTTGGACGATAAGGCACAACCCGAGCCAACCCCCAAAAGGAGATGTTAAATATGAATCAAAGCAAAAAGAGCGTTGTGCTCGTAACGGGCGCAGGTACCGGAATCGGAAACTTATCCGCTCGTACGCTCGCCGTAGCCGGTCATACCGTATACGCCAGCATGCGCGACGTAGAGGGGCGCAATGCTTCGAAAGCGACAGCCCTTCATGAATACGCCGCAGTGAACGGCTACAAGATTAAGGCCGTGGAGCTGGACGTGCTTTCGCAGGAATCCGCGGATCGCGCGGTGCAGACAATCATTGAGGAGCACGGACAACTGGACGTTGTGATGCACAATGCCGGCCACTTGGTCGTCGGAGTTGCCGAAGCTTTCTCGCCGGAGGAAATGGTCAAGGTGTTCGATACGAATGTCCTGGGTACGCAGAGGGTTAACCGGGCGGCGCTGCCGTACATGAGGGCGCAGCAATCCGGCCTGCTGCTCTGGATCAGCAGCACGACCGTACGCGGCGGCTTCCCTCCGTTCCTCGGACCTTATGTAGCCGCCAAAGCCGCTATGGACTCCCTGGCCCAGACCATGGCTTACGAAGTTGCTAAGTTCGGCATCGAAACGTCATTTGTCGTACCCGGCGCCTTTACGCAAGGGACGTCCCATTTTCCAAGCGCGGGCCATCCTCAGGACGAGAAGACCTCGGCAGCTTATGACCGCATTAACTACCTGCTTGACGAGGTGGGGGATCGCTTGAGTGCCTTGACTCCGCCTGACGCGGATCCGCAAGCGGTCGCGGACGAAGTGGCCCGAATCGTCAGCCTGCCGGCTGGAACCCGCCCTGCACGTTCGGTCATCGATTTCGTGAATGACGGCGCGGCCGAAGTGACGGAGCTGTCGGAGAAGCTGCGCATTGAATTCGTGCATCGCATTGGTTTGGAGGAGCTGTTGAAACCGGCCGTTTTGCAGTAATCGATTGATTTTTGGATGAAGCAAGGAAGTTAATAAACATTACAAAAAAGGATGGGATATATAATGGAAAAGAATCTTGCAGGCAAAGTAGCTTTGGTAACGGGCGCATCGCGCGGAATAGGACAAAAAATCGCGGAGGAGCTGGCATCGCACGGGGCAAAGGTTGTCGTCAATTACGCGAGCAGCCCTGCAAAGGCCGAGGAAGTGGTAGCCGGAATCAAGCAAAGTGGCGGGGAAGCGGTGGCGATTCAAGCGGACATCAGCAAGGTTGCCGAGGTTGAGAGCTTGTTCAAGAAGACGCTGGACGTCTACGGGCAGGTGGACATCCTCGTTAACAACGCGGGCGTCATGATCACCAAACCTCTCTTGAGTACTACGGAAGAAGACTTCGACAAGCAGTTTGCGATTAATGTCAAAGGGACGTTTTTTGCTATCCAACAGGCCGCGCTGCACATGAAGGAGAACGGACGCATTATTAACTTCTCTACATCGGTGACGGGCCAGATGTTCCCGGCTTACAGCACCTATGCCGGAACGAAGGGAGCCGTGGAGCAGTTTACCCGTCAGCTCGCTAAAGAGCTCGGACCGAAAGGGATTACCATTAATGCGGTTGCGCCCGGTCCGGTGAACACGGAGCTCTTTACTGTAGGAAAGACGGAGGAACAGATCAAGGCGGTGGGCAGTGCCAATTCATTCGGACGCTTGGCTGAGCCGGAGGATATTTCGAAGGTTGTAATGTTCCTGGCCGGTCCGGAATCCCAATGGGTGACGGGACAGACCGTGCGCGTGAACGGCGGATTTATTTAACCGGACGGAGAGCGGGACAACGGCACGGGCGCGGCGGAATGATTTCAGCACAAAAAAGCAGCGGCGGTCCCGGGACGTCAAATATTCGTCTCGGGGAGCGCCGCTGCTTTGCGTTAGCAGGACCCGGCCGGGGGCGAGGTTACAGCGGCTCCTGAAGGAGGGCCTGCGCTTGATTCGCCTGGGTCTGCCGCCGCGACCGGTCCTGCATCACTTTGACGAGCAGGATGCACATGGCAATGTTGAGCAGCGCCGAGAAGAACAGCAGGAAGCCGACATGGCCGTCGCGGCTCGCGTAGCCGTAGTAGACGGCATACGTATTGAGGAAGATGGTGGCGCTGTAGCCGAAGGACATCCAAAGAAGGCGTCTGTCTTTGAAATAGACGTAGGCCAATAGCGCCAGCGCTGCCGCCGGGAACAGGTATCGCTCATGCATGCTTGATGAGAAGGTGAATACACCCGATATCAGGAGCAGGGCGGACAGGGAAGCGAATGGGGCGCTGCGGCTGCGCAAGTAATACCAGCCCGACAGCAGCGTAGCGGCGAATATAAAGATCAGGCCCCAAATATGGTAGCTGAAGAGCAGGAGCGTAGACGAAGAATCCTCGTAATTGGCCCCGAGCAGCCCGAACAGGTTAAAGGCGTTCACCGAAGCGTAAGGGTACTCGTTCACTGTGCCGCTGTACAGCTGATAGAGCCACAGCGGACTCTTGCCCGAAGAGAAGGGCAGCGCGGCAATAACGGTTGTCACGGCGGCAATCACCGCCGCTTTCAGCCAAGGCCACGGCTTGCCCGTCCGGAGAAGCGCGATCAGCAGCACCGGCGTATAGATGATGCCCTGCGGCTTCATCAGAATCGAGAGGGTCAGGAAAAAGGCCGCCCAGCCGAGCTTCTGACGGGTCATCGCCAACACGGACGCGACTACGATCATCGTGAAAAAGGAATCGACCTGCCCCCAGAACGTGGCGTTGATGAGCACTGCCGGGTTGAACATGTAAAATCCGGCGATCAAGAAGGCCGTCTCGAATCTGAGATAGCGGCTTGCCGCCTTATACAGCAGACCTGCGGTAACCGCATCGGCGATAATGGAAGGAAGCTTGATCAGCGTCAGGAAATAGGGCTCGATCTGGGGCAGCGTCACGATTTTGCCGGTGGCGTACAGGATGTACATGTACAGCGGCGGATAATCGCTGGAGCTGGTGTCGTAAAAAGTGCCGAGGCCTTTTGCCGCAGCCTGCGCCCAGGTTGTAAAAAAGCGGATGTCGCCCCGGTATCCGGAAATCCAGGGGGCGGCGGCAAGCTTCAGGCACAGGCCCGCAGCAAGTAGCAGGCCGACGACGAGCCCTCTGCGGCTCTCGTTAATGCGCAGCTTGCCGGCCTTCGCATAATAGAAGGCCGCCGCCAGCAGCCCTGCGAACAGCGCAGCGTATACGGCCAGCGCCGTTCCGTACTGGCCGTCGCTTCCGAATCCGCCTCCGCCGAATCCACCGCCGCCGTTCATTCCGGAAGGGCGTGCGAATCTGGAACCGGCAGCTGCGCCTTGGCCGAAGCCGGGCGCGGTTCCGCCCGGCGCGTTCTGCGCAGCGCCCGCCGCATCGCTCCCGGAGCCTGCGGCCGCACTGGCCCCGCTACTGCCGTCTGCGGCGCTCTGTGCCTCGCCCGCCGCATCGCTCCCGGAACCTGCGGCTGCACTGGCCCCGCTGCTGCCGTCCGTTGCGCCGCCTGCGCCTGCCCCCGCAGAACCGCCGTCCGTCGCGTTCTGCCGCCCGAGGGGCAGCGTCCCGTTCCGGCTCCCCGGGAACGCGCCTCTCTCGCCGCTGCGGAATGGGGCTCCTTCGCCGCCGCGCCACTGCATGCCGGAACTGGTATCGGCGGAGGCTCCGCTGCCGCTCACTTTTGCCAGAGAATATATGCAGACGCCCAGAGATATCAGCAGCGCCAGGGTCAGGCCGGCGATCCATTTATGATTTTTGAGCAAGTTCATTGCTTCTCTCCTCTCATTCGAATGCTGGCCTCATTATAAAAGCAGGACCTTAAGATATGCTGAATGGCCGGGGATCATCTCGGCGGATGCGAAGCAGCCCGGGCTTAAGAATGATACTTGGCATTGAACTTTTCAGCCTCCTTCGTTTACTATGAAGAGACACAAAAAACAGCAGCATGCGGTTGCAACGGAAAGGTAGAACAATGGATATAACCTCTAAAGTAAGCAGGCTTGAACCGGCCGACATCCGGTCTTCCCGGAAGCTGAGACTTCAGTTGGCTGCTATTCTGGGCGCAGTCGCCACCATCGGCCCGCTGTCGATTGACATGTATCTGCCCGCACTTCCCGGACTGGGAAGATCGTTTAACACTTCGCCCGCGCTCGTTCAGCTCAGCCTGAGCTGCTTCCTGATCGGACTGGCGCTCGGGCAGCTGCTTGCGGGGCCGCTGAGCGATGTTTACGGACGCCGCCGCCCGCTGATGATCGGCATGTCCGTATACGCTCTGTCCTCGCTGCTCTGCGCATTCAGCCCATCCATCGGTTTTTTGGTGGTGATGCGCCTGATCCAGGGACTGTCCGGCTCGGTGGGAGTCGTCATATCGCGCGCCGCCGTCCGCGATCTCTATTCGGGTTCCGAGCTGACCCGTTTTTTTGCCCTTTTAATGATCGTCAACGGCCTCGGGCCGATCGCGGCGCCGGTGATCGGCGGCCAGCTGCTGCGGTTTACGACTTGGCAGGGCGTTTTTTTCGTGCTGTTCGCGGCTGGCGTTATTTTTTGCCTGACCATCTGGCTGCGTCTGCCGGAGACCCTGCCGCCGGAGCGCCGTTCCAAGGGAGGACTTAAGGAAACACTGACGACCTTTAGGAAGCTGCTGCGCAATCCTGGGTTTATGGGTTATGTCCTGTCGCAAAGCTTTGTCTTCGGGGCGATGTTCGCCTATATTTCGGGATCATCTTTCGTACTGCAAAATATTTTCGGCGTATCTCCGCAAATGTACAGTCTCATCTTTGCCGTCAACGGCCTCGGCATCATCATTACCGGGCAAGTCGCCGGACGTTTATCGGGCCGGCTGGGGGAGAGAGGCGTGCTTGTATGGGGGCTCTTTCAAAGCTCACTGGGCGGCCTGCTCCTGCTGTATTCGATCTTGACCGAAGGTGGGCTCGCGCTGCTGCTGATTGCGCTGTTCGCTGTCGTATCCAGCGTGGGGCTCGTGGGGACGACCACCTTTTCGCTGGCGATGCAGGATCAGGGAGAGAATGCGGGGAGCGCCTCCGCGATGCTTGGACTGCTTCCGCTGCTGATGGGCGGGCTGGTGTCCCCGCTTGTCGGCTTGGGAGGTGGAGAAACGGCGCTGCCGATGGGAATGGTGATCGCGGGCGCAGGCATCTGCTCCGTTCTGTCGTACAGCCTGCTGGCGAGAAGAGAGGGGCGGATGGAATGAGCAGAAAAGATTTGTCCGCGCTGCTGCTTCTGGCCCTCATCTGGGGAGCCTCTTTTCTGTTTATGCGCATCGCCTCGCCGATCTTCGGCCCGGTCGTTACGACCGAGCTTAGAGTCGCCGTCGCGGCCGGCGCCCTGCTGCTGTACGCCGCACTTACGCGCAGCACAATCGGGCTCCTCAGGCACTGGAAGCCGTTTCTCCTGCTGGGCGGGCTGAACGCCGCGCTGCCGTTCTCGCTCATCTGCGCGGCGGAGCTGCATCTGAGCGCTTCCCTGGCCGCCATCCTGAATGCGACCACGCCGATCTTTGCCGCCCTGGCGGCTTGGGGCACCGGCGGGGAGAGGCCCGGCTTGACCCGGGCGGCGGGACTTATTTTGGGGCTGGGCGGCGTTGGAGTTCTGGTCGGCTGGAGCCCGGAGCCGATGGACAAGACGATGCTGACCTCCGTATTGTTCTCGCTTGGCGCCGCACTGGCCTATGGATTCGGGGGATTGTACGCGGCCCGGGTCGGCAAGGGAGTGCCGCCGCTGACGCTCGCTATCGGCCAGCAGCTCGGTGCGGCAGTCTTGCTGCTGCCGCTCGCCGCAGTATTTCCGCCGCCGGAGCGGCCCACTATGGCGGCGGTGCTGTCGGTGCTCGGCCTTTCGCTGTTATGCACCGCCTTTGCCTACCTTCTTTATTTTCGGCTGATCGCAAGTGTCGGCGCGGTCAAAACAGTGAGCGTAACCTTTCTCGTCCCGGTGTTCGGATTGCTGTGGGGAGTGATTTTTCTGCATGAATCGGTCTATCTGAATACGGTGGCCGGTTTGGCGGTCATTCTGCTGAGCATTACGCTGATTAGCGGGCGGGTAAGGAAAGCGGTGGAGCAAAAAGGGACCTCGGCGCGTCATCTTGCAAAAGCCGAAAGTGAAAATGCGGAGTTATAAGAACTGAAGCTCATAAAAATGCGTTAAGCCGCGGCGTGATGCCGCGGCTATTTTTAAAGATTACTAATCAGCTATTCCTTTCTGCCGGGTGAACCTTCTACTTTGAAGTAGAACGCTTGGTTAGGATGTCACCCTTGCCAAAACCCTTAAAGCCGACTGCTGCTCCGCCATTAAAAGAAGAAGATTCCACCTGATATACAAGCGCGGTAAGCAATTTGCCTTGGCGGTCCATAAAGCCAAATTTGCCGCCCGAATTGGAATCGGATGTAATTCCAACCAAGGCCAAGCCTTCTTTAAAATCAAATGCTCTATTGTATTGCTGATAAGCAATAATTAATTTGCCATTTTTATCGATAAATCCAACCTTTCCACTTCGATTATACGTAATGGCTAATCCCTCACTGAAGTTGCCGGCACTCTTATATTTAAAAGGAATAGCAGTCTTCCCGCTTGTATGGATATATCCCCATCTCCCCTCGGTGTTCTTCACAGCCGCCATCCCTTCGGAGAAATCGCCCCCGTCTTCGTACTTAAAAGGAATAACCGTTTTGCCTGCTGCATCAATATACCCGTATTTCCCTTTACTGTTTTGGACAAGGGCTAATCCTTCGGAAAACCCGCGTCCACGGGTGTATTGATAAGGAATGGCCAATTCGCCGGTGAAATAAAAGTCGGAGTCGTATTTCTTTAGGAAGACATGCCCCATTTTTCCCGACCGGTCGATTATAAGCTGTTTATCCGAATCGGGAATGGACACATGAGCCACACCCTCCGAGAAATATCCCCCGTCCGCATACTTGCAAGGAACCGCTAATGCGCCTTTTGTGTTGATGTATCCTATTCGCTTGGTCGTCTTGTTTATCACCAGTGCCCGCTGCTCGAAGAAATCGCTCAATGGTTTAATGTTGTCAGGCAGAATAAAGGCTTCTTGCCCTTTGGTGTTGTAGTAGGCAAGAGTGCCATCCGATTGTTCGGCGAAAAGTAAGCCATCATGGAATTGTCCGTCACTTGCGGGCCGTACGGGGCTATAATCTATCGGTGTTTTTGACAACTCCATCCGCTTTACGGATGAATCTGCAAACCCTGTACCCGAAATGAGGATTGCAGTACATAGAACCATTAATGCCCAACGTTTTCTCATCCTGCTTACCACTCCTTATTATGGAAAATAAATCCAATGATAAAGACGGTCGAATGGCAGATAAAGTTTCGCGCATTCCGGATTAAACGCTTCGCCGGGCCGCTTGCTTTCAGGAAACATTCAGACCGTCGGGAGTACCTATGAATATATCTTCCGTATCCGGCGCCACCAGCAAATTGTACACATCGGCGGCCAGTTCCGGCGGAACTTCCAGCGCCGCGGCCAGTATGGCAACGACGGACAGCGAAGGACGGTTCGACGTCCGGATATAATTCGTTCCGCTAAGCCCCTCATCCCACTGAACAGGCGGGAAGAGAAGGGCTTATATTTTTGTGTCTAAAGCCTTAATGCCGTTTGAAGAGATTGTGAGAGGGCGAGGATGTCTGTTTCTAGCGAAGGCAGCATGTGATACACTTGAACAAGTCTGATTTACCATATAATTACTGAAATTTATATCGAGGCGGGCGGGGGAAGTCTATGAAAAAAACGGCAGTATTATTGTATCCCCAATTTAGCGAGTACGAAATGACTGTCGCATTGTCCATTCTTATGCAAGGGAAGAAGCCCGTAGTAACCGTAGGTTTGAATGATCAGCCGGTCAGGGGAGAGGCGGGACTAATATGTATTCCTGATACGACAATTGCCCAATTCAACCAAGCGGAAATAGACAGCCTTTTGCTAACGGGATGTATGGATATACTGGCATTGCAGAATGAGGCGGATTTAATTGAGTTTATACGGAGAACAGGGAGCAAAGCTTCTCTCATTGCGAGTATTTCCAGTTCACCGTTTCTGCTGGCGAAGGCGGGACTTCTGCAAGGAAAGAAATATACGGTCGGTATGACGGAGGAAAATCGACAGAAGACGGGCGTTTTTGAACCGGAGAATTATTCCGAGGAACCTTTGGTCCAGGACGGAAATCTGATCACCGCAAGGGGAAGAGAATTCATACAATTCGGCACTTTATTGGGACAGGCGCTGAACCTTTCTTTTGACGGGCAATGGTACAAGGGGCGGGGCTTATAACAAAACTTGAACGGTACAAAAAGGCCGGGTCGTAGTTTTGACAAGATTTCTTCGCTGTTTGTTGCATAAGGGGCTTGTTAGGGGTAGGATTTTAAAGGATTCAGGGATGTGGAAGTGGCTGTCGTCTAACGGTACAGCACTCATTCATCACAAAACGCGTATTCCGGCCCGGACAGGACGAAAGACGCTAATGCAACTAAAGGCAGGTACGGAAATGCATACAAACAAACAAAGGCTGGAACAAATTAAGCTGGTAAGGCTGCTGGTGTCGATTTATCGCATCAAGGCGGTTCGGGTGTTGTTTCCGCTGATTATTATCGTGCTTGTATACTTAGAGGGGCAGCATGAACTGAAGGGGGTCAGGCTTGCCCAAACGCTGCATGAACTAAGACACGTTCCGGTGCCGGATATTCTGCGGATGATGGCGACGGCGCTGGCGGCGGTTGCGGCCATGAGCGCCTACGATTTTCTGATCCGCGCCCACTTCCGGATGAAGATCGGGGTATGGAGCACCTTCCGCTATTCGTGGATCGCCAATACCTTCAACAATTTGATTGGATTTGCCGGTCTGGCGGGAGTCGGTCTGCGTACGCTGCTCTATAAAAAAAGCGGAGTGCCCACAGCGGTCCTGACGCCGGCGATCGTCTTTTTGTCGCCGCTCATGATTACGGGCCTGTCGCTGCTGTCCTGGGCCAACCTCTTCGGCATTCTGCCGGGGGAGGAGCTCCTCCGCGAGCATCGGTGGCTTGTGTTCGCCGTTTGGGGCATGGCGCTCTATCTGCCCTTTTTTATCATCGTCCAGCGTTCCTCTCTGTTCGCCAAATGGATCAACCGGGGAGAAGGGAGAACGCCGTGGATGACGGTATACGCCTCGGTGGGCTCCTCATTGCTGGAATGGCTCAGCGCGGGAATTACCTTTTCGGTGATCGCGGGATACATTTTGGGCGGCGTTCATTTCCAGCCGGTGATGAGTCTGTACGTCATTGCGGCGATTGCGGGCATACTCAGCATGGCCCCTGGAGGCATCGGCGCATTTGATCTGATCGCGCTGCTTGGAATGCAGCAGATGGGATATGCAAGCGAACGGGCGATGGCGGTACTCGTCATTTTCCGTCTGTTCTATTATGTCGTTCCATGGCTGATCGGACTTGTGCTGGCGGCGCTCGAAATCGGACAACAGGGCATACGGCTGCTGCGCGGTTCGGCCATGGAGACGTCCCTTAACACTTGGCAAAAGATTTGGGGGTGGCCCGGCCAGTACACCTTTCTGAGCGATCTTGGCGGATGGGCGCTCGGCAAGCTTGTCCTTGTGGCCGGCCTGATTCTGCTGCTGTCGGCGGCCACTCCCGAGCTGCTGTACCGGCTGCGCTTCACGGAGAATCTTCTGTCGCTTCCGATCATGCGGCTCTCGCATCATTTATCGGTGGTAATCGGCTTTATGCTGGTGCTGCTATCCAGGGGCATTTCGCTGCACATCCGCAGAGCCTATATCTGGTCGGGCGTTCTGCTGGGTCTTGGAGCAGTGTTCGCCTTTACCAAAGGTTTTGATTACGAAGAGGCGATCTTTCTGCTGCTAGTCGCCTTTCTTCTGTGGATTTCAAGGGCGCGTTTCTACCGGATCAGCGCGCCGATTTCGCGGCAAAGCCTGCTGGGGTGGCTGCTGCTGACATCCTTCATCGCCTTGAGCTATGATCTGCTGGCAAGCTACTCGCACCGCGGCTTCTTCAAAGCCCTGCGGCCCGGAGCGCAGCCCGAATGGCTGCAGCAGCACGGCCATTTCGCCTATACGGCTGTGGGCGGATTGGCGGCGGCCTGGCTGCTGCTCTCCATGGTTGTGGCGCTTCGGCCCAACCGGCGGGCGGAGGCGCTGACCGCGCCGCCGGACATGGACCGGCTGCGGCGGTATCTGGAGACGGAACCCGGCAACGCCCTGACCCATGTGCTCTTCACGGGCGACAAGAGCTTCTACTGGGCGCAGGACGGGAAGGTCATGTTTCCTTTTGCCAGAGTGCGGGACAAGCTTGTCGTGCTCGGCGACCCGCTCGGCCCTCGAAATCTTGTGAACGACGCGATCAGCGAGTTTCGGACGGAGGCTGACAGGTACGGTCTTACCGTGGTCTTCTACCAGGCGACGCCCGCCTATCTGCCGATCTATCATGAGCAGGGCTACCGCTTCTTTAAACTTGGCGAAGAGGCGCTGGTGCCGCTGGACCGGTTCACCCTCGGCGGCAAAAGAAACAGCGATTTGCGGAGTGTAGCCCACCGCTTTGAACGCGAAGGCTGCACGTTCGAATTGGCAAAGCCTCCGCACGGGGCGGAGCTGCTGCAAGAGCTTCGGCAGATTTCGGAGGAATGGCTGAGAGGCCGGGCGGAAAAAGGCTATTCGCTCGGATGGTTTGACGAATCGTATCTGCAGCTTGCGCCGCTTGCCCTGCTGCGGGATGCCGAAGACGCCGTTATCGCCTTCGCCTCGCTTGCGCCGGGCTACGACGGCGGAGCTGCCGTTTCCATCGACCTGATGCGCCATCGCCTGAAAAGTCCGAACGGAACGATGGACTTCCTGTTTATCTCTCTGCTGGAATGGGCCAAGGCCGAGGGGTACGCAAGGTTCAATCTCGGCAACGCGCCTCTGTCCAGCGTAGGCCGGAACGCGGGCTCGCTCCGTGAAGAGAAAATCGCCCATCTGGTCTTCAAGCGCGGAGGGCATTGGTACGGATTCTTGGGCCTCCGCCGCTACAAGGAGAAATTTTCGCCGGAATGGGAGCCCCGTTACCTGGCTTATCCCGTCTCCCTGTCCCTGCCCGTGCTGACGCTGGATCTGGTGAGGCTCGTCTCCCGCCATCCGAAAGCGCGGAAATAGCAAAAGGCTGTCCTCTGATGAAGCCGCCATGAGCGGCTGGGGGACAGCTTTTTTGTTTCATGGAATGTGCAGGAATTTGCAATTTTGTCTTCATTCCAAACGTGTCGGCTGATTTTTTGCGCTGGAAGATGTAAATAAATGTACGACACGGACCTAAAATGTTAAAATAAGGATGTGAAAAAAATAACATAACTGGGGGTTATGGAATGAAAAACACAAAGAACTTATCCGTGCTTCTTCTGATGTTGACGCTTATTCTGACGGCTTGCGGAAATTCGAATAACAACTCGGCTGCGACAGCAAGCCCAAGCAGCGAGCCGACGACAGCGGCGACTAGTACGGCGGAAACTTCCGCAGCGCCGGCTGCGGGTGTTTTTAAAGATGGAGTCTACAAAGCCGAGTATGACCGCAACGATGTGAGAAACTGGAAGGCTTATGTGGAAGTGACTGTAACCGGAGGCAAGATCGAGAAGGCTTATTATGATTACATCAATGAAGCAGGCGAGCTCAGAAGCAAGAACGAAGCCTATATCAAAGGATTCTCGGAAGCCAATAAATTCACGCCCCGCGAAGCCTTCGACAAGCTGGGGCAAGAGCTGGTAACCTCACAGGACGCAGCCAAGGTCGATGCGGTTTCCGGAGCAACGCATTCGTCCAGAAACTTCAATGAGCTTGCCGCCGCTGCTCTGATCAAAGCGGAAGCCGGAGACACGGCGACGGCCATCGTTCCGCTGTATGAGGACGGTACGTACAAAGTAGCCGCCGACACGTTCGACGACCACGGCTGGAAGCCACAGATCGATCTGGAGATTAAGGACCACAAGATCGCAAGCGTACAGTTCGATTACGTGAACGAAGCCGGCAAGCTGAAGACGGAAGACGCCGATTACAAGACGGCGATGGAAGCCAAGAACAAGACCTATCCGGCCAAATATACGGAAGAGCTGGAGAAGCAGCTTGTTGAGAAACAGTCTATCGGTTCAGTGGACGCGGTAAGCGGTGCGACGACCTCCTCGAACAACTTTAAGGCGCTTGTGGAATACGCGCTGGACGATCTGGCGGAAATCGGCGATACGAAGCCGGCCGCAATCAAGATTGAAGAATAAGGCGTCATTATAGCATAACGCCAATAAGCCTGCTGTGGCCCTCATGGGCTCTGGCAGGCTTATTTATGCGGTATATCGCGGTCTGGGTCTCCTGGCGAAACGGGAAGATGAAGACTCCGCAGGCAGCAGCTTCCTTCCAGCTGGCCGGAGGCGGCTGATCGGCGGGGCTATCCGCTGCGGGAGAGCCACCACAGCAGCGCCGCCGCGAGCAGGATGAGCAGCAGCGCCGCCGTGTCCTTCCGCCGCCAGCTCAGAACAAGCCAGGGCGTACGCGGCTTCGAAGGGTCATAGCCGCGGGCTTCGATGGCGGTGGACAGCTCGTCTCCCATTCCGATGACCTGCAGAAGCAGGGGGACCGCCATCAGTGAAATCTGCCGCGGCGTCCAGCGCGCCAGCCCCCGTTTTCGGCTGCCCCGGGAAGCGAGCGCCAGCTGAAGCGCGGAGATTTTGCCCAGAATCCAGGGGATAAACTGCAAGGTGACGGATACGGCGAGCGACCAATTCCGCGTTCTGACGCCCAGCCTTCCCAGCGGCGCAATCGCCCACTCCAGCCCCTCGCGCAGCGGCCCTCCCGAGGTGGTCTCGGTGAACAGGAACCCGAGCGAAACGAGCAGCCCCAGCCGGAGGACGGCGAGGCCGCCGGTTAAGGCCCCTTCGGGTGAAAAGGCAAAGGAGGCCGCTCCGTCGGATCCGCTCCATGAAAAGGCTGACAGAAGCCATAGAAACAGAAACATCGGCAGGAACGGCCGGTAGAACCAGACCGCCCGTTTCCGTGTTATGCCCCCGCAGGCCAAGAGCACGGCAACTAGCACAGTGGCGAGCGCGAGGGGAAGAATGCTCTTCATTCCCAGAAGCACGAGCGACCACAGCGCCATCGCCAGCCATTTTACCCGCGGGTCGAGCGTCCGCAAGACCGTTCCGCCCTGTCGTTTGGCGCTGCCGCTGCCATCCGCCAAGTCCGTATCGGTATCGGAGGCGGTGATTGCGTCTGAAGCTGCGCCTCCAGCGGTAAAGGAAAGGCAGGCCGCAGCAGGCCGCTCTCCGTTGCCCGCCCCCGGACAGGCTCCGCCTCCGGGGTAAGCAAGGCGAAGCGGGTCCAGCTTCGCCAGCAAATCCCCTGCGCCGGCGGGCAGCACGTCCAGCCCGCCTTGGCGCATGAGCATCCGGCCGATCCTTATATAGGCCGGAGGTTCGAGGCCCGCGTCTTCCAGCACGCGGGCACCCTTCCACAGGCCGTCCGGCGGCCCGCTATAGCGCAAGGCTCCTTGCGCCAGCACCGCGACCTGATCGGCCAGCGGGAAGAAGCAGTCCAGATCGTGCGTGGCGACCACGATCGTATAGCCGCCGCGTTTCAGCTCCGCGGCGGTCTCCAGCAGCGCGCGGGCGGCGGGCGGGTCGAGCCCGGCTGTCGGCTCGTCCAGCAAAAGCAGCCGCGGCAGGGGGCGATGGCCCCGGCGATGCAGACGCGGCGCTTCTCGCCGCCGCTCAGCAGGAACGGCGAGCGCTGGCCGTATTGTTCGGGGGCGAGTCCCGCCTGCCGCATCGCCCGGTCTGCCGCCTCGCTCCGCCGAGGCTCAGGGACGTCCCGCTGCTCCAATCCATACTCGACATCCTTCCTGACGCTTCCGGCGAAGAGCTGGCTCTCCGGCTGCTGGAAGACGATAGAGACGGAAGCGGAGGAGTCCGCGTGCGAATAGTCAATGCTGCCCGAGGAAGGCTTCTCAAGCCCGGAAAGCAGCCGAAGCAGCGTAGATTTGCCGCTGCCCGTTACGCCGCACAGGACCGTAAGACCGCCTTCCGGAATCAGCAGATTGATATCGCGCAGGGCGGGGGAGTGGCCGTAACGGTAGGACACGCCGGTCAGCTGTATCGGCATAGCGTCTCCTCCAACTGCTGTTCCGTCAGCGGCAGCAGCTCGGCCGGCCAGCCGCTGTCCCGCATCATCCGGCCGATGCCGATGACGGGGGAATCTTCCCAGCGAAGCGCGGCAGGCAGCCCGGAGTCATAAAAGAGCGTCCGCGGATCGCCGTCGTACACCAGCCGTCCAAAGTCCATAACGGCTACGCGCTCCGCCGCTGCCAGCTCCTCCATCCGCTGCGTCACCCACAGCACGGTAACTCCCCGCCGCCACAATTCCCGGCTGAACGCGAAGATCTCTTTGCGGGAGACCGGGTCCAGCATGGAAGTTGCTTCGTCAAAAATGATCATCTCCGCTTCCAGCGCCAGGCAGCAGGCGATGGCCAGGCGCTGCCGCTCTCCTCCCGACAGCTCCGATACGGGCGCACCGGCTTTGTGCCCAAGGCCCGCCCGCCGCAGCGCGTTCAGCGTCCGCGTCTTCATCTCCTCCCGGGAAATTCCCCGGTTCTCAAGACCAAAGGCGACATCCTCCTCCGGTGTTGAGCCGATGGTCTGAGCTTCCGGGCTCTGAAAGACGAGCTGGATGCTCCGTTTGACGGCGCTGCGGTTTTCGGGTGACCGCAAATCAAGCCCGGCCGCCGTAAGACTGCCGCCGGAAGGAACAAGCAGCCCGTTGAAGGTCCGGACGAGGCTGGATTTGCCGCTGCCGTTGGCGCCCGTCAGTGCGACCCATTCCCCTTTTTCGATATGTATGTTAATATCCTGAAGCACCGTCAGGCTCTGCTGGCCGTCCAGCAGTGTCAGGTTCAAGTGACTGACATTAATCATGATGACCGCTCTCTTTCCTATAAGACTGACACTCGCTTGCGATAACGATTATATCAAATTAACGCGTTGATGTATTCGGGGGAAGATGGTATATTGATCTAAAAAAATTGGAGGAATGTTTAACTCATGAACAGATGGTCCTTGCGCGGGCTTATTTTCAGCGCGCTCTTTGCGGGCGTGATGATCGCGTTAAGCTCAATGAAAGTGTCGCTTCCTTTTTCAACGGTGCCTATTACCCTGCAGACGCTGGCTGTTATGCTCGCCGGTTCCGTGCTGGGTGCCAGATATGGAACAATCGCCGTCCTGATCGTCATTGGCCTTGCTGCCGCGGGCTTTCCCGTATTGGCGGGAAGGGGAGGCATATCCGTCCTGGTCGGCCCGACCGCCGGTTATATTTTCGCCTGGCCGGTTTCAGCCTTCCTGATTGGATGGTTCGCCCAGCGGATGTCGAAGGGCAAGTTCACCGTCGGCAAGCTGCTCCTGGTGAACTTTCTGTTCGGCTCCCTGCTGGTCTACCCGAGCGGCGTCGCCTGGCTGGTTCACTCGATTCCTAGCCTCGATACGCTGCCCAAAGCGCTGACCGCGGGCATGCTGCCGTTCCTTCCGGGGGACTTCCTAAAGGCCGCGCTGTGCGCATCGGTTGTGACCGCCGTATGGAAGGTGTATCCGATCGAACGGATTGTGGGCGGAACGAACGGCGTTTGGCTTGGTAAGAACGCATATGAAGAAAAGGCTTAGCCTGAAGCGTCAAACTATTAATATATAAACTTTTTAGCATCAAAACAACAGCAGCCCCGCCGTCCGCATGCATTATCGCGGACAGCGGGGCTTGCCGTGTCTTGGGAAGGACTCCGTTTCCGGAAACCCGGCACTGCCCCTCCGTCTATTTCTTCTCCGGTTTACCTTCCTTCGCGGCATCTTCTGTTTCAATGGCGGCTTTAGAGCTGTCCTCTTCGCCGTCCGGCTGCTCGAGCGGCAGCGCCCACACGGACACGTCGCCGCCGTTTACGGGAAAGACGGCCCATCCGTCTTCACCAATCTCTACCGTATCTTCCCGGCTCAGCGTCAGATCGACCCAGACCTCCCCGGCGCGCTCCTCACCGATGAACATGCTCTTCTCGCCGTCGTCTCCGTTCGATACCACGACCGCGCAGCCCGACTCTGGAATTTCCTCGACTCCCCGTCGCACCCAGCCGATCGTATTCGGATGATCGAAGTAATCATTCTGTTCGCCGTAGGATTTATGGTAGCGGGCGCACAGCAGACGGTCGATGTCTTCGCGCTTGCCTTCAACCTTCGTCGGTCCGCCGATGCCGTAATAATCGCCGTAAAATACAACGGGATACCCATCTTGGCGAAGCAGGATCAGCGCATACGCGCTCAGCTTGAACCAGTCGCCGACCCAAGATTCCAGCGACTCATGGGGCTGAGAATCGTGATTGTCGATAAAAGTGACAGCATGGGTGGGGTGCGTCTGCACCAGCGTATCATCGAAAAGGGTGGTCAGATCGAAGTCCCGGCCGCTCAGCGAAGCGGCATGGAATTTATAGTGGAGCGCCACATCGAACAGGTCGATCTGATAGTCAACCGTGTCCAGAAACTGGCGGCAGGCTTCAACATCCGGATTCCAGAATTCGCCGACAATATAGAAATCCTCCCCGCGCTTGCGGGTCATTTCCGCCGCGAATTCGCCGATAAATTCATAATTGATATGCTTGATGGCGTCCAGCCGGTAGCCGCTGCATTGGAGCGTATCGACGAGCCATTTTCCCCACTCCAGCATTTCGGCGCGTACGACGGGATTGCCGTAATCAATATTGGCGAACATCAGGTAGTCGTAGTTTCCGAACTCGTCGTCGACATTGCGGCTCCAGTCCTTGTTTTCCCCGATGATCTTAAAGATGCCGGTCCGCTCTTCCTTGGCGTCATAGTCCGTGCCGTTGAAATGCTGGAAGTTCCATTTGAAGGAAGAGTACTGGTCGCCGCGTCCGGGAAACGTGAATTTCGTCCAGCCTTCAATTTCGAACGGCTCGGATATGACCTCCAGGCGGTTCTCCGGATCGACTTCGACGACCTGGAACGCCTCCGTTTCATCCGCGCCGGCTTTGTGGTTCATGACCAGATCGACATAGACCGCAATCCCGTTCCTTACACATTCCGCAATCGCGTCGATCAGATCCTGCTTCGTCCCGTATTTTGTCCGGACGCTGCCCTTTTGATCGAACTCCCCAAGATCGTACAGATCATATACGCCGTACCCGGTATCTTCGGGGGATTGGCCTTTCGTCACCGGAGGAATCCAGACGGCGTCGATTCCCGCTGCTTTCAGCTCCGGCGCAAGCTTCGCCAGTCGCTTCCAATGCTCGCCGTCGGCAGCCACATGCCACTCGAAGAACTGCATCATTGTATGATTGCGCTTCATCATGATTTGCCTCCCTATTATTGCTTCATATCCAGCGGCGCACAGAACAAATCCATTATATGTAAATCATGATGGGTTGTTGAACAAATCCAATTGCAGCGGTGCAAGGCCGCTGTCGTCTCCGCCGAGAAGAACCTGCAGCTCCTTGGCATTAGGGGTGGCGTCACCCGCCGAATTATTGTTAAAGACCACATACGCGTTCCGTGAGTCCTTCTCCAGTTCTTTCAGCCGGAGCTGCCATTCCGCCAGCTCTTCCGTACTGTAACGGTACAGATACCGCAGCTTGCGCCAATCGGGATGACTGCTCTGATGCCAGCCCTTGGCGTTTCGTCCATGCATCCGCACATAAGTTGCCTCCGGCGAAGTCGCCACGGACACGATCGGAATAGATCCGATTCCGGCCTGCGGCTCATCGACCACCGTGTGAATCCAGCCTTCTTTTTTCATAAACGCCAGCGTCCGTTCCCGGTATTCAGGGCTGTACCAGGTGGAGTTGCGGAATTCAAGCGCGCAGGGCACATCCTTCATCCGCTCCCTGGTTTCGCGCAGCACATCCACGTTCTCCTTCGTACAGTCGAACCACGGGGGGAACTGAAAGAGCGTCATGGTCAGCTTGCCCGCCTCAATGACGGGCTCTATGGAAGTATGAAACGCCTGAAACATTTCTTCGGCGGTATCGAAATAATTTTTTTTGCCCCGCAGATGTCCAGTCATTCCCTGATAGGCTTTGACAATGAAACCGAAATCGCCCGGCGTCTGGCTCACCCATTTGACGTAATTTTTAACCGGCTGAACGGCATAGAAGGAGCTGTCGATTTCCACGATGGAAAAATGCGCGCTGTACGCGGGCAACCGGTCGGCGGGCTTGATTTTGCCGTACAGTTCTTCATGGTCGCCGAATCCCGTCAAACCGATCTTGATCACAAGGATCTCCTCCTATTCTTCCCATTCTTAGCATAAATCTGTCCGGCCAGTACCGGATATCTTCTATTTAAACTGAAAAGGACTGATGAAAAACAAGAAAGAAAGATTAAAGTACCGCCGGACCTTATAATTAATGCGAAATACAGAAAAAGGAACCGATTCCCATAACAGGAAGACGGTCCCTTTTGCCGATGCCTATCCATTGCAGGAGGCCCGGATGTAAGAAGGCGAACCCTCCGAAAAGCGGGTAATTCCGGAGCCGTCCGACAGATGCACGGCATTGCGCCCGCCGCGTTTGGAGGCGTACAGGGCATGGTCGGCTTCCGTAAGCAGCTCCTCCAGCGTACAGCCGGGCACAGCCTCCGTCACGCCGAAGCTGACGGTGACGCTGATGCGGCCGTTAGGCGTCTGCAGGCTTTCGGCCTCGATCGCCCTGCGGATACGGTCGGCCAGCCGCGCCGCCTGATCCAGCGAAGTGTCCGGCAGGCACAGCACGAATTCCTCGCCCCCGTAGCGTCCGAACACATCGCCTTGACGAAGATGGCTGCGGCAAATATCCGTAATATGACACAGCGCCGAATCGCCGAACCCATGGCCGTAACGGTCGTTAATGTTCTTGAAGTGATCGACGTCAAACAGCGCGATTGACATGCTGCCGTTCTCCGGCGAGCAGTTCTTCAGCACCTCGCTGCTTTGCTCCATAAAGTAGGTACGGTTGCAAATTCCCGTCAGGCTGTCAATGGTGGCAAGCTGCCGCAGCTTGTCCTGGAGCAGCTTCCGCTCGGTCACATCGATCAGCATGATCATCCGCCCCGCCACTTGCCCGCCGCGCTTGATAACGGGCGAAGAGCGGATTTCGTAATAGCAAATGTCGTCCCCGTTCGACCATTGCAATTCCCGCTCTTCCTGATGCAGGGGATCGGCTTCCATAACATAGGCGACCGCTTCCTTGCCTCCAGGGAGAAAGATCCGGGCCAATGGATGGCCGATGGAGGCGGCATCCAGCCCCTGTATCATTCCCGCCGCGGCCCGGTTGAAGTCGATGAGCCGGTCGGAAAAGTCCATCACGAGCACGCCGTCGCGCATGCTTTCAAACAGATTGCTTCGTGCGATTGGCGCGGCGGTCAGCATGCCTCTGGAGAGGATGGCCCAGATGTACAGCGCGGAGGTCAGACTCATAATGACCGGCACCGGGTCCATGCCGTAAGGCGTCTTGCCCATCAAGTATATAAAGGAGCCTATCGTAGGCAGCGCGAGCCCAAGCAGGATGGTCAGGAACTGCCGGCGGTATACCCGCTTCATCTTGTTCCACTGCGACAGCATGAGGCAAGTGGCGGCCAGCAGACAGCCGAAGGTAAAGCTGCCGTGAACGATATAGCCGGGGCCCATGACGAAATCAACGAGCGGCGCAGGCGAAAACGGTCTTAAATACAGCGAGCGGTAGAACAAATGGTGATAGTCATTGGTCCAGACCATTACCGTTGTCAGGCAGGGAATGAAGCCGAAACCGATCAGCCGGGCTCTCGTAATCAGGCGTTCCATCCCCAGAAAATGGATGACCATAAGCAGGCTGGCGGGCGCAATGAACGGCATGCCCAGGTATTCGATTTTGAGCCACAGATTGATTTCCCGCATCGAATGGCCCGACAGTTCCAGAGCGAATCCGAAGGTATATATGGCGGAAGCGCATGAGCTGACGATAAACGCGTTGACTCCCGCGAAATTGGTATCCTTGAAATAGGCGAAGAGGGCGAGCAGTACGCTCAGTACGCCGGATAACGCGACGATGACTATATAATTCGAGATAAATGACCCCACTCAAGCGTCTCCTTTCAAAAGATAAAATCCTTATTCGAATATATCGGTAAATGGGCGGATTTTTGACAATCAAACCGGCAGGCTGGACAAAATGACGGAATTTCACCAAAGCTATTTTACTTTTTGTCTAGTGTCGATGGGAAGGGAGCGGTGTAACATGTTAGTTAAAGCTACATCAGTCATGCAATTTTGCTTAAAATGTTAATATTGGTGTTAACAAACATCACATTTAATAAATAATTCAGGGATAGGGGGAATATCGATGTCACTTATTGCGACAAAAGTTCCTGAAATTCAATTGGAAAATGTGGAGATGCGCTATCAGACGGACACGGCGGATGTGTTGGCGCTGCATCAAGTGAGCCTGGATATTGCCAAGGGGGAGTTCGTCTCGCTTCTTGGGCCGTCCGGGTGCGGAAAAACGACGCTGCTTCGGCTCATGGCCGATTTGATCGAGCCGACGAGAGGCCGGGTAACGGTAGCGGGCAAAAGCGCCAAGGAGGCGCGTCTCGCCCAGAAATACGGCATCGTGTTTCAAAGCCCCGTGCTGTACGACTGGCGCAAGGTGAAGGACAACATCACGCTGCCGCTCGAGCTGATGGGCGTCAAGAAGGCCCGCCGCGACGAGAAGGCGCTTGAGCTGCTGGAGCTTGTAGGTCTGCAGGGCTTTGCCGACAAGTATCCTTGGCAGTTGAGCGGGGGGATGCAGCAGCGGGTGGCCATTGCCCGGGCGCTGTCCATGGAACCGGAAATCCTGCTGATGGATGAGCCGTTCTCGGCCCTTGACGAGTTCACGCGCGAGCGTCTGAATGAAGAACTGCTGTCCGTATGGAGCAAGGTGGGCAACACGGTCGTGTTCGTTACCCACAGCATCCCCGAATCGATCTTCCTGTCCGACCGGGTCTTCGTGCTGTCTCCGCATCCGGGACGTCTGTCTGCTGTAGTCGATATTCCTCTGCCGCGCCCGCGGACGGCGGAAATGCGCAACAGCCCGGAATTTTTTGATCTGATCGCAGGCATCCGCGACAGCTTCGAGGGAGTGTAACCATGAAAGGAAACAGCATGCTGGTCAAGGGGCGGTTTCTGCCTCTGCTCGTCTGGGTGGCGGGGCTGCTGATTGTCTGGGAGGCTCTTTCGTGGGTGCTGCTGAATGTGGCGCATACGCCGCTGGCCCAATCGAAGCTGCCCTATGTGCATGAACTGATCTCGACGCTCTTTAAGTACGGAGGGACGCTGCTTAAAGAGGGGGCCGCGACCTTCGGAAACGCCGCTGTCGGCTTTCTGCTCGGCGCCGCTGCGGGCGTGCTGCTCGCGGTGCTGATGAGCGTGTCGAAGACGATCGAGCAGCTAACCTTCCCTTATGCCGTCGCCTCACAGATGATTCCGATTCTGGGCCTCGCCCCAATCATTTACGGCATTGTCCGCGATGAACAGATTTCGCGGATTATTATCTCGGGTTATATTACGTTCTTTCCCGTATCGCTCAACATGCTGCGGGGGCTGCGGAGCGTCGATCTCTCGGCGCTGGAGCTGATGCATTCCTACGCGGCCAAACCTTGGGCCGTTTACTGGAAGCTGCGGCTTCCCGCCGCTCTTCCCGGCTTGTTCAGCGGCCTGAAGATCGCCGCTCCGCTTGCGGTTACCGGCGCGATTCTGGTCGAGCTTATGGGCGCGCAGCACGGCATCGGCGTTATCATGCTGCGCAACCTGTATTACGGCCCTTCCCACACTTATATGTTCTGGTCGACCATTATCGTCGGCGCGTTGCTCGGCATGGCCAGCTATGGGCTTATGAGCCTCATTGAGCGCCTTGTGGCTCCCTGGCAGCCTGAATTCCGTCCGAAAGGAGGTGGCCGCTGATGGAAGGCAATACGGTTCGCGAAGCATCGTTCGTATCACCCCACGGCCAGGAGGGCGGAAGCCGTCCGCAAGCCGCTTCGGAAGCCGCGCCGGCTTCTGAGCCTGCCGCAGCTCCTGGGCAAGAGCGCAAGCCGCGGAGGCGTTCGCGCAAGACTGGCATCTTTCGCGTCATACTTCCTGTACTTGCAGGCGTTCTGTTTCTGGCGCTGTGGGAGCTGCAGGTGATTCATAAGATTTTCGATCTGAAGAAATACCAGCTTCCGCTGCCGTCGGCCATTGCGAAGGCGATGGGCGAAAACATGAGCCTGCTGCTGTCCTATACGGGCTACACCCTCGCTGAAGCGGTGCTGGGCATGCTCGCCGGTTCGCTGATCGGCTTTATCATTGCCCTGGCCGCCACGGCTTGGCCGAGATGGGGCGGCGGAAGCTTGACGCTGGTCGCCGCGCTCAACGCCGTTCCGATCGTGGCGCTAGCGCCGATCATGAACCTGTGGTTCGGCGACGGGCTGGGCTCCCGCATCGCCATTGTGACGGCGACGACGATGGCGGCGATGGCGATCAACGCCTATAAAGGGATGGCCGCCATCGATCCGCTGGCGCTGGACCTTATGCATTCCTACGCCGCGCCCAAATCGGCGGTGTTCCGCCATCTGCGGATCAAGAACAGCCTGCCCTACGTCTTCACCGCGCTGAAAATCAACGCGACGGCAAGCATGATCGGGGCGATCGTCGGTGAATTTTTCTTCTCGTCGAGAGGGCTGGGCTACCTGCTGTCCAATTCCATCAAGGTCGCTAAAATGCCTCTGGGCTGGTCGTGCATCGTGCTTGCGGCGATCGCCGGCGTGATTTTTTACCTGGTGGTGGAAAGGCTGGAGAAGGTGTTTATCCGCTGGCATCCTTCGCGCCGGGCTTCATAGCAATTAAGGTTTCGGTACAACCGGCCGGTAGGCTACCCCTGAGGAATCAGGCCAGGCCGTTTGCATACAGGTCATCATGACGGTAACCATACTGTTTCAGGAGTCGTTTTCTTATTGATTTTTAAAAATTTTCGGTGGGGGGAATTGGATTGATGAGCGTAAAAAACAGAAAATTTCGCGGTGTGCTGTTAATGGCGGTAATGGCGTTGGTGCTGTCGATGCTTGCAGGTTGCGGAGGGAACAATAATGCTTCTTCCGGAAACGCGCCGGCCGCTTCAACGGGAAGCTCGGCAGCTCCGGAAGCAAGCATGGCGCCGGCGGCAGATCCGATTCCAGTCAAGCTTCAGCTGAAATGGGTGCCACAGGCTCAATTTGCCGGGTACTATGTCGCGCTCAGCAAAGGATACTTCAAGGATGAAGGTCTGGACGTTCAAATCCTGCCCGGCGGACCGGATATCGTGCCCGAGCAGCAGGTGGCGGGCGGATCGGCCGATATCGGCGTCGATTGGGTAGCGAGTCTGCTGACGAGCCAAGAGCAGGAAATGCCGCTGGTGCAAATCGCCCAAATTTACCAAAAGAGCGGTCTCGTGCTGGTCTCCAAGAAATCGGCGAACATCAACAGTCCGGCTGATTTGAAAGGCAAACGTGTCGGCAACTGGATGGGCGGCAACGAGTTCGAGCTGCTGGCGCTGTTCGATAAGTACAAGATCGATTCGAATAAAGATGTCAAATTTACGAAACAAGGCTTTACGATGGACCAATTCCTCGGCGGCGAGCTGGATGCGGCATCTGCTATGACTTACAACGAGTACCAAGTTGTGCTGGAGTCGGGCGTCAAAGCCGAAGACCTGAATGTCATCGACATGAACGACGAAGGCGTCGCTATGCTGGAAGACAATCTGTTCGCCAACAAGGAATGGCTGGAAGCTAATAAAGAGACGGCGGCGAAATTCGTCCGCGCTTCGCTTAAAGGCTGGAAGGACGCCATCGCCGATCCGGCGGCGGCAGTGGACATTGTGATGGAGCAGGCGGAAGCGGGCAGCACGACGAAAGAGCATCAGCTGAAAATGATGGAAGAAGTCGCCAAATTGATTCAGCCGGAAGGCTTCGACATCTCCAAGCTGGGCTACACGGACGAAGCCGCATTCAAGCAAACCGCAGACATTGCCTTTAAGTTCGGCGTAATCAAGAAAGAGGCCAATCTGTCCGAGGCGTACACGAACGAAATTATGGACATGGCTTCTAAATAATCCGACCGATCCGGTCAATGTATTAACGTATTTGCGAATCCTGCGGCCTCCGCGAAATCCCTGACAACCCACCCTAACCTGTGCGGATCTGATTTTGCGGGGGCGGCTTTTTCTCAAAAGAATGGAAGAATTTATAAGTTTTCGTTCATTCCAGGCAGCTTAGAGACAGATACTCCGCTTTGCGAGGGGTACTTTACAGGAGAAGAGGTGACTTGCATGTCTTTATTGGTCAAACGGACCGAAAAAGTGAGAAATTTTATCAACGGGCAATGGGTAGAGTCGACTTCCGGACGGGAGGAGGAGGTGTTCGATCCCGCAACGGGCGAAGTGATCGCTTACGTGCCGCTGTCCAGCCGTGAAGAACTAGATGCGGCGGTTGCTGCGGCGAAATCGTCTTTTGCAAGCTGGAAAAAGGTGGCCGTCCCCCGCCGCGCCCGCTATTTCTTCGAATATCAGCGGCTGCTGCTGAAGCATGCGGAGGAGCTGGCGGAGCTGATTACGCTGGAGAACGGTAAAAGCCTGGAAGAAGCGCGCGGCGAGGTGCAGCGCGGCGTCGAATGCGTGGAGTTTGCCGCAGGCGCTCCTACCCTGATGATGGGCAGCCAGCTGCCGGACATCGCCACGGGCATCGAATCGGGGATGTACCGCTATCCGCTCGGCGTCGTCGGCGGGATCGCGCCGTTCAACTTCCCGATGATGGTGCCGTGCTGGATGTTCCCGCTGGCGATTGCCTGCGGCAACACCTTTGTGCTGAAGCCGTCGGAGCGGACGCCGCTTCTCGTCGGCCGGCTGGCCGAACTGTTCGCGGAGGCGGGCTTTCCGCCGGGCGTGCTGAATGTGGTGCACGGTGCGCATGA
This sequence comes from Paenibacillus sp. URB8-2, assembly GCF_013393385.1. Classification (NCBI taxonomy): domain Bacteria; kingdom Bacillati; phylum Bacillota; class Bacilli; order Caryophanales; family Paenibacillaceae; genus Paenibacillus; species Paenibacillus sp. URB8-2. The sequence continues at coordinate 5,367,563 of NZ_AP023239.1, read as the reverse complement.
GGTCGTGAACGGAATGCTGGAGCATGAGGACATCAAGGCCATATCCTTCGTCGGTTCCCAGCCGGTCGCGGAGTACGTCTACAAGAACGGAACCGCGCACGGCAAACGGGTCCAGGCGCTGGCCGGCGCCAAGAACCATTCCATCGTACTGCCCGACGCGGATATGGATAACGCGGTCAAGAACATTATCGCCGCTGCCTTCGGCTCCGCGGGCGAGCGCTGCATGGCCTGCTCGGTCGTGGTTGCTCATGAGGCGATAGCCGACGATCTGGTCGCGCGCCTCCAGGCTGCCGCCGACAATCTCAAAATCGGCAGCGGCCTGGAAGCCGGGGTGTTCCTCGGACCGGTCATCCGCCAGTCGAATAAGGAACGGACAGTCTCGTATATCGAAGCTGGAGTGCGCGAGCAGGCGTCGCTTGTCCGGGACGGCAGGAAGGACGCCGCCGCCGAAGGAGCCGGATACTTCATCGGCCCGACGATATTCGATCATGTGAAGCCGGGAATGACGATCTGGCAGGACGAGATTTTCGCCCCGGTGCTGGCCGTTATTCGCGTCAAGGATCTGGCGGAAGCGATTGGAGTCACCAATCGTTCGCCGTTCGCCAACGGCGCCTGCATCTACACCGACAGCGCCAAGGCGATCCGCGAGTTCCGGGAAGAGATCGACGCCGGCATGCTGGGAGTCAATCTAGGCGTGCCCGCACCGATGGCTTTCTTCCCATTCTCGGGCTACAAGAAGTCGTTCTACGGGGACCTGCATGCCAACGGACGCGACGGCGTAGAGTTTTATACACGCAAAAAAATGATCACAGCCCGCTACTGACCGCAAGAAAACGGCCGCGGGGCTTGAGAGGGGATAAACGCCAATGCTCAACACGGGGATAGAGAGCGAGCTTGCAATCAGCAAAGACCGGAAATACCTGTGGCATCACATTTCGCCTTACAGCGAGGCCAATCCGCCGATGATCGCCGCTTCCGCGAGCGGTTCGTGGATTACCGATATTGATGGAAAAAAATATCTGGACGGCATGTCAGGCCTTTGGTGCGTCAATGTAGGCTACGGCCGCAAGGAGTTGGCCGAAGCCGCGTATAACCAGCTCCTCAGCCTGCCTTATTTTCCGCTGACGCAGAGCCATATGCCGGCTATTCTGCTGGCGGAGAAGCTGAATGAATGGCTGGGAGACGAATATGTCATCTTCTTCTCCAACAGCGGCTCGGAAGCGAATGAAGCGGCCTTTAAAATGGTGCGGCAGTACCAGCAGCAGATCGGCCAGCATTACCGGCACAAGTTCATTGCCCGCTACCGGGGGTATCACGGCAATTCATTCGGCGCCCTGTCCGCGACGGGGCAGGCCCAGCGCAAATACAAATACGAGCCGCTAAGCGGCGGCTTCCTGCACGTAGCTCCGCCGGACAGCTACCGCCGTCCCGCAGGGCAGTCCGTGGAGGAATTCAATCTGCAGATGGCCCAGCAGATCGAGGATACCATCGTCTGGGAAGGCGCTGAGACGGTAGGGGCGGTCATCATGGAGCCGGTCATTACCGGCGGCGGCGTCCTTGTGCCTCATCAGGTCTACATGGACCGTGTGCAGGAAATCTGCAAGAAACACGGCGTGCTGCTCATTATCGACGAAGTCATCTGCGGCTTCGGACGGTCGGGGCGCCGGTTCGGGCATCATAACTTCGGCGTGAAGCCGGATATCGTGACGATGGCCAAAGGGCTGACCAGCGCCTATCTTCCGCTGTCGGCGACCGCCGTCCGCAAAGAGATTTACGAAGTCTTCAAGGATAACAGCGACGACTACGGCTATTTCCGCCATATCAATACGTTCGGCGGCAATCCCGCCGCCTGCGCGCTGGGACTCCGCAACCTGGAAATCATGGAGCAGGAAAATCTCGTCGAACGCGGCGATCTTCTCGGCAAGCGGCTGAGCGCCGGGCTGTCCGAGCTGCTGGATCACAAGTTGGTCGGCGACGTCCGCAGCTTCGGCCTGATCACCGGCATTGAACTGGTGGCGGATAAGAATACGAAAGAGCCGGCTCCGCTTGATACGGTGAAGGGCATTATTGCCGAATGCAAGGCCAAAGGCCTGATTATCGGCAAGAACGGCGATACGGTCGCGGGATTCAATAACGTGCTGACTTTCGCCCCTCCGCTCGCCTCGACCGATGACGATATCCAGTTTATCCTGGATACATTTAAAGAGGTAATGAACGGGAGCTGGGCGGAGTAAGTTTCTCCGGGTACAGGAACTGATAGGCCCGCAGCGCGACCTGAATCGATATGCGGTTCTCCGGCGACATGAAGTCCTCGCCGAGCAGTTCGGTTATTTTGTCGAGCCGGTAGTACAGTGATTGTCTGACGATGAACAGCTTGCGCGCCGCGATCTGCTTGGACCCGTCATGATCCAGGTAGACCCGGAGCGTCAGCAGCAGCTCGCTGCCCTTCTGCTGGTCGTGGTCGATCAGCGGGCCGAGATAGGTGCGGATAAAGTTCTGCAGCGTCGTGCCGTCGTTCAAGTTCAGCAGAAGCTGGAAGACGCCAAGCTCTTCGTAGAACAGAATCGGCTTCTGGTGACAGGGATAGAGGGAGAGCGCCTGCACTGCTTCGCGGTAGCCCGTAGGGGCCTTCTTCAGCTGGGTGTGTGATTTGCCGACGCCGATCATTAACTTAAGATCCTTCAGCTTCTCGTCGGAGCGGATGTTCTGCAGGGCTTCCAGCGCCTGCTGCAGCCGGGTCCGGCCGGGCAGTTTGGACTGAATGTCCAATGCGATGACGGTCAGACGGTTGTTTTTCAGCGTAATCAGCGGCCGGAACGAATATTTTTCAAAAATGGAACGCAGGACGAGCGAAAGGTGAAACGTAATTGATTCCCATTCGTTCTCCGAGCTGTTCCATTTTACGTTTCGGGGATTCTCGATCTCGATCAGGCACACGCGGTAAGGCAGCTCGTTGACGACGCCGAAATCCGGTCCGATCAGGCTCTTAAGCCTGTTATCGTCGTCGATGCGCCCGTTGATCAATTCGTCGACCCACAGATTTTCGGAAAAAAGCTTGCGCTCCTCCATGTAGCGCGTGCGCAGCAGCTCCTGCGCGATGGACAGCGAGGCGGAGTCGAGCAGCAGACAGTCGAACTCCTGCGGCTTGTGGGGGCAGACCATCAGCAGGTAGGCCCAGGTCTGGTCGAGAGCGCCGACCGGCTTGAGCACGACCGTCTTGCCGCTGAGTTCACGGAAGATGGGGGCCGCGTCCGGCTGGTGCACTCCCTCCATCTCCTCGTAAAAGGCCGAGAAGAAGCGCAGCAGCGGCCCCTGCTCCTCCGGCGACAGCGCGGGGAAGAATTGCGGCTTGCCTTGCAGCTGCATGTAGAGAATTTGCGTGCGCGTGCTTTTGGTCAGCAATTGAAGCACCTTAACCGTCCCCTGCGAGGTCAGCGTCAGCCGGTGGAATTCGCGGGAGATTCTCTCCAGTTCCTCCAGCATGCGGTGGTGGCGGTTGATGATCAGCGAATGCAGGTCGAGCGTAATATCGACGAACCGTACCGTGCGTTTAAAGACGATGAGCGGAAAATCATGCTGGTCCGCCAGCGCGATCAGTTCCTCCGGTACGGAGCTGAAGTACGTGCCCAGCTCGATGCACAGACAGGCGGCGTTCTTTTGGATCAGGTATTCCAGAAATTCCAGGGAGGAAGGGAGATCGACACTCATCCCGATGCCCGTTGTAAGTATCATTTCCTGGCCGTGAATCAGGCTCTCGAAGCTGGAGCTTTCCAGCACATGCACCCAGCGGATCGCCCGGTCCAGCCCCGTGGCTCCTCCGACGACGATCGCATCGGCGAACAGCGGTCTTTTCAGCGCTTCCCGAATGGTAAATACTAGTTCCCAGTCCATACTCATCCTCCTTCTCTATGACGATGCCGCATTGCTTGTATTCCCGCAGCCATTTTCAGACGTTTCTCACGCGTAAAAAAAACACTTTTGAAATTAGACATTATGTCTAATGTATCGAAAAAATGAATTGACTATAGTTTGAATATAGAATGTTAGGATAACTAACCTAACTAGGCAGAAATAAGCCCGTTTTTTTAGTGATACAGCTTATTTTACTATATAAATCTGCCAAAGTAAGTAGAATTTTAAGGCAAAAATCGTAATTGTGTTATATTATATAACATAAACCTGGGAGGGATAACCGATGGAACCCACTTCTCCGTTGACCGCTTTTTCACCCGACATGTTCATGCGGAATTTCGCCGAGTCCGAGCCGGGGCTTACCCGCAAAGGTGCCGCCGAAGAGTCCAACCGATGTCTCTACTGCTACGACGCTCCTTGTATCAAGGCCTGCCCGACGGGAATCAACATTCCTTCTTTCATTAAACGCATCGCCACGGACAACCTGAAAGGCGCCGCGCACACGATTATGGAGTCCAACCCGGTAGGCGCAAGCTGCGCTCGCGTCTGCCCTACCGAAGAGCTGTGCGAAGGAGCCTGCGTGCTGAACGACGCTTCCGAGCCGATTCAGATCGGTCTGCTCCAGCGTTATGCGACGGATTGGGCGATGAATAATGATGTGACGCTGTTCAAGGCCGGTTCTCTGAGCGGGAAGAAGGTTGCCGTGATCGGCGGCGGTCCGGCCGGACTGTCGGCCGCCAGAGAACTGGCTCGCGAAGGCTTCTCCGTCGTGATTTATGAAGCGAGAGAACTGGCCGGAGGCCTCGACACGCACGGCATCGTTTCCTTCCGTCTGCCGCAGTCCGTCTCCCTGTGGGAAGTGGAGCAGGTCGAGAAGCTCGGCGTGGAGATCCGCACGGGCGTCAAGGTAGGGACGGATGTAACGGTGGATGAGCTGAAAGCCGAATACGACGCCATCGTGCTTGCCGCCGGTATGGGCTACGTTCCTGGGCTCGGCATCCCGGGCGAGGAGCTGGACGGCGTATATGACGCCATCAAGCTGGTGGAATCGACCAAGACGGGCGTCTCCAACCTGCAGCTGACCGGTCAGCGCGTTGCTGTAATCGGCGCCGGAAACACGGCAATCGACGCCGCAACCTGCTCCGTGCGGCTCGGAGCCGCCAATGTGAAGATGGTCTACCGCCGTACCCGGGAGGAGATGACCGCCTATGATTTCGAATACGAATTCGCCAAGCAGGAAGGCGTTGAGTTCAGCTGGCTGACGCTGCCGAAGCGCATTATCGGCGACGGGCTAGGCAAGGTGACTGGCCTGGAATGCGTCAGCATGAAGCTGACCGGCGAGACCGGCGGCGACGGCAGGCTGAAACCGATGCCGGTGGAAGGCTCCGAATTCATCATGCCGGTGGATGCCGTCGTGCTGGCGATTGGCCAGATGCGCCATACCGGCCTGATCGAGCATCTCGGTCTTGAGCACGAGTGGGGCGTCGTCACAATCGACGAGGCGACCCACCGGACCTCCGATCCGCAAATTTATGCGGCGGGCGATATCGTCTTCGGCTTCGGCAAAGGCGAAGCCATGGTGGTATCCGCGGCCCAGCAGGGCAAAACAGCCGCCCACGCCATCATTAAGCAGTTCTCGCCGCAGCAGGACAGCGTTGTCGGCTCTGCAGTATAAAATATTTTTCCAGGGAGGGAATTATCAATGGCAGATTTGAGCATCGATCTCGCAGGAATCAAGTCCCCCAATCCGTTCTGGCTGGCCTCGGCCCCGCCTACCAATACAGGCTATCAGGTGCAGCGCGCTTTCGAAGCGGGCTGGGGAGGAGCCGTATGGAAGACGCTTGGCGATCCGATCATCAACACGTCCTCGCGCTTTGCCGCCGTTAATTTTAACGGGCAGCGCGTGGCGGGCTTCAACAATATCGAGCTGATTACGGACCGTCCGCTTGATGTCAATCTGAAGGAAATCTACGAGACCAAGAAGCGATTCCCGAATCACGCCGTGGTCGCCTCCCTGATGGTAGAACCCACGCAGGAGAAGTGGCATGAAATCGTCAAAAGAGTCGAGGATGTCGGCGTGGACGGCCTGGAGCTGAACTTTGGCTGTCCGCACGGGATGGCCGAGCGCGGCATGGGCGCCGCTTCCGGCCAGCAGCCCGATCTGGTGGAGGCGCAGACGTATTGGGTAAAAGAAGTGGCGACAACACCCGTCATCGTCAAGCTGACGCCGAACATTACCGATATTACGGTGACGGCCCGCCATGCCGTCAAGGGAGGCGCCGACGCGATCAGCCTGATCAATACGATTAACAGTCTCGCGGGAGTGGACATTCATTCGTGGAACACGATCCCCCATATCGGCGGTAAGGGAGCTCATGGCGGTTACTGCGGCCCGGCCGTCAAGCCGATCGCGCTGAACATGGTTGCCGAATGCGCCCGGCATCCCGAGGTCACCGTTCCGATCTCGGGCATCGGCGGCATTTCCACCTGGCAGGACGTTGTCGAGTTCATGCTGATGGGTTCCACCGCGATCCAGGTGTGTACGGCGGCCATGCATCACGGCTTCCGCATCGTCGAGGAAATGATCGACGGATTGAACAACTACCTGGATGAGAAGGGCCTCGCATCCGTGACCGAGCTGACCGGTAAGTCGGTGTCCAAATATTCGAACTGGGGCGACCTTAACCTCAACTATAAAGTAGTGGCCCGGATCAACGAGGACAACTGCATCAACTGCAACAAATGCCATATTGCCTGCGAAGACACTTCGCATCAATGCATCGACATGCTGACCAATGCGGAAGGCAAGGCGATTCTGAAGGTGCGCGAGGAGGATTGTGTCGGCTGCAACCTGTGCTCCATCGTCTGCCCGGCGGAGGGCGCTATCGACATGGTGGAGGTGGACAGCGGCCTGCCGCCGATGACGTGGAACGAGCGTCAGCGCGTCGTCGGCAGCTTAAGCGGTTCGTATTCCAAAGCGGAGGTGGTTTGAGGGATGAAGAAGATCATCAAGAACGGAACGATTGTGACGGCGGCGGACACGTTTGCCGGGGATGTCGCCATCGAGAACGGCATCATTACGGAAATCGGGCTTAACCTTCAAGGGGAAGGCGCCGAGATCGTTGACGCTTCCGGCTGTTATGTCTTCCCGGGCGGGGTCGATCCGCATACGCATCTGGATATGCCGTTTGGGGGCACCGTGACGGCTGACGACTTCGAGACGGGCACCATCGCCGCTGCCTATGGCGGCACGACGACGGTGATCGACTTCTGCCTGACGAGCAAGGGGCTGCCTCTCCAGCAGGCGGTGAACACCTGGCATGAGAAGTCGCAGGACAAAGCCGTGATCGACTACAGCTTCCACTTGATGGTGTCCGAGCTGAACGACACGGTGCTCGCCGAGCTGCCGCAAATCATCGAGAACGAAGGCATCACTTCCCTTAAAGTGTTCATGGCTTACAAAAATGTGCTCCAGGCCGACGACGGCACACTCTTCAAGACGCTCCAGGCCGCCAAAAAAGAAGGCGCGCTCGTCATGGTCCACGCCGAGAACGGTGATGTCATCGACTATCTCGTGAGCACGGCGCTAGCCGAGGGCAATACCGATCCGATCTACCATGCGCTGACCCGGCCGCCGGAACTTGAGGGCGAGGCCACGGGCCGCGCCGCCTATCTGACCGAGCTGACCGACTCGCAGCTCTATGTCGTGCATGTAACCTGCGCCGAAGCGGCGTGGAAGATCGAGGAGGCCCGCAAGAAAGGGCTGCGCGTCTATGGCGAGACCTGCCCGCAGTATCTTGTGCTTGACCAGACCGCGTTGGAGAAGCCGGACTTCGAAGGAGCCAAATACGTCTGGTCACCGCCGCTGCGTGAGCAGTGGAACCAGGACGTGCTGTGGAAATCCCTCTGGAACGGCAGTCTGCAGACCATCGGCTCCGACCAATGTTCCTTTAACTTCAAGGGCCAGAAGGAGCTGGGCCTTGGTGATTTCTCGAAAATTCCGAACGGGGGGCCGACGATTGAAGACCGGTTCACCATTTTGTACTCGGAAGGCGTGGAAAAAGGACGCATCTCGCTGAACAAGTTCGTGGATATTATCTCAACTACCAGCGCGAAGCTGTTCGGCCTGTTCCCGCAAAAAGGGACGATCGCCGTCGGCAGCGACGCCGATATCGTCATTTTCGATCCGGCGGTGCAGCGGACCCTTTCTGCCGAAACTCATCATATGAATGTCGACTATAATGCCTTTGAAGGCTTTGAGGTGAAGGGAGAGCCGGTATCCGTGCTGAGCCGCGGCGAGTTCGTTATCCGCGACAAGCAGTTTGTGGGCAAGGCAGGCGCCGGCAAGTATCTGCAGCGCAAACGGTTCGGAACCGCTCCGGTGGTGCCGGCCAAAGCCGAGATCAGTGGAGGGGTGGTTTAATGTCCGCATACGATGAATTCGCCAAAGAGAAGCAGGAAATCGACGCTCTGCTAGATCAAGGCTATACCGTTACCGGTATGCTGGAAACCCTGGATGGAGCCAAAGTGAAATTTGGCAGCGGGGAACCCGCCAAAGGAAGCGTTGAACTGCTGCTGCTGACAGCGGACGCCCGCAAGTATGTGACGACGCTGGTTTTTGCCGGATTACAGAAGGCGCAATAGCCGTCCCTCTTACACATGAAAAGCGTACTCCCGAAAGTCAGGGGGTGCGCTTTTTTGAAATATAAGACTTTATAAGCTTCGCACCTATCGTTTGGTCTAGCTGAAAATGGGGATTGACATCAAATAGCGGGTACTCTATATTAATGATTATCAATTAAACGCATTGAATTAATAGGAATTATGATTGATTGACCAGTTGTCTGGAAATCAAGCCGAGTGACGCCGTCCAGGCGAAGAGGCTTGATTTTTTTATTTTCTGGAAAGAAGGTCGGTTCGGGCATGATCACCGTGACTAATCTGAACAAGAGTTACTTCACTCGCAGCGGAACGGTTCCGGCGCTTCGGGATATTAATCTGCATATCGAAAAAGGAGAAATATTCGGCATTATCGGCTTCAGCGGCGCAGGGAAATCCACGCTGATCCGCTGTCTGAACCGGCTGGAGGAGCCGGATTCGGGCCAGATTGTGATCGGCGAGACGGTTATTACCGACCTGAAGGAGCGTGAACTGCGGCTGGCCCGCCGCAAGATCGGGATGATTTTTCAGCAGTTTAATCTGTTCGATTCCAAGACAGTCTTTGAAAATGTCGCGTTTCCGCTGAAGGTGGCAGGGTATCCCAAGGCGGAGGTGAAGCGGCGTGTCGGGGACATTCTGGAGCTGGTGAAGCTTACGGGCAAGGCGGGCAGCTATCCTTCCCAGCTGAGCGGAGGGCAGAAGCAGCGGGTAGGCATAGCCAGGGCGCTGGCCGGAGAGCCGGATGTGCTGCTGTCGGACGAAGCGACCTCGGCGCTCGATCCGCAGACGACCTATTCCATTCTGGAGCTGCTCGGGGATATTAACCGCAACCTGGGCCTTACCATCGTGCTGATTACGCATGAAATGGATGTTCTTCGCCACATTTGCAGCGGCGCCGCCGTAATTGAGGGAGGACGCATCGTCGAGAGCGCTCCCGTCCGCCAGTTGTTTCAAGACCCGCAGAGCGATACGGCCAAGCGGTTCGCCGGAATTTTCGACTTCTACAAGAGCGGACATAATGGACACATTCCGGAACCGGCGGAAAAGGAGGCGGTGCTGCGATGAGAGACGATCTGGCCGAATTGTTGTGGGAAGGATTGCGGGAGACGCTGTATATGGTGGCGTGGTCGTCGGTCTTCGCGCTGTTTCTGGGCACGCTGCTCGGGATCACGCTGGTGGTTACGGAGAAGGGAGGAATCCTCGCCGCTCCCGGAGTCAACCGGGTAATCGGCACCGCAATTAACGGTGTGCGCTCGATCCCGTTTATCATCCTGATTGTGATTCTGCTGCCTTTATCCCGGCTGATTGTGGGCACATCGCTGGGCCCGACGGCGGCAATCGTGTCTTTATCCATCGGTGCGGCCCCGTTTCTGGGGCGAATTATCGAGAATGCCCTGCGCGAAGTGGAGGACGGCAAGATCGAAGCAGCCAAATCGGTGGGCGCGGGACCGTTCACCATCATCCTGCAGGTGCTTATACCCGAAGCGCTGCCCGCTCTGATCCGGGGGATGACGATCGCTGTAATATCCATCACCGAATTTACGGCGGTGGCAGGAGCCATCGGCGCGGGAGGACTCGGGAGCCTGGCCATCCGCTTCGGCTATCAACGGTTCCGCACCGACATACTGCTCGGGACGGTCCTTCTTATCATCTTGATTGTGCAGCTTATCCAATGGTCCGGTGACTATATCGCCCGCTCCATTGACCGGAGACGCTGCAAGAACGGTTAAAGCGTAGTAATACTTTTTTACATACATATTTCAGAGAAAGCAGGGATTGGGATGGCGAGAAAAAGAAGCTTATGGTTTGCGGCGGTCATTGTGGCGACAGGAATTCTGGCCGGCTGCGGATCGCAGAACGGTAACGGGGAAGCGGCGGCTCCGCAAGCCAGCACGGCTGCAAGCGAAGCGCCCAAGGAAGTAACAATCAAGGTAGGGGCGTCGGCTGTGCCGCATGCCGAGATTCTGGAATTCATCAAACCGAAGCTGAAGGAAGAAGGCGTCAATCTGGAGGTCGTTACGCTGGATGATGACGGACAGCTTAACCCTGCGCTGCAAGAGAAGCAGATCGACGCGAACTACTTCCAGCACGTTCCTTATCTCGATTCCGTTAAAGGGGAGAAGGGCTATGATTTCGTAGTTACGGCTAAAGTGCATGTGGAACCGATCGGCTTCTACTCGGAGAAGCTGAAGAGCAAGGATGAAATCCCGCACGGCGCGAAAATCGGCATTCCGAACAATCCTTCCAACGAATACCGGGCGCTTGTCCTGCTTCAGCAGCAGGGGCTGATCAAGCTGAAGGACGGTATTACGACTTACGAGGCGACTCCCAAAGATATCGTGGATAACCCGCATAACCTGGAGTTTGTCGAAGCGGATGCCGCCACGCTGCCGCGTTCGCTGCCCGATCTGGACGGAGCGATCATCAATACCAACCTTGTCCTCGAGGCCAAAATCGATCCCAAGACGGCGCTGTTCCGCGAAGACGCGAACTCCCCTTACGCCAACATAGTGGTGGTCCGCAAAGGGGACGAGAACCGCGAGGAAATCAAGAAGCTGGATGAAGCGCTGACCAGTCCGGAGGTCAAAAAGTTTATCGAGGATAAATACGGCGTTGCTGTCGTGCCGGCGTTCTAGAGATCGCTAATGAAACCTTAGTACGATCCATTTTTGAGGCTGTCCTAAAAGTAGGTTTCTACAATCTTACGGGGCTCCTCACATATGCAAAAACAAACAAACCGGTCGGTCAAGGGGTTCATCCTTGGCCGGCCGGTTTCATTTTGGCCCATCGCATATTTCCTCAGAAAGAAGCTTCACTTCCACTTCATAGCGGCTATCCGTTTTACTTCGGTTTTCCCGCACAACCTTTGGTATAGTACAGATGGCGGAAATTCCTTTAAATATAATAGTATCGTCCAGCATAACCCGACAGGAAGTGCCGACTTTAGAGATCCCAAAATCATTTGGCATGAACAAACCAAAAAGTGGGTCATGCTATTGGCAGAAAGAGATAAAGTGGGATTTTATACATCTTCCAACTTAAAAGACTGGGAGTATACTTCTTCTTTTGTAAGACAGGATATTGGAATTATCGAATGTCCTGATCTTTTTCAGCTGAACGTCGATGACAATAGCGATAATAAAAAATGGGTATTGATGATTGGGGGAAACGGGTTTAATTATGGTTTAACAACCGGCTCCAGTTACTTTGTAGGTGACTTTGACGGAAGGGAGTTTCATGCTGAAACTCCTGTCAAATGGCTGGAATAGGGCGCAGACTCTTATACAGGGGTTACTTGGGATGCTCCGTATACAAATGGGAACTTCCGGTACTTTATCTTATAAAGCCAAGAAGACTCCTTCCTCTATAGGGAGGAGATGAATCGGCGGTTTTTTCGCTCCAAATCGAACATATGTGCTATAATAGAAGTATCCTACAAGAAAGGAGATTGTGTGGCATGTTGGTACATAAAGCTTATAAATATCGTATCTATCCCAATCCAAAGCAACGGCAACTCATCCATCAAATGTTTGGCTGTTGTCGCTTTGTCTTCAATCATTTCTTAGTCAAATGGAACGAAACCTATGCGGCAACAGGCAAAGGGCTGTCCTATAACACCTGTGCCACACAGCTTCCTGCACTCAAACAGCAATTTGAATGGTTGAAATCGGTAGATAGCATTGCTTTGCAATCGGCGGTGCGAAACGTGGCAGACAGCTTTGAACGTTTCTTCAAGAAACAAAATCAGTCTCCACGCTTCAAAAGCCGAAAGCATCCTGTGCAAAGCTACACCACCAAATACACCAATGACAACATTGCAATCGATGGAAACCGGCTTAAGCTTCCGAAGCTTGGCTGGCTTCGCTTTGCCAACTCCAGAGCATGTGAAGGACGCATTCTTTCGGCTACCCTGCGGCGAAATGCGGCAGGCAAGTATTTTGTATCCATCCTTTGTGAAGTGGAAATAAAACCTCTGCCGCAGACCGATAAGGAGATCGGCATTGACCTTGGACTCAAGGAAATAGCAGTCTGCTCGGATGGGTTGCGGGTTGCCAATCCCAAAGTGTTTCGCAAATATGAACAAAAACTTGCATTTTGGCAACGCCGCATGGCTCGTCGTAACCAAGGGGGCTCCAATTGGCAGAAAGCCAAACAGAAGGTTGCCCGGATCCATGAAAAGATCGTGGGCAGCCGCCATGATTTTTTGCATCAACTCACCACGGAGCTGATTCGTGAAAACCAAACGATCAGCATCGAAAATCTGAGCGTGGCGAACATGCTCAAAAATCACCGGCTGGCCAAATCCATCGCCGATGTGTCCTGGGGTGAATTTGCACGTCAGCTTTCGTATAAAGCGGAATGGTATGGACGTACGGTTAAGGTGGCTGACACATTCGCCCCAACGAGCCAAAGGTGTCATGTATGCGGCTATATCCATTCCGAAGTAAAGCAATTGTCTGTGCGGCAATGGACATGTCCATCGTGCCATACCCTTCATGATCGAGATGATAATGCAGCACAGAACATCAAAAGCCTTGCTGTTTAAACATCAATCCTACCTTTCCTTTAGATATGTTGCTAAGGCAATAATCTTAAAACTCTGGGAAGATCAGTACAGATTTTCCATAGGAGAACTGCGGGAACCGCAGGGATCGCTTGGTATACGATTTTTCGAAAGAAAATATCGATATGAATTCCCTTCAGTAGAAGGGATTACCCAAGAATCCCCCACTTCAAGTGTTAGCTAAGTGGGGGAGTGTTCAATTCGTGGATGAATAATTGGAATTACGCAGGCAAGCTCCCGTGGGATACGTTTAATGGAAATGCGAGTATTGTAAGAGAAATACGGTTAAAAACAACACCTGACGGATTAAAGCTGGTGCAAAAACCGGTATGGAATCTTCTTGATAATTTTCTTACAATAATGGATATAAGAGGGGAAGATATATACACGGGTCAAGAGAATATTTTTAAAGATTTTCATGGACTTTCTTATTCTATTGAGGCCGAAATTGATGTCGCAGATTTAACGGAAGGAAAGTTTGGGTTTGCTGTTAGAGATGGGGACGGGCAGCATGCAGATCTGACCTATGATAAATCAATTAATGAATTTGTGTTTAATAGGGTAAGTTCAAGGATAAAGGTTGATGCTGAGGAGTTCAACAGACCGCAAAGAGTGATTGTACACCCGAAAGAGGGGAAAATAAAGTTAGAAATATTAGTGGACAGGGGTGCCGTCGAAGTATTTATCAATGACGGGGAATACGTGCTGAGTAATTTAATATTAAATGATTTGTCTTCAGATGGATTGAGACTATGGACAGATGGACATGTACATTTAGATTACCTAAAACTAAGGAATTCTAATAATTCTACGATCAACTAAACAGAATGCCTCAAAGGAGACGTTATGTCCGATGAACTATGAAATTGTGCATACGAATACGTTCACCTATGAAACGCAAGTCGATCAAAGCTTGAATACGATCCGGCTTAAACCCTTGACGGATGAAGTACAGCGGCTGCTGATGTACCGGGCGGAGATCACGCCGGCTTCCCTGACCCAAGAATATACCGATCTGTGGGGCAATCAGGTGGAGACTTTTTTTATACCCGAGAAGCATAATCTGCTGGAAGTGAAGACCACGTCGGTCGTGAGCATTCAGCGAGGCTCCTTTATCTATGAAATCCAGTATTCGAAGCGGATGCAGGATATTTTTCATTCCCAGCAATTCCGGCAGCATTATCTGTCCTTTCTGAACGAGACCGACTATACCCTGCTGTACCCGGAGCAGTTGTCGGAAGTGAAGCGCGGGCTGGGCGAGATGGACAATCCCGTGCAGTACGCTTTACGGGTGATGAAGTATGTATACGAAACGTTCACCTATTGCGGGGAGGCGACAAGCGTGAATACGTTGGCCCGGCAGGCTTTTGATCTGAAAAAAGGGGTGTGCCAGGATCTGGCCCATGTCATGATCGGCATCCTGCGCGCAGGGCGCATCCCGGCCCGGTATGTAAGCGGGTATTTATACGTCGGCGAAGATTCGGCGCTTAAGGGCGATGCGGCCACTCACGCCTGGGTCGAGGTGATGGTGCCTGGCATCGGCTGGGTCGGCCTGGACCCGACCAATAATGTGGAGACGCTGGACAATCACATCCGCGTCGGAACGGGCCGCGATTACGCCGATGTCAGCCCGCTGCAGGGCGTTTATCGCGGAGGCAGCAGCACGCTGGACGTCGGCGTGTCCGTGACGCTGCTGGAGCATCCGGGGGAATGACGCCGGAAGCGGCGCGGGCGAATGCAGCTGCGGTGCAGCCGGAGCAGGCCGCCGCTGTCCCTGCCCGGACGCCGTCCCATCTCCCCGGCGGGGGAGAATACGGCAGTCGATTGGCACCGCGGGCGCGAACAATCGGGCTAACGTCCCGCCTCGTATTCCGGCCGTAAGATCGACAGGATATGTTCCGACTCGAACCCGTTTTCCGTCATAACGCAGTCCCGTAGTGTGCCCTCATACACAAAGCCGACGGTTTCATAAAGATGCCGCGCTCGAACATTATGCTCCCGGACATCGAGCCACAGCCGATGAACCGGGGTGCTGCGAAAAAGCCAGCTGATAAGCAGCGGCAGCATTTCTTTTCCGTATCCGCGGCCCTTGCGCTCGATGACAATGCGCTGGATGCAAACGGAAAGATTAGGGTTATCAAGGCCGGTTACGATCATGTACCCCGCCAGCTCCCCCGTGTCCGTCTCGATGATCAGATGCAGCATCCCGGCATCATCCAGCGCAGCGAGGTGCTGATCCGCTGTCCACTGGCCGATAAACGGCCGGTTGTCCTCACTTCTTTCAGCGGCCAGCACGAATTCCAGATCCTTCTCTTCGGTCTTCCTCAGCGAGAGGATATTCGAATGAATCTGCATGAGTCTCCCTCCTTTTTTGATAAAAATATAGCATATTAACAAAACTATTAACTGTAAATCTTCGTATGATATAATAAAGAATCTCCATAATTTGAATAAGAATGAGGGCAAGCCATGGATTCCATTAACCAGCCCCCCAGGCCGCCGCAGAAGGCGACAATCGCCGATGTAGCCAAGGCCGCGGGCGTTTCAAAAACGACCATTTCCCGCTATTTGAGCGGAGACTATAAATCGATTTCCGAAGCCACACTGATAAGAATTAAACAAAGCGTGAAAGAGCTTCGCTACCGCCCAAGCCGGTTGGCCAGGGGCCTGCGCCAGGACCGCAGCTATTCCATCGGCATGATTTTTGCCGACATCTCCAACCCCTTCTCCACCTCCGTTCTTAAGGGGGCCGAGGACGTGTGCACGAAACAGGGGTACAGCATGATTGTGTGCAATACGGATAACGATCCCGAGAAGGAAAAAAATTATATCGCGATGTTGCATGCCCAGCGCGTTGACGGGCTGATCATCCACCCGACCGGACAGAACCTGGAGAATCTGCGGGAACTCTCGGAGGACCAAATTCCGATCGTATTGATCGACCGCAGCATCCCGGGACTTAAAGTCGATACGGTCGGAACCGATAATGACAAGGCCATGACCGAAGCGACGGGCTATTTTCTTGACCAGGGATTCGAGCGGATCGGTTTCTTCTCGCAGCCGATTCAGCATGTCAGCTCCCGGATTGAGCGGGCTCGAACCTTTGTCCAGATTCTGGCCGCGGCCGGACATCCCAGCGTCGATGATATATACGAATATGAGCCCCGGATCCAGGGGCAGTTCGACGAACAACTGGACCGGTTTATCGCCAAGACCCAGGGTCAATACCGCATGATTTTTGCGGTCAACGTAGTGACCCAACTGAAATTGATCAACGCTCTGCAGAAGCGGGGGCTCCGCATCCCCGAAGATGTCGGCTTTGCCGGTGTTGACGATTCGGAGTGGGCGCCCGTGGTCGGTTCCGGACTCACAACCATTGCGCAGCCGACCTATGAGATCGGCTATAAGGCGATGGAGCGGATTCTGGAGCGGATTGCCGGCGATAACGGCCCGCAGCAGCATTTTGCATTGTCTGCGAATTTGATCACAAGAGGCTCAACTCCGTCAAGAAATGCTAAGATCCTGTGAACTGTATTGACGGGGAAGCTTTCCCTCATGTATCTTTATGCCAGTGGAACCGATACCGATAACCGATTCCATTCCTAATCGATTAGCGTAGGTTGTGAAAAGTGTCACTTAGGGTCGCTTTGAAGTGAAAAGCGGCTCATCTTTAGAAGCTTGATGGAACCGATACCGTTTATCGATACCATTGAAAGTTTCTACTGATGTCGGCGAGTTATTTTTAAACTAAAGGAGAATTTGGGATGACTCAGGTATTTACAACGACGGCTTCCCTCGGCCCGCTGGCCGCAGACGGGGGACAGGAATTATGTGTCCCGGTAGCCATAGCCGCAGGATGTGCCGGTATTGAAATTCGCAGAGAGCTGTTCCGGGAGGAAACTCCCCGCCTGGACGATCTGAACGACTTGATCAAGAAGGGCCAGCTTGTAAGCGTTTATTCGGCACCCATTGAGCTGTGGAACGCGGATGGTTCGCTGAATGTGGAGAAGTTGGATGTTGTTATACCGGAGGCGCTGTCAGTCGGAGCGGTATGGCTCAAGACTTCGCTTGGACATTACAAGTCCGGAGTATCGGATCTCGAAGGGCTCAAGAAGTACTGGAAGAGCCATGTATCCGATACGGACGCATTGGAATTGACAGTTGAGAATGACCAGACACTTCATGGTGGTAATGTAGCAAAGCTTCGTAAATTTTTTGAAGATTCCCAAGAAGCGGGGCTGTTTATCCAGATGACCTTTGATGTCGGCAACTGGAACTTTACCGAAGAAGAAGCCATGAAAGCGGCGGCGGAACTAAATAAATATGTCGGCTATATTCATTTAAAACATGTAGAGAAAATCGATGGGAAACTGGTTACTCTGGCACTTCCGGAAGAAAAAGATAGCCTATGGCGTAGCATTCTGGATCTGCTCCCGCGCGATGTGCCGCGCACGATTGAGTTCCCGGTTGAAGGTGAAGATGTTGAAGGGGTTCTGCGGAAGTATGTATCAATGATTTCGGAAGCGTAGGCTTTACGCTTTCGAAGCAGGTTCAAGCGCAATCCGAAAGAAAACGCTGTCAAGACTGAAAGCAGAAGCTGTCAAAACTTTAAGTCTATGCTTTCGAAGCAAGTTTTGCGAAGTGAAGACTGAAAGCAGAAGCTGTCAAAACTTTTAGGAGGAATGGTTATGAAAGCATGCGATGTTGTAACATTCGGAGAAGCCATGGCTATGTTCATTGCTGATCGTCCGGGCGAACTGCATCAAATCGAAAGATTCACAAAAGCTCTTGCAGGAGCGGAAACAAATGTATCTATAGGTCTGGCTCGGCTCGGCTTTGGCATGCGGTGGATCAGCAAGGTCGGAAACGACGCGTTTGGAAAATTTATTGTAGATGCTCTTCGCAAAGAGAATGTCGATGTGGATGCGGTATTTGTAGATGATCGTTATCCGACGGGATTTCAAATGAAATCCAAGGTCCTGGATGGAGATCCGCAGGTTCAGTATTTCCGCAAAGGCTCTGCCGCAAGCACGATCTGCCCGGGAGATGTCGACATGAACTACTTTACCGCTGCTAAGCATCTCCATTTGACGGGAATTCCGTCGGCCATCTCGGCATGCGCACGCGAGCTCTCCTTTGAAGCGATCAAAGCGATGAGAGCAGCCGGCCGCAGCATTTCGTTCGACGTTAACCTGCGTCCGAAGCTGTGGAGCAGCGAGACCGAAATGATCGAAACCGTCAATGCGCTCGCTGTTCAGGCGGACTGGGTTCTTCCGGGTATGGGAGAAGGCAAGCTGCTTACCGGTTATTCCAATCACAGAGATATTGCTGCCTACTATCTGGACCGCGGAGTACAGCTCGTGGCTGTGAAGCTTGGACCGGAAGGCGCGTATTACCGCACCCCGACCGATGAAGGCATTGTCGAAGGCTTCAAAGTGCAGGCTGTCGATACGGTCGGTGCCGGAGACGGATTTGCAGTAGGTTTAATCAGTGGTCTGCTTGACGGCCTGCCGGTGAGCGAAGCGGTACGGCGCGGAAACGCGATCGGAGCTCTTGCCGTAACAGCGGAAGGCGATTCGGAAGGACTTCCTACCCGCGGACAGCTGTCAGCTTTTATGGATGCATCCGTTATTATTAAATAAGGAGAGAAAAAATCGACATGGAAAATAAAAAGCTGGCTCCAAGCCGATGGTTAAAATTGATTCCTATTATTTTTATTACGTATAGCTTGGCCTACCTGGACCGCGCAAACTATAGTTTCGGGTCTGCATCGGGCATGGCCGATGATCTGAATATCACACCGTCCGCTTCCTCGCTGCTGGGCGCTCTGTTCTTCCTGGGATATTTCTTCTGTCAAATTCCCGGCGCTACTTATGCCGCGAAGAGAAGTGCCAAAAAACTCGTATTCGTCTGTCTAATCTTGTGGGGATCATGCGCTGCTGCAACCGGTCTCGTAAATGACATCCGAGTGCTCTATGCCATCCGGTTCACACTTGGGGTGGTAGAAAGCGCTGTAATGCCGGCGATGCTCGTCTTCCTGAGCAACTGGTTCACCAAAAGCGAACGCTCCCGTGCGAATACTTTCCTGATTCTCGGAAATCCCGTTACGGTTCTTTGGATGTCCATTGTGTCCGGATATCTGGTACATGGCCTCGGCTGGCGTCACATGTTCATCGTTGAAGGCTTGCCTTCCGTAATTTGGGCATTCTTCTGGTGGAAGCTGGTCAAGGACAAACCTAGCGAAGCCAAGTGGATGTCCGATAGTGAAAAGAAAGATCTTGAACAAGCGCTTCTTGAAGAACAAAAAGGTATGAAAGAAGTCAAGAATTACCGTGAAGCATTCAAGAACCCGAAGGTTATTATGCTGTCTATCCAATATTTCTTCTGGAGTATCGGTGTCTACGGTTTTGTTATGTGGCTTCCGTCCATTATTAAAGAGTCGTCCGGTATGGGAATTGTCAATGCAGGCTGGTTGTCCTCGGTTCCGTACCTGGCTGCCATCATCGGTATGCTTAGCGTATCTTACTACGCAGACCGCACCATGAACCGCAAAGGCGCCGTTTGGGTATGCCTGCTGGTCGGCGCGATCGCGTTCTATGGTTCCTATTTGATCGGGGCTTCGAACTTCTGGCTGTCTTACTCGCTGCTGGTTATCGCCGGCGGAGCGATGTACGCGCCTTACGGACCTTTCTTCGCGATCATTCCAGAGCTTCTGCCAAAGAACGTTTCGGGCGGCGCGATGGCGCTGATCAACAGCTTCGGCGCACTTGGTTCTTTCGCAGGCTCTTACATTGTAGGTTACCTGAACGGCTCTACCGGTTCGCCTGACGCTTCCTTTATATTCATGGCGCTGGCGCTTGTCGTATCCGTTGTAATGACCCTTGTAGTAAAGACGCCAAAGGGAAACGCTCCTGACGGCGAAAAATTGGCCGCATAAATTCCGATTTGGAAGACACGGCGCAGAGTGCCAATTTTGGCACAGCGCCGTCTCTTCCCTTTATGTATTATAATAATGTGCAATTGACATATTCGTTCAGAAAAAATCAAGTAGACAAAATCAAGCAGTAAAACTTGGAGGGAAACATAATGAGTAACCGAATTTCTACTATTTCGCCTTTTACAAGAGCGATTCTGAAGGCTCACCTGTGCTCCTGCGGAGTAGACTACTCCAAAATGGATAAACCCGTCATCGCCATCGCCAACTCCTGGAACGAAATCGTGCCGGGACATGTGCATTTGCGCCAACTGGCCGACCGTGTGAAAGAAGGCATCGAGGCCGCCGGCGGTCTGGCGCTGGAGTTCAACACTATCGCAGTATGCGACGGCATCGCTCAGGGACATGAAGGCATGAAATACTCGCTGCCGAGCCGCGAAATCGTAGCCGACAGTGTAGAGACGATGGTCAAGGCGCATGGTATTTTTGACGGTATGGTTGTCCTGAGCTCGTGTGACAAAATCGTACCGGGCATGCTGATGGCAGCCGCGCGCTTGAACCTGCCGGGTCTGGTTGTGCTGGGCGGAGTTATGCCGAACCACATCAAGCCGAAGGAATCCAAAGCGGCAAGACGGGCATTCCTCGACGGCAAGCTGGATGAAAAAGGCCTGGTTGAAGTGACTAACCAATACTACCCGGGTCCTGGCGCGTGCCCGTTCCTTGGAACAGCCAACACGATGCAAGGTTTGTCCGAAGCGCTCGGCATGGCTCTGCCGAATTCGTCCTGGATGCAAGCTCTGTCCGACGAGCAGTTGGATGCTGCGGAAGCCGCCGGCCGTCAAGCGGTCGAATTGGTGAAAAAAGGCATTACGCCAAGCCAAATCATGACCCGCGAAGCGTTCGAGAACGCCATTTCCGTGCTGCTGGCTATGGGCGGCTCGCTGAACGCGTGCCTGCATCTGCCGGCAATCGCGCATGAACTCGGCATCGACCTGCCGATGACCCTGTTCGACGACATCAGCCGCCGCGTACCGTTCCTGGCGGGTGTAACGCCGAATAACCAAGAATATACCACGAACGATCTGCAGCGTGCAGGCGGCATGAAGGCTTTGATGAAGGAACTCGGCGGACTGCTGCATACCGGAGCGTTGACTGTTACGGGCGACTCTGTGGAGAACAACATTGCGGACGCAGAGGTTCTGGACCGCGACGTCATCCGTACGTTGGCAGAGCCGCTGGACAAGGAAGGCGGCGTGGCCGTACTGGTAGGCAACCTGGCAGCGGACGGCGCGCTGATCAAGCAGTCGGCGGTAGCTCCTGAGCTGAGAAGCTTCACAGGACCGGCGAAGGTGTTCAACTCCGAGGAAGCTTTCTCGGAAGCTTATGAAGAGGGCCTGATTCAGGAAGGCGACGCGGTCGTGATCCGTTATGAAGGACCGAAAGGCGGACCGGGCATGCGCGAACTGCATCGTTGTACGGAGATCCTCGGCAAGTTCAAGCGCGCTGCGCTGGTAACGGACGGCCGTTTCTCGGGCGCAACATCGGGTCTGTCGATTGGTTACGCGAGCCCAGAGGCCGCCGAAGGCGGAACGATTGCGCTGGTGCAGGACGGCGATATGATCGAGATCGACATCGCAACCCGCAAGCTGCAGCTGCATGTCTCGGAAGAAGAGCTGGCGAAGCGTGCGAAGCATCTGGAAGAGTTCAAAATCGAAGCCAGCAAGCTGCTTCGTCTGTACGCGCAGCATGCTTCCTCGGCAGCCAAGGGCGGCGTGCGTGTAGTGTCTGAGGGGATTAATGAAGCGCAGGCCGTGAAAGAGGAGGTAACAGCATGCCAAAAGTAGTTGCACTGCCGCGTTCTTTCTCCCGTTCGGAGGAAGCGAAAGAAATGCTGCTTCAGGCAGGATTCGAGGTCATCTGGAATACGGAAGGCCGTCCGCTGAAGGAAGCGGAACTTATCGAAGTAATCAAGGGCGCTGACGCGCTGATTACCGGGATTGACGAGGTTACAGCAAAGGTGCTGGAAGCCGGCGCTCCGACCTTGAAAGTCGTTGCGAAATACGGCGTCGGCTATGATAATATTGATGTGGAAGCCGCAAACCGTCTGGGCATTCCGGTGACCATTACGCCGGGCGCTCCTACCCGTTCGGTAGCCGAGCTGGCGCTCACTTTAATGCTGAGCGTGTCCCGTCACATCCCGCAGATGAATGCGGGAGTAAGAGACGGGGGCTGGAACCGGACTACCGGTTCGGAGCTTGGAGACAAAGTGCTGGGCGTCGTTGGTCTCGGAGCCATCGGAGCCGAAGTTGTGAAGCGCGCAGTTGCATTTGATATGAAGGTCATTGCATATGATGCCTTTGTCCGTCAGGATATGATCGACAAGTATGGCGTGCAGTACGTTACGCTTGAAGAGCTGTATGCGCAGTCCGATTACATTACCCTGCACGCTCCGGCGCTTCCGGAAACGGTCGGCATGATCAACAAGGAATCTCTGGCTCAAATGAAGAAGTCCGCGATTCTGATCAATACGGCCCGCGGAGATCTGGTCGTTGAGCAGGATTTGTACGAGGCTCTGTCTTCGGGACAAATCGCAGGCGCTGGACTGGACACCTTTGTTCAAGAGCCGCCTGCAACGCTGGACATCGTCGGTCTGCCCAATGTGGTGACTTCGCCGCATGTCGGTTCCAACACGGTAGAGGCCGGTTACCGGATGGCAAAAATGGCTGCGGAAGAAGCGATTCGTGCGGTGAACGGAGAAGCGCCTAAATTCCCGGTCAAGGTCCCGGTTAACAAGTAACCGAAAAAATAACCGAAGCAAGTAAATCGGATAGATCACGTTATTTTTAAACAAAGGGGAACTGGAAATGAAAAAACTGCGTATTGTCAATCAGATACATGAGGGAGGCGTCGTCGCGGTTCTCCGCGGAGACTCCCCTGAAGAAGTAGTGGAAATGGCGAAGCAATCGATCGCCGGCGGCATCAAGATTATCGAAGTTACGCTGACCGTGCCGTTTGCTCTGAGAGCCATCGAGAAGCTGGCCGCCGAATACTCTTCGAGCGCGCCTGCCGACTCCGATAAATATGCGGTGATCGGCGCAGGAACCGTGCTTGATCCTGAGACTGCCCGCGCCGCCATCCTGAGCGGATCGGAATTTGTGGTTGGACCTTCGCTGAATCCGGAAACGGTCAAGCTGTGTAACAGATACCGCGTTCCGATCATGCCGGGCGTCATGACGGCGATGGAAATCCAGGAAGCACTCGACCTGGGCGTCGACGTTGTGAAGCTGTTCCCGGGGAATCTGTACTCGCCAGCAATGATCAAGGCCTTCAAGGGCCCGCTGCCGCAGACGAACATCATGCCGACGGGCGGCGTCAATCTGGACAACCTGAAGGATTGGATCAAAGCCGGGGCATTTGCCGTTGGCATCGGCTCCGACCTTACGGCCGAAGCAGTACGCCAAAAGGACTACAGCCTGGTTGCCAAGAAATCGGCCCAATACATTGATGCGTTCAAAGCAGCGATTAAATAAGACTGCGATTCATTAAATAAGGTTGGCCCACCGTCATGTGTAAGCGGACGAGGGGCCAGCCTTTTTTTTTCAGAAATTAATTAATGGTTACCTTGTAAGGGAACTTTGTAAGGGAACTTTGTCGATAGCCGGAAAACAAATTTGCATATAGGGGTGGGGAGATTCGGTAAGGGCAATCCGCACGGTTATCATGTATAATAAGGCTGTTGAAAATTATTGGAAAGATGAGGGTTCTTAAGACCGTTATGTATGTACTAGATGTCATTTCCTGGCTCACCGAAGAGAATCTGCGCGGTATGCTGGAGCGTTACCGGTCTCTCGGTCCTTTTCCGGGGATTGTGCTGACCTTTATGAAATCATTTGTTCCGCCGCTGCCAACGATACTTATTGTGGGCCTGAATGCTGCGGTGTACGGGCTGTGGCTCGGTTTTTTGTACTCCTGGATCGGACTTGTTGCCGGCTGTCTGGCGACTTTTCTAATGATCCGCAAAATCGCCTCCCAGCGCTTCTTTCGCAAATGGGCGGAGCGGCCGAAGGTGGCCAGAGCGATGGAGTGGGTGCGGCGCAGCGGTTTCAGCTATGTGTTCCTGCTGAGCCTGTTCCCGGTTGGACCTTTCGTTGTTATCAATGTGGCCGCCGGGCTTGTCGGAATGCGGCTGCGCTCCTACCTGCTGGCTCTGGCCGCAGGCAAGGCGGTTATGGTATTTGCTGTATCGTATATCGGCAATGATGTCGGACGATTTATCCAACATCCAGTGGAAGTTCTCTATGTGCTGCTGTTCGTTCTGCTGTCGCTGTGGGGCGTCAAGTCGATAGAGGCTTATTTTTCCAGAATCTCACGAAGCGGCGGAGACGGCGGAAGCTCATAAGTCCAAATACTTTTAAGAAAAGAGGAATGTGACGCATGAAATACCGCAAGCTTGGAAGCACGGGTCTTAACGTATCGGTAATCGGAGTGGGAACCTGGCAGTTCGGAGGCGAATGGGGGAAGGATTTCACCCAGGATGAAGTCGATGAAATGCTGGACAAGGCGGGCGAGCTCGGCATCAATCTGATCGATACGGCTGAATGCTACGGGGACCATCTCTCTGAGAAGTTCATCGGCAGCTACCTGAACCGCCGTAAACGCGAGGACTGGATCGTCGCCACGAAGTTCGGCCATCATTTCAGTGGTCATCTCAAGCGGGAGCAGCTGTGGAGCGCGGACGATGTGCTGAAGCAGTTGGACGACTCGCTGCGCGCGCTTCAGACGGAGTATATCGACCTGTATCAGTTCCATTCCGGTACCGATGCCGATTTCGACAACGACAAGCTGTGGAATATGCTGGACGCGCAGAAGCGGGCCGGAAAAATCCGTCACTTGGGTGTTTCCATCAGCACCGCCAATGACGGCGTTCATCAGACGTCCTCCGCTCCGGAGATCGGCGCCGAGGCGATTCAGGTGGTATACAACCGGCTGGAGCGGCAGCCGGAAGAGAAACTGTTCCCGCTGTGCAAGGAGCATAACCTTGGGGTGTTGGCCCGGGTTCCGCTGGCGAGCGGATACCTTAGCGGCAAATACAAGGCCGATGCGGTGTTCCAGGCCGGCGATGTGCGGGCGAACCATGATGCGAAGAAGCGGGAGGAGCAGCTGCGTATCGTTGCCGAAATCGCGGCCAACGAAGTGCCGGCAGGCCTGAACATGGCGCAGTGGGCGCTGGGCTGGTGCCTGCAGCATCCCGCGGTGACGAGCGTGATCCCCGGCTGCAAGAACGTGCAGCAGGTAGTCTCGAACGCTCAAGCCGCGGATCTCGACATTGTGGCGAAGGGATAGCCTGAGGCGGTAAGAAGGGACTGGAGGCCGGACTGGAGGCCGGACTGGGGTGGGATAGAGTGGAACGGAGCAACTGATGGCAAAAATAATGCCAGTGACAATGCCGCTGGCAACGCCCGCTCCAAGAGAGATGGAAACGTCCGCTCCCATGCCGCGTGCTGTACTGAGCTATAAATGAAGAGTGGGGCGGTAACGATGGGACTAGGGCTGGACTGGACGGTGGGCACGATAGTGGGCTGGACTGTGGAGGGCTAGAGGGGAACGGAGCAGGACTGAGCAAAATGGAGCAGAACTGAGCAGAATGTAGGGGGACGGATAAAGCGGAATAGTTCCCCTTTATTCTGGCTGAAACCGGGATTTTCCAGGGTTGGCCGGGAAAAGCTCCCTCTTAATTCCGCGTTTATGCCGGAATGGACGGGGAAGCGGGAAATAAGCTGGAGTTTTTCCTGTTCAGCTAGTAAAAGTGCGCTGTAATTTGTGAATAAGCGGGAGGATTTCCGCTTCATGGAGAGGCTTGCCTGCGGTCTTGGGCAAGATTTCTATACAGCAAGAGCAAGAGACGAGCCGCAGAGAATGGAGCGAAATACGCCATCCTCTGCGGCTCGTTGCTTCGTGGGGCTAGGGGGGAGGCCGCACTCCCGATGGTAGCGTCAGCGCCGGCGGCATTCGTCCGGGTCCCGGGCCCCCGTCCGCATCCCGCCCCAGCGGGCCTGGCTCCGGCCAGTGCCCCCGCCCAATCGGGGCAGCCTGGCCGTGTCCCTGCCCAAGCTTCCCGCTCCGGCCCCGTCCGCACTTTCCCACCGACCGCTCCCTGCGATCTGCCCAAGCGGCTCGCTACAGAGCAAACAGCTGCTCCATATCCGGTTCTTCTTCGCCTTCCGAGCGGTGGCACCAGCAGTTCGTCGCTGGGTTGTAGCGGTAGTCGGCCTGCCAGATCTCCCGTTGGCTTACGATCGCCTTCAGAGCCAGGAGGATGTAGGCGACGTCGCCGGAGGTCATAACGGGATGCAGCGACAGGCGGACCCAGCCCGGCCGAAGGGATTGATCGCCGGCGCGGATGGCTGTGCCCATGAGGGCGGAGGCTTCCCTGTCGATCGATAGCAGGTAGTGGCCGTAAGGGCCGGCGCAGGAGCAGCCGCCGCGCGCCTGAATGCCGAAGCGGTCGTTCAGCA
The DNA here is from genome assembly GCF_013393385.1 of Paenibacillus sp. URB8-2. Taxonomy (NCBI): domain Bacteria; kingdom Bacillati; phylum Bacillota; class Bacilli; order Caryophanales; family Paenibacillaceae; genus Paenibacillus; species Paenibacillus sp. URB8-2. Next base: position 5,340,979 of record NZ_AP023239.1, on the reverse strand, counting down.
GTCTCACGACGAGGTTGTAGTGCATATCGCGGACCGTAAAGGAGACGATGCCGAGGCGGCGGCGGACGCCGCCCTCCAGCACCGTTATATCCGGGATCGCCTGAAGTCCGTCCAGCAGCTGGAGGCACAGCTCGCGTTCATGGCGCAAAATGCGTTCTGTCGTCATTCGCTCCTTCAGCCGGAGGCATAACGCGGTCCGGATCGTCTGAAGAAAGCCGGGGGTTCCGCCGTCTTCCCGGGCCTCGATTCCCCGGAAGTAGCTCGGGCCCTCCCACGGGCTTACCCAGGAAACCGTGCCGCCGCCCGGTTCGTCGGGCCGCCGGTTGCCGTAGAGCTCCGCAGCAAATACCAGGACGCCGCCAGTGCCCGGCCCGCCGAGAAATTTATGCGGCGAGAAGAAGATGGCGTCCAGCCTCTCCAGCGGGGACGGCGGATGCATGTCGATGTCCGTATAAGGGGCGCTGGCCGCGAAATCGACAAAGCACAAGCCGCCATGGCGGTGCATGACGGCCGCCAGCTGTCTGTACGGCGTTTCGATGCCGGTCACATTTGAGCAGGCGGTGAACGAGCCGATCTTCAGCCTGCGGTCCCGGTAAAGCTTCAGCACAGCTTCGAGCCTGCGCGGATCGACGTTTCCGTCCGGTCCCGGGGGGAGAACGACAAGCTCGCCGATGCTTTCCTGCCACGGAAGAAGGTTGGAGTGATGCTCCATATGGGTGACGAAGATGACCGGCCGTTCCTCCGGCGGCACCACCGACCGTTCCGCCATCCATTCGGGCAGACGGAGTCCGAGCAGGCGCTGAAGTTTATTCACAGCCGCCGTCGTGCCGTTTCCGCAGGTCAGTAGAATGTCGCGCGGGCCGGCGTTCACGTGGCGCTTGATGAGACGCCTGGCTTCTTCATAAGCCCGGGTCATGGTCATCCCCGTGGCGTTTGCCTCGGTATGCGGATTGCCGATCAGGGGGCCGAACTGCTCCTGCATTCTGCGCTCGATCGGTTCGTACAGGCGGCCGCTGGCGGTCCAATCGGCGTACAGCAGCGTTTTTTTGCCGTATGGGGTCGTTATCGTATGTCTCAGTCCGATTGTTTGTTCGCGAAATGGGCCAAAATACGCCTCCAAAGATTCAGCCGCTTCCGCGGAAGAGGCGAGGGTGGATCTAAGCACGGGCAGTCCCTCCAGACGGGTAGTGTCTTTGGCCTTAGTATATGCCCGCGCCCAAAATAGGTTAATGCCCAGCAAGGACAGCCGTCGGCTTGCCGGGGCGAAACCAAGTATGTACCAAGACGGCCGAGAGGCCGCCCTGCTTTCTAAATAAACAGCTGCAGGTCGCTTTCCAGCGCATCCTTTAAATAAGAGGCGGCGTCGATAATCTCCACTTCCGGCAGCAGCTCCTCGGGTTTGAAGCCCATAATTTCCACGGACAGCTTGCAGGCGTAGAATTTGATGTTCTTTTTGCGCGCGCCCTTTAGAAAGTGAATCAGCTTCGGCGCCCCTTGGTCCTCGATCATTTCCTCCAGCATCATCCGGCCAAGCCCGCTGAAATTCATGCGCGACAGCGGAAGCTGCTCCGGCCCTTTCGGGGTTACGACATCCATAAGCTTTTCATAGATCGTTTTGTCTTCCAGCGTCATTTTTTCGGGATCACGGACCAGGAACAATCCCCAGAACGAGAAGAACATGGTGACATCCACCTCGATATCGCGCGCGCTGTTAGCCAGAATCAGACCGGCCATCGCCTTGTCATATTCACCGCTGAACATCAGCAGATTCATTTTTTTGCTCACTGCCTTGGCCACCTCCGTATGGGAATGACCTTAGTATGGGCCGGCAGGGCGAGGGTATCCATTTTTCACAATTTCACCAAGAAATGTGCAGCTCTATTCCTTAGGACCCCCCTGCGCGGAATCGCCCGCCCGTTCGGCGGCGGAGAGGCGAAGGTCGTAGTGGCGCGCGGCCAGCCAGATGCTTCCGGTGAACAGCACGATCAGCCCCAAAATAATCGAAAACCGCCAGTCTCCCGCCTTGAAGTTCAGCTGCAGCACGGTCAGCACCAGAGCGACCTGGGTCCATATCAGCGTTCGTTTGCGAAGTGCCGCAATCGCTCCGTTCATCTTGGGCATTCCACGGATCACGATAAAGGCGATAGCACCCAGAATCAAGGTAAAGACAGCGGTTCCAAAAAGCTCCGATGAGGAAAAAGAGTTCATATTTTCAAATTCCTTTCTGCCTGTGATTGTCCTTATTCGTTTGCATGCTTGCACTCATCTATTATCGCGGTCCCTGCCTTCATTGCCGGCTCTAGGTGTTTCAGCAGAGGTCCGATTTCCCCTGCGGGAAGAGGACGGTAAAAAAGAAAGCCCTGCACATGCTTACAGCCGTGCGCCAACAGGAAATTAGCCTGCTCCCGATTCTCTACGCCTTCGGCAATCAGATGGTAGCCAAGCTGCGAAGCGACATAAGCGATGGATTTGATGATCGTCTCGTCGATGGAGCTCTGGCCGATGCCAATGATGAAGGTGCGGTCAATTTTGATTTTGTTGACGGGGAAATGCTTCAGGTAATTCAGAGAAGAATATTTGGTGCCGAAATCGTCGACGGACACGATAATTCCACGGTCGCGCATTTGCTGCAGCAGCGGGTAGTGCTCCTCCAGCAGGGCGGTGCTCTCCGTAATCTCGAACTCAAGGCAGTCGGGTGCAAGTCCGTAATGTCCGAAGATGGACATAAGCATCGGGATCAGATTGCGGTTATAAAACCAGCTGTTGGAAATATTAACGGAAGTGCGCAGAATCTCCAGCCCTTCCCGCTTCCATGCGGCCAGCTGCCGGCATACTTCATGGATCACCCAATCGGTCAGCTGGGTCATGAGTCCGGCTTCCTCGACAGCCGAAATGAAATAGCCCGGCAGGAGCAGCCCCTTCTCGGGATGGTTCCAGCGGATCAGCGCTTCCAAACCGATGACATCGCCGGTGGCGGCATTGACCTGAGGCTGATAGTGCAGTACAAATTCATGGTTTTCCAGAGCGGAATGCAGATATTTGGCAATCATCGTTTTTTGCTGCAGCTTCTCCCGGAGCTGGTTGTCAAACAGGTAATAACCTTGCCCATCCGTCGATTTGGCCTGATACATGGACATGTCCGCATATTTAAGCAAATCCTCTTTAGTCGTGGAATGCTCCGGATACAGTGAAATGCCGATGCTGGTGGACAGGTTGAGATGTGTTCCGGCTATGATAAGCGGCTTTGAAGCGACCGCGCTGAGTTGTTCGGCCATTTCCGGGATTCGATCCCGTGGCAGATCCTGAAACAGCATGACGAATTCGTCCCCTCCGGTTCGCGCGAACAGCCTGCAGGGAAGATTGGCATTATGTATTCGTCTGGCAAGGGTGCGGATGACCCGGTCGCCTGCCGAGTGTCCCAGCGTATCGTTAATCTCCTTGAACCGGTTGAGGTCGAAAAAGAACAGAGTAAAGGTCTGCGCAGGGGCCGCCGCCTTGAGCAAGCGGTCAAATTCATCCATAAAAAAACGGCGGTTCGGGATCTCGGTCAGACTGTCGTAGTAGGCCAGCTTTTCGTACAGCCTTTCGGATATGCGAAGATCGCGTGTGCGGCTATTGACCACCTGTTCCAGCTCGCGGTTGAACCGTCGTTGCCGGGTTAAGAAATATAAGACGGAAGCAATGATTGACAAAAAGGCACAATCGACCAGCAGTACGCTGATGAGCGCGTTCCATTTCGCTCTGGGGTCGAGGTGGGTGTTGATCAGCCAGCTTTGGTTATAGAAACGAATCGGAATACTGATCAAGGTGCCCTTGTTCTCCGTATGGGAGCCGAACAAATAGGCATGATCCTTCCCTGTGATGTACGCCTCGGAATTGCTGCCCAGAAAATGGCTGATAATATCGTTGATGCGAAGCGTGACGGAGACGATGCCCTCGAACGAATTATTTTTAAACAGCGCCTGTCTGATCACCATCCCGTACTCGCCTTGGGCAAGCAGCCGCGGACCGTCCACCGTGATGGTGCGGGAGCGGATCGTTTCCTGAATCATGCCCGGCGTGGACAGCTTGGGTTCGAGCAGGAGGCTCTTATTGAGAATGGCAGTATTGCCTTCAATCGGATAAAGATAGCGGATGATGCCATCCGGCGCAATGGCCATATTCATCAGGTGGTTGGTGCTGTGGTAGGCGGTGGACAGGTAACTGTTAATCACACTCGGGCTTGCGTCGAAGCCGACGGTTTGCACAAAGGAGCTGACGCCTTTGACAATCGAGGCTCTCTCTTCGATATTCGATGTCAGCATGAAGGCTTGAGAAGACAAATCGGCTTTGGCGGCACGGTACTCCCGGTCAACCGATATGGAATAGTAATAGAATAATAATATTTGAAGAATTGCGATGAAGACGAGGATGATCGTTAAAGGCTTTTTCCTAAAGAAAGCCATAATCTGCCTCCGGTAACGAATAAGTGTGCAGGCATGGCAACATCATTCGTCAAAGTATTTTTAAAATATAAGAATTTATAAGCCGGGCGCTTATCATTCTTGTATAGCATGTCATTAGTAGAGCCGCCTCGTCAATAGCCTTTAAGCAGTCAAACAGCAAAAAAGAAACGGATGCGCGCGTCTGCCCTGTATTGAACGACGCGTATATCCGTTTGACTGATTTGCATTAGGTTTATTGTTATTTTTTGAAGATGCGAAGCGGAGCGCCGAGCGGCAGGAAGGTGCGTCCGAAATGGGCGTTCAGGACGGAAGCGCCGCAGCCGTAAAGGGAGACGATGCCGATGCCGAGCTCTGAGAAGGCCGCCAGTTTGTGAAAGGCTTCCGCGGCGATTCCGAAAGAATTGAAGGTCAGGCCAAGAAACAGCAGATCGATCAGCGCGAAAATAATCAGCAGCACTTTATTGGTTTCGGTAGCGCCGATAGTCATAAACAGTGTGAAAATCAGATAGCCGAGAAACGCGAAGCCGAGCTGCTTCGGATCGACGGCTTCGGCAAGCACGGTACCGAATACGCCAAGCTTGATCAGCCAGCTTCCGGCCATGCCGAACCAGAAAAAGGCATAGGCTCCGAAAGCGGTCATGCCAAAGGTGTTGTTGTGCTTGGCATCCTGAATACAGGCAAACAGCTGGGCGAATGCGCCGAGAAAGACAGCCCATGGAATTACATAGCTTAGGCCTTCTGTGATCTCAAGCTTTTGCGAAGATGCCACCAGGGTGACGATGGCCAGTCCAAACAGGCCAATCGCGCTTGGATCGGCGGTAACGATTTGGACGGACTGGGAAGAAGACGGATGCGCTGACATAAACAATAAAGCCTCCAATACGGTTAAAATGGTTGACTTAGTAAGGACGAATGGAATCGATTCCAGTACAAGTCAGCCTATCATACCATATCGCTTAGGGCTTGCCTATAACGAACATAGGATTATCCGGTCGAAATTTGGAGGAACTTGTGACATTCATTTGCATGCTTGATGTATAATAAATGAGAATTATTATTAACTGGGGGCGAGAGGCTGCGGCATGAAGAATAAGACATTGAAGAATAAGACATTTATTAAGAAGGCTTCCCGTTTCGGGGTGAGCCGGTGAACGTTAAAAGCTTTTTGAAATTGGTTGAAATTCAGACCAAAGTGGCGAGCGTGATTCCTTTGACAATGGGAACGCTCTATGCCCTTTACCGGTTTGAGCATTTTTACACATGGCGCTTTGCACTGATGCTGGTGTCGCTGCTCAGCTTTGACATGGCGACAACGGCGGTCAACAATTATTACGACTTTAAAAAGGCGTCAAGAACGCACGGCTACGGCTATGAAACGCATAATGCCATCGTTGCGCACAAATTAAAGGAAAGTGTCGTGGTCGGCGTCATCGTCTTGCTCCTGCTGCTGGCGGCAGGCTGCGGGCTGCTGCTTGTGGCGGAGACCGGATTGCTCGTCTTTTTGCTGGGCGGCCTGTCCTTTTTGATCGGCATTCTCTACTCATTCGGGCCGGTTCCCATATCGCGGATGCCGCTTGGGGAGCTGTTCTCGGGGCTGTTTATGGGCTTTATCATCATCTTTATCTCTGCTTACATCCATACGGACGATATGCTGGCAGTGCTGACCCTGGAGCGGGGGTGGGTTCATTTTCAGCTGAATCTTGTGGAAACGATCTACCTGTTCTGGTTCTCGGTTCCGGCGATTCTCGGCATTGCGAATATCATGCTGGCGAACAACATCTGCGACATTGATGAGGATGGCGATAACCGCCGTTACACGCTGCCGGTCTACATCGGCAAAGCAAATGCGCTCACGCTGTTCAAGCTGCTCTATTATGTGTCTTACGTGGATCTGGCCCTTTTGCTGATTCTGGGCGTACACCCGCTGCTTGTGCTGCTTCTGCTGCCGACACTGATCCCGCTGCGCCGAAATCTGACCAAGTTTGACGAAAGGCAGGAAAAAGCCACGACCTTTGTTCTCTCCGTGAAAAACTTCCTTTTGCTGAATGCGGCGCGCATTGCCGTACTCGTTGTGGCCCTGCTTCTTTAGGGCATAGCTTGCTTGGCCTTAGCAGCCGCATTATGGCATTATGAGTTAAAGACAAGCCTAAGACAAGAAGGGGTGCCAGGAAATGCAACGTCCGCTTCGTTTTGGAGTTATGGGCTGCGCGCAAATCGCGACAGGCACGATGATGCCGGCCATTGCCGAATCGAAATTGGCCGTCCTTGAGGCGGTGGCCAGCCGTGGAATGTCGAAGAGCTCGCGCATCGCTCAGGAGTTTGGGATAGAAAAGGCTTACGGAAGCTATGAGGAGCTTCTGAGGGACCCGGAGGTGGACGCGGTCTATATTCCGCTGCCCAATCATTTGCACCGGGAGTGGGTGATCCGGGCGGCGGAAGCCGGGAAGCATGTGCTGTGCGAGAAGCCGATCGGCTTAAGCGCCGGGGAAGCCGCCGAGATGGCGGCAGCCTGCCGGAAGGCCGGGGTTCATCTGGCCGAGGCGTTCATGTACCGGCATCATCCGCGGTATCCGCTGCTGAAGGCTATTTTGCAGTCGGGCGAAATCGGCGGCCTCCGCGCCATACGGGGTTCGTTTACCTATAACAACGCTTCGGACAGCTCCAATGTCCGGTTCAAGTCGAAATGGGGCGGGGGGTCGCTGTACGATATCGGCTGTTATCCCCTTAGCGCCGCGCGGCTTCTGTTCGGCACGGAACCGGAAGCGGCGACCGTTCATGCACTGTTCTCGACGGAGCATGATAACGTCGATATGATGGCCTCGGGCCTTGTGGAGTTTCCCGGCGGACACAGCCTTATCTTCGAATGCGGAATGTGGGCCTATGAGCGCCAGCTTCTGGAGATCATCGGCACGGAAGGCCGCATTGAAATCCCGATGCCTTTCAACGCCCGGACGGACGATGCCGAATTCTTTATTTATGCCGGAGGCGGCGTAAGGCGGGTGGATGCCCCCGGCGCAAATCCTTTTACCTGTCAGGTGGACAATTTCGCCTCCGCCGTTTTCGGCCAGGCTCCGCCGCTGTTTGAACCGGAAGATGCCGTACTGAATATGAAGCTGCTGGAAGCCTGCCTGGCTTCCGCTGCCGGACGGAGAAGAGTAACGCTTCTTAATTGACATACGATCCGGTCACCTGGTGCTTCTCCCTGTATTCGAGCGGTGTCAGTCCGGTCACTTTCTTGAATGCTTTGCAGAAATATTTCACATCTTTAAAACCGGCGGCCTCGGCTACATCGTAAATCCGGATATCGTTTTGGGCGAGCAGCCGCTTCGCCTCCCTGATTCGCAGTTCAATTAGATAATCAATAAAATTGCGCCCGGTCTGTTTTTTGAAATATAGACTGAAATAGCTTTTGCTGAGATGCACGCTATCCGCTGCGCTCTGAAGCGTCAAATTCCCCGTGTAATGGGCGGAGATGTACTCCAGCGCCTTCGTAATTAACTGGCCCCCGTAACCGTTATCGGCCAGTGCAGGCATCAGAGACTGGCGGATTTCCTCCAACTGACCCGTTAAATAAGACGAGAGCTGCTCCAGTGTCTCTGTCCGGAGGAGCATATCTTGCCTGTGGGGAAGCAGCCATCTGGAATCCGGATGTAAGTGATGGACGCCTGCAAGCAACTCGCAAGCCTCCTGCCGTACTTGTTCCGGGTTCAAAGTCCCGTTCTTCCAGCGCTCCAAGGCTAACTCGATTGCTGATGAGACCGGATCACCGCTGCGGATCATTTCGGAAAAAAGCGTCCAATCATTGGGGATATATGTATTTTCATAGGCTTTAACCCCAGTTTCAACGACCTTCATTGGATACAAACCGCCAAGCCCCTCAAAAAAACGTCTTTGGCAGGCGGAACGGCAGTCGGCAAATCCCTTAAGAAGATGATGTATGCCTTGCTTGACCGCGGTACCCGCTGAAGTCGAGATTCCTCTTCCGGCTTCCAGCGTGCTCTTCCACTCCAGGATTAGCTTTTCGGAATCTCCCTCATTATCGGGAACGACCAGAAACAGGCTACTGTCTGCCGCAAGCATGGCTGCTCCTTCCGCAATATGTTCATAGAACGCTTCCTGTATTTCTTCCAGCAGAAAATGGACGTACAAATAACCGTAATTTTCAATCCATTCCTCGGCCTTATCCAGTGTGAGATAGACGCAGGCATATCTTCTGTCCATCCATGCCGGCGCCCAACCGGTTGCCAGGGAGGAGGGCCTTTTTTGCACGATCCGCCTTTTAATCTCCTGTTCGAGACCTTTTCGTTTCCGGTAAGCCGCGCTTTGCCGAAAATAATTCAGTTCGAGAGCTCTCTTCCTTTCTTCCTCCAGCAGAGAGACACATCTTCGAAGAACGGCAAGAAGTTCATCCCGGTTCAAGGTCAGTTTCAACAAATAATCGGCGGCCCCCACCTTAAGCCCTTCTTTGACATATTCGAAATCGCTGTAGTGGCTGATCAGGATCACCTTGAGCCAGGGATACAGCTCCAGCGCCCGCTTCGTGAGTTGAATACCGTCCATTAAAGGCATCTTGACATCCGTAATGAGAATATCGAAGGAACGCTCGCTCATAGCAGTCAGAGCCTCTGTTCCGTTGGCGTAATGGTCTTCTACGAGCATTTCTTCCTTTTCCCAATCAATAATGGCGCTGATACCGTTACGGATGACGGCCTCATCATCGACAATAAGAACTTTATACATCTTATTCCCCCTCTTGATGCGAGATTCTTTTTGGATGCAAGGCCTACCCGGTTTAATCTTACTGAATAGATGAAGCACTTTACAGAGTCATATGAATCATGTTCCGCGTGCGGGTTATCGGGCTAACCCAAAGGAAGGTGTTTTATATTGAGCGAAGAGCGTAATATTGTACACCTTGTCAATGTTTATAGAGAGGCACGCTTGAAATTACATTTAATGCATATATTTGTTATTAAAAAGAAACTAGCAGTAACATAGTGGAATTTATCAATATATTTGAAATAAATAAAAGGTTGACGATTTGATATCGATGCCGGTATAAACCATAGTCCTTAGTTCTCCCTGGCTATTAATTGCGATTTTCAACCAATTATTTAGGAAATAAAAGTATGAAGATCCAATTTGTAAAAGAAGAGCTTGGACAGGCCTGAAGCTAAGCCCCGCCACGATTTTCCCCCTTAGAAAGATTCGCTCGCCGAGCACAATCCGACCCCCTTTGAAATCGTTTTCCAATAGTTTGTGGGTGTAAGTTCCCATTGTTCATATCGAATTCTGTTGCTAACTTGGTAGTAGGCGCCAGAAACCCGGGAGTTTGACTGATGAAGAGATATTTTTTATTCAGAATAAGGAGAGAGATCTAATGTCGCATAAACAGCGTATGAAGAAATGGTCACGATTAATGCTGCAACTACATTTTTAATATCAGGCAATGCCCTAACGCCTCTAATTTCCGAGGCTGCAGAGCTTGTGGCTCCGCCTGGGGCACAAGTATGGGAAGGCAAGATGGTCGACAAGAACGGCAACCAGCAGCAAGTACATGATGAAAGACCTTTGGATAAAAACAATCTGCAAAAGCTGACCGTTCAAGGCGTCGAAAAGCTGGTAAACGGCGTGAAGTTGAATTTGGGAGAAATGGAATCCTATATCCGCTTGCTGTCTTCCGACATTTCCAAAGTATCGATCATTAAAAAAGGCGATAAAGAATTCACTTCCGTCGGTATTGCGGAAACAGATTGGAAAAGTCCTAAATTTACAGTAACAGAAGATAACAAGAAAATTGTATTGAAGTCCGACAGCTTAACGGTAAACATCAACAAAAGCCCGTTCGGCATCAAATACTTAGATAAAGACGGCAATGTGATCAACGAAGACGCGGACCAAGGCGTAGGTTACGAAAACGGCAAGCATTACGTGTTCAAGAAAACCGACAAAGACGAAGATTTTCACGGATTCGGACAGAAAACAACCGGATTGAACCATCGCGGTAAAGAAATCGGAGTATGGAACCGCGAGAATCTGCCGGAACCGGTTTCGAAATACACGTTCTCTTCGATTCCATTCTTTATCGGGTTGAAAGGCGACAAAGCATACGGTATTTTATTCGATAATACTTACCGTTCTTACTACGATATGGCTGCTGAAAGCGACGACTACTACTACTTCTGGGCCGATGGCGGAAAATTGACTTACTACTTCATCAACGGACCGGAAATGAAAGACATCGTAAACCGCTACACGGATTTGACCGGAAAAATGCAAATGCCGCCGGAATGGGCGATGGGCTTCCATCAATCCGCTTGGGGCTATCATCAAAAGGATATTGAGCAAGTGGCGCAAACCTACCGTGAAAAGAACATTCCGATTGACGGCGTGATGCTGGACATCGAATGGATGGATGACTATAAAAACTTCTATTTTGGCGATAAATTCCCGGATCCGGATGGAATGAACAAACGCTTGCACGATGCGGGTTTCCATTATACTTCCATCATTGATCCAGCAATTCGCGTGCCTGACCCGGGACAACCGGAATATATTCCTTATACCGAGGGGACTCAAAAAGATCTTTGGGTTAAAAATCCGGATGGCACCAACTATTTGGGTAAAGTTTGGCCTTGGGGCGTCCCATCCAAATCCGTTTTCCCTAACTTCATGAAACAAGAAACCCGCGACTGGTGGGCGAAATGGCATAAACCGGTCTTTGATAAAGGCGCAGACGGCATTTGGAACGACATGAACGAACCTGCTAACTTTAGTACGGTAGACTATTGGACGTTACCGCTGGATAGAATTTTTGAAACGGACAATGGTGAAAAATTAACGCATGAAGAAGCGCATAACGTTTACGCCCACACTGAGGCTCAAGCCACAGATCAGGCATTCAAAACGAATAAACCGAACGTTCGTCCATTTATCTTGACACGTGCTTCGTTTACAGGTACGCAGCGTTACGCTACCGCAACCTGGACAGGCGATAACTGGAGCAGATGGGAAATGCTTAGAATTTCAATTTTCCAAGACGCTAATGTCGGTTTGACAGGTATGGCGATGGTCGGAAACGATATCGGCGGCTTTGCGAAAAAACCTTACGAAGGCGTTGTAGCTACACCTGAATTGTTTGCTCGTTGGGTTCAAGTCGGCGCATTCTATCCGTTCTCCCGCGACCACTACAACAATGACGGTAAAAGCCCGATGGAAACAGACGCGGCTCAAAGCTTGAAATGGGGCAGACAAGAACCATGGCAGTTCGGTAAAGAAGTTGAGGATATCAGCCGCAAGTACATTTCCATGCGCTATGAATTGATGCCTTACCTTTACAATGCGTTCAAAGATGCGCATGAAAAAGGCAATCTCATTTTCCAACCGCTCGTGTACCAGTTCCAGCAGGACCAGAACACTCATGATATCCAAGACCAATTCATGTTTGGTCAATCTCTGATGATGGCTCCAATCGTATACCAAGGCGCAACGTCCCGTGACGTATACCTGCCGGAAGGCGTGAAATGGGTAGACTACTGGACTGGCGAAGTATTTGAAGGCGGACAAACGATCCACAAAGACGCCGATCTTGGAACGCTTCCGATCTACGTGAAGCAGGATTCGATTATCCCGCGCCGCGAAGTTCAGCAGCATTCCGGTGAGAAGGAATTGACGAACCTGATTCTCGACACTTATCTGGATAACAAAGCATCTTACAGCTTCTATGAAGACGATGCTAAAACCGAGGACTACACCAGAGGCGAATTTAACATTACCGAATTTAGCGTAGATCAAAAGGGCAACCACGTTGAGTTCAGCCAGAACAAACAAACTCAAAGCTACGCTTCCGATATTCAGTCTTACACATTGAAACTGCATAATGCCACGGCGCCGAAGAAAGTGGAGGCAGCCAATGACAAATATGCTGAAGCAGCCAGCTTGGAAGAACTGGGCAAAGAAGCAAGCGGCTACTTCTTCGATAACACCGAGAAAGTGCTGTATGTAAAAATCCCGGCAAACGAGAGCCACAAAGTTAAGATTTTTAACTAAAACGCTTGATGCACTAACGAAGCAAATGGACCAGGCATAATCGCCTGGTCCATTTGTGTTTGAGCATCGCGTTTATCAAATGTGGACATTTATAGCGGCGACCGAAAAAAGGGCACAAGTTCCAGTATTTACTTAGACAGTCCGCCGGATACAGGGTAGAATACAGCTAAAGTTATTTCTTTGCGAATTTTTTCTCATCCTATTACTTTTTGCAGCTGTTTCCATATATCACTATCCGCCAATAATCGCGCCTGAATTTCCGCCCCGCAAAAAACCGGATCATTACTAACCGATGAAGAGGTTGACCAATGGATCATATGGGAATCCACTATAATGTATGGATTATGCTGCTCTCATTCGTGCTTTCGGTGACGGCGTCCTACTCCGCTTTAAATTTGATCTGCCAAGTTCCTTCCGCAACGAACAGGACGCGCCGTTTATGGCTTCTCACGGGAGCCTGCGCTCTCGGAAGCGGCATCTGGGCGATGCATTTTGTCGGGATTTTGGCCGTCCGGCTGCCGTTTGACGTGCGCTACAGCCCGGGGAAAGCCATTATGTCCATGCTTATCGGCATCGTCTTCTGTTATTTGGGAATGTCCAATTCGCTGGCACAGCGGATGACATTCTTGCGCTGCGCGGCCAGCGGACTGCTGCTGGGTGCGGGAATCTCCGTCATGCATTATGTAGGGATGTCCTCGATGAAGATAGAGGCGCAGATTCATTACTATCTGCCAAGCCAGAGCCTCTCCGTCATGATCGCGCTCATCGCCTCGTTTATGAGCATGCTGCTGATCGGCAGATTCAAGGATTCGCCCGGCTTCAACCGCTGGAAGCTGTATTCCGCGCTGCTGCTTGGCATAGCGATAAGCGGCATGCACTATACGAGTATGCGGGCCAGCCATTTTGCTTACGACAGCTGGCTCGGCTCCAATCCTTCCCTGCTTGAGACGGATGTCATTCTGCTGATGGGTGTGTCGCTCGTCACCCTCTTCATGTTCGGGATATCCGGCGGCGCCGTTTTCCTGGACAGGCATATGCTTGAGCGGATGGCTTACCATGATCCGTTAACCGGCTTGCCGAACCGCCATGGATTGGAACGGTATTTCAGAAATTGGTTTCTGGCCGGCCGGCCAGGCGCCGTGTTCTTTGTCGATCTGGACCGCTTTAAATCGATTAACGATACGCTGGGTCATGATATCGGCGATATGCTGCTGCAGGAAGTAGCTTCAAGGCTGCTTCAGAGCGTGAGTCCAAAGGGGAATGTATTCCGTTTGGGAGGAGATGAATTCCTGATCGCCGAACCCGACTTTACCCCGGAGGAGGCGGCGGAAGAAGCGGGCCGAATTCTTCAGGAGGTCAAGAAATCGTACCGGATTGAAGGCAATGATCTGTACGTCACGGCCAGCGTCGGCATCAGCATGGCTCCGGCGCACGGAACGGATCGTTCCTCCTTGATGAAAGCGGCGGATACCGCGCTTTATACGTCCAAGGATTCCGGCAAAAATAAATTCAGCATGTTCGACCAGGAGATGAACCGGCATCAGCTTCGGCGAATGTCCCTGGAGAAGGATCTGCGCAAGGCGCTGGCGCAGTCCGAATTCATGGTGGTGTACCAGCCGAAGTGGGACTCCCTTATGAACGTAACCGTCGGCCTCGAAGCCCTTCTGCGATGGAGGCATCCCGAGCACGGCATTATCTCTCCGGCCGAGTTCATACCGATCGCGGAGGAGACAGGACTGATTGTGCCCATTACGTACTGGATGCTGCATGAGGTATGCAGCCAGAATATGCTCTGGCATAAAGAAGCAGTCGCTTCGGTCGCCGTATCGATCAATATGTCGGCGCGGATGTTCGAGTCGGAGAATCTGTATGAGATAGTCGAAGAAGCCCTGACGCGTTCGGGTTTGTCCCCGCATTATCTGGAGCTTGAAATTACGGAGTCGATTGCGATGAACAACATGGAGGAGACGGTGGCTCAATTGTCCAAGTTGCGCAATCTGGGCGTCAGAGTATCCCTGGATGACTTCGGCACGGGTTTTTCCTCCCTTGGCAATCTGGATGAAATTCCGGTCAATACGCTCAAGATCGACCAGGTGTTCATCCGCAAGAGCAAGATGCACTCCAAGAAGGCGATTATCAGCAACATTATCGCCATCGCCAGAAACCTCAATATGGAGGTCGTTGCGGAAGGCGTAGAGACACCGGAACAGATCGATCTGCTGCAATCGCTGGGCTGCCGGGTCATGCAGGGTTACTATTACGGCCGTCCGATGCCGGTTCACGAGCTGGGCCAGTGGTTTACGGATAATGCCGCTGCGGTATAAACATAGGTTAGGTGTAAGGTACATATAGGAGGGCGGCCGAAGGAGAGGTTCTGCCGCTCCCATTTATAGAATCTTGATCTTAAAAAGCGAGGGAGGCCGGAACGATCCGGCCTCCCTCGCTGCTGTATTGGAAATGAAATACACTGTAACGATCCTTACGCCACCTTGAACTGTTCCACGAGCTTCTGCAGCTTGTCCGCCAAGGAAGAGAGAAAAGCCGAGGATGATTCAACTTCCTGCATAGCCGCGAGCTGCTGCTGCGAAGTAGCGGACAAGCTTTCCGCGCCTTCGGCGGTCTGATTGGACACGCTGACGGTATTCTGAATCGCATCGACCAGCCCGTCGGCGATTTGCGCCAGCTGTTGCACCGTTTCGGAGATATCCCGGCTTTGAGTCGCCATGCCGGAAACGGCCGTTTCAATCTCCGCGAAGGATTGTCCGGCATTGGTCACCATTTCCGTCCCGTGCTGCATCTCCACGGTCGAACGGTTCATCGTCTCTCCGGCCAGATCCATTTGGCCGACAATCAGGCCGAGCAGTTCGCCGATTTGCCGGGCAGAATCCCCCGATCGCTCCGCCAGCTTGCGGACGGAATTGGCGACAACGGCGAAGCCGCGTCCTTCTTCGCCGGCGCGGGCGGCTTCGATGGCCGCATTCAGCGCCAGCAGATTTGTCTCCGCTGCGATGCTCGCAATCGTGCCGACGATGCTCTCGATTTCTTTGGAGTGACCGCCCAGCGTATGAATAATGCCGGACAGGTCATTAATGCTTCCGCTCATGACCCTCATCTGCTCTGTCGTCGAATCCATAGATTCCCTTCCCGCGCGGGCCTTATCGGCTCCCTGGACGGCATCGTTCATGGCCTGGTCGGCGTTGAGCGCGATTTCGGCAATGAATCCGGACATTTCCTGCACGGCCTGATAGCTGCTCTCCAAGTGGCGAAGCTGCACCTGCGCGCCTTCCGCCAGCTCGATGGTTACGTTAACCGTATGCTCTCCAGAGCGGTTCGTCTCCTGTGCGCTTGCCGATAGTTCCTGGGATGAAGAAGCGACCTGCAAGGAGGTATCGTTTACTTCGGTAATAAGCCTGCTCAGATTGTCTTTCATTTCATTAAAATCGCTGGCCAGCTTGCCGATTTCATCTTTGCTGATCAGGACCAGAGACTCCTGGGTGAGATCGCCGTGAGCCACATGATTGACGGCCTTAGACAGCTTGGTCAGCGGGCTGACCATCCGGCGGATGAAAAAATAAGCAATCAGGATAGCGGCAATAAGGATGGACGCGCCGATGATGAGAGGTTGTTTCATAATTTCAAGCGTTCTTTCCTGAACCAGCGGACCGTCAAAGTTGATGGCCATCAGGGCGACAATCGGCTTGGTAGGATCGTGATCTTGGTAAATGGGGCCGTAGCCGGTTTTCAGTGAGGTGCCTTGGTATGTGTAAACCTTAGAGTATGTAGAGTGTTTCATGGTGGTAATCATTTTTTTATCTTCGTCGCTAAAATAAAACGAATCTCCCGCCTTGTATCCCCTAGCCTTCATATTCTTGTCCGCGGCAAGGATTTTGCCGTCCAGCGATAGAATAAAGACCTCCTTAAAGATCGGCTTATGTTCCACAATCCAGCCGATCCGGTTCTCAATTGCGCCAAGCTTGCTGGTGTCGCCCGCGACAAGAGCGGCAAGCTGCCCGGGATCTACAAGTCCGGTTGTAATATTGGCGCAGCCTACAAGCTCGATACCTGCAGCCTCATCCAGCTGGCTATAGGCGGCGCGATAGCCGAAGAATCCGATGGATGATCCCACAAGCAGAAGCACGAGCAGCATCATCCAAGTTAATTTACTTGCCAATTTCATACGTTTCCCCCATTTTACTAAACTGATTGTTGTTAATTATTAATGCGGATTATATCAGATTGAGGATTCATTGGCTGTGTCTTATTACCTATAATGTTGGCTCCTTAATAATAAATAACGGCAGCTTTCATTTGAAAATTTAGTGGAAATTTAAGACTTCTCCATAAGAGCGCTTTAATGCGGCAAAGAGGCCCCGTTTTTTTGTTTTCAGCTTTGCACATTGAATGGAAACGGTACAAAATGGTACGCTAGAATCAGGACAATGAAATGGGAGCTGAAATGCAATATGCCGCCAGAAACGGACCCGCTTGTGGAACAAATCGGATTATCGATGTGGAGGGTGCAGCGAAAAATTATATCGGGAATGTCCCTGCAGAAGGAGCTTGGACTGACATTCCCCCAGTTTGCTTTGCTGAATATGATAGCCCGCGAGGGAAGAGCGAGGGTGGTGACGCTTGCCGAGCGGATGGAAGTCAAATCGAGTGCGATTACGGTAATGCTTGACCGCATGGATGCGATTGGCCTGGTCAACAGGGAGCAGGACGAGAACGACCGCAGGGCCGTTGTGGTTACGCTTACCGAAAAAGGCGAGATTATGTGCGCCGAAGGGCAGCGCCGCTCGCTTGTCCTGCTGGAGGAATATTTGTCGATTCTGACACCGGAGGAGCTTCACCGATTCGCGGAGTATTACGATATGCTGGACAGGCAGGAGCGTTAGTCGCTTCTGGCGCACGCCGGAAGGTGATGCTGCGCTTCATAAACGGCCAAAAGCCATGCTCCCGCGGGGAGCATGGCTTTTGGCGTCAAAGGAGCCGCTGTATTCTTTCGCTGCGGGCTCTTTATTTGCGGGGGCCGCTTAAGTCTTAAGTAACGCGGCCTATTCGGTCTTTTTCTCGGGCAGCTGAGACACATAGCTGTCGGAGAGCTGCAGCAGCCGGAGCGCACGGTTGTATTCATCCTCCGTGGCGGCGGGTGGCTTGCTGCTGAGTGCAATAGGATACTGGCTGTTATCCTCAAAGCTGTTGCCGGGAATAAGCAGCCCGGAGGTGGAGATAAACGAGCCGGACGGCAGATAATAACGCTCGGGCAAAAGGTTATAGGTCTGGTTAATGATATCCTGGCCAAAATGCAGATGATCCTTTACAGATATGCCCAGCAAATTGGCGGCGGTAGGCATGATATCGATTTCGCCTCCGACCTGCTCCAGCGTCTGCGGCGGTGTGCCCGCACCGTGAACGATCAGCGGAATATTGGTCATGTTGCCGTACCCGTATTCATGGCCGTAAATTTCGGTCATCAGCTCTTTGTCGTCATGGTCAAGCGAGTATATCGGCAGCCCCATGTGGTCGCCGTAGATCATAATCAGGCTGTTGTCCCAGAGGCCGGTCTCTTTAAGCTCCTGAACCAACTGGCCAAAAGCGTAATCGGCGTAATTTTGCGCCCGGATATAATCGCCTACAAAAGTGCCTTCATAACGCTCCGGCAGCTTCATCTTGTATTTTTCCTCGGGGATCGTAAACGGATGATGGGCCGACATTGAAATGATCTGGGCGTAGAACGGCTGGCCGCTTGCGCTCATTTCCTTCAGCTTGGCGGTCGTTTTGCGGTACAGCACCTCATCGGAAGGCCCGAAGAAAAAGGTGTCCTCATCGCCAAAGAACTTGTGATCGTAATATTTGCCCCATCCGAGCGAGCTGTATAGCTCCCCGCGGTTCCAGAACTCCACATCATTCGTGTGGAAGGTAGCCGTCTGATAGCCGTTCTTCTCCATTAAACGCGGCAGGCTCGGCAGCACCTTGTCGACGTACATTTGGGTGGCTGCGCCCCGCGGAGGGATGTAAAAGGACGTATTGACGACAAACTCCGCATCCGATGTGTTGCCTTGGCCGACCATTTGATAGAAGTTCGGGAAATATAGGCTTTCCTTCATCACGGCGTTAAAGTTCGGTGTAATCTCCTTGCCGTCGATCTTAAGTCCGATCAGGAAATTCTGCAGCGACTCCATCTGAAGGATAATCAGATTCTTGCCCTTGGCAGCGCCCTGTAGGCGCGGATTTGCGGGAGCACTGATCCCCTTGGCCGAATCGACGGCTTCCTGCGTAATATCGCTGGCTTTGACGAGGTCGATTGTTTCTTGAGCGAAGATCGTATAGGCTTCATAATTGAGAATGCCCATTTCCTGCGCCTTCTTGATTTCGTTCATGCTGGCTTTGTTCGGCAGCACATTGAACAGACACAGCGCCAGCGATGCGGCGAATAGAGCCGAAAACTTTCGGCTGCCGCGTCCAAGGTTGATTTGTTCTTTTTTGTAGATCCGGCCGTTTCGGTTAAAAAGAAAATAATACCCCAGCACGATGACATCCGCGAAAATAAGCAAATAATAAGGGTCCATCAATGAAAATACGCTGTTGCGGACGGCGGTTACCTGATTGACCTGCTCGGCGGCATGATAGGTGACGATGACACCGTAGTATTTAAAATACATAATGGCTGCGAAAAAAATCGCCGTTACCAGCAGATTGACTGTCATATAATAGCCAAGTTTGCGCTTTGACGCGAAGCGCTCGATAATGCAGAACAGCGCCCAGGCAAAAGGGATTTCGGTAAGCAGCGATTTCCACGGCAGCAGATTATCGAAAATGACCGCCCAAGCCAAATAGCTCTTGAGAATAAACATGATGGTGAAAAAAATAAAGGGTTTAACGATCCATCGTCTAATGTTAATAGATGTCACGACTCCGCCTTCTTTCTCGATGTGAAGCGACGCTCTCGCCCAAAGCAAATATTTAGCGCAAAAGACAAGAAATCACCAGTATAAAATTTATTATGCCGTTATGTAAAAGGAATGTCAAAACAAGAAGCAGCGCGCTGAAAGGCGCAAACCGGCATGCTGCGGATGTTAGCCGTTTTTTCGGCCGGAAATGAACCCATAGCGGCGGAGAACGGCAGAAATCGAAAAAAGGCGCAGCGGAAACAGCATAAAGGCTCAGGAAGGAGAGGCTTACCTTGGCTTCCTCCGTAACCATTTCAGTAAGATCGCTTGTGGAGTATGTGTACCGCAGCGGCAGCCCGAATCGGGCTTCCGCAGCGCCGCCTCCATGGCGGAGGGAACGCGCATACACCAGAAAGTCCAGCAGCAGTATAAAGAAGGCGACCGGAAAGAAGTGTATCTCAGCTCGGAGATTTCCTGCGGGGAGCTGGTTATCGCCGTCTTCGGGCGCTGCGACGGGCTGCTGCTGTCTGCGGACGGGAGCCTTACCGTCGAGGAGATCAAATCGACCGGGGGGCCGGAGCTGCCGGAGGAGGGCCGCGAAGTGCACTGGGCTCAGGCGCTCATGTATGCGCATATGATTACCTTGGAACAGGGGCTTCCGGCTATCACGGTCAGACTTACCTATGTTCACAGTACGACCGGAGAGCAGAAGAGCTTCGAGCGGCTCGTGACCGCCGGGGAAGCGGCGGATTTTGCGGGCGTTACGGCGGCGGCCTACGCTCCCTATGCGATTCTGCTGCTTGAGCACGGGGAACGCCGGACCGAAAGCATCCGCAGGCTGGAGTTCCCGTTCCCCGCCTACCGCGCAGGGCAGCGGCGGTTTGCCGGCGCGGTCTACACCTCCATTTCGGAAGGCGTGAACCTGTTCGCCCAGGCTCCGACAGGCATAGGCAAGACGATGTCCACTCTATTTCCGGCCGTCAAGGCGATGGGAGAGGGGCTGCTGCGCGGTCTGTTCTATTTGACGGCAAAGACCATTACGCGGATAGCTGCGCAGGAAGCCTTCGCCCTAATGTCCGCCCGCGGCCTTCATCTGCATGTAGTTACGCTGACGGCCAAGGAAAAGGCCTGTTTCCGGGAAGAGGGGCTCTGCGGAGCGGACTACTGCCCGTTTGCCGACGGGTATTATGACCGCATCAACGGCGCGCTGATGGATATGCTTGAACACGAGACGCTGATGGACCGGCGGGTTCTGGAACAATACGCCCGCAAGCATATGGTATGCCCGTTCGAGCTGTCGCTTGACGCGGCGTATGTAAGCGACGCCGTGATTTGCGATTACAATTATATTTTCGATCCCCGCATCGGCATGAAGCGGCTTGCGGAGGAACGGAAGAAGGAGACGGCGCTGCTTGTCGACGAGGCTCATAATCTGGTCGACCGCGGCCGGGAGATGTTCTCCGCGGGCTTGCGAAAGGCGCCCTTTCTGGCGCTGAAGCGAAGCTACAAGGCGCGGAACCGCGCGCTGAGCGCGGCGGCGGGGGGCGTTAACGCCCTGTTTATCGCCCTTCGCAAAGAATGCGGGACGGCCGGCGCGGGCAAATGGAGCGAGTATCCCGAGGAGCTGCCGGGACTGCTGGAGGTGTTCGTCCAGGAGGCGGAGCGGGAA
This sequence comes from Paenibacillus sp. URB8-2, assembly GCF_013393385.1. NCBI lineage: Bacteria > Bacillati > Bacillota > Bacilli > Caryophanales > Paenibacillaceae > Paenibacillus > Paenibacillus sp. URB8-2. The sequence goes on along the minus strand of NZ_AP023239.1, from coordinate 5,319,926 downwards.
CTGCTCCGGCCCTCCCCGGCGCTCCTTGCCGAAGGGGAGCAGGAGGAGGGGCTGCTTGAGGCCTACTATGACGCCCAAGGGATGCTGCGCGCCTGCAAGATGTACGACGAGCGGTACATCACCTACGCGGAAAGCGGGAGAGGGGATGTCTTCCTGAAGCTGTTCAATCTGGATCCGTCGCATTTGCTGGCGCAGTCCTCCAAAGGCTTCCGCAGCCGGATTTTTTTCTCGGCGACGCTGTCGCCCCTTTCTTATTACCGGGAAATGCTCGGTGCGGGTGAAGAGGATTACAGTCTTACGGTGCCTTCCCCTTTCCGCAAGGAACAGTGGGAGATCGGCATTTTGCCGGTATCGACGCGCTTTCGCGACCGGGAGCATTCGTTTGTCCCGCTTTCAACGGCGCTCGCGGCGATGGCTGCCCGGAAAGGGAACTATTTGGTCTTTTTTCCTTCCTACCAATATATGCAGGACGTATATGATGTCTTTGCCGCCGCTGTGCCCGGGGTAAGGACGCTTGTGCAGGGAAGCGGGATGAGCGAGGAGGAACGGGAGAGGTTTCTTGAGGCATTCCGTCCGGGCAACGAGGAGACGCTGCTCGGATTTGCCGTGCTGGGCGGGATTTTCTCGGAAGGGGTTGATTTGCCGGGAGACCGGCTGAACGGCGTCATGGTCGTAGGTGTCGGCCTGCCTCAGCTTGGACTGGAGCGCAACCTGTTGAGGGAGTATTTCAGCACCCGGGGCAAGAACGGATTTCACTACGCTTACGTGTACCCCGGCATGTGCAAGGTGCTTCAGGCGGGAGGACGGCTCATTCGCAGTGAACACGATACCGGCGGGATTATCCTTGCCGACGACCGCTTCCTGGAGTCTCCTTATGTATGGCTGCTGCCGGACGAATGGAGAGACTACCGGGTGCTTGGATAACGCAGTATAATTTTCAAGACTATAAATTCTTATATTTTGAAAAAGGATCTATCACGGGAAACGGAGGGGCTTAGGAAATGACGCTGAATATCGGAATGGTCGGAACAGGCTGGTTCGCCAAGGTGCATGCCGATTTGCTGGCCGGAATGGCGGGGGTCAAGCTGCAGGCGGTGTGCGGCACCAGCAGGGACAAGGGTGAAGAAATGGCGCGGTCCTACGCCGCGGAAGGCTATGGCGACCCGGTGGAAATGCTGGACGCCCACAAGCTGGACGCCGTTTACATTTGTGTGCCGCCGGGAGCCCATGGATCGATTGAACGGACGCTGATCCGGAGGGGAATTCCCTTTTTCGTTGAGAAGCCGCTCGGGGTGAACACGGAAATTCCGGCGAGTCTTCTTCAGGATATCGAGACTAGTGGGCTTCTGACCTCCGTCGGCTACCATTTCCGTTATCAGGAGAACGTCAAACGGCTGAAAGAGGCGCTGCAGGGCGATAGAATCGGGATGATCGTCGGCCAGTGGATGGGCAGTATGCCGGAGGCGCCGTGGTGGCGCGATCAGGAGCAGTCCGGCGGGCAGTTCACCGAGCAGACGACGCATATCGTGGATCTGCTCCGCTACCTGGCGGGAGAAGTAACGGAAGTGTACGCGATGTTCGGGAACCGGGTCATGCATGAGAAAAAAGACGGCGTCAGCGTCGCGGACGTTGGAACGGTGTCGCTGAAGCTTGCCAGTGGCATTGTGGCCAATATTTCCAACACCTGCGTCCTTCCAGGAGAGGTAGGCAGGGTTGGACTCAGCTTCTACAACGACCGCGGCCTGCTCGATTGGAACCCGCAGCGGCTGCTGGAGGTGCGGGATGGAGACAGCGCCGAATACACCAGCAGCGGCAACCCCTACGTGTCGGAGAGCGAGGCATTCCTCCATGCCGTCCGCACAGGGGACCGCAGCAGGATACTGAGCGATTACGCGGACGCCTACAAGACGCTCAAGGTCACCTGCGCGGCTTTCGAATCGGCCCGTAAGGAAGCGCCGGTGAAGTTATAAATTCCGTAAAAAAAGACACTCCGCTTCAGCAATATGCTTGAAGCGGGTGTCTGCGGCCCAAGCCGGGGCGGCCTAGTGGAGGAAGACCGCGAGTAGAGCCGGCGCTACGCTGAGTGTAAACAGCGCCGTCAGAATCATCGCGATACTGGAAATGGTTCCGGTCAGCGAACTCAGCTCGAAGGCTTTGGAAGTGCCCATACCGTGCGCAGCGGTTCCCAGCGATACACCGCGCGCAACTTCATTGTCAATGCGGAAGAGGCGAAGGACCGTCGGTCCCATCAGCGTACCAAGCACTCCGGTCAAAATGACGAATACGGCCGTAATGCTAGGTATGCCCCCTATGCTCTGCGAGATGTTCATGGCGATCGGCGTAGTGACCGACCGGGGCACCAGGCTTGTTGCCAGATTGCTGCTGAGGTGCAGCCAATGGGCCAGGAGAACGGATGATATGACCGCCATCACCGTTCCTGACAGTACGCCTGCCGCAATCTCTGTGGCGTGCTTTTTGAGCACCTTGAAGTTTTTATGCAAAGGGATGGCAAAGGCAACGGTTGCCGGCTGAAGCAGGTCGGTGAGCCATTTGCCTCCCGCATTGTAGGAATCAAAGGATACGCCCATCATCAGCAGGAAGCTGATAATTAGCAGCGGCGTAATGATCAGCGGAGACAAGTACACTTTCGTCTTGGCCGCGTAAATCTTTTTGGATATCAGATAAACTGCGAGAGTCAGAGCCAGAAACAGAAGTCCGGTTAGCATGATGTCTTCCCTCCTTGAATTTGAAAATAAGGGCTGTTAGCAGTCCCGAACTGGTCATAACGATAAAGGTTCCCGCGAGTATGATCGCCAGTAAGCTGAGACCGTCCGTCCCAAGCAATGATGAGTATTTCATAACGCCGATAGCGGAGGGAACGAAGAACAGCAGCAGCTCGGCAAGCAGCCAGGTTGCGCCGGCCTCGACCCAGCCCAGCTTTATGACACCCGTCTCCAGCATGATGAATAGCAGCACCATGCCGATAATGCTTCCGGGAACCGGAAGATGTAACCAAGAGCTAAGTTTCCCCATTATTAGGGAGAATACGGACAGCGCACCTACCTGCAGCATTGCAATCATTAGTTTTCTCATAAGGCCCGCCCCTTTCAAGCTATATTGAAATTTTACAACAATTATTTACATAGGTAAAATGAATATATCGAATAGATGATATTCCTTTTGTCTATATAGGAGGATTAACGCTTTGGATATCAGGCAGTTGCAGTATTTTGTGGAGGCGGCCCGGCTGAACAGCTTTTCCAAGGCGGCCAAATCGTTGTACATTACCCAGCCCACCGTCAGCAAAATGATCCGGCAGATCGAGGAAGAACTTGGGGCGGATTTGTTCTACCGGGAAGGCAAGAGCATCAAACTGACCGACGCGGGCGAGATCCTGCTCGCCAAAGCGCAAAATATCGTCGTATCCTTCCAAAGCCTCTCCTCCGAGCTGGACAGCCTGCGCAACCTGAAGCAGGGCCATATCCGCATCGGTCTGCCGCCTATGGTAGGGGCCAACTTCTTTCCGTCCGTGATCGGCCAGTTTCACCGGAAGTACCCGGACGTTACGATCCGGCTGTACGAGGACGGGGCGAAGAAAGTGGAAAATGATGTGGACACTGGCTTCCTCGATATCGGCGTCGTTGTTCTTCCCGTAGATGAAGCCAGATTTCATGTTTTCTCCTTCGTCCGGGAAAGGCTGGAGCTGCTGGTGCCTGCCGGCCATCGGCTGGCGGGCCGAAGCTCGGTTCCCCTGGTGGAGCTGAAGGATGAGGAGTTTGTGCTGTTCCGTGAGGATTTCGCCCTGCATGACCGCGTGATCACCGAATGCGTCAAGTCGGGGTTTCAACCCATGGTCGTGTATGAAAGTTCCCAGTGGGACCTTATCGCCCGGATGGTAGCGGCCGGTCTCGGCATTGCCCTGCTTCCGCAGACGATCTGCCGCGATATGGACCGATCGCGTATTTCCATTGTCACGTTGACCGAGCCGGCCATTCCATGGCAGCTTGGTATGATTTGGCGCAAGGACCGCTATCTGTCCTTCGCCGCCCGCGAGTGGATCTCCTTCGCGCGCGATCTTTTGAACGAGAGGTAATCGCCGTTCGGGCGAGTCTGCCGGGAGTCATAAAAAAAAGTTGGAGCATCGACATATTTTTCTTTTTTTGCAAAATATGTTTTTTTGGTATCATGATATATAATAGAGTAGAAGGTATCAGAGGGAAGGTGATGCAGTGCTTCAGGAATGTACACCCCAGAATGATTATGTGAGAGAATGCAGGGAAGAAGAATTGTTCATAACTATAGAGAGTCTCAGATGCGAACTGCTGGAGGTCGCTCAACAGCGAAGTCTCAGCGACCGCACCGTTGTTGAGCTCAGCGAGCGCCTCGACAGTTATATCCTGCTTGCCCAGAATAAAATGATGGAGAATCTCCGGAGCCGCACGAATCAGCGGCCGGCATACAGATGAAAGGCTGGGTCCGGCGAGAAGACTGAATTAGCTGCGGCAATACAGCTGCTTCGCGCCAATACAGCTACTTAAGGGATGAATCGTCCCGCCAATAATCGATAATCCATAGACCTTCCCGCCCAATGCGGCGGGAGGGTCTTTTTGACGTGCGGTTCCAGGATAATAATAGCGAAGTGAACTCTCCCCCATTTAGCTTACGCATGAAGTGGGGGCTTCTGTTGGCATCGATACAGGGTTGCACACGCTTGCGAGCTTCATGATTGAAGGCTCAACGCCTGTTGCACCCGAATGAGGGAAGCCAACGTCCAATACGTTCGTTTTGCCAATGGAGGGTCTTTGGCCTCCAAGGACAACCACATCTTTTCAGATGTGGCTTTGTGTATATTACGTAGCACATATCGTGCGCCGATGTTATACGAGGCATTAAGGTCCGCGTGATACGTTTTGCCTGTTGCGAATACAGCAACATCACGCTTCGTGTTGCGTTGTACAAATCCACTGCCATCAAAAGCAAGCGCGCTTGTATTCGCAGGATTAACCATGGAAACCCACATCCCCAAGAAATGCGCCATTTCGGTCACTTTCGTTTGGATGCACCGCTTGGCCCAAAACTGGAGTTTGGCACGAAGCCGCTTGGCTCCCCACGTTCCTTTAGGCAGACGCATCTTCCCTAAATACTCCATGACAATGATATCAGCGTGGTACTTTTGGGCAAAGGCAAGGATTTGATGCGCGGTATCGTGGACGATATGCGTCTGTAAGCCGTTCATCCGCCGCCAGAAATTCGGTTTTGCCCCTATACCGGATTGACGCTGGGCTTGTTTCAGTTTGCCTGTGATTTGGCGCATCCGATCTTTTTCTTTGGCTTGGTTGATAAATGTCCTCGCCAAGACAGTGCCGTTAGCGTCCATCACGGAACAGACTGCGGAATTCGTTAAGCCTAAATCAACGGCACACACCCGTTGCTTGGAAATTTCCGCCTGAGTCAACTTCACATCCCCTTCATAGGCGATATGAAGGGCATAGCGTTTTCCTTTTCGAACCAATGTGGGGCTGCATTCTTTCATGCTCCACACGTTACGTTTGAATAAGTCTTGCCCTTTAAAGGTAATGGGGAGCCAGACCCAATTGCCTTGATGAAATACCTTGATGTTGGCTGCCCTATCGGAGGTTCGTTTGAACATATTGCCTTTGTACAAGCAAGGGAACGCCTGATGCTTAGCTTGGAGTGTCGGCGGTTTCTTCGAAAAGCGTTTCCCTTCTTGCTGAGCGTGTTGCCGCTCGGCTTGCCAAAGCTCAAAACGGGAATGATGACTTTTCACAATGCCAAATGCTTCTGCAATGGCACTTCTGCGGAAGTACGAAGGAAACTTATAAAAGCGTTGATCGAATTCGGCGTACAGCGGATTCGGATTGTGCCTGGTGCGGTGAGTCAGCCGTTCTACTGCCGTCACAACCGCTTGTGTGGATAACGGTTCTAAGGCCATAAACTGCTCGTGAATGACCGTAATCAAGAACGAGAGCGCCTCTTGATACACAAGGAGAGTCGCATCTAGCATGCGGTGGTGAGACGTAATCGTATGTTTAAGTGTTTTGACCACCTTCATGAGACACGCCTCCATCGCAAGTTTGATGGATCTAGCATAACACAAGAACATATGTTTGTTAAGCAGACGTGTCTAACCCCCACCTTCGCTGTTGGCTTAGAGGAGGGGAACTGCGACACTAAATCTGTTCAAAGTTTGACAAGAGATCAAAGCGAAAATATAATTAGTAAGCCTAAATAATATACTGTATAATAATTAGGGATGCTAAGTAAACGAAACGGAAGGAATTCGCTAAATGGAGGGACAACAATTGGGATAGAGGACGATAACAACAAGGTGCCGCACAAGCTGCTGTTAGCTTTGCAGCAGCTGCATAAGGCGAAGTGGACCCAAGCTGCGGAAGGCAATAAACCCAGCGAAATGACACTGATGCTATGCATCGCAAGGAATGGCCGTTCTGCCAAGCAGGGACTGAAGGTGTCGGAAATCAGCCGTTTGCTGGGCCTGACTCCGCCGACGGTTACCCAGCTCATCAACAGCCTTGAAGCGAAAGGAATGGTTGCCAGGCAGGCGGATTCGAGCGACCGGCGGGTAGTGCGCGTCAATTTGACCGAACAGGGCGGCAAGGCTGCCGAAAGAGCAAAAGAGCATAGAACCGCGACCTTGAACAAGCTCGTGGACTTTTTGGGCGAGGAAGACAGCAGCCGGTTGGCGGATCTTCTGCTTAAAGTGCACGCTTTTGCCCAAGAGCATATGCTCGATATTGAACGGTTACCAATGAACGGAGATGACGCAGAATGATTAAATTATTCAGACAATTAAAGCCTTTTTCGCTGCCGATCACCGCAATTCTTCTGCTTGTGTTCTTGCAGTCAATGGGCGATTTATATCTCCCGACCCTGATGTCCGACATCGTTGACAAGGGAATTGTGCAGCAGGACCGGGCCTTAATCTGGCGGATCGGCGGCTTTATGCTGCTGGTTGCGGGCGGAGGCGCGCTCTGCTCCGTTGTTGCCAGCTTTCTGTCGGCCAAAGTAGCCATGGGCTTCGGGCGCGACACGCGTTCACGCATGTTCAATCATGTGGAGAATTTTACACTGACCGAATTTGATAAGCTGGGGACCGCATCTCTTATTACGCGGACGACGAACGATATTACCCAGGTACAGACGGTGCTTATGATGATGTTGCGCATGATGGTCGGCGCTCCGATGATGATGATCGGCGGTATTATTATGGCGGTGTCCGAAGACGCCAAGCTGTCCCTGATCTTTGTCGTCGTCATACCTGTGCTTGCCCTGGCGATTGCCTATGTGGGCATGAAGGGGCTGCCGCTCTTCAAGGCGATTCAGATCAAGCTCGACAAATTGAATCTGGTGCTGCGCGAGCATCTGGTCGGCATTCGCGTCATCCGTTCCTTCAACCGAACGGAGCACGAGAACAAGCGATTCAGCGCGGCCAACCGGGATTTGACGGATACGGCGGTCAAGGTCAACAAGATTATGGCCCTGCTGATGCCGATGATGATGTTCGTCATGAACTTTTCCATGATCGGCATTCTTTATTTCGGCGGCATCCGGATTAATAACGGCGACCTTCAGGTCGGCTCGCTGATGGCCTTTATTCAATATGCGATGCAGATCATGTTCTCCCTTATTATGGTTTCCATGATGTTCGTGCTCATTCCGCGCGCTTCGGCTTCCGCGATCCGCATTAACGAAGTGCTCGATATGGTGCCGGAAATTTCGGACCCCGAAATCAAAGTGCCGGAAACGCCGGACCTGGAAGACTTGGCGCCGGATATCGCCGATCCCGAAATTACGGTCGCTTCGCTGGATCAGCCGGCGAAACCCGGACTTCACGGCTTCGTGGAATTCAAGGACGTCTCCTTCTCCTATCCGGGAGCGGAGCAGCCGGCCCTGTCTAACATCAGCTTCAGCGCAAAGCCCGGAGAAGTGACGGCGATTATCGGCGGTACGGGCTCTGGCAAATCGACGCTGCTCAGCTTGATTCCCCGCTTCTACGATGTGGTTGAGGGCGAGGTGTTGGTAAACGGGACCGATATTAGGCGGATGACCCAGGAAGAGCTCCGCGCCAAGATCGGCTATGTGCCGCAGAAGGCAGTGCTGTTCACCGGCACTGTCAGCGACAATATCCGTTACGGCAAGGAAGGTGCGACGGATGAAGAGATCCGGCATGCGGCCGAGATTGCGCAGGCGCTGGATTTCGTAACCGCGATGAAAGACGGCTTTAACTCGGAAATTGCCCAGGGAGGCAATAACGTATCCGGCGGGCAGAAGCAGCGGCTTTCCATTGCCCGGGCCCTCTTGCGGAAGCCGGAGATTTACTTGTTTGACGACAGCTTCTCCGCGCTCGACTTCAAGACCGATGCCAAGCTGCGTGCCGCGCTCAAAGGGGAGACGACGGAATCGACGGTGCTGATTGTCGCCCAGCGGGTCAGCACCGTTATGGATGCGGACCGGATTATCGTGCTGGATGAGGGCCGGATTGCCGGGATCGGCAGCCACCGCGAACTGCTTGCCGGCTGCGACGTCTATCGCGAAATCGTATCTTCGCAGCTGTCAGAGGAGGAAATTGCATGAGCGAGAATAATCAGGAATACAACCGTCCCGCGCAGACGCAGCGCAGAGGGCCCGGCGGACCCGGAGGTTTCGGAGGAGCGGGCATGATGCTGCCGCCGGAAAAAGCCAAGGATTTCAAAGGAACGCTGCGGCGGCTAACCGGGTATTTGCGTCCGAAACAAATGCAACTGCTGGTCGTGTTGATTACAGCCATCCTGAGCACGGTATTCAGCATTTTCAGCCCCAAGATCATGGGCAGAGCGACCACGAAGCTGTTCGAAGGCGTCATTGGCAAGATGAAGGGCGTTCCGGGAGCGGCCATCGATTTCGGCTACATTAATGAAATTTTGCTGATCCTGGCCGGCTTGTATTTGCTGAGCGCCCTCTTCGGCTACGTGCAGCAGTATATTATGGCAGGCGTGGCGCAGAGTGTCGTATTCAACATGCGTGAGCAAGTCAACAGCAAGCTGGAACGGCTGCCGCTGAAATATTTCGATTCCCGGACGCATGGGGAAATCCTGAGCCGGGCCACCAACGACGTCGACAATATCAGTACGACGCTCCAGCAAAGCTTGACCCAGCTTATTACATCCATCATTACGATCATTGGCGTCATCATTATGATGCTGACCATCAGTCCGTGGCTCACGCTCATCACGATTATTACGCTGCCGCTCAGCTTTGTCGTGATTATGGGCATCACCAAGCGCTCCCAATCGTATTTCGTCGGCCAGCAGAAATCGCTCGGCCAGCTGAACGGCCATGTCGAGGAAATGTACACGGGCCACCGGATCGTCAAGGCTTTCGGACGTGAGCGGGAATCGCTCAAGGATTTTGACAATATCAACGAGGAGCTCTACAATTCCGGTTGGCGCGCACAGTTTATGTCCGGCATGATCATGCCGCTGATGATGTTCATTGGCAACCTGGGTTATGTGCTGGTCTGCGTAGTCGGCGGAATATTTGTCACCAAGAAAATGATCGAAGTCGGCGACATCCAGGCATTTATCCAATATTCGCGCCAGTTTACGATGCCGATTACCCAGACGGCCAACATCGCCAATATTATCCAGTCAACCATCGCTTCCGCAGAGCGCGTGTTCGAACTGCTCGACGAGGAAGAGGAAGTGCCGGAATCTGCGGCGGCATTGGCAGGCAAGACCGATCATCCGGATGAAGGAGCGGTTGAGTTCCGCCACGTGAAATTCGGATACAAGGAAGATGCCATTCTGATCGAAGATATGAACATCCGGGTCAGTCCGGGACAGACTATCGCGATTGTAGGTCCGACCGGAGCCGGCAAAACGACGCTGATCAACCTGCTGATGCGGTTCTACGAGTTAAGCGGCGGCCAGATTCTGATCAACGGCGTGGATATTACCGACATGAAGCGCAGCGAGCTCCGCGGCAGGTTCGGAATGGTGCTGCAGGACACGTGGCTCTTTAACGGCACGATCCGTGACAATATCGCTTACGGACGCGAAGGCGCGACCGAGGCGGATGTGGTGCGGGCGGCCAAAGCGGCTCATGCCGACCATTTCATCCGCACACTGCCGATGGGCTATAACACCGTGCTGAATGAAGAAGCCTCCAATATTTCACAGGGGCAAAAACAGCTGCTGACCATCGCCCGCGCCATCCTGGCGGACCCGTCGATTCTGATATTGGACGAAGCCACCAGCAGCGTCGACACCCGCACGGAGGTCCAGATTCAAACAGCGATGAATACGCTGATGCAGGGCAGAACCAGCTTTGTTATCGCCCACCGCTTGTCGACTATCCGCGACGCTGATTTGATTCTCGTTATGAACCACGGCACAGTCATCGAGCAGGGCTCTCACGAAGAGCTGCTGATACAAGGTGGGTTCTACGCCGATCTGTATAACAGCCAGTTCTCGGACAGCGAGCTTTCGGATGCCGGTTGAGCGGGCTTCTTCGGACCCGGCCTCAATATGAAGAACGCCTCTTTATTCACGGCTCATGCCACCGGGCAATCACCAGGAGATTCCGGAAAAGCAACAGCCCGGATTCGCCGATTGGCAGTAGAAAAAAAGCGCAGAAACGTTCTTCCCTTTCGGGAGCGTTTCTGCGCTTTTGCTGTCCGGCCGTCCGTTTTACTGCTTTGGAGTACGGCTGAGGAGAAGCTCGTACTTGTCGAGCGACGCTCCGAGAATGGAGTCGTTGCCGCCCGCCCCCCGGTGGGAATTCCGGAAGGACTCGCTTGCGGTCCAGCCTTTGAATGCTTCCTCGTTCTCCCACACGGTACAGATCTTCAGTTCCTCCGCGCCCTCTTTGGCGCTGCCGTGCCATACCTCCAAGCGTACAAAGCCCGGCATGTCCTGCACGCCGCCCGCTCCGGCAAACCGCTCCGCCAGCGCCGCTCCGGCGCCTTCCTTGACCTTGATCGTATTCGTGACTACGAGCATAGCTTCAAACCTCCCGCTAAGAATGGATGAAGGAATGGGGACAAGAGCCTATTGAGGATTGTTCGTCCAGATGCCGGCCGTTTTGATGACCACGCGGTCAGGCAGCTTCAGTGCCGTGAGAGCCAGTTCGGCGACATCTTCCGGCTGCATCATCCGGTCTTCGTCGCCAATCGGCAGGCCCGCATTCACCGCGAGCGGGGTATTGACCGTGCTCGGCGTCAGCGCCACAACCCGGATGTTGAACTTGCGCACTTCCTGGAAGAGGGCTTCGGTCATGCCCATGAGCGCGAATTTGGATGCGCAGTAGGCGGAGCCTGTGGCAAAGCCGCGTTCTCCGGCTGTGGATGAGATATTGATAATATTGCCAGACTTCTTGTCGATCATCGAAGGCAGCGCGGCGCGGGTGACGTAATAGACGCCGAACAGATTGATGTCGATATGGCGTTTCCAGTCTTCAGGGTCCATGTCCACTAATGTGCCGAAAGTAGCGACGCCGGCGTTATTAATCAGGACGTCGAATGTGCCCAGATCGTTCTGGATGGCTGCTACCGCGCGTTCCGCTTCTTCGCGGACCGATACATCGGCGACGGCAATGCTGACCTTCACTTCATACACTTCGGTAATTGCGGCTTTCAGGGCCTCCAAATCGGCGGCGGTCCGGGAGATCAGTCCCAGGTTGGCGCCTTCCTTGGCGAGCGCCAAGGCCAGGGATTTGCCGATGCCTTTACCGGCACCGGTAATGACTGCAGTCTTACCTCTCAGTTCCATTGTTTTACAATCACTCCTTTGGTTTAATTAAGTTTCTGTTGGCCCACGGCCGGGGCCGGCTGACCAGCTTCAGAAATCCAGCTTGGTCAGCGGCTGAACCGCCGGTCCTTCGATCACTTCACCGTCATAGGTGTAACGGGAGCCGTGGCATGGGCAGTCCCAGGAGCGTTCGCTCTCGTTCCAATGGCATTCGCAGCCCATATGCGTACATGTTCTGTCCACCAGGTGAATCCCGCCTTCGGGGTCCTTGTAGGCGCCGACGCGTTTTCCATCGTGGCGGACAATGCAGCCTTCATCCGGCTTCAGATCCTCTATTTTTTTATGAGCGAACTCTACCTTGCCCAGGGCAAGCTCCTTGGCGACGTTGGCGTTCTCCACTACAAAATTCTTGATGCCCGGGTTAGCCTTAAAGCGCGTCGGGTCGTAAAGCTCCGTATAGGGACTCGGTTTGCCCTGGATCTGATCGGCAATCATCCGCGCCGCCAGCGTGCCAGCCGTCATTCCCCATTTCGCGAAGCCGGTGGCGATGTAGATTTCCTTGTCTTTGGACAGTTTGCCGATGTAGGGAACCTTATCGACTGTAATCAAATCCTGGGTGGACCAGCGAAAAGGAATGCGGCGGATGCCCAGAAGCTCTCCAGCGAAAATCTCCAGATTCTCATAATGCTTGATCGTACAGTCGCTCTGTCCCGTCTTGTGGCTCTCGCCGCCGGCAATGACCAGCTTTCGTCCTTCCCATTCGACCGCGCGAAGAGAGCGTCTGGGCTCGCCGACGCATAAGTACATTCCGCCTTCATAGTCGGTTTCGGGCTCGAAGGCCAGGGCGTACGCGCGCTCCGCATGGAGGCGCGAAAAATACATCGCTCCACCGTCATAGAACGGAAAGTGGGAGGCCGATACGGCATGCCGGCACTTGATGCGGTGCTTGCCCCGTTCGGTGAAGAGCGTCAGGCCGTCTTGATCCTCCACCTCTTCGCCGATCATGGTATGTTCATATACGGTTCCGCCCTTGGCGAGAAACGCTTCAAGCAGTCCCTTCAGATAATGCAGAGGGTGGAAGCGGGCTTGTCCCGGAAGCTTGATGCCGCCTCCGATGCGCATGGGCAGCGATACGGAATCGACCCATTCCCCTGGGAGCCCCAGCTTGCGGTAGGCCTCGAATTCATCCTCAAGCTGTTTCATCGTCTTCTCGTCGCCGACGTCACTGTACACATAGGCATCCTCACGCTCCAAACCGCAAGATAAGCCGAGCTTCCCGGCCGTTTGGATGATCCACTCTGCGCTCTCGCTGTTCGAGCGGAAATAGGAGCGTGCGTGCTCTTCCCCGAAATGCTTGATCAAATTGCTGTAGATCAGTCCGTGCTGGGCCGTAATTTTGGCCGTTGTGAAGCCCGTTGTGCCGGCGAGCAGCTCGGAGCCTTCCAGCAGCGTAACCTTAAACCCGGCTTCCGCAAGCAGATATGCCGCGGTAATACCGGTGATGCCGCCGCCTACCACGGCGATATCGGTGGTGTGATCTTCCGCGAGCCGGGGAAACGAGGGCAGCTCCGTTGTTCCTCTCCACAGCGATTCCGGAAATTTGGGCAGACTCTCCGGCCATTTATTTTCTGGATTCATTTGATTATTCCTCCCTACATTATACAGTTGTCATTTCATTCATTACCACTATTACCACTGAAAGGACAAAAGAAACTTATAGGAAGGCTCAATGTGCATCAGATGCTTCGATATGGCCGTGCGGCGGCTTGTACCTTCACTCTTCGTGATAATCGGGGGCGCAGACCCTGTTTCTTCCCGAGTTCTTGGCCGCATACAGCGCCTTGTCCGCATACTGGCAGAGCAGGTTTCCGTCCGCGTCCTGAATATGTTCCGGATACGACGCAACCCCGACGGATACGGTGAGATGAATTTTTATGCCTAAAGGCAGCTGGAAACGATCGTTCTCCACAGCGGCCCGGATGCGCTCTCCGGCCCTTAGCGCTTGCTGGAGAGGGCAATCGGGGAGCAGAATCGTAAACTCTTCCCCTCCGTTTCGCGATACGATATCATAGGAACGAGAGTGATTGCAGAGGCGGCGGGCCAACTGCTTCAGGACAGCGTCTCCCGCCGGATGACCATAGGTGTCGTTGATAACCTTAAAATGGTCGATATCAATAGCGAGCATCGACAGGCTGTCGCCGCGCCGCTCGGCCCGGGCCATCTCCGTATCCATATGGCGGTGGAACTGGCGCAGATTGTTTAGATTTGTAAGGTAGTCCGTCGTTGCACGATGCTCAAGCTGTGCGTACAGCTCGTTGGAACGTTGAATATATTCGGCAATATAATAAACGGCCAGTCCGGCGGCAAGAGTGACCCCAAGCTGCAGCGGAAAAAATTCCATTACCCTGCCAACGCTTCGCAGGTTGGTGCTGAGCGCCACAAAGCTGATGCCCATGCTGATCAGGTTGCTGACCATAACTTTGCGGAGCCGCGACCATGGCAGTACGGAAATCCAGCAGCAGCAAAACCCGATAATCAGGAGAGAAATGCTCGCCGATACGGAAGCATAGGCCACTCCATAAAAAAGAACCCGGCTTATGGACAAGAGCACGGAGCAGATCAGTGCCGGCAGCCAGCCGATATATGAGGAAATGATGATAATCGTCAAGTGACGCAGATTAGCATAACTGCCCGGGCCAACCGGAAAGGAATAGCACATCAGGATCATGCCGAACAATCCGAAGAGCAGTCCGGCGTTGACGCTTGCGGCCGTGCTGACCGAACGGCCGGCGACGACAAATTTTTTGGACAGCATACCCGACATAAACAGGAAAGTAACAAGGATGCAAAAGTTTGCAAAAAGGCTATTGATCAATTTTATTATCATCATGGCGGCATCAAGAGCTCCCCGGATAAAGTGGCCGTACCCAACTGCGGCTCTTGCTTATTTTATCGGAAATTCAATATAGAATGTTGAAGAAATTTGTCGAAATAAATCGACTTTTTAGCAACATTACCATTTTCTTTGAGCATTATGCAAATTCCTGGTTTCTCTAGCAGATTGACGGATTTTTGCGGGCCGGAGCTCTCCAAATTATTGACCGGAGTGCTCTAAAGATTTATACTTGATCTAAAAATAAAGTTAGGGTGATCGAAGTGAGACATTTGAATCTGACTTCCCAACGCCAAGCCGTTTATGATATTGTCCGTGAATCGCATGACCATCCGACCGCGGCGGAGGTCATGAACCGCCTGGTTGAGAAGGGACATAACCTTGCCTACGGCACGGTGTATAATTCGCTCCGCTATCTTGCGGATAAACAGTTGATTCGGGAACTGAAGCTGGGAGAGGCCGCCAGCCGTTACGACGCACGCATGGACGACCACCAGCATATTATTTGCGAAGTGTGCGGAGCGGTCGATGAAGTGATGAGCCATGTGCCCGGGCACTGGCTGGAGGAGGTCGCCAAAGAGACCGGCTACAGCATCGGGCATGCGCATGTCGTTTTTGGAGGCGTTTGCTCCGCCTGCCGCAATAAGGTTGTGAACTGACCGGGCGGCTGTGGTCCATTGCTGACGCTGATAGTTAGATTAGTTCAAGGAGGGCTTTCCGGTGACTTCAGACCGGGAAGCCCTTCTTTGTGTCCGTTTATGGAATGACTGGATATTTTTATGAGCAAAATCAAGAAAAAGAGTAGAATTACAGCTAACAAATGCCGATATAACATTATATATTTAGCTTTCTACCGTTATTTTATCCAGTTGAATGGGGGAACAGAGAAAATGCCTAAAAAGAACAAGGCAGGCTTGACCATGCGAACAAAGTTGATAGCAATTTATTTAATTGTATTGATTGTTCCGAGCCTCCTTATCGGAGGCCTGACATATCGGACGGCCAGCAGCGCAGTAACGGATCAGCTCGACTATAATGCGAGGGAGAGTGTTTCGGCAGTCAATGATATCGTCAATTCGAATATCCGGTCCAAAATGGACGATGTGAAATATTTCATCGATGCCGTTTCTTCAGCCACAGTCAACAGCGACCCGAACGGAGAAGCATACGCCGAGCTGAAAGGCAGATTGAAGGAGTATGCGGCGATGCATCCCGATGTGCTGGAAGCGTACATAGGAACTGACCAGGGAAAAGTCATAAAAGCTTCCGATACCCCCATTCCCGGCGGATACGATCCTAGGCTGGAAGCTTCTTATGTTAGCGCTATCAAGAATGGGAAAGGCCCCGTGATCTCGCCGGTATTCCAGAATGCGAACAAGGAGACGGTTGTTTCCATATCGTCAATGCTTAATGACAAAAACGGCGTATTCATTCTAGAACTGAATTTGAAGCAGCTGGCGAATCTGGTCGATCTGAAGGTCGGCAAGCAGGGGTATATTCTGATTGCGGACAGCAGCAAGAGGTTTGTAGTGCATCCCACCGAGCCTCTAGGCCAGCCGTCATCCGTGGAATTTGTCAAAAAAATGTTCGAGAACGATGCTGCCTCGTTCAATTATGAATATAAAGGTTCCAAGAAAAACCTGACCTATATGGTCAATGAACTTACCGGTTGGAGAATAGCCGGGACAATCAACACAAGTGAAATAACCGGCGCGTCGCAAGGCATCCGGACGACTGCGCTTATTGTCATCGCCGCGTCCGTACTGCTTGCTTTGGTGCCGCTCTACTTTATATTGCGCGCTCTTTTGGGTCCGCTGGGCCGGCTGAGCAAAGCGACGGAGATCATCAGCCAAGGCGATCTTTCGCAGGATATCGGCTCCTTCGGACGGGACGAGATCGGCCAGTTGGCCGCTAATTTCAAGACGATGGTCGCCAGTCTAAGAGAGATGATACTCGGGGTACAGGAAATGACCGACAACGTATCTTCTTCGGCCGCGGAGTTGACAGCCAGCGCCGAGATGACGACAAAGGCGATCGAACATGTGACCGTTGCCATCCAGGAGGTGGCTTCCGGAAACGAGCGGCAGGTAGGGAGTGTGCATAAAGGGATGGAAGGCACGGCCGCGACCACTGCGGAAGTGTCGAATATTTCCGGGTACATGAATGAAGTGTCGGCGATGATGGACAATACCTCCCGCTCTGCGGCGGAAGGCAACGACTCGGTCATCCAGGTCGTCGACAAGATCAACGGCATTCACGAGACAGTCGAGGAGCTGGGAGCCGTCATCGACAAGCTGAATGAGCGCAGCGGACATATTGTAGGCATCGTGGGCATTATTACGGGAATCGCCCGGCAGACGAATCTGCTGGCGCTTAACGCGTCCATTGAGGCGGCGAGAGCCGGGGAGCATGGCCGCGGATTTGCGGTTGTCGCCGCGGAGGTCCGCAAGCTTGCTGAGGAATCGGAGCAATCGGCACGCCAGATTTCAGAGGTAATCGTTTCTATTAATAGCGAGATGAAAGAAGCGATAGTGACGATGAACAACGCCAAGGAGAAAGTATCCGAGGGAATCCTCGCGGTCGATACGACCGGGCGTTCCTTCTCGCGGATCCGCAGGGCGGTTAAGGGAGCTGCGGAAAAAATCAAGTCGATGGGCGAAGGGGTTCAGACCTTGTCTTCGGAAGCCGGCGGCATGGAGAGAGCAATGGAGGAAATCCGCATTATTTCCCAGGAGGCGGCAGCGAACACGGAGACGATTTCGGCAGCAGCGCAGCAGCAGCTTGCCTCGGTGGAGGAGATCGCGTCCTCGTCGTCGGACCTCAGCCATCTGGCCGACGATCTGCATTCTCTGGTCAGCCGCTTCAAACTGCACGGTTCCGATGCGGCAGGCCGTCCTGACGAGGAACAGGCTGAGCCGGAGACGGCTGCGGGTGAGGAAGAATCTTCGCCCGGAATGGCGAGCTAGGCTTTCCTTTGGGGTCTCCTTGCAAGTATACTTTAGGCAGGCAGCAAGGAGAAATGAAGGGGGAGACTGCATCATGGCAGATCAACTAAAAGGCGTCACCGTCGCTCTTGCCGGTCCGCGCAAGTCGGAAGAATTGGCGAAGCTGGTGAGCAATATGGGCGGAACCGCGCTGCTGCGGCCAGCCCAGGGCACGGTGTTTCTGGACGGCGAAGAGCTGCGCCAGGAGCTGGAAGAATGGACCCGCAATTCCCCGGACTGGAGTATTCTTACTACGGGAATGGGCCTCGATGCGTTGTTCCAAACCGCGGCCGGGATGGGCCTCGAGGAGCGCTTTCAGGAAGTGCTGGCAGGCTCGATGATCGCGGCCCGGGGCTACAAGACAGTAAACGCCCTAAAGAAAAGAGGGCTTGTCCCCCATGTGCGCGACGATGACGGAAGCACGACGGGGCTGATCCGCGGCCTTGCGCCTTTCGACCTCCAGGGCAAGGCGGTCGTTCTTCAGCTGCACGGCGATCCCGCTCCGCGGCTGAACGCCTGGCTTAAGGAGGCCGGCGCAGAGGTCCGGCAGGTTCTGCCTTATCGGCATATGCCGCCGGAGCAAGAGGATCTTGAGCGGTTGCTCATGGAAATAACGGAGGAAAAGGTGGATGCCGTGACTTTCACCAGCGCGCCGCAGATCCGCTTTCTGACCGAATACGCGGGCAGCCGCGGCATGCTGCAGGCGATGCTTGAAGCATTCGAGACCGGAGTGCTTGCGGTCGCAGTGGGCCGGATTACAGCCGATGCGCTGAAAGAGGCGGGCATTCGGCGGATCGTGATGCCGGAGCAGGAGCGGATGGGCAGCATGATCGTGGAACTTGGCCGGTATTTGGCGGCTCATCGCTAGCCGCCTTCTTTGTAAAAATAACGGGAGCATTTCCGGGCCGAAGCCGGCCGGAGATGCTCTTTTTACATCGCATGGTTAACCGTAGGAGGCGGTTCCCCGTTTCCGTGAATGGACATCCGGCATCATTTTCCTTAAAATATAGGCAGTATGGAATGAACGACTACGGATACCTACACAAGGAGGCCCTTATGGATAAAAGAAAATGTCTGCTGCTGGGCGAATATACACATCCCCGGTTCCATCCTTTGCAGGGTGTGGACGAGCAAGTCAGCCATATTTTAAATGATTTGATGATCGTCCAATGTTCGGAAAATAAAAAAATGCTGCTGAGCGAGAACCTCGGCGGCTATGATCTGTGCATTGGATATAATGAATTGTGGAATGAATCGGTTTCCCCGCAGCAGACGGCCGGGCTGCTGAGCTATGTCGCCGGCGGCGGCGGACTCATCGTTCTGCATACAGGTGTGTCGCTCGCGAACCGCAATGAATTGGCTCAACTGATCGGCGCCAGATTTGCGGGGCATCCGCCATACGGGCCGCTCGAATTCCGCACCCAGGAGCATGATATCACGGAAGGTGTAGAGAGCTTTAAGCTGGAAGAAGAGCCTTACCGCTTTGAATTCGACCCGTTTACGGAGAAGACGATCCTGCTTGAATTCGAGGCAGGCGGACAGTGGTGGCCGGCGGGCTGGTGCCACAGCTATGGTCTGGGACGGGTAGTCTATCTGATGCCAGGGCATCATGAGCCTTCGTTCCGCCATCCCGAGGTAAGGAAGCTGCTGCTGCAAGCCGCTACATGGGCGGCCCGGATTCCGATCCGGCAGTAAAAGCTATTTTTTGTGCGCCTCCGCCCGGTAAGGTATAATTTAAAATACAAGAATTTATAAGTTTCACGCTTATAAAAGACCTTGTATTTCTACGAGAAACGGATGCCTTCCTCTTCCAGAGGACGGCGAAGCCGTTTCTTCTTAACCGTTGCCTAAGCCTTCAGCAAAACGGAATCCAAGGAGGAAGAGAATATGAGCGATTTGATTAAAAAAGCGATCTCTTTAGGAGTGGGACTCACCGTTGTCAGCAAGGAAAAGGTGGAAAAAGCCGTTGATGAGCTGGTCAAGCGGGGAGAAGTGGCTCCCTCGGAATCCAAGGCGCTTGTCGACCGGCTGATTGAGCGGGGCGAGGAAGAACGGGGCATAATAAAATCGGCGGTTCAAGAGCAGGTGCAGCGCGTACTTAAGGATTTGAACGTTCCAGCAAAAAGCGACATCGCCGCTTTGGAGGAACGAATTGCCGTTCTCGAGCAGCGTCTGGCCGAGCTTGAGGGCATATCCCGATTGGAGGAAACGCAGCCGGCGGAAGGAATGCCGGATACGCGCACGGATTAAAAAATGGTGCGGATCAGGCATGCTGGACGTTACCGGTCCATCGCCATGGCGCTGATGCGTCATGGCTTCGGCTATATGGTGGAAGAATTGGGTTTATACCGCATGCTGTCGCTTCCGCGCCGGCTGGTGACCCAGGAGGCGCACGCTAGCCGGACGCTCGGGGAGCGGATACGGCTTGTTCTTGAGGATTTGGGGCCGACCTTCGTCAAGCTCGGCCAGCTTGCCAGCACACGCTCCGATCTGCTTCCGGAATCCATTATTACGGAGCTGGTAAAGCTGCAGGACCATGTGCCGCCTTTTCCGGCGGAAACGGCGCGGAATATTCTGGAGCAGGAGCTGGATCAGCCGCTTAGCGAGGTGTTCGATTCTTTTGACGATGTTCCGCTTGCCGCCGCCTCCATCGGGCAGGTTCACCGTGGAGTTCTGCTCAGCGGGACGGCGGTGGCGATCAAGATCCAGCGCCCAGGCGTCATGCGGATGATGAGCCGCGACCTGGAAATTCTCCGCGATCTGACGGCGCTTGCCGAACGGCGTCTGGATTGGGCGAAGCAGTACGGCATCTCCCGGATGGCGGAGGAGTTCTCCAAGTCCCTGATGAACGAACTGGATTACAGCCAGGAGGGCCGCAATGCGGAAAGAATCGCGCAGCAGCTTGAGGACAACAAATCAGCCTATATTCCGGCGATTTATTGGGATTACACCTCTTCGCGGGTGCTGACGATGGAATATGTGGAGGGCATCACGCTGAACCGGCGGGAAGCGCTGCTGAGCAAGGGCGTGAATCTCAAAGATACCGCCGAGCGGCTGGTGGACATCATGCTGGGGCTGATTTTTATCGACGGCTTCTTCCATGCCGATCCCCATCCCGGAAACGTGATGATGACGGACGAGGGGAAGCTTGCGCTGATCGATTTCGGCATGGTCGGCCGCCTGAGCGAGGAGACAAGGGACCATCTGTCGGGCCTGATCATCGCTCTGATGCGCAAAAATACGGAAGCCATGGTGCGCGCGATTCTGCGCCTCGGCGTCATTCCGGAGGATGCGGACCGTTCCGCGCTTTATGAAGACATGGACCGGCTGAGAGAGGAGTACTATGATGTTCCTTTCAGCCAGGTCAGCATCGGCAAGGCGCTTAACGATCTGTTCGCGGTTGCCCGGCGCCACCGGCTGGCGATTCCGCCCGATCTGGCGATGCTGGGCAAGACGATGCTGACTCTGGAAGGGGTCGTGGGCAATCTGGACCCTTCCTTCAGCATCATTCAAATGGCAGAGCCATTCGGCCGGCAGCTTGTAAAACAGCGCTTCAGCAGCAGCCGGCTGCAGCGCAAGCTGCTCGGCGGGGTCGCCGACCTTGCCGAGAGCCTGGTGGAGCTGCCCGGACAAGCCCGGCAGCTGTCGGCGCTGATCAGCAGGGGCAGGCTGAAGGTGGAGGTCGGCGTGCCCGAGCTGCAGAGCCTGCTGCGCAAGCTGGACCGCATCGGCAACCGGCTTTCGTTCAGCATTGTTCTGCTGGCCTTCAGCATTATTATGGTCGGGCTGATTATCGGCTCTTCGCTGCGCCGCGAGCCTTCCGTGCTGTGGAATTTTCCGACCGTCGAAATTGGTTCGGTGGTTGCGCTGTTCATGTTTGTCTGGCTGATTTACTCGATTTTCAAATCGGGTAGATTCTGAGTATAGAAGAACAAGGGACGGAAGAACTCCGGCAGGAGTTCTTCCGCTTTTAATGTATAGGGTGTATACAAAAGGGAAATCGATAAAATGAGGAAGAATGAGGTGATGAAATTGCCGGGTTTTAAAGAGTTGGGAGTTTCGGAGGCGCTGACGGCGCTTCTGCAGGGGCAAGGCATTGCACAGCCTACCCCGGTTCAGGCGGAAGCGATTCCGCCGGTGGTGCAGGGTCTGGACGTGATTGCGAGAGCCAAGACGGGAACGGGCAAGACGCTGGCTTTTCTGCTGCCGATATTGGATAAAATCAGGCCGGACCGGCCTTTTCCGCAAGCGCTGATCATGGCGCCGACCCGGGAGCTGGCCCTTCAGATTACGGAGGAAGCGCGGAAGCTTACGCGCCAGAGCGACATCAAGATCCTGGCGGTATACGGCGGACAGGACGTGGAGAAGCAGCTGCGCAAGCTTGAGAGCGGCAGACATCTCATTATCGGTACGCCGGGCAGACTGCTGGACCATATGCGCCGCGAGACACTGGCTTTGGGCGGAGTGACCATGCTGGTGCTCGACGAAGCGGACCAAATGCTGCATATGGGCTTTCTCGACGAGGTTGAAAGCATCATTACGGCGATCCCCTCGAGGCGGCAGACAATGCTGTTCTCGGCGACCATGCCCGATCCGATTAAGCAGCTGGCGGCAAGCTATATGAAGCAGCCGGTCGACATTGTGATCAAGAGCGGCTCGCCGATTCCGCTGGACAATATCCGCCAGCAGGTCGTCGAGTGTACCGACCGTGCGAAGGAGGAAGCGCTTAAAGCGTTGATCGAACAGGACCGCCCGTATTTGGCCATTATTTTTTGCCGGACGAAACGCCGGGTGTCGAAGCTGGGCGAAGCTCTCAGCGAAGCGGGCTATGACTGCGATGAGCTGCACGGAGACTTGTCGCAGAACAAGCGGGAGGCGGTCATGAAGACGTTCCGTGAGGCGAAGCTTCAACTGCTCGTCGCGACTGACGTCGCTGCCCGCGGGCTTGACGTGGAGGGCGTGACCCATGTCTTCAATTACGATATGCCGCTGGATGTGGACAGCTACATTCATCGCATCGGCCGCACCGGACGGGCGGGCGGCAAAGGGCTCGCGATCACCTTCGCCTCTCCGCGCGACCGCGCGGGGCTTGAGATGATCGAGCGCGGCATTTCGCAGCGGCTGGAACGCCGCCGCTATGAGAAGGGCGAATTCGGCGAAGCCAAATTCGCCACGGGCACGGGCGGCGGCGCGCGCGGAGGCACCGCTTCCGAGTCCGCGCGGACTGGGCGCGGGCCCAAGGCGGGCGGCGCGCGGGTAAGCGGCCGCGGCAAGGAAACGGGCGGCCGGGGCAGGGACGCCGACCGGGGACGGCGCAGCCGCCAGGACGGAGCGGCTGCGGACAAACGCGCCGCGCACAGCGGCCAAGGCCGTGCGCAGGGTGGCCAAGGCCATGCGCAGGGTAGCCTAGGCCATGCGCATGGCGGGCCTTCCCACGGCGGTGCAGCAGGTAGCGGCGGCAGGAAAAGCGCCGCCGGCAAGGCCGCACCCGGCTACGCCGGCCGGGCAAGCGGCGGACGCGGCGCGCGGAGCGGCGAGGCGGGCCGCAAAGGCGGCGGCAGCCGAGGCAACCGCGGCAGATAAAGGACGACGGGCTATGCCGGGACATGAAAGAACCGCCCGATAACGGCGGTTGGCAGAGATTTCTTGGGAGGCGGCTGAAACATTTGCCGCCTTTAGCTTGTCTATAAGGGTATACAACAGCAACACCGGTTATAAGGAGGAAGCGCTATGCGCAAAAAAATATGGATTCCCCTCCTGTTCCTTGTCGTCATCGCCGCCGGCTGGGGAATAGGGAAATATACATCGCCGGCTTCATCCATCGGCGGCGGGGCCGCAGCCGTTGATCAGCCGAACCTTAATGGAGGAGCGGCGGCGACGGAACCGGCGGGCACACCGCCGGCCCCTTCGGTTTCTCCTTCAGCCTCTCCTTCAGTCTCACATGAGGCGTTGAGCGGGGGACCTGCCGGAGAGGCTCAGCTTGCGGCGACGAAGCCGGACAGCATCGGCGTCATCGTGAACAAGCAGTACGGGCTGCCCGATGACTATAAGCCGGCCGATCTGGTGTATCCCGACGTTCCGTTTACATTCAAAGAAAAGATTGAGAAGCGGATGATGCGCAAGGAAGCGGCTCATGCGCTCGAAGAGATGTTCGCGGCCGCGAAGTTGGACAAGGTGTATTTGGCGGGGGTTTCCGCCTATCGTTCCACGAAGACGCAGCGGAGTCTGTTCAACGCCTATGCGGAGCGGGACGGGGAGGAAAAGGCGCGTACTTACAGCGCCGTTCCCGGTTACAGCGAACATCAGACGGGGCTGGCGATCGACCTTTCCGGCAGGGACGGCAAATGTGCGGCGGAGAGTTGTTTTGCCGGAACGAAGGAAGCGAATTGGCTGGCGCTTCATGCTCCGGAGTATGGTTTCATTATCCGTTATCCGGAAGGAAAAGAAGCCGTTACGGGTTACATGTATGAGCCGTGGCATGTACGTTATGTGGGTAAGGAGATCGCCCGTTACCTGACGGAAAAAGGCATTACGCTGGAGGAGTACTATAATGCCGTGCCCGTCTCAAAATAATTGGGCGCGTTATTATTTTTTAAAAGTATCTGGTCCGGTTTGACCTTGATTCACCATTTTCAGCCCCGGTTAAATAGTGTAAAACCGCTATTAGCGCTTAAGGAGGCGACAACGTGTCTGAGCATAATCATGTTGTAAGCAAAGACGGCAGCGTGGCGATCAATATGGTGAAGGAAACCCTGGACCGGATCGAGCCGGGTCAAAGAGAAGAAATCTTGAACAACTTCGATTCATTTCGGACTTATTTGAGCAAGCGGGTTCAACTGGCCAGAAAAATCGGCCTCAGCGAGGCGCAGCTTGCCCAAGCGGCCGAGAAGGTGGCCGATTATTTGGCCGCTTACGAGGAACCGCGCAACAGCGAGGAGAAGCTCCTTCTCGAACTGTGGAAGGTAGGCAGCAAAGAGGAGCGAACCAAGTTCGCTTCCATGCTGGTCAGGCTTGCGTTGTCCGAAACGGTCTAAGATCGGAATAGAGCGTTTCTCCCTCTTTGGCTTTGCCGAAGAGGGCTTTTTTGGGTCATAGGCCGGCAGTCAGTTCTCGCGGAAAGGATGCCTTACCATGATTAAGCTCAGTGTGCTTGACCAGTCGCCGGTATCGGAAGGAAGCTCGCCCGCCGAGGCGCTCGCGCAGACCGCCGCTCTGGCCCGGGAAGCCGAAAGGCTCGGTTATTTCCGCTTCTGGGTAGCGGAGCATCATTTTGCGCCCGGCCTTGCCGGATCGAGTCCGGAAGTGCTCATGGCGCATTTGGCGGCCGTTACCTCTTCCATCCGAATCGGCTCAGGAGGTATCCTGCTCCCCCACTATAGCGCATACAAGGTTGCGGAGAATTTCCGTGTGCTGCAGGCCCTTTATCCCGGGCGCATCGATCTGGGGATCGGCCGGGCAGCCGGCGGGGGCGTTCTGGCCGTCCGCGCTTTGCAAGAATACGGAAAGGCCGGCCCGGATCATTATTCCCTGCAGATTGCAGATTTGATCGCCTATCTGAACAATGGAGCGGACCTGCATCACCGTTTTGCGGGGCTTCAGGCCATGCCTGTTGTTGCCTCCCCGCCGGAGATTTGGCTGCTCGGTTCGAGCAGGGACAGCGCGGAATTGGCCGCCAGGCTGGGAACGGGGCTGGCTTTTGCCCGTTTCATTAACTTTAGCGAAGGGGAGGAGGCGATGGCGGCCTATCGCGCTCATTTTTGCCCATCGCCTTTGTTGTTGAAGCCCCAAGGCATGGTCGCTGTGTTCGCGGCCTGCGCGGAGACGGCCGAAGAAGCGGACCGGCTGGCTTCCAGCATGGACCTCTCGGCCGTCCTGCTGGACAAGACGCATGTCTCCACCCCGACGCCTTCGATCGAGTCCGCGCTTTCATATCCCTATACGCCTTACGAGAAGCACATCGTTAGTGAGAACCGCAAACATATACTGGTCGGCTCTCCCGAAGAGATCTGCGATCAGCTCTACGAAATCTGCGCGCGGTTCGGCTGCGAGGAAGTGATCATTGCCAGCGTGATGCACGACTTTTCGGATAAGCTGAAATCCTATCGGCTGATCGCCGAAGCGTGCGGGCTGGCTGGGCGTCAGTCTCCCAGTTAGCAGCTGTTTTTGGCGCTTTGCCGGTTGAAATAAGCAGCCGATCATATTACATGTCAGATGAAAGGGAAACGTAAAGCACGGTTCCGAAGCCTTCCGAAGGAGAAATTCTCTTTTCGGGAGGCTTTTTTTATTATGCGGATGAGTGGAGAAAGCGTTAATCCCTGAAAAATAAGGCTTGACGCTTTTCAAAGAGCCTGTATCCTGAAATAGAGCTAATGTGCGGCATGTCCGAAGAAATGCGGCTGCTGGCGGCAGCCGGGACAAGGTTCAGGATAAAGGTGCAGGAGGTCTATATACAGATATGAGGTTAATTACGGAAGTAGCGGCAGAGACGGGCATTCAAGAAGATCATCTGGAGTTATACGGCAAATATAAGGCAAAGTTGGCACCATCCCTGTGGGATGAAATCAAAAGCCGTCCCGACGGCAAGCTGGTGCTGGTTACCGCCATCAACCCGACGCCGGCGGGAGAAGGAAAGACGCTGACGACGATCGGGCTCGCACAGGCCATGAACAAGGCGGGCGTCAAGACGGTAGCCGCGCTGCGGGAACCTTCCCTCGGACCCTGCCTTGGCATGAAGGGCGGAGCAACGGGCAGCGGCAAAGCGCAGATTGTTCCGGCCGACGAGATCAATCTGCATTTTACGGGCGATATCCATGCGGTGACGTCGGCGCATAATCTGCTGTCGGCTATGATTGACAATCACATCTTCCAGGGCAACGAGCTGGGGCTGGACCCACAGCGAATTGTTTGGAAACGGGTGATGGACATGAACGACCGCAGTCTCCGCAGCGTTGTTACAGGGCTCGGCGACGGCAACGGGATCGTCCGGGAGAGCGGCTTTCAGATCACGACCGCTTCGGAAATTATGGCCGTGCTGTGCCTGTGCGATAATTTGACGGATCTGCGGGAGCGCCTTGGCCGCATGCTGATCGGCTATGACCTTGAAGGGCAGCCGGTGACTGCTGGCGGACTGAAAGCGGTGGATGCGATGACCGCTCTGCTGAAAGAGGCAGTCAAGCCGAATCTGGTGCAGACGCTTGAGGGAACGCCGGTCATCGTGCACGGGGGTCCGTTTGCCAATATCGCGCATGGCTGCAGCAGCGTGATCGGCACCCGCTACGCCCTGAAGCTGGGCGAAGTCGTCGTAACAGAGGCGGGCTTCGGCGCCGATCTCGGGGCGGAGAAGTTCATGGACATCAAATGCCGGCAGGCGGGCCTTAAGCCTTCGGCCGCCGTACTGGTCGTGACGGTAAAGTCGCTGAAATATAACGGCGGTGTCCCCAAGGGAGAGCTTTACGCCGGAAACCGGGCCGCTCTGCTTGCCGGAATGGCTAATATGGAGCGCCACATCAATAATTTAGGGAAATTCGGCGTTCCTGTCGTAGTGGCGCTCAATCACTTTGAAGGGGACAGCCAGGCGGAGATTCAGGAAGTGCTCGCGGCTTGCCGCCGCCTGGGCGTACCCGTCGCCATTTCCAAGGCGTGGGCTGAAGGCGGTGCGGGAGGCCTGGAGCTGGCGACCGAGCTGAAGAAGCTGCTGGCCGTAAGTGATGCGTCTTCTTTTGCTCCTTTATACGAGAACGAACTGGACATTCCGTCGAAGATCGGCAAAATCGTCAAGGAAATCTACCACGGCGCCGATGTCGCCTTCAGTCCGGCGGCAAAGCGCAGCCTGGCGCTCATCGAAAAACTGGGCCTAAGCCGCCTGCAGGTGTGTATGGCCAAGACGCCTTATTCCTTCTCCGACCAGCCACGATTGCTCGGCGCGCCGCGGGGCTTCACCGTTCAGGTGCGCGATATTACGCTGTCGCTGGGAGCGGGCTTTGCCGTTGTCATTACAGGCAGCATCGTCACTATGCCTGGGCTTCCGGCCAAGCCCGCCGCCGAAGGGCTGCGGATCGATGAGGAAGGACGCCTGCTCGGTCTGTTATAGCATGACCTGAATCTTATGCATAATACACAAATCCCCTGGTTTCGCTAGTGAAACCGGGGGATTTTTTATGGGGACTTGGATTGAACACAGGAAGGCGCATCCATTCAATGGGGTTGGCTGCTTCATTCTTCCGCTGACATAATGTTAGGGCAAGCGGGCAAAACTAAAACCGACTTATGCCGAAGCGGTTTACTTTAAATTGTGAACAATATGTTAATTGGCAAAAAAATGATTGAAATGTGATAATTATCACAATATAATAATCATATAAAGTGAAAAAAATCACATTAACAAACGTTTTATACAAAAAAGAGCTTTGCAAATTGGAGGAGGAAGAAACCATGAAAGTAGCCGTTATCGGATGCACCCACGCAGGAACCGCCGCCATTGTCAATACAGCCCAGCTGTACCCGGAAGCCGAGATTACCGTATATGAGCGCAACGACAACATCTCGTTCTTGTCCTGCGGCATAGCGCTGTATGTCGGAGGCGTTGTAAAGGACCCGCAAGGATTGTTCTATTCGTCCCCGGAGAAGCTTGCTGAGCTTGGAGTCAAGACCAACATGCGCCATGAGGTTGTCTCCGTCGATACGAAGAACAAAACGCTGCGCGCCCGCAACCTGAACACGGGCAAGGAATTTGACGACACCTACGACAAGCTGATTGTAACGACGGGTTCTTGGCCGATCGTGCCGAAGCTTGAGGGAATGGAGCTTGATAATATTCTGCTCTCAAAAAACTTCCATCATTCCAATACGATTATTGAAAAAGCGCAGCGCGCAAACCATATCGCCGTCGTCGGGGCGGGTTATATCGGCGTCGAACTGGTCGAGGCATTCCAGCTTAACGGCAAAAAGGTTACGCTGATCGATGCGGAGACGCGCATCCTGAGCAAATATCTGGACGCCGAGTTTACGAATCCGATCGAACAATCGCTGAAGGATCACGGTATCGAGTTGGCGCTCGGCGAGAAGGTCAGCTCTTTCAAAGGTGAAGACGGCAAGGTAACAACAATCGTTACGGATAAAGGCGAATACAAAGCCGATCTCGTTATCCTGTGCATCGGTTTCCGTCCGAACACGGAACTGCTTAAGGGGCAGGTCAATATGCTGGACAACGGCGCGATTATCGTGGACAACTATATGCGCACCAGCGCGCCGGACGTCTTTGCTGCCGGAGACAGCTGCGCAATCCATTACAATCCGACCGGCAAAACAGCTTACATCCCACTAGCTACCAACGCCGTGCGGATGGGCACACTGGTCGCCCGCAATCTGGTGAATAATACAATACCTTACATGGGAACTCAAGGGACTTCCGGCATAAAAATTTACGAAGACAACATCGCCGGAACCGGCTTAACTGAAGCTGCTGCCAAGCACGAAGGAATCGATGCCGAAGCGGTCATGATTACGGACAACTACCGTCCGGAGTTTATGCCGACTTTTGAGGAACTGCAGCTTAAAGTGGTCTTTGAACGCGGCACGCGCCGGATTCTCGGAGCACAAATCATGTCGAAAATGGATTTGACGCAGTCGATCAATACGATCTCCGTCTGCATCCAAAACGGTATGACGGTCGACCAGCTCGCCTTTATCGATTTCTTCTTCCAGCCGCATTACAACAAGCCGTGGAACTTCCTGAACACGGCGGGGCTTCAGGCGCTGCCGAAATCAGCGGAGAGCAAACAGCCGGTCAGAGTGTAACCAAGTTGAGCGTCCCCGCCATATCTTAACCCGAATATCAGTATCAACCGGAGCCGAACGCGGCTCCGGTTTTTTATATTTTCGGGAACCGGACAAGCTTGACTGACGCCCGAAGCGCCGGTTGCTTAACGGCGGCGTTGTATGCGCTTTTTACAGTTTTCGGAAGCGATTTAAAGTTTGACACACTGGTGAAAAATTTCACTAGTGATTTTCTTAAGTGATAATTATCACGTAAATGTAGGGGGCAAAGAGCTACAATGGGCGTAAAGGAAAAATTTAAAGTAATATAGAAGGAGACAGGAATCATGGCTTATAACAAACCGCAGCAAATTGCGGAAGCAACGGTGGAGAACGGCATCAAGAAGGCGCATAACCCTCTGGCCACCGTGCTTATCCTTGGCTTTCTGGGGGGAGCGTTCATCGCTCTAGGGTATTTGCTTGATATTCGCGTCATTGCCAGCGCGCCGAAGGAATGGGGGTCTATTGCCAGCTTTATCGGGGCTTCAGTGTTCCCGGTCGGGCTCATTCTCGTGCTTCTTGCAGGAGGCGAACTGCTGACCGGCAATATGATGGCTGTGCCGCTTGCAATGTTTTCCAAGAAAATTTCGTTTGCAGAGACAATCAAGAATCTGATTCTGATTACGCTGAGTAATTTGGCGGGCGCGCTGTTCGTGGCTTATTTCTTCGGCCATATCGTGGGTCTGACCGCTGACGGCGTTTACCTCGATAAGCTGGTCGATCTGGCGGAACACAAACTGGACGTTACTTTCCTGCAAGCTTTCATCTCGGGTATCGGCTGTAACTGGCTGGTTGCCCTGGCCGTTTGGCTGTCCTATGGCGCCGACAATTTCAGCGGCAAAATTCTTGGCATCTGGTTCCCGACCATGGCTTTCGTCGCCATCGGATTCCAGCACGTTGTCGCCAACATGTTCCTGATTCCGGCGGCCATTTTCGAAGGCCATTTCACATGGGGGCAATACGTTGGCAATTTCATTCCGGTCTGGCTCGGCAACCTGACAGGCGGTGCGCTGTTTGTAGCCGGCGCCTACTGGAACGCCTACCTGCGCAAATCGCCTGCTGCGGTTCAATCGCTGGACAGCGTGGCTTCCGCCGGCGTGAAGAAGCACGCTTAATTACCGGCGATTACGGCCATAATTTTTTTATAAGTGCAATGCCTGAAACCAATCAAGGGTACCGTCTCCGGAGGAGCGGTGCCCTTTTGTATGAGTAAATACCCAAGGCAACACAAAATTCGCCGTAATCGCTAACGGTCCGGGGGAACGAAACCGAAGCTTACGGCGAAAAAATAGGGAGTATTTCATGTTTTCTATTACCCGGCTTTTACCGGTTCGAATCAGCGCAAGCGGCTCCGTTTTGCTTTACGGATAAGAATGTTCGATTATACAATAAAAGCAGCAAAAATGAGGAGGGCTTGCAGCATGGAAGAACTGGAGAATGGCGTATTTCCGGCGGTGTGCTCACTGGATTGTCCCGACACTTGCGGGCTTCTTGTGCATAAGATAGACGGCAAAATTGTAAAAATCGAAGGAAACCCTGAGCATCCGGTCACCCGGGGTGCCATCTGCAACAAGGTTAGGCAGATGGCTCAGCGCGTCCATCATCCGGACCGGCTGACAACCCCGCTACGCCGTGCGGGGCGCAAAGGGGAGGCCGTGTTCGAGCCGATCAGCTGGGATGAAGCAATTGCCGAAATCGCAGGCAAATTCCGCAGTCTGTCGGAGGAATATGGTCCGGAGAGTATTTTGCCTTACAGCTTCTACGGCAACATGGGTGTGCTAAGCGTAGAGGGGATGGACCGCCGGTTCTTTAACGCGCTTGGAGCAAGCCGTCTGGAGCAGACGATCTGCAATGCCGCCGGAAGCACGGGATGGAAATATACGATGGGCTTCAGCGGCGGGACAAGCCCTGAGGATATAGTGAACGCTGATCTGATCATCGTCTGGGGCGGAAATATCGTCAGCACGAACATGCATCAGGTTGTGCTGGCCGAGCAGGCCCGGAAGAAGGGCACCAAGATCATCGTCATCGACGTTCACAAGAACCGTACGGCGCAGTGGGCCGACTGGTTCCTGCCGCTCTACCCGGGGACGGATGCGGCGCTGGCGCTCGGCATCATGCATATTTTGTTCCGCGACGGGCTGACGGATTCAAGTTTCCTCAAGTCTTATACGGTGGGACATGAAGAGCTCCGGAAGCAGGCGGAGAACTATACGCCGGAGGCCGTGGCGGCCATTACGGGCATCCCCGCAGAAGACATTGAACAGTTGGGCAAGCTGTACGGAGAGGCGGGGGTGTCTTATATCCACATCGGCAACGGGCTTCAGCACCACGATAACGGCGGCATGGCGGTGCGCAGCATCGCTTGTCTGCCGGCGCTGACCGGACAATGGCTGAAGACGGGGGGAGGCGCGACCAAGGGCAACGGCGGGTATGCCGGGATGAATTCCCGGGCGCTGGAGCGTCCCGATCTGCGCCCGAATCCGCGGGCACGCAGCATAAATATGAACCGGATCGGCGAAGCGCTGGAAATGATGGAGCAGCCGATAAAGGCGCTGTTCGTCTACTGCAGCAATCCGCTCGTCGTCGCGCCGGACGTGGAGCGGGTGCGGCGCGGATTTGCGCGCGAGGACCTGTTCACGGTCGTGCATGATCTTTTTCTGACTGATACGGCCAAATACGCCGACATTGTGCTGCCCGCGACGTCGACTTTTGAAAATACCGATTTGTACAGCTCTTATTGGCATCACTATATCCAGCTCCAGGAACCGGTACTGGCCGCCCCGGGAGAGTGCAAGAGCAATGTTGAGCTGTTCTCGCTGCTTGGCAAGGCCATGGGCTATGACGAGGAAGCCTTCGGGCAAAGTGAGGAAGACATGATCCGCGAGGCGCTGGACTATCCGCGCAATCCGTATCTGAACGGAGTGACGCTGGAGCGGCTGAAAAACGAGCGCCATGTCAAACTGGATATGACGCCAAAAGAACGGTATCTGGATAATCTGCCCACCCCTTCCGGCAAGATTGAACTGTATTCGCGGGCAATGGAGAATGCGGGACTGCCGCCGCTGCCGGTCTACACTCCGCTTGTCGAAGGCTTTGACGGCATTCGGCGGCCGGGCAAAGAAGATAAGTATCCGCTGATGTTCATCTCGCCGCCGAACCACAACTTTCTCAACTCCACCTTCTCCAATGTCGCCAAGCATCAAAGTCTGGAGAAAAGGCCGACTCTGCAAATTCACCCGGCGGATGCCGCGGAACGGGGGATTGCCGACGGTGATGAGGTCAAGGTATATAACGACCGCGGCGTGATCGAGATTTGGGCGTCGGTAACCGACCGTATGCTGCCGGGCACCGTTATCAGCCAGGGGCTGTGGTGGGAAGGCAAGGACCGCCCGCAGCGGAGCAATGTGCTGACACCCTCCCGGCTGAGCGATATGGGAAAGGGAGCAACCTTTTTCTCAGCCACCGTTGAAGTTGAACTGCGTTAAAGCGTCAATGCGTATGCTTGCCCTGAACGTCTGTTAGACGTAATACTAGATAGCATTAATGACACATAGATTACAGGGGATGTATAGGCAGATGAGGTTTTTGAATGACTATCCTAGAGAAATAAAAGTATTTCTGATCGCAAGCTTGATTAACGCGACCGGCAGCGCGCTGATGTGGCCGCTGGTTACGATGTATGTATTTGACGAGCTGGGACGGAGCATGCAGGATGCCGGACTCGTTATTTTGATTCAGTCGATTGGCGGGATTGCAGGGCAGCTGCTCGGCGGCGCCCTGTATCATAAAGTCGGGGTGAACAAGCTGATTGTCGGTGCGCTGGCCATGAATGCGCTGGCTCTGTTCGCCCTCCCGGCGGCAAGCGCAAGCTGGACGATGTTCATGATCGCAATGGGGCTGGTGGGACTGTTTGGCGCGCTCTCCATGCCCGCGATCCAGGCGTTCATCGGCTTTCGGTTCGCGGAGCGGCGGGCCGAGCTGTTCAATATCGTCTATGTCGCCAACAATATCGGCGTGGCGGTCGGAACGGCGCTGAGCGGATTTCTGGCCGATATCTCCTATATGCTGAGCTTCGTGATGAACGGCGTCACCTCCGCCGTATTTGCCGTTTTTTTCTTTGTGTATCTGGGAAAAGTGGGCGGCGCGCAGGGACCGGTTCCGGGCGAATCCAGGAGGGCGCAGCCGCGGGCCGTTTCCAACTGGAAACTGATGGGCAACACACGGATCTATCTGTTTATGGCCCTCGGTTCGCTGTTTCTGCTCATCGGCAATTCCATCTGGAATACGGGAGTGTCGCCATTCATCATTTCGGAAGGTTTGCCGAAGAAATATTATGGCTTCCTGTGGACGCTAAACGGCATTCTGATCTTCGCCGCCCAGCCGCTGGTCGCCTTGATCAAGCGCTGGTTCGCGGCCGGATCGGCGGCGCAGATGACGGCGAGCGCCGTCTTTTACCTAAGCGGCTACGCCGTCATCCTGACGATGCCGAGCTATGCAGGAATGCTGCTCGCGATGCTGCTGACGACGCTTGGCGAAATGCTCATTGCTCCCGCCATGCCGGCGTTTATCACGGAGCATGCCTCGCTGGGCGCTCCATTCTATCTGGGCCTCACCGGAGGAATCGGAGCGGTCGGCAGGGTGCTTGGCCCTTACTTCATGGGCGGCCTGTTCGACGCGGGAGGCTTGGCTCCGACCGCCTGGCTGGCCTGCGGAGTGGCGGTGCTCGCGGTAGGGTTTTTCCTGATTCATGCGTACGGCAGCAGACGCGGCGCGCTGCTTGCGGAGTCGGCGGAATCGGCGAAATCGGCTTGACCGGAGCATGGGAAGCTTTAATAAATCGGTGCTTGAACAATGCGCCGTTTACTTGCAAGGGGGATACGAATATGCTTCACATAGACAGAGATACGCTGTCGATCCGGCTCTCCGAGCTTCGCGATGTTCGCGAGCTGATTATGCTGGATCATCTGATATGGACCGAGGATACGGCTCCAGCAGCTTTGTCGTGGAGGTCGAGCGAGGACTATTTGCTGCATGCGCCTCCTGGCTCCCAGCTTGTGGCGGTAAAAGGGGACAAGCTGTGCGGCTATGTCGGCTTCGGCTGTCCTACCGGTATGAAGAGCAACCGGCATGTCTATGAGATTCATATTGCCGTTCATCCCGACCGGCAGCGTTCGGGAATCGGCCGGGACCTGATTGAGGCCGTCAAGAAGCTGGCCGCTGAGCGCGGCATCCGCAAGCTTCGGCTGCGCGCGCTTTCCTGCAATGTCCCGGCTCTGGCTTTTTATCACAAATGCGGTTTCCGGGAAGAAGGGCGGCTGCGCGAGGAATTTTATCTTGGGGGCCGGTATGTGGACGAAGTATTTATGAGCTGCCGCCTCATGTAGGCACCGAACTGCCGAGCGGAAGAACGGACGAACGACAGAAGGAAGCGAACAGAAAGCGGGGTTGGTCATGAAAATCATGTCATTGAACGTAGGAATGCCAGTAACGGCCCTTTATCACGGAAAGACGCTGGAGACGGGCATATACAAATTTCCTGTGGAGGGTCCCGTGCTTCTGTCGGCAGACGGGCTGACCGGGGACGGACAAGCCGATCTGGTCAATCACGGAGGGCCGGACAAGGCCGTCTGCGTGTATCCATTGGAGCATTACGCCTACTGGGAACAATGGCTTGGCAAAAAGCTGAACAGCGCCGCCTTCGGAGAAAATCTGGCGACCGCCGGGCTGCTCGAAACGGAAGTCTGCATCGGCGACATTTATGAGATCGGGACCGCGCTCGTTCAGGTAAGCCAGCCCCGATACCCCTGCTTCAAGCTCTCGCAAAAGCACGGCCCGGCGGAATTTCCCGCAGAGGTGCTGAGGACGGGCTTCAGCGGCTTCTATTTCCGGGTGCTGCGCGAAGGGGAGCTGGCCTCCGGCTCGGCCATCGTGAAGGTTTCCTCCGGGTACGGCGGAGTGCCGGTGTCGCGCGTGCTGCAGATGATGGCGACCGGGCGCGGGGACAAGCAAGGCCTGGAAGAGCTGGTCCGGCTGGAAGCTCTGGCGTCCGGTATCCGGTCGCGGTTCCAGGGGTGGCTGGACGGGCTGGAGTAAGAGGGGGCCGCTGTACGGACCGCCCTATTTTTTGGCAGCCATTTCATCCCCGCCCTGAAACCGCACCAATCCGTGTTCCCGGCAGATCGTGAGATATTCCTTATGTACGGTGCTGCTCTCGTCGGTATACATATTCCAGAAAAGGGCCAGCCGCCCGTCCAATTTGAGGGCATGGGCGCTCTTTCGGCGGCATTTCCTATTCACCTCGTATCTCAAATTACCGGAGCAGCTTCCACTCACCCCGCACCATGCCGTATACGGCATGGTTGACATAGCCGGACGGGAGCTTCTCGGCTTCCCGGATCACGCCCTCCAGGACGAAGCCCAGACGCTCGGGAATGGCGCGGCTGGAGATATTGCCCGTGGCGCAGCGGATTTCTACCCGGTTAAGCTCCATTTCCAGCAGGGCATGGTCGATGAACACCCGGCAGGCGCTGGTCATATAGCCGTTGCCTTCGAAGCTCTCCCCCAGCCAATAGCCGATGCCAACGGACCGGTTGTGCCAGTCGATTTCATGAAATCCGATAATGCCGGCCATTTCGCCGCTTACCCACAGGCCGGCGGTAAACCCGCCGTTGTCGCTGCCCTGCCGAATGGCCGTTTTGATAAAGGTAGTCATATGGGACGGGTCCGTCACGCTGTCCACCCAGGGCAGCCATTTGCGCAGACGTTCCCTTGACTGATCCACCAGCAAAAGCATGGACCCGGCCTGCTCCACCGCCAGAGGCTTCAGGACAAGCTCATCATCGATCACAAAATGGAACAAGCTGCCGCCTCCCTTTGTTCTGTGAATATCACTAGCGGTGACGCTTATTTTCGGGATGCTTTCCATTCCAGAGCATAGATATCCTCTTCCAGCCCTTGCATCCGCTGCATTGTCAGGGTCCGGCAGTCGCTCAGCGCCTGGTTGTAGACGATAGGTCCAAGCTCTTTCATGAAAAAGTCCAGCAGGTTGTCCGCCGCAAGACGCCCGATGCTCTCGCCGCGTTCAACCTCGAAATATTCCTGAATATGATCAAGCATCGTTTCCCGATGCTCTTTTGTCATTTTGATCGGTTTCATCCTTTAACCTCCCTTGAACCTCATGCTACTCCATGACCCGGAGGGAAGTCAAAAGGAAAAGGCGCCTTGGCAGGGTATGCCATTTTATTGAACAATCCCGGCGTAACGGGTATATTAATAGGAAACCTGTTTATACAAGGAACAAGGACAAGAATTAACGAACGAAAGGTTGATTGCTGTGGAGAACCGGATCACCCCCTCCAATTTCATTAAAAATGTCATTACCGAAGATCTCCGCTCTGGCAAAGTTAACGAAGTCGTCACCCGGTTCCCCCCTGAACCGAACGGCTATCTGCATATTGGACACGCCAAGGCGATCTGGATCAATTTCACGCTTGCGGGTGAGTTCGGAGGCAAGACGAACCTGCGCTTTGACGATACGAATCCGCTCAAGGAAGATACGGAGTACGTCAAATCGATCGAGCAAGATGTGAAATGGCTCGGTTACACTTGGGAGAACCTGCGCTTCGCCTCCGACTATTTCGAAGAAATGTATGAACGGGCGGAGCTTTTGATTAACAAGGGCAAGGCTTACGTGGACGATCTCAGCGCGGACCAAATTCGCGAGCTTCGCGGCACGCTGACCGAACCGGGGAAGAACAGCCCCTACCGCGACCGCAGCGTAGAAGAGAGTCTCGATCTGTTCCGCCGCATGCGCGCGGGCGAGTTCAAGGACGGCGAGAAGGTGCTGCGCGCCAAGATCGATATGGCTTCGCCCAACATCAACCTGCGCGATCCGGTCATTTACCGGATTTCCCATGCCCATCATCACAATACGGGCGACAAATGGTGCATCTACCCGATGTACACCTACGCGCATCCGCTTGAAGATGCCATCGAAGGCGTGACGCATTCCCTCTGTTCTCTGGAGTTCGAGGATCAGCGTCCGTTCTACGACTGGGTCATCGCCGAATGCGAGATGCCAGCCGTGCCGCATCAATACGAATTCGGGCGCCTGAATCTGGCGCAGACCGTAACGAGCAAGCGGAAGCTCAAGCTGCTGGTGGACGAAGGGCATGTCGACGGCTGGGACGACCCGCGCATGCCGACGATTTCCGGGCTTCGCCGCCGCGGCTATACGCCGGAGGCCATCCGCAGCTTCGTGTACGAGACGGGCATTTCCAAAAGCCAGGGTCTGGTCGATCTGCAAATGCTGGAGCACTTTATCCGCGAGGATCTGAAGCTGAAGGCGCCCCGCACGATGGCGGTGCTTCGCCCGCTGAAGGTTGTCATTACGAACTATCCCGAGGGTCAGGTCGAATGGCTGGAAGCGGAAAATAACAGCGAGAACGAGGAAATGGGCAGCCGGCAAATTCCGTTCTCCCGCGAGATTTACATTGAGCGCGACGATTTTATGGAGAATCCGCCGAGTAAGTATTTCCGGTTGTTTCCGGGCAATGAAGTGCGCCTGAAGCATGCCTATTTCATCAAGTGCAACGAAGTAATCAAGGATGAGAACGGCGAAGTGACCGAGCTCCACTGTACCTACGATCCGGAGACGAAGAGCGGCAGCGGGTTTACCGGCCGCAAGGTGAAAGGGACGCTGCACTGGGTGGAGGCAAGCCATGCCGCTGCGGCGGAATTCCGTCTGTATGAGCCGCTGATTCTCGCGGAGGAACCGGAAGGCGAAGGAGAAGCCGATGAGCTGGAAGGTGCGGTCAAGCCCGCGCAATCGTTCCTGGATCAGCTGAACCCGAAGTCGATCGAAATTCTGCACGGCTTCGTGGAGCCGGAGCTGAAGGACAGCAAGCCGCAGGACAAGTTCCAGTTCTTCCGTCACGGTTATTTTAACGTCGACAGCCGGTATTCGCAGCCCGGCAATCCGGTCTTCAACCTGATCGTTTCGCTCAAGAGTTCGTACCACCCGCCGAAGCAGGGCTAGGCTGAAATCATAAGACAAGCAGAAGAAACGGCTGCCGCCCGAAAGCGTGACAGCCGTTTTTTTGCAATTCAAAGAGTTTAACCCTTTAATAAATAACAGAAAGGAATGAGGATTCGATGGCTTTTTCTTTGAAAGTGGAGCGGCAGATGGATGCTTTGCCTGAAGTTCTTTTTCAAGCGTGGACCCGGCGGTTTGACCGTTGGTTTGCGGCGCCCGGTTCGGTGATTATGCAGGGTGAAGTCAACACCGTATTCTTTTTTGAGACCATCTCCCCCACCGGGACGGACAGCGCAGTTCGGCGTCATCCCCATTACGGCCGGTTTCTCAGGCTCGAACAGGACCGCCTTGTTGAAATGACATGGGTTACGGGAGAGGGGGGACGAAAGGAGCCGAGACGGTTGTCACGGTCGAGCTGGTTCCCCGGCATAGCGGTACGCTGCTAAGTCTCACGCATGCTGGATTTTATGATGAGGAGTCCAAAAACGCGCATGGGCAGGCATGGCCTTTCGTATTGGAGCAGCTGGACAAACAAATGGCCGGAGAGACTTCATAAAGCGGAGCTAAACCCCGTCTTCTTCATGTGTATCCTCGGTCACCGCGTGGGGCCGGTAATCGTCTCTTTTGACGAACAGCCACATGCCTCCGTATCCAAGCGCCCCGATGAGCGCGAGAAAAACACAGAATTCGTACATGCTCTGGGCGCCGAGATACTGGAATAGCCATCCGCCCAGGACGCCGCCCAGCATTCCCGAAATTCCGCTCAAGGACAGCGTATATAGGGCTTGTCCGGAGGAGCGGTACGGGAGGGGGATGAGCAGCATCGTCAGCTCGGTGCCGACATAAAAGAAGCCGCCGAACGTTACCGAATGCAAAATTTGAATGAACGCCACCTCAAGTGGCGTCGTCGACTGCGCCATCAGCCACCACCGCAGCGCGAACAATAGACTGACCAGCGCCAGCCAGCCGATGAGAACGGAGATTTTGCGCCGCAAGTAGCGGTCGCACAGCATGAAGACGCCCACTTCAACGATGGAGGAGAGGAATACGGCCAGTCCGACCATCGTCTTGGAGCCTCCCATATCGTTGATATACAGAGACATGAACGTATTGTTCACCGTGTTGGGGATCGATACCAGAATGCCGAAAAAGATAAAGAACAAAAAATAAGGATTCATAAACAGCACGCGAAAACCACTGAACGGCATCGGCGCCATCCCGATGGAGTGGTGCAGCTTCGGCAGAGCGGCGAGCGAGATCATGGACAAGCCCAGCAGGACCGCGAACAGGTAGGACAGTACCGAAACGCCGCCGTACTGCACGATAGGACCTGCGGCTATAGCCGTCAGCGCCCAGCCAAGCGAGCCCCACAGACGGAAGGAGCCGAAGCGGTATTCTGACCCGTAGATATAGCTTAAGACCAGCGTGTTGCTCTGCGCGAACAGCGGAGTCTGGCAGAAATAGAACAGGATGATCGCGGTATAGATCGTTTCATATGTATTTGCCTGAAATATGAATTGGGAAAACAAAAGCGTCCCCGCCAGCATCAGCAGGACGATAACCCGGATATTGTGATAACGGCCGGACCATATTCCCCAGAACGGGTTGGCGAAGATCGAAACGAATGGGCTGATCGACATCAGCACACCGATTTCCAGCTTGTTCATCCCTACGTCCTGTAAATAAAATTGAAAGAAACTGGTAAACAGAACCATGGTTCCGTATACAAAAAAGTTAAACCATTTCAAAGATGTGAAAGTATATGGGCTTCCAGTATTCTCCTGCAAGTTGGATGCTCTCCTCCCGCAAATGCTGTGCATGTTGAACCAGAGCCGCCATAGCCGCTATTATCACTGTAACATTAGTTGAAAAGGTATACAAACCAGCTTTTTCTGATTTTGCCAAATGTACGGATTTTATAGGGGGATATTTACTTTTAGTAGAAATAATTTTGGAAAAGGAGACATTATTATGATGCAAATTGCCGGAATCATCATCGCCGGAGGCCGCTCCAGGCGGATGGGTGCCGACAAAGCGCTTCTGGAATTCGGCGGCATTCCGGCGATTGCCCGCGTTGCCGCCGCGCTCGGTGAAATCGCGGAGCCGGTGACGGTCGCCTGCGGAGAGAAGGAGCGGGAGGACTACCGTTTCCTGCGGCTTCAGCAGGCTGCGGACCGCTTCCCCGGCTGCGGTCCGCTGGCAGGACTCCATGCAGGCATGAGCGTTTCGCCAGTGGACTGGCATTTTGCCGCCGCCTGCGATTTGCCGTTCGCTTCCGCAGCGTTTATGCGGTATATCATGGACGCCTTGGAACGGAGCGCCGGGCGGGCTGCGGCCGTGCCGGTCTCTGTCTCGGGCAAAGTCCAGCCGCTGCTGGGGCTGTACCATAAGTCTACCCTTCCGGGATTGGAAATGGCCTTATCCCAGGGAAGATTCAAGGTTATGGAATGGCTGGAGAGCCTGGATGTGCTGTATGTCCCGGAATCGGGCTTTGCGGGCGCTTTGGACGGAGGGCCATCTCCCCTGCTCAACATGAACACTCCGGAAGATTACCGCGCCGCCGCGGATTGGCTAGTTTAACTTCAGTTTACAATGAGGGCGTATTTTGTCATTATAAACCCCGACAAGAAGGGAAGGACCTTTAATGACGAACTCAACGTCGACGGATCGAAAGAGCATCCGTTCATTTCTGAAATTGCTTAAAGAAACGAAGCCGCCGTATGGCCTGCTGGCCCTGGCTATTACCCTTAGCGTCATTTCCACGCTGGTGTCCCTCGTTATTCCCATGTTTACCAAAGGGCTGGTCGACGGCTTCTCGCTGTCCTCGGTAAGCCGGCTGCAGATCGCCGGAATCGCCGGCGCCTTCGTCGCCCAGACCATAGCTGCGGGCGTGTCCGTCTATCTGCTGAACTATGCGGGGCAGAAGATCGTGGCCGGTCTCAGAGACCGGCTGTGGCGCAAGCTTCTGGCGCTTCCTGTCTCCTATTACAACGATATCCGGACGGGGGAGAGCGTCAGCCGCATGACGAACGATACGGGCATCATCAAGACGCTTGTATCGGAGCATGCCGCCAGTCTGTTCACCGGCCTCATTTCCATCATCGGCTCGATCTCGGTACTCTTTTATTTGAATTGGAGAATGACGCTGGTTCTGTTCACCGTGCTGCCTCTTTCGGCGCTGATTCTCGTTCCGCTGGGCCGGAAGATGTACAAGATCTCCAAAGGCATGCAGGATGAGACGGCTTCCTTCACGGCGGTGCTGAGCGGGGTGCTGTCAGAAATCAGGCTCGTTAAGGCGTCCGGAGCGGAGCGCCGGGAATACGAATCCGGAAAAAGCGTCATTATGAACCTGCTCTCCTACGGTATACGCGAGGGCAAGGTCAGCGCATGGATCACTCCGCTTGTCTCGTTCGTATTTATGATGCTGCTGGTCGTCATTATCGGTTACGGCGGCGTACAGGTGTCCAGCGGCGCGCTGACGGCGGGGGAGCTGGTTGCTTTTATCCTGTATCTGATCCAGATCGTTATGCCGCTCACCCAGCTGACCACCTTCTTCACCCAAATTCAGAAAGCCATGGGCGCTTCGGAACGGATCATGGAGACGCTGATGCATGAAGAAGAGAACTATGAAGGGGAAGAGATGGCGGACGGCGGGCGTCTGCCGATTGCACTGGACAATGTTTCCTTCGGGTATAAAAAAGGCGAGTCCGTGCTGAACAAGGTAAGCTGCTCCATCGCGCCGGGTGAGGTAACGGCGATTGTCGGACCAAGCGGCGGCGGAAAGACGACGCTGTTCTCCCTGCTGGAACGCTTCTATGAGCCGCAGGAAGGCGTGATCCGGCTTGGCGGCAAGCCGATTTCCGATTTCTCGCTGTCCTCCTGGCGCGGCGCTATCGGCTATGTCTCCCAGGAAAGCCCGCTGCTGGCCGGCACGATTGCCGACAATCTCCGCTACGGACTTGGCCGCGAGGTTGATTTAACGGAAATGCGAAAGGCGGCGGCCATGGCGTATGCCGACACCTTTATCGACGAGCTGCCGGACGACTACGACACTGATGTCGGCGAGCGCGGCGTGAAGCTGTCCGGCGGACAGCGGCAGCGGATCGCAATCGCTCGGGCGCTGCTGAGAGATCCGAAGATCCTGATGCTGGACGAAGCCACTTCGAGTCTCGACAGCAAATCCGAGGCGGTTGTGCAGAAGGCGCTGTCCAATTTGATGAAGGGTCGGACGACGATCGTGATCGCGCACCGGCTGTCTACGGTGGTCAATGCCGACCAGATTCTTTTTATGGAAAAAGGCGAGATTACCGGCAGGGGAAGACACGAAGAACTGCTGCTGGAGCATAAGCTCTACCGCGAATTTGCGCAGCAGCAGCTGCAAACGGCCGATACGGAACCAAGAGAACACGGCGAAGGGGAGGAGAGTGCCGGGCATGGCAAAAATACTGGTGGTGGACGACGATCCGCACATCCGCGAGTTGGTAGCCGTATTTCTGAAAGCTGAGGGAATGGAAGTATGCGAGGCTTCCGACGGAAGGGAAGCGCTGGATTTTCTTGAAGACCATGCGGTAGACATGGTCATTCTCGATGTTATGATGCCGAACGTGGACGGCTGGCAGCTCTGCCGCGAGCTGCGTAAGGCCTACGATTTTCCGCT
Source organism: Paenibacillus sp. URB8-2 (assembly GCF_013393385.1). NCBI lineage: Bacteria > Bacillati > Bacillota > Bacilli > Caryophanales > Paenibacillaceae > Paenibacillus > Paenibacillus sp. URB8-2. The sequence continues at coordinate 5,276,773 of NZ_AP023239.1, read as the reverse complement.
GCTTATGCTTACGGCCAAAGGCGAAACTTCGCAGATTGTGAAGGGGTTTGAACTGGGAAGCGATGATTATCTCGTAAAACCGTTCGAGCCTCCCGTATTGATGGCCCGCGTCAAAGCGCTCTTGAAACGGTATCAAATTTCGGCTGCCCAGAGCGTTGCCGTCGGCAGGCTGAAGATGAACCGGAAAACCTATGAAATTCAATCGGATGACGGCATTCTGACGCTGCCGTTGAAAGAGTACGAGCTGCTGGTGAACTCTCCCCCACTTAGCTTACGCATGAAGTGGGGGCTTCTGTTGGCATCGATACAGGGTTGCACACGCTGCGAGGCTTCATGACCTAAAGACTCAACGCCTGTTGCACCCGAATGAGGGAAGCCAACGTCCAATACGTTCGTTTTGCCAATGAAGGGTCTTTGGCCTCCAAGGACAACCACATCTTTTCAGATATGGCTTTGTGTATACTGCGCAACACGTACCGTGCGCCGATGTTATACGAGGCATTAAGGTCCGCGTGATACGTTTTGCCTGTTGCGAATACAGCAACATCACGCTTCGTGTTTCGTTGTACAAATCCACTGCCATCAAAAGCAAGCGCACTTGTATTCACAGGGTTGACCATGGAAACCCGCATCCCCAGAAAATGCGCCATTTCGGTCACTTTTGTTTGGATGCGCCGTTTCGCCCAAAACTGGAGTTTGGCACGAAGCCGCTTGGCTCCCCACGTTCCTTTAGGCAAACGCATCTTGCCTAAATACTCCATGACAATGACATCTGCGCTGTGCTTTTGGGCAAAGGCGAGGATTTGATGCGCGGTATCGTGGACGATATGCGTCTGTAAGCCATTCATCCGCCGCCAGAAATTCGGTTTTGCCCCTATACCGGATTGTCGCTGGGCTTGTTTCAGTTTGCCTGTGATTTGGCGCAATCGGTCTTTTTCTTTGGCTTGGTTGATAAATACCCTCGCCAAGACAGTGCCGTTAGCGTCCATCACGGAACAAACTGCGGAATTCGTTAACCCCAAATCAACGGCACACACCCGCTGCTTGGAAAGTTCCGCCTGAGTCAACTTCACCTCCCCTTCATAGGCGATATGAAGGGCATAGCGTTTTCCTTTTCGGACTAATGTGGGGCTGCATTCTTTCATGCTCCACACGTTACGTTTGAATAGGTCTTGGCCTTTAAAAGTAATGGGGAGCCATACCCAATCGCCTTGATGAAATATCTTGATGTTGGCTGTCGTATCGGAGGTTCGTTTGAACATATTGCCTTTGTACAAGCAAGGGAACGCCTGATGCCGAGCTTGGAGTGTCGGCGGTTTTTTCGAAAAGCGTTTCCCTTCTTGCCCAGCATGTTGTCGCTCGGCTTGCCAAAGCTGAAAACGGGAATGATGACTTTTCACAATGCCAAACGCTTCCGCAATAGCACTTCTGCGGAAGTACGAAGGAAACTTATAGAATCGTTGATCAAACTCGGCGTAGAGCGGATTCGGATTATGTCTGGTACGGTGAGTCAGCCGTTCTACCGCTGTCACAACCGCTTGGGTGGATAACGATTCCAAGGCCATAAACTGCTCTTGAATGACCGTAATCAAGAACGAGAGCGCCTCTTGATACACAAGGAGAGTCGCATCTAGCATGCGGTGGTGAGACATAATCGGATGTTTGAGTGTTTTGACCACCTTCATGAGACACGCCTCCATCGCAAGTTTGTTGGAACTAGCATAACACAAGAACATATGTTTGTTAAGCAGACGTGTCTAACCCCCACCTTCGCTGTTGGCTTAGAGGTGGGGGAATGCGATACTAAATCTGTTCAAGCTGGCCAGCTATCCGGGACAGACGCTGTCGCGCGACCGGCTGATCGAGGAAATCTGGGGTTATGATTATGAGGGCAACGAACGCACGCTCGACGTGCACATCAATCGGCTGCGCGAGAGGTTTCCGGGCGAGCGGGGCGTCGGCGCGTAAGCCTCCTGAGCGAGAGCGCCTTGAGAGAAGGCGTCCCGAGCAAACAGCCCGGACCCGCCGTCCGCGCAGTGAGCGGTCCAGGTCCTTTTATATCCCGATTATGAACGCCGTCCGGCGGATTGCCCAAGGCGATTTTACCGTCAAGGTGGAACACGTCGAGCGCTACGGCCAGTTCGGCGAGCTGGTGGAGGAGATCAATGAAATGGCCAGCGAGCTGAGCCGGATGGAGACGATGACCCAGGATTTCATCTCGAATGTGTCGCATGAAATCCAGTCGCCGCTCACTTCCATCCGGGGCTTCGCCCGCGCGCTGCGCAGCGACGAGATCAGCCGGGAGACCCGAGAGCATTATTTGGATATCATCGAGGCGGAAAGCGCCAGGCTGTCGGGAGTGAGCGACAGTCTGCTGAAGCTGTCGGTATTGGAGTCGGGGAACTTCCCGTTCGAAGCGAAGCCTTACCGCCTGGACAAACAGCTTCGAAACATGATTCTGGCCTGCGAGCCGCAGTGGATGGGCAAAGGGGTTGAAGTGGAAGCGGAGCTTGCGGAAACGACGGTGACGGCGGTGGAAGATCTGCTAAGCCAGGTCTGGACCAATCTGCTGCATAACAGCATCAAGTTTACTCCGGCGGGCGGGACGATCACCGTTGCCGCGCGTCCTCTGAATGGGGGAGCGGAGGTCGTGATCTCCGATACCGGCGCGGGTATCGGAGAAGAAGATTTGCCCCGCATCTTCGAACGGTTCTTCAAGGCGGACAAGGCGAGAAGCTCGGGCGGCGGGGGCAGCGGGCTGGGACTGTCGCTGGTGAAGAAGATCATCGACCTTCACCAGGGTGATGTCCGCGCGGAGAGCCATCCCGGGGAGGGAGCGGCGTTTGTCGTTACGCTGCCCGGGCCGCAGGATAAGCGGCAGACGTAGCGCATTCGGATTGTGCTTCCGTCGGGGCAAAAAGACCGGTTGGCTTCCGCCGCCCGGATTGCGCAGACTAGTCGTCCGAGGCCTGGTCGTCCGGATTGCGCAGACTAGTCGTCGAGGCCCGGCCGTCCGGATTGCGCAGGCCCCGCCGTCCGATCTTCGGCCGCAGCCGCCCGGATTGCATAGGCAATCCGCTGCCCTCCAGGCGTCAGGCCATCCGGTTAAACCGGCGGATAAGCTCCGCCAGCTTGGCAAGTCCCCGTTCCAGTCCGGTTGGGGAGGCATAAGCGTAGGACAGGCGAAGATGCCTTGCGTCGGAACGGTCGTACAGATCGCCGGTGTTCAGCAGCAGGCCTTCCGCCAGCGCCGCGCGGAACAGCTTCGGCAGCGGCACGGGCCGGTTCAGGCGCAGCCATACATAGAAGCCGCCCGCAGGCTTGCTCCATTCCGCCAGTCCAGCAAAATGGCGCTCCAGCAGCTCCAGCATCAGATCGCGCCGGCGGCGCAGCGTGAGGCGCAGGGCGCTGCAATGCCGTTCGTGGCAGCCGTCCTCCAGCCACTTGGCCGCCGCCAGCTGCGAGAGAGAGCTTGCGCCGTAGTCGGTCTGCATTTTGATATCGGCGAGACGCCGGATCACCTGCTCGGGACCGGCAACCCAACCGATACGTAGACCGGGACTAGCGGATTTGGACAGAGTGCCCAGGTGCAGAACGCTTCCGTTTCTGTCCAGAGCTTTCAGCGGCGGGGGAGGAGGGGCATCCAGCCACAGGTCCTGATAAGCTCCGTCCTCCAGGACCGGCAATCCCAGCGCGGCGGTCTGCTCCATCAGTTCCCGCCTCCGCTCCGCATCCATGAGAATGCCCGTCGGATTATGAAAGGCGGGAATCGTATACAGCAGCGCCGCCTTGGTTCGAACGGCTGCGTCCTCCAGTCCTTCCGCCATGAGGCCCCGGCCGTCCATGGGCAGACCGTGCAGCTTGACCCCCGCCGACTGAAAAGAATGAATGGAGTACAAATAGGAGGGCTTCTCCAGCAGAACGGTCGATCCCTTAGGCAGCAGGCCGAGGGAAATCAGCTGAAAGCCTTGAAGCGCCCCGGAAAGAATCAGAATCGAGGAGGGAGCCGCCTGAATGCCGCTTCGGCCCAGCTCCGCGCTGAGTGCCCTCCGAAGCCGCAGGCTGCCGAGCGGTTCCTCGTACGCCAGCGGCAGCTCGTCCCGGGCCAAGTCGGCCAGAATAGAGCGCATTTCTTCACCCGGCAGCAGCTCGGGAGCGGGCTCTCCCGTTCCGAGCCGAAGCAGCTCCGGCTGAAATTCCAGGCGGTTGATCGCCTGAACGGCCGGCAAATTGGGATAATGGATGCCTTCCTCCACATAATCGTTCCAGCTTCCCGCCATCCCCCGGTTTGCTCTTTCCGCGGCTATCCTCGTGCCGCCGCCCTGCCTTCCTTCGATGAGTCCGAGCGCGGCGAGTTGATCGAGCGCCGCAACAACCGTGCTGCGGTTGACGCCAAGCTGACGGGCCAGCTCGCGCTGCGGCGGCAGCTTCATGCCCGCCGGCCAGTCGCCGCAGCCGATTTTGGCGCGGAAATATCCGGCGATTTGCGCATAGAGCGGCAGCGGCGAAGCCGGGTCCGGGCGCCAGTCTACCGAAGAAATGCCGGCGCTGTGCCACATGGAAATCCCTCCCTTTTTCATAGAAACCTTGGTCTGTTCCTTAAATTAAGAAACGGTTGCCGTCCTCCTGTCCGGACGATGCAGCCGTTTCTTTTCGTGCTGGTCTATTGACCACAGTATAGCATGATGAGGGGAGATATTTCCTTTGGTTGGGCTCCCTGACCCGGTTTTGGATGGTCACTTAAGGGCGGAAAGGCTGTACTATCGTAAAGGAAAATGAAACAGCCGCGGCGCCTTTGCCGCGCGCAATAAACAGCTAGGAGGGACAACGTTGACGGAAGTCGTCATGCATGGGGTTATTTTGGCCGTCGGCCTTATTCTGCCGCTTGGGGCGCAGAATATTTTTGTGTTTAACCAGGGAGCGCTGCATTCCCGGTATACCCGCGCGCTTCCCGTCGTGATAACGGCGGCGCTGTGCGATACGCTGCTGATCTTCGCAGCCGTAGGCGGAGTGTCCCTGGCGGTGCTGTCGCTCCATTGGCTGACCCCCTTCATTTATGGGGCGGGCGCCGTCTTTTTGACCGTGATGGGCCGACAAATTCTGCGAGGGGGCACAGCGGGAGAACAAGCCGCCGTTCTTCCTCCGAAAGAACAGGTAGCCTATGCGCTGTCGGTGTCGCTGCTTAACCCGCATGCTCTGATGGACACGGTGGGCGTGATCGGAACAAGCTCCCTGCAGTATGGCGCCGCGGAGCGTTGGGCGTTCGCCGCCGCGGCCGCCGGGGTATCCTGGCTGTGGTTCATGGGCTTGTCCGCCGCCGGAAGGGCGCTCGGCAAGGCCGATCCTTCCGGCCGGCTGGTGCGGCTGCTGAACATATTCTCGGCGCTGCTGCTCTGGGGAATGGCCGGCTACATGGCCTGGAAGCTGTGGGCCGAGCTTACGGTCTAACCGCCGATTTGTGACATGCGGCGGGTCGTAGGCGTGTGGCTCTGGGCTTTTTTCTCCAGCGCCAGCGCCATTTCATGGTTGTGGGGCTTGCCCCCCAGCGCTTTGCGGAATAAGCCGCGCACCGCTTCCGGGTCACCCGCCAGCGGACGGACGTTATATTCATCGGACCAATACAGACAGGCCTTGATATGACCGTCGGCCGTAAGGCGCAGCCGGTTGCAGTTGTCGCAAAAATGCTCGCTTACCGGATGAATCAGACCGAATGTGCCTTTGGCGCCGACGACACGGCTGTCCTGGGAAGGGCCGTTTCCGGCGGGCGGATGCGCTTCCTCGGTCTCCCATCCGGCCTCGCGGCATGCTTCGAGTACTCTTTCCAGCGGCAGGTAGGTCTGCCGCCAAGCGTCGGTTGCGCTGCCGATCGGCATATATTCGATAAACCGCACATTCAGCGGACTATTCAGGGTAAGAGCGATAAAATCCTTGATCTCATCGTCGTTAATGCCTTTCATGAGCACGACGTTAAGCTTGATTGGCGAGAGTCCCGCGGCTTCGGCCGCCTCGATTCCCTTCAGCACCTTGGCGACTTCCCCGCCGCGCGTAATCATGGAGAACCTTTCCTGCCGCAAGGAGTCGAGGCTGATGTTCACCCTAGTCAGGCCGGCCTCTTTCAGCACCGCCGCTTTGGCGGGCAGCAGAAGTCCATTGGTGGTGAGCGACAGATCCTCGATGCCCGGAATGGAAGACAGCATGGCAACCAGGCGCTCCAAATCTTTCCGGACCAGCGGCTCGCCGCCGGTAAGGCGAATCTTGCGCAGGCCGGCGGGGGCCAGCGCCTTCACGACGGAGGAGATTTCCTCATAGCTCATGATCTCGTCATGCGGCTGAAATTGCATTCCTTCCGCAGGCATACAATAGATACAGCGCAGATTGCAGCGGTCCGTAACCGAAATGCGCATATAATCGTGAACGCGCCCAAAAGGGTCGGTCAGCAGTTCCATTATGAGTTATCCCCTTTCGTTGCACGGCTCATTGCACGGTGGATTTATTTCAAATTTTAAAGAATGTTGCCGGTGTCGTCAATCTTAAGGCTTTTGGCATTTCGTTATATATTATCACGATTATCCGAGGCTCCGCCAAGCCGGGGATTAAAATTTGACAGTAATGCGACAATTGAAGGCAATCCGCCATAGAATGCTCACGAAAAGCGCTTTCATTCTGGGCTATAATGAAATCATCAACCCGTGATAACTTTTAATTATCGGAAGAACGTAGTAAAATGTGGTAGGTTCGCGGCACGGCCCGTATGATTTTCCCGGGGGTGCACGATCTATTCACAAAGCAGAGAAAGACAATGATGAGTCCGTAAGGAGCAGCCGCCGGGCTGTACGGTACGGATAAACCTTACAAGGGGGATTTACTAATGCATATGACCGTTCCTTCCCTGGAAGTTTCGGAAGCCTTCAAACGTTGGCTGGGAAGCAGGGGATTCATATACCAGCTGTTTACCGATTTTTTTGGAAGAAAACCGACCCTGTCGCTAATCGCCCAGTGGAGCCGCAATCGCCAGATCAGCGCGGCGGCCGAGATGTCGGAGGGAGGACGCGAACTGAAGCGCTATTTATGCGGCCAGAAGCCGCAGGATCTTCTTCAGGTCTGCGAGGCGGAAGCCGCGGAATACGACCGGCTGATGCGTGACGAAACCGTGGTTGGCCTTAAGCCGAGAGAGGCGGCCCTCCTCGGAGAAGCGGAGGAATTCTGCAACGTGCTTTCCGATGTGTATGCTTCCGCAGGCATCGTGTTCAAAAAATGCGGCGACGAGGCCGACGATCACATTGCCATCGAGCTGGAGTTTATGGCTGTGCTTCACGAACGGATGCTGTTCAACAGCTTTTCGGTCAGAAGCGCGATGGAACTGCTGGACATCCAGGAGAATTTTTTGCGGGAGCATCTGCTGCTCTGGACCCCGGAATTCTGCGAAAGACTGGAAGCGGCGACGAACAGCTCGCTGTACCGTGGATTATCCCGGATGCTGGAGGAGTTTCTTCCCTATGATCTCCACATGCTGCAGTCTTGGAGAGCTTCTCTGGAGAGCGCCGCCGCGGCGGTGTAGCACACCCCTCATCGCAGTTATTTGAAACAAAGATGCCCGGAAATCCGATGCGCGGAAATCCGGGCGTTTATAATTTAAATATCAGGTTAAGGATAAGCTTCGCGCTCATCCCGTTCAATGCGCTCATTTGGTGAATATGCTCTTTCTGTTTCCATCCAGTTCACTTGATGTCAGCTGAATAACCAACTCCTCAATTGCTGATAGGCTGGCCACAGCACAAAGGATATCCATCAACACCGCCATATGAATATAGGGAAGCAATAACGGAAATATGAATAAAGCGAGGCCGGTGATTTTGTTTCCGTAAGTGTGAGGAATTGCAAAGGTTTTGTATTTTTTCAGGGCTACGACAATCGATGCCAATCGGATCATACCAATCAAAATAACCCAAATGACGATTTCGGTTGCAGGTTTCAGGATTGGATAAAGCACGACCAATAACACACCTACCATTATCAGGTCGGCCAAAGAATCCAGCTTTTCGCCGAGTCTGCTCGCTGTTCCCGTCTTTCGGGCAATAAACCCGTCTATCATATCACTGACCCCACAAATCATATATATTGCGTAAAAGGCTGCGCTTAATGGCTCAACAAAAATCAAAATCAATGAGAAAATGATTCTGCTAAATGATATACAATTCGGTATTGCTTTCACCCTATCACCTCGCCTGATATATACACGCCCATCCTCTATTTCATACCTTAACCCAACTTTCTCAAGAATAACAGATCTACGGGAATTACCCCGGGAGGGTGTATAATAGACTCAGGTAGGGGAAGGGAGGATGGAAATGGGACTTTTCGTCGGCCTGGATATCGGCACTACAAGCGCGAAGGTATTTTTATATGAAAGGCATGGTAAAATCCGCGGGCAGGGCAAAGCGGCTTACACGCTGCTTGTCCCGGAGCCGGGAAGGGCGGAGCAGCGGCCGGAGGAGATTATGAATGCCGTTGCCGAAGCGTTCCGCCGGGCAATGATCAACGGCGGGGTCAAGCCGGAGGACATCGAAGCGGTGGGGGTCAGCGCAGGCATGCACAGTCTTATGGCGGTGGATAAGGACGGAATGCCGCTGACGCCCCTGCTCACCTGGGCGGATAATCGCAGTGTTCCCCAACTGGCAGAATTGAAGCGCAGCGGTGCGGCGGAAGAATTGTATGCGCTGACAGGCACCCCGGCCCATCCCATGTCGCCGCTTGGCAAGCTGCTGTGGTGGAAGGAGAACAAGCCGGAGCTGTTCGAAACAGCGGCCCGGTTCATTTCCATCAAGGAATACCTTTTGCATCGATGCTTCGGCTTGTATGCGCTTGATGTGTCAACGGCAGCAGCCACCGGGCTGCTGCACATCTCCGGACGCGGCTGGTGCGAAAAAGCGCTGCAGCTAGCCGGGATCGGGAAGGAGCGGCTCGGCGAGATTGTGCCGGTAACCGAGGTTCTGCGGGGAATGAAGCCCGAGATGGCGGAAGCCTTCGGACTGTTGCCGCATACCCCGTGGGTTGTCGGGGCAAGCGACGGCGCGCTTGCCAACATCGGCTCCGGCGCGGCCAGTCTCGGAAACACCGCCGTTACGATCGGCTCAAGCGGGTCGGTCCGGCGGTTTGTTTCCAATCCGTTGACCGACCCGCAGGGCCGCACCTTTTGCTATGCGTTCGGCGAAGACCGCTGGCTGATCGGCGGACCGACCAACAACGGCGGTATCGCCCTGCGCTGGTTCAAGGAGCAGTTCATGAACGGCGTCCTGCCCGGCCCGGAGATAAGGGATGCTATCCGGGCGCAACCGGAGAGAAGGCAGCGGCGCGGGAGACAGCATGTCGTCATCGATCCGTCAAAGCCAGGGCACAGCTCGCTCGACGACTTGATTACCCTGGCCATGTCGGTTCCGGCCGGCGCGGACGGCGTGCTGTTCCTTCCTTATCTGAGCGGAGAACGCGCTCCTTACTGGAACCCGGATGCCCGCGGCGTATTCGCCGGTGCGGGCCTGCACCACGGACGGCAGCATTTCGTCCGGGCCGTACTGGAAGGGGTGCTCTTCGCGGTGAACGATGTGACGGAAACGCTCAGCGGCCTGGCCGGTCCGCCGGAGCGGATGCTCGCTTCTGGCGGGTTCGCCTCATCGGCGGTCTGGACTGGACTGCTCTCCGATATGACGGGCCTGCGGATCGATGTGCCACGCAGCTATGAAGCCTCCGCTTACGGAGCAGCGCTGCTGGCGATGTTCGCGACGGGAGCGCTGGATTCGCTGGATCAAGCCGATGCCCGCGTCGGCATTCTGAGGAGCCATGCTCCGAATGAAGAGAACCGGGCCGTGTATGAGAAGCTCTATCCGCTGTTCAAGGACGTTTACCGGCGTCTGGAGCCCGTGTTTCCGGAGCTGGTCTCCATGCAGGGCCGGTTGTAGATCTTGAAATAAATAAAGAAGCCATCCTCCACAGGTTTGTGTTGGATGGCTTCTTGCCCTTTAGGCGGCCCGGGATTCGGAAGGATGAAAGGATGTCGCCGAATAACAGGTTACAGTTTTGTCGTAATTGCTCTTTTAAAGGGGATAAATGTAGGAAGAAGGTCGGCTATCATGTAAAATATATGATGGTATTCCGAAAACTGTTGTGAATTTGGAAGAGGTAGGTTGCCAATGAGAAGAGGACTGCAGGCTGTAATCATTATTGGAGCTTTGCTCGCGTTTTACTATTTCGGCTTCGGCATTTTCGGCAGCACCGGCGGTACGATTATCAGTATTTTTTCCACGCTGACGGTCGTTTCGATCGGGCTCGCCATTTTTATGGAGAACCGCAACCCGTCGTCGACGATGGCCTGGATTCTTCTGCTTGCGCTTATTCCTGTAGTGGGACTCGTGTTCTACTTTTTGTTCGGGCAAAACGTATTCAAGCGCCGTAAATACGACAAAAAGGCTCAGCGCGACCTGATGGCCTATGAGCAGATTGAGAACGATGCCCTGCGCTTGCACCAGGACTGGTCGGTCTTCAATTCCTCGCAGCGCAAGCTGCTTGGCCTGTCGCAGCGGCTGGCGCGTTCGCCGATCTCCTTCACTTCGGAGACGCGGGTGCTGACCAACGGCGAGGAGACGTTCGGGACGCTTCTGATGGAGCTGCGTCAGGCGCAGCACCACATCCATATGGAGTATTATATTTTCCGCGCTGACGAGATCGGGACAAGAATTCAGCAGATCCTTATTGAAAAAGCCCGCGCCGGCGTCAAGGTCCGCTTCATGTATGATGCCGTGGGCAGCATGCATCTGTCCCAGAGTTTCCTTAAGGCTTTAAGAGACGCGGGGGTAAAGGTTGCGGCGTACGGCAGATCAAAGACCTTTTTCTCCAGCCGGGTCAACTACCGGAATCACCGTAAAATCGTGGTCATCGACGGCGATGTCGGCTTCATGGGCGGGCTTAATGTGGGCGACGAGTACTTGAGCCGCAGCAAAACCTACGGCTTCTGGCGCGACACGCATATGCTGGTGCGGGGCGAGGCGGTGCGGACGATGCAGATTATTTTTCTGCTGGACTGGATGCACACGACCGGCGAGCAGATCCTGGAGCAGGATTATTTGTCGCCTCAGCTCCGGTATACCGGGGGCGGGGGCGCGGTGCAGATTATCGCGAGCGGCCCGGACAACGAGAGGCGAGCGCTCAAAAATATTTTCTTCTCCATGATCACCTCGGCCGAGAAGTCGGTCTGGATTGCATCGCCTTATTTTATCCCCGACGAGGATATTTACACGGCTTTGCGCGTCGCGGCTCTCTCCGGGCTGGATGTGCGTCTGCTGTTCCCGGCCAAGCCGGACAAATGGCTGCCGTTTCTCGCGTCCCATTCCTATTTCCCGGCCTTGCTGGAAGCGGGCGTCAAAATTTTCGAGTATGAAAAAGGGTTTATTCATTCCAAGCTGCTCATCATTGACGGCGAAATTGCCACGATCGGCACGGCCAATATGGATATGCGCAGCTTCCATTTGAACTTCGAGGTCAATGCGCTGCTGCTGCAGACCGAGAGCGTCAAGCGCATCGTCGCCGACTTCGAGCGCGACTTGCTGTCTACATCGGAGATTATCCACGAGAAGTTTATGGATAAGCGGCTGCTGGAGCGGCTGCTGGAGTCTGCGGCAAGGCTGATGTCGCCGCTGCTGTAAAGAAGCGGCGCGAAGTTCTTTCTATCCGTACACCGGCTGCCATGACCGGTCAAAGAACTCTATCTAGTACGTCGTTAAACCCAGTGCGTTCTGAATACGCATGATGGCATATTTCAGCCAGGTGATTTCGCTCTGATAGCTTGCCGGCGGCAGACTGTACTCGGCCCCTTCATTGTTCCACAGCCGGTTGAAATAAGCGTCAAGCTGCCCGTAAATCGGCTGGCTGGAGTCAAATGCGGCCCACAGATCGTTCTCAAGATTATAATCGTCCAGATTGCGGGCCGTAAAATTGGCAGAGCCGCCGATTGCGATGGACTTGCCGCTTTCTTTGTCCACAAAGAGCAGTTTCGTATGGTACTGCTCTTTTGTTGTGTTATACCAGCGGATGGATATTTGTCCGCCTGACCTGCGGTTCAGCTCCAAGGCCACGGGGCGGTTGGGAATGCCGATTTTGCTGCGCCCAAAAGCGTTCTGGTTCGGGTCCAGCAGAAGCCGCACGGAAGCTCCCCGTTCCGAGGCCTTTACCAGTTCGTCTATAATGGTGTCGTCGGCGAGATAGAACATGCCCACCCATACCGTGTCACCCTTGGACGAGCTGCGGAGAGCCTGAAGCGCATATTTGTATGTTTTCCCTTCCGTTAAATAACGAATGTCCACCGGACTGCCGCCGTTAGCCGGAGACTGTGGAAAGAATGGCTGTGTCTTCAGCAGCGGACCCGCACCGGACAAATCCGCCGCGGCCTGCTCCGTCCGCACAATATCCGCGATAACCGGTCCCTGCACCTCAAGCGCGATATTGGAATTATAGGCGCTTGCGTCGTGCACGTTGGCCGAACTGATCAGTGCCGAGCGTTCGCTGACGACGGTTTTTCGGTGATTAGCCTTGACGTTCAGCAGCTTTAAATAGGACCTTACGGTAATATCCGGTCCGTTGTTTGCCATTAGATTGGGAACCCAGCCCTTGCCGGATTGCCCGAACCACTGGATGAATGTGCGCCAGACGGCGGAGTAAGCGGGAGTCGAATCCCGCAAAGGATCGACATTGGTAACGATGACGTTGATGCCCGCTTGTTTCATTTTTTCGAGCAGGGCATTGGGGGCGGAGCCGTAGTTTGTATTAACTTCGTCCGTGATGAACGCGATATCCATATTCGGGTATTTCGTTTTGTGGGCAATCAGCTTGTCGGCGAGCGTACGGCTTACCGGGGGGAAATGCTGCCCTTTATGCGTATAATTGTTGAACAGGAACATATCGACAATCAGAAATTGTCTGGATTCGTCAATAATTTGCAGAATTCTCGGCAAAATACCGCTCTCATGCCTGCCTTCCGGACTGCCGTCCGGGTAAGTCAGATCCTGCCATAACGTTACGTTCTCTACACGGTACAAAGGGCTTTCGAACGAAAGGCCGGGAGGCAGCGGCTTGTGCGTCTGATAGATCATCACGCCGATCAGCCAGAGAAGAAGAGTGGTAATAACGGCCAATGTCCATTTAAGAGGGCGTCTTGAGAAATGTCCGGAATAGTTCCGTTTAGAAGGGCGATTCGAAAGGATTGCGGGCGGACTTTCATTTATTGAATGATTGTTGGAGCGGCTTGGATTCATAGAAGGTTCCTCCTGAAAAAAGGTGTGCAGCGGTTGTCCGTTTCGTCCAGCTATTTATTATTACCGCCAGGAGGAAACCGGTGAAGCAGAATGGCTGCCATCTGATATGCCGCCTATGCTGTTGATGCACCATTGACCAGTTGAAAAACAACGCTTATCCGGGCTTAGGTGCGGATGAAGCTGTTAAATTCACTTACTTGGTTGTGCTATACTATGACAGCAGGAACAAAAAATTGATGAAAGGCCAAGTGCCGATTAATATGAATAATGAACATATACCGGAAGGAACGACCGGAGGGCGCAAGATCGAACACGTGCGGCTTTGCCTGAATGAAGACGTCGCAGGCCAAGGTATTACCACGGGCTTCGAACATTACCGGTTCCGGCATAATGCGCTGCCGGAGCTGAACTTTGACGATATCATGCTGAACACCTCTTTTCTCGGCCGGAGTCTGCGCACACCTCTGCTGATCAGCTCGATGACCGGCGGCAGCGCCGCGACCGGCGAGATCAATGCGCGGCTGGCCGAGGCGGCCCAGGTACGCGGCTGGACGCTGGGCGTCGGTTCAGTCCGGGCTGCGGTGGAACGGCCGGAGCTTGAGACTACATTCCGGGTACGGGACCGGGCGCCGGATGTTCCGGTCATCGCGAATCTCGGAGCGGTGCAGCTGTCCTACGGCTTCGGCGTAGACGACTGCCGCCGGGCGGTGGAAATCGCCGGTGCCGACTGGCTGGTGCTGCATTTAAACGGCCTCCAGGAGGTGTTCCAGCCTGAAGGCAATACCGGATTCGGCTCGCTGCTGCCCAAGATTGAGCGTTTATGCCGCAGCCTGGAAGTTCCGGTCGGCATCAAGGAGGTCGGCTGGGGCATCGACGGCGAGACGGCGGTTAAGCTGTACAGCGCCGGCGCCGCCTTCATCGATGTGGCCGGAGCGGGCGGGACGTCCTGGAGCCAGGTCGAGAAGTTCCGCAGCGCCGATCCGGTTAAGCGCGGCGCCGCTGAGGCGTTCGCAGATTGGGGCATTCCGACAGCCGATTGCATTGCCGAAGTGCGCTCCGCGGCGCCTGAAGGCGCGTTGATCGGCAGCGGAGGCCTCCGCAGCGGCGTCGACGCCGCCAAGACACTGGCCCTCGGCGCGGATCTGGCCGGTTTTGGCCGAAATCTGCTTGGACCGGCGGTGGAATCGGAGGAAGCGCTGGAAGCGGCGCTTGCGCAGACCGAGCTGGAGCTGCGGACGGTGATGTTCGGCATCGGCGTTTCCTCCGTTGCGGCTTTGCGCGGAACGCCCCGGCTGGTGCGCATCTAAATACCGAAATAAGGAAGGTCTAATCATAATGATAAAACTGGTTCAAATGGACGAAGCGACGTTTCAATTTTTCATGAGTCAATCGACCAGCGACTATGCCGAAGAAAAAGTGAAATCGGGAGCATGGGAACCGGATAACGCGCTGAAACAGTCCAAAGAGGCGATGACGCGCTTTTTGCCCCGGGGGCTGCATACCGAAGGCGCCTATCTGTACTCTGTGGTCGAAGAAGAGAGCGATACCCATGTCGGGTACATTTGGTTCAACGTGACCGAGGGCCGGCGCGGCCGGGAAGCTTTTATTTATGACATTTATATTTATGAACCGTTCCAGGACAAGGGCTACGGCAAGCAGGCCATGCAGGCGCTCGACGAAGAGGCCCGCAGCATGAATATCAGCAAGATCGGGCTGCATGTGTTCGGCCAGAACCAACGTGCGTTTGAGCTGTACAAAAAAATGGGCTTCGGAGTGACCGACATTACGATGTCCAAGGATCTGTAACATGATGCGCCGCGTTCGGCTTCGCCGACATTAAAAGGAATGCCAGTGAAGAGCGGGCGACGCCCACACCGCAGGAAGAATACGAAGGATCTCCGGGTGGGGTGAGGTCCTTCATGTGATTAGGTCAGCCGGGGGTGCCGGTTGGCCTTTCTGCATACACCGTTCTCTCAACAAGGACATTTTATGAGAATGTCTTTTAAAAGGTGGACATCTGCACAAGGTAGTCACCTTGAAGCCAAGATTCTATATATTGATAAAATAAACGGAACGATTTCAATATATAGTAATAATGCTGACTGGGGATAGATTGGCCGCGTATATCTCGGTTTTGTGGAAGTGTCCACGCTTTGAAAGACATTTTTTGGAATTTGTATCTGTGAAATGGACAGGTCAGCTGCATAAGGCGTTAGCCGGCGCAGAAATAAGGCGTTTACGCCGCCTGTCCGGCAGTGCGGGGAATAGGCGGTTTATTTTAAAATATCAGAAAGTATAAGCTTCGCGATTATCCTTAACCTGATATTTTTACGAGAAACGGATGCCTTCCTCTTCCAGAGGACGGCGAAGCCGTTTCTTCTTAGTTAGGCGGGGAGCGCCTCTGGTCTCTTTAAGGGTTCCGTCCCCCGGTATTGCTGGGGTGTTTGTTCTAATATATAATAGTTTAGATCGCAAGACTTACTGGTCAATTAACGAAAAATGGGAGTTGTCATATATATGGCTTTGAAAGCGGGTATCGTAGGTCTGCCCAACGTGGGCAAATCGACGTTGTTTAATGCAATTACGCAGGCGGGTGCGGAGTCCGCGAATTATCCTTTTTGCACAATCGACCCGAACGTCGGAGTCGTGGAAGTTCCGGATGAGCGCCTCGACAAGCTGACTGAACTGGTTGTGCCGAACAAAACGGTGCCGACCGCATTTGAGTTCGTCGACATTGCCGGACTGGTGCGCGGAGCGAGCAAGGGCGAGGGGCTGGGCAACAAGTTCCTGGCACATATCCGCGAGGTGGACGCCATCGTCCATGTCGTGCGCTGCTTCGAGGACGAGAACGTTACCCACGTTGACGGCAAGGTTAATCCGATCAGCGATATCCAGACGATTAACCTGGAGCTGATTCTCGCTGACGTGGAGAGTGTGGAGAAACGGATCGACCGTTCCCGCAAAAACATGAAGGGCGGCAACAAGCAGTACGCCCAGGAAGTAGAAGTGCTCGAGCGCGTCAAAGAAGCGCTGTACAACGATATGCCCGCCCGCAGCGTGGAGCTGAACGAGGAAGAGCATCTCATCGTGCGCGATCTTCATTTGCTGACGCTAAAGCCGGTGCTGTACGCAGCCAATGTCGGCGAAGACGAGGTTGCCACAGCGGAAGAGAATCCGTATGTGAAGCAGGTGCGCGAGTTCGCCGCCGCCGAGAATGCGGAAGTCGTGCCGATCAGCGCAAAGGTGGAGGCGGAAATCGCCGAGCTGGAAGGCGAAGACAAGGCGATGTTCCTGGAAGAGCTTGGCCTCGAAGAGTCAGGCCTTAACCGTCTGATCAAAGCGGCTTACAAGCTGCTTGGGCTGTATACGTATTTTACGGCGGGTGTGCAGGAGGTTCGCGCCTGGACGATCCGCAAAGGGACCAAAGCGCCGGGAGCGGCCGGGGTTATTCACTCCGACTTCGAGCGCGGCTTTATCCGCGCGGAAGTGGTGGCTTACGACGATCTGGTTGCCGCAGGTTCGATGAACGGCGCGAAAGAGCGCGGCCAGCTTCGGCTTGAAGGCAAGGAATATGTGGTGCAGGACGGAGACGTTATGCATTTCCGGTTTAACGTATAAAGCTTGTTTTGTTAGTCAGATGAAGGCCATTTCGCGGTGATATCAACATTAACGCGGGATGGCCTTTTTTGAATATCAGAAAGTATAAACTTCGCGCTTATCCTTAACCTGATATTTTTACGAGAAACGGATGCCTTCCTCTTCCAGAGGACGGCGAAGCCGTTTCTTCTTATGATTTTGAACTCTGCATCGGGATACGGACGGTCGAATCTGCCGGGTGACGAAATGTAGCCAAATCAGCCAATTCGTGATATAATATAAAGTCGTGAAACTGTATTTAAAATGAAAAAAGAACTGAAGAGGTGAATTCCCTTGTTGGACCGATTGCAATCTCTGGCGGACCGCTATGAGAAACTCAGTGAACTGCTTTGCGATCCGGATGTTGCAAGCGATAGTAAGAAACTGAGGGACTATTCCAAAGAACAATCCGATCTGCAGCCCGCCTACGAGGCTTATACAGAATATAGAAATGTGATGGAAGAGCTCGACGCCGCCAAAACGTTGCTCGGCGAGAAGCTCGACGACGAAATGCGCGACATGGTGAAGATGGAAATCGAGGAATTGTCGCAGCGCCAGACTGAGCTGGAGGAGAAAATTCGCATCTTGCTGCTGCCAAAGGACCCGAACGACGACAAGAACGTAATTGTCGAAATCCGGGGGGCGGCCGGCGGGGACGAAGCGGCTTTGTTCGCTTCCGACCTGTACCGTATGTACACCCGTTTTGCAGATACCCAGGGCTGGCGCGTGGAGCTGATGGACGCCAATACGAACGATCTGGGCGGCTTTAAAGAGGTCATCTTTATGATCAACGGCCGTGGAGCTTACAGCAAAATGAAGTACGAAAGCGGCGCGCACCGCGTGCAGCGCATCCCGACGACGGAATCCGGCGGCCGGATTCACACTTCGACATCGACCGTGGCGGTCATGCCTGAAGCGGAGGAAGTCGATATCGAAATCCTTGACAAGGATATCCGCGTGGATACGTTCTGTTCCAGCGGCGCGGGAGGCCAGTCGGTTAATACGACAAAATCCGCAGTCCGCGTGACGCATGTTCCTACGGGAATCGTGGCGACCTGTCAGGACGGCAAATCGCAGAACTCCAACAAAGAGAAGGCTCTTCAGGTGCTGCGCGCCCGGATTTCCGACATGATGCGGCAGGAAGAAGAAGCCAAGTATGCCGGTGAGCGCAAGAGCAAGGTCGGCACCGGAGACCGCAGTGAGCGGATTCGGACCTACAACTTCCCTCAGAGCCGGGTGACCGATCACCGGATCGGCCTGACGCTGCACCGTCTGGATTCCGTTATGAACGGTGAAATCGAAGAGATTATTTCGGCGCTCTCCATTGCGGAACAGGCGGATATATTGGAAAAGGGAGAATAATGCTTTGAAACAGAGCGCATATATCATGCCGCAGGTGCAAAGCATCCGGGAAGCCTTTGCGGAGGCTTCTTCTTTTTTAAGCGGTCTCGGCGTCAGCGAGCCGCAGCGCAGCTCGCAGCTTCTGCTGGAGCATTTGTTGGGCCTGTCCGGCGCGGCTTACTACATGGCCTTGGCCGAACCCTTTCCGGCGGACAAACGGGAGCAGTGGGAGATCGCCGTGACCCGCAGGGCGAGCGGCGAGCCGGTGCAGTATATTACCGGTGAGCAGGAGTTCTACGGCCGCCCCTTTGAGGTGACGCCGGATGTTCTGATTCCCCGCCCGGAGACGGAGCTGCTCGTGGAGGCGGTGCTGGGCTATGCGGCGGAGCTGTGGCCGGAGGGAGAGGTGAAGCTTGCGGGCGAGCCGAGCACAGAGGCGAATAACGGGAATGGACTGGCTGGACCGGCGAGCCGGTTGGGCGGGGCGCCAAGCTATGAGGGCAAGCTGTCCGCAGGCGTACGTGGCGAGGCAGGACCGAGCGTAGCATCGAGTGATGCGGTCAAGCTGTCCGCAGGCATGAGTGACGAGTCAGGACCAGGCGATGCGGGTAAGCCGGTCACATGCGGCGGGTTTCGCCGCCTGACCGCGATCGACATCGGCGCGGGCAGCGGCGCGATCTCCGTCACGCTGGCGGCCGAAGCGCCGGCGTGGCGGGTGCTCGCCGGCGACATCTCGCCGGCGGCCTTGGCCGTGGCCGGCCGCAACGCGGAGCGTCTCGGCGCGGCGGTGGAGCTGCGGCTCGGCGACCTGCTCGAGCCGTTCAAGGGCTTGGAGACGGATATTCTCGTCTCCAACCCGCCCTACATTCCCGGCGCGGACATCGCCGGGCTTCAGCGCGAAGTGCGCGACCATGAGCCGCGCACCGCACTGGACGGCGGCGAGGACGGGCTGGACCCGTATCGCCGCATGATGGAGCAGCTTCGGCTGCTCCCGGCTCCGCCGCGCCTCGTCGGCTTCGAGCTCGGGCTCGGGCAGGCGGAGCAGGTGGCCGCCCTGCTTACGGCGGCCGGGCATTGGAGCGAGATCGTGACCGTTCCCGATCTCGCGGGCATTCCCCGCCATGTGCTGGGGATTGCGCGTTAGCAACCCATTCCTTTACAATAAAGTAAGCGGCCAGAAATTTTAGTCTGATGTACGGACAAAGCCAGTAAAACCACAGGGAGGCAGAGCATTGCTCCAGAAGTTTAAAAAAATCGACGGCGTCATCGTCGTGGTTCTTGTGTTGTTGATGGTGATCAGTCTGTTCTCGATATACAGTGTGACTCATGGCCGGCAGGGCCTGGACGGTTTTCACATTAAAATGTTGAAGTTTTATATTTTGGGATTCATCGCCTTTTTCGGATTGACGTTTTTGGACTATCGCCTGCTGATCAAGTACGCGGTGTATATTTACTCGTTCGGGATCGCACTGCTCGTGCTGGTCACCTTCATCGGTGCGGAAGAGAACGGCGCCAAGGGCTGGATCAAGTTCAATGGCTTCAGCCTTCAGCCCGCGGAGCTGTTCAAGCTGATCCTTATTTTGTTTCTGGCGGCCTTCCTGTTTAAGAAGAACAAGAACCGGCTCCATTTCTGGAGGGATATCGTGCCGCTCGGTCTGCTGACGCTGCTTCCTTTCGGTATTGTCATCATGCAAAATGACCTGGGAAACGCGCTTTCCTACATTGTCATTCTCGGTGGCCTGCTCTGGATCGGGAACATTAAATTTTCCCATGCGCTGATCGGACTGGTGGTTGCAGGCGGGCTGGTGGGCGGCAGTATTTTTTCATATATTCATTATCATGAACCCATCTCGAAATTTCTGAATGAATTGCGTCCCCACTTGGTGGAACGCTTCGACCCCTGGCTTATGCCGGATGAAGCGTCCGCGAAGGCCAGCTACCATACGAAAAACGCCAAGCTTGCAATAGCTTCCGGCGGAATGAGCGGCGAAGGTTATATGGAAGGAAGCTCGGTGCAGTCGGAGCGGGTCCCTTACACCTATTCGGATTCGATTTTCGTAGAGATTGCGGAAGAATTCGGCTTTGTGGGCTCGGCTGTGCTGTTGCTCCTGTACTTTATTCTGATCCACAGGATGATTCTGATCGCACTCGAATGCAGAGACAGGGGCGGGCCGTTCATTATTGTCGGCATTGTCGCCATGATGCTGTACCAGATTTTTGAGAATATCGGAGCTTTTATCGGACTTATGCCGCTGACCGGAATTACCCTGCCTTTCATTAGTTACGGGGGAACCTCGCTGCTGATCAATATGGCGAGCATCGGGTTCGTGATGAGCGTGCGGTTGTACGGGCAGGAGGAAGAAGAAGATTTGCCGAAGGCCTCGTATACGGCTCCGGCCAGACAGGGATGATCCGGACGCTTTCTTAATAAGATTCTTGTAAGACTCTTGTAAGACTAATACCCCAACCGCCAGGACTCCTTTGTAAAGAGGCGCCTGGCGGTTTTTTGTTGTTTTTGCTGACGGCGAACCTTTCTCCCGCTTAGTTAAAGCTCATTGTAACTGTTCCTCTTCCTCCCCCGGCAGTCACTGCCGCGAAAGCTCCGTTAACGAGTGTCAACTGGGGAGGCACATGTCCGATATCCGCCTCGTAGACGACCGGAATGCCAAGCTCGCCCGCAAGCTGCTCCAAGGAGTCGGCGAGGCCGAAATCCTGCACGGGCGAGTATCCCGCCGGTCTGCCGTACAGAAGCCCGCGGCAGTTCTCAAACCAGCCGCACTCTTTCATCTGCCACAGCTGCCTGTGAATATCGCCCGCGTTCCGCTGCGAGCTTTCCAGGAACCAGACCGTGCCTTCCTCACCGCAGTAATCGCGGATGAAGGTGGGAACCGGAGCGTAAGGCGTACCGATCAGCGTGGTCAGTGTCTCAAGGCAGCCGCCGATGAGTCTGCCGCCAAAAGAGACGGCGGGGTCTTCGCCGCTTCCGCCGCCCGGGGCGATCGTCCGCCAGCTTGTTGGCGTATCCAGGATAAAGCCCGGCTTGGTTATATCCCAGGCTGACTGATACATAGCCGACGAGGTCTGGGCAACCGTCCCGCCGGCCCTGGTTCCAACCACGTCCAGCCAGCGGGCGGTAACGTCATCCAGCGGACGGGCCCGCAGGTCGATGAAATTGGTGCCGTGCGCGGTCGCGCATCCGGTCATCAGGGTGTAAGCAAACAGGAAGGTGCTTGTATCCGAGTAGCCGATCATCCACTTCGGCGGCGCCGTCCGCAGCTTCTCCCAGTCCATGAGCGGCAGGATTTCCATCAGAAATTCGCCGCCCCATGGAGGCATTACAACATCGACCGTATCATCCAGCAAAAAAGCTTGAAGCTCGGCCGCCCGCTCAGCCGCCGGGGCGAGGGCCAATTTGGCCCGGGAGCGGAGAACGGCGCCTGCCCTCACGATAAATCCGAGCTCCTGCGCATGTTCGGCGGCCTGATTAAATAAGCCGGCATACTCCGGACGGACTCCACTGGAAGGTGCGGTGACGGCAATGACGCCGCCGGGAAGCAGGGGGGGCGGGGTAGCGGATGGTTTGGTTCAAAGTTTTTCCTCCTCTAGTAAGATCCGTTCTCTACGAACAGTGTACGTGCGCGCAGCAAAAATAAATAGATTAATAGGTTTGGACGCTCCGCCTTCCGGGGATACTGACTGACATGAAGCCAGTGGAGAGGGGTATCCCAAATGAACGTCAAAAGAGAAATTGCCGGAGATTCGCTGCGTAAGACCTTTACGTATACTGCCATTTTAATTTGTATCTTTATGTTTGTCATGATGGCCTGGGAAGGGCAAAAAACCGATGCCGCCGTAAGCGCCGGACCCATTCCGCAGGAATCGATCCGGCTGCGGATTCTCGCCAATTCGGACGGGGCGCAGGATCAGCTGGTCAAGCGGCAGATCCGCGATAACATTGTGGAGCAGATGAACGGGTGGGTCGCTGAACTGGAGGACCCTCAAAGTCTCGATCAGGCGCGTGCCGTTATACGAGATCATTTGCCGGAGCTGGAAAAGCTGGTGGGCGGCGAACTGGACAAGCGCGGCATCGACTACGGCTATAAGGTGGAGCTGGGTGTCGTCCCGTTTCCGACCAAGCTGTACGGAGGGACGGTTTATCCCGCAGGGGAATATGAAGCTCTTCGCGTAACACTAGGAGAAGGAAAGGGACAAAATTGGTGGTGCGTGCTGTTCCCGCCGCTCTGCTTCATCGATGCGGGTTCGGGGGATGCGGCGGCCAAACCGGCAGGGGATGCCAAGGCCGCGAAGTTGTCTGCGGATGGTAAGGGCGACGCGGGAAAAGCAAAGGAAGGCCAGGCGGCGCTGGCGGGTGACCGGCAGCCGGATTCCGCGGCCCAAGCGGGGGCCGCCGGAGAGGAACCGAAGGTTCGGTTCTTTGTCTGGGACCTGCTGCTAAAAATCGGAGGTTGGATCAGCAGTTTGTGGGCATAGATTCTATTGTTTTGCAGCCGGATATGTTACTATTTTCTTATAGATAAACGGCCCCACGCGGTGGGGCCGTTATTTTTGAACGGAGGCCTGTGAACATGGAAACAAAATATTGGAAGCTAAGCGGAGCGGAGGGGGTAACCGGACGGGAACGGAACCCGGCGGACGTTGCGGCGATTGCGGAAGCGGCGGAGATGCTTAAGGCAGGGAATACGGTCGCTTTTCCGACCGAGACGGTGTACGGCCTCGGGGCGGACGCGCGGAATGCGGAGGCGGTCGAGGCGATTTTCAAGGCCAAGGGACGGCCTTCGGACAATCCCCTGATTGTCCACATTGCCGACCGGGCGGCGCTCGGAGAGCTTGTGACGGAAGTGCCCACACTGGCGGCGGCCTTGATGGACGCCTACTGGCCCGGTCCGCTGACCGTGGTGCTGCCGCTCCGGGCCGGCGTGCTGTCCTCGCGCGTAACGGCAGGGCTGGACACGGTCGGCGTGCGCATGCCGGACCATCCCGTGGCGCTGGCTCTGCTGGCCGAAGCCGGATGTCCGGTCGCCGCTCCGAGCGCCAACCGCTCCGGGCGGCCGAGCCCGACGCTGGCCCGCCATGTGCTGGACGATCTTGCCGGCAAGATCGGCGGCGTGCTGGACGGCGGAGCCGCGGGCGTCGGTCTGGAGTCGACCGTCGTGCAGGTGCAGCCGGACGGCTCCGTCGCCGTGCTCCGTCCCGGCATCACGGCCGCGCAGCTGGCGGCCGTCGCAGGTGAAGCCGCCGTCACGGGCGTTTCGGCGGCGCCTGATTTCACGCCTCCGCAGGAAGCCGCGGAGGCTACGGACCGCCCCGCCCCGGACGCGGCGGGGGACGGCAGCCCGGCGCCGCGCGCGCCGGGCATGAAGTACGCGCACTACGCGCCGCGGGGCTGGCTCGGCGTCGTGCGGGGGTCTTCGCCGGCGGGCGCGGCGAAGGCGGCGGCGGGCCTGCTGGCTGAGGCCCGCGGGCGCGGCGAGACGACGGGGATGCTCCTCTTCGAGGAGCATCTGCCCCTGTATCCCGCCGGCGCCGCCGACTGTGTCGTCTCGCTCGGCCCGCTGGCCTCGCCGGAGACGGCCGCCCGCTTCCTCTATGCCGCGCTGCGGCGCTTTGATGAAGCGGAAGCGACTTATATCCTGGCTGAAGCTTGCCCGGAGACAGGGCTCGGGTCCGCCATTATGAATCGGCTGATGAAGGCCGCCGCGGGCCGAGTGATCGACGCTGAATAGCCCTCTTTTTTCCAATCAATAGAATGATTGTCCTCTTGTCCGCATATCGTGATGGTACAAGATATTCGGACATGGAGGTATGGGGATGGGCATAGGGGAAGTGCAGGCCGGTTGGGGCCAGATCGTAACCATTGCAATTATGGCGATCGCTCTGGGCATGGATGCCTTTTCGCTTGGCGTAGGAATCGGGATGAGAGGCATCCGTCTTGTTCATGTGCTGCAAATGGGCCTGCTCGTTGCTTTTTTTCATGTGCTGATGCCTCTGCTGGGGCTTGTTACCGGAAACTATGTCGGCCACCTCCTTGGCCGGGTGGCGGGAATTGCCGCCGGGGTACTGCTCGTTGTGCTGGGCGGGCACATGGTGCTGGGCTCGTTCCGCACCGGCGAGGGCGCCGGAATGAGAGGAGTGGATCACCGTACGCTGTGGGGAATGCTGCTCATTTCGCTCAGCGTCAGCATCGATTCGTTCTCGGTGGGCGTCTCGCTCGGGGTATTTGTGAGCCATGTGCTGCTGACGGTGTTCGCCTTCGGGGCCTGCGGCGGAATCATGTCGATCACCGGCCTGCTGCTCGGGCGGCGTGTGAGCCGCGGGCTCGGAGAATACGGAGAAGCGCTCGGCGGGGCGATCCTGCTCGGGTTTGGCTTGCTGTTCATCTTCTGATACAATAGCGGCAAAAGAGTAATCCCATGGAGGTGATCTGCATGCTTCATATTTTGTTCATCTGCACCGGCAATACATGCCGCAGTCCTATGGCTGAAGGGCTTTTACGCAAACTGTCGGCGGAGCGGGGGGTCAATCTGGAGGTGCGGTCCGCCGGGGTTTCCGCGATCGCCGGAACGCCGATGTCAAGGCATGCGGCGGCCATATTGCGGGATGAGGGCGTTAACGATACGATTACTTCCTCCCAGCTTTCGGGCGAACTGCTGAGCTGGGCCGATCTGGTGCTGACCCTCACTCAAAGCCATAAAAGGCATGTGCTGCACTATTTTCCAAAAGCCGTATCCAAGACGTTTACCCTGAAGGAGTACGTGCAGGACGAAGAAGCGGTCCGCAGGGACCTTGAAGAGCTTGACAGCTTGTACGCCGGAACGGAACTGGCTGCTTCGCTGGGACAAGAACCGGAGGCCGCCGATCTGCAGCGGATTATCGAGATCCGCCAGCGTATACCTAGTGCGGATATAATGGACCCGTTCGGGGGAAGCCGAGAGGACTACGAATATGCGGCGGCGGAAATCCGTTCATCGCTTCACAGGCTGCTGGATAAACTTGAAGCCTTGCGCCGTTTGTAAAATATCAGGCTTGGGTTTTCCGAACGGACGGCAGAGTCTTTTCATGTTAAGACGGTTGATTTTCGGAGCATGATGATTTATGATATAGACAAATATCGGTTCCGGTGTAACTGGCGACAAGTGTGGAGAAACCACGATGGAGCATCGGAGTAAACGGCCGGTCGCCTGGGCGAAAGAGCAATTCCGCAGCAGTCTGCGGACTGCTCTTTTTTGTTTAAAATTTATGAATGAGCAAGCAGCGGGCATGTTATCCTGATGGTATCAGACAACTTGGATCTCTGAGGAGGTAAAGCGGTGAAACATTACGGAAAGCGAACGGAGGATAAAATCTTCGCCGCCCCGGACCCGTCCGGAAGCGGACGCGTTCTTGCGGTGGAGCTGTCTATTGCCGAACAGACGCTGCTCGTGCTGCGTGAACTGGCGGATGCCGGCGGGATCGGGCCGGGCAAGGTACTGGTTGTAGGCGTCAGTACGAGCGAGGTAGCCGGTGCGCGCATCGGCACCGGCGGCGCGCTGGAAGTGGCGGAGCAGCTGTTATCCGGCGTCCGCGAGGCTGCGGAGCAATTTGGTTTTTCTCCGGTATACCAGTGCTGTGAGCATTTGAACCGGGCAATTGTGATGGAACGGAGTCTGCTGGAGCAACTAGGTCTGACCGAAGTGTCGGCGGTGCCGATCCCCGGCGCCGGCGGTTCCATGGGCGCTGCGGCGTACCGGGCGATGACCGATCCCGTACTGGCCGAAACGGTACAGGCTCATGCCGGCATCGACATCGGCGAGACCCTGATCGGCATGCATCTGCGCCGCGTCGCGGTGCCTTTCCGGCCTTCGCTGCGCTATATCGGAGAAGCCCGCGTGAACGCGGCCTACACCCGGCCGCCGCTGATCGGCGGCGAGCGCGCCGTGTACCGGAAGCAGGAGGAAAGCGGCTCGAAACTGTGTGACTAGGGAAGGATAAATCCCATCTCATAAACTATATTCAGGGAGGAAACAAGTAAAATGGAACAATTGCGCAAGAGTGATCCGGAAGTGCTGAAAGCGATGGGATTGGAGTTGAAGCGTCAGAAAGCCAATATCGAACTGATCGCTTCGGAGAATATCGTGAGCGAGGCGGTCATCGAGGCCATGGGCTCCGTATTGACGAATAAATACGCGGAAGGTTATCCGGGCAAGCGTTACTACGGCGGCTGTGAAGATGTGGACATCGTCGAGAACTTGGCCCGCGACCGCGCCAAGCAGCTGTTCGGCGCCGATCATGCCAATGTGCAGCCGCACTCCGGCGCGCAGGCGAATATGGCCGTTTATCTTGCTGCGCTCAACCCTGGAGATACCGTACTCGGCATGAACCTGGCTCATGGCGGCCATTTGACGCACGGCAGCCCGGTTAACGCTTCCGGCCTGCTCTATAATTTTGTCGCTTACGGCGTTCAGGAAGATAGCTTCCTTATCGATTACGATGAAGTGCGCAAAGCGGCATTCAAGCATCGTCCGAAGCTGATCGTCGCCGGCGCAAGCGCCTATCCGCGCACGATCGATTTCGAAGCTTTGGCTTCGATCGCAAGCGACGTCGGATCGCTGTTCATGGTCGACATGGCGCATATCGCCGGTCTGGTAGCCGCAGGGCTGCATCCGAGCCCTGTTCCGCATGCCCATTTTGTAACCACGACTACCCATAAGACGCTGCGCGGTCCTCGGGGCGGCATGATTCTCTGTAAACAGCCATGGGCTGCGGCGATTGACAAGGCCGTATTCCCGGGATCGCAAGGCGGTCCGTTGATGCATGTCATCGCCGCCAAAGCCGTATCCTTCGGCGAAGCCCTTCAGCCGTCTTTCAAAACCTATGCGGAGAATGTGGTAAAGAATGCCAAGGTCCTTGCTGAAACCCTGCTGGGCGAAGGCGTCAATATCGTTTCTGGCGGAACCGACAACCATCTGATGCTGATCGATACGCGCAATTTGAACATTACCGGCAAGGATGCGGAGAAAGTGCTCGATTCCATCGGCATCACCGTTAACAAAAATGCGATTCCGTTTGATCCGACCAGTCCGTTCGTTACAAGCGGCATCCGGATCGGCACCCCTGCGGTGACTTCGCGCGGCATGGATGAGCAGGCGATGACCGAAATCGGTCAGCTTATCGCCGCTGTGCTTAAGAATCCAAAGGATGAAGCGACGCTGCAAGACGCTGCCCGCCGGGTTGCTGCGCTGACCGAGCGCTTCCCTATCTATCCTGCTCTGCAATACTAATATGCTGAAACGCAGTACGGCCTGCCGCCGCCCTGCGTTTCATTAAAGCCCCTGCATGTCCGTATTTCGGCCTGCGGGGGTTTTTTTAAAGGATAACCTTTGAGTTTGGCGTCGGTTAACAGAACGTTCACAGGAATACGCGGTTAGTGGAATGAAAATCGAATTAAATAATGCAGAAAGTTCATGTAACTTTCAAGAAAAAGCGTGAAAAAAGTGTGAAAAGTATGTATGGGATGAAAATGGGAAATTGTAAATAACAGCCCATTTCCTTGAATTGGAAACTTGACCTTATTCTTGCGTCTTAAGGACGGTCCGGGGATCTCAGCGTCTCCATCCCGGTATTCTGCCCTTTCCTAGGTGAAATGCGCTCCTGAGGATGATATAATATACAGGATTTAGCCGCGAAAGGGGTTGCCCCGCCTCGGCTTGCATAAGACTTACAACTACCGGAGGGACAAGCGAATGGGAAAATTGGTGATTTGCGATCATCCTTTGATTCAGCACAAACTGACATTTATACGCGATGTGAGAACCAATACGAAGGAATTTAGGGAACATGTGGACGAAGTGGCTACTTTGATGGCCTATGAAATTACACGGGATATCCCTTTGGAAACGATTACTGTGCAGACTCCGGTCGCCGAAACGCAGAGCAAGGTTATTTCCGGCAGAATGCTGGGGCTTATTCCGATCCTGCGGGCGGGCCTCGGAATGCTTGAAGGCGTTCTGAAGCTGCTCCCTGCAGCGAAGGTGGGTCATGTCGGCCTATTCCGCGACCCGGAGACGCTTCAGCCCGTCGAATATTATATCAAGCTGCCTACGGATGTGCAGGAGCGTGAACTGATCGTCATCGATCCGATGCTGGCTACCGGAGGCTCCGCGATCGCGGCCATTACTTCTCTGAAGAACCGCGGGTGCACCCAGATCAAAATGATGAATCTGATCGCCGCTCCCGAAGGCGTTGCGGCCGTGCAGGAAGCCCATCCGGATGTTGACATCTATGTCGCCGCGCTTGACGACCATCTGAACGATCACGGCTACATCGTGCCGGGCCTCGGCGATGCAGGAGACCGGCTGTACGGAACGAAGTGACTAACAGAACCGGAAGAAGAAAGGAAATGGGTTATGTCCAAGATTAAAGTAATGACGATTTTTGGGGTCCGTCCCGAGGCGATCAAGATGGCTCCGCTGGTGCTTGAGCTTCAAAAGCATCCCGAGCATATCGAATCGCTGGTTTGCGTGACGGCCCAGCACCGGCAGCTACTCGATCAGGTGCTGGAGGTGTTCAATATTGTGCCTGATTACGATTTGGACGTCATGAAGGATCGGCAGACGCTGAACGAGATTACCATCCGCGTTCTTGAAGGACTGGAGCCCGTGCTGAGGGAAGCGCGGCCTGATCTTGTGCTTGTGCACGGAGACACGCTGACCACTTTTCTAGCCAGCTATGCTTCCTTTTTGCAGCAAATTCAGGTAGGGCACGTAGAAGCGGGCCTGCGTACTTGGAACAAACTGTCCCCTTATCCTGAAGAAATGAACCGTCAGCTGACCGGCGTGCTCGCCGACCTGCACTTCGCTCCGACCGACTGGTCAGCAGGGAATTTGAGACATGAAAACAAAAAAGAATCAAGTGTTTATATCACAGGCAATACTGTGACCGATGTGTTTCAATATACCGTACAGCCGGGCTACCGGCATCCGGTACTGGATTGGGCTTCAGGAAAAAGACTTATTTTGATGACGGCGCACCGCAGGGAATCCCAAGGCGAACCGCACCGTCATATTTTCCGTGCCGTCAAAAGAATTGCTGATGAATTCGAAGATGTCGCCATCTGTTATCCCGTGCATCCGAGTCCCGCGGTTAAGGAACCGGCGTACGAGATTTTGGGCGGACATCCCAGAATCAAGCTGATCGATCCGCTGGATGTCGTGGACTTGCACAATTTTTATCCGCATACCCACTTGATTTTGACCGATTCTGGCGGCTTGCAGGAAGAAGCTCCGTCTTTTGGAGTTCCTGTTCTCGTGCTGCGCGACACAACGGAGCGCCCGGAAGGCATCGAGGCCGGAACGCTGGAACTGGTAGGTACGGACGAGGAGAAGGTGTATCAACGGACACATGCTTTGTTGACTGATCAGGACCTCTATCAGTCCATGAGCCGGGCCGCCAACCCGTATGGAGATGGTAAAGCATCTGGGCGAATTGTCAGTGCGATTTTGCACCATTTTGGAGTGAATGAAGAACGCCCGGAAGAGTTTCACAGAATGTTCACAAACGGTTCTGAGGTCCCCGAAGTCAAACAATGAAAAGGTTTCGAAGAGCATACAGTAAAACTGTACGGTTTATATGGTTTTGGAATGTTTTGCTGTGATTATTTTCATACTTTCAGTGATTTTTCGCACTGGCGCGTTAGTTTGACAAACTCTTGTAACATTCAGTAAAATGAATTGGAATTCCAAGGGTGGGGTGCTATGAAACAGCCTGAGCAACCGAATAAAGAAAATCGAAATGCGGTTAAATCGTTTCGGACTATGGGCATTGTCAGTGCCATCGGCGTCGATCTTGCCGGCTGTACCATAGGTGGATATTTTTTGGGTAAATGGCTTGGGGACATGTGGGGTAACTCCGGTTTATGGGTTGGTCTAGGTGTTCTTTTCGGCATGCTGTCAGGAGCCGCAGCTATTGTGAGCCTTATTAAAAAAGCGACGAGGGACAGCGATGAATGACGCAGCCAGAATGAACAAATTGATGTTTATGTCCATAGCGGGAATTATCGTGGTTTGTTTTATAATCGCGGAATTGATGCCCCATCGCCGCACCGTCCTTCACGGTATCGTGCTTGGCGCTATTGTAAGTTGCATCAATATTTTTTACATGGCTCACAAAGTGAAAGGAATTGCAAAATCCGCCTCCGGCGAAAGCAAAGCCCGCGCTTCACTAGGTTTTGGAATCAGAATAGCCACCTCCATATTGGCGGTTGTACTCGCGCTTGAATTTCCTCATTACTTCAATGAAATCGCGGTGTGCGCCAGTCTTGTGACCGGTTATTTCGTACTTCCTATCGTCGGATTTATTTTGCTGATAATTGAGGAACGAAAACATACTGACGGAAAGGGGTGAGAAACATGCATGTAACACCAATCATTAAACTGGCTGGATTTGACATTGATCTGGCAATCGTGCTTATGCTAGTCGTTACCTGTACAATCGTCTTTGTTATTGCACGCTTGGCGACGCGAAATCTTTCCGTGGAGAACCCCGGCAAAATGCAAAACTTCATGGAATGGCTCGTAGAATTTGTACAAGGCATGATGACCAGTACTATGGATCTGAAGAAGGGCAAGCCTTTTCTCAGTCTTGGTCTTACGCTGATCCTGTTTATTTTTGTCGGGAATATGCTTGGATTGCCGTTCAATATTGTTACCGAATACCACGATGCCAGCAAAGCGACGTTCTTTAATCAACCGCTTGTAAATGTTGTGGAAGTAATCCATAAGGCCCATGATGCAAATCCGGGAGGGGAAGTGGAAGTCGGCGTAAGCTGGTGGAAATCCCCTACAGCCGATGCTTCCGTATCGCTGGGATTGGCGGGACTGATCTTTTTAATGGTTCATTTTCTGGGAATCACTCGCAACACGAAAGCATATTTCAAACATTATCTTCAACCGTTCCCTGTCTTTTTGCCGATTAACCTAATTGAGCAGTTCTCCAAGCTGCTGACACACGGTATGCGTCTTTTTGGTAATATATTCGCCGGGGAAGTGCTGATTGCGCAGTTAATCAAGTTGGGTTCGACTGGAGCTTTTGGTTTTATCGCTTCTATCCCGCTGCTTATGACGTGGCAGGGCTTCAGTATCTTCGTCGGTTCAATCCAGGCGTTTGTTTTTACCATGCTGACTTTCCTGTACATATCACAGGCGATTGACACGCATGAGGAGCATTAGCTACATCAAGGCGCACGCAAGTACGTCTGATCTTTAAATATATTGAAATCACAAAACCACACACAATTTTAAGGAGGATTTATCTAATGGGAGTTATGGCATATATCGCGGCAGCAATCGCGGTAGGTTTGGGCGCACTTGGCGCCGGTATTGGTAATGGTCTGATTGTCAGCAAGACAGTTGAAGGCATCGCACGTCAGCCTGAAGCTAGAGGGACTCTTCAAACGACAATGTACATTGGCGTGGCTCTGGTAGAAGCCCTGCCGATTATCGGTGTCGTTCTGGCCTTCATTTTCTACGCAGGAGCAGGTGCCTAAGACAAGCTTTATACTATTGGCGGGGAAGGCCACGGCCCTCCGCGCTTTCTTTTTGGCCCAAGGGCCTTGTCCACACAAGACGATAACGAATGTTACCGGAAAGGAGTGACCTTACATGCATTTCGAACCTACATCTCTCGTCCTGGCGCTGATCGCTTTTCTTATCTTGTATTTTCTGCTTAACAAATACGCCTTCGGCCCCCTGTTCTCCGTTATGGAGAAACGGCGCGAGCTGGTATTGCAGCAAATTAATGAAGCTTCGCAGACACGGGAGCAGGCGGTCGCTTACGTAGAGGAACAGAAGCAGGCTCTCCAGGATGCCCGCAAAGAAGCTTACGATATTATCGAGCAGTCCAGACAGACGAGCAGCAAGCAAACCGAACAGCTGCTTGAGCAAGCCAAAGCGGAAGCGGCTCGAATCAAGGATGAAGCCGTGCGCGACATTCAGAGCGAGAAGAACAAGGCCGTCGAGGCGCTTCGCAGCGAACTCGGTTCGGCATCCGTAAAAATTGCGTCCAAGCTGCTTGAAAAGGAAGTCAGCTCGGACGCCGCGCAGGAGGAGCTCGTTGATCAGTACCTCAAAGAGGTTGGGGGCAGATCATGAGTCAGGATACGGTAGTCGCCAAAAGATACGCGAAGGCATTGTTCGAGGTGGCTTTGGAAGAGAAGAAGACGCTGGAAGTGGAAGAAGAGCTGAAAGCTCTGGTTTCTGCACTGGCTTCGGATACCGATCTTCAAAGATTCATCAGCACCCCGAAGATTTCGGGGGAAGACAAGCTGTCAGTGCTCAAGAACACGCTGAATGGCAAGCTCTCGACGATTGTAATCAACACGCTTGAACTTCTCGTTGAGCGCGGCAGAATGAGCATTCTTTCCGACCTTCTGGACAGCTACATTAAGATCGAAGGCGCGAGCTTAGGGTTGGCCGACGCTACCGTGTATTCCACATATGAATTGGATGAGCGGGAAAAAGAAGCTGTGGCTGAAGAATTTGGCACCTTGTCCGGCCGTAAAATCCGCATTGCCAATGTAGTCGATAAAAGCCTGCTGGGCGGACTTAAAGTCGTCATCGGCGATACGCTGTACGACGGCAGTCTTGCCGGCAAGCTGGAACGTCTGGAAAAATCCTTTAACGATAAGCACAGAAGATAGGGGTGAGCGTACTTGAGCATCAGACCTGAAGAAATCAGCACTTTGATTAAAAGTCAAATCGAACAATATAAATCCGATATTGAAGTAGCCGAAATCGGAACCGTTATTCAAGTCGGCGACGGGATCGCCCGCGTGTACGGTCTGGAAAATGCGATGGCGGGCGAACTGCTGGAGTTCTCCAACGGCGTAGTGGGCATGGCGCTCAATCTGGAGGAAAGCAACGTCGGTGTCGTTATCCTCGGTGAATATACGGAAATCCGCGAGGGCGATCAAGTGAAGCGTACGGGCCGCATTATGCAGGTTCCCGTCGGCGAAGCTCTGCTCGGCCGCGTCGTTAACCCGCTTGGCCAGCCGCTGGACGGCAAGGGACCGATCGAGACGACGGAATTCCGTCCTGTCGAGAACAACGCCCCGGGCGTTATCGAGCGTAAATCGGTGCATGAACCGATGCAGACGGGCCTTAAGGCAATTGACTCCATGGTGCCGATCGGCCGCGGTCAACGCGAACTGATCATCGGCGACCGTCAGACCGGTAAAACGGCAATCGCCATCGACGCGATCATCAACCAAAAGGGCAACGGGATGAAGTGTATCTACGTTGCCATCGGACAAAAGCAATCCACGGTAGCACAGGTTGTAGAAACCCTTCGCCGCCACGGTGCGCTGGACTACACGATCGTCGTTACCGCGTCGGCTTCCGAGCCGTCGCCGCTGCTGTACATCGCTCCATACGCCGGATGTGCAATGGGCGAATACTTCATGTACAAGGGCGAGCACGTTCTGGTCATCTATGACGACCTGTCGAAACAGGCGGCCGCTTATCGCGAATTGTCCCTGCTGCTCCGCCGCCCTCCGGGCCGTGAGGCATTCCCTGGCGACGTATTCTATCTTCACTCCCGTCTGCTGGAACGCGCCGCGAAGCTTAGCGACGAACTTGGCGGCGGTTCGCTGACCGCTCTGCCGTTCATCGAAACACAAGCTTCCGACGTATCGGCGTACATCCCGACGAACGTTATTTCCATCACCGACGGTCAGATCTTCCTGGAGTCCGACCTGTTCTACTCCGGCCAGCGTCCGGCGATCAACGTAGGTATCTCCGTATCCCGCGTAGGCGGATCGGCGCAGATCAAAGCGATGAAGAAGGTTGCCGGCTCGCTCCGTCTGGATCTTGCCCAATACCGCGAGCTGCAGGCGTTTGCCCAGTTCGGCTCCGACCTCGACAAATCGACTCAAGCCCGTCTGAACCGCGGCGCGCGGATGATGGAAATCCTGAAACAGGGCGTCAACCAGCCTCTCTCCGTCGAGCATCAGGTAATTAGCTTGTACACGGCGGTCAAAGGATACTTGGATGAGATTCCGGTCAAGGACGTCAGACGTTTTGAAAAAGAATTCCTTTCTTATATGGACAGCAATGTGCCGGAAGTGGCCGCCTCCATAACGGAAACAAAGGACCTGACGGCTGATAACGAAGCGGCGCTGAAGGCTGCCATCGAGAAGTTCAAAAAAGGTTTTGCGACAAGCTAAGGAACTAGCGTGGCGCAATCGATAAGGAAACAGGGGTATGATGCCAGGCTTTCGGGCTTGTCCCGGGCTTGGCGGATACTACGAAGCCAGCTTTGGCTTCGCCAAAGTAAAGAATATGCTTACGAAGCCAGCTTTGGCTTCGCCAAGAGCAAAGAATATGCTTACGAAGCCAGCTTTGGCTTCGCCAAAGGCAAAGAATATGCTTACGAAGCCAGCTTTGGCTTCGCCAAAGCTTATAGGTGGTGAAATCATGGCAAGAAGCATGCGTGATATTAAACGTCAAATCAAAAGCGTTCAGAACACCAGACAAATCACCAAAGCGATGGAAATGGTCGCCGCCTCCAAGCTGAGAAAAGCTCAGGAGAAAGCGGAAGCGGCCCGCCCTTATTCGCAAAAGCTGAAAGAAGTCGTGTCGAATATCGCTGCCGGCACGAAAGGAATCCAGCACCCCATGCTGGTGAGCCGTCCCGTCAAGAAAACCGGTTATATCGTCGTCACTTCGGATCGCGGCCTTGCCGGGGGCTACAACGCCAATATTTTGCGCAAAGTGACAACCCTTATCCAGGAGCGTCACAAGTCCAAGGATGAATACGGCCTGTTTGTCATCGGCCGCAAAGGCCGCGACTTCCTGCGCCGGCGTAATTATCCGATCACCGAGGAAGTCACCGATCTTTCCGACACCCCTTCCTTCTCCGACATTAAGTCGATCGCCTATGCGGCGGTGGGACAATTCGAAGAAGGCATGTTCGATGAGATCTATATATGCTATAACGTGTTCGTCAATCCGATCAGCCAAATTCCGACTGTGGAACGGCTTCTTCCAATGGATGGAGCCCTACAGACGGAGGAACCTCAAGGTCATGAGCTCAAAGCGGGCTATGAATACGAGCCATCGCCGGAAGGCGTGCTGGAGGTTCTGCTGCCCAAGTATGCGGAGACTTTGATTTACAGCGCCATCCTCGACGGCAAAGCCAGCGAGCTTGGCGCCAAGATGACGGCAATGGGCAGTGCGACCAAGAATGCCTCGAAAATGATCGGAAATCTGACGCTTACGTACAACCGTGCCCGTCAGGCGGCTATTACTCAGGAAATTACCGAGATCGTAGCGGGTGCCAACGCGCAGTCTTAACGGATTCCTGAATAGCGATACATGTATCGCCGGTTTTGGAAGCATCGGCTTATAAAAGAATTTATTTGCTGGGGCATATCAATAGGTCTTCTATTTCGACGAGAAACGAACGCCGACTTAATAGGAAGGCGTAGTCGTTTCTTCTTGGGTAACAGTTTTCAAGGAGGGAAACATAGATGAACGTAGGACGCGTAGTAAGTATTATGGGTCCGGTTGTCGATATTGAATTTGGACGCGGCCAGTTGCCCGAAATCTTCAATGCGATCAAGATCGGAGCCAGCCCAGAGCAAGGGCGTCAGAACGAGCTGACACTGGAAGTATCCAATCATCTGGGCGACAATCTGGTACGCTGTATTGCCATGTCCTCCACTGACGGACTGGTTCGCGGTTTGGAAGCCGTAGATCAAGGAGCCCCGATTTCGGTTCCCGTCGGAGATGTAACGCTTGGCCGCGTATTCAACGTGCTGGGCAACACAATTGACAACGGAGCGGAAATCCCCGCTTCGCAAAAGAACCCGATTCACCGCTTGGCGCCGACGTTCGATGAGCTGTCGACGCAGGCGGAAATTCTGGAAACCGGAATTAAGGTTATCGACCTGCTCGCTCCTTACGCCAAAGGCGGTAAAATCGGCCTGTTCGGCGGCGCGGGCGTAGGCAAAACGGTAACGATCCAGGAACTGATCAACAACATCGCGCAGGAGCACGGCGGTATTTCCGTATTTGCGGGCGTCGGCGAACGGACGCGCGAAGGAAATGACCTTTACCACGAAATGACCGACTCCGGCGTTATCAAGAAGACGGCGATGGTGTTCGGACAAATGAACGAGCCGCCGGGCGCACGTCTGCGCGTTGCGCTGACGGGTCTGACGATGGCGGAATATTTCCGCGATGTGGAAGGCCGCGACACCCTGCTGTTTATCGATAACATTTTCCGCTTCACCCAAGCCGGCTCCGAAGTATCCGCTTTGCTGGGCCGCATGCCTTCCGCGGTAGGTTACCAACCGACGCTGGCAACGGAAATGGGCCAATTGCAGGAACGGATCACTTCCACCAAAAAAGGCTCCGTTACATCCATCCAGGCGATCTACGTTCCGGCGGACGATTACACTGACCCCGCTCCGGCAACGGCATTTGCCCACTTGGATGCAACGACGAACTTAGAGCGTAAAATCTCCGAAAAAGGGATTTTCCCTGCAGTGGACCCGTTGGCATCCAGTTCCCGGATTTTGGCTCCGGATGTCGTCGGCGAAGAGCATTACACTGTGGCTCAGGGCGTTAAGCAATTGCTGCAGCGCTATACCGAGCTTCAGGATATTATCGCCATCCTCGGTATGGATGAGCTGAGCGAGGAAGATAAGCTGATCGTGGCCCGTGCCCGTAAGGTGGAGCGCTTCTTGTCGCAGCCTTTCCACGTGGCGGAGCAGTTCACCGGCTTCAAGGGTGCATATGTACCGATTAAAGAAACGGTCCGCAGCTTCAAGGAGATTCTGGAAGGCAAGCATGACGATCTTCCGGAAGCGGCATTCCTTTACGTAGGTACGATCGAGGAAGCTGTAGAAAAGGCGAAAACGTTGTAACCTGAAGCTTTGAGGAGGAATTCGAAGTGAACACCTTTTTGTTGGAAATTGTCACGCCGGATCACCTCGTATATGCCAAGCAGGTTTACAGCTTGACCGTACGGGGGGCAGAAGGCGATCTGGGCATATTGCCGGGACATGTTCCGCTTGTAACTCCGCTTCAGGTTGCACCGATGACCATTAAATCGGAAGCCGGTGTGACAACGGTCGCCGTTCATGGCGGCTTTATTGAAGTGCATAAGGATAAAGTGACCGTGCTGGCGGAAAGCGCCGAGCTGCCCAGCGACATCGATATTGAACGCGCCGAGGCTGCCAAGGAACGGGCACAGCGCCGCTTGCAGTCCCGCGGCAAACAGGACGAGATTGATCATCGCCGAGCGGAGCTTGCGCTGCAGCGTGCGGTTACACGGATTAAAGTGTCCACCAGAAAAGGACAAAAATAAAATGAAATGCAGTCTGGCCTTGCGCCGGGCTGCTTTTTTTATTGCTGAAATTCTTGTTTTTTATTGGACTTTCTTATTAAGAAAATGAAATCTTATGGCGACATACCTTTAACAGAAGATGTCATTTTGTAACTTCTGGAAGGACACTATGTGTGATAGCGTTTACCAGGAGCATTTTAGTTAAAATAATGTAAAAGTACTGGATTCTTTTCCATTACGCAAGTATGATATAAGAGTCGATTTCCGAGCAAGTCTAGGTTTGGGGGGTTAGGATGGATAAAATCATGGCAAACGAATTAACCAGCTCTATAGGAATCAGTGGGCTGATGTCGATGATTGTATCGCTGTTGTGTGTAGCATTATCCTGGTGGGCCCTGCAGAACCTTAAGCTGGATTTGATCATAAGATATCCCAAGAGCCCGCAAGGGCGGCTGCTTCAATTGCTGCTGGCTATCGTACTGGGGCATTTTGTGGCGGGCTTCCTGCTGGATTATCTGGGCTACAGTGTCCAAATACGTCATATGTTTTAATGATGAGCGGTTAGGTTATTAATGTCTTGGGCCTGATTCGCCAAAAAGCGCCGCATAATTACATTTTTTTAGGTTAAAACTTAAATCTAAGAAGTGTCCCACGCACAGCCGGGGCCAAGTAGCGGAAATCGAAGCATTTGTAAATTGACTTTTAACTAAAATTGTTACTCAAACAAGCAAGGATATGGAGAATAACACGAATGTCAGTGAAAATAATGGACGCGGAGGGAACCGAAAGATGAGTAAATTTATCGTCCGCGGTGGCAAAAGATTGACCGGAAGCGTAAAAGTAAGCGGCGCTAAAAATTCCGTACTACCGATCATAGCCGCCTCTCTATTGGCAGAAGAAGGAGAAAGCGTCATTGTCGACGCGCCTCCGCTAGATGATGTATTAACGATCAGCAAGGTACTCGAATCTCTGGGGGCGGGAGTTACATATCAGAACGATATCATTCAGGTGGATGCCCGAAATCTCTCCACTTGTGAAGCGCCCTACGAGTGGGTGCGCAAAATGCGGGCTTCTTTTTTGGTGATGGGACCTCTTTTGTCCCGATTGGGCCGTACACGTATTTCGCTGCCCGGCGGCTGCGCGATCGGCACGCGTCCCATTGACCAGCATCTGAAAGGGTTTGAGGCCCTTGGAGCCGAGATCAGCCTGGGGCAGGGATATATCGAAGCGAAGAGCAACGGCCGACTGCGCGGAGCCAAGATCTATCTGGACGTTGCCAGTGTCGGCGCAACCGAGAATATCATGATGGCCGCAGCCTTGGCTGAAGGCGTGACAACGATCGAGAATGCGGCGAAGGAGCCGGAAATTGTCGATTTGGCCAACTACCTGAACAGTATGGGCGCTGTCGTTCGCGGCGCGGGCACCGGCGTTATCCGGATTGAAGGGGTAGAGCGTCTGCACGGTGTAAAACATCATGTCATTCCCGACCGGATCGAAGCGGGCACTTATATGGTCGCTGCGGCGATTACCGGCGGTGACGTCTACGTGGAAGGCGCTATTGCCGATCATCTCGGCCCGGTTATCGCCAAGATGGAAGAAATGGGCGTAACCATTATTCCGGGCGACAATGGCGTCCGCGTGATCAGCGATAAGCCGCTGAAGGCCGTCGACGTGAAGACTTTGCCTTATCCGGGCTTTCCGACCGATATGCAGTCTCAGATGATGGCGCTGCTGCTTCGTTCGGAAGGAACGAGCGTCATTACGGAGACGGTCTTTGAGAACCGGTTCATGCATGTAGACGAATTCCAGCTCATGAACGCGGAAATCAAGATTGAAGGACGCTCCGCCATCGTTACCGGCGACGCCCGTCTGGTCGGAGCAAAGGTCTGCGCAACGGACCTGCGTGCGGGAGCGGCGCTGATTCTGGCTGGTCTGGTCGCGGAAGGAACGACGGAAGTGAGCGGCACGCATCATATCGACCGCGGCTATGTGCATCTGGCTGAGAAGCTGTCCGGCCTTGGAGCGGACATTTGGCGCGTGACGCTGGATGAAAGCCCGGCTGATGCCGCTGCAGGAGAAACACTCAAACCGGAAACGGCCAAGAACGCCGTTCTGGGGAGCGAGGAAGCGAAGCCCCGGTTCCAGGTTCAGATTCAACCGACCTGGGTATAACTCTCTGACAATTAAATAATAAGAGGTCCGTCCATATGGCGGGCCTCTTTTTTTGAACTAAATTGTCCGCGCTTTATCGAAGCGGATATAAGGCTGCGCGGCAGTGCGGGCTGGCTTCAACTCTTTCTTCTCTCGGATACTCCGTTCTATCAATTGTCCAAGACTCATATGATGTAGTACGAGGATAATCAGGAGGGGAGAAGGAAGAGATGAAAGATTTCCGCCCTTGGCGCCGCAAAGCGGCGCGGTGGAGACCCGGCCGCCGGAGACGCAACCTTCCGGCACGGGTGTGGTCCAGGCGGCTGGCGCCCGCCGCCTGGCTGGCCGCGCCGCTGCTGGCGGCGCTGCTGCTGCCGCTGACGGTCGTGCACCTGCGGCACGACCCGGCACCGCCGGCGCCGCCGGCCGCGCCGCAGCGCACCGGCGCACCCGCGGCGCGGGAACCGGCTGCGGCGGAAGCCGCGCAGCCGAAGGTGTCCGTCTATTTGTCGCGCGCAAGGCAAATTGAAACCCTGCCGCTGGAGGACTACGTCACCGGCGTAATCGCGGCCGAGATGCCGGCCGACTTTGAGCTCGAAGCGCTCAAAGCGCAGGCGATCGCGGCCCGCACCTTTATCGTCCGCCGCCTGCGGGCCGGCGACCGAAGCGGCGTTCCCGTTCCGGGAGCGGATGTGACCGACACCGTAAGCCATCAGGCTTACGTCTCGTCCGCCGTGCTGGAACGGGACTGGACGAAGGCCGGCCGCAGCGCCGACCTGGCCAAGCTCCGCCGCGCGGTTCGCGAGACACGCGGCATCGTGATGACGTATAAGGGAGAGCCGATTACGGCATCTTTTTTTGCCTCCAGCGGAGGTTTTACAGAGAATTCAGAGGATTACTGGAAGGCCGCCGTGCCTTATCTGCGGAGCGTGGCGAGTCCCTGGGACCGGGAAGTGAATCCGGAGCTTAAGGCTACCGCCACCTTCAGCGTTTCCGAGCTGAGAGAGAAGCTGGGAATCGACGGAATCACCGCATCGGGTGCGCGGAGAGTGCTGGCCTCCTCGGGAGGAGCGGCCGGGAAGGTAAAACCGCTCACCGCGGAGCGGGCTTACGAGGGACAACCGCAACCGCAGATGGAGGTGCTGTCCGTTACCGCCGGCCACCGGGTTAAAGAGATTTCAATTGACGGCCGGATATTTACGGGACGCGAAGTGCGGGAGCGGCTTGGGCTTCGTTCCAGCCAGTTCACCTGGACGATGAAGAATGGGGAGGTTGCCATCACGACCTACGGCAACGGCCACGGTGTCGGCATGAGCCAGTGGGGAGCGAACGGGATGGCGAAGGAGGGCGGCACGGCAACGCAAATTCTCAAACACTACTACAGCGGAATATCGTTTACGCAAGTCTCAATTCTTTTGAAAAAATAAAGTGAAAGAAACGTATAAAAGCGAACCGCCCGGTAACAATGGTTACTGAGGTGATAGCAAATGAATGAACAAAACAAAAACAAACCATCCCATGAAGACTCTCTCAAAACAAATCAGGGAGAAACCGGCAGCCAGCCTTCTTCATGGAACAGACTGTTCTCCAAACGTTGGGTATTTCCGGCAGTCTACACAGCGGCAGCGGCAATTATACTAACCTTGGTGTGGGTCTATCAGGATGCCGGCCATAAGCCGCTTTCCACAGACACCGCCGCCGTTGTTTCCGAGGATGTTGGAGCTTCCGGCGATACGGCTGGAACCGCGGATGCCGGCAAGGAGCCGAATGCGCTGGAGGTTACCGCTTCGGCGGAAAGCCTGGCTTGGCCGGTGGCCAACCCAAGCGACGTGGAAGTTGTCAAGCCGTACTATGACGAGAATGGCACCGAAGAGAATCATATCGCGGCTACTGTGCAAAACGGCGATACTTTTACGCCCAACAGCGGCATCGATCTTGCTCGCGAAGACAACAAGTCGTTTGACGTCAAGTCCGCCATCAGCGGCGAAGTGACCCGGGTCGAGGACGTTCCTACACTCGGTACGGTAGTCGAAGTGACTCAAGGCAATCTGAAGACGGTCTACCAAAGTCTCGGAGAAGCCAAAGTGAAGCAGGGAGACCAGGTGAAGCAGGGCGATACGCTCGCCGCCGCCGGACGCAATGAAATCGAGAAGAATCTGGGCAACCACCTGCATTTTGAGGTGTACCAGGACGGCAAGCTCGTCAATCCTTCGGAACTGCTTCCGCAAAAATAAGAAACAAATGCCTAAGGCAGGGGGACGCTCGTCCTCCTGTTTT
The DNA here is from genome assembly GCF_013393385.1 of Paenibacillus sp. URB8-2. NCBI lineage: Bacteria > Bacillati > Bacillota > Bacilli > Caryophanales > Paenibacillaceae > Paenibacillus > Paenibacillus sp. URB8-2. The sequence goes on along the minus strand of NZ_AP023239.1, from coordinate 5,234,726 downwards.
TTCGTGTTTCATCTTCATGGGATAGGAGCATAGTCCCCGCTTTCTAGGGCTATTTTACGGTTGTCCCGCAAATAAAATGAGCCTGCACCGGCTTGTCATCCCGTTAAAGCGCGAATATATAGGCCCGCCCCTCATATAATGTACCAAACTATCCACAGTTGGGAGGCGGGAGCGTGCACGATTACATCAAGGAACGTACCATTAAAATCGGACGCTGCATCGTGGAAACCAGGCATACGGTCCGGACCATAGCCAAAGAATTCGGCGTTTCCAAAAGCACGGTGCATAAAGATTTGACCGAGCGGTTGCCGGAAATCAATCCTGATCTGGCCGATCAGGTGAAGCACATTCTTGAATACCACAAATCCATCCGTCATCTCCGGGGGGGCGAGGCCACAAAAATCAAATATAAGAAGAACACGGGGAAGAAACGGGAGGTGGCCGTAGCAGCACAGCCGTAATATTCTCGGATTTTTAAGGTGATTTTCAGACAGAATCCATTGAATTCTTCCCCTAAAGTATGGTAGTTTTAAATTTGGCACTAACTCATCTTTCTCATCTAAAATAATACTTTGGGGGCTCTTTCATTATGCTTAGCAAGGACATCGGAATCGATCTCGGCACAGCCAATGTGCTTATTCATGTTAAAGGAAAAGGAGTCGTTCTGGATGAGCCTTCCGTGGTCACGCTTGAAAGCGACACGAAGAAGGTCCTTGCGGTGGGAGAGCAGGCGCGCCGTATGGTCGGCCGCACCCCCGGCAATATCTCAACGATTCGTCCGCTCCGAGACGGCGTTATCGCCGATTTTGAAATTACGGAAACGATGCTGAAATACTTCATCGACCGCGTCGGAGGCCGTACCTGGTATTCGCGTCCCCGCATCTTGATTTGCGCCCCCACGAATATCACGTCTGTTGAGCAGAAATCGATCCGGGAAGCGGCCGAACGCAGCGGGGCGAAGGAAGTCTTCATGGAAGAAGAGCCCAAAGCCGCCGCAATCGGAGCGGGCATGGATATTTATCAACCCAGCGGAAATATGGTCGTCGACATCGGCGGCGGAACGACGGACGTAGCCGTGTTATCGATGGGCGACGTTGTTACCGCCTCCTCCATTAAAGTGGCGGGGGACAAGTTCGACGAATCCATTTTAAGATATATCAAGCAGAAGTATAAGCTGCTTATCGGTGAACGGACGGCGGAAGACATCAAGCTTGCCATCGGCAATGTGCGTCCGGGCGGCATGCAGGCCGAGATGGATATACGCGGCCGGGATATGGTTAGCGGCCTTCCCCAGACTTTAACGATCACATCGGCCGAGGTGCAGGAGGCGCTTTGGGACCCGGTATCGTCCATTGTGGTCGCGGCGAAGACGGTTTTGGAACGGACGCCTCCGGAGCTGTCCGCCGATATCATTGACCGCGGCGTCGTGCTGACCGGAGGAGGGGCCCTGCTGACCGGATTGGACGAGCTGCTAGCCGAAGAATTGCACGTGCCGGTTTGGGTGGCTGAAGATCCGATGCACTGCGTCGTAAAGGGAACGGGCATTTTGCTGGATCATTTGGATAAGGTTGTTAAGAAAAAATTTTAAGCAACCGATATATGAAGTAAAGGTTCAAAGATATAGGGTAAAGGTTCAAAAGCTGAAGTTCTAGCTTCTGCGGTTTAGGAAGGGGAAACGCCTTTATGATAAGAGGGTTATATACGGCCGCTGCCGGCATGGTTACGGAGCAGCGCAGACACGACACGGCTACGCAAAATATAGCCAATCTGAATACGACGGGGTACAAGCAGGTCGAAAGCGTCAGCCGTTCCTTCCCGGAGGTGCTGATCTCCTCTATGCAGAGCGGAACGGTGAAGCCGATTGGCAGAATGAATACGGGCGTGTTCGCCGAGCAGTCCATATCCAAATACCTGCAAGGGGATTTGATTGAAAGCGGCAAGTCCACCGATTTTGCGCTGTCCGCCGATTTGCGTCTGACCGATCCTGCCACGGGCGGCAACATCGCTTTTGACCGCTCCGGCAAGTATATAAGCAATCAAGGCGAAATTGTTTACCAGCCGCAGGCTTTTTTTACGGTTCAGGACAATGATGGGAATACACTGTTTACACGAAACGGCAGCTTTACCGTAAGCCCGTCCGGTGAACTGCTGAGTTCCGGAGGATACAAGGTGCTTGGCGCCGATGGCCAACCGGTGGTGCTTAACGGTACGGTGGACAGTCTTAAGGTAGACGCGGAAGGCAATCTTCTTGATGCTTCAACTGGGACGACAACCGGCGTTCGTCTCGGAGTCAGTATTATTACCAGGCCGCAGGAATTGGTGCGTGACGGGAATGGCGTCTTTCACGTTGCCGATGCTGCGGCTGCGGGAGTGCGTTATGCGGCTGCGGGAGATAATATGCAGGTTCAGGTGCGCCAGGGATACATTGAAGGCTCCAATGTCGATGCGACGCAGGCTACCGTGGATTTGAACGCGGCTTACCGGGCGTATGAAGCGAACCAGAAGGTAATCCAGTTCTATGACAGCAGCCTGCAAAAGGCTGTAAACGATGTCGGCAGAGTATAGGAGGTTGATGATCGATGAACAATTCGACAATTGGCGCGGCCGTCTCGATGGCCAGCCTTCAGCAGCGGCTCGATCTTATCGCCGATAATATTGCCAACGTCAATACGGCAGGCTACAAGAGCAAAGAAGGATCTTTTGAAGATGTGCTGACCCGGGTGCAGCAGCAGACGAAGGAGTACGAGCTGGCGGGACGCATTATGCCGCTGGGGTTTGATATCGGCTACGGGATGCGGATTCCCAAGATCACCACGAGCTGGGAGCAGGGAGCGCTTAAGGAAACCGGCAATCCGAGCGATTTGGCGCTACAAGGAAACGGCTTGTTCGCCGTTCAAGTAAATGGCGTAACGACGTATACCCGTCAGGGGGATTTCCATTTTACGCCCGATAACGCCAATCCGGCCAATATGATGCTGGTGGACAATACAGGCAATCCGGTGCTGAATGCTCAGGGGAATCCGCTGACGGTGGAAGCGGGAACTAGTGTCGCCTTTGACGAGACGGGCAATGTATGGATGAAGCGTAATGAAAACGACCCGCCGACGCTAGCCGGTCAGCTAATGCTGGTCGAACCGCGTAACGGCCAGGTGCTGCAAGGGGTGGACGGCGGCAGGTTCGTTCTGGCCGACGGGGTCACAACAGGGCAGGCCTTTGCGGCAGCGGGCCAAGGCGGAGGAGTGGCAGTTCGCTCCGGCTGGCTGGAACAGTCCAATGTTGATCTGAACAAAGAAATGACGGAAATGATGCAGATTCAGCGTACGTATCAGCTTGCCGCCAGAGCCCTCTCCTCCAGCGACCAAATGCTTGGTTTGGCAAATAACATGCGCGGGTAGGTGAAGGAATGAGCCGTCAGAAAGAAGATCGTTTGAAACAAGAACAACTGACCGAAGATAATGCGCCGATAAAGCGCAAACGATCGAAATGGAAAATCGTTCAATGGTTTCTGATTCCTTTGCTGCTTCTGCTTGCCCTCGGGGGCGGCTTGGCGGCGGGTTACGTCGTCCTCGGAAATAAGGAACTGAGCGATGTGTTCCATTGGAGCACCTGGAAGCATGTATACGATTTGGTTTTTGCTCCGTGAAGACCACGGATAGTGGCTCTCTTGTACACTTGTACAAGGGAGTTTTCTTTTTTATACTGGAAAATGTATAATGATTGGGGGCTTTGGAGATCAAAAAGGGCCCTCTCCGCTTATGCAGCGGGAGAAGCCCCTTATCTCAACCTCCACTTCTGCAGCCGGTGAAGGATAAGTATAGTTCTTGCCAAAGGGAGCTATATTTATGCACGCCGGCGAGAATAAGAGGCCTTTATACCGAGAGGCTGTCTTTCGAGGCCCTTCTCTCGAACTGGAAGGAGTAAGGTTACATGTTGGATGTCAATCAAATTCAGGAAATTATCCCCCATCGTCCCCCTTTTCTGCTGGTGGACAAAATCATCGAAATCGAAATGGGGAAACGGGCGGTAGGCATTAAAAATGTCACGGTGAACGAACCCTTTTTTACAGGGCACTTTCCAGGCTACCCCGTTATGCCCGGCGTATTGATTACCGAGGCTCTCGCGCAGGTTGGAGCAGTGGCGATTCTGGGAGTCGAAGCCAACCGGGGCAAAATCGGCTTTTTGGCGGGATTGGACGGTTTCCGTTTCCGCGGACAGGTTGTGCCGGGGGATACCCTGAAGCTCGAAGTGGAGATTACGCGTCTTAAAGGAAGTATCGGCAAAGGGAAGGCAGTTGCCAAAGTGGAAGACAAGGTTGTGGCCGAAGGCGAAATTATGTTTGCGCTGAATTAAATCATACCTGGAGAAGGAGAGATTTTTATGACCCAATTGAGTCCAAAAGCTGCAGAAACCCTGGAACGCTGGCTGCAAGATCCATCCATTGACGAGACCACCAAGCAGGAGCTACGCGGACTGGAAAATGATCCACAGGAGCTTGAAGAGCGCTTCTACCGGGATTTGGAATTCGGGACAGGCGGCTTGCGCGGCGTGATCGGCGCAGGAAGCAACCGGATGAACCGCTACACGATAGCAAGAGCAACTCAAGGTTTCGCTAATTTTATTTTGGAGCAGCATAAAGGCGAGGGCCGTCCATCTGTAGTTATTGCTCATGACTCCCGCCGGTTCTCCCCGGAGTTTGCGCTGGAAACCGCGCTGGTTCTGGCCGGCAACGGAATCGAAGCTTATTTATATCCTTCCCTTCGCTCAACGCCGCAGCTGTCCTTCAGCGTGCGTCATCTGGGAGCTACAGGCGGAGTCGTCATTACAGCGAGTCATAATCCTCCGGAATATAACGGGTATAAAGTATATAATTCTCAAGGCGGTCAGCTTGTACCGGATGAAGCCGAGAAGGTGATCTCCTACATATTCAATATTGATTCCTTTAATGCCGTCAAGCGTGCCGATAAGGAAGAGGCGGAGGCTGCCGGACTCCTTCATTGGCTGGGCGAGAAGGAAGACGAAGCCTACACCGATACCGTTGCGGCGGTCAGTGTCGGCAAGTCGGATATCGCCGGCGGTCTGGGAAGCAAATTCAAAATCGTATATACGCCGCTGCATGGAACAGGCAATCTTCCGGTGCGCAGCGTACTGAAGAAGATCGGCTTCACCGACGTGCTTGTCGTGCCGGAGCAGGAACAACCGGATTCCGAATTCTCAACAGTGAAATCGCCCAATCCGGAAGAGCGGGAAGCCTTTACGCTGGCGATCAAGCTTGGCGAGGAACTTGGGGCCGATCTGCTCATCGGGACTGACCCGGACGCGGACCGGATGGGCGCCGTCGTGCGCGACCCAGAGGGGAAATTCGTCGTCCTGTCCGGCAACCAGTCCGGCGCGCTGATGATTCACTACTATCTGAGCCGGTTGCAGGAACTCGGCAAGCTGCCGAGCAATGGCGCGGTAGTCAAGACGATTGTAACCAGCGAAATGGGCGCTGCGGTTGCCAGCCATTATGGAGCAACCGTGTTTAACACGCTGACGGGCTTCAAATATATCGGTGAAAAAATGACCCAGTTCGAAGCCTCGGGTGATTACACATATCTGTTTGGCTATGAGGAAAGCTATGGATATCTTGCCGGGAACTATGCCCGCGACAAGGATGCCGTTCTGGCTTCCATGCTGATTGCCGAAGCGGGCGCTTATTACAAAGCTCAAGGAAAGACCCTCTACGAGGTGCTTCAGGAGCTTTATGCGCAGTTCGGCTATTTCCTCGAAAGCCTGGAATCCCGTACACTCAAAGGCAAGGACGGGGTTGCCCAAATCCAGGGCATCATGACCGATTGGCGGCAGAGTCCGCCTAAAGAAATCGCAGGTATTGCCGTAAGCGAGGTGCTGGATTACTCTCTGGGTCTGGATGGACTTCCGAAGGAGAATGTGCTGAAATATCTGCTTGCAGACGGTTCCTGGGTCTGCCTGCGTCCTTCGGGCACCGAGCCCAAGATCAAGGTGTACTTCGCTGTACGCGGTGAGTCGCTTGAGGATGCCAAGTCCAAGGTTGCCGCACTCACCGGGGAAGTTATGGAACGAGTGGACGGCGGAAGCAATTAATAGATGATGATTTGAATCTCTTTTACGGGAAACGGGTGCCGCCCTCCGATTGGGAATGGAGGGCGAAACCGTTTCTTTTTTCGGGGACCACGCAAAGTACCTGATCAGGCTTCGAAGCCAAGTCCTCACATTGTGGGGTTGTCTTTTGTAGAAGAGATTCGTTTATGGAAAGAGGAGGAGCTTTTGGTGCAGCACAAATGGCAGCGTTGGAACCTGAATTCCCGGAAATGGCTCTGGATCGTGGTTGTGATTGGCCTGATTGCGACTTTGCCTGTTGTTTACGATCGTTTGCAGACTGAGAAATCATCCAAGACGGTGGAAATTGTATTCGATTACCGGGATCTCGTGGACGCTGCGAGCTACCGGGCCAACCCGCAGGATTACATATCCCAGCAGTTGGATCGGCTTAAAGAAGCCGGTGTACAAAGTATGGCTGTATATGAAAATACGCTGGAGGATTACCGCAAAGCCCGTCGCGTCATGTATTGGGGCGCACAGGATGTCGCCAACTTAACGGATAGCGTCATTCCGGAGAACGAGAATTATACGTATGTGCTTTTTACAAGCAAAGCTAACGCTGAGGCGCTTGCGCCCACGATCCGGGATACGTTCAGCGATCTTGGAATTAGGGCGGAAGATTGGAACTTTCGCGGCCAACAGGGCTTGATTATTGAGACTCCGGTGGAAGATGCGCTGTTGAAGCCGATGGCTCCGGACGAATCTACGCTTATAACTTTGCATGACAAGGGATTCCATATCGTTCCCCGGCTTGTGGATTCCCTTCCCTATAATGAAGAAGCGATGAATCGGCTAATTGAGCGGTTTAAAAGTCTTGATGTGAAGCGAATCCTGTTCGAGGGCGATTCGGTCAAAGGATTTAACGACAATGAGGACCTTCAGAGTATTGCTTCCTTTGCTGAACTGCTGAAACAAAACGGCATCGGCATAGCCACCATCGAGAATCTTAAAGAGCAGCAAAAAGGGTTCAACAAGCTTGCATTTTTGCTCGATTACAATGTGACCCGGTTGTACTCACTGAGCGAGAACGATTCAACGCTGAAACCGGATGTTATTGCCGACCGCTTCGCACTGGCGACGAAGGACCGCAATATTCGCATGCTATACTTGAACACCGCCCCCACGAGAAATACCGCCAAGGCGCAGATCGACGACTCTGTGGACAATTTGGTTACCAGTCTGAGTGAGCCGGGCGGGGCAGTGGACAAGATCAAGGACAACGGCTTTACGCTGGGACAAGCTGCTGCTTTTGATGTAGTGGATTCGCCGTTCCAACGTTATTTCAAGCTGGCCGCCGTCATCGGAGCCGTGGCGATGGTGGCGCTGATGATCTCTCACTTCGTTCCGTGGCTAACGCTTTTGGCTTGGGCCCTCGGTCTGATCGGAAGCGCGGGACTGCTGCTTGTGAAGCCCGTGCTGTTTGAACAAGCGCTCGCTCTTGCGGTTGCCATCAGCGCGCCGACATTAGCGATGGTGCTAGCTGTTCGCAAAATCAATAGATCGGGTCCGCCGCTGGCCGTTCAGGGAGCGACAACGGTTCGGGGAAGCATCCCCGGTTCCGTGCAGGGAGTTATGAATCCGCAGCGACGCTTGGTCCAGAGTCTTGTTTTGTACGTAAAGACAGCCTTGATCTCACTCAGCGCGGTGCCGTTCGTTATCGCGCTGCTGAATAATATTACTTACAGCCTGGTGTTAAACCAGTTCCGAGGCGTCAGTCTGCTGCATATCGCTCCGATCGGGCTTGTGGGCATTTATGTGCTCTTGTACCGGGGAGAGTTTGCTTTGAATAAAACGGGTAAGCTGTTAAGAACGCCAGTCACGCTGGCGATGGTTGCTGCGGCTGCCGTACTTGGGGTAATTGGATTGTACTATTTAAGCCGCACCGGCAACAGCGGCACCGCGAGTTCCTATGAGCTTGCCTTCCGGAACTTTATGGAAAGTGTTTTCGGCGTGCGGCCGCGCAGCAAGGAATTTTTGCTTGCTCATCCAGTGTTTATTCTTGGAACTTTTCTGGCCCTTAAATACCGGAACGCCGCCTATCTTATGATTGTTGCCGTAATCGGCCAACTGTCTATGGTGGATACGTTCGCGCATATTCATTCACCTGTTCTGATTTCGCTTGTCCGTGGGCTGCTTGGGCTTGGCCTAGGTCTTATCCTTGGCGTGATCGCGGTAATCGTGTGGCAAATTGCGGAAGGATGTTGGAAACGATGGCTGCCCCTGCTCAAAAAATAGTGTTGTCCGGTTACTACGGCTTCCGCAACAGCGGAGATGAAGCGGTGCTTCAATCGATTTTGATTGCACTGAAGCGCCAATCCGAATTGGCGGGTATATCCATTAAACCGGTCGTACTATCCATCGATCCGGAATGGACTTCCGCTACTTACGGCGTTGAAGCGGTGCACCGTATGAAGCTGTCTGAGGTCCGACGGGTTATAGGCGAAAGCTCCGGGCTGATCAGCGGCGGAGGAAGCCTGCTGCAGGATGTAACAAGCGGCAAATCCATTCCGTATTATCTCGGCATTATCAAGCTGGCTCAATGGATGGGCAAGCCGACATTCATATATGCCCAAGGAATCGGGCCGGTGCAGCGGAAATGGTTCCATCCGATGATCAAATCGGTATTCCGTAAATGCGCTTATGTGTCCGTGCGTGATGAACAATCCAGGGCATTGCTTATGTTCATGGGACTTCGGCAGGCCGATGTGCAGGTTGTGCCCGATCCCGTCATGGGTCTGACCCTGCCGGAAGAAACGGTCCCCGGCAGCACGCTTTCGGGACAGCCGCGTGAGGCGGATGGTGCTAAAGCAGATTCTGGCGCCAGTCCCGGTTTCGGGAGTTCTGAGCTTCCGATCGTCGGTGTCTCCGTACGTTACTGGGAGAAGGACCGGCGAGAGCTGGACGCTATCGCCCAAGGTTTGCGGCAGGTATGCCGCACCCTTCCGGTGCACCTGCGGTTTCTGCCGTTTCATCTTCCTTCCGATACCGAAGCGTCGAAATATTGCATGGACAGGCTTGGCGATATCGCTGAAAGCGGAAGCGTCGTAAGCCTGAGCGAACAAGCCGACCATCCGCAGAAAATGCTCCGCGAAGTTGGAGCATGCAGCGTGCTGCTCGGTATGCGGCTGCACAGCCTCATTTATGCCGCCGGACGTCGCGTGCCGCTGCTCGGAATATCGTATGATCCCAAGATTGATCATTTTTTAAGCCGTATCGATTGCCGTCCTGTCGGCACAACGGCTTCCTTGGACAGCGAAACCCTTTCCGGGGAGATTGTCAGGCTTCTGAAGGACGGAACCGCTTGGCGGGGGCAGCGGGAATCACGGATTGATTCATTAATCCATGAAGCGGAAGCTCCGGCCCGGCAAATTGTTGAATATTTAAGCCATAAAGGGTGATTTATAGTGAAACACGCAGGCGCTTTGCCTACGGTAGCGATTTTTGGCATTCCGGTGTCCAAAATGGATATGAAGGAAACGATCTCCTATTTAATTGAAGCCATACATTCCAGGACGCCGCATCAGGTGATCACAGCGAACCCGATCATGGTAATGGCCGCTTTGGAAAATCCGGCTTATAAGGAGATCATGGTCTCCGCGGAGCTGGTCGTTCCCGACGGCACGGGAGTGGTGTGGGCGGCCGAACGCGGCGGAAATCCCGTCAAGGAAAGAGTGCCCGGGTACGATTTGCTACATGAATTGATGAAAGAGGGAGAACACTATCACTGGAGGGTCTATCTGCTTGGTTCGACTCCCGAAGTGATTCGGGAGACGGCAAGCAGGTTACAAATGCAATATCCGGGGATAACGATCGCCGGTTTTCGCGATGGATTTTTCGGTGCGGCGGAGGATGATGAAGTCATCGCGACGGTCGTTGAAGCAAAACCGGACCTTTTATTTGTCGCTCGCGGCGCGGATACCCAGGAACCTTGGATTGCGAAGCATAAATCGCGTTTGGGTATTCCGGTTATGATGGGGGTCGGCGGAAGCTTTGACGTCATTTCCGGCAAAACGAAACGTGCGCCTGTAGCGTTCCAAAAACTGCGGTTGGAGTGGTTTTACCGTCTTCTCAAAGAACCGACCAGGTACAAAAGAATGCTTGCGCTACCGAAATTCGCAGTAAAAGTGATGCGGGAGAGAGATAGAGTCACAAAAAGCAGATAAAACGCCGATATTCCTCGAATATATATCGAAAATCGCCTGAAAACGGAATTGGAATTTGTTTTTGGAACAGAGTATAATTCAATGCGGTAGAGAAATGGGGGTTGACTAGACCAATGTTAATCATATACATCGCCGGATTTATCGTATGCATGGGACTTGCATTATGTTTGACGCCGCTTGTCAAGAAATTCGCTCTTGCCATTGGCGCCACGGATGTGCCTAATGCCCGCAAAGTGCACACGAGAATAATGCCGCGCCTTGGAGGCTTGGGTATTTTTCTGGCGTTTGTGTTAGGACTGCTTGCCATATCGCCGTTTGTTCCTTACGAGTTTTCCACACGGGATATTAATTTCATTAAGGCGCTGCTTAGCGGCGGCGGTCTTATTGTGCTGCTTGGCGGTCTTGACGACAAGTTTGAGTTATCGGCCAAAGTAAAGCTGCTTGGTCAAATTGCCGCAGCCTGCATCGTAGTGTTCGGCTTTGACATTACGGTGGACTTTGTGAATATTCCTTTTAACAATACTTATTCTTCGCTTGAGAGCTGGATCGCTATTCCGCTTACGATTTTTTGGATTGTCGGCGTCACAAACGCTGTTAATTTGATCGACGGATTGGACGGGCTGGCTGCCGGCGTTTCGGGTATCGCTATTGCGACAATCGCTACAATGGCCTTTTTGATGGGCAATGTGATGGTTGCCATGCTCTGTCTGCTGCTCCTCGGCAGCATTGTGGGCTTTCTCTTTTTCAATTTCCATCCGGCCAAAATCTTTATGGGTGATGCGGGCTCACTGTTCCTCGGATTCTGTCTGGCCATGCTGGCACTGCTCGGGTTCAAACAGATCGCCGTCGTTTCCTTTATTACGCCGCTGCTTATTATCGGTGTGCCGTTGTCGGACACGTTCTTCGCGATCGTGCGCCGCAAGCTGCAGAAGAAACCGATTTTTGCTCCGGACAAAGGTCACCTGCATCATTGCCTCCGCGAGCTTGGTTTCAGCCATCGGCAGACGGTGCTCATTATTTACGGAATTGCAGGCTTCTTCGGAATCCTGGCCGTTATTCAATCCTCTTCCGCTCTGTATGAAGCGAACTGGGTTACTTTCGTAGTCATTTGTGTAATGCTCTTCTTCCTGCAGATTGGCGCCGAGGTTATCGGCTTGGTTGGACAAACCAAGAAACCGCTGCTGAGCTTCCTTTCCCGGGTATTCATGAAAGTGAGCGCGGAAAAAGGTTCAAAATCCTGATATATATAATGAAGCGTCTTTTACGGACTTATATAATTCCTGAAGGGGGTGTCTCAAAAGCCATGAAATGGCTGCTTGGGACACCCCTCGTTTTTTGAGTAGGATTTAGGTAAGCACTTGGTGTGGACGCTCCGCGAACGGACCGTTGTTCCAATCGCTGTTGTGTCCAGATTTTTTTCATTCCCCTTAGCGGTGAAAATCCGGACCCAAAGGCGACCGCTACCGCTTTTCCACAATCGTTCCGTCCCCTCCGCTGCTTTCAGCTGTAGCTGTTACTAAAATTCTTTCTTGAAAACACAAAAAGAAATCGCCCTTTGGTAAAATGGAAGTACCACCCACCATCTCTAAAAGGAGCGATTTCTTTGTACATTCAATATACCATGGACCAACTTTTCCTGCCAATGGATTTAGAAGAAGACATTCCAGAAAATCACCTCGTTCGTGTCATCAACACTGCCGTAAACCGCCTGGACGACTCGATCTTTGATGCCGCTTATCCCGGCGGTGGCCGCGACAGCTACCACCCCAAAATGCTCACCAAAGTCATTATTTATGCCTACACCCAGCGCATCTACTCTTCCCGGCAAATGGCCAAAGCTGTGCGGGAGAACATTCCCTTCATGTGGCTGGCCGGACGACAACGCCCGGACTTCCGCACCCTTAACCGCTTCCGTTCTCAGCGGATGAAGGATGTCCTCGAAACCGTATTTACCGCCGTTCTTCAATTTCTGGCGGACGAAAAATACATCTCCCTGGAGCATTACTTTGTCGACGGCACCAAGATCGAGGCCAATGCCAATCGCTACACGTTTGTTTGGGGCAAAGCGGTCAGCAAACATAAGACCAAACTGCAAGAGAACGTACACGCGCTGTTTGCCACCATCGAAGCTGCAGAGAACCAAGAAGAAGCGAAACACCAAGGCAACGATCTCGCTGAACTTGGCGAGTCCTCAGCGATTAGCGCCGAGAAACTCGAACAAGTGACCCAGGAACTCGAAGCCCGGCTTCTGAACAAGCCTAAAGATAAACTCCTGAAGAAAGCGGTTCGTAAGCTTCGAAAAGACCTGCTTCCCCGGCTGCTGAAGTACGAACAGTACCAAGCGTTGCTCGGCGACCGGAATAGCTTTAGCAAGACCGACCCGGATGCGACCTTCATGCGAATGAAGGAAGATCACATGCGAAACGGTCAACTCAAACCGGGATACAATGTTCAGATTGGGACCGAAAACCAGTTTATTTTAGCCTACAGTCTACACCCAAGACCGACCGATACCCGCTGCCTACAACCGCATATGGAAAAGGCAAGGCAGATGCTTGGCAAACTCCCACAGACGGTCATTGCAGATGCAGGCTACGGCAGTGAAGAAAACTACGCCTATTTGGAAAAGGAAGAGATTCAGGCTGTGGTGAAATACGGCAGCTACCATCAAGAGAAGAGTAAAGCCTGGAAAGAGAAGGTCGGAAGGATTGAGAACTGGGCGTATGACGAAGCCGAAGATACGTGGACCTGCCCGGCCGGACAAATGCTGCATTTCCGCAGAGAAAGCAAGGAAACCTTGGCAAGTGGGTATGAAATTCGCAAACGTCATTACCGAAGCCAAAACTGCGACGGTTGCCCACTGAAGGACCGTTGCACCAAAGCGGCAGGAAATCGGGAAGTGGCCGTCAGTCTGGAACGGCTAAGGTACCAGAAGCAGGCTAGGGAAATATTGCGAAGTGAAGATGGCTATGCTTTGACGGTACGGCGAATGACGGAACCGGAAAGCGTATTTGGACAACTGAAGAACAACCGAGGGTTCCGGCGTTTTCTGCTTCGCGGCATGGAGAAAGTGACGCTTGAGGTCGGGTGGCTTTCACTTGCCCATAATGTGCTGAAGCAAGCCGCAGTGGACCAAAAACGCAAAGCAGCGATTCTCCAATAACGGGAGAATCACTGCTTTGCTGACTTTTTACGATTTTTTAGAATGAAGAAAGCTGTCTCTGACGTAGAAGAACTACTTATGGGACAGCTCCTTTTTATTTTCTGTTAATTAATTGCTAATTAATAGATTGAGGTTCGCCGATAAAATAAAAGAGGATGGATGAAGCACGGGAGATGTCACGTCCTAGACCACAAACCAATATAGCAGTAGGAGGTTTCATACGTGAAGAACAGAATCAAGTCGATAGGCAGTTTCGTCATGGCGGCTGTAATCCTGCTGTCGACTCTTTCGGCATCGGGAGCGGCATACGCCGCTGCAGGGCAATATTTTACCTTTACCAAATTCAGTACGAGTAAGGACTCTCCGACCAATGTGAACTCAAGTACGGTTGATGTTGAGGGTACATTCAATGGCGTATCCCCGGACAGTATCTATTATAAGGTTGACAGTATAGTGAATGGCACGGAAGTGCCTGGCGCAAGCGGAGCGGATGTGAAACCGACCATCGCCAATGAAAAATATTTCACGTTCCCCAACGTCAAATTGAGTCAGGGGCTTAACCGCATAACGGTTTACGGAACGACTTCGGACGGAAGCGTGGCAAGCGGAGAAGCTTATGTGAATTTCTCGAATGTGCCTGCCATCTATAATATTGCGCTTCCGGACGGAACGGCGTTGAATGAAGGAACACCAACCTTCGTCAACACTTCCGGACTGACATTAACGCTCCAAGCGCCGAATGCCTCCGAAGTCATGATGAATTCGTCCAAAATGTACAATGGCGGCAGCACCACATTTGTTATCGCCGACTACCAGCTTAAGGTGGGATATAACAAGCTTACCTTTGTGGCTACGACGGATGGCGGCACACGCACTTATTCCGTTTCCCGCGAAGTCGTTTATGCCCCGTTAGACTCCGGTACCCCTAATAATACGAAAATCGGCAGCACGCCGGTAGACACCGGCAGTGTGGTTACGTCGGCCAGCGGGAAGCTGAGCGGTTCCATTACTTTTAAAGTGCCTGACAGCTCGGGCGTCACGAATCTTTCGACGTTAACTTACGCCATTCGGAATACAACTACCGGTAGTGATTTGGTAACCGGTCAGGCAGCGACTGTCTCAGCACCTACGTCATCCGGCAATTTTATTACCTTTAATTACACCTCGGTTGCAGATGTGCCGGCTCTTTCCGTGAACGGCGCTTATACCATTGTTTTTACCGGAAGCTATGACGGCAAGAGCATTACTCCTGTCAAATTTGATTTCCGCAATGCAGCCACGGCTTATATTACGGATGTTCAGCAGGTTTATAGCCCGAGTGTCAGCAGCGGCATTGTATCGTATACTTCTTCCGGTGCATTCAGCGACAACTCGAATCTATTCCAGCTTCCGCTCTGGCTGCTAGTCAAAACCGACAAGACGACAGCTGCGGTGGTGAACGGCCTTTCGCTTACCACTTATCAGAACGGAAGCCCGGTCGCGACTTCGGCATTCAGCAAGAACAGCTATCTAACTGCCGACGGTTACAGAGTGTTTGAAATTACCGGACTCCCTACCGGCGAACAAACGCTTCATATTGATCTGATGAGCGGCAGCACCGTTTTGGATTCCAAAACTTATACAGTCAACTATATATCGGCACCCTATATCGAATTAACGAATCTTTATAATAATCAGGTGTTCAAAACCAATGATTCATTTACGGCCGTAACCGGGAACCTGGTCAATTTTCCTTCCGGCGACATCGGCTCGGCTGTGATTTCAATAAACGGTTCGAACAGTTCCTTGACGTCATCCATGATCAGCAACACGAATTCTTTCAGCTTTAACACGGTCAATAACAAGCTGGTTACCGGACCAAATAAAATTACAATCTCCGGTATAGCCAACGGGGTTCCTGTTTCCACGAGCGTTACTGTATACCTGTTCCCGGACAATCTGCCTTCGCTGGCAGGGCTAATCCCGCTTCCGGTCAACGAGACAACCGATCCCGATCAGCTGTTTGTCAAAACCGCAAATCTTGCGTACACGACCAACCAGACTAGCGCGGATATTCAGTTTGTGACCAATAATGCTACGCAGATAGTCATTATGGTGGACGGAACGCAGAAAGTGGTGGCTAACTGGGATGGTTCGAAATGGACCTATTCACCTACAACCGTAAATCTTTCGGTGCCGGTGGATCAGGCCGGAACATTCACGCTTCGCGGGCAGAGTCTTCCGAAGACCGGTCTGCGCACCATTGTGGTAACCGCACGTCTGGAGACGTCGACCGTATCTCAGGCGCTGCAAATTACGCGTGAAGTGCCCCCTTACAACATTCTGTCGCCCAAGCTTCCGAACGAAAGCATTATTAAGCAGAACTTCCTGAATATCAGCATTCAGGCGGAAGGCGCGGATAGTATTCTAATCGGCAAGACGCCAATGGTTAAAGGTGAGAAAGATATTTTCCGGCTTGAAATGAAGAATTTGAAAAAAGGGGCTAATACGTTCAAGTTTACGATTAACACCGGCACTCAAAAAACGAACGGTTCGTTCAGCGTCACTTATTCGGACGAGGTTCTTCAAGGGTCGCAGTTGAAATCGGTTCTTAACGCATCAGGCAAGCTGAGTGCGTTCCAAAACGCGGTAACGCTAAACTTTCCGAAGGGAACCGTGCTGCGGGATGCAACGCCGACGCCAGGGACAACGAATACCCGTCAGATCAACCTTTTTAATGACCAATATATTTTATTGGGTATCGCCGATAAGCAGGATGGACGTACCGTTAAGCAGTATAATCCGGTAGGAGAAACCGACATCAGCGGAAACTATCTGGATGGCAAGCTGAAAGAAGTCAGCGCCAATTCATTGGCAACCACCTATCTGACCCCCAAGCTGCATTATGGTTATGCTTCCAACCTGTATTGGATTGATCCGGGCTATTTCGTCGCCAGCAATTCGGTTAATGATTATGAAACGGTGATTTCCTCGCATCCATACAAGACAGGCAATGAATTTTATCTCGGACATATGGGTAAATGGCTTGAGCCGACTCAGCAGGGAACCATCACGTTGAAGTACGATCCAAGCTTGGCCAACGCAGCCACCTCCAACATTTCCGTCTGGAAGAACGTAGATGGGACCTGGTATAATATGGGCGGAAAGATTAATACGAGCAGCAAAACTATAACCGCGACATTTGACGGGTTCGGCTACTATACGGTTATGAGCCTTCGTTACAGCTACGATGACATTGTCTCGCACACTTACGCTCGCAACGAGCTTGAGACGATGATGGCCAAAGGGATTATGAACGCCAAGGATTCCAGCGAATTCGGTGTTTACGAAAATATGACGCGCGGCGAATTTGCAACGATGCTGGTTAAGATAATGGGGATTCAGCTTGATTACGAACCGAATAATCTTACCTTCGCTGATGTCGTGAAGTATAGCGACTACCATTGGGATTACCGTTACATTGAAACAGCCGTCCGTAAAGGAATTATAAAAGGGACCGCACCGCGAGTCTTCTCGCCTAACAGCACCCTCAACAGGGAAGATGCATCAGTCATGATCGCAAGAGCGATGAATCTGAAGCTGGGTACAGTAGACAAGGATTTGGCAGCCCTGCAAAAGCTGTTCACAGACACGGGGTCCATCAGTTCTTCTTACTCCGTACCGTCCATTTTGGCAGTGTACAAAGCCGGCGTAATTTCAGGCGTCGCCAATAAGCTGGCTTCCGGCGCAAAGAAGGTTACCTACCGCTTTGACCCGCAGGCAAGATTCACCCGGGCCGATGCGGCGATTATGGCCCAACGCATGATGATCAAGATGAAGAAATTATAAACTGCGATTTTCCGGTTAAGGACGAAGTGAAGGAAGCCTCTGCTCCCGATATGGGGAGGGGGGCTTCTGTTATGCAGTTTCCAATTACAATTCTTTGAAATGTGGCGTACTTTACGTTACAATGACGTAAGAAGGTGAAAGTACACACTCAAGCAAGAAGGAGAACGCTAGATGAAACCGATTTTATCAAAAGCCCAAATTGACTACATGAAAGCCAAAAACAAGTTTGAGAATACAGCAAAAATAATGGAAAAGGAAATTGAGGCGAAACGCGCGCTTCAGGAAATTACCCAGGAGGTTATGGAAGAGCTTGTCCAGGCGACTGGATTCCATGATGCATACAATGACCTTGTGATAGCGGAAAACGCACTGATTGACTGGTCCCACTCCACGATTAAACATGAGAAAAGCTACCGAGAGAACCGTGAGGCCATTGATGCTCTATATAATAATGTGAATTCCAGCCCTGAAAAACGGCAGGAACTGATCCAGCTTTCCATGAAAATCAGATAACTTTGTAGTTTCAGGGCGCCGGATTTCGGCGCTCATTTTATTTTGTGGGGATAATCGATAGGAGTTAGCAACCCTTTAGAAAATATTTCTTAATGACCATCGAATCAAGAGCGTGATATACTGTCTTCCGTAGCCGCCCAAGTTTAACAATAGTTTGAATTACATACAAGCGGTTCATTTAATGGAAGTATGGTGAAAATATATTTTTAGTTTTTTTTTGAGTGAACCGCAACTTTTGTGAAACTCCTGCGTTAAAGATGTAGAGTCATTACAACAGCAAATTGTTGGATTAATGGCTGTAAAGCTGGTAAGACCACTTGGAAAAATTAGCTTTACGTGACTTAAGGCACATTGTATAATACTAAGGTAGAATTAGGAATCTAGTATTGTTATGCCTTGAATTCATTTACCAGTTTCTGTGATACCCGTCACAGACATCATTTATACTTAACTTGCTCAACTCGGGAAAGGGGGTGCATCGGCTAATGAGTGACATGAGCTACCCAACTAAACAAGAATCTCAGTTCATGAATGTTCAAGGAGGAGAAAAAAAGGTTATGAAGAAAATTTTGTCCGTAGCATTGTCTACAGCAATGGCATTCTCGATGTTTGCCTCTGTAGCATTTGGTGAAACTGCAACAACCCCGCAAGCTAAATTCGACGCTCTGGCAGCGAAAGGTGTCCTGAACGGATATCCGGACGGCCAAGCACATCTGGAAAAAGATCTGACTCGCGCTGAGTTCGCGAAGATCGTAACTAAACTGTTCAACCTGACTGAAGTAACCAACAAACTGTCTTATAAAGACAAAGGTTACAACGCGAAGAACTGGGCAGTTCCTTACATCGAAGCTGTTACTGCAGCTAACCTGATGCAAGGTAAAGATACTGTAAAAGGTATCTTCGACTATAACGGTAAAGTAACAGTTGAAGAAGTGGCAACAGTACTGTTCCGCGCTCTGAAACTGGAAGCTCCTACTACTACCGACAACAACGCATCGACATGGGCTAAAGGTTACGCTCAAGCTGTAATCAACAAAGGCCTGGTAGCAGCTAGCACAAACTTCAAAGCTAACGCTACTCGTTCCCTGGTAGTTGAAACTGCTTATGCAGTAAGCAACCTGTCCACTGTTCCAGTGGTTGCATCTGCTGAAGCGCTGAGCCCAACTAGCGTTCTTGTAACTTTCTCCGACAAAGCAACGACTACAGTTACTTTGACCGAAGCTCTGGTTGCAGGCGTTGAAAAAACGATCAACTTTACTTACAACGGTCATGACTACACAGCGAAAGTAACGCTGGCTGCTCCGAAAGTAGTTTCCGTAACTGCTCCGAACGGCAAGCAAGTCGTTGTGAAATTCAACCGTCCGGTTGACGCTAGCACCATTTCTGAAACAGTATACGGCAACACTACTCTGGTTGACGGCGTAGTTAGCCTGACTAAACTGGGCAGCGCACCTGCAGTAACTCCAAACACCGCTAATGTTGTTATTGGAGCTGATGGCACGGACGCTACTATCACTTTTGCTGACACTGAATATCTTAAAGGTCAATACGCATTCACGCTGACTGACGCTGTTAAGACGACTGCTGGAGAGAAAATCCCGGCTTATACACAACTGCTGACTGTTGACGATACAGTTGCTCCGGCAATTGTTTCGGTATCCGCAGTAGCTAAAGCTACAACAAACAAAGTAACGGTTAAACTGAGCGAACCGGTACAAGTTCTGGGTACTATCGCTTATGTTAACGGAGCTGCTGTGAACAGCATTGCTAACGGCGATTCCCTGGATGAACTGGTACTGACTACCGGTACGCTGGAAGCCGGCAAAACTTATGACGTATCTCTGCTTAACGTTAAGGACTTTGCAGGCAACTACATTTCCCCGAACCCAACTAAGACTACTGTAACGGTTGTTT
Source organism: Paenibacillus sp. URB8-2 (assembly GCF_013393385.1). NCBI lineage: Bacteria > Bacillati > Bacillota > Bacilli > Caryophanales > Paenibacillaceae > Paenibacillus > Paenibacillus sp. URB8-2. The sequence goes on along the minus strand of NZ_AP023239.1, from coordinate 5,215,025 downwards.
CCGATACTGTTGCTCCTACGGTAGCAAGTGTAACGGTAACAGGCGAAAACAAAGTTAAAGTTGTATTCAACAAGAGCATTGATCAGCTTTCCCTGAACGGCAGCATCCGCTTGCTGGACGCTAATGGCGAAAGCAAAGGCGCATTCATCGTATCCAAAAATGATTCCAAAACTTACACGTTGACTGCTCCGGCATTCTCGTTCCCAAGCAGCGGTACATTCACTGGTACGATCGTATTCGGAACGAGCATCCGTGACTCCCTGGGCAATACACTGGCAAGCACGTATTCCCAAGCTGTTACCTTCACTAAAGATACAGCTGCTCCTACAGTAGTAAGTGCTACTTACGGAAGCGCTGGTCTGGTAGTTAAGTTCTCCGAAGACGTAACTGTTGCCGGAAATGCTATCACGCTGATCTCCGATGCAACTGGATTTGCAAATGGCTTCACTGTTACCGACGGCACTTACTCTGTTGATGGCGCTACAGTTACATTTAAGAATGTAACAGGTCTGGCTGCCGGATCTTACACGCTGCGTCTGCCAGCAGGTCTGGTTAAAGATAAAGCAGCTGCTAAGAATGCCAACGCTGCAGTTGTTCTGCCTGTAACTATTACGACAACGACTTCAACTGATACCGACAAACCAGGTGCTAACAACATCAGTAATGCTGTAGTGGTAGGTACTGACCAAAGAGTAACGTTCGATGTATATGATACAACGGGCCTTAACCTTTCCACAGTACGTGATGTTAACAACTACACTCTGGGTGGCAAAGCACTTCCAGCAGGTTCTTACATCACAACTAGCTACAATGGAACAGGCAACCCAACTAATGTAACAGCTTCGCTGTACATTCCTTCTGCTTCCATCTCCTCGGCCGATGATCAAGATCTGGTGATCAACGGTATCAAGGATACTGCAGGCAACACTATTGTTCCTGTAGTGAAAACGATCAAAAACTTCGTTGATAGCGTGGCTCCGACTCTGTCTTCTGCCGCAGTATCTTCCGACATCTCCAGCAGATTGATCCTGACCTTCTCCGAAGCAGTAGAAGGAGTAGACAAAGACGATCTGAAGGTTGTTGTTAACGGAGTAGAAGTTTCTGCTGCTAACGTAGAGAAGCTGACAGGTGGAACTACTGGCTCCAGCAAGAAATGGGTTCTGAACGTACCGGTAGCTAAGGGTGATTACAGCGGCAACTCCGTCCTCTATGTTGAGAACGGTAAAGAAGCTGGTGTTCAAGCAGACGAAATCATCGCTTACACTGGCGATGCTGCTGGCAACCTGAACCTGGCTGCAAGCTACGTTTACACCATCACTGTAACTGTCAAGGATGAAACTACAACTTCTATCGTTGACGGAGCTGGCAACAACATCACTAAGGGAACTACGGTTTCCGGTAAATAATTAGCTTCCTCACCGAAGCAAGAATAGCCTCTTCGGAGGCTATTCTTTTTTTATACCTACATTAGAAGGAGGACCCGCATGAAGCCGCTATGGAAAATAACGTTTGCCGCAGTATTGCTGGCAGGCGGTATTTGGGCAGGTTCAATTGTCAGCAATACGGCGCAAGGAGCTGATGTTGGAAATCAGCCAGGAACTGCCGATGACCCTGTTGTTACTAAAAGTTACGTGGATCAGCAGATTCAAAAAGTGCTTCAGGGTGGCATAGTAACGTCTCCGGTTGCCACCAAATCCCCGTCGCCCAGTCCAACTGCAGCAGCCAATTCAACACCAGCTACTACGAAACCAACAGCAACAGCCATTGCATCTCCGGTACCTAATACAGGAAGCGGCAATGATAGCATTATTGTGGATGTGAAGCCGGGACAAACCTTAATCGCCTCAGCGGGAGCCGAATTTATTGTTAGAGCTGGCAAGGCCGTGATCTATTCTCAGGATTCAAATGGTGTAGCCGATCTGACAGACGGCCTGGATTTAACGAACGGCCAGACAGCGCCATCCAACCATTTATTATCCTTTCCAAGGGATGGACGCGGAATTGCCGTACAAGACGGCCAAACCCTTGGGTTGGTTGTTATGGTTAGAGGCGGGCATACTTTAAAGTAACCAACTAGTTAACACAGGAACGCATTTATAAAAAGCATTGGCAGATTTGATTTGTTTTATACTACCAAAACCAACAAACATTACTGCGACTGAAAGAAAGATGGCTGCACATAATAATCCTGTAACTTATACAACTAATACAGGAGGTGCAGTTCATGGCACGCAATAATCGCACGGTTGTTCCGGAAAGCCGGGAAATGCTGAAGCAGATGAAGTTCGAAATTGCAGCCGAATTTGGTCTTTATGGTCCCGTTCCTGGAGCAGGAGCGGATACGGAGTTTGCCTCCGAATTGGGATCGCTGGGAGGAGTTTCAGCGACATCCCGGACCCCCTATCTCGGACATATAACATCCCGGGATAATGGTTCTGTTGGCGGTGAAATTACGAAGCGGCTCGTCAAGCAGGCCGAGCAAGCCCTTTTCTTATAGAATAGAAGGGTGACAATCAGGCATGTAACAGAGGGGCTTTGATTGACACTGCCACGCAAATAAGTTAATATGACTTTTGAGGAAAACCGACCTTTTCCATGTGGAAAAGGTTGATTTTTTTGCCGGGTTAAGTAGTGAATTTATATGAATTTATATGCAAAATGAGATCGAATATGGGGACTGATTGAGCAGTTTCTACCTATTATATAGGAGGTTGAATTCATGCCTATTAAAGGACGTCATTTGTTTACTTCCGAGTCTGTTACAGAGGGACATCCGGATAAGATTTGTGATCAAATTTCTGATGCGGTTCTGGATGCGTTCCTCACCAACGATCCCTACGCGCGCGTAGCCTGTGAGGTATCGGTAGCGACTGGTCTAGTTCTCGTTATTGGAGAAATCAGCACGAAGTCAGAGTATGTGGATATCCCGGCCATTGTACGGAATACAGTTAAGGATATCGGATATGTGCGCGCCAAATACGGCTTTGATTACAATACCTGTGCTGTGCTGACTTCGCTTAACGAGCAGTCCGCGGACATTGCCCAAGGGGTTAACGCGGCGCTGGAGAATCGTGACCCTGCTCAGGTTGCTGAAGAAACGGCCAATATTGGCGCAGGGGACCAAGGATTAATGTTCGGCTTCGCGACCAATGAAACGCCCGAACTGATGCCGCTTCCGATTGCTTTGTCCCACCGAATCGCCCGTCGTTTGTCCGAAGTCCGCAAAAATGGCACTTTGGATTATTTGAGACCGGATGGTAAAACACAGGTTACGATTGAGTATCAGGATGACAAGCCTGTACGTGTTGATACGATCGTCGTATCCACACAGCATGCGGAGGAAATTTCACTGGAACAAATCCAGAAGGATATCAAGGAGCATGTCATTTTGCCGGTGGTGCCCGATGGCCTGCTGGATAACGAGACCAAGTATTTCATCAATCCGACCGGACGCTTTGTTATTGGCGGACCGCAGGGAGATGCCGGGCTGACCGGACGGAAAATCATCGTCGATACGTATGGTGGTTATGCCCGTCACGGCGGGGGCGCTTTTTCCGGAAAAGATCCGACAAAAGTCGACCGTTCCGCTGCCTATGCTGCGCGTTATGTAGCGAAAAATCTGGTAGCCGCTGGTCTTGCCGACAAATGCGAAATTCAGCTGGCTTATGCAATTGGCGTAGCGAACCCGGTTTCCATTAACGTCGATACATACGGCACAGGCAAGATTGGTGAAGAACAGCTTGTCGAGCTGGTGCGCGGCAACTTCGACCTTCGTCCTGCCGGAATTATTTCCATGCTGGATCTGCGCAGACCGATCTACAAACAGACCGCTGCTTACGGACATTTCGGACGCACCGATCTGGATCTTCCTTGGGAACGTGTGGACAAAGCGACGCTGCTCAGGGAGCAGGCTGGTCTGTAATTTTAACAAGCGAGATGGATTTCATCTTACGGAATACTTAAGAAAAGGGCCTTTTGTATGGACAAGTTCTTAATGAACGGACTCCATGCGAAAGGCCTTTTTGCTTGCCCGAAGTCTATGTGAAGAACTTTTTTTATGTCAATTTCGTAACTTTTTCGGTAAAACTTAGTCTATTAATTATGTAGGCGGAAAGCGGTGGGGGAATAAATGTGATGGGAGAGTTACTGTGAATGAATAGTAGTTGTTCGTCGAACCAGACTAGAAAAGATAAACCAGGGAGCAATAAGAAATCCGTCGCCCCTAAATGGGTGGCTGCTTCACTCGCGGGTGTGCTGTGGATCATGCCTGTAATTGGCGGCGAGCTGCCGTTGTTTCAACAGGGTTCCGCTTCAATTGTGGAGGCCGCTTCCACGTTCACGGCAACCAAAGTGAGTGAAGAAATCATTACTTCCGGCGCCGTGAAGCTGAAATATAAATATACCGTAACGCGCTCCGGGAGCAAAGCAACTGGCCTGGCGGATATCGTCCGCGTTGATCTGAACAATCCTTACGTCTCCATTGACGTCATGACAGGCAAGAATGGAAAGTTAACCACGCGCCAGAGCACTGGCGGAATGGCCAAAGAGACCGGCGCGGTAGCGGCGGTGAACGGGGACTATTTCAATACCGGCGGCGAAGGAGCGCCGATTGGTGGCGAAGTATCGCGGGGAACCCTCGTATCGACACCATCACAGCTGAATGGACTTTATGCTTTTGCCCTAACGACTGACAGAAAACCGATAATCGACCAATTCTCGTTCGAGGGAACGGTCACGGCAGCGGACGGCTCGCAGCTCGCTTTAGCGGGAATCAACAAAGGGGCATACAATCCGGAAGGCGGAGCTTCCACTTACAGTCATGTCAATGCGGCGTATATTTATACGGATGCTTGGACAGCGCTGGATCGCCCGAAAAACAGCTCGACTTCCCCAACCGAAGTGCTTGTCGAAAATGGAATCATTACGCAAATTTCAGCTAGAAATACCGCGCTGCCGATCACTGTGCCGGCGGGGGCCTTTATTTTGCGGACGCACGGAACGGCTGCACAGTTCGTCGCCGATCATTTGCAGGTCGGACAGCCTTTGGCAATGACCTGCTCGCTGCGCTCGGCAACAACGAACGAGACCATCGATCCGGCGAATCTGCAGATGATGATCGGAGGGCATACGATTCTGGTCGATAAAGGCAAAGCGACGGCATTCTCCCGTTCCGTCAGCAGTATCGGCGGCTACCGTGCACGAACGGCGCTTGGGTATTCCGAGGACGGGCGCTACGCTTACATTGTCGCGGTGGAGAAGAATGACAGCAGCTCGGGGATGTCCCTGTCCGAATTGCAGTCCTTTATGACGAGCGTCGGCGTATACAAAGGACTTAACCTGGATGGCGGCGGTTCAACGACAATGGTCGACCGGCCGCTTGCCGAAACCGAGACAAGCCTCACGTTCGATACGGAATACGGCACAGAGCAGCGCAGCATTGTGAATGGGCTTGGCGTATATACAACCGCGCCGCAGGGTGAAGTTAAAGGAATCAAAATCAGCGGCAGCAGCGTTCTGCTGATTGGTCAGAAAGCAGCCTATACGTTGAAAGGCTACGATACGTATTACAATCCGATTGACGTCGCCTCCGGCAATCCAGCCTGGAAATCAAGCAGCGGCAGTGTGAGCGTCAGCGGAGGCGAGGCTACGGCGGTGAAGCCGGGCACGGCTGCTCTGACGGCGACCAGCGGGTCGGTAAGCGCCTCTACGACGGTTACCGTGCTTGGCGGCGACGATTTGACCCGTTTGACGGCGGGAACGGAAACCGGTCCGCTGAAGGCGGGGACCGCGATTGCGGTGCCGATTACCGCGGTCGCCAAAAACGGAGCTTCCATCAGCGTGCCGGATTCTGCGCTGAAATGGGAGTTTGTCGGCTTCAAGGGCAGCGTGCAGGGCGGCAAGCTGAACGTGAATTCGGTGAATCCGGGAGTGACGACCGGTTACGCCATTGCGCGCTACGACGGATTCAGCACGGCGGTTGTTCTGACGACAGCCGCGGCTGTGCCATGGGAGGATTTTGAAAATGTGGCCTATCCGGTCGCATTTACAACAAATGCCTCGGGCGTTCAGGGCACAGCTGCCATCACGGACGGCAGTGAAGATCATGCCGGGTCGAAGGTGCTGACTCTCAGCTATGACATGACGGCGGGTACAGGCAAGATGTATGCCTATGCCCAGCTCAACGGCGCATCAGGCAAATCGGTTCCGGCGGCGGCAACCTCGATGTCGCTTGATGTGATGGGAGATCAGAGTCTGAATTGGCTCCGCGCCGAATTTACGGACGCCGGCGGAGCGACGGTCTACGTAGATCTTGCCAAAACGATCGACTGGACCGGATGGAAGACATTGGACATCGACCTGTCAGGTTCAGGAATGAAGTTTCCGGTAACGCTAAAACGGATGTATGTCGTCAACGTCGAGGAAGGGCAGGACGAACGGGCCAAGACCGGCACCGTGGCATTTGACAACATTTCCTTCACGATGCCTTCGCTGTCCAGCGAGGTAGGATTGCCTAAGGGAACGGCGGCCATGACGATCGGACAGAAGACGTTAACGGTTAACGGAACGAAGAGAGCCATTGATTCGGCGCCGCTGGTGCAGAACGGAACAACTTATGTGCCGATACGCTATGTGCTGGACGCTTTTGGCGGCAGCGCATCTTGGGACCCGGCAACCCGGAAGATTATGGTGCTCCGCGGCTCCAAAGCGCTTGACCTTACCGTAAACAAGAAGGAATTTGTCTTGAATGGAAAGCGGCAAAGCGCGGAAGTAGCGCCTTTACTCCTGCAAGGGAGGACTTTAGTCCCGCTTCGTTTAGTCTCCGAGCAGCTTGGACTTACCGTAAAATGGGAACAGGAAACGAAGACCGTAACGATCGAATCATGATATGTTAATATAAAGGCGTGCCTTTATATGATTCGACAGAAATGGGGCCATTGTCCGTGGAATTCCAAACCGATGCCATTGACCGCGTAATCAAGAATACGATTGACGTAATGGAAGACAGCAAGTATCAGATTTTTGAGATTTTGCAAGCTGCCCGCGAGGAGCTTGCAAATCTCAACAATGAACTACAGCAGGTTCGGCAGGAGACGGATGAAACGTTGCAAAAGGTGGATAAGCTGGAGGTGGATTACCGCCGGTCACGTATCCGGTTAACGGAGGTCAGCCGTGATTTTGTTCGTTATACAGAACAAGATATCCGAATTGCCTACGAGAAGGCGACGGAGCTGCAGCTTGAGCTTATGATGAGCAGGGAAAGAGAAGCTTATCTGAGGAACAGACGCGATGAACTGCATAAGCGGGTTCGAAGCGTCGAGAACTCGGTGGAGCGGGCGGAATCGATCGGCTCGCAAATGAGTGTGGTCTTAAAGTATCTGACCGGCGAACTGGGACATGTAACGCGAATTGTCGAATCGGCAAAAAACCGTCAGATCATCGGTCTCAAAATTATTTTGGCCCAAGAAGAGGAACGCAAGCGGATTGCCCGCGAAATCCATGATGGCCCCGCTCAAATGCTGGCCAACCTGGTTCTCAGGACGGAAATTGTGGAAAGAATGTTCGTGAAGCAGGAATTTGGACTGGTACAGGACGAAATAGTAGATTTAAAAGGACAAGTTCGTTCAAGCCTGGAGGAAATGCGTAAAGTCATTTTTAATTTGCGGCCGATGGCATTGGATGACTTGGGACTTATTCCCACGCTGCGCAAGTATGTTCATGACTACGAGGAGAAGACTAAAATTCGGACCTCTTTTGAAACAAGAGGCAAGGAACACCGCCTTTCGTCAGCTATGGAAGCAGCCGTTTACCGGCTTATTCAAGAGGCGTTGTCCAATGTGGCAAAGCATGCTTGCGCCAGCTACGTATTGGTGGAAATTACATATCAGGCACAGTTGATCAAAATTGTTGTTAAGGATAATGGAATAGGCTTCAACGTACAGAGAATGAAAAAAGAGCAGATCGACAGGGAGAGCTTCGGACTGGTTGGGATGCGTGAACGCGTGGAACTGCTGGAAGGAAGAATGGAAATTGAATCTGCCGAGAACCAAGGCACCGCAATCATTATCCATATTCCAACGAACGTGGACAAGGGAAAGGAGTAATGTAATGGAGAACCTGAATTCCTGCAAGACACCCATTAAAGTGCTTTTGGCTGACGACCATCAGCTGTTTAGAGAAGGACTCAAACGTATTTTGAATATGGAGGAAGATATCGAGGTCATCGGCGAGTGCGGCGACGGCATACAGGTATTGGAGTTCTGCAACCAGACTAAACCGGACATCGTGCTGATGGACATTAATATGCCGATTGAGAACGGCGTGGAAGCGACGGAAAAGTTGAGGGAAATGTTCCCCGACGTCAAAGTGATTATTTTGTCCATCCATGATGATGAGAGCTACGTATTCGAAACGCTGCGCAAGGGCGCCAACGGTTATTTGCTGAAGGATATGGAAGCCGAGTCGCTGATCAATGCGATCCGGTCGGTTTGCGAGGGGCATGCCTTTATCCATCCCAAAGTGACGGGCAAGCTGATTAATCAGCTTCGGCGGATGACTTACCTGAACGAAGCGGGCGCGATTGCGGAAACTTCAGTGAAGGAAGCGGGAGTCAAGTTCGTGGCAGGGGACAACAATCCGCTGACCCGCCGCGAAGCCGAGGTGCTGCGACTGATGGCCGAAGGAAAGAGCAACAAGATGATCGGCGAATATTTGTTTATCAGCGAAAAGACGGTCAAAAACCATGTCAGCAGCATTTTGCAAAAAATGGAGGTTGACGACCGCACCCAAGCGGTTATCAATTCGATCAAATATGGTTGGGTAACGCTGTAAAATAGTCCCGAAAGCGCGTATGCGATATTTTCGCAAGTCACCTCTTCTCTTTTGCCGGCATATAGTGTTGGTATAAGAGGAGGTGCATCTCCATGATGGCCCAGCTAATCTGGATCGGAACCGTATATGCATCTGCGGTAATGTGCGTGCATGCGCTTAAATTCCGCGACAAGATGAAGGCGGCCCGTGAGACGGGAAAATGGCTTCACTACATTCTGATTGCCCGCAATCATGAATCCGTAGTGGAGGGGATTATCCGCGCGATGACGCTCCAGTCTTTTCTGACGGGGAAGCGGCTGCGGGTAACCTTTATGGACGACGGCTCAAGCGACGGGACGCTGCGGATTGTTTCCGGGCTGCGGGACGGCGGTTGTTCTCTGGATGTACGGATGGCGCGCGATGAAGGCGGTTCTCTTCAAGAAGAGCGGAAAGCGCAGCCACCTTGGGGGGATAAAGATACCGTGATTGACTTGCGGCTGCCGGAGCATCCGATTCCGCTGCCGTTCATGCGGGCTGTAGGAAGCAGGGGATTTCAATCGAAGCGCGGCAGGATGTAATACAATATCGATTAATGGATTTAATTCCATATCGGAGTTCTTGGTGAAGCACACTTTCCTAAATGTGGGGGAGTGTGCTTTTTTGTGTGGATAATCGAAACGAAGAGGAGAGACGCACATGAGGGCTGCAGTCTATACGGTGAAACAAAGAAAAAGCTGGGGCGCGTATCTCTCCATTGATCCAAGGGTGGATGCCCTGTGGTGGGAGGGATGCCTAACCCGGAAGGACAGCGGGGAGGCGCCTGCGGCGAAAAAGCTGATTTTCCTCGGAACTTCCCTACCGCTGGGCTGGGCAGTAAAGCTGCGGACGAGTTTCTTTTACCGGGGGGAGATGGAGCAGTGGGGCGAAACGGCTTGGACAAGCTATGCGCGGGCGGTTCTGGAAACAGAGCTGGATAATGAGCAGAATATTTTGCGGGCTGGCGGTGGAAGTGTAAGCGTTATGGAAAAAGAGCCTGGGCAGATCGGTGCGGGTCGACAGGATCTGCCATCTCCACAAAAGCTGCTGGACTATGCAGACTGGATCGCTAAGGCGCTGCGGGGCCGCTCTTTGCTTGAGTCCGAGATGGAAGCGCTGCTGTCCGAGCGCCGCCCGGAGATGCTCGGCTGCTGGCGGAGCGCGGCCCAGCTGGCGTATCTGCAGGGGCGGCTTCGTCTGGAGGCTGCTGTAGGGACGCAGCCTGCGGGGGGAGCGGAAAGAGTACGGAGGGGAGGAGCTGGGCTAGAGGAGCGGCGGGATGATGCCGGGCGAGTAGGACGGAGGGAAGGTGCCGGGCGAGAGGAGCAGAGGGAAGGTGCCGGAAGACTATGGCAGAGGGAAGGTGCCGGGCGAGTAGAGCGCAGGGAAGGTACCGGGCGAGTAGAGCGCAGGGAAGGTACCGGGCGAGTGGAGCGCAGGGAAGGCGCCGGGCGAGAGGAGCAGAGGGGAGGTGCCGGGCGTGTGAAACGCCCGGGTATGCTTGCCAGGGCCGCGCGGCTGCCGGCCCTGCGCGGCAGGCTTGCGCGGCGCTTCGCCGCCGCGCCCGCACACCCGCGCTGCCTGCGCTGCGGCAGCGCCGCCACGGGCCGCACGGCCTGCGCCGCGTGCGGCCTTGCCGGCTGCGCCTACTGCGAGGCCTGCCTCGCGCTGGGGCGCAGCCGGGCTTGCGCGCTGCTGCTGCGCGGAGCAGCGCTTCCGGCCGTGCGGGGCACGGCCGCCATGGACCCCGCCGGGCTGCGGCGCCGGTGGGGCTTAAGCGCTGCGCAGGCGGAGGCCGCCGGCGCTGCGCTGGGGTTCCTCGCGGAGCCGCGCGCGGGCTCCGCCTCCGGCCGCCCCGAGCGGTTCCTGCTCTGGGCGGTGACGGGAGCGGGGAAGACGGAAATGATCTTCCCGCTCCTTGAAGCCGTGCTCGCCGCAGGCGGGCGGGCGCTCGTGGCGACGCCGCGGCGCGACGTCGTGCTGGAGCTTGCGCCGCGGCTCGCCAAGGCGTTCCCGGCGGAGAGCATCGCCGTGCTTTACGGCGGCAGCCGGGACCGCTGGGCGGAGGGCCGGCTGGCCCTTGCGACTACGCATCAGCTGCTGAGATTCTACCAAGGATTCGATCTGGTCATTATCGATGAGCTGGACGCTTTTCCTTATCATAACGATCCTATGCTCGCTTTTGCCGCTAAAGGAGCGTGCAAGCCTGGAGGAGCGTTTATTTATTTGTCTGCCACGCCGCCTCAGGATATGCAGCGTGAGGTTCGCCGGGGAAGACTGGCGCATGCGAGAGTGCCTGTCCGCTTCCATGGCTTTCCTCTTCCGGTGCCGAAACATTTAAAAATGCCCCCAGTCGGCGACTGCCTGAAGCGTGGATGGTTGCCGGTAAAGCTGGTAAGAGCGCTGAAGCAGTCACTTGAACGGAAAGCGCAGATTTTTCTGTTTGTGGCCCGGATTGCGCAGATCGACAGATTGCTTCCGCTTTTGCGCCGCGCTCTGCCCGGTGCTGTTATTGAAGGAACCTCTTCGCAGGACCCCGGAAGAGTTGACAAAGTGGCCGCTTTCCGCCGCCGGGAAATTTCCCTGCTCGTAACAACGACCATTCTGGAAAGGGGAGTCACCGTTCCCCGCAGCGATGTGTTCGTGCTGGATGCGGACAATCGGCTTTTTGACGAGGCTTCACTGGTTCAGATGGCCGGACGGGCCGGCCGCTCCAAGGAAGACCCTAGCGGCAGGGTTGTGTTCGCTTCCACGCAGTGGAACCGCTCGCAGCGCGGCGCATGTGCGCAGATTCGGACAATGAACCGGATCGCCCGCAAAAAGGGCTATCTGAACAAGGAGGCGGTTCAATGAAGCGGGGAAGCTGGCTGCAAGCCGTTCATTCTCTCCTGGCTCCGGTACAGGATCATTGCTTGACCTGCGGCCGAGAGGGGAGGCTGTCTATCCGGTTGCCCGGCATCTGTGAGCATTGTTCCGCTTCCGTTCCGTGGATTTTGCACCCCCGTTGCCAAAAATGCGGCCGCCATGTGGGCTGCCCGGACTGCGCGCGCGGAAACGATACTTCCTCTTTGATATGCAACAGGAGTGCGGTGGCCTACAGCAGCGAGATGCGGGATTGGCTCGGACAGTACAAGTATAGGGGAGACGAACGCTATGCCGAGGTGCTCGGAGTCATGTTGGACAGAGCCTATAGTACGCTTAAAGCGGAAATGGAGACTGAGGCGAAGCCCGGGCGGGAAGCGAAGCTGGCTGCCAAGGCCAAATCCGGAAATCCGGCACCTGCAGCCAAGCGGCATTCCGAGCATCGGCGAGGCGGATGGGAGGATCTGCTATCATGGCTTGAATTTCCGCTGGCATCTTCTCAGCATCCGCGGCTGCCCGGTCGCGGGGCTCGGTCCGGCAATGCTGCTAAATGGGAGGCTGACCTGCTTGTACCTGTACCCGTCAGTGACGTCCGGCTAACCGAGCGCGGCTTCAATCAAGCGGAAAGACTGGCGCAGTTCATATCGGCACGCCGTAACATCCCCGTAATGGAACTGCTGGTCCGCGCGCATCACACGGGCAAACAGAGCTTTAAGACCAGAGCGGAGCGGCTTGCCGATATGCAGCGCGCTTTTGTTCCGAATCCGGCATGGGCAGGTGTATTTGCGGAAAGGCTTTTATTTTCTTACCGCTCCGTATCCGGGAACACCAGGCAATATCCAGACGGTGTTCATCCGTTGAAAATTGTTATTTTGGACGATATCTATACGACGGGAAGCACCATCCGTGCTTGTGCGGATGTGCTGCAGGAGATGGCATCGTCCACCGGCTGCCAAACCGAAATTTGCAGCCTGACTTGGGCGAGATCGTAAATCTGAAACAGATTAACCCATTCCATTGTTCTTTGCTCGTTCAGGCACTGCTTGCCCTCCAATACATAGCTTCGTATTTAATTCCGCAACTTATTGGTATGGATGGCAGTGTGAATAGCATGATCTCGATGTCAATGCTTACTAAAGTTAGTATCTGAAGTTGGATTGTCTACCTCTTTACGTTTACCGTAACGGCGATCCACATTGTCACTTGCACGATAAAACAAAAGCCCACGGAACGTGAAAAGTTCCGTGGGCTTGCTGTATATTATTTCTTCCTAGCCTCAACCCACTGCAGATGGCGCAGAAAATCAAGAACATCGTCGAGTGATTGATAAATGCTGTGGTCCCGGATTTTACCTTCCAAATCGGATACCCCTAGCAACGGAAACTGCAGATGAACAGGGTCAAACTCAGTGATTTCAGCAGGTACATCGGGATACTGATCATGACCATGATTGTGGAACTTCATAATCAATGTGCCGTCTTGGTTATACCAGTTATAGAAGAAGGCTTGCAGATTCCCCGTCTTATCACCATGCTCTTCGCATTTGAGATACGAATTCCAGCCAATTAATTTAATTGTAAACTTAGGGTTATACGCCGATTGATTATCTTGCGTTACATCCAGAACGATATCGGGATGAACGTTTTTGATGTTACCGGGAATTGAAGTAAATACCTCCTGAGTAAACTCAGCCAAGAAGCTCCTGTTTTCTTTTAAGCAAATACGTCCAAACATCCAAATCCACATCTTCATCGGAAGCAGAGAGTTCCCCGGAATCACTCTTTTGCTTAAGCTGTTCAAATGGACCATATCTTTCTTCATAGGAAGCAAGTTTGTTGTTAATAAAGCTGAGTTCGTCATCTGTCTCCGTTCTCGCGGCTATTTGCATTCTTTGATGGTAAGCCTCAGCTACACCACTAATCTGCACCACTTCACCACTTGGGTACTCCAAGAGTGTGTCAACAGGAATGTCCACATGTTTCCCCGGCTCGGAGCGGGATACTCCTTTAAACCGGCCTTGGGAGATCCAGCGGGAAATAGTTTGATGAGATACCCCTAGCATGCGGGCGACTTCTCTTGTTGGATAGTGCTTGACTCTAATCGACTTTGCTTGTGGTGAGCCTTGAACCTGAGTAAGCAAGAACACGATATCCTGTTGGGCAGACAGAAATTTATCCTTATCTAGAAAATCCTCATCGGATAACCGGTAGGTTATAATTCCTGCAGCCTCGACAGCATCACATAACATTTTGTAAGTAATAATGTTTTCCCGCAATTGACGGGAAGAAAAGATATTACTTGCATAGATTTCTTGACGTTCCTGCACTTCCAGAATATCCGTGATTGCCATGTTCATCACCTCTTGCCTCCATTGTACCATGAAGTTAAACATAGGAAAAAGAAAAGTTCTCAATAAATCAACATTAAATCAACATGTATTTACAGGATATACTCGATTGAGTAAATTTAAACCTAATTGTTGGGATAAAGGGATAGGAGCTTGATACCGACAAAGAAAATTATTCGAGAGGAGTATTTTGCTGGCCATGAAGAACAGTGATACAAAGCGTTTTGCTGTCCGGCTGGAACAAGCTTTCATACAAGAGATGATTGATACAGCTTAGGTAAGCCGTTCCTATTCGAGGTAATCCTTTCTCCAGATTGGCAAGCCATAGACGAAACCGGCGCAATCATGTAATCTAGGAGCACAAGAAGTCTCATGACGGATTACTATGGAAGGAAAGGGGGCTGCCGAATATGAATATCGATAATTGTCCACGGTGCGGCCGGATTTACGTCAAGAATGTTATGGAGCTGTGCCAGTCCTGCATCAAGGAACTGGAGAAGCAGTATGAGATTTGCGTGAAATATTTGCGGGAGAACAAAGGTGCCAATATTCAAGAACTCTCCGACGCCACCGACATACCAATCAAAGAAATTACCCGCTTTATTCGTGAGGGGCGAATTTCCATCGCGAACGCGCCGAATATAATGTACCCTTGTGAGGTATGCGGAACGCTGATCCGGGAAGGGCATATGTGCGACAGCTGCCGCGGAAGACTGACCAAAGATTTAATGAATGCATCGAAAGAAAGCGCCGCTGCGGAAGCTTCCCGGAAGGGTTCCAATGGAGCCTATAGGGCGGTTGACAAGCTGCGCGGCCAATAATTTCCGGAAAAATACGCTTTCAGCTATAAAGTATGTTTCAATTAAGGCCGATAAACTTAGTAAAGATTATCGGCCTTTTTATAATCGAAAGAAGGTGTGAATTGTGAAAATCAACGAAAGCGGACGAATTAATCCGATTAACCCTTACCAACGGAATGCGGAATCGCAAAGGCAGGAACAAATGAAAAAAAGCACACGCAAAGACGAGGTAACCATTTCTACGGAAGCCATGAAGCTTTTGGAAGCGCAGAACAGCGGGAATGTCGATAATGAACGCGCCCAAAGAATTCAAAGCTTGAAGCAACAGGTCTCCGCCGGTACTTATCAAGTAGACGCATCCCAACTCGCTGAGAAACTCGCCCCCTTTTTTAAGCAATCCTCCGAGAATTAGGTGAATCCATCCATGTCATTAACAACATTGATTGAACTGCTGGAGCGGCTGGACGAGAATCATTTACAGATGCTCGATCTGGCCGCTGCGAAGAAACAGGCTATTATGGACAACAACATTGAGAGTCTGGTTGATATCCTGAGCCGGGAGTCCAAACTGACGAAGATTAGCGCTCAGCTTGAGGAGCAGCGTGAACAGAGCGTGTTCGCTTTTTTACAGGGAGTCGGCATTCGTTCTCAATTAAATTTGAATTTGACCGAACTGTCCCGGCTTGTATTTGATCCTGAAGACAAAGCGCGGCTGCTGCATATCCAAGGTCAGTTGGCGGACACATTAGCCCGTCTGAAAAAAGCCAATGAACTGAACCAGAGACTGATTGAGCAGTCGCTTGCATTTATAGATTATTCCCTTGATTTGCTGGTCGGAAGACCAAATCAGGAAATTACGTACCAGCCTCCGTCTGGCAGAGCCAGCTCTCCGAGCCGACCGGGTCTTTTTGATGCCAAAGGTTAGCATTGGTTAGCAGTTCCGCCTTATAGACAGATAAAGACTTCATCGCAAGCTTGCTTTGGATTAACCAAAAGGCATAGGGGGAACAGAAGTGACATCAACCTTCCACTCAATTGAAACCGCCCGGCGAAGCCTTGTCACGCAGACGGCGGCGCTCAACACAACGGGACACAATATCGCCAACGCCAACACCGAAGGCTACACACGCCAGACTGTCAAAATGGCTGCTTCCAGACCGATTGAAGCTTACGGTTTCAGCAACTCCACTTCTCCGGGGCAGCTTGGCACAGGCGTAGAATTCGGCTCTATCGAGCGAATCCGCGAGACTTTTCTCGACGATCAGTTCCGCGGGGAGAATTCCTCGCTCGGCAGTTGGACCATCCAGTCCGATACGCTGGACAAGCTGGAGTCGATTTTTAATGAGCCTTCGGAGACGGGAATCAGCACCGTATTGGATAACTTCTGGAAATCATGGTCCGACCTCAGCAAAAACCCGGAAGACAGCACCGCGCGCAAAATCGTTGTTCAGACCTCCCAGTCGATGGCGGACGCGCTCAACTATATGAGCAGACAGCTGGACAATCTGGACAGCGACCTGGCGACCAATATCGGCGTTAAAGCTACCGAAATCAATGGTTATCTTTCTTCGATTGCTGACCTTAACGAGTCGATATTCCGGATAGAGAGCATGGGCGACAAGGCGAACGATCTTCGCGACCAGCGTGATTTGATGGCGGACAAGCTGTCCAAAATCATCAATATCAGCGTGACGCAAACCGACAGCGGCTATAATATTTCACTTGGCGGCCAGCAGCTTGTTCAGGGTTTCGCGGCTTCGAGCGTAACTTCAGATTCATTGACTACCGCATACGGAGATGGGACTACCGGCGATTTGAAATCCGGCGAAGTTTACGGAATGATCGACTCCAGCAGGAGGTATGTGGCCGACTATAAAAGCCAACTGAACAATATGGCGAATACAATCGCTACTGGAGCGGTGGAGGTCACGCTGCCCAAGGGCTCCATTTTGCCTGCGGGAACGATCCTGACCAATGATGCTTCGATTATTCGGGCGGATGGTACGGCAGCGACTTTGACCGCCGGCGACGCCATGCCGCAGGGAGCAACGCTGAACCAAGACGTCAAAACGACGGTTAACGGGCTTAACGGGCTGCACCAACTTGGGTATACGATGGACGGCACCCTGGATCCGGGTAAACCGCTGTTCACCATAAGCGGTGATGGCGGTACGATTACCGCAGGCAATATCACCTTTAACCCTGAAATTGCAGCCAATACCGATCTGCTGGCAACTTCCCTGCGTACGACCGGCACGGGGGCATCGGAGGCTGTTGTCAAAGGCAATAATACGCTGGCGCTGTTGATTGCCAACCAGCAATCCGGCACATTTACAGCACCGACCGGAATTAAGGGCACTCCAGGCACTTTTTATAAAACTATGGTTGGACAGCTTGGTGTACAATCGCAAGAAGCGACACGTCAGACGGAGAACTCCAACTATCTGGTGCAGCAGGTGGATGCCCGCCGCCAATCCGTGAGCGGAGTGTCTCTAGACGAAGAAATGTCCAATATGCTCGTGTTCCAGCATGCCTATAGCGCTGCCGCGCGTTTTATGACGACCTATGACGAAATGCTTGATAAACTCATTAATGCCACCGGCACCGTCGGCAGATAAGGAAGGAGGGGTCTGATATGCTTAGAGTAACTTCCAATATGATGAACGCTCAGCTGCTGCTCAATCTTAACCGCAATGCGCGTAACATGAACGATACCCAGATTCAACTGGCTACCGGCCGAAAGCTCAATAAGCCATCCGACGATCCCGTCGGAATCACCTACTCCCTTCGTTACCGTTCAGAGCTGTCAGCGAACTCGCAGTATCAGGAGAACGTGGACGATGCGATCTCATGGCTGGAGTTTAATGATACGGTGCTTACACAGACCGGGGATGTCATTCAGCGGCTGCGGGAACTATCAGTTCAAGGGGCAAGCGGAACCAACTCGCAGGAGGCGCTTAACAGCATTAATGCCGAAGTGAAGCAGCTGAAGGAGCAGCTGATTGATATCGCAAACAGCCAGTTTAAGGGCAAGTATATCTTTAACGGCCAGCAGTATGATGTGCAGCCGTATCAATTCCCAACCGGAGCCGATGGTACACTGGATACGTCTACCGCTTCCTCGATTGTAACGGATGAAGGTTTGTTAAATTACACGGTAGGAGACAGTGTTCAACTTCCCATTAACATCACCGGAAATGAAGTGTTCGGCGGACAGGATAGCGATAATATTTTTGCGGTGATCGATAATATCTCCGCCGCGCTGACAGTGGGTAATACAGCGGAAGTATCTAAACAATTAGGCAACATCGACTCGAGAACCAATAAGCTGCTGGCTGTACAGGCAGAGGTTGGGGCCAAATCAAACCGGATTGAGCTGATGAAGAACCGGCTCAGCGATTTGGAGGTCAATTTGACGGATCTTCAAGCCAAAACCGAGGACGGAGACTATGCTGAGCTGCTGACGCAATCCAAGATTCAGGAAAACATCTATAATGCCTCCCTGTCGGTCGGGGCTAAGATTATTCAAAATTCTCTGGTGGATTTCATTAGATAAACAGGAGGTGTTCATCCATGAAGGTGATGGTGCAAATCTCTCAGACACCGGCGCTGATCGGGATGGAGACAACACCAGGAAATCTGACCATCAGCCAGCCTCCCGCAGATTTGCAGATTACGACAACCCCGGGAGAATGGAATATCCACCAGCCGGCACCAGAGGTGACGATTGACCAATCCCGGGCTCGCGCGGCATATACGGGCGGAACATACCGCGAGATGAGCCAGCGTATTTATTCGGGCGTTGAACAGCTTTGGCTGCAGGGAATCGCGAAGAGAATGGAGCAGGGCGAACGAATGGCCAATTTTCACAAGCCCGGGAACTCGATCGGCGAAGTTTATGGGGAGGACTGGCAGCCAGTATCTTACCCGGAAGTGCGCGGCCCCGCCTCCTATGATAATGTAGATATTGATATTAAGGCGGTTCCGGTGCAGATTGAGTACCGCAGAGCCGAAGTTCGTATCCAGGTGGAGCAAAATAAACCCCAATTTCATTACACGCCGTCCAGCGTGGAGATTTACTTGCGGCAGAAGCCATCTTTGACCTTTACGCCGCAGGTGCTTGACGCGCAGGTCTAGGATTATAAGCTATAGATGGATTGTTAATGGCCATCTATAGCTTTTTTCATACGTTATTTTACGCAGAGGAGTGCTGAGTGCAATGATTATAGAAACAACAGCTTTAGGTCCGCTAGATATACAGGATGAAGAGATCTACCATTTTCCGAAAGGAATTCCCGGTTTTGAGCAGGAGACGGAATTTGCGATGATTGATCTGCAGGAAGGACCATTTTCGTATCTGCAATCTCTTAAGACGGAGAGTCTTTCTTTTTTGCTGACCGATCCCTTTGTTTTTTATCCTCATTATGAGTTCGACCTGCCTGATACGGAAGCGGAGGAGTTGGAAATATCGAATTCGGTTGTGGTGTGTGCCATTGTAACGATCAGAGACACGCCGGAAGAATCTACGCTGAATCTGCTAGCCCCCGTCGTGCTTAATCCGGTGAAGCGGCTCGGCAAACAGGTTGTGCTTCACCGTTCTCCTTATTTAACCAAGCAGCTTTTGTGGACGGAAGGACAAACCAAGGAGGGCGAGCCATCATGCTAGTTCTTGCGCGCAAAAAGGGAGAATCGATAGTCATTCAGGACAATATTGAGATTACGATCCTCGGCGTGGAAGGAGAAACCGTTAAAATCGGCATCTCCGCTCCGAGGCATGTAGATATTTTTCGGCAGGAGGTCTATTTGTCTATTAAAGAGAGCAACAAGGAATCCGCAGCTCCGGCGCCAAGCAGCCTGAACGCCCTCATTGACCGCCTCAAGTCAAAATAAATTTGAAAAACAGAAAAATGCTATAAAGATTGCTTGCAAGCGGACGATATATATAGTAGGCACTGATTGGAGGGGCGGCCGACCTTAACAGCAGTGTTACCACAAGGATGTGGATCAACTTATTTCAGGGAGGAAATATCAAATGATTATCAACCACAATATTGCATCGCTGAACACGCAACGTCAGCTGAACACCAACACTGTCAACCAAAGCAAGAACATTGAGAAGCTGTCTTCCGGTCTTCGCATCAACCGTGCGGGCGATGACGCTGCAGGTCTTGCAATTTCCGAAAAAATGCGCGGCCAAATCCGTGGTCTGGACCAAGCTTCCCGTAACGGTCAAGATGCTATCTCGATGATCCAAACGGCTGAGGGTGCATTGAACGAAACTCATTCCATCCTTCAACGGGTGCGTGAACTGGCAGTTCAATCAGGCACAGATACGAATACTTCGGATGATCGTAAGAAGATCCAAGCTGAAGTTGACCAACTCGCAACTGAATTGACTCGTATTTCCAATACTACTGAGTTCAACAGCCAAAAGCTGCTTAACGGCGGAATCCAAAACGGAAACCTGGGCGAAGTGAAGTTCCAAATCGGTGCAAATGCCGATCAAAACCTTTCTTTGTCGATCTCCTCGATGGATGCGAAGTCTCTGGGCGTTGCTCGCGACAAAGCTACGGCAACTGTGACTGGCGCTACCGATGTGAAGAGCGCTGATCTGGACGTTAACCTGGGTACTGCTGTAACTAGCGGCACAGCCATTACTCTGTCGGCTAACGCAACAGCTGCTACGGCAACTACAGGTGCTATCGGCGGTATCACATTGACTACTACTGGACAGACTTCCGAGCTGAATGGTGTAACCATCAATTACAGCGACGGCGGCGACTTATCTGCTGTATCGGTTGCTTATGATGCGGCTAACAAGACATTCACGATTTCTGGCGACTTTGACGATACGGATACTCTCGGCTCTTTTACAACCGGTGCACAGACAGCAGCAGCTCTGAATGCAGCTTTGACTGCTAATGGTTACACTGCCCAAGTAGGCGGCGCTGGTGCTGGTACAGCTGCTACTGGAGGGACTACAGGTACGCTTGCGGGTGGTTTGGCTTCCAACGAAGTGAAGTTGACTTTGACTGCGGGCGCAACTAACGAAAGCATTATCGTTAAGAATGACGCAACTACGGCTTCATTCACAGACCCAACCAAGTTTAAAGGTGTAAACCTTACTCTGGATGGTTCGATTAGCGCATCGACGGCTGCTACAGTCACTGTCGGAACTACTTCCGCAACTTCCGCATCCTTTGCAAACGGAGCAAAAACCGCTGACGCAGTTACAGCTGCAGGTATCAACGTCTCCACTCAAACGGATGCAAATTCGGCAATCACAGTAATTGACAAAGCCATCACAACCGTTTCTGCGGAAAGATCTAAATTAGGTGCTTACCAAAACCGCTTAGAACACACAATCAACAACCTCAACACTTCCTCCGAAAACCTGACTGCTGCTGAATCCCGTATTCGTGACGTAGACATGGCGAAGGAAATGAGCGAACAAACCAAGAACTCCATCCTGGCTCAAGCCGCTCAAGCAATGTTGGCTCAAGCGAACCAACAGCCGCAAGGCGTTCTGCAATTGCTTCGTTAATCTTATCAATCAGAAAGGAGACTCTAGACCTTCTAGGGTCTCCTTTTTATTTGCATTTGATTAATGGATATACCAAAGTTGGGAGATTGAAGGTACTTTTTGAAGGGGTGGTATATGAATACAGAGGAAATAAGAAAGCACTTCCATTTTGGGTGAAATATACAGATTGGCAAGAACGTGGTTTTACGAACACGGAGCGCATCTCTATTGGGGATCATGTCCAACTTGGCGATCATTCCTATCTGTGTACATAGATCGTTTAATAAAAACACAGAAGTCAATCTGCATATTGAGTCCAATGTCTTTATAAATAGAAACGTTATTATTGAATCCTTTAATAAAACAGAGATAGGGAAATATGTCATTTTTGGTCCTCAGTTGTACTTATCCGATAACAATCATGAATACAGGTCGCCTTATTTGCCGATAGCCTTACAAAATATAATGGATAATAATACCCTGAAGGTAAGAGACGGTGCATGGATTGGAGCAGGTTCCAGAGTTGTAAGTAATCTTAATATAGGATTCGGGTCTGTCATAGGGGCCAACAGCGTGATTACAAAAGATGTTTCGGATCATGTGGTTATTGCGGGTAACCCGGCGCAAATTATTAAAGTGTGTGACTATCGTACTCAATCTTGGATATATGTAAAAGATAATCCGGCATTATTGAAAGATATAATCGATAACAGAGGCGAATTTGAAGGTTATAATTATGAACTTATTGAATCGACACTGAATAAACTCGGATGGAACATTTCTATTTAATTGGAAATCTTTTTTTGAATCAAGGAGATTTATTGTAATCTATATATTAATTCTTTATGGGATTATCCGATAAATACAGTATAAATAAAACCACGGAGGGTACTGATTATGGATGTCCGCTTATCAAATGCAGGAGGTTACAAAACTTCAATACCGGATTACCGGATCAAGCCGAATTCCAAGTCTTCGGAAGCGGACAACTACAGTATTGAAAATGTTTATACAACCGGTGAATTGAAGAAATTGGAGATCCAAGGCGTCACCGTTTCAAAGGGGCAAGAACAGACCGTAAAAGCACTCGAAAAAGTGCTGAAGGCATTGGAAGGGCCTGAGACAACGTTCGAGGTTAGTGTACACAAAGAAACCAAAGCTATCATGGTAAAAGTCCTCAATAAAGACACGGGCGAATTAATTAGAGAGATTCCTCCGGAGAAGACATTGGACCTCGTTGCCAATATGATGGAATTCGCAGGGATTATTGTAGACGAGAAAGTATAGAACAGGGGTGATACGATGGCGACTCTTCGAATTAGCGGTTTGGCTTCGGGTATAGATGTTGATAGTATCGTTAAACAGATGATGACAGCCAAAAGAGCACCGCTAGATAAATTGACTCAACAGAAGCAGATCATGGAGTGGCAAAGAGACAACTACAGGGAGATCAACAGCAAGCTTGTTGATTTTAAAACCAATAAACTTACTACCTACGATAAATCGAGCGCTTTGAATACGCAATCGGCTGTTGTTACAGGCGACACAGATGCGCTTAAAGCCGAAGCCACTGCCGATGCCAATGGCATTACCATGAATATCAAAGTAACTCAGATTGCTAAAGCGGCGACTGCTGTTACCTCCGGCGCAACGATGTCGGCGGTCAATCAGGCGAGACTAACCAGCAGCTCTACGCTGGCTGATCTGCAGAAGCTTAACTCTGGCGCTTCAGCCACAGGCGGTGTATTTAAATTAACGGTGAATGGCAAATCCATTGATCTGCCTCAAAATATGTCTATCGCCGATGCGGTTACCAAAATCAGTCAGACAGATGGTGCTAACGTCACAGCGAAGTTTGATGAAGTGACCGGTAAACTTTCAATCTCATCCAAAATCTATTCAGCAAGCGGGACAGTGACTCTTAACCCCGCGGATTCCTTTTTGAAATTATTCGGTGCAGGTGCGCTTGTACAAACGGCATACCAACCATCGAAGATAGAAGTGAATAATGGGTCGGATGCTGTTTGGACCTCTTTGGAATTCGCCAGCAACAGCTTCAAGCTGAACGGGGTATCCTTTACTTTACTGGATAAAACAACAACTTCCGCTAAAGTAACTACCACGAACGATCCGGCAAAGGCGCTGGAATCCATTAAGAACTTTGTATCCGACTATAATACTTTGCTAAATACATTGAACACAAAGGTTAATGAGGATCGATATACCGATTATTCGCCTTTAACCGATGAACAGAAGAAAGAGATGTCGGAAACCCAGATTGAGGCTTGGGAGAATAAATCCAAGAGCGGGCTCTTGAAAAATGATGACATTCTAAAGTCTACCCTTGCCACGATTCGTTCTGCTCTGACCGACAAACTGGGACAGCTAAGCTCTATAGGGATTACGACGGGACAATATTATGAGAACGGTAAACTGTATGTTGATGAAGAGAAGCTCAAAAAAGCCCTTTCAGATAATCCTCAACAGGTTACCACGGTATTTCAGGGACCTTCCGGCAGTCCGACTACCGGACTGTTCGACAAACTTTCAACCGAAATGACAAATGCAGTTGAGAAATTATCGATCAAAGCCGGTACATCGAAGTTCTCATCCGATGTTACAGCGGCTTTCAAAACTGATAGCGTAATGGGAAAAGAGTTGGCCGACTATACCACACGAATTAAAGACCTTCAAGCCCGTATGAACGATTACGAGGACAATATTTACAAAAGATTCACAGCCATGGAAACCGCAATTAGTAAGTATAACAGTCAATCTTCCAGCCTAACAAGCTACTTAAATTCATAAGCCAGACGGAAAAGAAAGGTGAACGTTATGATCACATCTCCTTACGATAAATACCGGCAGTCGTCCGTACAGACCTCTAGTCCCTCACAGCTGCTGCTTATGTTGTTTGACGGAGCGATCCGGTTTGGCAAGACCGCTTTGGAGGGCATGGACGCCGCCGACTATGAGAAAGTCAATATTAACCTGGGAAAAGTACAGTCTATTGTCACTGAACTCATGGCGACTCTGGATCGATCTTATGAGGTATCCAATGGACTTTATTCATTATACGAATATTCCAACTATCTATTGATTCAGGCTAACATCAAGAAGGCTAAGGAGCCGGTAGAAGAAGCTCTCGGCTACCTGTCCGAGCTTCGCCAGGCCTTCGCCCAAGCGGCCAAGATGACGGCGGGCCAGGAAATCCAGAATGGATAGCATAATAACAGAGCTGAACTTGCTTACTCAAAATGTTCTTTCTCGTCTGCCGGATGCCTCTTACGAGGAACTCGCTGCTTTTGTCGAGAACCGTCAGAATCTTGTCGATGATATCGGAAAACAGATTGTCGAAAACCATCAGTCTTTGGCCGAGTCCCAAAAACTCGCCATCCTCAGCATTCTGGAACATGACGGCGCGATCCTTGCCCGTATGAATGCACACCGTCTGGAGGCCCGTGACGGACTACAGCGCCGCAATCTGGCCAAGGCTCAGCGAAGCGCTTACGAAGCCGGCTATACTCCGGACAGCATTTTAATGGACCGAAAAAAATAATTTCGCATACATGTTTCAAACCGAGGGACAGTGGGGTAATACTACTCATCTGTTCCTCTTTTGATTGTATGATCGCGTATTGTTTTCTACAAACATTGGTATGGGAAATAATTGAAGGTAATCATTTTCTTTTCCAATTGACAACAGAGAACTCGCGGTGGTATAGTCAGAATTGTGAGCAAGACTCACGTTCATTTGATGATGAAGGGAATGTTCAAGCAATGGAAGGAAAAGTTAAATGGTTTAACGCAGAAAAAGGTTACGGTTTCATCGAGACTGCAGAAGGCGGCGACGTATTCGTTCACTTCTCCGCGATCCAAACCGAAGGTTTCAAGACACTGGAAGAAGGACAGTCGGTTGAGTTTGACATCGTGGAAGGCGCACGCGGACCACAAGCAGCTAACGTAATCAAATTATAATCATCCGGCATAGCCGACCTACATATACGGTAGATGGTTAGCAAATTGAGACGACGCTAGCGAGAGACCCTGGGGTATCCTGGGGTCTTTTTTTATTTTTTTGAGAAGAATACATCTTTTGTAAATTTCAAGCAGGAATTCGGTAAAATGTCCTGGAATAGGGAGAGTGGGTAATTGTTGAGCTTATTCTGTCTTTATTTAATGACTATTCCCACTACAAAGATAGGAGAGTGAATAATAGTATGAAAAAGTTTTGGCGCGGTCTTCTGACCGGGGTCCTCGGAATCGGAATGGTGTTCGGCTCGCTTGGAGCCGCATCCGCTGCATCCACGCCTAAGGACATTCAAGGGCACTGGGCGCAGAGCAAAGTGCAGGACTGGCTGGACAAAGGATATTTGACGGGGTATCCGGACGGTACCTTTAAGCCGAACAAAGCGATTACACGGGCGGAATTTGTAGCTGTGGTCAATCGTCTGTTCAGCTTTAAGGACACAGCAACGGTTACTTTTACGGACGTCAAGACCACGAACTGGGCTTACAGCGAGGTAGCGAAGGCGGTTAAAGCCGGATATATCAACGGCTATTCAAACAACACCTTCCACCCCAACAGTCCGATTACACGCCAGGAAGCGGCGGTCATTGCGGCGAAGGTACTGCACCTTAGCACCGATGCAACGTCAACGACATTCAAGGATGCTGCACAAATCTCAGCCTGGGCCCGTGGCTCGGTTGCGGCTGTGGCCAACCTGAAGATTATTACAGGTTATCCGAACGGTACGTTCGGACCGAAGAAACCGCTGACCCGCGCGGAAGCGGTGATCATCGTTGGCAACTCGTCCGCCCATAATACCGGCGGCGCGAGTGCGACACCAGCGACGCCGACGCCGTCGGCTACCCCTGCTCCGACACCGTCCACTGGCGGGGGCGGCGGAGGAGGCGGCACGGTCTCGTATCCAACAGTAAGCGGAGCGACTTACGGCCATGTAGGCTCGGTAACGGCAGACGTCTATTTCACGTCCAACGTTACCGGCTCGGTATACTATGTGGTCGCAGCCGGCTCGGCAGCGCTGCCAACCGTTAATGAGATTTACCTCGGTTCGGCGGGAAGCGGCGTATCGGTGGTGAATAAAGGATTGAAGTTTACAACCGCCGGCAGTACCGTTTCCTTCTCCGTATATGGACTAACGGCCGGTACGAATTATTCCGCATTTATTATCCTGGTTGATAATTACGGCAACCGGTCGGTGAGCGTAGCGAGAGTGGACTTCAAGACAACGGCAAGCACGGTAACGGGAATCACTTACGCCGCGTCAGGAACATCGACTACCGTTACTTCAGTGGTATATGTAACTTACGGCTCTGCGGGTGATCTGGCCGGACAAATCCGCTATGTCGTGATCCCATCCGACCCGTCGATTGCGACGGGAGCCGCTGCTCCTACCGCCGAACAGGTGTGGAACGGGCAAAACGCCTCAGGAATTGCCGTCGGCAGCGGATGGAGCGGAGGCCTACCGGTCATTATACCTGGAACCCAAACTCCAATTACGATCACCGGCCTTGCCAGCGGCAAGGAATACAAGGTTTACCTTGTAGCAGGGGACGGCACCGGGGGATACTCGACGGTTGAAGTCGTCACCGTGCAGACGAAGTAACAAACAGCAGGATAGAAAGCTCAACAACTTATATCGGAGCAAGTTACCCGCGGACCTGAAGCCTTGGCGCTTCAGGTCTTTTTTTACATTTGAAAGCGTATTACACAATTTTAAACTTTTTACATGGCGCTTACGTTTTGGTATAATAAAGGTGCAAAGGAGGAGTGCCCATGCAATTCAGCATTCGAGGTCAACAAATTGAAGTGACCGACGCTTTGAGAGAGTATGTTGATAAGAAGCTCAGCAGACTTGAGAAGTATTTCGATGCGCCCCCTACTCAAGAAGGTTTCGTAACGCTCAGCGTTATACGGGGTCTTCATACGGTGGAAGTAACAATCCCGCTGGCCGGTGTCACGCTTCGCGCGGAAGTCCGCAGCGATGATATGTATGCTTCGATCGACGGGGTAGTGGACAAGCTTGAGCGCCAAATCCGCAAGCACAAAACCAAACTCAACCGGAAGTTCCGTCAGGAAGGAAGCCTGAAGACGCTTTTCGTGGAAGGCGGATCGAATGGTTCCGTCGCCTTGGAAGAACAGGATGAAGAATTGGAGGTTGTGCGCAACAAACGCTTCACATTGAAGCCGATGGACGTGGAGGAAGCGATCCTGCAAATGAATATGGTGGGACATAATTTCTTTGTATTTTCCAACATTGACACTTCCGAGGTAAGTGTCGTGTACAAACGAAATGACGGCAAATACGGATTGATTGAACAGGATTGACCAGATGTGATCGGTAAATGAGGGTGCCCCATTGCAAGGTCATCCTTGGATAAGCTGAAATGTCATCCAGATGAAGATAATTACCCGAGCCCTTATTCGCATGAAGCGGATAGGGCTCTTGTGCGTATATATATGAAGGTCCGCAAAGCAGGTAACTTCTGCTTGTATTGCGGCAACTCTTACAAACTGTTACAATTTATGAAGCAGCGGAATCGAATAGGTTAAGTGGCCCTTTCAATTTTGTGAGGATGGGCTGAGGTTCCACCATCTGTGTTGCATGAAAGGGGTTAACCATGCTAGGACTTGTTAAAAAAATATTCGGCGACACGAATGAACGCGATGTCAAACGTCTGTTGAAGACGGTCGAAGTCATTAACGGGCTGGAGCCTGAATTTGAGGCGTTGTCCGATGAAGCCTTGAGAGCCAAGACCGAGGAGTTCCGTGCCCGGATTGAAAAAGGTGAGACGGCTGATGAAATTCTTCCGGAGGCTTTCGCAACCGTACGCGAGGCTTCAAAGCGTACGCTGGGCATGCGGCACTTCGATGTGCAGCTCATCGGAGGAATGGCGCTGCATGAAGGCAGAATCGCCGAAATGAAGACCGGTGAAGGCAAGACGCTGGTCGGAACACTGCCGGTTTACTTGAACGCTCTGCTTGAAAAAGGTGTGCATGTCGTTACGGTCAATGATTATCTGGCCCAGCGCGACAGCGCCCAAATGGCACAAATTTATAATTTTTTGGGCATGACGGTTGGGGTTAACCTGAGCGGCATGGACCATGCCGATAAACAGAATGCTTATGCCTGCGATATTACGTATGGCACGAATAACGAATTCGGTTTTGACTATTTGCGCGACAACATGGTGCTCTACAAAGAGCAAATGGTGCAGCGTCCGCTCTTTTTCTGCATCATTGACGAAGTGGACTCCATTCTGATCGATGAAGCTCGGACGCCGCTCATTATTTCCGGACAAGCTGAGAAGTCGACGGAGCTGTACTATGCAGCCGACCGTTTCGTGAAAAGATTGCAGCCTGAAGAGCATTACACTGTGGATATCAAGGTGAAGTCTGTCGCGCTGACCGAAAAAGGTGTGGCGATTGCCGAGAAAGCTTTCGGCATCGAGAACCTGTACGACCACAGCCACGTCACGCTCAACCACCATATTGTTCAAGCCCTGAAGGCAAACGTCATTATGCGCCGCGACGTCGATTATGTGGTGACGGAGGATGAAGTTGTCATCGTCGATGAATTTACGGGACGTCTGATGTCGGGACGCCGTTACAGCGACGGCCTGCACCAGGCGATTGAAGCGAAGGAAGAAATTCAGGTGCAGAACGAGAGCATGACGCTCGCCACCATTACGTTCCAGAACTACTTCCGCATGTACCGCAAGCTGGCCGGTATGACCGGTACGGCAAAGACGGAAGAAGAGGAATTCAAGAAAATTTACGGACTGGAAGTTCTTCAGGTGCCGACGAACAAGCAGAACCAGCGCGAAGATATGCCTGATGTGGTCTACAAGAGCGAGAACGGCAAGTTTAACGCCGTTGTCGAGGAGATTGTGGAACGCCATAAGAAGAACCAACCGGTGCTGGTCGGTACGGTGTCGATTGAGAACTCAGAGCTTGTCTCGGAAATGCTGAAGCGCAAGGGGGTCAAGCATCAGGTGCTTAACGCCAAGCATCATGCGGCGGAAGCGGAAATCATCTCGCATGCGGGACAACCCGGGACGGTGACGATTGCGACCAATATGGCGGGCCGCGGCACCGACATCATTCTCGGCGAAGGCGTATCGGAAGTCGGGGGACTCCATATCATCGGTACCGAGCGCCATGAATCCCGGCGGATCGACAACCAGCTCCGTGGCCGGGCGGGCCGCCAGGGCGATCCGGGCTCGACGCAGTTCTACCTGTCGCTGGGCGACGAACTGATGAAGCGTTTCGGCGCGGACAATGTGCTGAACATGATGGAGCGCCTCGGGTTTGAAGAAGACCAGCCGATCGAGAGCCGGATGATTACCCGTGCGGTGGAATCGGCCCAGAAACGGGTGGAAGGCAATAACTTCGACATCCGCAAAGTGGTTCTCCAATATGACGATGTCATGAACCAGCAGCGCGAAATTATCTATAAGCAGCGCCGTGAAATTCTGGAATCGGAAAATATCAAGGATATCGTTGTCGAAATGATCCGTCCGGTCATCGAGCGGGTCGTAGAAGCGCACTGCAGCGACGACATTCCCGAGAACTGGGAGCTGCAAGAAGTCGCTGATTATGTAAACAGCAAGCTCCTTGACGAAGGCTCCCTCACCCGCGACGATTTGTGGGGCAAGGAAGCCGAGGAGATCGTGGAGTCCATCTTCGAGAAGGTGCTGGAGAAATACGCAGCCCGCGAAGAACGGCTCGGCTCCGAGCTGGTACGCGAATTCGAGAAGGTTATCGTGCTGCGCGCTGTCGACAGCAAATGGATGGACCACATTGATGCGATGGATCAGCTCCGCCAAGGGATTCATCTGCGCGCTTACGGCGGCACCGATCCGCTGCGCGAATATCAGTTCGAAGGCTTTGAGATGTTCAATGCCATGACGGCGACCATCCAGGAAGAAGTGGCGACCTACATCATGAAGGCCCATATTGAGACGAACCAGGAGCGTCAATCCGTTGTAGAAGAGAATAAAATCTCTACAAACGGCGAGCCTGCCGAGAAGCGTCCGGTAGCGGTCGGGGCAACGGTGGGACGCAATGATCCTTGTCCTTGCGGTAGCGGCAAGAAATTCAAGAACTGCCACGGACAAAACGCCTAATTTGGTTAAATCCGCCGACGAAGACGGTATGATGAATATGAGGAACGGCTGGGCCGGGGAGATTCCCGTAAGCGGCTCGGCCGTTTCTTCTTGATTAAACCCATTAAATCCTTTATGGAAAGGTGCAGTGAGTATATGATTGATCCAAGTGTAAAGCAAGACTTACGTGAAATCGGCAAGAAATTAACCAACCTTAGGGGGTCTCTTTGACTTAGACCTGAAGAAGGAGATGATCGCCAACTTCGAGGAGAAGATGGCCGCTCCGGATTTCTGGGATGACAATGAGAAGGCGCAGGGCCTTATTGCCGAGATGAACGCCGTTAAGTCCGGCGTAGACGAGTACCAAAAGCTGCAGCAGGAATATGACGATGCGCTGCTGATGGCCGAACTCGCGGATGAAGAAGGCGATGAAGAACTGGCTGCCGAGATCGGAACGAGTGTCCGCGCGCTGACGGGCAAGCTGGAAGAGTTTGAGCTTCAGCTTCTGCTCAATCAGCCTTACGACAAGCTGAACGCCATTCTGGAGCTTCATCCGGGCGCCGGCGGAACGGAATCCCAGGATTGGGGCCAGATGCTGCTTCGAATGTACACCCGCTGGGCGGAGAAGCGCGGCTTCAAGGTGGAGGTGTTGGACTATCTGCCGGGCGATGAGGCCGGAATCAAAAGCGTAACTTTGCTGATCAAAGGCTACAACGCATACGGTTACCTGAAGGCGGAAAAAGGCGTTCACCGTCTGGTCCGCATTTCCCCGTTCGACGCCTCGGGGCGACGGCATACATCCTTTGTATCCTGCGACGTGGTGCCGGAAATCAATGAAGACATCGATATCGAGATCCGCACCGAGGATCTGAAGATTGATACGTACCGGGCCACCGGCGCCGGCGGCCAGCATATTAACACCACCGATTCGGCGGTCCGGATCACCCACCAGCCGACTGGCATAGTCGTTACCTGCCAGAATGAACGTTCCCAGATCAAGAACCGGGAACGCGCGATGACGATGCTGCGTTCCAAGCTATATGAGCGCAAGCTCGAGGAACAGCAGCGGGAGCTGGATGAGATTCGCGGTGAGCAATCCGACATAGCCTGGGGCAGTCAGATCCGCTCTTATGTCTTCCACCCGTACAGCATGGTCAAAGACCATCGCACCTCAGTGGAGACCGGCAACGTCGGTGCCGTAATGGACGGCGATCTCGATGCCTTTATCGACGGATATTTACGCAGTCAGATCAAGACTGAGGCTGAGTAACCGATGGCAGCAACGAAAACACGGGGCAGGCCGCCGCTTATTCCGCTGAACGGACCGCTCCGTCATCTTGCGGATACGACGATGATCATGGTTGGATCGCTCATTACCGCGCTCGCTTTCAACTTGTTCATGCTGCCGAACCGGATCGCTTCCGGCGGTGTATCGGGCTTGTCCATCTTGGCGGAGTCGTGGTTTGGAGCTGAGCCGGCTTTTACCCAGTGGGCGCTTAATATCCCGCTCTTTATACTTGGTGTGTTGATCCTGGGCCGGAACTATGGGCTACGGTCGCTGCTGGGCAGCATTGTGCTGCCGCTGTTTATTTACTTGACCAAAGACGGTCCGGTGCCGACCGCTAATCCTCTGCTGGCCTCTATCTATGGTGGAATCGGTGTTGGCCTCGGCCTGGGCCTTGTGTTCCGCGGACGCGGATCGACGGGAGGCCTTACCATCCTGGCGCAGATTATCCAGAAGGTGACCGGTTTCAGCTTCTCCTTGTCCGTCGTCCTGCTGGACGGCACGGTGATTACGCTGGCCGCATTCGTGCTGGGGATGGAGCAGGCCATGTATGCCCTGATCGGTCTGTTCGTAACGGGCCGGGTCATTGACGCGCTGGAAGTGGGCTTCAGCTACACCAAGGTAGCCTATATTATTTCGGATCATACCGAGGCGATCTCCGAAGCGATTTTGCATGATCTGAACCGGGGCCTAACGAAGCTGGACGCTCACGGCGGGTATACCGGCGACAACCGTACGATTCTGATGGTGGCGGTCGGGCAGAATGAGACGGCCCGTCTTAAGGTGATTGTCCGCTCGGTGGACCCCGGAGCGTTTGTCATTATCAGCGACGCGCATGAGGTGCTGGGTGAAGGATTCAAGAGAGAAGCGTAGTTTTTCCTGTAACTATAGGAGAAGCGGCGCTTCTTTTTTCGAAATATAAGACTTTATAAGCTTCGCGCTTATCGTTTGGTCTTATATTTTTACGAGAAACGTACTTGCGTCTTAAAAGACGCCGTCAGGCGTTTCTTCTTAAAATAGGAAAGTGGAAAATGGACAGGGTATGGGGTGGGGATCGGCTATTCTTGGAGGATATAAATGTTACATAATCGGTTGTATTTATATTAATTAGGACGTATAATAATACATATTTCAAAGGACGGCGGATAAGTCGAATTATCCGGTATAATAGAGAGAAACGGCAGGAGGTAACCGGAAATGACGGTGGAAGGCAAGCTGAGGGCGGCAATTGTGGGATCGACGGGGTATGGAGGCGTGGAGCTGATAAGGCTGCTTCAGGTTCATCCGAAGGTGGAAATCACCTCGGTGATTTCCTCTTCAAGCGCAGGAGTGCCGATCGAAGAAGGATTTCCGCATTTAACCGGCGTGCTGCATCGAAATCTGGACGGCGTGGATGCGGCGGAAATGAAGGAAAGGGCGGATGTC
The DNA here is from genome assembly GCF_013393385.1 of Paenibacillus sp. URB8-2. Classification (NCBI taxonomy): domain Bacteria; kingdom Bacillati; phylum Bacillota; class Bacilli; order Caryophanales; family Paenibacillaceae; genus Paenibacillus; species Paenibacillus sp. URB8-2. The sequence continues at coordinate 5,181,807 of NZ_AP023239.1, read as the reverse complement.
GTGTTCACGGCTACGCCGGCTGGCGTAAGCGCCAAACTGGTTCCGCAGCTGCTGGAGGCGGGGCTTAAGGTCGTTGACCTGTCCGGCGATTTCCGGCTGAAAGACGGCGGCGAATACGAGCGCTGGTACAAGCATCCGGCTCCGCAGGCGAGTTATTTGGAGCAGGCGGTATACGGACTGTGCGAGGTGTTCGGGGAACGCGCGGCGGGCGCGGATTTTATCTCCAACCCGGGCTGCTATCCGACGGCGACGCTGCTAGGGCTGATTCCGGCGCTTAAGGCGGGATGGATCAAACCGGACAGTATCATCGTTGACGCCAAATCGGGCGTATCGGGCGCTGGACGCGGAGTAAATGTAGGCGTTCATTATGCGGAAGTAAATGAGAACTTTAAAGCCTACAAGATCAACAAGCATCAGCATATTCCCGAAGTCGAGCAGGCTCTGACTGAGATTGCCGGAGAAGCGGTGACGGTAACGTTCACCACACATCTCGTTCCGATGACTCGGGGGATTATGACCACGATGTATGCGGGTATGAACGGAGATTACAGCGAGCAGGATTTTGTCGATTTATATCGTAACTATTATGAGGGAAGATCTTTTGTCCGGGTGCGAAATGCCGGGATCTGGCCGGCGACGAAGGAAGTCAGCGGATCGAACTTTTGCGACATCGGATTTGCGACGGATGCCCGTACTGGCCGGGTCACGATTATTTCGGTTATCGACAATCTCGTGAAAGGCGCGGCGGGGCAGGCGATTCAAAATCTCAATTTAATGATGGGATGGGAGGAAACCCTTGGGCTCGGTTACACGCCTGTGTATCCGTAAAGCTTAGCGGGAAATAAGACATGAGCGAGAAGCTGTACACCGTCGTGGAAGGCGGAAGCATTACGACACCGAGAGGGTTTACATCCGGAGGCCTGCACTGCGGCTTGAAAAAAACCGACCGCAACGATCTCGCAGCCATACTGTGCGAGGTGCCGGCGACGGCAGCGGCGGTATATACAACGAACCTGTTCCAGGCGGCTCCTCTTAAGGTAACACGGGAGAGCCTCGGCAGCGGCGTTCTTCGGGCTGTAGTTGTCAACAGCGGCAATGCCAATGCCTGCACCGGAGAACAGGGCGAAGCCGATGCCTATGAAATGCGGGCGGTTGCCGCCCGGCATTTGGGCATAAGCGAGAATGATGTGGCCGTTGCCTCCACCGGCGTTATTGGCGAGCTGCTGAAGATGGACCGCGTGCGCGACGGCCTGGCCGCGCTTCCGGCGAAGCTTTCGGGCGATGCGGACGGGGCGGAGGAGTTCTGCCAGGCGATTTTGACGACCGATTTGGTGAAAAAAGAATGCTGCATGAAGGTCCGGATTGGGGATACGGAAGTCTTGATCGCGGGCGCGGCGAAAGGCTCTGGCATGATTCATCCGAATATGGCCACCATGCTCGGCTTTATGACGACGGATGCCGTTATTGGGCAGGAGGCGCTTCAGACGCTGCTGCGCAAAGCGACGGACACGACCTTCAATATGATTACCGTGGACGGCGATACCAGTACGAACGATATGCTCGTAGCGATGGCCAGCGGTCTGGCAGGCAACGAAGAGCTGAATAAGCTGCATCCGGATTGGGAAGCTTTTGAAGCAGCGTTCACGAATGTGTGCCGCCATCTTGCGATGGCGATTGCCAGAGACGGCGAAGGCGCAACTCATTTGGTTGAGGTACAGGTTAACGGCGCGGGCGACGAAGCGGCGGCGCGCGCGATTGCGAAGACGGTAGTAGGCTCCAGCCTGGTTAAATCCGCCATATTTGGCGCGGATGCCAACTGGGGACGGATTATTGCCGCAGTCGGCAGAGCGGGTGTTCCGGTATCGGTCGACAAGGTGGATATATCGCTTGGCACTATCGAGGTGCTGCGCCAGTCGAAGCCTGTGATCTTTGACGAAGCGGAGGCTTTGGCCTATTTGCAGGGGGATACCACACTTATTACCGTGAATTTGGCTGACGGCGAGGGCAGCGCCACCGCATGGGGCTGCGATTTGACTTATGACTATGTGCGGATCAACGCCGCATACCGGACTTAAAAAGCGGACGTTTCCGGCGTATCTGTATGACCTATACGATGAAGGCATAATACGGCCTTCTACAAGGAAGGATAACGAAACTCATGACGCAAAATGGTGCTAATAAAGATAATAGCGCGGGCAATGAGAGAATGTTTGTGATGAAGTGCGGCGGCAGTACGCTGACCGCGCTTCCGGACTCTTTTTTTGATGAGCTTCGGCATCTGCAGGAGGATGGTGTACAGCCGATAATCGTTCACGGCGGCGGACCGGCGATATCGGACAATTTGGCTCGTCTCGGCATCCAGAGCAGCTTCGTGAAGGGTCTGCGGGTAACGACCGAGGAAGTGCTTGATGTCGTGGAGATGACCCTGTCGGGCAGCATCAACAAAGCGATTGTAAGACGGATTCAGGGAAGCGGAGGGAAGGCGATCGGCCTATCCGGCGTGGATGGAAATCTCATCACCGCCGCTCCCGTTGCGAATAGCGACGAGGTAGGGCTCGTGGGCAATGTGACCAGGGTCAAAGCGGAAATTGTGGCGGGTATTCTGGCGCTCGGCTACATCCCTGTGATCGCGCCACTTGGCGTGGACGCTGCCGGACAGCGCTACAATATCAACGCCGATACGGCGGCCGGAGCGGTTGCTTCCTACATGCAGTCGCCGCAAATGATTGTGGTGACAGATGTGCCGGGAATTATGACGACTTTGGAAGATGGAAGCAAAAAAGTTCTGCCTTCGGTAACGGTTGCCGGGATCGACCAAATGATCGGCAGCGGCGAGATCTACGGAGGGATGATTCCGAAGGTTCGGGCTGCGGTGGATTGTATCCAGGGCAGCGTATCCGAGGTCGTGATCGTCGACGGCAAGGAGCCGGGAGTGCTGAGACGGGTGCTGTCCGGTGAAACTATCGGTACACGGATTGTGCGGGAGTAAGGGAATAACAGCTAATCAGGCAAACGGCGTAACATGGGATTGCACGGAATGCCGGGAGGTCTGCTGGGTGGAATCCAATAAAATCATGCCGGCCGTCGCTTAAGAGCGGCGTGGGCGGGGGGAGAGTGAATGGAAATGAGCAAGCTTACGCAGGCGGGAAATCATTCTTTGAAGGAAGTACAGGTCGCGGACGCGGGAGCGGAAATCAGCACGGCGGGTCAATCGGCGGCTTCCAGCAAGCTGGAACATGTTTTTCCTTCCTATGCGAGATTTGACATCAGTCTGGTCAAAGGCAAAGGAAGCTGGGTATGGGATGATAAAGGCAATAAATATCTCGATTTTACCTGCGGTCTGGCGGTGACCAGCCTCGGACACGCTCCGGAGAAGGTTGGCGAGAAATTGAAAGCCCAGATCGATACACTGTGGCATGTATCCAACCTGTTCCACATCCCTGGACAGGACAAGGTGGCCGAACTGCTGACTGCGAACAGCTGCGCAGATCAGGTGTTCTTCTGCAACAGCGGAGCGGAATCGAACGAAGCCGCGATTAAGCTGGCGCGCCGCTACCACCAGAAGGTGAAAGGTACGGGCCGTTACGAGGTCATTACATTCGAACAGTCTTTCCATGGACGCACGCTGGCGACGCTGACGGCAACGGGACAGCAGAAGGTAAAAGACGGCTTCCTGCCGCTGCCGCAGGGCTTTGTCACGGTGCCTCTCCATGATCTTCCTGCGCTCGAAGCGGCCATCGGGGAAAATACAGCTGCTATTATGCTGGAGATGGTGCTGGCGGAAGGCGGCGTGCTTGAGGTGCAGCCGGAGTTCCTGAACAGCGTCGTGGCGCTGTGCAAGCAGCACGGCCTGCTGCTGATCGTGGACGAAGTGCAGACCGGGATGGGCCGCACGGGCAAGCTCTTCGCGCATCAGCATTACGGCATTGAGCCGGATATTTTCACGGTTGCCAAGGGCATAGCGAGCGGCTTCCCGGCAGGAGTAATGCTTGCAAAGGGCTATCTGCGCGAGGTGTTCACTCCGGGCAGCCATGCCACGACGTTCGGCGGCACGCCGCTGGCGACGGCGGTTATGGCGGCTACCATCGAGACGATGCTGGAGGACAATCTTCCGCAGCGCGCGGCCGAGTCCGGCGAATTTTTGACCGGGCTGCTGAAAGAGAAGCTGGCCGATTGTCCATTCGTAGTGGACATCCGCGGCAAAGGCCTGCTGATCGGCATCGAGTGCCAGTCGCCCGTCAGTGAGATCGTACTGGCCGGACAGTCCAAGGGTCTGCTGTTCGTCACGGCGGGAACGCATGTCATCCGTCTGCTGCCGAACCTTTACGTAACCAAGGAAGAAATCCACCAGGCGGTGGACATCCTTTCGGAACTCATTCATACTTATGCTAACAATCACAAGGCTTAAGCGATAGAGCATACAAGCGTTTATATATTCGCGGGGTTTCCGCAACAATAAGAAGGAGGAACGGATTCATGGGTCAGGGCATCACGGACAATGCAAAGGGCATCGTGCTCAAAGGCCGGGATTTTCTGGAGCTGGACGACTACAGTCCGGAGGAAATCCAGTATCTGATCGATCTGGCTATCGAGCTGAAGCGCAAGCAGAAGAACGGTGAAGTGTATCAGCCACTGCTGGGCAAGACGATCGGTCTTATTTTTGAAAAATCATCCACACGCACGCGCGTATCCTTCGAGGTGGGCATGTTTCAGCTTGGCGGACATGCTTTGTTCCTGAGCAAGAACGACATCCAGCTTGGACGCGGCGAGACGGTGGGTGATACGGCGCAGGTTATGTCGCGTTATTTGGACGGCATCATGATCCGCACGTTCGGGCATGACAAGGTCGAAGAACTGGCGCGCCATGCTTCGGTACCCGTCATTAACGGTCTGAGCGATCTGGCGCATCCGTGCCAGGTGCTGGCCGATCTTCAAACGGTTTATGAGCAAAAAGGCCGGCTGAAAGGCCTGAAACTTGCCTATATCGGCGACGGCAACAATATGGCGCATTCCCTGCTGCTGGGCGGGGCCAAGCTTGGCGTGCATGTGTCGGTTGCTGGACCGGAAGGCTACGAGCCGGATGCTGCCGTTGTGGCCAAGGCGCGGCAAATTGCCGAAGAGACCGGCTCCGAGATCGTCATTACGCGCAGTCCGGAAGAAGCGGTAAAAGATGCCGACGTCATCTACACGGATGTATGGGCCAGCATGGGCTTTGAGGAAGAGCAGCTGGCGCGGGAAGCGGCATTTAAAGATTATCAGGTGAACGAGGAGCTCGTCAAAGGCGCGAAGAGCGACTTCATGTTCCTGCACTGCCTGCCGGCCCATCGTGGCGAGGAAGTGACCGCCGAAGTGATCGACGGACCGAACTCATTCATTTTCGACGAGGCTGAGAACCGGCTGCATGCGCAAAAAGCGCTGATGGCCGCCCTCATGGGCTGATCCCTCCTAGCCTGGAGATGAAGTGCAGCGAGAAATCCCTTAAGCAGAAAGGAAGACATGTGTAATGGCAAAAGAAAAAATCGTGCTCGCCTATTCCGGCGGCCTGGATACCTCGGTCATTCTGAAATGGCTGAAAGAAACATACGATGCGGAAATTATCGCTTTTACGGCCGATATCGGCCAGAAGGAAGAATTGGATGGCCTGGAGGAAAAAGCGCTCGCTACCGGCGCGTCGAAAGTATATATCGACGACCTGCGCGAGGAATTCGCCAAGGATTTCATCTACCCGATGTTCCAGGCGGGGGCGCTGTATGAAGGGCAGTACCTGCTCGGCACCAGCATCGCCCGCCCGCTGATCGCCAAACGCATGGTCGACATCGCCATCGCGGAAGGCGCGACAGCGATTGCGCATGGCGCGACCGGCAAGGGCAACGACCAGGTTCGCTTCGAGCTTGGAGCGGCTGGTCTGGCTCCGAACATCAAGGTTATCGCGCCTTGGCGGCTGGAAGAGTTCCGTAACCAATTCCCGGGCCGCGCGGAAATGATCGCTTACGCGGAAGCGAACGGCATCCCTGTTCAGGCATCGGCTGCGAAGCCGTATTCCATGGACCGCAATCTGCTGCATATCAGCTATGAGAGCGGCGTCCTGGAAGATCCGTGGTTCGACGCCAGCGCGCCGGAGAACAAGGAAATGTTCCTGCTGACGAACGCGCCCGAGGACGCTCCGGACGAGGCGGAATATATTGAACTGGAATTCCTGAAGGGCGACTGTATTGCCCTTAACGGCGAACCGCTTGCGCCTCTCCAGGTTATGGAGAAGCTGAATGAGCTTGGCGGCAAGCACGGCATCGGCCGTGTGGATATGGTTGAGAACCGTTTTGTCGGCATGAAGAGCCGTGGTGTTTATGAAACGCCGGGCGGAACGATCCTGTTCACCGCTCACCGCAAAATGGAGTCCATCACGATGGACCGTGAAGTGATGAACGTCCGCGACAGCCTGATTACCCGTTACAGCACGCTTGTGTACAACGGCTTCTGGTTCGCTCCGGAACGCAAGGCGATTCAGGCGCTTGTAGCCGAGAGCCAGCAGAACGTAACCGGAACCGTACGCCTCAAGCTGTATAAAGGCAACATTATCGGCGCCGGCGTCAAGAGTCCGGTCAGCCTGTACAATCCGAATATCGCGACGATGGAGGCCGACCCGACACAGGCCTACGATCAAGGCGACGCTACCGGCTTCATCCGCCTGAACGCGCTGCGCCTGAAGGTTTCGACCGGAGTAGCTGAATCGGCGAAATAAGCTGCAGGCCTGTCGATGTAAACCGGCAGGTCTGAAGTGTACGAAGTACCAGGATAAACCTTAGTTCGTGCGGCGTATAGGTTTGAGAAGGAAAGCGTCGAATTCGTAGGGTCGAGCAAGAATCGGGTACGCCAAAGTATCCGTCACATAAGAATTGACGAAGGCCGTTCCTCCCCGTAAGGAAGGAGCGGCCTCTGACGTCGTAAGAGGGGGAATTGAGCGGTGAGCAAGCTGTGGGGTGGACGTTTTACCAAAGGAACGAATAAGCTCGTGGAGGAATACACAGCCTCCATCGGCTTTGATAAAGCGCTGGCGGAAGAAGATGTGCAGGGCAGTCTGGCGCATGTGACGATGCTGGGCAAATGCGGGATTTTGCCGCAGGAAGATGTGGAGACGATTAAGAACGGACTTCAGAAGGTGCTGGAGAAGGTCCGCGCCGGAGAGGTCGAATTTTCCGTTTCGGATGAAGATATTCATATGAATATCGAGAAGCATCTGATCGAGGAAATCGGCCCGGTCGGTGGCAAGCTGCATACGGGACGCAGCCGCAACGACCAGGTGGCGACGGACATGCATCTGTATTTGCGCAACCGGGTGGTGGAGCTTGTCGACCTGCTGCATGGGCTTCAGGAAGCGCTGATTGAGCAGGCCAAAGACAATGTGGAAACGATTGTGCCCGGATATACTCACTTGCAGCGGGCCCAGCCGATTCTGTTCGCGCATCATCTCCTCGCCTATGTCTCGATGTTCCACCGGGACGCGGAGCGGCTGAGTGACAGCTATAAGCGCATCAATGTGCTGCCGCTGGGCGCCGGAGCGCTGGCGGGAACGACCTTCCCGATCGACCGGCATTTTGTCGCGGAGCAGCTTGGCTTTGACGGCGTCTACGAGAACAGTCTGGATGCCGTCAGCGACCGCGATTTTATCGTCGAGTTCTTGGCAAACGCCTCGCTGATTATGACGCATCTTTCGCGCCTGAGTGAAGAGCTGGTGCTGTGGAGCAGCACGGAGTTCAGCTTCGTGGAGCTGGATGACGCCTTCTGCACAGGCAGCAGCATTATGCCGCAGAAGAAGAATCCGGACGTGCCGGAGCTTGTGCGCGGCAAGACGGGCCGTGTCTACGGCAACCTGATCGGCCTGCTGACGGTGCTGAAATCCCTGCCTCTGGCGTACAACAAAGACATGCAGGAAGACAAGGAAGGCATGTTTGACACGGTAACGACGCTGACGGGCGCCCTTCAATTGTTCGCGCCGATGATTGCGACGATGAAGGTGAACAAGGGACGGATGCGGGAAGCGGTGAATACCGATTTTTCCAACGCGACGGATATTGCGGACTTCCTGGTCGGCAAAGGACTGCCGTTCCGCCAGGCGCATGAAGTCATCGGAAAAACGGTGCTGTACTGCATCAATGAAGGCAAATTCCTGCTCGATTTGACGCTGGACGAATTCAAGCAGTTCTCGCCGCTGTTCGACGAGAATATCTACGCGGTGCTCCAGCCGGAAGCGGTCGTCAATGCGCGCAACGTGTACGGCGGTACAGCAACCGTGCAGGTGCAGGCGGCGATCGTTAGGGCGGAAGAGAATCTGCTCGAAGCGAAAAAATGGGTTGCGGAGCTTACGGAGAAACTTTAAGCGTGTTATCCGGCAAAAACAGAGCCAAGAGGCCATTGAGTAGACATCACGGGTTCTGTTTTGAGGAACAAACAAAATATTTAACTAAAAATGACATTCAAACTGGCAACAGTTGAATGTCATTTTTTCTATATACACAGGGGAATAAAGTTTAGCATACGATCGACGCGATCATAAGGTTTTTTGACTTTGAAAAATGGTCAGTAAATTTGCGTGTACGAATAAGGGTTGTTAAAAACCTGCAACCATACATCCTTTTTCAACACTATTAATTAAAGAGAGAATATTCCTGCGAGCATACAGGTTTTCCCTGCTTAACCAACCGTTATCACCGAAATCGTCTGAAATTCCTGCACGCTCGCAGCCTTTTTCCAAAACGACCAAAGAATCAACGAAAGAAGATGCACTATTACAGTTTTGGCTGCACCGGAAAAGCACCCGTTTGTACAGAAGGGGAGACCACTTTGAAGTGAACAAGAGCGGCCTCTTTTTAAAAAGTGAATTTATCCTCTCGAAGTGAATGTATCCTATCAGAGTGAATGTATCCTCTCGAAGTGAATGTGTCCTATTAAAGTGAATTTACCCTCGCAGCGGCAGCCAGGCCAGCACATCCTGAATTTTGGCATCCCAGTATCCCCATTCATGAGCTCCCGGACCCTCCTCATAGGTTAAGGACAGCGAGGTTGACCGACAGGCATCGCGAAAACGCAAATTATCCTCGTACAGAAAATCTCCCGTACCGCAGCATTGGTAGAGCAGCGGCTTCGGTCCGCCCGAGGCGTCCGCCTTGCGGATTAAGGCTATCAGGTCCTCATCGGTCCCTGAGATATCCACCTTGCCAAAGATCAATTCATATTCTCGTTTGGACATCACGTTGCCATGTCTTAAATGGAGATTCGTCACATCCAGCGCACCCGACAGGCTGGCCGCCGCGGCAAAAGCCTCCGGCTTACGAAGCCCCAGCTTGATTGCTCCGTAGCCTCCCATCGACAAGCCCGCTACGAAATTATCCTCCCGTTCCGCAGACAGCGGAAAGAACGAGCGCGCCAGCGCCGGCAGCTCCTCGCTGATAAAGGTCCAGTAGCTGCCTCCGGATGCCATGTCCGTGTAAAAGCTGCGGTGAACCTGAGGCATCACGACCGCTATTCCTTTATCCGCCACATAACGCTCGATCGATGTGCGGCGCAGCCAAATGGAGTCGTCATCCGATAAGCCGTGCAGCAGATACAAGGTGGGATGGAGGGAGGTTCCCCGGGTGACGCCGCCCATTCCAATTTGCGTCTTCGTCCGCTGCGGTAGAATTACCGTCATCGACGTGCCCAGCCCCAAGGTTTCCGAATAAAACCGGCATTCAATCAAAGCCATATCATCAAATCCTCCTTTCAGCCAAATCATAGCATAGTCTTTTACCGATATACATTGTAGTGAGTGCTAGATTCTCTCGATGAAACTCATTGTGGGTCTTAGGCCCACAGCATATAATGATAGGAGAACTAGGTCTAAACTATGTGCAAACGCGAAATTATCATGCGGTCCGGAGGCAAGAAAACTATGCGGTTCGACCTAAAACAGGAGCGGGGCTTCACCCTTATCGAGGTGCTCGCGGCGATTGTGATTTTATCCATCGTCTCCCTGGTCCTGACATCATACTTCGTCAACGCGATGTCCTACTCGAAATCGAACCAGAACAAGACGATTATGGTCAATCTGGCGCGGAACGCGCTTTTTTATATGGAGAAGCAGGATTTTGAGAAAACTCAGGATTTTTTTGTTACTAAAGGCTACACGGTATCCGCCAATGTCTGCCAAATCGGTGCCTGCGGCGACAATACCACAGCTGAAGGGCAGGCTTACCGGGATACTTTTGACACGGATTCTTTGGCGAGTGTGCTGCATCCCCGGGTGAACGGCGTTGCTTACACCATCGATGTCGTTTATCAGCCAGGTGTATGGGGCAACCAGCCCCAGCCAACGGGCGCGGTGTCAAGCATCCTTAACCAGTCATCTGTACAGAGCTACTTGCTGCCGGTTAAAGTGGAGGTCAGACGTGCGGATAGAGGCAGTCCATCTGCCAATACCGTGGAGGTGGAGGGGTATATCACCGATGAACGAATTCGTTAAGCGCTTGAAAGCGGAGGAACGGGGCTTTACCCTGGTCGAATTGATCAGCTCGATAACGATTTTTGCCATGGTTGTGGGACTGATCTCTGCTGTGACGATGTTCGGCATGCGAAGCTATCACCAAATTACGGTGCAGAACGCCTTGCGGGATGAGGCCGATCTCATTATGTCCACCATTATTACGAAGTTATACACTTATGGTCCTGAGCGAGTACAGAACACAGCCGGCGGCGTTGAACTGATCAAAAGCGGAGCCAACCCGCAGGTCATCGCTGTAAACGGCAGTGATATTGTTATTGCTACTGGAGGCACCGGCGCGGACTCCGGCTCCCCGATAGCCGTTCAATCTGAACTGGAGGGGTCGACGATCACGTTGATCAAGACGGACGGAAGAACCGCACCGCTCAACGCTCCCTATCCTTCCGGGACCATTGAAATTAAGCTGGTGCTGAAATACCAAGGAAATGAAGAGGATAGACTGGAGCTTAATAGTCAATTCGGATTTTAGGAGGTTCTGTTTAAAATATGCGGAGGTGCGGTACTTCTCATCGTACAGACATGAGATTAGGGCGGATAGGAGAGCGTTTGTCCTCCGAACAGGGCTCTGCTCTTGTGCTGGTCATGTTCATTGTGCTTTTGCTTACGATTCTCGGAGTCGGTGTTCTTAGTGCCACTATCGGTGGAGCCACACGGACCGAAACGCGGGAAAACGATGTGCAGAGCATCCATTTGGCCCAGAAAAAAATTGATGAAGTGATGGCATATGTCACCGCCGATGTGAACCAAAAGATACAGAATTACATGGGCAGGCCGCAGGCGGATCTGGACCTGTCGATTCACAATTTTTTGGTGTCCCTTAACAATGAGAAAAACGGCTTCGTCTCCAGCACAAGCCTGAATGGCGCAGCTAACGGGATTACAAGCATTACCCTGGACGAGGGCGCCTCTACGAATAGCAAATATGTCATCGTGATCCGGGCGAATGCAACGGTCAACGGCGTCGTTCGGACGCTGCAGCAGAAAGTGGAAGTTTCAACATTTCCAGACTTTTTGAATTATTCCCTCGGTTCCGAGGGAACCGTCTATTTGAACGGCGCGCCGTATATCGAGGGGAAGCTATATGCGGGTATCCAGCTAATGCTGAGCCCGGTGGCCCAATATAAATATTTTTCCGAATCGACCAAGACGACCTTGTATCCCCGGATTGATGGAGAAGCGCAGGTGCAGTCGCTCAAGGATATGCAGTATTCAACGGACGGAACGGCTTATAAGGAGATACCGGTGTCCGATAAAGAGACATACTCCCTGTTGGACGACCGCGTCAAGCAGGTGTACGAGAACTCCCAGGTCAAGAAGCAGTCCACCTTCGTGCAAATCGACGTAGAGGATTCCTTTCTGGATAAAGTCGCCGAAGCTTCGGGATCGGCCAGCAATAAGGCGGAGTTCGCCGTTACTTACTATGGTGCAGGGGGTAAAAACAGCGCAGAAACGCCAACGACAAGAGGAACAAGATTGGTAGATACGCTTCAGGAGCCTACTGGAAACATGACCACATTAAAAATGCCTGTAAAGAGCGATTATGACCAATTGGTTGACGATACCTTGACCGCAGATGAGCTGAAGTGGAAGAAGCAGGAACTCTATGATGCAGCTGTACGAGAGTTTAAGCTGAGACTTATGAATCTCGGAACCAGCGCAATTAACGATGGGAATCTGCACCTGGATGGCACCACCTATAATGAAATTACGGATCTGGCCAAGGCGCAGAGCAGTGAAGAATCGCATTGGCTCATCGTCAATGGGGACTTGACCGTGGACAATTCAACGATTCAAGCGAATATTCTGGTTACAGGCAATCTGCACATCAAGGGAGAGGTCAAGCTCGACTCCACGATGTTCGTGCTGGGGAGCACAGACGTCGTTAACGCCAACATTTCCGGCAAAAATGATAAGGAACTCGTGCTTATCTCCAAGGGGTCCGTGCTGATCAACCGCATTGAGGAATTTAGGAATGTGGCGACTCGTTTGAAAGGCTTCTTTTATACAGACAGTATGGCCGAGTTATACGGAGTGGGCTCCATCTTCTCGCTGGAAGGTGGATTCTTCGCCAAAGGCGATCTGACGATTAACGCGGTTGTCGGCAAGGTGTTTCCGATTCCGGGGCAGCCGGAGTTTCAGTTTGAGGATCAGGATCAGGAGGGGAAGGACGCCGCCCGTTTCGTGATCCGCTATAATGAGGATGTCTTTGCCGATCAGCGGGTAGGGCTGCCGAGAGTGACCCAGGTCAATATTCATCTTGATCCGATTGAGCTTCTTGCCCAAACGGGGGAGACCGGTCAGACCGGGGACGGCAATCAGCCATAGACAGAGCCGAATGAACGGCTATGAATTAAAGCAGCCGGTTGAAGCATTTGCTTCAACCGGCTGCTTTTTTTAAATTGAGATATACTATTGGCTTGGCATCCATGCTCGGCTTTGTCAGTAACGATGATCGGCCGTGGCCGGATCAATAACCTTAATCGTATAATAGGCAGTTACTATTTCTCCTGTTCCTTTTGGATAGGAAACTTTGATCCTCTCCGTCCCCTCCCGAATGCCGGTGATCATGACGGTAGACTTATCGCTTATTTTGAGCGTAACGGCTGGTCCCTCGTGATTGCCTTCGATTGTCCAGACCAGCTTTCCCGCCAGGCTTGCAGTAATATCGCCATAAGGATCGATCGTATGCAGGAGCGAATAGAGATTGAGTGACTGATTAATGCTAATTACGCCGTAATCCGGTGAGAATTCCAAATTCGGCTCGGATAATACCTTGATCGTGAATGGAGGGCTGGTGATTCCGGCTGCTGTTACAACAACCTCAATGCCTCCGCTAGGCTGGATACCTTTAAACTCTACAGTGTTACCGACAGCTTCAGTTTTTATGTCGCCTTGATCATCTACAAAGCCGCCGTGGCTAACGTCTCCATTATTGACAAGATGCCATTCATACTCCTCCTCAGGTGCAGCTGGATCGGGCAATGCGGTCAAAGTAATCGTATTATTGACAAACACCGTTGAAAGATACCCGATGGTCAAGGAGTTAAGTCCGACGGTAATTTCCTTGGTTTGGGTAATGGCTTCGGTAAACTGATCGCTGATTACCGAGACGGTAATCGTGTAGCGGCCAGATTTTGCAGCTGTGAAGTCAGCAGATCCCTGGCTGCTTGTAATTGAAACTGGGTTCCCCATGTTATCCACAGCGCTCCACGTATACTGTACTCCGGTCTCGTTCGAGTTCGAGTTCGAATAAGCCGCGGTCAAAGCCACGCTTTCGTTAATGACTACCTTATCTTTGTCGGCCGTCAGGCTCAATGTCCGATCGGCCGGATTCGTTGGACTTGGGGAAGTCGTTGGGCTTGACGAAATTGTTGGACTTGGTGTAACCGATGGGCTTGGCTGAACCGATGGACTTGGTGCCGGACTCGACGGATTAAGAACCGTAACCGTAGCCGAAGAGCTCAGGTTTCTTCCATCGGTGGTAGAAGCCGTGATAACGGCGGTGCCTGCCGACCTGCCATAGACGACGCCGCCCGAGTCGACGCTGACAATTGAATCGTTGCTGGAACTCCAGTTCAACGGGTCTGCCGCTCTGCTCACCGGTTCAATCGTCCGGGACAATTTTTGCTGGTCCCCAACCAGCAAGGTGGTATCGGATACCGTCAGTTTAGTTATTATTTCCACTGCTGTCACGGTCATTTTCGGAAAATAAAGGGTAGTCGGTAACGGCAATGGTGCCTGGGACGGCGTTGCCGAAGGCGTCGGTACCGGCGATGGTGACGGCGGCGTTGGCGTCGGTGTTGCAGAAGGCGTTGCCGTCGGCATCACAATGGGCAGCGGGCCTGCATAGGACTTAATGTCGATTAGAGACGACGCATTGAGCGATGCCGCGATCACATTGCCGTGAATCTGCCCGTTGGTGAAGTTCAGAACGGCCCTGGGCGCCAATACCGACCCGTTGATTTCCACTCCGGAAATGTTAACCGTCTCGGCATCCGGGAAGTTATAGATCACATGATCCCCGCTAACCCCGCTCGGCAGCCCGAAAGCCTTGTTCAAAGTAATAACATCCTTATCTTTATCCTTATCCTTTGTGGTAATCGTATAAATAATATTCTTGCCGGAAATCTGAGATACATTGGGCCAGCCTGCTTTTTCAAAAGTTTTAGATTCAATCTTGAAAGCAACGATGGAATCCGTTCCCGTGCCAGTTCCAGATAAATTAAGATCCTTATCATAAGTTCCGTTAGGAGTAACATCCGCCAATTTATCCGAAAGAATCTGGTAGTAGGAGCGCGCTGTCTCGAAATCGATGAGCGACCCTTTTTTGTAGGTTCCGTTTATGATATTGCCGCTATCTACCTTCGTGTAGCTTCCTTGATGCAAAATATTTCCGTAAACGGTACCGTTGTGAAAATCAAGATCTCCGCCGGTGACGATCGCATAAGGAACGCTGCTTCCATTGGATTGATTAATATCGACCCCGCTGGTCGTCGTTTTTCCTCCCGCCGCCAAGTTCCCTTTCAAGGAAGCTGTCACATTCGCCGGGCCGAATATGAAGGCGTTATAATCGCCCGCAATTCCCAGCGATGAGCCGGACGAGGAGACCGACGGGTCGAAGTTTGATGGAGCCGGGGTTGTCCCCGTTGCAGCCGGACTGGCCGTGGCTTCCGTAGGCGACGGACTGGTTGTCGCCACAGCCGTAGGCGTCGCCGTTGTCGTCAAGACCGGATGAGCATCGACAAAGCTGACCTTGGCAGTGTCAAAATGGTACGTATTAGCGACGGCCGCCCGCACATTGATGCTGAAGACGATTGGATCGGCAGAGTCGGGCACGTAAGTCTTAACTCCGTCGACCGTCTTTAACGTATAGGTGATACTGCCAAGCGATTTACTCAGTGTATATCCGGCTGCTGCATCACCGGAAACACTTATCCCCGCAGGCCAGTCGCCGTTTCGCTCCAGATCTGCAGGCAGCTTCTCAAGGAATCGGATGTCCGAGATGGTCAACGCTGCTGAGGATTGATTAGCGGTCCCCGCCTGATCGAACGGAATGGACTTCAGCTTAACAGAGTACGTAATGGTAAACGCCTCATCCATGGCAACTTCGCCGCTGGCGTTGACGTTGGACGACAGCGTACGCGTCAATTCCAGATTGGCGGAAGCCTTGAGGACGGTGATGTCAATGCTTGTCACGGTCAGCGCCCCCTGCTTGTCCCGGGCAGTGATTTCAATGGTCAGCGGCCCGCCGTCCGGAAGCGGATTGGCGAAGGTTTCATGAACTGTTTTTCCCGAAAGTATGGAGGTTTCCGCCATTCCGGTGTTGGTTAAGTAGACGCCATTCGATTTGAAACGGATTGTCGTATATAATTCCTGATCTTCAGGGTCCGGATCTTCGACTTTATAATCGACGGTAATCCCATTCTGATAAGTAGGCACCGTATCGTTCTGCTGCGGCAAATGGACGGTGATTTCCGGTTTATGGTTGGAGCCGATGTACCCCCGGTACATCATATTGACGAACAGCTTTTGTTCCCAATCCGGGAAGTGCTCCTTGCTGGGCGTTCCTAAAATATGTCCGGTGGCGGAATACGTTATATTCCCCTTGCTATAGGTATAGTAATGATTCGCACTATCGTCGCTGTCCCGGTTTGCGCCGATGATGTTATACCACGGAATAATTTCCGGGTCCTCCAGATTTAGCGAATAGGACGGATTATGGGCTGTGGAAATTTCCGGCGTAATGATATCCGTTTGCTCGTTATGGGCATTAAGCGCGCTGAGATAGAACGGATAATGGGCGAGCAGTCCGTCGTTGACGGGCTTGACCGATTTAGCTGAATAAGGCGCATTAACGTTGGAGTTCTTCTGCGGATCAATCTGTCCGGCGATATCCATAAAATATTGTTCCCATGCTCTGGCCGCAGGGCTGTTCCCGTGATACACCGCATCGTTTGCCAAAATAACGCTCTGTCTCGTTACCTTGGCGTAATCGAGAACAGCTTGTGCGGCACCATCCGTGAGGGAAGTATTTCCGGTGTTCCGGAATCCGAGAATAAGCATGTCGTAGGTGCCGTTAAGCCCATAGGTCCCATCCAGTTCATACCGGGCGGCGATATCATTATTAAACTCCGAGATCGGCTTGACAGTAATGTTATATCTGTAATCTTCCGTATTCAAATAACTCTGGTTCATGTTATTGGGGTCGAGCAGACTGCTCGATCGCTCGCTGTTACCTACGGAGGGCAGTACCTGCAAAACATTCAGAACCTTCTGCTTCCCCCGGAAACGGATTGTGCCGCTGTCGTAATCTTTTAACTTAGTGGCATTCAAGTTATCGATGATTTCCAGTTTCCAGTACAACAGGCCAGATGCCGCATCGGGAAGCGTATACGTAATCTCTCCATTGGGGCTTTGCTCCAAAGTCGTGACGGAAACGACCTGCGACTCCTTCATGGGAACGGACTTATCCCTGCTGACATACAGCTTGACCAAAATAGGGTGATGCTTCAAATCCTCGACATTGGCTACATTGAACTTAAAGTCCAGGGTGTCGCCGGGTCTGTAAAGGTAATTCTTATTTTGGTTATAATCGGTAATATCGCTCTTATTGGTAATTGTGAGACGGGGGCGCTGCTTCAGCATACGGAGAACGTCGGTACTGCCGCTGTTGATGTCATTAATGAACGTGCTTAAATCGCTGTCGCTGACAAAACGGACATTCTGTCTCGGAGAGTCTGTACGATACTTATTGAACGAAGTATACAGAATGCCGGTTTGGCTCTCAAAAGACGCATTGTTGAAAATGACGGTAAGACCTTTATTAATATAGTAGTCGGCAATTTGCTTTGCTTTTAGAGAGGTGATGTCGCTTGAGTCATCAGATTTGCCGGAATTGCCATTCTTACTGTATGTACCCTTGCCGATATAGACGGCGTCGTATTTTCCGTCGAAGTCATCGCGCAGCGAAACAAACCGGTTCATGCTCATGGTGTCAACGATTACGTTAGCTGCCGTAAGCGATTTGAAATCGCTTTCCCCGCTGTTTGTAACCTCCAAAATGCGGATGTTGTAAACAAAGGGTTCCGCATTCACTCTCAGCATGAGGCTTTTGACAGGCATCACAAGCAGGCCCAACACAGCGAGGCCCGATAATATTAAAAGTAATTTAGATTTGGTAAGCTTCAAGGCAATCTCTCCCCGATTCTATATAAGAACTTTACTCTGGCATTTTATTTCAAATTTTTCTATAAACCGATAACTTTCAGGCAATTTTAATTGTAAAACTACCTATTATATGCTATATATCATTCTAGGATAATTTTCATTGATAGGCAATAAAAAACTATGAAAAATTACCCTGAAATTCGAGACTTTGGAACTACATTTTATGAGTGAAATTCAGTTTTATCCGGCTTCCTGGAATTAAAGAATACATAAGCGATTTATCGGTTCCTTTTTGTGAAAATGTAATGGGAAATACCCACTCCTATTTCTTAATTTTAAAAGTCTTGCAGCCGATAAAAAATTAAACACTACACGGCATGGAGATGAGTTTGCGTTGGTTATTGTGAAAAAAAGACTTGGAGATTTGCTGGTAGAGAATGGGATCATCTCGCAGGAGCAGCTTGAGGAAGCGCTTGTCGAACAGCTCAAATCGAAGCGCAAGCTTGGAGACCTGCTTATTTCGCAAGGTTATATAACCGAGCAGCAGCTGATCGAAGTGTTGGAATTTCAGCTAGGCATACCGCATGTAAGCCTTTTTAAATATCAGATCGACCCTGCGATTACGCAGATTATTCCCGAAAGCATGGCCAAGCGCTATCAAGTTCTGCCTTTTATGAAAGAGGGCGGCAAGCTGATGGTGGCTATGGCGGACCCTTTGGACTATTTTGCAATTGAAGATTTGCGCATGAGCACCGGATTCCGGATCGAGCCCGCAATCTCCACAAGAGACGAGCTGCAGCGGGCGATCGCCCGGCATTACGGCATGCGCGATTCAATGAGCCAGATGATGGGTGAGCTTCCTTCGCAGGAAGAGATTGAAGAAACGGAAATTACCGATGAGGACTCGCCGATTGTCCGCCTGGTCAACCAGATGATTCAGCAGGCGGTGCAGCTACGGGCATCGGATATTCATGTGGACCCCGGCGAAAATAATCTCGCCATCCGATACCGGATTGACGGTACGCTGCGGACCGAGCGGCTGATTCCAAAGCAGATGCAGGGCTTCATTACGGCACGGCTAAAGATTATGGCCCGCCTGAACATCGCCGAGCGTCGGCTGCCCCAGGACGGCCGGATCAAGATGCAGTTCGAATACAAGATGGTCGATATCCGCGTATCGTCCTTGCCTACGATGCATGGCGAGAAAATCGTCCTGCGGCTGCTCGATCTGAGCATCGGGGTTAAGTCGGTGGATAACCTCGGTTTTAGCGACGGCAATGCCGAGGCTTTTAAAGAAATGATTGGCAAGCCTTACGGCATTCTGTTGATAACGGGGCCGACGGGCAGCGGCAAGACAACGACGTTGTACTCGGCTCTTAACCAGCTGAATGAAGAGAGCGTCAATATCATCACGGTTGAAGACCCTGTGGAGTATCAGCTGGAGGGGATCAACCAAGTTCATGTCAATCCGGCGATCGGATTAACCTTTGCAGCCGGTCTGCGCTCCATTCTTCGTCAAGATCCGAACATTATCATGGTCGGGGAAATCCGGGACACGGAGACGGCCGCAATCGCCATCAGAGCTTCGCTGACAGGACACCTGGTGCTGTCCACATTGCACACGAATGACGCGATCAGTACCGTTTCACGCCTGCGTGATATGGGAGTCGAGCCGTATTTGATCGCTTCGTCGCTGATCGGCGTCGTGTCGCAGCGGTTGGTGCGCAAAATATGCACAGAATGCAAAGAGGCCTACGTTCCGTCCCAGCAGGAATCGATCATGCTTGGCAAGTACGGTTTGAAGCGGGAAGTCATGCACCGCGGCCGCGGATGCGGAAGCTGCAATACAACCGGATACCGCGGGCGGATTGCGATTCATGAAGTATTGACAATTGATGACCATGTCCGCCAATTGATTACGAATTCCGCCTCGGTTGAAGAATTGCGGGCAGCGGCGAAGGAACGGGGATTGGTTCAATTGATGGAAGACGGATTTCTTAAGGTATCCCAGGGATTGACGACGCTGCAGGAAGTGCTGCGGGAAACGGTCTCGCATTAATGACAGGAGGAGAATAACCATGCCGTCCGATACAAGACAAATTACACATTTGCTGCATATGGCATACTCCTCCAGAGCATCCGACCTGCACATTTCTGTCGGCTCTCCGCCGGTGCTGCGCATCGACGGCAAGCTGCATAACGTGGAGGGCGGACTCGTTGGCCCGGGGGAGGCAGAGCAGATGGCGCTCGATCTGCTTGGACCTGAACGGGAGAAGGAGTTTCGGGACGCCGGCGAATTCGACTTCTCCTATCCGCTGGAAGGCGGTGTGCGGTTCCGGGTTAACGTCTACCGGCAGCGGGGAGGGATCAGCATTGCAGCCCGGAGCATTCCGGCGGAAATCCCGAGTCTGGAACAGCTTGCGCTTCCGCCGGTGCTGTCTGCCCTTGCGCTGAAGGCGCAGGGCCTGATTCTGGTAACAGGGCCGACGGGCAGCGGGAAATCGTCCACGCTTGCGGCGATGCTGAACCATATCAACCGGAATGAGCGCAAGCATATCGTGACGCTGGAGGATCCGATCGAGTTTTTGCACAGCCACGGCACGTGCCTGATCGATCAGCGCGAGGTCGGCAGCGATACGTCCAGCTTCTCGAACGGCCTGCGGGCGGCGCTGCGCCAGGACCCTGACGTTATTCTCGTCGGGGAAATGCGCGACCTGGAGACGATTTCGGCAGCCGTTACCGCCGCGGAGACGGGGCATCTCGTCATGGCAACGCTGCACACGACCGATGCACCGCAGACGATTGACCGGATAATCGATGTCTTTCCGGGGCATCAGCAGAATCAAATTCGCTTGCAGCTTGCTTCCGTGCTGCTGGCCGTCATTTCGCAGCGGCTGTTCCCGCGGGCTGAAGGCAAAGGGCGTCTGTGCGCGACGGAAATTCTCCTGAACACACCGGCGGTCTCCAACCTGATCCGCACCGAGAAGACGCACCAGATCAAAAATATTATGCAAACCGGACGCTCGCTCGGCATGCATACTCTTGACATGGCCATCCGCGATTATTTATCGCATGGGTTGATCCGTCCGGAGGCGGCCAAGGCTTACATGGCGGAGGTGAGAACCGATGCCACAATTTGAGTACCAAGTACGGACATCCGGCGGCAAACAGTTGAAGGGAAAGCTTACAGCCCTTGATAAGCCATCGGCGATGGAAGAGCTTCGCAAACGGGGACTTACCGTATTTTTGCTGAACGAGCAGAAGAATTCCATCCTGTCGATGGACATTTATATCGGAAATCCGGTGAAGACGATTCATTTTATTATATATTGCCGGCAGTTCGCGACCTTGATCCGCGCAGGCGTTTCGATTATCGATGCAACCCGCATTTTGGCGGAGCAGACCGACAGCAAGCCGCTGAGAAAAGCGCTGCAGGACGTGAATTCCAGCCTGATGCGCGGGATCGCGTTCTCGCAGGCCGTTCAGGAGCACAAGAAGATTTTTCCTTCGCTTTTTGTCAGCATGGTCCGCGCGGGCGAAGAGTCGGGCGATTTGGAAGGAACGCTGGATCGGCTTGCAATGTTCTTTGAAAAACAGCACACGACAACCGAGAAAATCAAGTCCGCGCTGACTTATCCGATCACCGTAGCCATTATGGCGGTTGCGGCCGTCATTTATTTGCTCTGGGCCATTGTTCCGCAGTTCGTCACGATGTTCGAATCCATGAACGCCGATCTTCCGGCGATTACGAAGCTGGTGCTGGCGTTAAGCAAAAGCATCCAGGGCCAGTGGTATTTTTGGATGCTTGGCATTATTCTGCTGGTAGCGGCCTTCCAAATTACGAAGCGGACGGAAAAAGGGGCCTATGCCATTGACTATGCGAAGCTGAAGATTCCGGTGTTCGGCAAGCTGAATCAAAAGGGCTCGATTGCACAGTTTACGCGCACTTTTTCTTCTCTCTACGCCAGCTCGGTGCCGATCTTGCAGTCGCTGAGCATTGTAGAGGAGATCGCCGGCAACAAGGTTATCGGCAAGTATATCCGCAGTGCGGGCGATTCGCTTCGCCTCGGCAACCCGCTTTCCGATCCGCTCAAAAAAGCGTGGGTCTTCCCGCCGCTCGTTACGCAGATGATCGCCATCGGCGAAGAGACCGGGGCGCTTGACCAGATGCTCTCCAAGGTGGCGGACTTCTATGAGATGGATGTCGAGAACACCGTGGACCGTTTGAAGTCGCTGCTGGAACCGCTGCTGATCGCTTTTTTGGCCGGAGTGGTAGGAGTCATTGTTGCGGCGATTATGCTGCCGATGTTCAGTTTGTACAGCAATATGGGGTAACCGGATTAATTGGAGAGGGGTGGCGCCGGAACAGGTGGGCGGTTAAGCATCTTCTGCATGGGCTGGACGACGAAAAGGCTATTTTATATTTGTTTTGCATGCAGAGGATCTGGAAGACTGGTTCCGCCGCATCAAACCATTCGGGTATCATCTACTCACATTTTATCAAGGGGGAAGACACGAAATGTTGGCAAACGCGATTAAGAAAAGATTGAGCAAGGAAGAGAATCAGAAGGGGTTTACGCTGATCGAGCTGTTGGCGGTTATCGTTATTTTGGGGATTATTTCGGTTATTGCTATACCTTTGATCGGCGGAATTATTAATAATACTAAAAAAGATTCAGATGTCGCGACTGCAAATCAGGTTTTCAATGCAGCGCGTATGTATATTATTGGCGAAAAAGCCGGGGATTTCTCAAATTCAAGCACAGATGTTACTCTAACTAATCTTCAAACCGGAGGGTACTTGGAAAACCCAGTTTACCTCCCCAGTACAAAGGTACCTTTAACCGCAATAACAGTAAACTTTGATTCGCAAGGCAAGTTAGTAAATGCAAGTTCAGGTTATGCAGTTGTTTTGAGTACTTCTAATACTTCTTCAAAAAGCTATACGGCTGAGGAAGTGTTGAAATCTAAACCGTCAGCACCTGCTACAGCTTCTACAGCTCCATCGGGAACTTAAAGTTATTATTGAATAACATAATTTCTACCCAGGAATCGGACCATTCCGATTCCTTTTTTAAAATCCCCGAAAGGGAAACTAAACAATGACTATTTTTATCGCTATATATATCACCTTGCTCGGACTGATTCTGGGCTCCTTTTATAATGTCGTGGCGCTGCGGGTGCCGGCGGGGGAATCGCTGAAGTCTCCGCCGTCGCACTGCACAAGCTGCGGGACAAGGCTGAAAGCAAGAGACCTGATTCCGGTATTCAGCTGGCTTGCAGCCGGCGGGAAATGCCGCTACTGCGGCACCCGCGTGTCTCCGCTCTATCCGCTGGGAGAACTCGCGACGGGACTGCTGTTTCTGTGGTCCTATCTCCAGTTTGGGTTGAACGGCAGTGGAATCACCGCGATGATGCTGTCCAGTCTGGCTGTCATTGTTACGGTCTCGGATTTGAAATTCATGCTGATTCCGGATAAGGCGCTGCTGTTTTTTCTGCCGATTCTGCTATTGTTGACCCTGCTGTTCCCGGGAGGCCCGCTGTGGCTGCATTTGCTGGGGGCTGCAATCGGCGGCGGCGTCATTCTTCCGTTTGCTTTATTCGGAGGAATGGGTATGGGAGATGTCAAGCTGTTCGCGCTGCTGGGATGGGTCATCGGGTTTCCGAATGTTCTGCTCGCCTTCTTTACCGCTTGTCTTCTGGGAACTCTTGTCGGCGGAACGCTCCAGCTGCTGGGCGTGGTGGGGCGCAGACAGCCGATTCCTTTCGGTCCGTGGCTGGCGGTCGGTGGTTTGCTCGCGTACGGTTACGGATCACAGATTATAGGCGGGTATCTCTCGCTCATCCGTTAGGAGGAATATCGATTCATATGCTTGGACTCAGTACAACGGCGGCCGGTCTTGCGATTGAGCAGACGGGAATCCGCTATATCAGCTTGAAGAACAAAAAGTCATGGGAAGTCCGCAAGAAACGATTTCTCCCGCTCCCTCCGGGCATGATCGTGGGGAACCAGGTGGCTGAAGGCGCCGCGCTGCTTGACCGGGTCAAGAAATGGGTGAAGAAAGAAGGACTGCGGGGCACCCGGATTGCCCTGTCCATTCCCCCGTCTCAGATCATTGTCCGAAAAATGACCATTCCGAGCACCAATGACAAGCAGGTGGAGCAGCTCGTCAAGCTGGAAGTGGAAACGGGGCTGCATCTGCCGTTCGACAATCCCGTTTACGATTACGTGACTACAGAGATTGATGAGGACCAAAGCCATCTGCTGGTTTTTGCCGCTCCACGCAAGCCGATCCAGGAATACATCGATATTTTGGAAAAGGCGGGTCTGCGGGTAAGCAGTGTGGAGATCGCGGCGACGGCGCTGGCACGAAGCCTGTATCTGGGGCAGGGCGAGAGCTTTGAAGAGACGATGCTCATTAATATGGAGCAGTCCATGCTGGATGTGTACATGTTCCGCAGCGGGAATCCGGTGTTCATCCGCACGATTAACCGAGGCGAATTGAACCAGGCCATGCCATCGGCCGACCTTGCTCCTGGCGGAGAACAGTATAGGGCGGAAGCGGCGGCCTCGTCAGAGGCGTCGCAGAAGCAGCTCTCGCCGGAGCAGATGGTAGAGATTACCGCCGAAATTTCGCGGATGCTCAACTTCTATCAATACAGCTTGCACGACGGCAGCACCCGTATTAAAAATGTGCTGATCGCCGGATCTCCCGATGCCCGCCGACAGTTGTTCGAGGAATTAAATCTGTCGCTGACGGAGCTGGAAGTTTCCATGATCGGGCTGAATCCTTTTGCTGCTACCAATTTGCCCGATCCTGGGCTTAACGATTACCGTGTGGCCGTTGGGGCTGCTCTTCGCAGCAGCGGCTTCTTGACGATAGACCTGCTCCCTCGGGAAGACAGGGAAGCAATGCTGTTCCCTTACCTTGCCACGGCTCTTGTCGGTATTTGGCTGCTTGGCGTTATTGGAACCGGCATTTATTACGCTGCGGAACGCGGTAAAATCTCGAACAACATCGAGCAAATACAAGGAGCGCAGGACCGGGGGACGATGCTTCAAGTGGAGCTTGCCAAGCTGAACGGAGGCGGAGGACAGCTGAACCGTAAAGCGGCGGTCGACGAAATTTTGAAGTACAAGATGAACATCGTTTCCGTGCTGAATGAGCTGGCGTCCGGGCTGCCGCAGGGCAGTGCGCTCCGCAATATTAATTATACGTACCGCACATCCATTGATCTGACCGTAAAAGTACCGCGGATGGAGGATGCTTCGATCTACCTGGCCAATCTTCGGCAAATGTCATTTACCGTGGACGCTTCGATTCAGAAGCTGACAGAAGGAGATACCGGCGCGGGTCCAGCGGCAGCGGGATTAACCAAATCATATACAGCGGTGTACAAGGTGAACCTTGCCACCAAGAAGCCGAGCGAAGGCGCTGGAGGTACAGATACAGGCGGGCAGGGCAGCCAGGGGGAGGAGGACAGCAGTGGAACAACTCAATAAATACCGTTCTCCAATTGTACTTGGAATGCTCATTCTATTTCTGATCCTGTTGGCTTTTTATTTGCTGGGAGTGCAGTCCGCGAGCCGGAAGGTCAGCGAACAGGAATCGCAGCTCGCACAGATGAATGAGCAGAATCAATTGCTGCAGGACCAAATCGATAAACTCCAAAGCTCCTCACCCGGCGACTCGGAAGAGGAAGCGCTGCTGGCGCAGCTTCCGCGCGGTGATAACAGCGAACAATTAATTCTCGATCTGCGGGCCATCGGTACGGTGACGAACGCCAGGTTGAAGGACATCAGCTTCACAGCGGGAGACACGAACCCCATTCAGGAAATGACAGGCACTTCCACCGCCGCTTATCCAACCGTTAAGGCGCTGAAAATGACTGCCGTGGTCGAGGGCGACTATACCGGCATCCGCAACTGGATGAGGGCTCTGCAACTTTTGCCGCGCATCATTAACGTGGATTCTTTTGTTTTCCAGCGATCAAGCAGTAACAATGCCGCCCAAAGCGTGAGCAGTATTTTAACGGCAACGGTATCTTTCACGGCTTACTATGAAGAAGCAGACAAAGATAAAGCGGACGACAAGAACTCCTGGACAAAATCAGGCTCTGACCAAACAGCCTTTGCCGGCCATTAACCAAGGCATCCCCATCCATTTTCCGCTCTGCATCCGGCTCCTTTGAGGAGTCCGGATTTTTTTGCGCCGAACTAAGTTGAAATCGTTTTCGTTCTTGTGCCAAAAGGGTATTGATAGCTTAGAATCCAATCCAAAGGAGGAATAATAGTGAACAAAAAATGGTTAATCGGATCGCTGGCGCTGTCTTTGGGTTTGGTATCTGCGGGAAGCGGAGCGATGGCGGCGTCAACGGGTTCAAGCGGGGTGAAGACGGTGGCGGCCGCAGCGGCGGTTAAGACTGCAAAAGGTAATCCGAGCGCCATCAACAACTTGACGGCAAGCAGTATCATCCCGCTCGTGGTTTATGCCAGAGAGGTGTTTTTCTACACAAACCGGGGCGGGAATCTCGTCAAGCTTGAGACTTTTCAATATAACGGACAGGAATACCGGTATCTGTCTGCCGACATCGGCACCAAGCAGCAGCTGTTGCATTATGTCAAAAAGGCCTACACGCATAATGCGGCGGCTTTTTACGCTCAAACGCAATTTTATGAACAGAATGGAAGAATGGCTCAGGTCAATGCCGATCTGGGGAATCTGCTGCTGTTTGAGAAGGCGACCGCCCGCATGGTTTCCAAAAATGCAACCGCTGCCGTCTTCGAGCTGACAGTGCCTTATCCGAACAACACGCAGGAGGCGGAGCGAGTGACGGTGAAGCTGAAAAAGGTTAACGGATATTGGAGAATCGACATGTCTCCGGATACCTTGTTCTAATTGCAGAGGGGAAGCGGGGATAAGCAAAAGCGAAAGATTCGTGGCGGCGGGTGATGAGTGCGGTATTGTCTATGACCGGAAGGCGAGCAAATCGGAGACATACAACACTCCAGCCAGCTTGCCGCAGTCAGTGACGATAATACTGTCGTTGCGATGTATTGGGTTGCGGTCCAGCGCCATGGCCAGAACCGTGTGGGGCTCACATGCGATGTCGACAATCAGCGGATGTTTATGGGCCAGCTTCATTGCGGGTTCTCTGTAGAACGTATCCGTTCCGAGCCTGCCGGTCGCTACTAAATAGAACTTCTCGCTCATCAGCAATCCGACCGGCTTCTCTGCGGTATTGCAGAGGACGAGACACTTGGATTCCGGGTGCTCAAACATGGTGCGAAGCGTTTGCCGGCATGTGTGATGGTCAAGGACTACCGGGACGGGGCGCATGATTTCCGCCAGCTTGACGGTGGTTGATGCAGCCTTTGTGGTTATCATATGAAGTCATCCTTTCCCGAATGTCTAAATTAATCATAGCTACGAGTATATCATCAGTATATCAGCCGATTGTAAAGAGAGCGGTCTCCCTAAGTAAAGCACGGATTAAATAGATGGGAAAAAGTCTTAAAAAGAAATCCTAATTACGGACGACTCCAACAAGGCCGGAACCGCACTTTGGCGATTCCGGCCTTGTTGGGTTAGAGCGGAGATGATGAAGCGGATGGACGCGGGGCGGCCGATCGGTTTCACTTACCGGTTAGCCCTCTTCAATTTTCCTTCCGTATTCCGTCCTCCACCAGCGGACGTTCGGAGGGTTCCGGCGCGGCCAGTCCGGCTCCGCCCGGACCGACGGCGACAAGGGATCGCTGCGGCCGATAAATGTCGCGCGACAGCCGTTTCCGGTCCACGGCCTTGCCGTCGACCTTGCGGACGAGATAGGTCTCCACGATATACCCCGCTTTGCCTCTCTGGAGCGTGCGCGAGGCTCCGCGCGGCAGGGAAGCATCGGGAACGGTTCGTCTGCCGGGCGCCAGGATTTCCACGGTTTTCGATTCCACCGTGTACGATATATTTTGCGGGAAGGTGCCGAAGAACTTGACGGTCAGCGTACGCCCCCGGACCGCCGATCGGATCAATAAATAGCTGCCGGTGTTATTGCGGAAGCGGAAATTGATCGACCCTTGCGCGAAGGTCGCATCCTGGCCCTTGGGGAGGTAGCTTACCGGCAGGGAGTGGTTGCGCCGCTCCACGATCTCCAGTCCCGTGCGCAGCGCCGCATTATACAGCGTGCTGGACACTTGGCAGATGCCGCCGCCGACGCCCGGCTGAAGCTTGCCGTTCACGATAACCGGCGCTTCGCGGAAGCCGGTGGTGCTCACCGCTTTTTCGACCGCTTTGCCGTAGTCGAATATTCCGCCCGGGGGAAGGAGCGTGTCATTCACCGCTTTCGCGGCGGATTCCACGTTGTAGCTTCTTCCCGGTCCGCTTGCGCCCAGCGAGGTGCTGAATTCGGCTATCTTCCGCGCCACGCCCTGTTCCCGAAGCGAATCGACCGTCACATCGGGCTGCACTGTCTTCAGGGGCAGCTCTATGACGATTCCCTCGCCCCGAGCAGCCTCCGCCCGGTCGAAGCTGACGGGCAGCGCGGCTCTAAGCGAAGCCTCCAGTGCGGCCCAGTCCACCCTTTGTGCGGTGCTTCCCGGCGTGTAGACAATCCCGTCGCTATCCGTGATTCTCCGGGTGGCGTTCACCGGATCGCCGAAGGCGGTGCGTTCCCACTGGGGACTCAGGCTGCGTTTCAATAGAGCGCTGTCCCAATCGGCCTGAAGGCCCCAGGCCTTCTCAAAGCCGCGGCGGGCCTTGACCCGATCCAGCAGGCTTCCGGTCGTCAGCCGGTCCAGGCCGCTTAGAAACAGATCAGCATTATACGAAATACCCGCTTCCTTCAGGGTTAGCCGGATATCCGTCCCCCCGCCGGCAGTCAGCGTGACCGGAACCGCATGGAGCGATTGCAGCTTCCGTTCCAGCTCCGCACGCGCCTGCGCCATGTCCATTCCGCCGACATTCCAGCCCGCGAGCGCCGTCCCTTTCGGCACGCTGCGCTGCCCCGCATATAAATACAGCCCTCCATACACTAGCGAAACCGCCAAAATCAGGCCGGTTAACGCAATCAGGGCGCCATATAATTTTCTCATCGCAAGTCTCCTCTGGAACGATATTTGCGCCGTCAGGCGCTGGTTCTGCCGCGCTCGGTCTCTTTAGAAACACGGTCCGCTATTCCGATATAGTTATAGGGACGCGCGCCCGGGCGTGATATTTTAGATATATATGCCGGGTGCCTTCAAAACTTTCGGGTACTCAAGCAGTTACGGATTTGTTACAATAGATACGTTGCGGTAATATTGCAGTTTATGGAAGCTTGCGCGGAGGATTGTCGAAGAGCGCGAGCGGATAATGTCAGAATCGGGAAGTGATAACTTGATAGAAATGCAGGATATTTGGAAGACGTACCCCAACGGCACCTCTGCGCTACAAGGAGTGTCGGTCAAAATCGACCGCAACGAATTCGTATATATCGTCGGTCCTTCCGGCGCGGGAAAATCGACGTTCATGAAATTGATTTATAGAGAAGAAACGCCGACCAAAGGTCAGATTTCCGTAGGCGGTTTTAATATCGGCAAGCTGAAGCCTCGCAAAATTCCTTACGTGCGCCGCAACATCGGCGTGGTATTCCAGGATTTTCGCCTGCTTCCAAAGCTGACGGCTTTTGAGAATGTCGCTTTTGCGATGGAGGTTATCGAGGCGCCGAAAAAGCAAATCAAGAAACGGGTGAACGAGGTGCTAGACCTTGTGGGTCTGCGCTCCAAAGCGAACCGCGAGCCTTCCCAGCTCTCCGGCGGAGAGCAGCAGCGGATTGCCATCGCCCGGGCCATCGTCAACAATCCGGCGGTTATTGTGGCGGACGAGCCTACCGGCAATCTGGACCCGGAAACGTCGTGGGGCATTATGCAGCTGCTAGACGAGATCAATTTTCGCGGCACGACCATTGTCATGGCGACCCATAACCGGGATATCGTGAACAAAATGCGCAAACGCGTTCTGGCCATCGAGCATGGACAGATTGTCAGAGACCAGCTGAGAGGAGAATACGGATATGAGTTTTAAAACCTTCTTGCGGCATGTGCGGGAAGGCTTCAAGAACGTATTCCGCAACGGCTGGATGTCGGTGGCCTCCATCACATCCATTGTCGTCTCATTGCTCGTGTTGGGTGTTTTTATTTTATTGGTACTAAATGTAAATTCGTTGGCAGACAAAGCGGACAGCCAGGTACAGATTACCGTTCATTTGACGCTGGAAACGAAAGAGGCTCTGCGCGATACGATCCAGAACGAAATTGGCAGCATGCCCGAGGTCAGCAAGGTCGAATTCGTCTCCAAGGAGCAGGGGCTCGCTGAGCTGCGCAAGGATTTGGGGCCGGATGCCGACAGCATCCTGGAGGGATTTGACAAGGACAACAATCCGCTGAACGACGCATTCCGGGTACAAGTGATTGAGCCGACAACCGTACCTTTTGTGGCGAAGAAGATCGAGGCGCTGAACGACACACATCCGGAGAAGCCGATTTACAAGGTGAAATACGGCCAGGGCGCTATCGAGACGCTGTTTAAGATCACGCGTACGATCCGCAATATCGGCTTTGTTTTTGTCGCAGGGCTCGGTTTGATGTCGATGTTCCTGATTTCCAATACGATTCGGGTGACCATACTGGCCCGCCGCAAGGAGATCGGAATCATGAAGCTGGTGGGGGCGACGAATGCTTTTATCCGATGGCCGTTTTTTGTGGAAGGCGCACTGATCGGACTGCTCGGCTCACTGGTTACCGTCGGAGTTTTGTATGCCGGTTATACCGGACTGAATTCGTCTATGAAGGGCGATCCGCTAATGGGTTGGAGACTGTTGCCCTTTAATGATATCTGGATGCAGCTGGGCGGTCTGCTGGTCGGCCTGGGGATACTGATCGGCGTATGGGGAAGCACCGTTTCCATCCGCAAGTTTTTGAAAATATAAGAGTTGGTCATCCGAACACTAATAAACAAAGGACGGGGAACGCGAGTTGAAAAAAATAGCCGCCGGATTAGCCGTACTGCTGCTGTCTGCCGTAATGTTCCAGCCCTCTGAAGGATATGCCAAGAAGACAAGCGTCGCCGAAATCGAGAAGCAGCTTAAAGAGCTGCAGCAGGATGTGAAGAGCGCCAAGGCGCAGCAGGAAAAAGCTTCTGCCCAGGGTCAGCAGGCCCAGCATTACAAGAATAAAACGAACCAGAATCTGCAATACGTGCTCGGCCAGATCGAACTGGTCAAGGGAGAAATGACGCAGATTTCTTCCAAAATCGACAGCACCGAGAAATCGCTGAAGACGACGGCATCCGAGCTGGACGCCGCGCAGGAACGGGTGGATTCACGGCAAAAGCTGATTGAATCCCGCGTTCGTCTCATGTATACGGATGGAGCGGTGTCTTATCTTGACGTGCTGCTCTCTTCCAAGAGCTTCTCGGATTTTCTGGACCGAGCGGATTCTCTTAAGCTGATCGTAGACCAGGATCAGGATCTGCTGGATCAGCATAAGCGGGACGAAGCGATTGTGACCGCCAAGAAGAAGGAGCTGGAAGGCCAGTACGCCCAGGCCAAGCAGCTCTACACCGATCTGGAATCCCAGCGGAGCGTCTTGAAGGAGAAGGAAGCGGAGAAGCAGCAGCTGATCGCCTATTACGACAAGGCTATCGACGACGCCGAGGATATCAGCCAGGAGCAGAACGCCAAGCTGGTACAGCTGGCGAGCCAGCGGGCCGCGCTCGAAGACCAGAAGGACAAGATCAAGGCCGAAGAAGCGGCGAGAAGAGCGGCGGCGGCCAAAGCAGCAGCGGCTAGAAGAGCGGCCACGGAAGCCGCGAAAAGGGCGGCGGCAGCGGCCGACAGCTCAGACGATTCCGACGTCGATCACGGCGGCGACGATTCGGGCGGCACTTACGCCAGCGGCAGCGGTCCGCTGCTGCTGCCCGTGGGCAGCGCGCGGATTTCTTCGCCCTACGGCTACCGGATTCATCCGGTGACGGGAGAGCGCAAGCTGCATACCGGCGTTGATTTCGCCGTTCCGCAGGGCACCGACATTCATGCGGCCGAAGCGGGCACGGTCATTGTCGCGGAATGGTGGAGCGGCTACGGCTACTGCGTGGTTATCGACCACGGCGGCGGCATGTGGACGCTGTACGGCCATATCCGCGAAGGCGGAATCAAGGTCAGCGTTGGAGACAAGGTCGAGCGCGGACAGACCATTGCGGAATCGGGTGCTACCGGTCGGGTAACCGGACCGCATCTTCACTTCGAGGTTCGGATTGACGGAAAGCCGGTCGAGCCGATGGATTACCTGTAGTTTCAAGGAATTATAAATATTATTTGGCATTACGGCATATACTGGAAGTCAGACCGATCCTTATGGACGGACCTCTACAGACCGGCATGATGGACAAGAAGGGACGGTGAAGGCTTCATGATAAAAAAGAGCACCGCGGCTTTTATGGTAATCGCCGCCCTGCTGTGCGGCAGCCTGCTGGCGCTAGCCGTGACAGGCTCGCTCTTTTCCGGACAGGCTGCCGGGGAAAGCTCGGCAACGGCCCTGTCAATCGGCGGACTAGAGCAGAGCGAGGCGAAGAAGCTTGGAACGACGCTCGGCCTGATCGAGAGCAATTACTACCAGAACGTGGACCGAACCAAGCTGATCGACGGCGCGGTTAACGGAATGATGGAAGCGCTCGGCGATCCTTATTCCAATTATATGGCCAAGGAAACGGCGGAGAAATTCGAGGAGAGCATCGAAGGCTCGTTCACCGGCATCGGAGCCGAGGTGTCTTCGGATAACGGCAAAGTCGTCGTCGTGTCGCCAATTAAAGGCTCGCCGGCGGAGAAGGCCGGAGTTCAAGCGAAGGACATTATCGTCTCCGTGAACGGACAATCGCTGGAGGGGATGGATCTGAACGACGCGGTCGCCAAAATCCGCGGCCCTAAAGGCAGCACAGCGGTTCTCGTCATCCAGCGCAGCGGTTCAGCGAACCCGCTGACCTTCAAGATCATGCGGGACGACGTGAAGCTGGAGACGGTTTACTCCTCCATGGAACAGGGCGGCGTCGGCGTTATCGAGATTACACAGTTCTCGCTGAACACCGCGGACCGCTTCAAGGAAGAACTGGACAAGCTGGAGAAAAAGGGACTGAAAGGCCTTGTCATCGACGTCCGCAACGATCCCGGCGGCGTGCTGCCGGTTGTCATCGATATTGCCGAGCAGTTCGTCCCGAACGGCAAGACGATCGTGCAGGTGGAGAACAAGGAGAAGCAGCGCGAGCTGACGACCTCCAAGGGCAGCGGCAAGGATTATCCGGTTACCGTGCTGATGAACAAAGGCAGCGCCAGCGCTTCGGAAATCCTGGCGGGAGCCTTGCAGCAGTCCGCCGGAGCCAAGCTGATCGGCGAGAACTCCTTCGGCAAGGGCACGGTGCAGACCAGCTTCGACAAGCAGCTGGGCGACGGCAGCCTGCTGAAGATTACGATTGCCAAATGGCTGACACCGAACGGCACCTGGATTCACGGCAAGGGCATCAAGCCGGATATCGCCGTGGCCCAGCCGGATTATTTTGCGGTGTCGCCGATTGACAAAAGCCGGCCGCTGCAATACAACACGAACAGCTCGGACGTGAAGAGCGCGCAGACGATGCTTGAGGGCCTTGGCTACAAGCCTGGGCGCAAGGACGGTTATTTTGACGCCGGCACGAAGGAAGCTGTGCGGAAATTCCAGAGCGCGGCCAAGCTGAAGGTCACCGGCATCATTGACGCCAAGACGGCGGAAGCGCTGGAAATGGCCTTGATCAAGGCGATCCAGAATCCGGCGAACGACAATCAGCGCAACCGGGGAATTGAAGAGATCCGAAAGGAGATCGGCGCGAAGGCGTCGAAATCATAAAGAAGGCTGCCTGCAGCCTTCTTTTTCTCATTTATAAGCTTTTGAAGCGAGATCCCCGTTTGGCGGGGGTTATTTCTTGCCGGCAGACAGCCGGAACCCATATTTTTCTGTCCGCTAGGCCTGTCTTTGACCCCTCGATTCCATTAGAATAGAGAAAGAGCCGCACTTAAAGGTGCCGTAGCCCAAAGGAGCGTGACGATCCGTTTGAATGACATGCTGGAACTGCTGGCAAGCTTGGGGAATGCCGCGCTGCATATGCTGACGCAGCCCTTTTATTATATCGCTTTGCTGTTCATCGCCCTTTATTACCGCAGGCAGACGCTGCTGGAGCGGAAGCTTATCCATGTAAAAATGCACAGCTGGGGCCGGGAAGTATGGCGCGTCATTTGGAGCGGACTGGCCGCGGGTCTTCTTGTCTCGCTGGCAGCCGTGCTGCTGGGCGTCTCGGTAACGGGCGCCGCTGTCGTCTGCATCTGGGCGGTCAGCGCCGTTCTGCTCATTTTCCGGGTGCGGTATTTCTGCTTCGCTTATTCCATCGGCCTGCTCGGTGTCGTGCAGTTCATCCTTTCCTTCTTTCCGGATTTCCGGCCGGGAGGATTGGGAGGAGAGGCGGCGGCAGCGGTAAGAGGAATGGATATTCCGGCGCTGCTGGCTTTGGCCGCCATCCTGCATCTTGCCGAGGCATTGCTGGCCCGCTGGCAGGGCCCGGCTCTTGCGACGCCGCTCTTTCTGGAAGGCAAGCGCGGCCGGGTCGTGGGCGGCTACCGGATGGAGGCGTTCTGGCCGCTGCCGCTCTTCCTGCTCGTTCCCGCAGGCGCGGGAGCCGGTGACCTGCCGTGGCAGACGCTGCTCGGCGGCGGCTTAGGCCTCGTCTCGCTGCCGGTCGTCATCGGCTTCAGCCAGCTGACGACCGGCATGCTGCCGCAGCGTAAGAGCGCCCGCGCTTCGGGCTGGCTGCTGCTGTACGGCGCCGCCCTGCTGGGCCTCGCCCTGCTGGCGGATTGGTACAGCCCGCTGACGCTGCCCGCGGCGCTCGCGGCACTGCTGCTGCACGAAGGGCTGGTGTGGTACGGCGCTCTGGAGGAGCGCCGCAGCAGCCCCTTCTTCGTGCATCCGCCGCACGGCCTGAAGGTGCTGGCCGTGCTGCCCGGCAGCCCCGCGCAGGAGCTGGGCATCCTGCCGGGCGAGATCCTGCTGAAGGTCAACGGCGAAGCGTTGACCGGCAAGGCGCAGCAGCTGCACGAGGCGCTGCGGCGGAGTCCGGCGTTCTGCAAGCTGGAGGTGCAGAACGCCGCCGGCGAGAGCAAGTACCTGCAGCGCGCCATATACGACGGCGACCATCATCTGCTGGGCGTCATTCTGGCGCCCCAGCCGGATGAAGATACGACGGCGCCGGAGAAGCCGGCCGGCATCTTCGGCATTGCCCTCATGAAGACGGGCGCCCGCCGCAGACAGGGCGGCGATTCGGCGCTGCCGTCCCGGCGGGAGACGGCAGCAGCGCAAGAGACAGCCGGTTCGCTGTCTCCTGCGGCCTCCGCGCCGGGAGCTTCCGGGGCGCTGCCCGGTTCCGCCGGAGCGGAATCGGCGAAGGGATAAGCAGGGAAGAGGTTATGACCCGCTCTTGGCGTCATAAAAACGAAAAAGCCCGGATTTCCGACACATCGTTGGAAATCCGGGCTTTTTGTGCCTTGCTCTTCTGCTGCACTATCAAATCGGCCGCAGCAGCGGGGTAGCAGTGGTTTCCAAGCTCGGGTCCTCCCGGCAAGCGTGTTGCATAACGCGGCCTCTCTCGGCATGCTTACGTGCATAACGCCGCCTCTCTCGGCAAGCGTGCTGCATAAACAACATGCCGGGGGGACTATCATGCCGTCAGTCGCTGATGGAGAGGCGGATCCAGGTTCAATAGAACCTTTTGCTTAGCCAGAATAGGCGGCGTTTTCCTGCAAACCTACAGGTTTTCATGGTGAATTTCACCCGGGAAGAAGAAATAGCTGCAAGGATGCAGGTATTTTGATACTTGCATGCCAATACGGGGAGAAGGGGGCGAAATGCCTGCGCATTTGCAGGAAATCGATTGGGGAGAGATTCTTGACGAGAAAGAGATGTACAATTGCAGGAATTCTTCGCAACCTCTGCCGCTGAAAGGAATTCACCGAACCCATACTCCGAACCCATTCACCGAACCCATACTCCGAACCCATACTCCGAATCCTTTCCGCAGCCTTTCGCCGCAGCCGCATCGCCTTTTGGGGACTGATTCGCGTTGTGCGCAATGTAAGGGGCAGCCCCGTTTGTTCCCCACTAGGTAGACTCAGATCATTGTAAGGAAAGCCTTGTAATTCCATTCAAGCCGCCCTCTCTTGCTAATCACTGACAGGTACTGATTTGGAGATGAACCTGTCATTTAAGCACCCTCTATGAATACCGCCATGACTCACCGCTGATTCTTCAAATAAAAAATAGCGATCTGTGTCCGGTCCCGCAGTCCCAGCTTGCTTAGAATCTCGGTTATGTAGTTTTTGACCGTGCCCTCGCTTAAGAAGAGTTCGGCGGCGATTTCCTTGTTCGAAAATCCCTCGGCGATCGCCGAGACAATCGACAGCTCCGTTTTGGTCAGCCCGTAGGATTCAAGCGGACAGGGGGCCGTATCCGAGGGGGCGGGCTGAAGAAAGCTCGCCAGCTTGCGGGCAATGTCGGGATGAATGAGCATGTTTCCTTCATGAACCGTTTTGATGCCCTGGATAATGCGGTCCGGGGGGATGTTTTTCAGCAGATAGCCGCTGGCTCCCCCTTTGAGCGCCTCGATAATATATTCGTCATCGTCGAAGGTGGTCAGCATCAGCACGGCAACCTTCGGGTAATCCCGCTTGATCAGCCGCGTTCCCTCCACGCCGTCAATACCGGGCATGCGGATATCCATCAGCACGACGTCGGCTACCGCCCCGTTTTCCAGCAGCTTTAATGCCTCGCCACCGTCTCCCGCGGCCCCCGATACCTGAATATCCGGGTCCATGCCGACGAGCACCTTCAGACTTTCCCGTATAAAGGAATCGTCGTCCACGATTACTACGTTAATCACGATTGCTGTTCCCCTCCTCAAAAGAAACCTGATCTTCCCTGCCGCTCTATATAATTTCGCTCTGCTTGTAGACTGGCAGCGTTGTAATCACAGTAAAGGGATAAGCGGTCCGAATCCGGAGCGTTCCGCCGACCAGCCGGGTCCGCTCCTCCATTCCTCTCAGTCCCATGCCGCCCATGCCGCCAGCTGCGCCGGTAAGGTGTAATTCACGATTACCGCCGGACAGCCGTTCCGCACCAATTCCATCGTCCCGGTTATCGCCATCACCCTCCGCCATTTCGCTTCCATCATCTTCCATAGTCGTCTTTCCGTTATTGCTGATTTCCATCGTGACTTCGGACAGGCTGTAGCGGAGCTTGATGCCGACCGATGTCGCATGTCCGTGCCGGAGTCCGTTGGTGATCGCCTCGCGGGCATTTTTGTACAGCACAACCTGAAGGCTCGGATAGAGCGGATAAGGCGCGCCTTCCACCGTATAGGAGGTCTCGATGCCAGTATCCCGGCCCGTCTCTTCCAGCAGCCGGTCCAGGGCATAAGCGCCTTCAAGCTGCGGCCCCCGGCTGATGCGTCTTACAGCGAAACGCAGGTCGTCCATGCACTCGGCAAGCTGGTCGCGCACCTGCCCCATCATGGTCATGCCCGCTTCGGGAGCGGAGGGAAGCGTGTGAAGCGCGGCCTCCATCATCATTTTGACGCGGATCATTCGGTGGCCGATATCGTCATGCAGCTGGCGGGAAATCCGCACCCGTTCCTCGGCTTGGGCGGCATTTTCCACCTGAGAGGCGAACTGCAGTATCCGGCTGCGCGCTTCGTCCAGCTCGAAATGCTTCTTGCGCAGCTCATCGTACAGATGAAGCGTCTCTTCCTTGCCGCGTCCCGCCGAATGCAGCTGGAAGGACAGCGCGGCAGCCAGCAGAAACACAAGGTTAACCCAGGCGCGAATCAGCGGAGAAGCCTCCATGACGGCGGCGTTCAGGGCGGCCAGATGGATCCCCGCTAGCAGAAAGGGCAGCGGCCGGGGCCGAAGACGGGAATAGACAAGCAGCGCGGACAAGGAGGGAAGGGCCATGAGGCTTCCGTACCTGAAGCACAGCCAGGAAGCGTACAGCATTTCCGCCGCGGCCA
Source organism: Paenibacillus sp. URB8-2 (assembly GCF_013393385.1). Taxonomy (NCBI): domain Bacteria; kingdom Bacillati; phylum Bacillota; class Bacilli; order Caryophanales; family Paenibacillaceae; genus Paenibacillus; species Paenibacillus sp. URB8-2. Next base: position 5,143,998 of record NZ_AP023239.1, on the reverse strand, counting down.
TCGCCGCCGTAAAACGAGCGGGAAGGCGCGCTCCGAGCGTCGCCAGCAGCAGAAGGATCAGCAGATGCAGGGTGAACTGGCCATTATTGGAATATTCCTGAACGTACATCGAGAGAAAAGCGGGCACGGCAATCAGTCCGTACCGCAGCAGCTTCAGCTCCTTGGTCACACGTCGTCATCCTTTTCGTGAGAGTGATAGAGGTTAAGCCTTCTTCCTTCACTTGCGTGCCTTCCGACGAATGTCTAAACCTGGCGAGGGAAGGCGCAGTATCGCCCTTCCATCTTAGCACATCCTTTACGCTCCGGTACGCGGCCCCCGGCATAAAAAATACATAGCTCCCGCGTTTCTCCCCCAGCCTTACCCGAAGAGATGACTTAAGTCACCTTCACATCATGACCTTCCGTACCTTCGGCGGCCCCCGGGCTGAGCTACAATGAAAACATGAAGAATACAAGGGCAGGAGAGATGAACAATGGCGCTTGCGCAGCTCACCGATGTGGTGAAAAGATACGACAGCAAACTGACGGTGGATCATGTGAACCTGAGCATTAACGAGGGGGAAATATTCGGCCTGCTCGGCCCGAACGGCGCGGGCAAAAGCACGACGATCAGCATGCTCTGCGGCCTGCTGAAGATGGACGGGGGAAGCATCGTCATTGATGGCATCTCCGTAGCGAATCAGTCGCTTGAGGCCAAAAAGAGAATCGGGCTCGTCCCCCAGGACCTGGCGCTGTACGAAGATCTGACTGCCTGGGAAAATGCCTCCTTTTTCGGCAAACTGTACGGTCTGCGCGGCGAATTGCTGAAGGAGCGGGTGCAGGAGGCGCTGGAATTCACCGGACTGGCGGACCGCGCCAAGGATAAACCGTCCACTTTTTCCGGAGGGATGAAACGGCGGCTGAACATTGCCTGCGCGATTATGCACCGCCCCAAGCTGATCATTATGGATGAACCGACGGTCGGCATTGACCCGCAATCCCGAAATCATATACTCGAATCGGTCAAATCGCTCAATAAGCTGGGCTCAACCGTTATCTATACAAGTCACTACATGGAAGAGGTCGAGGCGATCTGCGACCGGGTGGCGATTATGGATAAAGGGCATATCATCGCTTGCGGGACGGAACAAGAGCTGCGGGAACGGGTCGCCCATGAGGAGAAGATCGTCATCAAAGCGGGCAGTGTCACGCCTAAACTGATTCTGGAGCTTAAGCAGCATCCCCGGGTAACCCGGGTGGAAGCGGAAGGCGAGACGGTTGAGTTGTATCTGCCGTCGTCCCAAAGCGAGCTGCAGGACATTCTGTTTATTTTCGCCAAGCATGGGGGCGTCATTCAAGCGCTGCAAATCGAGGAGCCGGATCTGGAGACGTTATTCCTAAGCCTGACCGGACGCAACTTAAGGGATTAGGAGGGGAGAACCATGACTAATATTTGGACGATTGCGGCTTATGAGCTGCGGCGGCTCTTCCGCTCCCGCACGATGCTGATCAACTTGTTCCTGCTGCCGATTCTGCTGATTTTCCTGCTCGGCTCGGCGCTTTCCGGTGTTATGGACGGAGGAGAGGACAAGACGATCGATTCTTTTCGGGTGGGCATTGTCGATTCGGCAGCGAACCCTTCAGAACACTCGCAGCTGGTCGGGAGCTTCCTGAAGTCGCCGGAGGTTACGGAAATCATTACACCGGTAACGGCGGACAGCCGGGAAGCAGCGGTAAGCGGCTTACGTTCAGGAGAATACGGCTATGTGGTCATCGTTCCAGCGGGATTCGACAAGGATATCATGAGCGGGAAGGAAGCGCGGCTTGAATATATTCTCGGTAAAAATCGAACGGACAATATGGTCGCGGCGACCGTGTTCGATAATTTCCTGAGCAGCATCAATTACAGACAGGCCGCCGCCATGAAGCTTGGACCGCAGGCGATTCCCGCGATGACAGTGTCCGGGGAAGGCGGTCCGGCCGCGGTGCTCGGCAAGCTCAATGAAGAAGCACCGGCCTACACCGCCTCCCAGTATTACGCGGCTGCGATGCTTCTGATGTTCCTGCTTATGTGCGGACAAATGGTGATCACCAGCCTGTACAGCGAAAAGGATAACCATACGTTGTTCCGGATCGGCTCCATGCCGGTTAAGGGAGGAGAGCTCTTTATCGGAAAAATGCTCGGCATCGGCCTTGTATCGGTCCTGCAGTGCGCCTCCATTATTGTGGCCACGCACTTTCTGTTCGGGGTGTACTGGGGCAATCGCCCGGGGCTGTTGGCGCTGGTGTGCATGCTGATGATTTTCGCTTCGCTCACTTTGTCGGTCGTTATATGCATGTTCGTCCGTACTGCAGCGCTGGCACGCTCCATTTTAAGCGGGCTCACGGTAGTGATGACGTTTATCAGCGGAGGGATGGCCCCGCTGCCCGATTCCTGGTTGAATACGGGCGGTGCGTTTTCCATCAATCATTGGGGGCTGCGGAGTATTCTGCGGATGATGCTGGAGTCGCCGCTTTCGCAGATTTCGGGCAGTATCGTGATGCTCTCGCTGATCGGTTTCGTGCTGACAGGCTTGGCATTTTTCTCATACCGAAAGGTGGGTTACCATGCATAACATCCTTACCATTGCCTGGAATCTGATCAAACGGATGATTGGCAGACGCCGGGGCGTGATCGCCTATATTCTTATGCCTGGCGTCATTGTTTCCGTCATCATATGGATGACAAGTGGCACCGCAGATCATAAGACGAACATGCTGTACACGAACTTGGACAGCGGCCCCGCGGGAGCGCATATCATTGCCGAACTGGAGAAGACAGGGGATTATACCTTGATTGAAAAAGAAGACGCGGGCGGTCTGCGCACCGGAGTGCTTAACGAGGAAGGCGGTGCGGGACTGTTCATTCCGGCAGGCTATTCGGCCTCGCTGCTCTCCGGCAAGATGCCGCAAATCCATATCTATGAGCTGAAGACGTCCGAAGCGTCGATCACGCTTAAGATGAAGGCCGGGGAAATCGGCGACCGGCTTCGTGAGCTGGCCTCGGCGGTAAACGCGGCCGGAACCGGAGCAGCCACCGGTACGGCTGAAGACACGACCGGTGCCAAGGCGGTCAGCTCGGCTTCCGAAACGGCCTCCGCCATGAGCGGCACGAGCGGCACGGTTGGTGGGCCGGACGCCAATTCGGCCGCTGCGCCCGACTCGCAATTGACCGCCATTCTGCAGCAGGCCGAGCAGCATCTTGTGGGCAGCCAAAAGACCGATTATAACCTGTATCCCCGCGAAAGTCTGGGTGTCGTTACCGGATTTATGCTGATGTTCCTGATGGCTATGGTTACCAGCTCCGTTTCGTTCATTATGGATGACCGCAGGCGGAGAACAATGATGCGGATGTTCAGCGCGCCGGTTCGCTCTTATGAAATTGCAATTGGCAATTTCCTGGGCAGCTTTACGGTAGGCGTGATCCAGGTCGCCGCTGTGCTTCTGGTTGGCCGGTATGTGCTGAACTATAACTTTGAGCTTCCGATGAATCTATATTTTCTTATCCTGGCGGCGTTCATGCTTGTATGCATGGGGCTGGCCAGCACGGTTGCCGGACTCATCCGCAACCCGAACAATGCGGGCATGCTGAACGCCCTCATCCTGACCCCGACCTGCATGCTGGGCGGCTGCTTCTGGCCGATCTCGATCATGCCGGAGTACATGCAGAAGGCTGCGAATTTCGTCCCGCAAAAATGGGCCATTCAGGCCGCCGACCTCGCCGCGACCGGCAGCGGCTGGAGCGAGCTGTGGCTGCCCTTTGCGGTGCTGGGCCTGATGGCAGCCGTTCTGCTGGCCATCGGCTCCGCCATTCTGCGCCCGAGCGAGGCGGCCGTATAGAGCTGCCTGCTTACAGCTGTAATGGCGAAATGATCAATTTTACGTTAAACACATTGTATGAGACGAAGAACGTCCTGATCCATTCCACCGAATGGGCCGGGGCGTTCTTTGTCATTTTAGGGGAGATGATGATGCAGAAAACCTGAAATTGTACATCTTTTCTCTGACGTAGAACCCTCACTGAATAACATACCTGAAAAGATGCAGCTTTTTACTCGTTTAACCTCAAATGCAGTTGGCATTAGCCTTAAATTCCTGCACAATCTCGGAGGCTTTTTCTGCTAACAAACGCTTTTGATCGAAAAAACCTGCACTTTAGCAGGTTTGCTTCTACTCTTTACAACGATTCTAAACAAGGTTATATTTATAGAGATAATTTTAAAAAAACGAATAAACTATCGTTTTATGGAGGAGCCTGTCACAAGGGCTCCTTTTTGCCGTTTTCAGGGCATTTTTCAGGCATTTTTGTGCAAATCCTCTGGCTTTTCCCATCTTACTAAGAAATGGAGCGTTAAACGATGGAATTTATTTTGACTTTGCTGCTGATTCTGCTGTCCACCAAGCTGGCCGGGGATCTGGCGGTGCGCCTGGGCCAGCCGGCTGTTCTCGGCAAGCTGATTGTGGGAATCGTGCTCGGCCCGGCGGTGCTGGGCTGGATTCGGGATGGAGAATTTGTTCATTTTATGTCCGAAATCGGCGTGCTTCTGCTGATGTTCATCGCAGGACTCGAAACGGATCTGGACCAGCTCCGGCGGAGCTGGAAGTCGTCCATTGCGGTAGCGGTGGGCGGAATCATCCTTCCGCTCTTTGGAGGCATGGGCATTGCGGAGCTGTTCGGCTTTTCTTATTCGCATGCGCTGTTTCTTGGCGCGATCTTGAGCGCGACCTCCGTCAGCATTTCCGCCCAGGTGCTCAAGGATATGAACAAGCTGAATTCCCGGGAAGGCTCGACCATTCTGGGAGCGGCGGTCGTTGACGATATTCTGGTCGTGATTATGCTCGCGGTGCTCATGAGCTTGTTCGGCGAGGGAGAATCGGTCTCCTTGGGACTTCTCATCGGTAAGAAGCTGCTCTTCTTTGCGGTTGCCCTCATTGCCGGCTGGCTGATCGTTCCCCGGATACTCAAATGGCTGGCGCCGCTCAAAGTAACGGAAGCGACCGTCAGCATCGCGCTTGTCATCTGCTTTGCTTTTTCCTGGTTCGCCGAATGGACCGGAATGGCCGGCATTATTGGCGCGTTCGCCGCCGGGATCGCCGTCTCGCAGACTGCCTATAAACACACCGTTCAGGAAAAGCTGGAGCCTATCGCTTACGCCATGTTCGTTCCGGTGTTCTTTGTAAGCATCGGGCTGAACGTTTCTCTTAAAGGTGTGGGAAGCCAGATCGGCTTTGTCATTGTGCTGTCGATCGTGGCGGTGCTGAGCAAGATGATCGGCGGCGGCCTCGGCGCGCGTCTGACCGGATTTAACAATCGCTCCTCCATAGCCATCGGCGCCGGGATGATCTCCCGAGGGGAAGTAGCCTTGATTATCGCCGCGATGGGACTCGGGAACGGACTGCTGCACCCGGACTATTTTACCTCGGTTATTATTGTCGTCATTTTGACGACGCTTGTGACTCCGCCCATGCTGAAAGCTATGTTCCGCGAGAAGGTCAAGCCGGGGCAGGATGGATAACATCCAAATTCGTCCGGGAAGCCGGTTCATTTGTTTGCCGGTTTGAGCGTCATGCCCCGCGGCTTTGCTTTAATTGGCGCATTCCATCCTTTTTGGACTCGTGCGCTTGAACTTCATCTCTGCAATAAATAATCCCGATAGAATCAGCGCCGCCCCGACGTAACCACGCAGGGAGAGATGTTCATCGGCAAAGACGTAGGCGAAAGCGGCGGCAAATACGGGCTCCAGAGCAAAAATAAGTCCCGTATGGGTCGGTGTCGTATACTTTTGCGCGATCGATTGAATGATGTAGCCTGCCGCGCTGCACACAACGCTGAGCATCAGGACGGAGATCCAGCCTCCCATGGATGCAGGGACCCGGGGGGATTCGAACAAGAGGGAGAACAACAAGCCCAGGCCGCCGGCGAATCCCAATTGCAGGATACCGAGATTCAGCGTATCGGCAACCTTGGCCGCCGCTCCCGTCACCAGAATATGGACGGCGTACAGCAGCGCGGCAAGGATGCATAATAGATCCCCTGGCTTTACGTTCATCGGACCGTTGAGTGTCAGCAGCCCGATGCCGATCATTGTCACGCAGGCGCCGGCTATTAGCTTCGCCGCAGGCTTCTGCTTTAGCACAATCACCGACAAGGCAGGAACGAAAATGACCGTTAGACTGGCGAGAAAACCGGCATGGGACGTTGAGGTGCTTCGAAGACCGAAAATGACGGAGGCGGAGACGGCGAACAAAAGAAATCCGAGCACGAAGGAATAGAACAGCGTCTTCTTATCTGTCGAACGCAATCGCTTGAACCATACAGCCCCGCACAGGATGAAGGCCAGGAGGAACCGAAGGGCGACCAGATTAAACGGGGATACCGAATTCAATCCATCCTTCATAAAAAGATAAGAGGAGCCCCAGCTCAAAGTGACAAGCATCATCAGTAAATCAGCGTTTCTTTGTTTCATCATAACCGGCTCCTTTTGGTTCAGCTGATTTTGCCAAGGAAATCCGGCCTTCAGAAATCGGCGCTGGACGCATCCTTGTTTTAAAGCTAGTATAAAACTGAATTTAGATTAAATAAAATGAATGTTTATGAAGGTATTCTTGAAAAATATTCATCTAATGGAGGTGGCATGGTGAGTCTGATCAAATATGAAGTCTTTCAAACCATTGTTGAGCTGGGAAGTCTTGCCCGTGCTGCCGAAACCCTTGGGCTTACCCAGTCTGCGGTCAGCCATGCTCTCAGCAGCCTTGAAGACGAGCTGGGCTGCGTTCTGATGGTCCGAAACCGGACGGGGGTGCGTTTGACGGCGAATGGCGAGCGTGTGCTGAAGCATGTGCGGAATATGCTGAGTTGTCACGAACAGCTCAAGCAGGAGGTTGCAGCCATCAATGGAATTGAAGCCGGTATTGTCAGAATTGGCACCTTTTCAAGCATTTCCATCAACTGGCTGCCGGGAATTATCAGCCGCTTTCGGGAGGAGCATCCCCGGATTGAAATAAGGCTGGTTAACGGCGATTTTGACGAGATTGAGGACGGGCTTAAGAACGGAACGATCGATTTAGGGTTCATGTCCCTGCCCGCTTTGGGGAATTTCGAAACCATCCCGCTTAGAGAGGATCGGATGGTCTGCATCGTACCGGAGCATCATCCTTTGAGCGGGAGGGAGCGGATAACGTTTGCCCAGATGGAGCAAGAATCCTTTATCATGCCTACTCCCGGGTGCGATCAGGACGTCAGACGCGTGCTTCAAAAGCTTCCTTGCCAGCCTTGCGTGCAGTTCCTCGCCGGTGACGATTACGCCATCATCGCGATGGTAGAGAACGGGCTTGGAATCAGTATTATCTCCGAGATGATACTGAAGAGCCGCAATCATCGCGTCTCGATGCTGGAACTGGAAATTCCCTGCTCAAGGTCGCTGGGAATCGTTGTTCCTTCCAGGAAGCAAGCTTCACCGGCGGCCAATAAATTCATCGAGCTGGCGCAGCGTTGGGTAGAGGAGTGGAGACTGCCCTCATGAAGAGCGGTTAGCCGCGTTTATGGAGTCCATCTTTCCCCATCCTTTGGTAGGGGACGGCCTCAGACCAGAGGCTGAGAATCAAACCCGCCGTCCGACTGTTTTAAGCCCGCTTGAAAAAAACTAAACTGAATCAAGAGAAAACCAATTCTACATAAAAAATAAGCAACAAGAGCATTAACAATACTGGGGAGTGGAAGGAGAAATTAAAATGACATGGTTGACAAAATGGGCGTTCGGCAATAAGGCGGCCGCGGGGCTGCTGATTGCGATGGCGCTCGTTGTGGGAGTGATGAGCTACAGCTCACTGCCGATGGAGTTCATGCCGGAGGCGGATAATCCGCAGGTGACGATAACGGCGCTCGGCCCTGGACAGGACGCGCATTCGATGGAGGAGAAGGTAACCAAGCCGATCGAAGCCGCCGTTTCCACGGTCAAAGGAAAGACGAGCATTACGTCCACTTCGGGAGACAGCTTCACTAAAGTGGACATTGGTTTTGACTCCAAGACGAATATGAAGGATGCCGCGCAGGAGGTTCAGAAGGCGGTCGACGCGCTGCAATTCCCGCAAGGGGTGATGAAGCCGTTTGTCCTTCAGCTGAATACCTCGATGATTCCGGTTTCCGAGGCTACTCTCGCGTTCGACACAGGAATAACCGAAGAGAACCTGAAGATAGCGGAGACGGTGATTATTCCCGAGCTTCAAAAGATTGATGGCGTTGCGAACGTTGCGCTGTACGGCAAAACCGCGCCGCAGGTGACGATTAAGCTGGATCCGCGTCTTATGGCGGAGAAGAAAGTATCCGTCCAGCAAATTACCGGCCTGCTTCAGGGCCGTAACGTATCGGCTTCCATCGGGGAGCAGACGATTGGCGGCCAGACAGGCAGCGTGAGCGTCGTATCCTCTATCGATAGTATCGATACTTTGAAGAAGCTGCCGGTCTCGGCCGGGGTAACGCTGCAGGATATTGCGTCTGTTCAGGAAAAGAGCGATCAGGAAAGCGTCAGCCGCTCGAACGGCAAGGATGTGCTGTTCGCGGTGGTAACGAAAGAACCCAATGCCAACGCGGTCGATGTCGGCAATAAAGTCAAGGATGCCGTAGAGAACATTAATTCGACCGTAAAAGGCGCGGAAGCCGCCGTCGTATTCAGCACCTCGGATATGGTCGTCGATTCCGTGAACAGCATGATGCGTGAAGTGCTGCTCGGCGCATTGTTTGCAACGATCATCATTTTGATATTCCTGCGCAACCTGCGGGCGACGCTCGTGACGGCCGTTTCCATTCCGCTGTCGCTGGCCGTTACTTTATACCTGCTCGATATCTCCGGCATTACCCTGAACATTATTACGCTCGGCGGGGTAGCGGTTGCCGTTGGCCGTCTGGTCGACGACAGTATCGTGGTTATCGAGAACATTTACCGCAGATTGCAGAAAGAGTCCTTTTCCATTGACATGATGATCAGTGCGACTAAAGAGGTTGCCCGGGCGATTACGTCCTCGACCGTTGCGACCGTCGCCGTCTTCCTGCCGATGGGTCTGCTGCGGGGCAGCCTGCAGGCGTTCCTGCTGCCTTTTGCCTTGACCGTAACGTACTCGCTGCTGACGTCGCTGGTGGTCGCATTGACTGTCGTTCCATTGCTAAGCTCCGTGCTGCTGCGGAACACATCGATGAAAGAGCATGAGCCATCCAAGGGATTTCAGCGGTTCCTTAAGTGGAACCTGAACCATAAGTGGGTGTCGCTGTCGCTGGGGCTGATTATTCTGGTATCTTCAATTGCAGCGTACATGAACATGCCTAAGGGTGCGCTTGACGCTTCCGATGCGAGTATGGTCTCGGTAGAGCTGAAATACCCGAATGATACACCGGTCGCGGAGGTTCTTGAACAGGGGAGACGACTGGAACAGGAATTGATTAAACAACCTCAGGCAGAGTCGGTAATCATGCAATCCGGGAACAGCGCCGATTCCGCTAAATGGGGCAATGTATCCTCAGCTACCGTGGTCAACTTTACCACAACTATAAAGAAAGATGCCGACGCCCAGGCGTTCATTGATACCATCCGCGGCCTGCAAAATACCTTTGCCGGCGCTACCCTGACGGCGAAAGAAGCCAGCATAATGGGTTCGGCTTCGACAAGCGAGTTTATAGATATCGCCGGCGAAGATCTGTCCAAGGTTACTGCGGCGGCAGGTCAGGTTATGGATAAGGTCAAGACAATTGACGGCATCCAAAAAATCTCCAGCAATATGGAGGATACGAAGCCGGTCTTTGCCTTCAACGTGAATCCGGCGCAGGCCAACGCGCAGGAAGTAACGATGCAGCTGGCCGCTATGCTGAATCCGATCCCGCTCGGCGAGATGGAACTGAATGGCTCTCCGGCGTCGGTTGTTTTGTCCCCATTAGCCGAGCCGAAATCTCAGGCGGACTTGAAGGGCATTACGCTGATGACTTCAACCGGTCCTAAGCCGCTGTCGCAGCTTGCCAGCCTGGAGGTTCGTGAAGAACCGGCCATGCTGTACCGTAAAGAAGGCAAGCCTTATGTTCGCATTACGGCTGAAGTCGATCCGAAGAAGGTTTCCGAAATCGGAGCTTCTATTAAAAAAGAAACCGACAGCATCAAGCTGCCGGAAGGCGTAACCATCATCTCGGGCGGCGCATCCGCCGACCAGGCGGGCGATTTCAAGGACCTGGGAATGACGGCGCTCATTTCAATCGGCCTTGTCTATCTGATCATGGTCATAACCTTCAAGACGCTTCGCGCTCCGCTTGCGATTATGTTCTCGCTGCCGCTGGCGGCCATCGGCGCCGTCGTCGGTCTGCTGGTATCGGGAGTGACTCCCGATTTTACCGCTGTATTCGGCGCGCTGATGCTGATCGGCATTGTGGTCACGAACGCTATTGTGCTGATTGACCGCGTCAAGCATAACGAGGAGCACATGAGTATTCGCGAAGCGCTCCTCGAAGCGGCCGGAACGCGGATGCGGCCGATTCTGATGACGGCCATCGCCACCATTTGCGCGATGCTGCCGCTGCTGTTCGGCCATTCCGAGCAGGGCAGTATCGTCTCGCAAAGTCTGGCCATCGTGGTCGTCGGCGGTTTGACCGCAGCCACGGTGTTGACGCTGATTGTGGTGCCGGCCATTTACGAGCTGTTCTACTTCCGCAAGTCGGCTAAGCAGCGCAGAAAAGCGCTGAAACAAGCGGCGTAGTCCACAATCCGCTGGAACAAACGATAAAATGTTAAATGGAGCGATGTCGTTCCGGACTTGATCCGGGGCGAATCGCTCCATTTGTTTTTTCGAAATTGGGGAGGCTTCATTCAGAGCGATTTAAGAAAACGCTGAATCTCCTCAAGGTAACGATTCGGCGCGTCAAAATGGATGGCATGACCGGCGTCCAAATGAACGAGCTTCGTGTTCAGCCTTCTGCGCGCCATTTCTTCCGCCTGCCCGTAAGATGAATCTTCCCTCATCCGGGTTCAGTACAGATCGAACATGTTCACTTCATAGCCCAGTTCCTTCATGTAATTGAAGAGCTGCGCCCGGTGGTGCTGGGCATGGGTGACGATTTCAATCAGCCATTTCGCCTGCACCGAGCCCTGCTCCAAATAAAAGGGCTTGGTGGCTTTGTGAAGAAAGTCCTCTTCGCTTAAGTTCTCCATGTACGCTTTCAGATCCTGAAAGCCATTATCCATCCACGCCGACAATTCCTCCGAAGTCCCGGCTTCGTTTATCTCTTCTTCCGCCCGGCGGATGTCCGGCTGCCCTTGCTCCTGCAGGATCAGCAGATCGACCGAGGGAACGGAGACGAGATGCTGCGCCAGCTCCAGCAGGGAGCGCATATTGTCCCTCGGACGGTAGCCCCAGTGCTCGGGAGAGATTTTGGCAATCAGCTTGGAAGAGGTTCGGACGATATGTTCCAGTTCATGCAGGAGAAGGTCTTTCATTTCATTTACGGCTTGCATAAGCTCACACCCTTCGATTCATTGATTTGGCCGGCAGCGCCCCGCATTCGCATCGTTCTGCATTCGGATCGTTCAACGAGGAAATGCAATTTGGAGGCTGCGGCGCTCTGGGATTCGGTTCCCATTGTAGCTTATAATAGTGACAAGTATTGTCATAAAATAATTAGGAAATTCCGTCCCACAGGCAGAAAGGAGGATCAGCGCCCATGTCCAAATACGAAAGCCGGGACACCATGTCCAAATCAAAACGGCTGCTGGAGCTGATGCTGACCGTCAACCGAAAGCGAAAATTTACCGTCAAGGAGCTTGCACAGGAGTTCGGCGTGTCGTCGAGGACCATATTAAGGGATTTGCAGGAGCTTGGCGAACTGGGTGTCCCCTTATATTCGGAGGTGGGGCCGCACGGCGGCTATCAGGTGCTGAACGAACGGATTCTGCCGCCCATCGCTTTCACCGAGGAGGAAGCGGTTGCCCTTTTTTTCGCATGCCATGCCCTTCGTCATTATTCCTACATCCCCTTTGAGACGGAAGCTTCTTCGGCGCTGGGCAAATTTTATCATTACATGTCCGGGGACGTGCGTGACCGGATTGACCAGATGAAGAACCGGGTAGATTTCGTCGTTCCGGCAAGGCAGGCGGAGTCTCCCTTTCTGTCGGCGCTGCTTGAGGCGGCCGTGATGCAAAAGACCGTCAGAATCAAATATAAGTCGCAGGACACGCTATCGGAACGGAACATTCAGCCGATCGGGATTTATGCCAGCAGCGGGCTGTGGTACTGTCCGGCGTACTGCTTTTTGCGCGGCGGCGTCCGCCTGTTCCGCTGCGACCGGATCGAAAGCATGAAGGAGGGAGACCCCGGGACGAAGCCGTTGGATTTGCGCAGCGTTCATCTGGACAACTGGGAGGATTCTTTTACGGACAAAAGCCCAAATACCCGCTGCCGCGTTCAATTGAGCGAGGAGGGGGTAAGGGTGTGCGAAGCGGAGCTGGGACGACGGGGGTTGCTGCGGGTTCGGGAAGACGGCACCGGCTGGATTGACGGGGATATTCCGAACAGCGAAATTCCTTATTTCTCCAGATTGTTCATCGGCCTTGGAAGCGACGCCGCGGTAACGGAACCGCCGGAGCTGGTCGACTGCATGAGAGCGAAGCTGAAGGAACTGCTGGCTAAGTATGACGGGCAGGTCTAACCATCCTTTCCGCGAACATAGAAAATCCCCCTTGATGCATCCGGTGAAAAAGACTGACCGGATGGTCAAGAGGGACTGTATCGTGTTAATGCCGTTTTGCCGCCGGCTTATCCACAGGAGCAGTTCAGCACGGGCTTCCGCGCGGCCTGCGTCTCATCAAGCCGGCTGATTTCCGTTGTATGCGGCGCGTTCAGGACGACTTCCGGCGTCTCCTTCGCTTCCTGCACAATCCGGATCATCGTGTCGATGAATCCGTCGAGCGTTTCCTTGCTTTCCGTCTCGGTCGGCTCGATCATGATGCACTCCTCCACGTTGAGCGGGAAGTAGACGGTCGGCGGATGGTAGCCGAAGTCGAGCAGGCGTTTGGCGACATCAAGCGTGCGGACGCCGTAGGCTTTTAGATTTTTGCCGGACAGGACGAACTCATGCTTGCAGATGCCGGGGTAAGGCACCTCAAAATACGGCGCCAGCCGTTGCAGCATATAGTTGGCGTTCAGCACGGCGTTCTCCGACACCTCGCGCAGTCCGTCCGGACCGTAGGTGCGGATGTACGCGTAAGCGCGGACGAGAATGCCGAAGTTTCCGTAGTAAGCCTTTACCCGGCCGATTGACTGCGGGCCGCCGTTCTGGAGCGTGAAGCCGCCGTCTTCCGTCTTGGCCACGGTCGGGCCGGGCAGGAACGGGGTCAGCTTCGCCTTGACGCCGACCGGGCCGGCGCCCGGACCGCCGCCGCCGTGCGGCGTGCTCATCGTCTTGTGCAGGTTGAGATGCACAACGTCGAAGCCCATGTCGCCGGGGCGGGTGATGCCCATGATCGCGTTCGAATTCGCGCCGTCATAGTAGAGCAAGCCGCCCGCTTCGTGCACGATCCGGGCTATTTCGACAATCTGCGTCTCGAACAGGCCGAGCGTGCTCGGGTTGGTCAGCATGAGCGCCGCGGTGTCGCTGCCAACCGCGTTTTTCAGCGCCTCCAGGTCGACCATTCCCTGCTCATTGGAAGGAATGGTCACCGTTGTAAGGCCCGCCGCCGAAGCGCTGGCCGGATTCGTGCCGTGCGAGGAGTCCGGAACGATGACCTTGGTCCGGACTTCGCCGCGGGCTTCGTGATAGGCGCGGATCATCATCAGTCCGGTCCATTCGCCGTGCGCGCCGGCGGCGGGCTGGAGGGATACGGTATCCATGCCGGTCAGCGCGGCCAGGTCGCTCTGCAGCGTGTGCATCAGCTCCAGCGCACCCTGGATGCTCTCCTCCGGCTGATACGGATGAATCTTCGCGAATCCTGAGAAGCGGGCGACATCCTCGTTGATCTTCGGATTATATTTCATCGTGCAGGAGCCAAGCGGATAGAAGCCGTTGTCGACGCCGAAGTTGCGGCGGGACAGGGAAGTGTAGTGGCGGATGACATCCACCTCGGACACTTCCGGAAGCGCGGCCGGTTCGCTCCGCAGCAGCTCGGCGGGAATCAGCGCCTCCAGGCCTTCTTCCGCCGGCACATCGCATTCCGGCAGGGAGTAGGCGGCGCGTCCCGGACGGCTCAGTTCAAAGATAAGGCTTTGTTCCGGTTTCATAAACAGCCCTCCAGTACGCTTGCAAATTCGTCGATTTCACTCTTGCTACGTTTCTCCGTTACGGCAATCAGCATGTGGCCGGCAAGCTCGGGGTAATCCTTGCCGAGATCGTAGCCGCCGAGGAAGCCCTCTCCGAGCAGCTTGGTGTTAACTGAGGATGGATCGCTGCCCTCCGGCAGCTTCAACACGAATTCGTTGAAGAACGGGGAGTCGAAGGCGATCTCAACGCCTTGGATGGACCCGAGCCGGGCGGCGGCGTAATGGCTCTTGCGGATATTCAGTCCGCCGACCTCGCGCATGCCTTCCTTGCCCATGACGGACAGGTAGACCGAAGCGCAGAGCGCCAGCAGCGCCTGGTTGGAGCAGATGTTCGACGTCGCTTTCTCGCGGCGGATATGCTGCTCCCGGGCCTGAAGCGTCAGCACGAAGCCGCGCTTGCCGCTGCGGTCGACCGTTTGGCCGACGATGCGGCCGGGGATGCGCCGCATGAGATGCTCGGCGACCGCGAAGTAGCCGCAGGTCGGCCCGCCTAGCGAGGCGTTGATGCCGAGCGGCTGGGCGTCGCCGACGACAATGTCGGCGCCCAGCTTGCCCGGCGTTTCGAGCACGCCGAGCGCGAGGGGATTGGCGCTGACGACGAGCAGCGCCTTGGCGTCATGCGTCAGCTGCTCGATGGCGGCCAGGTTCTCGATGCACCCGAAGAAGTTCGGGTACTGCACGAGCACCGCCGCCGTCTCGCCGTCGACCGCCTGCGCCAGCAGCGCAAGATCGGTGACGCCGTCCGCGCAGCCGACCTCGGCGATTTCAAGACCGAGTCCGGCGGCGGAGGTCTTCAGCACCTGCCGAGCTTCAGGATGGACAGCTCTACTGACGATGATCTTTTTACGCTTCGCAGCTCCCGAAGCAAGCACCGCCGCTTCGGATAAAGCCGTCGCGCCGTCGTACATGCTGGCGTTGGCGACCTTCATGCCGGTCAGCTCGCAAATGTACGACTGGAATTCGAAGATCGCTTGCAGTTCCCCTTGGCTGATCTCCGGCTGGTAAGGCGTGTAAGCCGTATAAAATTCCGAACGGGAAATGACATGGTTAATGACGACTGGAACATGATGATCGTAGAGGCCCGCCCCCAGAAAGCTGATGTGGCTGTCGAAATCGGCGTTCTTGTCCGCCAGACGCTTCATATGCCGCAGCAGGGCGTATTCGTCCAGCGCTTCCGACATGGGTAGCCGGCCCTTGTAACGTACGGCCTCAGGGATATCGGCGAACAGCTCCTCCACGGACTGAATTCCGATCTCCGCCAGCATTTCGCTGCGGTCCTGCTCGGTCATTGGCAGATAACGATGCTTCATTTTCGGATTCACTCCTTGGCTGATTCGTAGGATTATGTCTTGCTCAACAATTCTTCAATCGCAAGTAAAACGACCGCTAATGAGGGATTAGACGACTTCTTCGAAAAGAATCGCTAAGAGTTTTTCTTATAAAAAGGGGCTTTCACGACGGCGGCCTTGAGCCGCTTGCCGCGGATTTCGACTTCCAACTCCGTGCCGATTTCGCCGTACCGGGCATCCACCAGGGCAAGCCCCAGGTTCCGCTTCAGCGTCGGCGACTGAGTGCCGGTCGTAATCTCGCCGATCTGCTGTTCCCCCGTGTATACGGGATAATGCGAGCGCGGAATGCCGCGGTCGATCATTTCGATTCCGACCAGTCGGCGGGGAACGCCCTGCTCCTTCTGGGCCAGCAGCGCTTCGCGGCCGATAAAGTCGGCCTTATCCAGCTTCACGAAGAAGCCGAGCCCCGCTTCCAGCGGCGAGATGTCCTTCGACAACTCTTGGCCGTACAGCGGCAGCTTCGCTTCGAAGCGAAGCGTGTCGCGCGCGCCGAGGCCCGCCGGCGTAAGCCCGTGGGCGCTGCCCGCTTCGAGCAGCCCGTTCCACAGCTTTTCCGCAGCGTCTACCGGAGCATACAGCTCGAAGCCATCTTCGCCGGTATAGCCTGTACGCGACAGCAGCACTTCCACGCCGCACACGACCGCGCGCTCCGCGAAATGGAACGGCTTCAGACCGGCCGGCGCCACAGAGGAAACCTCGCTTATGATTTGTTGGGCGTGCGGCCCTTGAACCGCCAGCAGCAGCGTTTCCTCCGACCGGTCCGTAAGCTCCACGCCGCTCTCCGGCAGATGGTCCTGAAGCCACTGGTAATCCTTATCGATGTTGGAGGCGTTCACGACAAGCATGTAGCGCCCTTCGCCCAGGCGGTATACGAGCAGGTCGTCGACCGTGCCGCCGTCCGGGTAGCAGAGCAGCGAATACTGCGCCTGGCCGTCCGCGAGCCTGCCGACATCGTTGGTCGTCATGTGCTGCAGGTAAGTCTCCGCTCCGCTGCCGGTCACCATGAATTCGCCCATGTGCGAGACGTCGAACAATCCCGCCCGGCTGCGGACCGCTTCGTGCTCTTTCTGGATGCCGGTGAACTGCACCGGCAGCTCCCAGCCGCCGAAATCAATGCTTCTGGACTCCGGATAAGCGGAGTAGAAGGCGAAAAAAGGCGTTCTCTTCAAAGCATTCATGTCGTCACTCCCCGTGATTTTTTTAATTAATAAGACTTTGCACACCCTAATATTTCCAAAAAGAAACGTGGTTGCGTCCAGCGGGGACGCCGTCCGGTGTTTCTTCAAGCCGCATATAGCTGTTGGGGTCCTCCTAAAGTATCCGGGTCTGCTTTACCGCCAGATTTTACTTTGAAGGGGCCAGGAAGCGGGTCCCGAACGGGGCTGTTTTATTCTGCAAAATGAAGCTTGCCCTCCGCAGCACATTCCCAAACCTTTGCGTCGATCCCGCTTTTATCTTTCGGCAAGCGCAAAAAAGGACAGGCGTAAGACGAATCTGCACAAAATATGCGCACACTTTCGTCTTTCGCTCTGTCCCTTGTACCTGAGAGTTACCCCGCTCCGGGCTGCAAAAGTCCGGTATTCCAGCATATCAGCGGCAATAGCCTGACGGCCCGGCGCTTTAGCTTTGAGCGGGTTTCCCCGTTGGTGACCGTACGCTGACCGCGCCCGATGCTCTCCAGAGATGCGTCCGGCAGAGGTCCTTTTGCCTGAGAGATTCCCCTTGGTTCAAGGCTTACTCCTTCGGCGCCGTCTTCGGAGGACGGTCTCTCCCTATGCCATCATTCGCTGTTTGTATGTGATTCTTCTCACTCCATTAATACTGGAATCCCTTCCCGGTGTCAACCATATTCGTTCAAAAACCGGTCAAAAATTATTTTCCTGTCAGATATATTGACACCGGATAAGGGCATAACTTAGTCTATAACTAATTTAAGACTCCCAATGGCGAAGAGAGGCGGCTATCGAAAATGAGTGAAGTGCTAGACAATCTCCGGTATAGCGAAGAGCATGAATGGGCGCAGCAGGGCGAAGGTCAAATCGTGCGCGTAGGCATCACCGACCATGCCCAGCATCTGCTTGGTGATATCGTGTTCGTGGAGTTTCCGGAAATCGGCACGGCGGTCACCGCCGGCGACAGCGTAGGCAGCATCGAATCGGTCAAGACCGTATCCGAATTATATTCTCCGGTGTCGGGAACGGTGACGCGGGTCAACGCGGCGCTTGAAGACAAGCCCGAGCTGCTGAACGAGCAGCCGTACGGCGAGGGCTGGATTTACGAGGTGGAGGTCGAGGGCGACTACGCCTCTGCGACGGACGGACTGCTGGACGCGGCGGCTTATCGTGAACTGGTCGGCGAGTAACGCGATTATATTTGGTATTCGGTCATAGCTTAAACGGAGGATTCCGTTCGTGCCTGATCCGGCAGCGGTTTTTGCATGAACGGGAAAACCTCCGTTTAATTTTTTGGAAAAAAGCTGTTTCGCCTAATAAATGGGAAAACCTCCCGTTTATTTGCTGTTTTTTCTTTATTTCTGCCTGAAACGCCGATTTAGAGGGAGATTTTCCAGTTTAAGTATGTAAGAGGCTCCTTTTTTGAAAAATAAAAGGGAGAAATTCCGCTTCGTCCATTTGGCTGCTTGATTTGGCGAGTAGAGGAATGGATGCTGTCCTGCCAAGGTTGTCAGCGGCGGATTTTGGACCATTTTGCATACGGACGAATAAGCGGCTAAACTCGGCAGGCTGGCACTGGACAATGGTCCGATCCGCCGAACCAACGCGGTCCTTACTGGGCAGGCTTTGGACAGCGGATGATCCGCCAGACCAGGGCCGGCTTTTTTGAAATATCAGAAAGTATAAGCTTCGCGCTTATCTTTAACCTGATATTTTTACGAGAAACGGATGCCCTCCTCTTCCAGAGGACGGCAAAGCCGTTTCTTCTTATGTTTTTTGCAGGTGATTGAGGACGGTTGGCCCTGCTGCTTCCGGGCTTTCTGCAGGATGCTACCAGGTCGGAAAGCCGGCGATTCCCTTGTAGATGGATGGCACCAGATGCCAGAAGAAGGACTCTAGGTACAAGCTGGCTGCCGCAAAAAGAATCCATAATCCGAGAAGCCTTCCTATTTTGCTGCTCCTACGAATAGAGGGAGAAAGTACGAGTGCGTAGACGGCTATGGAGTAGAAAGGGAACAGGGCGGCCGTCATCAAGGCTGTGCTCATCGTAAAGGTGATTTCAGCGGCGGAGGTCGGAATCATGGCATTCGGATTGCTGGCCGGATCGGCAAAATACAGCCCTGCGAGAAGAGGCAGCCAGGCAGCCAGCACATGAAGCGGGAAAGCCGGGATCTTATTGCCGTTCAACGCGCGCAGAATCCACCAATAACCGCACCAGACGAGCGCGTAGAGCGCGCCAAAGGCCAGCAAGTAGCCCCTTATCGTCGTCAGTTTCCAGCCAGTGGGCATACCCGTCGGGATATCCCAAAACCCAATAGAAACATCAAGAAAACGGCGTGAAAAACGAGGCTGACCGACGGCAGGCTAACGGAATACGCTACGGTTTTCCATCGCTTCGGATCGCGTAAAGCGCGGACAAGAGAAGCCATTTTGGGAAACATCTCCTTTGCCTACTCTTTCCGCACGATGTATATTCTTTCCTGCTTGTTTAAACGTGAATTCCCAGTGAATTGCGTTAATATCCTGTGAATCCCCCGCCCGCACTTCTCCCGCCTTGCAACTTTCTGTCATTTCAACATCCGGTCACAAAGGCTTGCCTGCTGCGGTTCCCCAGACGAAAATGGCCGTTATGCAATTGGTGACGGGATGATAGTCAGTCTTCGGCGGCGGACTTTTGATGCTGTTGTACTTCCGGTTTGACGCATCCAAAAGCTGATACCACCCTCCAAAGTCATGGTCAACGAAATAGGTCCAGCAGTAGCTGAAAATATCTTCATAAAATTTCCGGTAGCCGGTCTGCCCCGTACAAGCGGCGAGCAGGGAGGAAGCGCCAATCGCCTCGGCCATTACCCAATACAGCTTATCAGAATCGATAATTTGTCCGTTCTCAGGGGACATCGAGTAGAAAATACCGCCATGCCTCCGGTCCAGACCTTTGTCCACCGCCTCCCGAAACAACCGTTCCGCCTGCGGCGCAAGCCATGCTTGCGGACACAGCCGGTTAAGCAGCAGAAGCAGCTTGGCCCACTCAATGGAGTGGCCGAAAATATAGCCGTAAGGCCGGAATTCGTCCTTGGTGTTGCCCTTGTTGTAATTCCAGTCGATCACCCAGTCGGTCTTGTAGTGCTCCCAAATCAGCTTGCCCGATTGCGGAAGCAGCTTGAACATGACGGAGTGCGCCAGAGTATTTGCGCGGTCCAGATAGCGTCTGTCGCCGGTGGCCTCGTAAGCCGCCATCATCGCTTCGGTCAGATGCATGTTCGCATTTTGTCCGCGATAGGGAGACACTTCAGACCAGTCATCGGACGCTTCATCTGCGTACAGGCCGTCCTGTTCATTCCAGAAATGCTTCTCGAGCACCTCGTACACTTCGCCGATCATCGCCCCTGCCGGGGAGATTCCTGCTTTGAAAGCGGTAGAGGCCGCCAATAAGGCAAAAGCATGCCCGTAGGCGAGCTTTCTTTTATCGGTCGGATTTCGCCCCTTCAGCGTCCAAAAGAACCCTCCGTGCTCATGATCCCACTGAAACTCGCGAAGAAAGCGAAGTCCGTGCTCGGCGGCCCCGCGGTACTCCGCAGGCCCTCCAACCAGCAGAGCCGCGCTGAAAATATAAACGAACCGCGTCATTCCCACCAGCTGTTTCGTCTCGTAATCGCATACGGTTCCATCGTCCAGAAAGCAGTTGATATAACCGCCGTAAAGACGGTCGATACAGCGGGGGGCATAGAAACGAACCGTGTCCAGAATATGCCGCTTCAAAAAAGAAGGGTCAGCGAAATCGGGACAGACGGATGGTGAATCGCTCATGGATAATCCCTCTTTTTATTAAAGTCGTTAATGATTTTATATGCATATTGTGGCTAGTCTCAGTCTATATGATACTTAACGCATTTCAGAGACGGGTAAACCAATGGGGCATTGTCATCTACCCGGTTCAGCAGGAAAATCTAGTGTGTAAGGAGGCAGCGCGAAAAAGCGGATTTTTACGGACAGCAAGTTGTTATGCCGCCGAAAAATCCGCCTTGTATGCTCATTCATGTTCTGCTAAATTCCGGTATGCTTGGGTCCAATCCTAATGCCTCAGGCAGCTTGCGTTTGCAGCGGGCAGAGGAGCGCAGTCGATTCAAAGCGCCTCCGTTCACTCCTCCTGGAGCTGCCGCAGGACGATAATCTCCACCCGGCGGTTTTTCTGCCGTCCGCTCTCCGTGGCGTTGTCCGCGGCCGGACGCGTATCAGCGTAGCCCGCATACTGGAACTGGCCGGGGCTCAGGCTTTCTCTGTCCAGAAAAAAGCGCAGAACGGACAGCGCACGCGCTCCCGAGAGCTCCCAGTTGTCCGCATACCGGGATGAGGGAAGCACCGGTGTGTTGTCCGTATGGCCCTCGATGCTGACCGTAGCGCCGATGCCGCGGAACAGACCGGACAGCTGGCGCAGCGCGGGAACCGCCGCGGGCTTGAGATCCGCCCTGCCGACGGCGAAGAGGAAACGGTCGCTGAGGGTGATGGCGATGCCTTGCGGCTTGTCCGCGACAAAAATCTGGTCGCCTAGATGATTATCCTTCACATATTCGGTGATCACGTTCATCAGATCGGCCAGCTTCGCTTCTTGCTGGCGGAAGGCAAGCTCGCGGGGGGAAGGAGACGCCTCCGCTCCAGGTGTCGCTCCGGCTTGCCCGCTCCCGCCGTCCGTTCCGGCGGATGCCCCGCCGCTCGGTGCCGCTGACGCTGCCGGCTGGCCCGTGGGGCTGCCGTTTGAACCGCTTTGCCCGTTTTCGCTCTCTTTGCCGCTTCCGTTTTGCTGGCCGTTCCCGCCTTCCAGCACCCCGCTTCCGCCGTCAAGGATGCCGCTGCCGGTCTGGAACGAGCGCTGGAGCGAAGCGATCACATTGCCGTATTTCTCCTGATCCAGACTGCTCATGGCATACAAAACGACAAAAAAGATAAGCAGCAGCGTAATCAAATCGGCGTAGGTTATCATCCACCGGTCGCGGCTCTCGCGGCTTTCCCGCCGGCGGATCCGCTGTCCCCGCTGCCTCATGACCGGACCCCTGCCGCGGCGTTCTCATCCCTCTCGTCCTGAAGGAAGGACGCCAGCTTCTTGCGCACGAGCTGGGGATGATCACCGTTTTGCACCGCCAGAATGCCTACAAGCAGCATCTCCATGCCATGCAGCCGGAGCTGGCTCCGCGCTTTAATCTTGGAGGCGATGGGCAAGAGGAGCAGGTTGGCGCTGGCGACTCCGTACAGCGTCGCTGTGAAAGCGACGGCGATCGAAGGGCCGAGATGGGAAGGATCGGTAAGGTTGCCGAGGACACGGATGAGTCCCATGACGGTTCCGATAATGCCCATGGTGGGCGCGTAGCCGCCGGCGGCCTCGAATATTTTGGCATAGCCTTCATGCTTCAGCTCCGCAGCGTCCATCTCCAGTTCCAGGATTTGGCGCACCTGTCCGGGGTCCGTGCCGTCGACGATAAGCTGCAGGCCTTCGCGTGTAAAGGGATCGGGATGCGCCTCCGCCCGGGGTTCCAATGACAGAACGCCGCTTCGGCGGGAGAGCAGCGCCATCTCCACGAGTTCTTCGGCCTGCTCCTCCAGATGGGTCCGGTTCCGGCCGAAGGCCATCTTCAGCGCCGCCGGAACGGCGCGCAGCGTGCGGGCGGGAAAGCTGATCAGGACCGCGGCAACCGTGCCTCCGAACACAATCAGGGCGGCATTCCATTGCAGCAGACCGGATACGCTTCCCCCTTCCCAGAAAAATCCGCCGATCAGGGCGGCGAGCCCGGCAATGATGCCGATTATTGAGGTTATATCCATCGGGTGTACTCCTTAATTGTTCTATATATTAGGTTTGCATGAATGCGGCGGGACATGTATAATTGACGGGAACAAGTATTCTTATATTCCTTTTTTTCACTCTCGTATGAAGAACGGCATTTAAGATAAGAATGGGTTAATATATTCATATATTTTAGACGATTAAGGGGGAGACGGGCAAATGAATGATATTGTCGTCAGTACGAAGACCTTCGAGCTGGAGTCCGAGTACTCACCCCAGGGCGATCAGCCCCGCGCCATCGGGGAATTGGTGGAAGGTCTGCGTGGGGGCAAGAAGCAGCAGACGCTGCTGGGAGCGACGGGTACGGGCAAGACGTTTACCGTTGCGCAGATGATCGCCAAGGTGAACCGGCCTACGCTGGTCATTGCGCATAATAAGACGCTGGCCGCTCAGCTTGCGAGCGAATTTAAGGAGTTTTTCCCGCATAACTCTGTCGATTATTTCGTGAGTTACTATGACTACTACCAGCCGGAGGCCTATATCCCGTCTTCGGATACTTATATAGAGAAGGATTCCAGCATCAATGAGGAGATCGACAAGCTCCGCCACTCCGCGACGAGCTCGCTGTTTGAACGCAGGGATGTCATTATCGTCGCCAGCGTATCCTGCATTTACGGTCTCGGTTCGCCGCAGGAATACGGCAGCCTGCTGCTGTCGCTTCGGGTGGGAATGGAGAAGCCGCGAAATCAGATTCTGAGCCGGCTGGTGGATATCCAGTATCAGCGCAACGACATCAATTTCGTACGCGGAACGTTTCGGGTGCGCGGCGATGTGGTTGAGATCTTCCCCGCTTCGCAAGGGGAGCATGCGATCCGCGTCGAGCTGTTCGGCGATGAAATCGAGCGGATTACCGAGATCGACGTGCTTACCGGGGAACTGATCGGGGAGCGGGAGCATGTCGCCATTTTTCCGGCTTCCCACTTTGTTACGCAGGAAGAGACGATGCGCCTTGCTCTGGTCAACATCGAGCGGGAACTGGAAGGACGTCTGGCCGTACTGCGTGACGCCGGCAAGCTGCTGGAAGCGCAGCGGCTGGAGCAGCGGACGCGGTACGACATTGAAATGATGAAGGAGGTCGGCTTCTGCTCCGGCATCGAGAACTATTCCGGACCGCTGACCTTCCGCGAGCGCGGGGCCACTCCTTATACGCTGCTGGATTATTTCCCGGATGACATGCTGATCGTTATCGACGAATCACATGTGACGCTTCCGCAAATCCGGGCGATGTATAACGGTGACCAGGCGCGGAAGACGGTGCTGGTGGAGCATGGCTTCCGGCTGCCGTCCGCCCTCGACAACCGTCCGCTGAAGTTCGAGGAATTCGAGAATAAGGTCAAGCAGATCGTCTATGTCTCGGCAACGCCCGGCCCTTATGAACTCGAGCAATGCGACACGATGGTGGAGCAGATTATCCGGCCGACCGGCCTGCTGGACCCCATCATCGAAGTGCGTCCGACGGAAGGGCAGATCGACGATCTGATCGGTGAAATCCGCGAGCGGCTCGACCGCGACGAACGCGTGCTGATTACGACGCTGACGAAGAAGATGTCGGAAGACCTTACCGATTACCTGAAGGAAATCGGGATCAAGGTGCGTTATCTGCATTCAGACATCAAGACGCTGGAGCGGATAGCGATCCTGCGCGACCTGCGACTCGGTACATTTCACGTTCTCGTGGGTATTAACTTGTTAAGAGAAGGACTTGATCTGCCGGAAGTCTCGCTGGTTACCATACTCGATGCCGACAAGGAAGGCTTCCTGCGCTCCGAGCGCTCCCTGATCCAGACGATCGGCCGTGCCGCGCGCAACTCGGAAGGCAAGGTCATCATGTACGGCGACCACATCACCGATTCCATGGACAAGGCGATTACCGAGACTCAGCGGCGCCGGACCATCCAGATCGCCTACAACGAGCAGCATGGCATTACGCCGCAAACGATCCGCAAGAGAGTTCGCGACGTCATCGAGGCGACTAAGGTCGCCGAATCCAAGTCCGACTACTTGACCGGCGCGGGCGGCAAGATGAGCAAGAAAGAACGCCAGAGCCTCATGCAGCGGCTTGAGGCCGAAATGAAGGAAGCCGCGAAGAACCTCCAGTTTGAACGCGCCGCCGAACTGCGCGACGCCCTGCTGGAGCTGCGGGCCGAGTAACCGTTATTGCGCAGAAGCATCATGATAGCATTTGCATTGATTTGAACGGCGCTGTCTTTAGGCCGTTCTTCGTGCTTTTTGCCGAGGCGCTTGAGGTTGAGCCAGCTGAAGCGAATCCCGCAGGGATAAGCGGCTCTCCGCACGCAGGCAACTAAATACGGCCCCCAACCTCCATCCGCCAGAAATTTGCGGGTGTCCAGAGGGCAAGCACCAACACATTAAGGAGGATGTACCGTTGGCGAACGAAAACATAGTAATCAAAGGCGCGAGGGCGCATAATCTCAAAAATATCGACGTGACGATACCGCGCGACCGATTCGTCGTGCTGACGGGATTGAGCGGCTCCGGCAAGTCGTCGCTGGCTTTCGATACCATCTATGCCGAAGGGCAGCGCCGGTATGTGGAGTCGCTGTCGGCTTACGCACGCCAGTTCCTAGGCCAAATGGAGAAGCCGGATGTCGATTCCATCGACGGCTTGTCCCCGGCCATTTCCATCGACCAGAAGACGACGAGCCGCAACCCGCGTTCTACCGTGGGAACGGTGACGGAGATTTACGACTATCTGCGCCTGCTGTTCGCGCGGATCGGACATCCCCACTGCCCGGACCACGGCATCGAGATTACGTCTCAGACGGTGGAGCAGATGGTCGACCGGATCATGCAGTACCCGGAGAAGACGAGATTGCAGATTCTCGCTCCGGTCATTTCAGGCCGCAAAGGCGAACACAAAAGCCTGTTTGCAGAAATTTCGAAGCAGGGCTTCGTCCGCGTGCGTGTGGACGGTGAGCTACGTGATTTATCCGAGGACATCGAGCTTGAGAAGAACAAGAAGCATACGATCGAGGTTGTGGTCGACCGGATCGTCATCAAGGAAGAGGTCGAGTCCCGGCTGACGGATTCAATCGAGACGGCCCTGAAGCTGTCGGGCGGCAAAATCCTCGTCGACATCATCGGACAGGAGGAGCTGCTGTTCAGCTCCAATTTTGCCTGCCCCGTATGCGGCTTCAGCATGGAAGAGCTGGCTCCGCGCATGTTCTCCTTCAACAGTCCGTTCGGGGCATGCCCGGAATGCGATGGTCTCGGAGCGCAAATGGTGGTCGATCCCGAACTGCTCGTTCCGGACTCCGGGAAATCGATCGAAGACGGCGCTTTTTTAGCCTGGACCGGCAGCACGTCCAACTATTACCCGCAGTTTCTGAAATCGGTATGCCAGCATTTTCATATTCCCCAAGATGTGCCTGTCAGCGAATTGACGCCGGAGCATATGAACAAGCTGCTGAACGGCACGGGGAGCGAGAAAATCCGTTTCCGCTATGAGAACGACTTCGGACAGCGCAAGGAAGCGATGGTTCCCTTTGAAGGCATTATCCCGAACCTTCAGCGCCGTTACCGCGAGACGGCGTCCGAGGGCATCCGGGAATTTATCGAAGGCTTCATGAGCGCCAAGCCATGCCCCGTATGCAAAGGCAAACGGCTGAAGCGTGAAATCCTGGGCGTGACGGTGGGCGGAAAGAACATCGCCGACGTAACCGATCTGTCGATCGGGGACGGCCAGCGCTTTTTCGGCGACCTCTCCTTAAGCGAAAAAGAAATGGCCATCGCCAATCTCATTCTCAAGGAGATTGGCAGCCGTCTCGGTTTCCTCGTCAATGTCGGTCTCGATTATTTAACGCTCAGCCGTTCGGCCGGTTCGCTGTCCGGCGGCGAGGCCCAGCGCATCCGGCTTGCGACACAGATCGGCTCAAGCCTCATGGGCGTGCTGTACATCCTGGACGAGCCGAGCATCGGCTTGCACCAGCGTGACAATGACCGGCTTATCTCGACGCTCGCGCATATGCGCGATCTTGGCAACACCCTGATTGTCGTCGAGCATGACGAGGATACGATGCTGGCGTCGGATTATATCATCGACATCGGTCCGGGAGCGGGCATTCATGGCGGCAACGTTATCGCCCAGGGAACGCCGCAGGAAATCATGAACGACCCCAACTCGTTAACCGGCGAGTATCTCAGCGGACGCAAATTCATCCCGGTTACATCCAAGCGGCGCGCGACCGACGACCGCTGGCTGGAAATCCGGGGAGCCAAGGAAAACAATCTCAAGAATGTAAATGTCAAAATTCCGCTCGGCGTCTTCACGGCGGTAACCGGCGTGTCCGGTTCCGGCAAGTCTTCGCTCGTCAACGAAATTCTGTACAAGAGTCTTGCCAGAGAGCTGAACAAAGCGGTTAAAGTGCGCCCGGGTCAACATAAAGAGATTCGCGGCCTTGACCAGCTGGACAAGGTTATCGATATCGACCAGTCGCCGATCGGGCGTACGCCGAGATCCAACCCGGCAACCTATACGGGAGTGTTCGACGATATCCGCGACTTGTTCTCCAAGACGAATGAAGCGAAGATCAGAGGCTTTCAGAAAGGCCGCTTCAGCTTCAACGTTAAGGGCGGACGCTGCGAAGCTTGCCGGGGCGACGGCATTATCAAGATCGAGATGCACTTCCTGCCGGACGTCTATGTTCCATGTGAGGTCTGCAAGGGCAAACGCTACAACCGCGAAACGCTGGAAGTCAAGTACAAAGGCAAGAACATTGCCGATGTGCTGGCGATGACGGTGGAGGACGGAACGGAATTTTTCCAAAACATACCTAAGATTCACCGTAAGCTGCAAACGCTGCTGGATGTTGGCCTTGGCTATATCAAGCTGGGCCAGCCGGGAACGACCCTTTCCGGCGGGGAAGCCCAGCGTGTGAAGCTCGCGTCGGAGCTGTACCGCCGGAGCACGGGCAAGACGCTGTACATTCTGGACGAGCCGACAACCGGCCTGCATGTCGACGATATCGGCCGTCTGCTGGAAGTGCTGCACCGCCTGGTCGAATCGGGCGAATCCGTGCTTGTCATCGAGCATAACCTCGACGTTATCAAGACGGCGGATTATATTATCGACATGGGACCGGAAGGCGGAAGCGGCGGCGGAACGGTTATTGCAACCGGCACGCCGGAGAAAATCATCGAGGTATCCGAATCGTACACAGGGAAATATTTAAAGCCGATTTTGCTTCGCGATACAGCCCGTACGGAGGCGTTGATGCTTCAGGCTGCGGAGGCAAAGTAAGCAAGCGAGGGTTTCTAAGCGAAGGTTACTATAGAGGAAATAACAAAGGACCGCGGCAAACTGCCGCGGTCCTTCCTTTGTATTCAAATTTCCTTTATTTCAATGTCCAATCAAGAGGCGGTCGCGGCCAGGATCGAGCTCAGCTTTTCCTGGAAGGCAGGCAGGCCGACGCGTTCGGCGAAAGCATGGAAGCCCTCGCCCGCGGCGCGCTCACTCTTGTAGAACAGCAGAAGCTGCTCAACCACGCCTGCCACTTCGTCCGCTTTGACGCGCCCTTTTAGCGGCTGCGCAAACTTTGCAGCCGGGCCCTGCGCTCCGCCGCCAAGCGTACCGCCGATGGCGATATCATAGGCTTCAACCATGCCTTCGGAGGTCTTCACCAAAGCGCCCTGCAGTCCGATGTCCGCGATCTGCTTCTGTCCGCAGGCATTTGGGCAGCCGATCAGATGGATGCGCACCTTCTCATCAAGCGTCAGACGCTCATCCAGGAACTCGGCAATGGCTACGGCCCGCTTTTTCGTCTCCACCAGGGCCAGGCTGCAGAACTCGTTGCCGGTGCAGGCGACGGTACGGCTGATGAAATTCTTCGGTGCAGGCGACAGGCGCGTCAGCAAAGGCGCGGCCAGCAGCTCGTCGACCTTGTCGTTCGGCACTCCGCTGAGAATCGCGTTCTGCGACATCGTCGTGCGGATATTGCCGTCGCCATAAGCGTCGGCCAGATCGGCCAACTGCGTCAGCTCGTCGGCGTTGAGCCGTCCTACGGGTACGTTCAGGCCGACATAGTTCAATCCCTGCTGCGGCTGCGGATGCACGCCGTCGAAATAGGCGGCCTGCCAGCCGGCCGTTTTGTCCTCGCCCCGTGCAGGCAGCTCCCCGATCACTTCAACCAGCTTGTCCTTGAATTTCTCCGCGCCCCAATCGGCCATCAGAAATTTCAGCCGGGCATGGTGCCGCTTCTCGCGGTACCCATAGTCACGGAAGATCGTAGCTACTCCCGTCGCCACCTTCAATACCTCGTCCGGACGGACGAAGATATCGAGCTTCTGCGCCAGGTGCGGCTTGGCTGACAGTCCGCCGCCGACCATGACATGGAAGCCGACGGTTTCTTGGCCATCGATCTCCTTAACGGCAGGTGTGAATGCCAAATCGTTGATCTCCGCATGGGCGTTGTTATAAGGATTGGCGGAAATCGACATCTTCAGCTTGCGCGGAAGGTTGGAGAAATCGCGGTTCAGCATGAAGAAGCCATTCACTTCGTCGACAAGGGCTTTGGTATCCAGCAGTTCGTCCTTGTCGATCCCGGCAAGCGGATTGCCGACAATAGTGCGCGGGCAGTCGCCGCACGCTTCGAACGAATATAAGCCGACCTCTTCCAGGCGTTTGAAAATGTCCGGGAAATTGTCCACCGTCAGCCAGTGGAACTGGATCGCCTGCCGGGTCGTAATATCGACGAGTTCTCTGCCGTAAAGCCGGGAGATATCGGCCAAGGTCCGCGCCTGCGCGGATGTCATGATGCCGGTGTTGATGCGGACACGCATCATAAAATGACCGTTCTTCGGTTTCTGCTGATACACACCCGCCCATTTGAAGAGGTCCAGCTCATCGGCCGGAATGGAGTCGTAGCCCTCCAGTGCATATTTTTCAATAATAGTGCGAATAACGTCCAGTCCGTCTTTTTCCAGTTTGACTAATTCGAATTTTGACAGCTTGTCCGGATCTTTGGTCCAAATCGGCTCATATGCCATTGATGTTGCCTCCTTCAGAATCCTTGACGGTTTGCGCCAGTTTCGCGCTCATTTCTAATATAAATCCGACGAGGTCGCTATGATATTAGTTTGATGGTATCAAATGATCCGGCCTCCCGTATATGAAGTAAGGTATAGCTCGTATAACAATTGCTTATGGAACCTCCAGGTTCCGTTGATAAATACAAGGCATATGCCCGGTCCGCAGCGCGTAAGATTCAAACAGGGATAATCCCGTTAATATAGTTATTAGTAGGATATAAAAGAGATTCTCCGTCTTAGGCACTTTGAGAATTAAATATTCGCATTGGGTGTCAATGAAGGTTGTCACAAGTACATAGATTTTTGTAAAAATCCTATTGCGCGCTGTCTTTGGTAACGGTAACATAGAAGTGAAAAGGCATAAGCAGAGAGTAGACGGTGCGGCTGATGGGCATGTCTGCTCGACAACCATTATGAGGAGGTAGGGCTATGCTGCTTGCGGAAGCCGCCACGGCAACTGCGTCCAGATTTCATACCTTTGATGTGTTTATGATTTTGTTCACGGTGCTCATAGCGACCGGGGTTGTCCGGCTGCTCAGGGCCCCGCAGAAGAACAAGTTTGCGATTGCCTTCGGAATCGTCAGTCTGCTGGTCTTTCTCGTTTCCGACTATGCCATGGTCAAATATTGGCTAAGCTGAAGAGCCGGCGTTCTCTATGAAATGATACAGAAAAATCGTTTGTTTATCGACGAAGACACCTTTGCCGCCTGCGGGAATCAAGGTGTCTTTTTTTCTTTTTTTCAAGCGGGGCGGCACAAAGATAATACAGGCTTAAGAAAGGGGACAACATATGGAAAAAGATGGTACGATGCGAAACAAAGGCCTGCGCTTGCTGCTGTGCAGCATTGCTCTGGGACTGGCCCTAAGCTGGAGCATACCCGTGTCTGAAGCGGCGCGGAAAGGAGAAACGGCTGCAACGCATCCTTCCTCCACAGAAGCAGGTGTATTCGCTGCGGACCCGATTCCACAAATCTATAAAAGACTGTCCCCATCAGTCGTCGGCATTATCGGCAAAGGCCAAGGCGGAAAAAATACGGGTCTGGACAACCGTTACAATCTGGTGCACGGCTCGGGCGTGATCATCACAAGCGGCGGCTGGATCGTCACCAATGCGCATGTCATCGAGTCGATGCAAAATGCCACGGTCGTGACATCGGACGGCAAATCATACGGCATTAAGGATTACTATGCGGATGAAGTCAGCGATATTGCGCTGCTCAAAATCAACGCGGCCTATCTAAAGCCTGCCTCTTTCGCCGAAGCATCGAATGTGAAAGTGGGCGAGAAGGTCGTTGCCATCGGCTCGCCCTTGTCTTTTGCGCTCCGCAACTCCGCCACCGTCGGTGTCGTCAGCGGCTCGGGACGGGTGGTCGATGCCTCGTACCGCCTTCTGCAGAGCGATGCCGCCATCAATCCGGGCAACAGCGGCGGTCCGCTTGTCGATATGAATGGAAAAGTCATTGGGATTGTCAGCATGAAATACTCGGCTGTTGGTGTGGAAAATACGGGATTTGCGATTCCTGCGGAGACGGTCCGCTATATCATCAAGCAGCTGCTTGCTTACGGTGAAGTAAGACGTCCAAGCCTCGGACTCGAGCTTCAGGAGAGCTGGTCCGCTATTGTCGGACTGCCTGCGGAAGATCCTCTAACCGTGACGAAGGCGGTCTCGGCGGAAGCCCGCAAAGCCGGTGTAGCCGAAGGCGACGAACTGTACAGCATCGACGGTCACCGTGTAACCTCTGCGGTCGATATCAATGAGCTGTTCAAAAGCTATCGCCCGGGACAGACTGTTCAGCTGCTCATGCAGAGCGGAGGAGATATCGTTCAGCGCAAGCTGGTGCTGGGAGAAGGAGATCCTATGGTTAATAAGGGGGATGGCGGCAGCGAAGATGAAGGACCGGAAGAGTAACAGCAAGCGAAAGTGGGGAGAGCTGGATATGAACAAGATGTGCCTAAAAGTCCTGCATGCCGTACTGGCCGCGCTGATTATCCTGGCCATGCTGCCGATGAACGGTGCGGGGGCAGCGGAGAAAGAGACCCTTCTGCTGACGCTCAAGTTAGGCAGCAAGCAGGCAAAAGCGAATGGACAAGTTATTGCCATCGCTGAGCCTTTCTCCGAAAACGGCAGTGTCATGGTCCCGCTCGGGGTGTTCAAAAAAGCGTTCGGCAGTGGCGTCTCGCTGGGAAATGACGATGTTGTCAAAGTAACCTACGGTCCTCATACGGGCGCAATGACCATCGGCGGAACGATCGCCTGGAAGGACGGGCAGAAAGTGAAGTTGACTGCTCCGCCGCGGATGGTGAACGGGGTACTAATGGTTCCGCTGCGCTTTGTAGCCGGGGTCATCGGAGCGAAGATTTCGGCCGGCAGCGGCGGGAGCATCGTTGTGGCGTTGTCTGCCTCAAATTCGAGGGGTGACCGCCTGCCGGAGAGCGGCATCGACAGCGAAGCAGGCAAGACGAAGGTCGGAAATAGCTATTATAAGTGGAGCATG
This sequence comes from Paenibacillus sp. URB8-2, assembly GCF_013393385.1. Taxonomy (NCBI): domain Bacteria; kingdom Bacillati; phylum Bacillota; class Bacilli; order Caryophanales; family Paenibacillaceae; genus Paenibacillus; species Paenibacillus sp. URB8-2. The sequence goes on along the minus strand of NZ_AP023239.1, from coordinate 5,111,798 downwards.
CTTTACCCGGCCGGGCTCATCATCGGCGACAGCGGCGGAGAAGAGGGCGTGTCCAGCTTCATAAGCGCCGATATTGGTTATTATCTGGAGGTTCATGTGGCGCCGCAGGCAGCTGCCCCGGACGCCGACGAACTGCTGGAGCAGCTCGTGCGCAGCTCCGAGGACAGCGGCGAGGTCGTGCTGGACCGGGGGATTTTCCCGCAGGCAGCCGTTCCCTATGCGCGCATTATCAGCAAGGACCCTGCCGGAGCCTTGTGGGAAGGCCGCGGATATTATGCCAATGGGCGGTTGTATCAGCTGTATTTGACGGATGACAACGCCGTGAACTATAAAGACTTTGTCAAGTACACAGGGCTGCTGGATTCATTCCGTCCCTTTTTTGACGATAAGGATAGCTCGATTCGCGATCTGTCGACCGTTCGAAACGGCCTGCGCTCTGCCGGCAGCGACGATTACGGCATTTCTCTGCAGGTACCCGCCGCATGGAGCATTGACAACCGGCATCTCGTCTATGGGAGCAAAGCCGGCAGCTATTTGAAGCTGATTATCAGCTCGGCGCCGCCGGCTTCGACTCTGGATAGCTGGGGAGAGGAGCTTCGCCTGAAGGATGCGGAGCTGTTTGTGCCGGAGGCTTACCATGAGCAGGGGGTTATGGCGACGGAGATATCCGGCGCTCCGGCGCGGGTGCGGGAAGTCCGCTATAACTACGGCGGCGGGTGGATGACGGAGTACCAGGTACTGCTGCTGAAGAACGGCTACCGCTACTATGCGGAATATGCCGCTCCGGCGGGCCAGGAGGAGGATAAGGCGAAGTTCGGAGCTGTTCTGACCTCGGTGAAGATTGATTTTGACACCGTCAAAGAGAACTTCGGCCGCCTGGAGCAGAATGACTATCCCTCGCTGAAAAATAAGACCGTCACCAAAACCTCGAAAATCTACGGCTATGCCATCGACATGCCGCGGCTGTGGACGCCGTATCAGGGGGGATTCGAAATGCAGGCCGTCGATTATCGGTTCACCGGCGGCAGATTCCAAATCGCTGTGGTTCCCGAAGGTTCCTTGAATTATACAATTAATCAACTTAACGAATTTTACCGTAATCCGGGCAGCGATCCGCAGGGGCCGTTCGTCGAAAGCGTGCAGGATACAACCTTAGCCGGAGAACCGGCGGTGGAGATGACCGTGCGGCAAAATAAGAGCGGCATCCCTTCGCGCATCCGTGTCATCGCCTTCAGCCGCGAGGATGCCGTTTATACCCTAACGGCCACGCTCGGCGATGCGAACGCAACGGAAGCGCAGCAGGCGGTGCTGGATCGGACACTCAAGTCGTTCCGGTTCACGGACGGGGGGAAGTAAGAACGGGGGCAAGGAGTCTCGGACATAAGCCAGCCCTACCAAATAGCAAGAACCTCCAGACCGCACTGAGGCGGAGTGGAGGTTCTATTTTTAAATAGAAAAGCTTGATTTGGAATTCCGTCTACCGCAGGGCAGGGACTTAAGCGTTATATACGAAATTGAGATTCGCATCCTTGAGGAGCGGTGCCTTCTCGTCTTTGGCTGACAGCACCGGCTCCACATCGATAGGCCACTTCACGCCGATGTCCGGGTCGTTCCACAGAATGCCTCCGTCGCATTCCGGCGCGTACAGCTCGTCGCACTTATACTGAACCTCCACGTCCTCGGTAAGCGTCATGAAGCCGTGGGCGAAGCCTTTGGGGATAAGCAGTTGCTTCTTGTTGTCGGCGCTTAGTTCGATTCCGAACCATTGGCCGTAAGAAGGGCTTCCTTTCCGGATATCGACAGCGACATCATAAATAACGCCGCGTGTGCACCGGACGAGCTTCGTCTGCGCTTTGGGGTTCAACTGGTAATGGAGTCCGCGCAGCGTCCCTTTAACCGCCGAGTAGGATTGGTTATCCTGTACAAAATCCAGGTCGATCCCTTGTTCCAGGAATTTCGCCTGACTATAGGTTTCCATAAACCATCCGCGATGGTCGCCGAAGACGGCGGGCTCGACGATAAACACGCCTTCCAGATTCGTTTTCGTGAATTTCATCTATTTCACTCTTTCCGCGTTAATATTTGATTTTGCCGGTGGCCACCTTGATCAAATACTGACCGTAGCCGGTTTTGCTCAGCTTTTCGCCGCAGCTCAGCAGCTGCTCTTCCGTAATCCACCCGTTAATATATGCAATTTCCTCGGGGGCGGCGATTTTGATGCCCTGATGGTCCTCGATCGTTCTGACAAAATTCGTCGCATCCACCAGACTCTGGTGCGTGCCGGTATCCAGCCACGTAAAGCCGCGTCCCAGCAGCTCCACATCCAGCTCGCCAAGCCGCAGATACTCCTCGTTGACCGAAGTGATTTCCAATTCGCCCCGATGCGAGGGCTTTACATTTTTCGCAATGGAGACGACCCGGTTATCGTAAAAATACAATCCCGTCACCGCATAGTTCGACTTGGGCTGTTCAGGCTTTTCTTCGATGCTGAGGACTCGGCCGTCCTGGTTGAACTCCACAACCCCAAAGCGTTCCGGATCGTTAACGTGATAGCCGAATACCGTAGCGCCTTGCGGTTTGTCCGAAGCGCGTTTCAGGATTTGACGCATACCGGCTCCATAATAAATATTGTCTCCGAGAACCATGGCGACCGATTCACCGCCGATAAAGTCTTCGCCAAGGATAAAGGCCTGCGCTAACCCGTCGGGACTTGGCTGGACTTTGTACTGCAGCGAAATGCCGAACTGGGAGCCGTCGCCCAGCAGACTCTCGAATCTCGGTGTGTCCTCGGGAGTCGAAATAATCAGAATGTCGTTGATTCCCGCCAGCATCAGGGTGGATAAAGGATAGTAAATCATCGGTTTGTCATAAACCGGCAGAAGCTGCTTGCTTGTAACCATCGTCAAAGGATATAGGCGCGTGCCGCTGCCGCCTGCTAGAATAATGCCTTTCATTTTCTGGGTCAGCTCTCCCTACTACATATAATTAAATAATCATGGCTATGTATATTTTACGCTCAACGCTCGATTGCTGTCTATTTCTCTTTTCCATTTGCTTCAAGAAATCCATTCCAGTTCCTTGTTGCTTCGCTTCAGGACTATAGCATACAAGTGTGATATTTGATACAATAGATAGGTTAACCGGACATAAATCTGTTTTAAAACCGTGGAAGTCCAGATCACATAGGCTTTTTGCATATTAATAGACCCGTCCCCTTGGACGGTTTGGGAGGATATAGATGAAAGAACGGGATATACGCAGGGAAGACGTGGAGCTGCTCGCTCCGGCGGGCGACTGGGATTGTATGCGCGCGGCGGTGGCGAACGGGGCGGACGCCGTCTATTTCGGCGTAGAGAAGTTCAATGCCCGGGCAAGAGCGAATAATTTTCGGATGGACGAGCTGCCGGAAATTATGGCTTTTCTGCACAGCTATGGGGTTAAAGGGTTTTTGACGTTCAATATTCTGGTGTTCGAGAACGAATTGGAGGATGCCGGGGAATTGATCGAGGCCTGTATCGACGCGGGCGTGGATGCGGTCATTGTGCAGGATCTCGGGCTGGTGAAGCTGATCCGCGAGATTTCGCCGGATTTTCCGATTCACGGCTCAACGCAGATGACGATTACTTCGCCGGAGGCGGTGGAATTCACCAAGCCGTTTGAACTGGAACGCGTAGTGCTGGGCCGGGAAAATAATCTCAAGCAGATCCGCACGATAGGCGATCAGGCCCGCCTGCCGATGGAGGTGTTCGTGCACGGCGCGCTGTGCGTCTCCTATTCGGGCCAATGCCTGACCTCGGAGATGTGGGGCGGCCGTTCCGCCAACCGGGGCGAGTGCGCGCAGGCCTGCCGGCTTCCCTACGACCTGGTAGTGGACGGCGAGGTGAAGCCGATGGGCGATATCGCCTATCTGCTGTCGCCGAAGGATTTGGCGGCCATCGAACTTATACCGGAGCTGATTGAAGCGGGCGTGACTTCCTTCAAAATCGAAGGGCGAATGAAGAGTCCTGAATATGTGGCGAATGTGGTCGGCAAGTACAGCAAGGCGATCCATCGCTATTTTGAAGGGAAATGGACGGCGCCTTCCAAGGAAGAAATGCGGGAGCTGCAGCAAAGCTTCTCCCGCGGCTTCACGCACGGCTTTCTGGAAGGGACGAATAATAAAAAGCTGGTGGACGGCACCTTCCCCAAAAGCCGGGGCGTCTACCTCGGCACCGTGGAGCAGATTCTCCGCGACGGCGTCGTCTGCCGGATCGAAGCGCCGGTGAAACGCGGCGACGGGATTGTATTTGATGCGGGCGATCCCACGAAAAAAGAGGAAGGCGGCCGCATTTACGATTTGCGCCGCAAAGGCGTGAAGCTGGAAGGCGAAGCGCAGGAAGGCTGGATTGTCGACATTATCCCCGGACGCAGCGATGTCAACCTTGACCGTCTGCATGTCGGCGACCGGATCTGGAAGACGAACGATCCGGCGCTGGATAAGGCGCTGCGCCAGACGTACGAGACGGAGAAGCCGTACCGGGTATTCCCGGTGCATGTAAAAGCGGCGGGCCGCGCGGGCGAGCCGCTGGCAACCTGGTGGACCGACGTGCAGAAGGGCGTTACCGTCCGCGTCGACTCCGAGCTGACGCTGGAGACGGCGAACAAGCGGCCGATGGACGCCGCGCTGCTGGAAGAGCAGTTCGGACGCCTCGGCGGAACCGTCTTCCAGCTTGAGCGGCTGGACGCCGAACTGGAAGGCGGCGTCATCGTGCCAATGCGCGAGCTGAACGGCATCCGCCGCCGCGCGGTGGAGCTGCTCGCCGGCGAGCGTCCGAAGCCGCCCGTATACGTGAAACGGGCGGTAGAGGTCTACGGCGACGCCGCCTCGCGCGGCGCCGGAAGCGCCGTCCCGGCACGGCCGGACGGCGTGGGAACGGCCGCCCCGCTCGGAGCGGGCGGCGCCTTCACAAGCGGCGGTGATGCGCAGCTCACCGCGCTGTGCCGCAGCCTGCCGCAGGTGCAGGCTGCCTTGAAGGCCGGCGTAACGTTCATCTACGCCGACTTCGAATTCATCAAGCAGTTCCCGGCAGCGGTGGAGGCCGTTCGGGCTGCGGGCGCAAGAATCGCGCTGGCGACACCGCGCATTCATATGCCCGGCGAGAACGGCTACCATGCCAACATCCTGCGCCTCCAGCCGGATGCGGTGCTGGTGCGCAATACCGGCGCGCTGTATTATTACCTGCGCCGCCGGCGGGAAGAGCCGGATGCCGTGCATCCGCAGCTTATCGGCGATTTCTCGCTGAATATCGCCAACCATAAAGCGGTTGACCTGTTCCTCGAAGCCGGCTGTGATCTGGTAACGCCGTCGTATGATCTGAATATCCAGCAGATGGTCGATCTGCTGGGGCGCAGCCGCACTTCACAGCTCGAAGTGGTCATTCACCAGCATTTGCCGATGTATCATACGGAGCACTGTGTCTACTGCACCTTTATGAGCGAAGGGACCGACTTTACGAACTGCGGCCGTCCCTGCGAGAGCCATCGGGCTTCCCTGCAGGACCGGATCGGCATGTCCCATCCCGTCCGTGTGGATGAAGGCTGCCGCAACACCGTTTACAACGCGATCGAGCAGTCCGGCGCGGAATATCTGAGCAACTTCCGCGAACTCGGTGTATCGACTTTCCGCGTAGAGTTTCTGGAAGAAACGCCCGAGCAGGTAGCCGAGGTCATCAATCTGTACGGCAAGGCGCTGCGCGGCGAAATTTCCGGAACCCAAGTGTGGAAGACGCTCAAAGCGACCAATCAGCTTGGCGTTACCCGGGGTCAGCTCGTGAAATAATCGGTTATGTGGGACAGCTTGGATGCACTATTCTGATCCATCTTATAAAGATATATAAATATTTATTTCTGTGTGAAGAGGCGGTTGTGTGTTTAGAATTGTTACAGCTATACTTATTTTGTTGACACTCACAGCTTGTACAGATAATGGAGCAACAAGCGGAATTTCAATGATTCCAATGAAGGTAATGTACAGTGCTTGGCAAGGGGTAGCGTCTGACGGGAGATATATTTATATTACTTCAGATAGGGATGGAAATTTCAACTTGTCAAATACAATCTCTGTCTATGGAGTTGATGGAAAGTTTATATATTCACTTCCTAAAGCATATAAAAAAACAGATTCTAACGGTAACTTTATGTCTTTTGGTGATTGTACTGTTATAAACGATTCATTATATGCAACCGTGTATAATTTTAATAGTGGGGCAAAAAAGACGGTAAGCAGAGTCGTGAAATATGATCTACCCAATCTAAAAATGGTTGCTGAATACGAAATTGGTGATGGGACTGCTGAATCGGTCACACAAAAAGACTCATTTTTTTGGGTTGTATACCACGATAAAAACAATATAGCAAAATTCGATTTGAACTTTAAATTAATCAATGAATTTCCACTTTTGCAACAGTTTGAAGAAGAGGGAGGATATCAAGGCATATTTTTTATCGGAAATGATTTATTTGTGAACTTACATGGCTCCAATAAGTTCAATGAAAAATATGCACAAGGTTTGGATCATTATAAGTATGATGGGGATACGTTTACTTTTGTTGAACGAATTAAACCGCCTGTATACGGTGCTGGACAAGGCATTGAGTATTATGGTGGAAAGTACTATTGGGTTGATCGGCCAGGAAATAGCATCGTCATAAGGGATAAATTGAAATAAGGTTCCGAATTCAAGGCCAATTAAAATATAATAAGAAAAAAACTGGGATTACTCTTTGTTTTGTCGCCTTGACTTCTAAATGGTTCCACAAAGTCTTTTTACTGACAATGTTCGTTTTAAGCTGGTATAATATGATAAAATGGACGTTTTGCGTAAAGAAACTTGGGAGTTTATGTAATTATTTAGAGGAGGATCCATAATATGACTAAAATTCGCAAAGCTATTATTCCGGCCGCTGGCCTCGGAACCCGCTTCCTGCCCGCCACCAAGGCGATGCCCAAGGAGATGCTGCCGATTGTGGACAAACCCACCATCCAGTACATTGTGGAAGAGGCCGTCGCTTCCGGCATTGAAGATATTATTATTGTGACAGGCAAGGGCAAACGGGCGATCGAGGATCATTTCGATAATTCGTTCGAGCTGGAATTCAATTTGGCTGAGAAACAGAAATGGGAATTGTTGGATTCTGTCCGCAAATCATCCGAAATGGCCGACATTCACTATATCCGGCAAAAAGAGCCCAAAGGTCTCGGACATGCCATCTGGTGTGCGCGCAAATTTATCGGCAACGAGCCGTTTGCTGTACTGCTCGGCGACGATATCGTCGAGTCGGACAAACCCTGCCTGAAGCAGATGATCGAGGTCTATGACCAATATAAATCATCCATTGTAGGCGTACAGCCGGTGCCGTGGGATGAGGTTTCCCGTTACGGCGTTGTCGACGGCACGGAGCTGGCGGAGCGTGTGTATAAAGCGAACCGGCTTGTCGAGAAGCCAAAAAAAGAAGAAGCGCCTTCCAATCTGGCCATCCTTGGACGGTACATTTTGACTCCGCGCATCTTTGATTTGCTTGGCGAGCAGCAGGCGGGGGTAGGCGGCGAAATTCAGCTGACGGACGCCATTGCCCGTCTGAGCGAGGTGGAGCGCATTCTGGCCTTCCACTTCGAGGGACACCGGCATGACGTCGGTGAGAAGATGGGCTTTATCCAAACCACGATTCATTATGCGCTGCAGCATGAAGAGCTCAAGGAAGATCTGCTCGTCTATCTCAAGGGCCTGATTGAGAATGAAGCGTCAAAGACAGCGTCGAAATAATATCCGATAACAAAATAAAGACGGTGTGCGTATAAGCGCGCCCGCACTACAGCACAGAAATGGCAGTCCGGGAATTGGCCCGGAGCTGCCATTTTAGCGTTATATAGCTAAAGTTGTGGCTGTTATTCGGCTGATTGTTTGTTCTTTTACAACTTTTAATGAGTAGGAGTGGGAGCATTGACCAGAAGTATCATGTCACCGGCCAAGTATATTCAAGGCAGGGGAGAAATCCGTCGTCTTCATCGTTATTGCGCTGATTTAGGCGCCGGAAAGGCCTATATCATCGCTGATTCTTTCGTTCTTTCGCATTATGAGAAAGAAATCACCGGAGGCTTCCAAGAAGTGAACGCTTCATTCATTCTGCAGTCGTTTGCGGGAGAATGCAGCCTGAAGGAAGTGGAAAAGATCGCCCAAACGGCCGAAAAGGCGGAAGCGGATGTCATCATTGGAATTGGGGGAGGCAAGACGCTGGATGTTGCTAAAGCGGTCGCTTTCTACACCCGTCTGCCGCTGATCGTCGCTCCAACCGTTGCTTCAACCGATGCCCCGTGCAGCGCTCTGTCCGTCCTTTATACTGAAGATGGGCGTCTGGAGAAGTATTTGTATCTGCGGAGCAATCCGGACAGAGTGGTGGTCGATACGGAGCTTGTGGCGGGAGCGCCCGTTCGCCTGCTGGTCGCCGGCATGGGCGACGCGTTGTCGACCTACTATGAGGCGAGGGCCTGCCGGCGATCTGCCGAGATCCGCAATCAGGATAAAAGCGCCATAGGCGCCTACGCCTTCGCACAGGCTTGCAGAGACACGCTGCTGGCCGATGGAGCTCAGGCCAAACGGGATGTTGAGAACGGCATTCTCTCCGAGGCGGTGGAGAATATCATCGAAGCCAACATCTACCTCAGCGGTATCGGCTTCGAGAGCGGCGGCCTTGCCGCCGCCCATGCGATTCATAACGCCATGACACAGCTTGAAGAGACCCGCCCGGTTCTGCACGGTGAAAAAGTAGCCTTCGGAACGATTGTACAGCTTGTGCTGGAGAATGCCGATCCGTCCGAAATCGCAGAAGCCCTTGCTTTCTGCCAAAGCGTCGGCTTGCCGACCACCTTGCGGCAGCTGAACTTGGATGCGACCGACCAATCAAAGCTGCGGATCGTGGCCGAGGCTAGCTGTGCCCTCCAGGAGCCGATGAGTAATATGCCTTTTGAAGTGAAGCCGGAAGATGTCCTGGCGGCTATGCTGGAAGCCGACCAGTTGGGAGCGAGGAGTTCGTTCTCATGAACAATTTATATTGGCTCTTCTGCTGAACAAGTTCATCATTTAGTCTATACCGTCTAAACTCAAAAAACGGAGCGCCGCGGTTTCCCGCATGCGCTCCGTTTCTCCTTTTCAACTACAAAGACTGAAAAAAACTATGCCAAGCAACTCTCCATCAATACTGAGCCGCCGCAATCTCCTCAATCTTCGCTTTTTCCGAAGCATCGGCCTGAATGAGCTTGTCATAGACCGCCTGGTCCTGCTGTCCTTCTTTCTGCAATGAGGCCAGATAGAAGCGGGCAATTTCGCGATTCGTCGCATCTTTATAATCGTCGCTTAACCCTTGTTTCAGCGTGGCGGCCGCTTCGGCCGTTTTACCCGTCATGAGCTGCATTTTCCCCGCGCTAAGAGCGATCAGAGGCGTTGCCGAGAACGGACGCCCCTGCATCTGCCCTGCCGGCAGCGTCTTGAGATGTGCGACGCCCGCGACCACATGCTCGTAAGCGGCAAGCCCGGTTTGGAAGTATTGCTGTTCTTTTGCGCTGTCTTTCTGGAGAAAGGCCTGATTGCCAAGATCGAACGAACGGCTGATGAGCGGCTCGTACCATTCAATATCCCAGTTATACTTATCCGCATTGTCACGGTAGACTGCGTAAGCTTCCTCGGTCTTCCCTTGCACATCGTACAGATTGATCAGCTGCTTCAGCATCTGCTTATTATTCGGTTCGTCCTTTAATCCGCGTGTCAGCACGGCGAGTGATTCGGCCGCGAATTGTTCATTTTTCGTCTGCTGGTATACCTGGTTATCCAGCGAAGAGAGAATAATGACCGATTCAGGAAGGCTGGGACGGTTCTTAAGCGCCTTGAGCAGCGGAGCCTTGATTTCTTCGTAAGACTGGCTTGTCTGCGCGATCGCCTTGGCATCCGCAGCGGCATTGGCTGAGCTGATGTAGCGGAGCGATACAAACAGAACTGCCGCTGCCCCAATACAAGCCAGGGCCATGTAGCCTAACCGCAGCCCGGAAGAGTTCCATTTAACCGCGAGCGGTTTGGCATCCATAACGGCCGCCATCCCCGCCAGCCCGATGAACACTAGCAGGCCCATGAAGGCGTAACTCATATTAAAGTCGAGAACGCTGTGAAGCAGAATCGAAAGGGTAAGAATCAGGTAGAAAAAGCCGTTTTCATACTCGTCTTTATCCTTCTGCTTAATAAACCCTCTGATATATTTGTAGAACACAAACAGGATAAAGCCCATAAATACAACGAAGCCAAGAATACCGACTTCAATTAAATACTGCAGGAAGAAGTTATGCGCCTGACGGCTCGTGTACGGGTTATTCTGGTACTTCTCATAGAGTGCGGCCCAACCGCCGCCGCCGGCGCCAAGTACAGGATAATCCTTGGCCACCTTAAGCGCATCCTTGTAAAAGGTGAAACGTTCCAGTACGCTGTGCTGCTGGAAGTTGATATTTTCCAGACGGGTTTCAATATTGTCCGGCAAAATGCTGCGTACGCTCGTACCGATCAGCAAGAACGCGGCCAGTGCCACCAGCACCGTTGCGCCGATCGGAAGCCACAGATTGGTGAATCTCCGGTTTGACCAGCTCCCAAGACTATTTTCCAGCTTAGGTGCCGCAAAACGCTGTACCACCCAGCATAGAACCGCCGTAACCGCTGAGGCAATCAGGAGATAGGCCCAGCCTTTGAGAGCCGCTGACGGATCGGGGACGAGGCTCAGACGCTGGCCGATCGTGGTGACCGGATTGGTCACTGCCAACGAGGCAATACCTGCGATAATCAGATGAATGATCCACAATATTTGCCGCGCCGGTTTCAGGAATAGCAGCAGAAGAACGAATACTACCGGCAGCATGACAAGCCCGCCCCGCGAGAGCGTCAGCAGCAGCGAAACGATGATAGGAACGAGCATAAAGCCGTTGATCAGCGTACCGGACCCTTTTTTCGAGCGAATCAGCGCAAATATCGCCACAAACAAGAACGCCATCAGGAAGGCGGCATATGTATTGGCATACTGGAAAATCGATGTCAGACGCAGACCATTGGCGTCGGTCATCACCGCGTCCAGATATTTGCCTCCTTTTACCGTATTCGAGAACCAGCCGATGGCTCCTCCGGCCACGTTCCAGGCGCCCAGCCAGTTCATCAGACCGAACCAGACGATCAGATAAGCTACTGTCAAAATAGCAGTTTGTATGATAACATTAACTTGTTTTTGTCGAAGGAGGTAGAGACTTACAATGAACAACGCTGCGTACATGCTCTGAATCAACAGCAGATTCATCGCCATATAATGCGAAACGGCGACAAACAGCGACAGAAAGTACGTCAGAGGAAGCAGCAGTACGACTACCGCCAGCAAATCCCGCTGGTCCTCCAATTTAAACCTATTGTAATAGAGGCCAGCCCAGAAGAAGAGCATCAGACAGCCGAGCAAAGCCGCGACATAAATCGGTTTCTCAAAATCCGTCTGCTGCCCGTTAAATAATCCCACTTGAAACGGGGCCCAAATTAAAAATACAATAAAACCAATTACCAACACCCATAGCGAGTCGGGTATTTTTTCGGCATTTCTCGACTGAGCAGCCTTTTTACCGTATACTGGATTAGCCAACTTTTTAATCTCCTTTTCCTGTAGATACGACAATATTTTAGCATAAGGATTTAAGTTGTACATTAAAAATCAAGTTATGCCTTTCGCTGAATTAAAATAAAATTTTATATAGAGAGGATAATGTAAGGTGAAATTAAGGAGAGTGTTGTTTTTTTTAACGATTGTAATAGCAAGTTCGCTTATATTCAATTATAAGTTAGCCTTTGCTTCAGATAGTGGCAATTACGTTCATTTAGAAAAAAGAGATGAGTCAACAAAGGACAAAAGAGATTGGCTTACAATTAGGCAATCAGAAGCGGGATTGAGAATTATAAGCAATGATGGTCAGAAAGAGATTGCTTTAATCGATAATTTTGGTGGAATATATTTAAATGGCGATCTCTATCTAAACAATAAAAAAGTTAATGATATTTTAAAAGAAAATGCAAGCTTAAGTTACGTAAATACAGCAGTTGTTTCATTTATTAGTTTGCTAGCAGTATCGTTATTGATATTGATATTCATACTACTTAAACTGAAAAAAGATATCAATAATCTAAAATATAAGTTTATGAAGGAAACGATTAAAGGAGAAGAATGATCTTGAATTATTTAAACCAGCTTAAACTCGATCAAAAATTAATATGGAAAATGATTCGGAATGATTTTAAAACCAGATATCTTGGATCATATTTGGGGATTTTCTGGGCTTTAATAAATCCTATAATTACTGTGCTGACATATTGGTTTGTTTTTGAAGTAGGGTTTAAAAGTGGGCCAGTGAATGACATTCCTTTTGTGTTGTGGTTAGTGCCAGGAATAATACCATGGTTTTACTTTTCGGATAGCATTGGTGCGGCAACTACGTCTGTAATTGATAATTCATACCTAGTGAAAAAAGTCCGTTTTAGAGTGGGATATCTTCCGTTGATTAAAATTTGTGCATCTCTTATTATACATTTATTCTTCTTGCTATTAACTATTTGTTTGTTTCTTGCACATGGTTTTTATCCAACTATATATTATTTTGATTTACTGTACTACCTCTTAACTTCTACGCTGCTTATAGTAGGCTTAGCCTACATAACCTCTTCATTAAATGTATTTTTTAAAGACATCAATCAAATTGTCGGAATAATTTTGCAGTTCGGATTTTGGTTAACACCTATTTTTTGGAATCCGGATATTATTTCTGATAAGTATTCTTTTATTTTTAAACTAAATCCCATGTATTATGTAACTTCTGGATATCGTGATTCTTTTATTTATGGTCAACATTTCTGGGAAGATGGACCTTCCAGCCTGCTTTATATTATTCAGGTTATTGTTGTCCTTTTCATAGGTCTTATGTTCTTCAAACGCTCTAAAAATGGCTTTTCCGATGTTCTATAATTAATTGTTTTGCAGAAAAGGAATGGTTGAAAATTATGAATAGAGAAACAGCAATAAGGGTGACAGACCTTACTAAGATGTATAAGTTGTATAAAAAGCCTTCGGATAGATTAAAGGAGGCTATCAGTCTCTTCTCTAACAAAGAATTACATGAAGAGAAGTTTGCATTGAAGAACTTTTCTATGGAACTCAAAAGAGGGGAAACTGTAGCGATAATAGGTAAGAATGGATCTGGGAAATCGACACTTCTAAAAATGATAGCAGGAGTGTTGACACCTACCTTGGGTGAAGTGGAAATTAAAGGGAGAATCACTTCGTTGATTGAGTTGGGAGCTGGTTTTAATCCAGAGTATACCGGAATCGAGAATATCTATTTTAATGGTTCTTTATTTGGATTCGAGGATAAAGCAATAACGAGTAAAATACAATCGATTTTAGATTTTGCTGATATCGGTGAGTATATTCATCAACCGGTTAAAACATACTCTAGTGGAATGTTCGCAAGGCTAGCATTTGCATTAATGATCAATCTTGAACCGGATATTTTGATCGTTGACGAGGCCCTTTCAGTAGGGGATATATTTTTTCAACAAAAATGTAATTCTTATATGAAAAATGAAATGAGGAATGTTACAAAAATCGTAGTTACCCATGATATGACAAGCGTCGCGAATCTTGCTGACAGATGCATAGTAATTTCTGAAGGAAAAAAAGTGTTTGATGGAAGCACCCTTGAGGGGATAGAATTTTATGTAAAACGGATCCACTCGGAAAGTTTTTCTGTTAAATCTAAAGAATCAAGCTTGCAGAGATCGGATGAACCCTCTAAACGGACTGATTCGGATATTGAAGACAATGACTCGTACATTCAAATAGATCAAGCTTCTTTAGGAGGGGCTTTGGAAGCATATATTAAAAGTTACAAAGTAGAGGTGAACGGTTCTCCTTACCGAGGTTTTGTATTAGCAGGAGACAACATTGAAATTAGCTATCAAGTTTGTGCACAAAGAGATATGGGTGAAACTATATTTGGATATATTATTTCGGATAAATTCGGAAACCAAATTTTTGGGGAAAATACTGTTACCTCATTAAAACAAGTTTTTTTGTTTGAAGAAGGAAATAGTCTTGTAAGTCTTAGTTTTCAGTGGCCTGAAGTAAAAGAAGGATATTATTTTCTTACATTAGGCATTGGGGAAGGTAATCACGAACTACAACATACCATACAGTGCTGGGCGCATAATATATTCGAGTTTTCTTGTGTTTCACCACATAAAACAATTCACTGTTTGTTTAACAACAACATTGAACAGGTGGAAATAACCAACTTGCGGAGATGAATAATAATGTCTAGCTGGAAGATTAGCAATCCCTTTTTTGAATCGGATAATCTCAATGAAAAGTTAAATGTCTCTCCATGGGCAGGCCATCGAAGATTTGTTTATGACCTTCTGAGATTTGTAAAACCTCAAAACGTTTTAGAGCTTGGGACGCATTTCGGTTGTTCTTTTTTTGCCATGTGTCAAGCAATTAAAGACTTTAAAATGGATACAAAAATTGAGGCTGTAGATACTTGGATGGGAGATCCTCAAGCAGGTTTCTATGGAGAAGAAGTGTATGATTTAGTCAAGAAAACTATTAAAGAATATTTCTCGGGGCTTTCAACCGTTTTGCATAAAATGACTTTCGACGAGGCTCTTCTAAAGTTTGAAGATGGTTACTTTGATATTATTCATATTGATGGCTTTCATGAGTATGAAGCTGTAAAACATGACTTTACAATGTGTTTACCAAAGCTTAAGGAAAACGGAATTATTTTATTCCATGATACTGCTGCTGATACTGGTTATGGCTCTTCTTTATTCTGGGATGAGATAAAGCAGGAGTTCAATAGTTTTGAATTCAGTCACAGCTGGGGATTAGGTATCTTATTTCCAAAAGGCAATAAATTTTTTGATCTTATGATTGCAGAGAATATCTATGACAAAGTTTTATACTACAATTCAAAATCAGAATTAGATATTGCACTGATTAAAGTCAGAGATCTTGAAGCCTTGGGTCTTGAACGCTATAAAATCATAAACGAAATGGATAAGATGATAAAAGAAAGAGATGACTCAATAGACTCTCAAGCAAAATTGTTGTTTGAACGTTTTGAGAGTATGGGGAAAATGGAGGCAATGATTGAAGAAAGAGATAACATTATTAAATCTCAAAATCATCTTATAGAGGAACGTTTGGAAAGCATGGATAAGATGGAGGAAATGATCAAGGAAAGAGATAGTGTCATTAATTCACAAGCTCAAATGTTAGAAGAAAGAGTAAATACTATTCAACAAATGGACACCATGGTTAAAGAACGGGATGATGTTATAGCCGCTCAGAAAACTATGCTAGAGGAGCGCTATGATACAATTCTAGAGATGGAACATATGATCAGAGAAAGGGATAACACAATCTCTAATCAAAGTCTAATGCTAGAAGAACGTTATAATGTTATTGAGAAAATGGATCAGATGATTAAAGAAAGAGATAGTACAATCTCTGAATTAAAGATAAATAATAAATTATTGTAAGTAGTTTTGGAGGGGAAGTTGTGTTAAAAATAGCTTGGTATGTGCCTAGTCCTATGGAAGGGTCCGGAGGACATCGAACAATATTTCAAAATATTAATGCTTTAGCATATGAAGGCTATGAATGTGATATCTATATTGAAGATGACAATAGTTACTTAAACCTTAAAGAAATGAAGTCAAGCATAAATAAGTATTTTGGGGAGATTAAAGCAAATCTTTTTCTCGGTTTTCATTCAGAGATAAAGTATGATGCGGTTTTTGCTACTGCATGGCACACAGCTAAAGTAGTTAGAGATATTCCATACCAAACCAAAAAATTTTATTTTGTTCAAGATTTCGAAGCATATTTCAACCCCATGGGCGATGGGTATCTTTTGGCTGAGAACTCTTATAAGTTTAATTTGACTCCGATAACAATTGGAAAATGGCTTTCTAATCTAATGGTTGAGAAATTTAATACGGCATCGAGTTATTTTGATTTTTGTGCAGATCACACGGTGTATAGAAGACTGCCGGAGAAAACTAGGGAAAAAGCAATTTGCTTTATATATCAACCTGAGAAACCAAGAAGATGCAGTATTATAGGAATAGAAGCGTTGGGAATCGTTAAGCATTTAATGCCCGAAGTAAAGATTTATTTGTATGGATCTAGAAATAAAACAAATGTGTGGTTCGAACATACAAATTTAGAGTTGATATCAGTAGAAGAGTGTAACAATCTATACAATAAATGTTCTGTTGGATTATGCATTAGTTCGTCTAATCCTTCCAGAATTCCATTTGAGATGATGGCTGCGGGTCTTCCGGTTGTAGATATATACAGAGAGAACAATTTGTATGATCTGCCTGATGGCGGGGTGAAATTAGCCGATCAAACACCTGAATCCATTGCTAATGCATTGGTCAGTATTTTAACTAACGATGAGCAAATTAATAGAATGTCTGAATATGGAATTAACTACATGCAGGACAAGACACTTGAACATGGGTATAAGCAGTTCACTGAAGCAGTCAATAAAATTGTCTCGAATGAAAATTTCGAACTTAAAACTTTCCCCAAATCATATAATGAAGCCCCCATAATAGCAGAAGCCTTTTTGAAACAAATTGAACCATTGCGTATAAATAAGGAGCAATCCCCTCAAAAGGTAAAAGATATATTGCGAAAGATAAAGAATAAAGCTAAAAAAATAATTAAATGAGGTTTGGATATGAGTGAGTATAAACTATTAACATTTGATGTATGGGATACAGTTTTGAGGAGAAAGAGCCATGCTGATGAAGTGAAAATTAATACAATAATTTATTTGAAACATAATTACCCCCATTTAGCCCTTATTGATAATAATGAGATAAGCTTGTTCCGCAAAAGGCAGGAAATGGAGTACGAAATTGGACAAGTCAATCTTAAGAATGGTTTTGACGACGAGTATGATATTCTTGTTGTTTTAAAAAAATGGTTACAAACTATACTAGTTGCAGTAATATCCGATGAGGAAATGGATCTTGTTGTAACTGATTTGTACCATGCGGAACTACAACACGAAATCGATATAACATACCTTGATCCTAATATAATTAATGTATTAAATAGCTTTTCCTACAATAAACGGTTGTTTCTCTCCGACTTCTACACAAATAGCTCTTTTATTAAAGAGATATTAAACGCTAAAGGGTTAGTGGGGGAAACTGGAACTACATCTATGGAGTTAGGTTACAACAAAAGAAGCTCAAATTTATTTAAAAAAGTTCATGAACTCCATGGTATATCCCCTTCGGAACATTTTCACTTGGGAGACAATGAGTATTCTGATGTTAAGCAACCTTCAAGTTTAGGAATCAACAGTCTTCATTATTTCAATAAAGAAGAAGAAGAGTTGAGAAAGGCCCATAATCTAAGATTTGAAAAAAGAGTTAATAATCCATCTTCAGTATTGAGAGAAATGAACGAAAATATTATTCGAGAGCTTACCTTAAATAAATCAAACAATGCTTGTTATATTGAGGGCGTGAAATATAGTGTTGTTTTCTTAAGTTATATTCTTCATATAATTGAGGCCGCAAAGCAAAACAAAGTAAAGACAGTATACTATTTGACTAGAGAAGGTGTTTTCTTTAAGAGGATTCACGATACTCTGGCTAATATCAATCTTCATGGTAGCGCCTTACCTAAAACTGAGCTATTGGAAGTAAGTAGACTAGCAACCTTTTCTTCTTCACTTAGAGAGATTTCAATTGAAGAATTTATGCGTGTTTGGAATCAATACTCCATACAATCTATAAAGGCATTATTCAAAACCTTAAATGTAGATTTAGAAGGGTATATTGATCTAATCTCTAAATATGATTTAAAAGTTGATGAACCGATCGTTTATCCGTGGCAAAATGATTCTGTGATAAAACTCTTTAATGATATTGAATTTGTTGCCAAATTAAATAATGATATTAAGTTGAAGAAAGCCAAGCTTAAAAACTATTTAGAAGAACATAACATTGTTGATGGAAATGATGTGTTCATGGTTGATATAGGTTGGAGGGGGACAATTCAAGATAACCTGGCTTATTTATTGAGTAACTCAAAAATAATCGGGTATTATTTTGGGCTATACCCTTTTATTAATGAACAATTAGATAACACAAAAAAATACTCGTTTTTAGACCAGCAGGAAATGACAATAATTCGTCATGTTGCTCCACTCGAAATGATGTGTAATGCACCAATGGGAAGTGTAACTGGTTATGAATCTAATGGAAAAAGTGTTAGTGTGTGTTACGATGAGAGCAAGAAAGAAACAGAAGTGCATAGAAAGTATATATCCCACTTTCAAAAAGGGGTTTTAGAAGCAGTGGAGAAATGGTATCCACTCTTATTTAACCAGGCATGGACAAACAGAGAATTAAAAGAGTTTTCGAAGGAATTATTGAAAGAACTGCTAACGGCACCTTCTTCTTCTCTAGCAAATGCCTTTTTCAATTTAGCGCATAATGAGACTTTTGGCGTTGGCGAATTTGTTGAGAAAAGAAGGAGATTTCCTTTTAAACAATCATTAAAAGCTCTAGTATCCTATGAGGGTAAAGTACAATTTGTTCAATATTTAGAGGATTCTTCATGGCCGCAAGGTTTATTAACTTATTTCCATTTAAAACCTTTAATTTCTATCTATAATAAAAAAGTATATTTTAAAAATTAAAAATAAAGCTGATTAAGAAGGTAAGTATGAAAAAATTATTAATCATTTCATCGGATGTTATAGCCTCAAAAATGGCTGGACCGGGAATTAGATATTGGAACTTGGCTATTGAGCTGTCCAAATATTTTCAAATAACTTTAGCAATTCCCAATTACCATACGTTTGATCTCCATAAAATGCTTGAAGATTACAAAATAAAGCTAATCTGTTCGGAGTCCAAAATTCTAAAAAAGGAAGCTCGGGAAAAAGACTCTATCTTTATTCAAGGTGATACTTTGTGGAAATTTAGGTTTCTAAGAAAGTATAATGCCTCTATTATTGTTGATCTGTATGATCCTTTTGTGCTTGAACATTTGGAGTTGAATGAAAATAATTTGCGCGGCAACTTGATCTACACCAACATGATGAATATTCTTATTGATCAACTTAAGTTTGGTGACTACTTCATATGTGCTTCTGAAAAACAAAAGGATTTTTGGCTGGGATCTTTAACTTCATTGAAAAGAATTAACTTAAAAGAATATCAGAAGAACAAATCTTTTGAGCATTTAATTGGAGTAGTTCCATTTGGCGTTCCCAGTACTCCTCCCGTTAAAAGTAAAGAAGTGCTTAAGGGAGTTTATCCTGGAATTGAAAAGGATGATAAAGTTATTTTATGGGGAGGGGGGATCTGGGAATGGTTTGATCCTATTACGCTCATCAAAGCGATGAAAATTGTTAATCAAAAGCAAGATAATATAAAACTCTTCTTTATGGGGATTAATCATCCTAATACTGATATTAAAAGAATGAAAATTGTTGATGAAACGATAAAACTAAGTAATCAATTGGATTTAACTAATAATTGTGTTTTTTTTAATGATTGGGTGGATTATGAAGATCGGCATAATTTTTTATTGGAAGCTGATCTTGGAATAAATATTCATAAAAATCACATAGAAACACGTTATTCATTTAGAACAAGAATACTGGACTATATTTGGGCGAAACTTCCGGTTATCACTAATTCAGGGGATTTTTTTGCTAATGAAATAAAAGACAAATCTATTGGAATAGTAATCGAGGATCTGAGTGCTGAGAGTTTAGCGGAAGAAATTTTGGGATATACTGGAAAGTTAAATTATAGAGCTAATTTTGATAAGCTAGTTAATCAATATAAGTGGGAAAACAACATAAAAGATATTGTTTGCTTTTTACAAAAAGATTTTGTTCATAGCTATAATCATTTGGATTTTAGTAAATTTAAAAAAGTGATTTACCTTTTTGGGAGGATCGCCGACCTAGTTCTTAATAAAAGTAAGAATATAAAAAATCAGCAATAACATTTGAGAATAGACTTATAGTTGAATTGTGAGGTTTAATATTGAAGACTCGAATAGAGGGACTCGACTTACTGCGCTTTGCTGCAGCTTTTAGTGTTTTATTATATCATTATTTTTTTATTGGCCCTCTTCAAGGATATTGGCCACAAAATCAATTTCTTTCTATTGCACACTTAGGGGATTTTGGTGTTGATGTATTTTTTATCATCAGTGGATTTGTTATAAGTGTTTCAGCCGAAGGAAGGACTTTTAAACATTTAGTGAAATCACGATTTTTACGGATTATCCCTGCCTTGTTTGTATGTTCCTTAATAACAGCCTGCACCTTCAGCTTACTGCCAGGAGTTTCTGTAAGGGATACATTTACTCGCTGGGTTACCAGCCTTGTATTGTTTCCAGAGGTTTTTGGAAGAGAACCATTATCGGTGTATTCTGGACGCTACAGATTGAGGTCAAATTTTATATAATAATATCAGTGCTTATTCTATGTAAGATTTGGACGAAGTATAAATATAGTTTTTTGCCGGTTTGGCTTATTCTTTCTTTGGTAAATGTATTTTAGCTAAACAATAAAATTCTAAATGACTATTTATTAACTAAATATGCTGGGCATTTTATTACTTGCATATTATTATACCAAATTCGTGCAATGCATTTTTTAGCAATAAAATTATTGTTCGCAAGAATAAAAATGAAAAATTATCGATTGATTAACAATAGTAGCTACTCAATTGTATTTTTTAAAAGGATGGAAATATAAAAGTACAATAAAAAGTTTGTTAGAAGGGTTAATACCACTATGATGGGTAAAGTTCAAATATTATTATCAACATATAATGGTGAGCAGTATATAGAACAACAATTGGATAGTATTTTGAACCAAACGTATAAGAATATTTCTGTATTAATCAGGGATGATGGATCAGAAGATAATACATTAATTATAATCAAGTCATATATTAGGAAATACCCAGGCATATTTTCTTTAATAGAGGCAAGGAATGTTGGAGTAATTAATAGCTTTTTTGAATTAATCCTGAATACAGATGAAAATGCCGAATACTTTTGCTTCTGTGATCAAGATGATAGTTGGCTCTCACATAAAATTGAGTACGCTGTAAAGGAGCTTAGTGTAACAAATCCTACTGTTCCTGCATTGCATTTTACTTCTACTTTTCCTACAAATGATATGTACAGGACCGAAAAAATTTGGCCACGATTAAGAAAAAAACCTACTTTTTATAATGCACTTATTGAAAATGTTGCTGTTGGTGCAACTATTACATTTAATCGTTCAGCAAAAGAGTTGATTAAATATAAAATGCCTAATTCGAGTAATATTATTATGCACGATTGGTGGTTATATCTTGTTGTCTCCTCGTTAGGTGTTATCATATACAATAAAGAGCCTTCAATTTTGTACAGACAACATAAATCTAATTTAATAGGTGCAGATGTATCTTGGGTAAAAAAATACAAGAAGAAATGGTACAGATTTAAAAGTAATAAAAACAAGCACTTCTTATATCATCAAGCGTATGAATTTCAGAAGATTTATAAAGATCTACTAGAAGACAATGAAAGAAGAGAACTCGATTTATTTCTATTACCAAGAGAGAAGCTTAATAGTAAATTATATTTTTTAAAGCATACAAAGCTTTATAGACAATCATGTAGTGAAAATCTGCTTTTTAAATTTCTTGTAATCCTTGGCTATATTTAATTTTTTTGTGAGGCCTGAGTAATTTACTTATAAGAGATTTTGAATAATCCTAGTAGGTAGTCAAGCCGATGGCACTGGTTCTCGTTTTATTCTCTGACTAAAGCAACAGTTCCTCTTGGGTTGTGTCTAATACTTTATCCGCAATTGATAACGTAAAACAGGTCGGTACTCAGGCCATTATGATCGTACCGTTTAAGAGGTATATAAACGATGTGGTAAATTTGCTTGGAATTGATGACTTAAACAATTGTATATAATAAAAGTAAATGAATTAACATAAAGCGTTCTTCAAAGATGGTGGATCGGTGCCGGAGTACTCTTCATTAGCCGGAGTACTCTTCATTAGCCAGAGTGAATGAGCTGGCAAAATATAATATTTTTACTGAAGTATACAGGGGATTGGAATTATAAAAAACTACATAAGGAAAAGCTGTTGCCAGACACCCAATGATTATATAAATGGACGAATATTATTCCCGAGAGAATGACTGCGGCATATTATGAAGTGATTCGTGCGTGCCATTGATTAGCCTATGGCGAGGTTCTGTAATATCGGACAAAGATCAGCTCTAATCGCTGTTAAAGGTTGAGGAGCTGAATTTTGATTAATTTGTATGACGAATTCGCTACTCCCGAAGCAGGAGCGTTAAAACCATTTATCGAACAAAAAGGTGGTCACCCATGAAACTCCTTATCACCGGCGGAGCCGGTTTTATTGGCAGTAACTTTGTCATCTACATGCTTCAGCAGCACCCGGACTACAAGATCGTCAATGTGGATGCGCTCACGTATGCGGGAAACCTGGAAAATCTAAAATCGGTCGAAAATTATCCGAACTACACGTTTGTAAAAGCGGACATTACGGATGTTCAGGCGATGGACGCTTTGATTGGTCAGGGTGTGGATGTAGTCGTGAATTTTGCGGCGGAGTCTCATGTGGACCGGAGTATTTTGGAGCCGGATGTATTTGTGAAGACGAATGTGCTCGGGACTCAGGTGCTGCTGGATGCGGCGAAAAAGCATAAGGTCACCAATTTTGTGCAGGTTTCTACCGATGAAGTGTACGGTACGCTTGGGGCGACCGGTCTTTTTACGGAAGAGACACCACTGACGCCCAACAGCCCTTATTCCGCCAGCAAGGCGGGCGGAGATTTGCTGGTGCGCGCTTATCATGAAACGTTCGGTCTGCCGGTTAATATTACGCGCTGCTCGAACAACTATGGCCCTTACCAGTTCCCGGAAAAGCTCATTCCGCTGATGATCTCTCGCGCTTTGGCTGACGGGGCGCTGCCGGTGTACGGCGACGGCATGAACATTCGCGATTGGCTCTATGTGGAGGATCATTGCAGCGCGATCGATCTGGTCATTCATAAGGGTGTATTGGGTGAAGTGTACAACATCGGCGGCAATAATGAGCGGACGAATGTGCATATTGTCAAGACGATTTTGCAGGAGCTGGGTAAGCCGGAATCGCTGATTACGTACGTGCAGGACCGTCCGGGGCATGACCGCCGCTACGGCATTGACCCAACGAAGATAATGAACGAGCTTGGCTGGAAGCCGAAGCATACGTTTGAGACGGGGATCAAGGAAACGATCCAATGGTATTTGAACAATAAAGAATGGTGGACTCGCATCCCGTCCGGAGAATACCAGAAGTATGCCGAAAAACAGTACGGCAGCCGTTTGGGGGATGCCCTGTAATGGCGATGAAGGTTCTTGTGACGGGAGCGGCGGGACAACTCGGCCGTGATGTGGTGCTGCTGCTGGAAAGCCGGGGGCATGAGGTGCTGGCCTGCGACCGGCAGGAGATGGATATTACCGATCTCGACCAGTGCGGCAAGGTAATTGGAGAATTCGGTCCTGAAGTCGTTATTCACTGCGCCGCGCATACGGCGGTGGATGCCGCAGAGACGGATGTTGACGCTGCATACTTGATCAATGCCGTGGGCACACGCAATGTTGCGCTCACATCGGAGAAAGCCGGCGCCAAACTGGTCTATATCAGTACGGATTATGTGTTCGACGGACAAGGAAGCCAGCCGTATCATGAATACGACAACACCGATCCCAAGAGCATCTACGGCAAGTCCAAACGAGCCGGGGAAATTCTGGTGCAGACCTTGTCGTCCAAGTATTTTATTGTGCGCACCTCGTGGGTGTATGGAAAGTACGGGAATAATTTTGTCAAAACGATGCTGAAATTTGGCCGGGAAAAACCGGTACTGCAGGTCGTGGATGACCAGAAGGGCTCACCAACGTATACGGTGGATTTGGCGAATTTCCTGCTGGAATTGATCGATACTGAAAAGTACGGAGTTTACCACGCCTCCAATACTGAAGTTTGTACGTGGTATGAGTTTACCCAGGCGATTTTTGCCGAGGCGGAGGAGATTCTGGGACTCAAGTTAACCGCCAAGCTGGAGCCATGTACGACGGAACAGTTTCCGCGGCCCGCTCCGCGTCCACGAAATTCGGTGATGGAGCATTTATCGATACGGACGAATGGTCTGCAGGATTTGCCGCCTTGGCGTGAAGGTCTTAAGGCATTTTTGGCTGAACTGCGGGATTAGCATATGGAAGCTTATAACTCTCGGTCTGCAAGTCAGGCCGGGAGTTTTTGTTATTTAAGGACAATCCGTTTTCCGTTATAATTGCCCTATGACCAACAAAACCATCAGTATACATATCGTAACCTACAACAGCCAAGAGGACATTATAAATTGTTTGGAAGCCGGGTTCCGGCAGGACTATCCGATAGAAAAAATCATTATAGTGGATAATGCCTCGAGTGACCATACGGTGGAACGGATTCAATCCCGGTACAAAGTTAACAATGTTGACAATGGTCTCGGACTACCCGAAGATTCGGCGGCGGGCGTTACTCATACGGAAACTCCAGCTGCCTTAATTGAACAACCAGTGTTCCCTCTCTACCTCCTGCAAAATCAAAGCAACACCGGCTTCGCCCCTGCCCACAACCAGGCGATTGCCGCGAGCGATGCTGATTACGTGCTGGTGCTGAACCCCGACGTTACACTGGCGCCGGATTATGTGTCCAGGCTGGTTGCCCGGATGGAAGCCGATCCTGAAGTCGGCAGTGCCACCGGAAAGCTGCTGTTCAAGGCGGCCCAAGGTATGGTGGACAGTACGGGGCTGCGGATGAATAAGGCCCGCAGGGCCTTTGACCGGGGAGCAGGTGAACCGACGGAGAACTGGATGGAGTCGGGCGA
Organism: Paenibacillus sp. URB8-2; assembly: GCF_013393385.1. Classification (NCBI taxonomy): domain Bacteria; kingdom Bacillati; phylum Bacillota; class Bacilli; order Caryophanales; family Paenibacillaceae; genus Paenibacillus; species Paenibacillus sp. URB8-2. Next base: position 5,086,694 of record NZ_AP023239.1, on the reverse strand, counting down.
AGTATTTGGGGTATCGGGCGCGGCGGCGATGTATTCGCGGCTGATGATTGAGGAGATCAGCGTGGATGGCGATTTTTTTGACGCGGATTTTTTTGCCTATAAGGAAGATGTCGATGTGGCGTGGCGGGCGCGGCTGCTGGGCTGGAAGGCGTATTACGACGCGGATGCGATCGGGTACCATGAACGGGGCTGGAAAGCATCGGGCCGCAGCGGAAAGCCACTCTTCATCCGGCGGATCTCATACATCAACCGCTATAAGATGATTTTTAAAAATGAGCCGTTTCGGACCATGCTCAAGACGATTCTGTTGTCTCTTCCTTACGAAATCGCCGCTCATGGATATATGCTGCTGAAGGAGCCGAAGATGCTAAAGGCGTGGAGAAGTTTTTTTGCGCAGTGGGGTTCACTGAGAAAGAAAAGAAAATGGGTTCAGGACAGGGCGAAGCGTAAGAAAGCCCAGCGGTGCAATGTCAAGTAGGTGAAATTGCGGAATTGGAAAAAAGTTAGTCTGAAGTTACTATTCACAGCCCCGAAACCATAATTCCCGCACACGCCATCGGCGTCAAAAAAGTCGAAGGCGTATTGCCATGTCTTCTCACTATCCATTGAATAAAGAAATGATCCACATTCTTCTACATCCATGATACACTCAAGCCATAGAGTGAAAAGGGGAATTCTTCCTATGGCGGCGAACTACGAACGCGGATTATATAAAGAGTACGAACGGTTGCTGACAGAAAATGAAGCACTGAAAGCAGAACGTGTGACCTTGCCAAACGAGAGTCGCTTGCTGCAGAAGGAAATCCAACTGCGGGAGCGGCTAGAGGCGGAACTCACAGAGAAGATGGCCGAGAACGAGGCGCTCAAAAAGGAAATCCTGCGCCTGAGCGGGATGCTGAACCTAGACGGTACCAATAGCGGTGTTTCTACCGCGCGGACGCCTCTCTCCGAGAAGAAGGTGATCCCCAATTCGAGAACGAAGAGCGGGAAACCGATTGGGGGACAGCCGGGGCATGCCAAAAACAAGCTCCATGCCTTTGCGGAGGAGAAAGTGACGGAAACGAACGTCCACAGGCCGAAAGCCTGTTCTTCATGCGGCGGACAGGTAGAAGACACAGGGAAGGTCATCGACAAGGACGAGCTGGATTACGGAGTCGTCGTGATCAAAAGGCGTCATCGGTTTCCCGTGTGCAGGTGCGCAGATTGCGGGCATGAATTCCATCTCCCGATTCCGGCAAGCCTCAAGGAAGAGAATCAGTACGGGAGCCGTGTTCAGGCGCTCGGTCTGTCGCTCATGAACATCGGGAATATGAGTGTGAACAAAGTGCGGAAAATGATCTACGGCCTAAGCGAAGAGGAGATCCACCCGAGTGAAGGGTATCTGATGAAGCAGCAGAGAAAGGCTGCCGGAGAACTCCAACCTTTCATTAATGGGTTGAAAAAGAAATGCCTGACGCTGGGTACGGTCTACTGGGACGACACGGTCATCGACATCAACAAGTGCAGAGGATGTCTGCGTTTTTACGGAAATGAGCAAATAGCGTTATACACGGCGCATCTGCATAAAAACAAGGAAGGGCTGGATGACGACGGGATCCTGAAGCTGCTCCCGGCAGAGACGATCGTTATGCACGACCACAATAAGGTCAACTACAATAAGGCGTACAGCTTCAGCAATATCGAGTGCAATGTCCATCTCTTGCGGGATCTTCAGAAAACGACGGACAACCTGCCGCACAGTTGGTCATCTGAATTGAAAACACTCCTTGAGAAGACCAATACGGACCGAAAGGCTGCCATGGAAAGGGGCGAGTCCGCCTTTGACGATGCCGATGTGAGGACGTTCTTCCTAACCTTCGATCGGATCATGCTGAGCTGACGTTTCGCACCCTGGAGTCCCCTAAGAAAAGAAATAAAAGCAAAAATGAAATAGGGTGAGCGTGTCGAATACCTCTGTAGAGTGAATAACGTGCGGAGGAAAGCAGATGAACCCAAATATTCAAATCGAATCGATCTATGCAGCAGGGTATTTGAATCTTATTAGCCAAACGATGAAGGACATGAAGATTCCCCAGACGATTGATGAAAAAGTACCCTATGATAAGCAGTGCCTGGTTAGTCCGGGCGAAGTGGTACAAATGATCGTAATGGACATGTTAACCGGTCGACAAGCGCTGGTTCACATGGCGGAGTGGGCCAAACGCCTGGATGTAGAGAAGTTGCTGCGCCCCGGTGCGCAAGCCTCTTTCTTTAATGACGATGCGATCGCACGGCATTTGGATCGGATCAGCGATGCGGACATCCATGAACTGTATTCGACACTGGCACTGCAAGCTTGGAAGTACAACCCGGATACCGTACTGGCTTTTCATAGCGATACGACCAGCAAATCAGTGTACGGAGCGTATAAAGACCCCCAAGAAGGAGACTTGTTCATCACGGAAGGCTATAGCCGTGACCGCCAAGGAGACAAGCAGTTTCAGTATGGACTGATCGTAGACGGACAAGGGCGCCCGGTCTATGGCGATGTCCACGACGGCAACCAAAACGATAAAAGCTGGAATCCCGAGGTACTGAAGGCCTTGGATGCCCAACTGCAAAAGGTCAATCTGCAAGGCTTTATCTATGTAGCGGACTCAGCCGCGATGACGCGCGAAACGCTGGAACAAGCCAGGCAGGCTAAAGCGTATCTGATCACACGCGGCAGTAACAACTTGAAGATCGTGAAGCAGGCATTGGAGCAAGCCGATGGGCAGGAAGACCGCTGGTCAAGTCCTCAGGCATTCGCCTCTTCCAGCGGCAGTGCCCAGTACCGCCTTCAAGAATTTGCAGCGAACTATGAAGGACATGCCGTTCGGCTGGCCGTCGTCGAATCCAGCGCACTGGATAAGAAGAAAGCCCATACTCTGGAGAAACGCGTAAGTCAGGAACACGAACAGATCACGGATGCGATGAAAGCCCAAGGGAAAATCGTGTTCCACTGTGAACATGACGCGCAGGCGGCGCTGGGGCAATGGCTGGCTGATCATCCGGTGCACTTTCATTAACTGGAAGTACGATCCGAAGCCTATGAAGAAATCTTGCGTACGCGAGGCCGCCCTAAGAAAGAAGCCGTGCCGGAAGTCGTCACGCGGTACAAATTGGGTTTGGCCCGGTTGTACCGGATGAAGAAGCGATTCAAGCGGCTCGCCGCAAGGCTTCCCGGTTTGTGCTGGTGTCCACGGCTCCCGCAGCATTTCAGGGTAAATCCATGGATAGCGCTGCGCTCTTACAAACGTACAAAGGACAAATTCGAGTCGAATGTAACTTTTCGATTTTGAAGGATCCTTATTTTGTCGATGAGATCTATCTGAAAAAGCCGCATCGTGTGGAAGTCCTGGGCTATTTGTTTCTGATCGCGCTCTTGGTGTATCACACGATACAGGGCAAGGTTCGCAGCCAACGAGCGAGCGCCATCCACTGATTGCGACTACCAAACGAAAACTGGCGCAACCGACGACGCGGGAAATCTTTCGGCTGCTTGAATACGTGCAGGTCATTATCTTTCGGATGCCCGACGGCAGCCGCTTTCGCCAATTGGGTCAACAACTGACGTCGGAGGAACGGCGATTGTTGGCGCTATTTGGCTATGATGAGTCCATCTATATTTGAATGGGTTTGGAGCACGATCCACATTCTCTCTCCAGCGAAACTTTTTCCCGCCAACGTGCGCTGACGCATTCCGGCCACTTGATTTACGTTGCTCTGGCATCCCGTTTCAAAAAACCGATTGAAATGTTTCCCATTTGGTATCTGTAGGGTGCGAAACGTCAGCTGAGGGCCGTAGAGGAGAATAAAGCGGATTGCAACACATATTACGGGAGCGAGGAGAGAGCGCTGATCCTGCGGATTCCGGACTACAAGGACAACTATCTCGCCTGGGTCGTGAACTTCGAATTGCCCTTCTCCAACAACCTTAGCGAAAGGGCGCTACGGGGGATCAAAAGCAAAATGAAAGTCTCCGGCCAGTTCCAGTCCGAGGAAACGGCAGGGCACTATGCGGCGGTCAAAAGCTACATCGAAACCTGCTACCGGAACGGAATCAATGAAGTAGCGGCGCTGACGAGACTATGCAATGGCAACCCCTATACCGTGAAGGAGATCTTCGCTGACAGCGGTGAGTAATCACCGTCTGTTGTCGTGCAGAAAACCAGGATGGAAACAGGGCAGATGCCGCCGGCTCCCCCCGCCGCGCGTCCGCCCTTTTTATTTTCGACTGTGAATAGTAACTTTTGACTTACCGTACCTAAGTTGGTCTTCGAAATTTGAGTAATTTGTAATAGAATTGTGATATAATTATATAAATTTAAATATGGATATTCATATTGTTATAGGAGAGCTAATGATGAAAACTATTTCTATTCTGATACCTGCTTATAATGAGAAAGACGTACTAAATTTATTATATGACAGGTTAACGACAATAATTAATAGCTTAGGATACTATCATTTTGAAATATTGTTTGTGAATGATGGCAGTACTGATGAAACTTTGGATATTATCAAATCCTTTAGAAAACTTGATAATAGAATTTCTTATGTAAACCTATCTAGAAACTTTGGTAAAGAGATTGCGATGATTGCCGGATTAGATTATGCAAAAGGTGATGCTGTAATTATTTTAGATGCAGATTTACAGGATCCACCTGAATTAATTCCAGAAATGTTAAGGTATTGGGAAGAAGGTTATGATGACATTTTCGCCAAAAGACGAAGCAGAGCTGGTGAAACCTGGTTGAAAAAATTGACGTCATCTACTTTTTATAAAGTATTAAAAAAAATATCTAATATACCTATACAGGAAGATACAGGTGACTTTCGATTATTAGATCGTAGATGTGTAAATGCATTAAAACATCTGCGTGAGTCCCAAAGATACACCAAAGGAATGTTTAGTTGGATTGGATATAAAAAGAAAGAGGTATTATTTGATAGGGATCCTAGGGCAGCAGGAGAAACAAAATGGAGTTACTTTAGGTTACTAGATCTAGCGATAGAAGGTATCACTTCATTTACTATTGCTCCGCTACGTCTATCAGCTGTATTTGGTTGTTTTATTTCTTTATTTGCTTTTCTATATATGATCTGGATCATAGGGAAAACGCTCCTCTTTGGGGAATCCGTTACAGGATACCCATCACTAATGACTGTAATTTTGTTTCTTGGCGGAATACAATTACTTTCAATAGGGATAATTGGTGAATATTTAGGTAGAGTTTTTAATGAAACTAAAAATCGTCCACTCTACTATATTGATGAATACAATGATGAAAGAAATAATAACGATACTAAACTAGTAGTGTCTAAATTATGTGAGTAAATGATGAGAGACAGTAAAAGAGAAATTATTAGTTACATTATCTTTGGTATTCTTGTGACAGTTGTTAATCTTATTGTTATGTAATACTAACCAAAGTAAATGGAATGGATTAGAAATGTAAATCGCGGAATTTTCTTAATAGTAAGAGAGTTAATGTTGTTTGTGATCTTTTAGATTTCTCTCATTACATAGCCAGTAAGGTATACATTTTTAAAAAATGAACAAGTAAACTAAAGGGGTTTAAAATGATAAATTACAAAAAAGGAATAATCTTATTTTCTATAGTACTATTTGTGTTTATTATGGCGATAAATATTTTCCAACCTTATACAGCTGATGAATATAATTATAGCATAATTTCTGGGACTTATGACCAAAAAGTATCAAATTTAATAGATATAGCAAAATCTCAATGGCACTTATTTTTCACATGGACTGGAAGAAATTTAGTGCACTTTACTTTACAACTTTTACTATTGACAGGAAAGGATATCTTTAATTTTCTAAATGCGTTGATGTTTATTTCATTGATATTTTTAATAGTATTATATACCAGACTAACTCGTTTTAATAAAAAAGAAGATTTTTTATCCTTTGTATTTGCTTTATTTTTAGTTTGGTTTGGTTTACCTGCATTTGGAGAAACTGTTATTTGGGAAGCTGGCGCTGTTAACTATTTATGGGTAGCTGTTGTAAGTTTAGTTTTCTTACTACCTTATCGACATTTATTAGATGGCAAATACTTATTAAGAGATGACAAGAAGTCACTTGCGATTATGGTAACTCTAGGATTACTAGCAGGATGGTCTCAAGAAAATCAAGCTATTGTTAATGTATTTGTTATAGGGTCGATCTCTCTTTATCTTTGGTTTATAGTTAAAAAAAGAATGTTTCCAAAGTGGTATTATGGTGGGTTGTTTTCTTTAGTACTTGGGAGTTTAATGCTTTTTCTTGCACCTGGTAATTTTAATAGAAGTACTTCCGTGGATAATGAATTTACTCTAAGTGAAATGTTTCAAAACTTCAAAAATGGTTTGGATCTAGTGTTTTATGAGCAAAGATATCTTTTTTGGTTTTTAGGTGGGGTAGTAGTAATTCTTTTATTAATGATATTTTCGCGTAATAATCTTTTTAAATCTAAAAATACAGATGTTTACTTATCAGCTGCATTCATTTTAGGCGGGTCACTTTCAATTATTGCTATGTTCTTTTCTCCTGAATTTCCTCCTAGGTCTACATTTGCGGCTGGTATTGCATTTATAGTTTCAATTTCTTTAATAATAAATAGTAAACTTTTATATTCACTAAATAAAAGACTGTATAACTTACCACTAATTGTTTTGGTGTTAATATTATTCAATTCAATGATATTTAATTTTCAACAATATAAACAACTTAATAAAGAACATCTGAACAGAATTGAAATTATTAGGGAACAAGTTGAAAAAGGTAATTTAGATGTCAAGGTCCCATTTTATCAAGATGTCAAATTTAATATACATATGTTTGGATGGGATATCACTGCTGATAAAGATCATTACTATAATAATATTATGACAAGGTATTTTGGTTTAAACACAATTAAAGGTATTAAAGGTGATCATATAGAGACATCTACTTCATTACAGATTGAATTCGATAATAACCTTGAAACGAATACTTACAGTGCATATTATGACATAGGGAAAGGCTTTAATAATCATCATATGGTTGGAGAATATATAAAAGATAGTGAGCTTGCCAAGGAAATAGTATTCCCAATACCAGAAGATACAGTTCAGAATTTAAGAATACAACTTGGGAAAGGAGAATACTTAATCCGCTCTATTAAAGTTGAAAAAGATAATGAAACTTATAAGCTTGGGCCTACACAAATTATGAGTTATCTTGTTCCAAGTGATGGCATTAGTGAATATGCTGTGATAGAAGATTTTGTAAAGGTAAAAGTTAATAGTAATGATTCGTTTCTCGAAATAAGAGGCTTTAATTATAAGTTTCCAGATTTCTAAACTTCTAGACAGTGGCATCAGCTAAAAAGAGAAGAAATATCAGAATCATCATACGACGGTGTAATGTGACTCATCATGCTGAACTCTTGTCCCAATCTAGTACAGCATCAGTCTTTAAATTTATGGATAGAGGTGCTTTAATTTAATGCGAGCATCATCGGTCGTAAATTGCCAATCCACACTCCTTTGGCTTTGGTTACGGGATTGCTCCCACGCTTTGGGGTGTAATGAATCTCCAGTCGCTTGGCTAAACGAAGAGCCGTTTCCGGATCAAACGCCTGATAGAGCGAAGCGATGGAATGGGTATTCAAGTTATCCATGATGAGCTTGATTTTGGGGGCATCGGGATAGTGAACGTCCAGCAACTCTCTCACCTACTCGGCCCAGTCGATTCGGGTTCGTAGACTCCGTACCTCCACATGCCGCCACCCCACCAAGGGCTCCGTAAAGATGAAGATACTGCAGGTCCCGTTTCGCTCGTATTCGCTGTATTCTCGCAGGGGCTTGGCCGGTTTCATGGGAATCCAGCTGCCGGACTCCATCCAGAAGCTGAAACGGTTTTTCGTCCATGCAAATGACTGGGCAGTTCACATCGTAGGGTTCATGATACACTTCCAGCACGTCTTCCATCGCCGCTACGAAGGCCGCGTTTTGCTGGGGAGGGATGCACCATCATTTCCCGGAGGTGAGCTTACTTGAGGGTATCCCGTTATTGATCGCGGTTTTATGCTATAATATTGTCGATAGATTACTATTTTTGTCTGGAGCGTAAGCAAAAGTGAATATCGATGCGAGCATCATCATTGTCAATTACAATACGTGCCGCCTGACAGTCGATTGTCTGCAGTCGGTGTATGACTCGGAAACTAAATATGCCTATGAAATTATTGTGATAGACAACCATTCCTCCGACGGATCAGCAGATGTCATTCGGGAAGGATTTCCGCAGGTGAATCTTATCCAGAATCGGGAGAACACCGGATTTGCGCGGGCCAATAACCAGGGAATGAATATTGCCAATGGCAGATACATTCTGCTGCTGAATTCGGATACGGTGGTCCAGCGGGACACGCTGGAGACGATGATTGCCTTGATGGACCGGCGGCCGGAGCTCGGGGCTTCGGGGTGCAAGGTGATTTTACCGGATGGAAGTCTGGATAAGGCATGCAAACGGGGATTTCCGACCCCTACGGCTTCCTTCTATTATGCGTTCGGGTTCAGCAGGCTGTTTCCCGACAACCCGCGATTCAACGGTTACCAATTGGGATATCTTGACCCTGACAAGGAATATGAAGTGGATTGTCTGGTCGGAGCGTTCATGCTGGTAAGGCGGGAGACGATCGAGCAGATTGGCGGACTGGACGAGACCTTTTTTATGTACGGTGAGGATCTCGATTGGTGTTACCGGATCAAGGAAGCCGGCTGGAAGATTTACTATTATCCAAAAGCATTCATCGTGCACCTGAAGGGCGGCAGCGCGCGGCGCAGACCGCTTAAGATCATCTATGAGTTTCACCGCGCCATGATTGTCTTTCACCGTAAGCATTACAGCAGGCAGTATCCTTTTATGGTGAATGGGGCCGTATACGCCGGAGTAGGCGTCAAGTTTGCCGCAGTCCTTTTGCGCAATGCCCTGACGTTTGGACAGCGGAAGCAAGTGCCTGTGCCAAGCCTCTCTACCGCGGGTGACGCCGGCACGCGTTCCGAATCGAATACCGAGGTGAGATTATGATTCGCCGCAATCAGCGGTTTTTGACGCAGCTTTATATGGTCGCCGACTTCATTATCATTCAGGCTGCTTTTCTGCTATCCTGGTGGTTGAAGTTCAAGAGTGACTGGATGCCTTACGAGAATCATATGACGGTAGAATCGTATGCGTACTGGAGCTTAATTTATGGAGGAATCGCCGTTCTGCTCGGTATCCTGCTTACGCTGTATATGCCCAAACGGAAGAAGCGGTTTGCCGATGAGTTCCTGAAGATTTTCCAGGTGCATGTGATGGGCATCTTCATCCTGCTCGGCCTGATGTATTTTGTGAGAGAAATCGATATTTCCCGCCAATACTTGTCCATTTATATCGGCATTATTATGCTCTCGACCATGCTGTACCGGTATGTACTGAAGAAGATGCTGAAGTCTTTCCGGGAAAAAGGGCTGAACCGTCAATTTGTGCTCATTCTCGGGGCGGGCACGCTGGGCAGAAGAATTTACGACAATCTCGGGAATTACCCCGAGCTCGGTTATGAGATTATCGGTTTTCTGGACGATTACCAAGCATGGGACACGCTGGAGTCCAAGCGCTATAAGCCGATTCTCGGCAAGCTTGACGAGCTGCCGAAGGTGCTTGAGACGATGCTGATCGATGAGGTGGTTCTCGCTCTGCCGCTGGATGCGCACCACAAGTTTTCCACGATTATCGCGACCTGCGAACGGGCAGGGGTCCGAACGCTGATCATCCCGGATTTCTTCGACTACCTGCCTGCGCGTCCGTACTTCGATAATTTTGCCGGAATGCCGATGATTAATGTGCGCGATATTCCGCTGGACATGACGGCCAACCGGATGGCCAAGAGGCTGTTCGATATTATATTTTCGCTGTTCGCCATTGTGGTAATGAGTCCGATTTTGCTGATTGTGGCGCTTGGAGTGAAGCTGACTTCACCGGGGCCGGTGATTTTTCGGCAGGAGCGGGTGGGTCTCAACCGCCGCACGTTCACGATGTATAAATTCCGCTCGATGAAAATGCAGCGTGACGGCGAGGAGGACACGGGCTGGAGCACGGAGCAAGATCCGCGGAGAACCCGGTTCGGGACATTTATCCGCAAAACGAGTCTGGATGAGCTTCCACAGTTCTTCAACGTGTTGATGGGCCACATGAGCGTAGTCGGTCCGCGGCCGGAACGCCCCTACTATGTGGAGCAGTTTAAAGGAGAAATTCCGAAGTACATGGTCAAGCACCATGTGCGTCCCGGAATTACCGGCTGGGCGCAGAGCAACGGTCTGCGGGGCGATACCTCGATTGAGGACCGGATCAAGCACGATATTTTCTATATCGAGAACTGGTCGCTGCTGTTCGATATCCGGATTATTTTCAAAACGATCCGCAACGGTTTTATCAATAAGAACGCTTATTAATGAGGTCATCATACATCCGTTTCCCCGCTCCGCCGCTTGAAGGCGGGGCGGGGAATTGTTTTTTACAGACTATTTCCAAAGGAATCCTGCATATGAAGAAAAAAACAGTATTGTCGTTTGCGATTCTGTTCTCGATGGCTTTAATCTTATTGCTGGTGAATTCTCGTAATGATGAAGATGAGTCCGGAACGGGACTGGCCGCTTACCGGGTTGTCGCCCATGCGATGGGGAGTGTAAACGGTCATAAGTATACCAACGTCTTCGAAGCTTTTGTCGCCAATTATGAAGAAGGCACGAGGCTGTTCGAGACTGATCTGCTCATAACGAGCGACGGCAGGCTGGTGGCCAGGCATGAGTGGACGAAAAATATGAGCAAGGAGCTAGGACAACTGGACGTTCTGCCTGCGGACAAGCAGGGGAAAGCTCTCAGCTACGATGATTTTATGAACACGCCGATCCTGGATATCTACTCTCCGATGGATTGGGATACCGTTCTTGATCTGCTGCAGCATTATCCGGATGCTTACCTTGTGACAGACATCAAGAAATCCGGCGGGACGTTCGGGAAGGAATTTGAAATGCTGGTGGAAGCGACCCGGGAGCGCAATCCTGCGCTGCTCAGCCGGATTATTCCGCAGATTTACAACCGCCCGATGCTGGAACAACTGAACAGGATTTATGCTTTTCCGCATGTGATCTATACCTTGTATGAATCTCAAGACACCGATGAGCAGGTCATCGGATTTGCCAAAGAAACGGGTGTCGATATCACGATGCCTGTCAGCCGCGCAAATGCCGGGTTTGTAAGCAGGCTAAAGGACGCCGGCGTGCGCGTGTACGTCCACACTGTCAATGATATGAGGGAAATTCGCAGGCTGGACCGTTTGGGGGTGGACGGATTTTACACCGATTTTGTCTCCGAAAACGAGGTGAAGACGTCGGGGGGACTATGGCAGTCTTTGTGGCGGCAATAGGCATAAGACTGTAGTCGTTGGGAAGCCGGAGGGATTGACGGAAAAGGCGAAAAAATGTTCGTATTTAATTGACACGTCCAGCCGGCTATTTTAACATATAAGAAGTATAAGCTTGATGCTTATTAAACCGAATAAGGATGGAAGATCATGACTGTGGTGCGACAAATGATTGAGAACTGGCGTCATGTGTTCAAGCTGGACCCGGACCGCGATATCGGTGAAGAAGAGCTGAGGGCAGTCTGCCAGTCTGGTACGGATGCCATTTTGGTGGGCGGGTCTACAGGCATCACCTATGTTAATACCGCCCGTCTCATGTCCAGAATACAGGGTTACGGTGTGACGTGCGCTCAGGAAGTGTCTGATCTATCCGCTGTCGTGCCCGGCTTTGACGCCTATATGATTCCCATGGTGCTGAATACTCCCGATTCGGCATGGATTATCGGCCACCATCGAAGAGCCGTCGAGCGATACGGTGATTTTATCCCCTGGGAGCTGCTGTTGACCGAGGGTTATATTGTGCTGAACGGAAATTCCGCCGTGGCCCGCCTGACCGGTGCGGATACGGGGCTGTCGGCGGACGGAGCGGCTGCCTGTGCGCATATTGCGGACAAGCTTATGACTCTGCCTATCGTCTATCTGGAATACAGCGGCAGCTTTGGAGATGTGGAGACAATGAAAGCCGTGCGCGAAGCCGTAGGCCGTGCCCGTCTTTTCTACGGCGGAGGAGTTGCCGGACAAGAAGAGGCGAAGCTTGCGGCTTCTCTGGCCGATACGGTTGTCGTGGGTAACATTATTTATAGTGATATCGGGCGGGCGCTGTCGACGGTCAACGCGGTTAAGCAGACGCCGCCATCTAGCGAATGATATAGTAGTTCTATATAGAGCTACTCATGAAATAAGCGATTTAAGCTTGGAAAGGGGCATGTCCTACATGCAATCCGTTAACATACAAGAAGCCGTAAGCCGGCTCAATCCTCCCCAGCGCCAGGCGGTCGAGGCGACCGATGGTCCGCTGCTCATTATGGCCGGAGCGGGAAGCGGCAAGACAAGGGTGCTGACCCACCGCATCGCCTGGCTGATCGCTAATCGCAAGGCTCCGCCTTGGGCGATTCTTGCCATTACATTCACGAACAAGGCGGCAAGGGAAATGCAGGAACGGGTGTCCAAGCTTGTAGGCCCGGAAGGCCGCGATATATGGGTATCGACGTTCCACTCCATGTGCGTCCGGATATTGAGGAAGGATATTGAGCGGATCGGGTTTACGTCCAATTTTTCGATTCTGGATTCCACGGACCAGCTCTCCGTTATCCGCGGCTGCATGAAGGAACTGAATATCGACACGAAGAAATTCGAGCCGAAGGCGGTGCAGTCGATGATCAGCACGGCCAAGAACGAACTGGTAACGCCTGCGCAGTATGAGATGAAGATCGGGGATTATTTTGAAGGCCTCGTTGCCAAAATATATACGATGTACCAAAAAAGGCTCAAAAGCAACAACTCGCTGGATTTCGACGATCTGATCATGACGACGATCCAGCTGTTCAAGGAAGTGCCCGAGGTGCTGGATTTCTACCAGCGGAAATTCAAGTACATCCATGTGGACGAGTATCAGGATACGAACCGGGCGCAGTACATGCTCTGCCGCATGCTGGCCGATGGCCATCACAATATTTGCGTCGTCGGCGACAGCGACCAGTCGATCTACCGCTGGCGCGGAGCCGACATCAGCAACATTCTCAACTTCGAGGAAGACTATCCGGAAGCCAAAGTTATTTTACTGGAGCAGAACTACCGTTCAACTTCGAATATTCTGAACGCCGCGAACGGCGTTATCGCGCTGAATACCGGACGCAAGCCGAAGAAGCTGTGGACGGATTCGGAGGAAGGTCCGAAGATCAAGGTGTACCGGGCCGACTCCGAGCATGACGAGGGTTATTTTGTATCCGGAGAAATCAGCAAAAATGTTAAAAAAGGAAATTCATACCAAAATCATGCTATTCTGTACCGAACCAACGCCCAGTCGCGGGTCATAGAGGAAATTCTCATTAAATCGGATATTCCATACCAGATTGTCGGGGGCATCAAGTTCTACGACCGCAAAGAAATCAAGGACCTGCTGGCTTATCTGCGGCTGCTGTCCAATCCCGATGACGATATCAGCCTGACCCGGGTCATCAATGTTCCCAAAAGAGGACTCGGAGATACAACAGTGTCCAAGCTTGCCGACGCGGCGGCATCCCGAGGCATCTCCATCTTCCGGGTGCTGGAGACGGTGGACGACCTGGGCTTCGCCGGACGGACCCGGAACGGGCTTGTAGAGTTCTACGACATGATTCTGGCGCTCCACCGGATGGTGGAATTCCTGTCGGTGACCGAGCTGACGGAGAAGGTGCTGGAAATGTCGCAGTACAAGCTGGAGATGCAGAAGGAGAACACGATTGAATCTCGCTCCCGCCTGGAGAATATCGACGAATTCCTATCGGTGACGATGGAATTTGAGAAGAATAACGACGATAAGTCGCTCGTTTCCTTTCTGACCGATCTGGCTCTGATCGCCGACATCGACAGCATGAACGATACGGAAGAAGACCGCAGCGACGCCGTCGTGCTGATGACGATGCACAGCGCGAAGGGGCTGGAATTTCCGGTCGTGTTCATCGTCGGGATGGAGGAAGGGGTGTTCCCGCACAGCCGCGCCTTCCAGGACAATGATGAGCTGGAAGAAGAGCGGCGGCTGGCGTATGTGGGCATTACCCGGGCCGAGAAGCAGCTATTCCTCTCCTGCGCGCGGATGCGCACGCTGTTCGGGCGGACGACGGCCAACCCGCCGTCCCGCTTTCTGGACGAGATTCCTGAGGAACTCAAGGAAGACACCGTCATGAACGCCGACCGTTTCCGCCGGGGCGGCGATGTAGGCGGAGCCTACGGCGGCCGCGGCTTCGGCGCAGGCGGCCGCGGCAATTTCGGCGGCGGCCGGAGCGGAGCGGCCGCGGCTTCATCGCCGGGCGCCGCTGCAGGCTACGGCGGCGCTTCGGCGTCCGCGGCGGCGGGCCGCAGCCGCGTGACCGTGACCTCAGGCGGAGCTGCGGCCCGCCCGGCTGGAGGAGGAGCGTCCGCCGATTTCAAGGCGGGCGACAAGGTCTCGCACGGCAAATGGGGCGTTGGCACCATTGTCGCCGTGAAAGGCAGCGGCAACGATATGGAGCTGCAGATCGCCTTCCCGGCGCCGGTGGGCGTGAAACGGCTGCTCGCAGGATTTGCGCCGATCACTAAGGTGGAGTAAGAGATTTCGGCTGTAGATGGCAAGCTCCGACTTGGAGCGAGCCATCGGCCTGGGGTTTAGGAACCGGCTTTTGGATTAGGCTGAGGAATAAGGAAACTATTCGGGATGGCGGAGGGATGTCTCAAGCATGGACGCAATGCATACGATGGAAGAGCTTGTGGCGGAGCTGAATAAATATAACTACCACTACTATACGCTGGATGCGCCGCTCGTCAGCGACAAGGAGTACGACGCCCTGTACGACAAGCTCGCCTCCCTTGAGGCCGAGAGCGGCTTTGTGCTGCCCGATTCGCCTACCCAGCGCGTCGGCGGCGAGCTGCTGAAGGGCTTTGTGCCGCATCGGCATCTTGCTCCGCTCTGGAGTCTCGACAAGGCGCAGAACATTGAACAGCTCCGCAGCTGGAACGCCCGGGTTCTTCGGCTGGTGAACGACTATAACAGCAAGAATCCCGAACAGCCTCTTCCGGAGCCCTGCTATGCCGTGGAGCTGAAATTCGACGGTCTGACGCTGAACCTGACCTATCGTGACGGTAGGCTGGTTCAGGCTTCCACACGGGGCAACGGCACCACGGGTGAAGGCATTTTAGCGCAGGTGAAGACGATCAAATCCGTTCCGCTGACGATTCCCTTCAAGGAAGGCGTCATTGAGGTGCAGGGTGAGGGCATTATGAATTTGTCGGTGCTCGCCGACTATAACCGGGCGGCGGCGGAGCCGCTGAAGAATGCGCGCAACGGCGCGGCCGGGGCGCTGCGCAACCTGAATCCGAAGCTGACGGCGGAGCGTAGGCTGAATGCCTATTTCTATAATATTGGCTACTCGGAAGGCATAGATTTCCATGATCATCGGGAAATGATGCAGTTTTTACGCGATAACCGGTTCAAGGTTAATCCTTATTTGACCTATTTTGACAACTTCGACGAAGTGACGGAGCAGTTGGCTGAAATTGAAGAGGGCCGCTCCAAGCTGGACTACCTGATCGACGGCGCGGTCATTAAAATTACCGATTTCCGTATTCGCGAAGTGCTGGGTTATACGGACAAGTTCCCCCGCTGGGCGGTCGCCTACAAATTTGAGGCGGAGGAGACGACCACCGTGCTGGAATCGGTAATCTGGAATGTGGGCCGGACCGGCAAAGTGACGCCGCTGGCGCGGGTTGAACCGGTAGAGCTGGCCGGCGTTACCGTACAGAATTGCACGCTTAACAATGTCGGCGACATTGAGCGGAAGAACCTGAAACATGCGCTAGGGACCCGCGTCTTCATCCGCCGATCCAATGATGTCATACCGGAAATTCTGGGGAAGGTGACCGAAGAGAATGACGGCGGGGAGATCATCTATCCCGAGCATTGCCCGGCCTGCGGTTATCCGCTGGAAATGCGGGGAGCGCATCTGTTCTGCAACAACAAGCTGAACTGCAAGCCGCAGATCGTTGCAAGAATTACCCATTATTCCTCAAGGGACGCGATGGACATCGAGACCTTCAGCGACAAGACGGCGGGACAGCTGTACGAGGAGCTGAACGTACGCGAGCCCGCAGATCTCTATGAGCTGACGCTGGAGCAGCTCGTGAAGCTGGAACGTTTCGGCGAGAAGAAGGCAAGCAATCTTCTTCAGGCGCTCGAAGAGAGCAAGGGACGGGATCTCGCTTCCTTCCTGTACGCGCTGGGCATCCCGAATACCGGCAAGGCTACGACCAAGATGCTGGCCGATCATTTCCGCGATCTGAATGCCGTCATGACGGCGAGCGCGGAGGAACTGTCGGCGCTGCCCGATATCGGCGGCATTGTGGCCGAGAGCATCGTTTCCTTTTTTGCCGATCCGTTCGTGGTCACAGGCATCCGCCGCCTGCTTGATTTGGGCGTTCAGGCCAAGGCGCCGGAAGCGCCGGCTCCGGTTGTGAGCGATTCCTTCTTCAGCGGCAAAACGGTAGTCCTGACCGGAACGCTCCACAAGTTGACCCGGGACGAAGCGGCCGAGAAGCTGGAAACGCTTGGCGCCAAAGTGACCGGCAGCGTATCGAAGAAGACCGACCTCGTCATTGCCGGAGAGAAGGCGGGCAGCAAGCTGGCCAAAGCGCAAACGCTTGGCATCCCGGTCATCGAGGATGAGGAAGAATTGCTCCGGCTGCTGGAGGGCGGAACGCCGTCCTAAAGTGCAGGGGGCCATCCCGCGTTGCAGGACTTAGGCGAAGACTAAAGATATGCTGCCTGATATTTCGGTAGCATGCCATGCGGATTACCACCGTTTCTTAAGGCTGGTTATCGCTGCCTTGCTGGCAGTAACGATCTATAGAATGTTAAAGACCCGTTCGAAGGGGCTTCCTTCGAACGGGTCTTTTTTGAAATATAAGACTCCCATGCCGCTAACGCGGCACCACTGAATAATGAAAATATGGGCGATACTGGTTACTGGGCTGGCGAAGGTAGGTCGTACTTTCTTGGTGTCACGAACCCGGATATCAGACGGACCCCAACGACCCGGTGCATCACAGATTGTTGCTCCCCTTGGGGAAGCACGCAGGGCAGAATAACCTTAGCATTGGTCTTTGCACCAGCCTTAATTAACGCCAGCAGGCAGGAGAAGCAAAGCATGGAAATCCTGATTGAACGTTGCTGTGGATTGGATGTGCACAAGAAAAGCATCACCGCATGTATCATCACCCCGAAAGGAAAGGAGATTCGAAGTTTTGAAACCCTGACCAGACGACTGGTCGATCTGGTGGATTGGATCAAAAGCGAGCGGTGCAGCCATGTCGCGATGGAGAGTACCGGGGATTACTGGAAACTGATTTATAACCTGCTTGAACTGGAAGACGTCAAGCCGGTCGTCGTGAACGCTCAGCATATCAAAGCGGTGCCTGGGCGAAAAACGGATGTAAAGGATGCGGAATGGATTGCCAAGCTACTCCGGCATGGACTGGTGCAAGGGAGCTATATTCCCGATCGGGAGCAGCGAGAGCTTCGGGAAATTATTCGCTACCGGCGAAGCATCATCGAAGAACGAGCCCGGGAAGTAAACCGACTGCAAAAGGTGCTGGAAGGCGGAAATATCAAACTCTCGTCGGTGGCCTCCAATGTGCTGGGCGTATCTGGACGGAACATGCTGGAAGCGATGATTCAGGGAGAAAGTGATCCCTCGATCCTGGCTGACTTCGCGCAAAAGAAGCTGAAGGCCAAGAAAGAGCAATTAAAACTGGCGCTTGAAGGTAGCTTGGGGCCGCATCAGCTGCTCATGCTGGAAAAACAGCTGTCGCATATCGACCAATTGAACGAGTTAATCACCGAACTGGATGAAGAAGTGGAACGCCGAACAAATTCTGGCGGAAATCGGGACCGACATGACACGGTTTCCAAGTCCGGGACATTTATGTTCCTGGGCAGGAATGACTCCAGGTCACGATGAAAGTGCCGGGAAAAAGCGGTCAGCGAAGACCCGAAAAGGGAACAAAAAACTGCGAAGTGCGCTGGTGGAAGCGGCACGAGCCGCGGGACGAAAAAAGAATACCTACCTGTCGGCCCAATATCACCGGATCGCAGGCAGGCGAGGAAAAAACAGGGCAGCAGTGGCTGTCGGACATAGCATCCTGACGATCGTTTATATCTTGTTAACGCGAAAGCAAGAATATAAAGAACTAGGATTTGATTATTTCGATCAACGAAACCGCGACATGGTGATGAACCGTTCCATAAAACGATTAGAATCCTTAGGATACCAAGTGAATCTGACGGAACAAACGGCCTGACAGCCGATTTTAAAAAATATACAATCTGGGGTTTGTTTTCGTATGCACACTTTTAGTGTTCTGGAGCGACTTTATTTTCAGGGCAGAAAGTATAAGCTTCGCGCTTATCCTTAACCTGATATTTTTACGAGAAACGGATGCCTTCCTCTTCCAGAGGACGGCGAAGCCGTTTCTTCTTAAGTGCGTTCAGCCAATATTTAATCCAAGTCGGCCTATATTTTTACATGGAGACAATACTCCCCCCTTAGACTATATTTGACTACTACTACTGGGAGGGTAAATAAAAATATGAACAAAGGTTTGAAAAAGGTTGCAATCGGCGGCTTAGCCTGCCTGATCCTTTCCGCAGGAAGCTTTGCCTACGCGGCGCAAGGTTCTTCCAAGGCACCATCGGCTGCAAAAACCTCTTCGAAAAATCTGATCGTCCTGATTGGCGACGGCATGGGACCCGCGCAAATCTCGGCGACGCGTTATTACGAACAGTATAAAAAGGGAGTCAAGCATCTCAATCTTGATCCTTATTATGTAGGACAAGCCACGACATATGCGGACCGCGGCGAAGACGGCGGCACCGTGGTGTCAGGGGTCGTAACGGACTCGGCATCCGCCGGAACGGCTTTTGCCACAGGCCATAAGACATACAACGCAGGCATCAGCGTATCGAATGAAGATGTTTCTAAGCCTTTCGCTTCCGTTATTGAAGCGGCTGAAAGCAGCGGCAAAGCGACCGGTCTTGTGACCACCGCGCGGATCACTCATGCTACGCCAGCCGTATACGCGTCGCATGTCCGCAGTCGCGACAACGAATCGGCAATTGCCTCCCAGTATCTGGATAGCGGAGTAGATGTGCTGTTCGGCGGGGGCAAGCAATTTTTTGTGACAAAGGATGAGAAAGGCAAGCGGACGGATAAAAATATTTTGCCCGATTTCAAAGCGAAAGGGTATACCGTTGTCGAGAACACGAGCGCGCTGAAGGCTCTTCCTGCTTCGACAACCAAAGCGCTGGGTCTGTTCGGCAGCTCCCATGTCGCCTATACTCCGGACCGTACAGCCGAAATTCCAAGCCTGGCGGCAATGACGTCGTCCGCATTGAAGATTTTGTCCAAGGACAAGAACGGTTTTGTCATGATGATTGAAGGCGGACGGATCGACCATGCCGGACATGCCAACGACTTTTCGACGCTCGTGCAGGAGACGCTTGATTTCGACGCTGCCTTTAAGACCGCGATTGAGTTCGCCAAAAAAGACGGCAATACATCCGTAGTCGTGACCGCTGACCATGAAACGGGCGGCTTGTCCTTATCCCGCGACAATATCTATGAACTTAATATCGACCTTTGGGATAAACAGAAGCATTCTTCGGAATCCATCGCAAGTAAGCTCGCCGAGGCCAAGACTCCAGAGGAAATCCGCAGCATTGTGGCGGAAAATACCGGATTCAACGATCTGACCGACGAAGAGGTTCAAGCAATTCTGGCAGGCGACGGTTCCTCTTACAAACAAGAGGGCGCCTATAATGCCGTTATCTCCAAAAGACTGCTCGTTGGCTGGTCCGGACACGGACATTCCGCCGTTGATGTCGGAGTATGGGCATACGGTCCAATCGCCAATAAAGTGAAAGGCCAAGTGGATAATACCCAGATCGCCAGAGCTTCGGCTGCCATTGTAGGGGTCAATATCGACAAGAGATCCGCCGAGCTTCAATCGAAATATATGTATCCGAAATTTAAAATCAACCGCGAGAACGAAGTGCTGTATCCTGCCGCCGCTCTAACTAAGGCCCTTGGAGGAACTTACAGCAGCGGATCAACGGTCTCGAAGGTCGCTTTTGGCAAAAACACGCTGAATATCAACATGTCGGCTCTGACAGCTACTCTGAACGGCAAGGCTGTGTCTTTCACGGTAGATAACGATAACGGCACCGTGTATCTCCCGCTGTCCGCTTTCAGCCAGTTGACCGGCAAAAATCTGAAATGGGATTCGCTCTCCGAACGGATTGTCCTGCGCTAAGGGGGAGCAAACATGCTTCAAATTTCCGGCCTGAACAAAAGCTTCCGAATTGACGGACGCAGTCTGCCGATTCTGGATATTCCCTCTTGGCAGGTGGAAAAAGGTGAAAAAGTGGCGATTACCGGACCCAGTGGGTCCGGTAAAAGCACGTTGCTCCACTTAATCAGCGGAATCGCGGTACCGGACAAGGGTGAGATCCACTTGGAGGGTCAGCCGCTGCACACCATGACGGAGGCACAGCGGGATCGACTTCGTTCACAGAACATCGGTTATGTGCTGCAGGATTTCCATCTGATTCCATCCCTTACTGCCAGTCAGAATATCGAAATCGCGATGAACACCAGCATTCCGGCGAAACGGAGGAAGACGCTCATCTCCGAGTGGCTTGAGAGGGTAGGCCTTCCGGACCGGGCGAAGCATATGCCTTCCCAGCTATCCCGGGGTCAGCAGCAGCGGGTGGCGATTGTCCGCGCACTTGTGAACAATCCGCCGCTCTTGCTTGCAGATGAGCCTACCGGCAGTCTGGACTGGGAGACCGCCGATGAAATTTCGCGGCTTTTGCTAGATCTGAGTTCTTTCGGGCAGCAGACCCTGATTGTCGTCACGCATGACTTGAACATGGCGGAGCGCTTTCCGAAATGTCTGGATATAAGGGAGCTGAACCGTGTTCGGAAGCATACTGAGCATCAAGCCGGAAGGGGCGGCGCACAGGAGGTAAGCAACGGATGAATCTTTTTTCATTGTCGCTGCGGAATATCCGCCATCGGCTTTTTCTCTCTTTTCTTACCGTCTGCGCGATCGGGGCTACCGTCGCTTTTATCGTCCTGTTCTCGCTTTTCCGGGACAGCGTCGAACAGGGGGCGGAAAAGGGATACGGTCCATTCGACCTTGTCGTTGGCGCACAAGGCAGCGAAACGCAGCTAGTGCTGAACACGTTCTATCATATTGGCGCGCCTACCGGGAACATTCCGGCGAACGTGCTGGAGCAGGCGCAGCGCGATTCGGGCGTGGACAAGGCGTATGCTATGACGACAGGGGATAATTACAATGGATTTCCGGTAGTCGGCATCGATCCGGAGTATTTTCTGACAAGGTACGGCGACCGAAAGATGAAAGAAGGGGCGCTGTATTCCAAGACGGGAGAAGCGGTTGTCGGATCGCATGTTGCTCAAACTCTCGGTTTGCATGTGGGTGATACGTTCACGGGCGCCCATGGACTTGTGGAAGAAGAGGGACATCATTCCGGCGAAGAGGGTGCCGAGAATCATGCCGGTGAAGGAGATGCGGAAGAGCATTCGCATGAAAGCTTTTCATATACGGTTGCCGGTATTCTACCCACGCTGAACACACCGGATGACAGAGCGGTATTCACCACCGTCGATTATGCCTGGGCGGTTCATGAGCTTCAAGGGGAGGACCGGGAGATTACGGCTGTTCTGGTGAAGCCGTCAACCCTGCTTGGCGCGCATAATCTGAAGCAGACGCTTGATGGAAGCGGCGGAGTCCAGGCAGCCTACACAAGCAAAGCGGTGTCGGATGTAGTTGATGCGGTGGACCAAGGTTCCCGTCTTGTCAGCTTATTGGCCGGACTGTGTGTACTCCTCGCCGCGATCACGATTCTATTGTCCTTGATCGCCGCCGCCGGAGAGCGGACCAAAGATGCCGGTCTGCTGCGGCTGCTGGGCAAGCCGAAGAGCTACGTATGGATGACACTTATTAGTGAAGGCCTGATTCTGACGCTAACCGGGCTCGCCGCGGGCTTCCTTGCGGGACACTTGGCCGCACTGATCTTTAAAGAGATGCTCTATGCCCAAGCGGGTGTTAGACTAAACCCTTATCTATGGAACGCCGATCACGGCTGGATTGCCGCGGGAACGATTGCGATCGGGCTGCTCGCCTCGCTGATTCCCGCTTTCCGAATGTACCGGCTTCAGCCGCTCGCTTTGTTTAAATCTTAGGAGGTAAGCTACGCTTATGAAGACAAGACAAAAGTTTCTGACCGCCGCGGCTGTGTGCTTCACCCTACTGCTGTCCGCATGCGGCAAGGATGGGCAAGAGACATCGGCGTCTTCGTTTTCGTCGGTTCAGAACACCTCTGTGTCCGCTGAACAAGATAATTACCAGGTGAATGAGGAAAGGAAGGCAGCGGGAGATTCCGCTGCTGCCGGGAATTCCGCTTCGCCGGAGGTTTCACCGGATGCAGCACCATCCCCAGGTTCCGCCACCGCCGCTATCGGCTCTGCCGCACCATCTCCGGGCTCTACTGCTGCCGCTCCCGGCTCTCCGGCACCATACCCGGCGTCATCTGCCTCGGCTTCGCCCGATGTGAAGCAAACGCCGGTGAACAAGACAGAGGCAGAGGCATCAGATTCGGCGTCAAAGAATCAATCGGCCGAAGGAAAGCCTTCCTCCGGAGGGCAGAAGGCAATTGCCAGCTCCAAGCCTGCAGCTCTTCCCACCCCAAGCGCTGCCTCCAAGCCGTCCGGTTCCAACCGGAAAGCGTCTCCCGCCGCTGCCCCTTCCCCTACCCGGGAGCCGGCTTCGCCTTCGCCGTCCGCTTATGCGGATAACAGCAGTAGGAAGGAAGCGTCTGCCGCCGCTGCTCAGCGCAATGCCGGAGGAGAGACGGCGGCTAAGAGTTCAAATGACGGGAACAGGGCAGGCGCGGAAACGATCGGTTGGTCGGAATTTTTTGACGGGGGCGACCAGACCCGGCCGTCGGAGCGTTTCTGGGACCTCAGCGAGAGCAAAAGTAAAGTGATCATCAAAGGCTTTATGGGCGAAGTGCTTTCTTTTGAAAAGCACTGGTTTCTGCTGATCCCTCAGCCTGGAGCCGAATGTCCTTTTGACAACGGGGATGAAACGTACTGGAACAAGATCATGATTGTATTTGTGCCGGACGATATCAAGCTGAGACATAAAACGGGTCCGCTGCAGGTGACCGGACGGCTTGAGGTGGGGATTAAAATCGACGAGTCGGGATACAAAACCATGTTCCGGCTGTACGATGCTTCCTTTGAGGAGATTAAGGAGTAGCATTGGTTCTAAATAGAGGCTTGTCCGGGGAGAGAGATCTTTCTTGCGGACAAGCCTTTTTTGAAATATAAGACTTTATAAGCTTCGCGCCTATCGTTTGGTCTTATATTTTTACGAGAAACGTACCTGCAGACGCCGTCAGGCGTTTCTTCTTGTTATATTTTCTCTTTCCCCGGCAGCCATGCATCGATACCGTAGCCCCGCTGTTCCCAGTAGCCGACATGGTCGCCTTCGATCAGTTCAATGCGATTGAGCCATTTCACCGATTTGTAAGCGTACATTTGCGGAACGACAAGCCGAACGGGACCGCCCAGTTCATTGGAAATCGGCTTGCCATCGTGCATAACGGCAACAAGCACATCGTCCATCCGCGCTTGCTCCAGGGTTAGCGAATCGGTGTAAACACCGTCTCCGGAATAAAATTTGACGCTAGTGGCTGTACTCTGCACACCGGCCATCTCCATCAGCTTGGCAAGCGGGATGCCTTCCCATGTATTTTTATAGACCGACCAGCCTGTGATGCAGTGGAAATCGCTCACCTGCACCTCCCGCTGGAGCTTGACGAATTGCTCCCAGTTCCAGTTTAGCTTGTTGTCGACCAGACCGTCGACTTTAAAAGACCAGTTGGAGTTGTCAAAGGAGGGGATGTCCGTTACCGTATAGACGCGGAAATGCCCTTCGGCGCCTCCGCCGATGGGCGGAGAAGACTGCGGCAGCGGAACGGGATCGGGCAAGAGCCGGTTGGCATTAGCCACCGCAGACTCTCCAGTCGAAGGCAGCTGCAGCGACCGGCCCATCCAGCGGACAAAAGTAGGTCCGAGCGTGACCGCCAGCCCTGCGCCGACGGCGACTTTTAGAAATCCGCGCCGCGTGTAAATAGGCTGGGGATGCTGGAGCCCTTTTTCCACTCTATTAGAAACTGCTGCGTCGTTGGTTTCTGGTTCCGGCACAATCGACCGCTTTTCCGGTTCTTTAAGCCAGCGGGTGCGGGTAATCGAATGGTAAATGATGATCGGCAAACCGATCCAGGTGAAGAGATCATGCGCCAGCAGCGCGGCATTGGCCGCCCGCGGGCCGAAGACTTTGAACAGCCAAAGTATGATTCCCGATACGATCCAGCCGAGCAGCAGCATAAGAACCGTGATGACATTGGCTTTTTGCGAAGTCTTTCCCTTTAGCCGTTTCCAATGCTTGGCTGCCAGCAGCAGGTAATAGGCAACCGGAACGAGTAGGGCCAACCCGGCAAGAATATGCCCCCATTTCAGCCAGACTCTTCCTTCCCCAAGCCATTCCCTCCAAAATGCGCCTAACAGCATCAAACCGCTAATAGCCAAGAACAGCACAAGCCAAGCGTTCCATGCGTGAATGAAGACGAGCTTTTTTCCATAACCTTTCCGGATGCGCGCAAGCGCCTTGTTTGCCATTGTATCTCCCCCTTTCTGAAAGACCGGTCGATAATTCAAGTTTTAATTAATTGTAACGCAAAAAGCGAGTGTTGAATAATACGCTATTGAAATGCAGCAAGCCGACAGCAAAAAGACTCACCGTCCTCTTCTAAGGGAGGTAGATGAGCCTTTACCGAAAAAGCAATACACCCTCAAACGTTACTCTGCCGCCCATTCCTCCAGCTTGCCGTCTCCCGGAAGAAGCAGGGCAAGAAGTCCGAGAAGCGGCAGAAAGCCGCAGGCGATGAAGACGCGCGTGATGCCGATTGCATCAATTAAATGGCCAATGAACAGCGAGCCGATCCCGCCGAGTCCGAAAGCCAGTCCGGTAATAAGACCGGAGACGGTGCCGATATTGCCCGGATACAGCATTTGCGCATAAATAACCGTGACCGAGAAGCTGGATAAAAGAACGAATCCGCCGATCAGCAGCAACACACCTGCCCAAAACTGGCTTGCGAACGGAAGCGCGAGCGCGAACGGCACGGTTCCGACCATGGAAAGAAGGATCAGATTCCGCCGTCCGAAACGGTCGGCAAGCGGACCTCCGAAGAGCGTGCCGACGGCGCCTGCAGCCAAGTACATGAAAATATAGTTCTGGGCATTGTCCAGCACCAAACCGTATTTCTCCATTAAATAGAACGTATAGTAACTGCCGATGGCTTGACCGTACCACGAACGCACAAATACGATTATGACCAGGATGAAGGTCGCCTTCAAAATACTTTTATTCCTGGCCGGGTCTATTGCGCGGGAGACGGTTTTTTTGCGGAACGTATAGCCGGCATCCAGCATCTCCCGGTACCACCGGGCCACGTAGGTCTGCACTAAGACGCCGGCGGCGGCGATAATCGTAAAGCCCAGTGCGCCAATTTGTCCAAACGGGATGAAGACCCATTTCGTCAGCAGCGGACCCAGAGATTGCCCCGCATTGCCTCCGACCTGGAAAATAGATTGAGACAACCCCTTTTTCAGTCCTGCAGCCATATGCGCAACACGCATACCTTCGGGATGGAAAGCGGCGGAGCCGAAGCCGATCAGAATAACGGAGAGGAGCACCAGCACATAATTATTGGCATAACCCAGCAGCAGAACACCCATTAAGGTGCTGCCCATCCCGAGCGGAAGAAGGATTGGACGCGGATGGCGGTCCGCGGCGTAGCCGATGACCGGTTGTATAACCGAAGAAGTGACGTTGAGCGCGAACGATATCCATCCGACCTGGGCGTACGAAAGCATCATATTGCTCTTGAGGATCGGAAAAATCGCCGGAATCACCGCCTGAATGGAATCATTGAACAAATGGACGAAGCTGACGGCAAGGAGTATCCGGTAGATTGTGACCTGCTGAAGGCTTCGTTGCTCTCCGGCCGCCAATTTTGACGGCGCTATTGTAGATGTGGACTGATTTCTCATAACAGCTCCTTTCCATATTAAACCGGTCAATCGATATGGATTAAGATAACTCTTTTTGCTGCTTTACCGCAATGAACATTCTAGGAAAATGAGAGATTGACGGATTAACACCACTGCAAGAAAGAGAAGCGATTTGTTTTTTTAAAAAAAGGGTTGCACGTTTGCCGCAGGCATGATATATTATTTCTTGTCGCTCGCGAGGTTGTGATGAAGTTGAAAATCACGATTGAAAAAAAGAGTTGACGAACGGAAATGAATATGTTATTCTATAATTCCTGTGCATGAGACGAAGTATTCAAATGCAGGGTACAAGTTCTTTGAAAACTGAACAAATGGAACACGTTAATTTTAAGATTCATATCAATGAATCGTCAGTTTCAAAATGAGCGAATCGCTCTATCGATAAACTTTTCGGATGGTTATTTTCTCGGAGTGATCTGGGTGGTGACCTCACGAAAAAACCTTATTGGAGAGTTTGATCCTGGCTCAGGACGAACGCTGGCGGCGTGCCTAATACATGCAAGTCGAGCGGAGTCCTTTTGAGAGCTTGCTCTCAAAAGGACTTAGCGGCGGACGGGTGAGTAACACGTAGGCAACCTGCCCCTTGGACTGGGATAACTACCGGAAACGGTAGCTAATACCGGATAAGACCTTCTGGTGCATACCGGAAGGCGGAAAGGCGGAGCAATCTGCTACCAGGGGATGGGCCTGCGGCGCATTAGCTAGTTGGTGGGGTAACGGCTCACCAAGGCGACGATGCGTAGCCGACCTGAGAGGGTGAACGGCCACACTGGGACTGAGACACGGCCCAGACTCCTACGGGAGGCAGCAGTAGGGAATCTTCCGCAATGGGCGAAAGCCTGACGGAGCAACGCCGCGTGAGTGATGAAGGTTTTCGGATCGTAAAGCTCTGTTGCCAGGGAAGAACGTCTTGTAGAGTAACTGCTACAAGAGTGACGGTACCTGAGAAGAAAGCCCCGGCTAACTACGTGCCAGCAGCCGCGGTAATACGTAGGGGGCAAGCGTTGTCCGGAATTATTGGGCGTAAAGCGCGCGCAGGCGGCTGTTTAAGTCTGGTGTTTAAACCATGGGCTCAACCTGTGGTCGCACTGGAAACTGGGCAGCTTGAGTGCAGAAGAGGAAAGTGGAATTCCACGTGTAGCGGTGAAATGCGTAGAGATGTGGAGGAACACCAGTGGCGAAGGCGACTTTCTGGGCTGTAACTGACGCTGAGGCGCGAAAGCGTGGGGAGCAAACAGGATTAGATACCCTGGTAGTCCACGCCGTAAACGATGAGTGCTAGGTGTTAGGGGTTTCGATACCCTTGGTGCCGAAGTTAACACAGTAAGCACTCCGCCTGGG
Organism: Paenibacillus sp. URB8-2; assembly: GCF_013393385.1. Classification (NCBI taxonomy): domain Bacteria; kingdom Bacillati; phylum Bacillota; class Bacilli; order Caryophanales; family Paenibacillaceae; genus Paenibacillus; species Paenibacillus sp. URB8-2. The sequence continues at coordinate 5,058,922 of NZ_AP023239.1, read as the reverse complement.
GAGTACGGTCGCAAGACTGAAACTCAAAGGAATTGACGGGGACCCGCACAAGCAGTGGAGTATGTGGTTTAATTCGAAGCAACGCGAAGAACCTTACCAGGTCTTGACATCCCTCTGAATCGTCTAGAGATAGGCGCGGCCTTCGGGACAGAGGAGACAGGTGGTGCATGGTTGTCGTCAGCTCGTGTCGTGAGATGTTGGGTTAAGTCCCGCAACGAGCGCAACCCTTGACTTTAGTTGCCAGCAGGTGAAGCTGGGCACTCTAGAGTGACTGCCGGTGACAAACCGGAGGAAGGTGGGGATGACGTCAAATCATCATGCCCCTTATGACCTGGGCTACACACGTACTACAATGGCCGGTACAACGGGAAGCGAAACCGCGAGGTGGAGCCAATCTTATAAAGCCGGTCTCAGTTCGGATTGCAGGCTGCAACTCGCCTGCATGAAGTCGGAATTGCTAGTAATCGCGGATCAGCATGCCGCGGTGAATACGTTCCCGGGTCTTGTACACACCGCCCGTCACACCACGAGAGTTTACAACACCCGAAGTCGGTGGGGTAACCCGCAAGGGAGCCAGCCGCCGAAGGTGGGGTAGATGATTGGGGTGAAGTCGTAACAAGGTAGCCGTATCGGAAGGTGCGGCTGGATCACCTCCTTTCTATGGAGAATCGTTTCCCGAGCGGAAACATTCAAATCGGAAGCTAAGCTTCCAAAACTCAGGTTTAGGCCTGTTGCTCACTCGTTGCTCAGTTTTGAGAGCTCAAACTCTCAATCTTGATCCTTGAAAACTGGATACCGAAACGAAAATTGCGTTTTAGAACATCTTTTAGCTGAACTTGTGTCAAGCGATTGATCAAGTGAAGTGAATAGTGGTTCATGATTTTCCCTAACGGGAAAACATGTGGTTAAGCTACTAAGAGCACACGGAGGATGCCTAGGCGCCAGGAGCCGATGAAGGACGTGGCGAACTACGAAAATGCCTCGGGGAGCTGTAAGCAAGCGTTGATCCGGGGGTGTCCGAATGGGGAAACCCGGCTGTGGTAATGCACAGTCACTCCTACCTGAATTCATAGGGTAGGTGGAGGCAGACCAGGGGAACTGAAACATCTAAGTACCCTGAGGAAGAGAAAACAAGAGTGATTCCGTCAGTAGCGGCGAGCGAACGCGGAACAGCCTAAACCAGGGAGCTTGCTCCCTGGGGTTGTGGGACGTCTCACATGGAGTTACAAAGGAACAAGATAGGTGAAGAGGTCTGGAAAGGCCCGCGATAGAGGTAAAAGCCCTGTAGCCCAAATTTGGTTCCCTCCGAGACGGATCCCGAGTAGTGCGGGGCACGTGAAACCCCGTATGAATCCGGCAGGACCATCTGCCAAGGCTAAATACTCCCTGGCGACCGATAGTGAAACAGTACCGTGAGGGAAAGGTGAAAAGCACCCCGGAAGGGGAGTGAAATAGTACCTGAAACCGTGTGCTTACAAGAAGTCAGAGCCCGTTATAGGGGTGATGGCGTGCCTTTTGTAGAATGAACCGGCGAGTTACGTTTAACGTGCAAGGTTAAGGCGAGAAGCCGGAGCCGCAGCGAAAGCGAGTCTGAATAGGGCGACTTAAGTACGTGGGCGTAGACCCGAAACCGTGTGATCTACCCCTGTCCAGGGTGAAGGTGCGGTAACACGCACTGGAGGCCCGAACCCACGCACGTTGAAAAGTGCGGGGATGAGGTGGGGGTAGCGGAGAAATTCCAATCGAACTCGGAGATAGCTGGTTCTCCCCGAAATAGCTTTAGGGCTAGCCTCGGTGATTAACAGTACTGGAGGTAGAGCACTGATTGGGTGCGGGGCCCGCAAGGGTTACCAAGCTCAGTCAAACTCCGAATGCCAGCTACTGATGCACCGGGAGTCAGACAGTGAGTGCTAAGATCCATTGTCAAAAGGGAAACAGCCCAGACCATCAGCTAAGGTCCCCAAGTGTGTGTTAAGTGGGAAAGGATGTGGAGTTGCACAGACAACCAGGATGTTGGCTTAGAAGCAGCCACCATTGAAAGAGTGCGTAATAGCTCACTGGTCGAGTGACTCTGCGCCGAAAATGTAACGGGGCTAAACACACCACCGAAGCTATGGCTTGATGCGTATGCATCAGGGGTAGGGGAGCGTTGTATGTGGGTTGAAGGTTGACTGTAAGGACAGCTGGACAGCATACAAGTGAGAATGCCGGTATGAGTAACGAAAAGATCAGTGAGAATCTGATCCGCCGAAAGCCCAAGGTTTCCTGAGGAAGGCTCGTCCGCTCAGGGTAAGTCGGGACCTAAGGCGAGGCCGACAGGCGTAGTCGAAGGACAACAGGTTGATATTCCTGTACCACCGTAATCCGCTATGAGCGATGGGGGGACGCAGGAGGGTAGTGACGCGGACTGATGGATGTCCGTCCAAGCAGCGAGGCTGGTGTATAGGCAAATCCGTACACCATTAAGGCTGGGCTGTGATGGGGAGCGAAAATTACAGTAGCGAAGGTCATGATCTCACACTGCCAAGAAAAGCCTCTAGCCAGGAGAAGGTGCCCGTACCGCAAACCGACACAGGTAGGCGAGAAGAGAATTCTAAGGCGCGCGGAAGAACTCTCGTTAAGGAACTCGGCAAAATGACCCCGTAACTTCGGGAGAAGGGGTGCCTCGGTAGGGTGAATAGCCCGAGGGGGCCGCAGTGAAAAGGCCCAAGCGACTGTTTAGCAAAAACACAGGTCTGTGCGAAGCCGCAAGGCGAAGTATACGGGCTGACGCCTGCCCGGTGCTGGAAGGTTAAGGGGAGCGGTTAGGGGTTAAACCCGAAGCTGTGAACCGAAGCCCCAGTAAACGGCGGCCGTAACTATAACGGTCCTAAGGTAGCGAAATTCCTTGTCAGGTAAATTCTGACCCGCACGAATGGCGTAACGACTTGGGCGCTGTCTCAACGAGAGATCCGGTGAAATTTTAATACCTGTGAAGATGCAGGTTACCCGCGACAAGACGGAAAGACCCCATGGAGCTTTACTGCAGCTTGATATTGAACTTGGGTACGATCTGTACAGGATAGGTGGGAGCCTTAGAAGCCGGAGCGCCAGCTTCGGTGGAGGCGCCGTTGGGATACCACCCTGATCGTATCTAGGTTCTAACCTGGCACCCTAAACGGGTGCGGGGACCGTGTCAGGCGGGCAGTTTGACTGGGGCGGTCGCCTCCTAAAGCGTAACGGAGGCGTCCCAAGGTTCCCTCAGAATGGTTGGAAATCATTCGAAGAGTGCAAAGGCAGAAGGGAGCTTGACTGCGAGACCAACAAGTCGAGCAGGGACGAAAGTCGGGCTTAGTGATCCGGTGGTACCGCATGGAAGGGCCATCGCTCAACGGATAAAAGCTACCCTGGGGATAACAGGCTTATCTCCCCCAAGAGTCCACATCGACGGGGAGGTTTGGCACCTCGATGTCGGCTCATCGCATCCTGGGGCTGAAGTAGGTCCCAAGGGTTGGGCTGTTCGCCCATTAAAGCGGTACGCGAGCTGGGTTCAGAACGTCGTGAGACAGTTCGGTCCCTATCTGTCGTGGGCGTAGGAAATTTGAGAGGAGCTGTCCTTAGTACGAGAGGACCGGGATGGACGTACCGCTGGTGCACCAGTTGTTCCGCCAGGAGCATGGCTGGGTAGCTACGTACGGACGGGATAAGCGCTGAAAGCATCTAAGCGTGAAGCCCCCCTCAAGATGAGATTTCCCAATTAGTAAGACCCCTTGAAGACGACGAGGTAGATAGGTTGGAGGTGGAAGTGCAGCAATGCATGGAGCTGACCAATACTAATCGGTCGAGGGCTTATCCAAATTAAACGCAAGATTCGTTTCGGTTCCAGTTTTCAGGGAGCAAGGATTCTGTTGAGTGCAGCTCTAGCAGTTGCGGTAAACAGAAGTTGCTATCAGCATTTGGCGATGCTGAAAACCTGATGTATGCATTTGTTCAAGCAAATGCCCGTTTGGTGGCGATGGCGGAGGGGTTCCACGCGTACCCATCCCGAACACGACCGTTAAGCCCTCCAGCGCCGATGGTACTTGGACCGAAGGGTCCTGGGAGAGTAGGACGCCGCCAAGCACATGAACCACTGCTGAATTTCAGCAGTGGTTTTTTGTATTCTTAACTGTAGTAGTCAGGTGAATTATGTATCTGATCAGAAGAAGGTTGTTTCCATTTCATCTTTGATGATAAAGGAACAACCTTTTTTCATTGCTGAAAAAAATGTCCAATATCCTACGCTGCATTTCCGATTTGACAAAGGCCTCGGCGTCTGACAAACTCATGATAACCTATTTATATTGAGGTGAATGTATGGAAATCCGTCAGCTTCGCTCTGATGAGTTTGACACAAGTCTGAGTCTTTCCGAGTATGCTTTTCAATATAAGCTTTCGCCAGAAGACCGGGAGAAGGCAAAAGAGAGATTTAAGCCCGAGCGTGTTTGGGGCATTTTTGATGATAACGGTCTAGGCGCGAAATTTACGCTGTTGCCGTTTCAATCCTACATACAAGGCCGTCCTCTGCTTATGGGAGGCATCGCCGGAGTGGCGACATGGCCGGAAAATCGCAGACAAGGTCTGGTGGCCAAGCTTTTGGCCCATGCGCTTATGAAGATGAATGAAGCCGGTCAGACGCTGTCCTGTCTGCATCCGTTCAATGTCCCTTTTTACCGCAAATTCGGGTGGGAAGTGTACTGTGAGTATAAGAAGTATACGATTCCTGCCGCTAAATTTCCGGCGAAGGTTCAAGTGGAAGGACGAGTCAAGCGTGATGAGGGAGATATTGATATTCTGGATGCCCTGTACCGGAAGTTTGCTTCCAACTATAACGGAACACTCGTAAGGGACAAGGACTGGTGGGAGAAATCCGTGCTGGACGATGACGGGCATATTGCCGTCTTTTATTCGCAAGAAGGAGAGCCGGAGGGCTATGCGCTTTATAAAATCCAGAACCGGGAACTGATAATCGACGAATTCGTATATGCAAATGGGCGCACCCGCAGCGGATTGTGGAACTATTTTGCCAATCATGATTCGATGATAACTCAAGCGCATCTAAAAATGGTGCCTGCGGATGACAATCTACCGTTCCTGCTACCCGATCCTCGGATCACGCAGGAAAATCATCCTTATTTTATGGCCCGTATTGTGAACGTTAAGGAATTTGTCGAACAATTGTCATTTTGCGCCACCGGCCGCTCAGGAGGAATAACCCTTTCTATCGCGGACAGTCTTGCGTCCTGGAATGATGGACTTTGGAACCTCAGCGCAGATGGTTACGGTAAGCCGTCGATTCACGCACTCCAGAGTGACCCCGGAGAGGAAGCGGCCGCCTGCGGCATCGGAACGCTGACCGCCATGCTGCTTGGATATAAAAGACCGATGGAAATGTATCAAGCCGGGCTGCTTACGGGTAATATATTGGCAGTGACATGGTTGGAAGAACGGATTCCGCGCGCTCAAACGGCATTGTTTGATTTTTTCTGATCAAAGACTTGGCTTTCCGTGAGAATATGCTATAATAAGGTATAAGTCAAAGAAAGTCAAAGTCAACAGAGCATGCAGCAGGTGATTACTTAATCGTTCCCGTTTATTCTTTTTCAAGTATGCGGTGTACAGTTTGGGCCACACTAGTAAAGCTTGAACGGAATCTTAATCCAGGCTTGCCAGCCGGTTTTATACGGGATTCGGCTCTTTGCACTTTGGTTAAAGTTCCTTTAAAGGTTTAGGCCAGAAATGGAACGGTGCCATCGGCTGCATCTGCAAGCTCGTAATCTGGAGGATGAGTGATGCGCAATATCTCTGATATCATTGAACAATATCTGAAGAATATTTTGCATGAAAGTCCCGAAGGCACAGTAGAAATTCAACGCAACGATCTGGCAGACCACTTCTCCTGTGTACCCTCCCAGATCAATTATGTAATCAGCACCCGCTTTACACTTGAAAAGGGCTATTTGGTGGAGAGCAAACGCGGCGGTGGCGGATATATCCGCATTCAGCGTATTGAGCTTCCGCAGCACTCTGCGCTGCATACGCACCTTAACCAAACTATCGGCTCGGGCATCGACCAGAGCACGGCTGAGGGACTCATTTATCAGCTTGAAGAAGCCGGCTTTATGACCAGACGCGAAGCCTGCCTTATGCGCGCCGCCATTTCGCGTGAATGCATTGCGGTCAAGCTTCCCCATCGGGACGAGATTCGTTCCAAGATGATGAAGGCGATGCTGATCTCATTGCTTAGCAAATAAATCGGTGTGAGAAAGAGGGTTTCGTAAAATGGTTTGCCAAGAGTGCGGTGTAAGACCGGCTACGCTTCATTTCACTAAGATTGTGAATGGAGAGAAGACGGAATTTCATATTTGCGAGAGCTGTGCAAGGGAAAAAGGAGAATTGATTCCCGGTACGTCCGGCGGTTTCTCCATTCACAGCCTGCTTTCCGGCTTACTGGATCTGGAGGCTGCTGGCAAAGGGAAATCCGCCGCTGCTTCGACGGTTCAAGACGTTCGCTGCGAGGAATGCGGCATGACCTACGGGCAGTTCAGCAAGCTCGGGCGCTTCGGATGCAGTTCCTGTTACAAATATTTTGACAAGGGCCTCGACCCGCTCTTCAAAAGAGTGCACGGCAGCACGAGCCATGTCGGCAAGATTCCTAAACGTGCCGGAGCGCGAATTCAGTTTAGGCGGCAAATCGATGAACTGAAGGAGCAGCTGCAGCAAGCCATCGTGCAGGAGGAGTTCGAAAGAGCAGCCGAGATCAGGGATCAGATCCGCAAACTTGAAAAAGAAATTGCACAAGAGTAAAGTCTTAAGATATATAGGGGGAATGCCCGATGCCAAATCTCCGGTTTACCGAACAAGCGCTCAGCGAATGGATGCGCAGCGGTGGCAGCCACTCCGAGATTGTAATCAGCAGCCGTGTGCGCATCGCCCGCAATATACAGCATCACCCTTTTCCTCTTCTGGCAACGAAGAGCCAGGCCGAGGAAGTCTTGGATGTTCTGACTCCGGTAATTGATCAGGACCAGGAAACGGGATACGGCTCATTTCAGCTGCTTAAGCTTGACGAGCTGGAGGAGCTGGATAAGAAGGTGTTGGTTGAAAAGCATCTGATTAGTCCCAACCTTGCCAATGACTCCCGCGGCGGAGCGGTGCTGCTGAATGAAGACGAGTCGGTCAGCATCATGATAAATGAAGAAGACCATCTTCGTATTCAATGTTTGTTTCCCGGATTTCAGGTTCGCGAGGCCTGGGAACGGGCTACCGCCATCGATGATATTTTCGAATCGTCGATTGATTACGCTTTTGATGACAGAAGAGGCTATTTGACCAGCTGCCCGACCAATGTCGGCACAGGTCTTCGCGCTTCGGTTATGATGCATCTTCCGGCGCTTGTCATGACCAAGCAGATCAACCGTATTCTCTCGGCCGTCAATCAGGTGGGGCTTACGGTGAGAGGCATTTACGGGGAAGGCAGCGAAGCCGCCGGGAATATTTTTCAGATTTCCAACCAGATTACACTGGGGCAGACCGAAGCGGAAATTATCGACAACTTGCACAGTGTGGCTATCCAGATTATCGAGCATGAACGCAATGCGCGCCAGCGGCTGCTGACGGATTCCGCGCTCCGGATCACTGACCGTATCATGCGGTCGTACGGCATTTTGTCTTATGCGGCCGTAATGGATCTAAAAGAAGCTTCCCAGCGTCTGTCGGATGTACGGCTCGGCTTGGATTTGGGAATTCTGAAAGCTCCATCCATCTCGGTGCTCAATGAGCTGAACGTCAAGACGCAGCCTGGATTTCTGCAGAACATCTTTGGCGATAAGCTGAGCTCAACCGAATGCGATATGTACCGGGCGAAGCTGCTCCGGGAAACGTTGGGGACCACACATTAATTATAAATATTTATTATTTATGGAGGTGCAGACTTATGATGTTTGGCAGATTTACGGAACGCGCGCAAAAAGTGCTTGCGCTGGCACAGGAAGAAGCCGTTCGGCTGGGACACAATAATATCGGCACAGAACATATTTTGCTAGGACTTATCCGCGAGGGCGACGGCATCGCCGCCAAAGCATTGATCGCTCTTGGCCTCGGCCTGGAAAAAATTCAGGATGAGGTTGAAACGCTGATCGGCAGAGGGCAAGAGCAGCCGACGAACATCGCGTACACTCCACGCGCCAAAAAGGTTATCGAGCTGTCGATGGATGAAGCCCGCAAGCTGGGTCACACTTACGTTGGCACGGAGCACATCCTGCTCGGACTCATTCGCGAGGGAGAAGGCGTAGCGGCACGCGTCCTGAACAACCTTGGAATCAGCCTGAATAAGGCTCGCCAGCAAGTTCTGCAGCTGCTCGGCAGCAGCGAGTCCGCTTCGAGCCACAGCGGCGGCCCGTCCAATGTCAGCACACCGACGCTAGACGGATTGGCCCGCGACCTGACGGCTTATGCCAAAGACGGTCATCTGGACCCGGTTATCGGGCGCAGCAAAGAGATCGAACGCGTCATTCAGGTGCTGAGCCGCCGGACGAAGAATAATCCGGTGCTGATCGGCGAGCCAGGGGTAGGTAAAACGGCGATCGCCGAAGGCCTGGCGCAAAAGATTATCAATAACGAGATTCCCGAAACACTGCGCGACAAGCGTGTAATGACGCTGGATATGGGCTCAGTCGTTGCCGGCACCAAATATCGCGGTGAGTTCGAAGATCGTCTCAAAAAGATCATGGACGAAATTCGCCAGGCGGGCAACATTGTGCTCTTCATCGACGAATTGCATACGCTGATCGGTGCAGGCGGAGCTGAGGGCGCGATTGACGCCTCCAACATCCTGAAACCCGCGCTGGCCCGCGGCGAGCTGCAATGCATCGGCGCGACAACGCTGGACGAGTACCGTAAGTACATCGAGAAGGATGCGGCTCTGGAACGTCGTTTCCAACCAATCACGGTAGATCAGCCTACTCCGGATGAAGCCGTTCAAATCCTTTACGGCCTGCGTGACCGCTATGAAGCCCATCACCGTGTGAAAATTACGGATGAGGCAATCGTTCAGGCGGTGAAACTGTCCGACCGCTATATCACCGACCGTTTCCTGCCGGACAAAGCGATCGACCTTATTGATGAGGCGGGCTCCAAAGTAAGACTGAACTCTTACACGATTCCGCCGAATTTGAAAGAACTGGAAACGCGGCTGGACGATATCCGCAAGGAAAAAGACGCCGCTGTTCAAAGTCAGGAGTTCGAGAAAGCGGCTGCCCTTCGTGATACGGAGCAAAAAATCCGTGAAGAGCTCGATACAACGAAGAATCAATGGAAAGAGAAACAAGGCCGTACCGATTCCGAGGTTACGCCTGAGGATATCGCCCAAGTGGTGGCAAGCTGGACCGGCATTCCGGTCAGCAAGCTGAAAGAGGAAGAAACGGAACGCCTGCTTAATATGGAAGCTCTGCTGCATGATCGGGTAATCGGCCAAGATGAAGCCGTCAAAGCGGTCAGTCGGGCCATCCGCCGGGCACGCGCCGGTCTGAAAGATCCGAAGCGTCCGATGGGCTCCTTCATTTTTCTCGGCCCTACCGGGGTTGGTAAGACGGAGCTGGCACGCGCGCTCGCCGAGGCGATGTTCGGCGACGAGAACGCCGTTATCCGTATCGATATGTCGGAGTACATGGAGAAACACTCCACTTCCCGCCTTGTAGGGGCGCCTCCGGGATATGTCGGTTATGAGGAAGGCGGACAGCTTACCGAGAAGGTACGCCGCAAGCCATACTCGGTGGTCCTGCTCGATGAAATCGAGAAAGCCCACCCTGAAGTATTCAACATTCTGCTGCAAGTGCTGGAAGACGGCCGTCTGACCGATTCCAAAGGACGCGTGGTCGATTTCCGCAATACGCTGATTATTCTGACCTCGAACGTCGGTGCGCAAGCAATTAAACGGAATTCCACGCTCGGCTTTACCGCCGTGCAGGATGCCGGGGCTGAATACTCCAGCATGAAAGGCAAGGTCATGGACGAACTGAAGAAGAGCTTCCGTCCGGAGTTCCTGAACCGGATCGACGAGATCATCGTCTTCCACTCCCTGGAAGAGAAGCATATCGCACAGATCGTTACACTGATGTCCGAAGAGCTGCGCAAGCGGCTGCGTGAATATGACGTCGACTTCGAGCTGACGGACAACGCGAAAGCTTTCCTGGCCAAAGAAGGCTTTGATCCAGCCTTCGGCGCACGTCCGCTGCGCCGCGCGATCCAGAAGCATATTGAGGACCGCCTGTCCGAGGAGATGCTGAGAGGCAATATCGCCAAGGGCGATTTGCTGAAGATCGATGAAGAGAACGGCGAACTGTCCGTGAGCAAGAAAGAGCCGGTATCGCTGGAGAAGGACGGAGAATAAGATTACGGCCTGAAGTGATATATAGGCAACCATAGTAAGGAGAGCCTGCTTCCGATTAAGGAAGGGGCTCTTCTTTTTAATTGGAATCCTTCCATTTCCCAATTGCTCTTTCGTTCACAGCCCTTAAATGGTAAACTTTGATTGACAGGAAAATATCCGCGATTTGAAGAAATGGCGGCATGGTTAATCTGTCCGAAGGAGAGTTTATGGCTAAGACTAAAACGAAATTTCACTGCACCGAGTGCGGATACGAGTCACCGAAGTGGCTCGGAAAATGCCCGGGCTGCCAAGCTTGGAACAGCATGGTAGAAGAAACGGAAAGCGTAGTCAAAACACAGGGGATGAATACTCCCGTTTTTCATAGTAAAGAAAAGCCCCAGTCCATCATAAATATAGAAAGTGATCAGGAACCCCGCATCTTAACCGGCATCGGCGAACTTAACCGGGTGCTGGGCGGAGGGATTGTTCCAGGCTCGCTGGTGCTCGTCGGCGGCGATCCCGGCATTGGTAAATCGACGCTGCTGCTGCAGACCTCCCATGCGCTGACTACGCAGGGACTGCGAGTGCTGTATATCTCTGGAGAAGAATCGGTACGTCAGACCCGGCTGCGGGCGGACCGGCTCGGGGCGTTGTCATCCGAACTGTATGTGCTGTGCGAGACGAATATGGAATCGATCGAGGAAGCGATTGAGGCCATTCAGCCTCAGTTCCTGGTTATCGACTCCATACAGACGGTGTTTCTGCCTGAAGTGACAAGTGCGCCGGGAAGCGTGTCGCAGGTTCGCGAATGTACGACAAGATTCATGCGGATCGCCAAAATTCGCGGCATCGCCACCGTGCTGGTCGGTCATGTGACCAAGGAAGGAGCAATTGCCGGGCCCCGGATGCTTGAGCATATGGTCGACTGCGTGTTGTATTTCGAGGGCGAGCGCCATCACACGTACCGGCTGCTGCGGGCGGTCAAGAACCGTTTCGGTTCGACGAATGAAATCGGCATTTTCGAAATGGGCGAAATCGGCTTGTCCGAGGTTGAAAATCCGTCCGAGCTATTCTTGTCCGAGCGGCCCCTTGGAGTAGCGGGCTCCACGGTCGTAGCCAGTATGGAAGGCACGCGGCCGGTACTGGTCGAGCTGCAGGCGCTCGTTGCCGCCACGCATTTTCCTTCCCCGCGGCGGATGTCCACCGGACTTGATAACCAAAGGATGGCGCTTATTATAGCCGTCCTGGAGAAGCGGATGGGCATGTTCCTGCAGAATCAGGATGCCTATCTGAATGTCGCGGGCGGGGTGAAGCTGGATGAGCCTGCCATTGACTTGGCAGTTGCGGTCAGCATTGCTTCCAGTTTTCGTGACATCCCGACGAAGGCGTACGATGTGTTCTTCGGAGAGGTCGGGCTAACGGGTGAAGTAAGAGGCGTCTCCCGAGCGGAAACGCGCGTCAAAGAAGCGGCCAAACTGGGGTTCCGGCGGGTCATTATGCCCGAGAAGAGCCTGAAGGGCTGGAAGCATCCGCAGGATATACAGATTATCGGAGTGAATACTGTAGCAGACGCATTAGCGGTCGCGTTAGATTAGGGGGCAGAAAAATGAAAGACCACCAATTGGAAAATATGAACGAACTGCTCAGGCTAGCCGCACCGGGCACATCGTTTAGGGATGGATTGGAAAATGTGCTGCGGGCCAAGACGGGCGCGCTGATTGTCGTAGGCTACAGTCCCGAGGTCATGGAGGTGGTGGAAGGAGGCTTTTCCATCAATTGCGATTTCTCGCCGAACTATTTATACGAACTGGCCAAGATGGACGGCGCGATCATTTTAAGCGAAGATCTAAAACGTATCCTGTACGCCAACACCCAACTGATTCCCGATTCATCGATTTCCTCGATCGAGACCGGAATCCGCCACCGGACAGCTGAAAGGGTTGCAAAACAGACCGGGAAGCTGGTCGTCTCCATTTCGCAGCGGCGCAATATCATCACGCTCTATCAGGGCTCCATCCGCTATGCGCTCAAAGACATCGGCGTCATTTTGACGAAGGCCAATCAGGCAATTCAGACATTGGAGAAGTACAAGGCGGTGCTTAACCAATCGCTGACGAACCTGTCCGCCTCCGAATACGAGGGCATTGTAAGCGTGCCTGAAGTGGTCGGCGTTATCCAGCGCGTGGAGATGGTGCTCCGGATTAAGACGGAGATCAAACGCTACATCACAGAGCTCGGCAACGAAGGGCGCCTGATCAGCATGCAGATGGAAGAACTGGTTGGGAATACCGAGGAAGAAGCCTGGCTTTTATACAGAGACTATGCAAGAGAAGAGGAAGAGGATAAAATCCGCGAAATCATTGCCGGCCTGAAGCGAGCGAGCGATGACGAACTGATGGACGACAATCATATTGCCCGGCTGCTCGGTTTTTCCGTCACTGCGGTGACTTCTGAAGAGTCTGTCACACCTCGCGGCTACCGGCTGCTTAACAAAATTCCGCGGCTGCCCAATGTCATCATCCATAATTTGGTGGAACGTTTTGAAATGCTGCCCAATCTGATGACAGCGAGCATAGCGGACCTGGATGAGGTTGATGGAATCGGGGAAGCGCGGGCCCGGGGGATCCAGGACGGATTAAAACGGCTGCAAAAGCAAGTTCTTATTGACAGGCAAATGTAAATATCATACAATCACGTATTGTTGGAGACATTGAAGACTTGATCGAATAATATAGAGGTGACGAAATGATACAAAAATCGATTCCGAGTCTATTTACGTTGGGCAATTTGCTGCTCGGAATGTTCGGCATCATGATGGCGCTCGACGGTAAAATCGGCATGGCGGCGATTATGGTTATCATCGCAATGCTTGCCGATGGACTGGACGGACGCGTAGCCCGTGCCCTTGGCGCGGAGAGCGAATTCGGCAAAGAGCTGGACTCGCTGTCGGATGTCGTTTCCTTTGGCGTCGCACCCGCTCTCATCATGTACGTGACTAGCCTGCACGATTTGAATAATGCACTGGCCTGGCCGGTTACAGCCATTTTCCCGATGTTCGGCGCGCTTCGCTTGGCCCGTTTCAACGTTCGTCCGGGCATTCCCGGTTACTTTATAGGCCTGCCTATTCCGGCAGCCGGCGGCGTACTGGCTACGCTGTCCCTGTTCCATAAGGATGTATCGCCTCCTTTCATGATTGTCGCTACGCTGCTGCTGTCGTACTTGATGGTCAGCACAGTGAAGTATCCGAATTTCAAAAAGATCGGCTTGCCGAAAAAAGCGGTCATCGGAGCGCCGGTCGTAATTGTGATCGCCGTCGCGGTTGCTGTTGTTTTTCCCGAGCAGATTTCCAAAATGATTTTTGTCCTGCTGGCCCTGTACGCCTTGTACGGCTTAAAGCAGAACTTTGACAGACTGGCAGCCAGACGCCGTCGCCGCAACAGAAGACATCGTTCGGACGAAGAGGCGTATCATTCCAAGAACGGATAAGATGCCGAATTTTAATAAAGAGCCGGTTCCACGCTTGAATGCTGTGGTAACCGGCTCTTGTTTTTTTTTTACGGCGGGTTGTATACGGAATAATGACGGCATCATCCGGCCTTTACGACAAGTTGAACAGTCCGAGCGTTGCGCATTTCTGCGATTCCTTTACGACGACCTCGTCCATATTGATTCCAAGCAAATTGCACATCGCCGACATGTAGAACAGCTCCCGGCCAAGCTCGGAACCGATAACTTCGCGGCAGTTCTCGCACAGTTCTCCCTGAACGTGGGTTCCCGCCTTTTCCTTGGCTTTCTCCAGACTTACGCCGGATTCGAATACCTGCTTGGTGGCATGAAGCTCGATGCAGCCGCACTCCGTGATCGCTTTGACGACGGCGCGGTTGACCGAGGCGCTGCTTTGATCGTTCTTGGACAGCACGTCCAGCAGACTGCGGTGTCTGAGGAGCAGCTCGGAAACTTGGTCCTGAAAAGCCTGCAAACTTGGTGCGCTCATATCCATTCCCCCCGTTTCGTGAAGTATAAGCGAGAAACGGATGCCGCCCCTGAAAAGACGGCGAAGCCGTTTCTTCTTGAATGAGTTCATTATATGCTACGCAAAAGCTCCTTTTCAACCGGGTAAAAAGCCGCAAATTGCGACAAGCCGCCACTTTGTCTTTCCTCGCTAAAAAATTGGGCCTCCCACGATTACCGTCCTGAAAATTGGAACATACTGGGGGATAGGGCGTGAGATTAAAGGAGGTGCGTAAACCATGTGGAAAAAATGGATTTTATTATTTGCCGCGTTATGCGGAGGTTGGGCCGGCTATTCGCTGTATCATGCGGCAGAGCGGGATTTTCCGGAAGGCATGACCCGGCTGGGAGACAGCCTGCCGCTTGAAGGAAGTCTTATGTTTGCGGTGCTGGGTGCCATTATCTTTTTGTTTGCGGTGGCGTTATGCGCAGATTGGGCGGAAGCAAGACTACGGGAGGCGGCGCTGTACTGCTCGCGGGTGCCGATGGATGAATTGGCTGCCGGGACGACGGGGCTGCTCGGAGGATTGCTGCTGTCGCTGCTGCTCTATCCTTGCATGACGTGGCTTGGAAAGGCGGGCGAGCTTCTTCAGGTGCCGGTCACGGCGGGTCTGGGGTATCTTGGACTGCGGATCGGCCTGGAAAAAAAGGTAGAGCTGGGCGCGCTGTGGGCAACCGGCAGGTTCGGCCAGGCTGAGGAGCCGGAAGGCCCGGGGCCAGAGGAGCACAAAATTCTTGATACGAGCGTCATTATCGACGGCCGGATCGCGGATATCTGCAAGACGGGTTTTATCGAGGGAACGATTGTCATCCCTGAATTCGTACTGGAGGAGCTGCAGCATATAGCGGACTCATCCGACTTGCTTAAGCGCAACCGTGGCCGCCGAGGCCTGGATATCCTCAATAAAATTCAAAAAGAGCTGGATGTTAAGGTGCTGATCTACGAAGGGGATTTCGAGGAAATCTCGGAGGTGGACAGCAAGCTGGTGAAGCTGGCAAAGGTACTGCATGGCAAAGTCGTGACCAACGACTTCAATTTAAACAAAGTATGCGAGCTGCAGGGCGTCTCCGTGCTGAACATCAATGATTTGGCCAACGCGGTGAAGCCGGTTGTGCTGCCGGGCGAGGAAATTATCGTCCAGGTAATCAAGGACGGCAAGGAGCATGGTCAGGGCGTCGCTTATCTGGATGACGGAACCATGATCGTAGTGGAGGGCGGCCGCGAATTCATCGGCAGTACGATGGAGGTACTCGTGACCAGCGTGCTGCAGACATCGGCGGGACGGATGATTTTTGCCAAGCCGAAGCTTCTGGAAAAAGCGCAGTAGCGCCGGGGCGTTTGAACGGTGAACCGTTTGAACGCCTTCTTTATTTCCGTTCGAGTCCCTTCCAACTGACACCGGCGGACGCTCCGAAAGCGCCGTCAGGCTTGGAAATGCCCGCCAAACGCGTTATGATGGGGATATACGTGAATTAAGTGGACAGGAGCATACTAGAATGGCAAACAGTGTCGGCGTCGTCGTCGTGGCGGCAGGCAGAGGAACGCGCATGGGAACGGAAGAGAGCAAGCAGTATTTGCTTCTACAGGGCAAACCGATTGTTGTGCATACGCTGGAAGTATTCCAGCAGCACGCACTGATCTCCGAGATTGTGCTCGTTACCGGAGCTGGGGATCTGGACCGCTGCCGGAAATGGACAGAAGAATATGGGCTGAGCAAGGTAAAAGCCATCGTAGCCGGAGGCGCCGAGCGGCAGCACTCCGTATACCGCGGACTGGGGCAACTGAGTACGGAATGGGTAATGGTCCATGACGGAGTCAGGCCTTTTGTGCGTCCGGCGGACATTGAGTCTTGTTACGAAGAAGCGAGACGGACGGGAGCGTCCGTCCTAGCCGTTCCAGTGAAGGATACAATCAAGCTGGTGGACAATCGGGGCGGAGTACTCTCGACGCCGGACCGGCGCAGTCTGTGGGCGATTCAGACCCCGCAGACTTTTCGTCTGTCAGAGCTGAGGACAGCTTATGAAGCTGCGGACAGGGAAGGATTTGTAGGCACTGACGATTCCAGCCTCGCGGAGCGGGCAGGAATACCGGTAGCGGTAGTGGAAGGAAGCTACGGCAACATTAAGATTACAACGCCCGATGATTTGGAATATGCGGAATTTACAGTAACGCTCAAGGAGAGAGGGACAAGCATGATCGCTGTAGGACAAGGGTTTGACGTGCATCAGCTGGTCGAAGGACGACCATGCATCATCGGAGGCGTAACCATTCCGTACGAAAAGGGGCTGCTGGGACATTCGGACGCCGATGTGCTGCTGCACGCGATCAGCGACGCCATTCTCGGCGCGCTGGGGCTAGGCGATATTGGCCGGCATTTCCCTGACACGGACCCCGCTTTCAAGAATGCGGACAGCCTGAAGCTGCTGGAGCATGTCTGGGGGCTGGCCAAGGAACGCGGCTACCGGCTGGGAAATGTCGATTCTACCATTATCGCCCAGAAACCGAAGATGGCGCCCTATATTCCGCAAATGGCGGAGATTATCGCACGGGCGCTGGAGGCGCAGCCGTCTCAGGTCAACGTGAAGGCGACCACCACGGAGCAACTTGGCTTTACCGGAAGAGGCGAGGGCATCGCTGCCCAATCTATTGTCTGCCTGCTCCAAAATATGCTATGATCATGAGATGACCAGGATTGAGAAATCAATCAAATGAAAGAACGGAGGAACTAAAAATGGGAGATCAAGTCCGGGTGCGCTACGCGCCTAGCCCTACAGGACATTTACATATCGGCAATGCCAGAACGGCCTTATTTAATTATTTGTACGCCCGAAACCAAGGCGGCAAGTTCATTATCCGGATCGAGGATACGGATGTGAAGCGCAATATCGCCGGCGGCGAAGAAAGCCAGCTGAAATATTTGAAATGGCTGGGTATCGATTGGGACGAAAGCATAGATGTCGGCGGCGAATACGGCCCTTACCGCCAGACGGAACGGCTGGATCTGTATCGCGTGTACTGGCAGGATTTGATCGACCGCGGTCTGGCTTACCGCTGCTACTGTACCGAGGAAGAGTTGGAAGCGGAGCGTGAAGAGCAGCTTGCCCGGGGAGAGACGCCCCGTTATTCCGGGAAGCATCGCGATCTGACCGAAGAGCAGCGCGCCGCCTTTGAACAGGAAGGCCGAATCGCCAGCATCCGCTTCCGGGTTCCGGAAGACCGCACCTATTCCTTTGATGATATCGTCAAGGGTCCAATCTCCTTCCAGACAACGGAAATGGGCGATTTTGTCATTGTCAAGAAGGACGGCATTCCTACCTATAATTTTGCGGTAGCCGTCGACGACCACCTGATGGATATCACCCATGTGCTGCGCGGCGAAGACCATATCTCCAACACGCCCCGTCAGCTTATGATTTATGAAGCGCTCGGCTGGGAAGCGCCGCTGTTCGGCCATATGACCCTGATCGTCGGCGATGACCACAAGAAGCTAAGCAAGCGCAACGAATCCATCATCCAGTTTATCTCGCAGTACGAGGATCTGGGCTATTTGCCGGAAGCGCTGTTCAACTTTATTGCGCTCCTCGGCTGGTCGCCGGAAGGGGAGGAAGAGATTTTCAGCAGGGAAGAGCTGATCTCCATCTTTAACGCCGACCGGCTGTCCAAGAGCCCGGCCGTGTTCGATACGAACAAGCTGGCACATTTGAACAACCATTACATCAAGCAGTCCGATCCAATCCGGATCGCAGATTTGGCCATTCCCCATTTGCAGACGGCCGGAAGACTGCCGGCGGAGCTGGACGAAGAACAACGCGCTTGGGCGGAAAGCCTCGTCGCGCTTTACCAGGAGCAGATGGTGGCTGCCTCGGATATTGTGAACCTTTCGGAAATCTTTTTCCGCACTCATCTTGAGCTGGAAACGGAAGCGGCGCAGATTTTGTCGGAGAATCAGGTCCCTGAGGTGCTCTCTGCCTTTCTGGCGAAGGTTGAAGCAAGCGTGGAGTTTACCCCGGCCGTGATTGGGGCATTAATTAAGGAAGTGCAGAAGGAGACTGGACATAAGGGCAAGGCGCTGTTCATGCCGATTCGTGTCGCAGTAACCGGACAGACGCACGGGCGAGACCTCAATGCGACTATTGTTCTGATGGGACGCAGCCGGGTCATTGACCGCCTCAAAGCGCAGATTAAAGGAGCCTAAAGGCCCGGTAATAGGCATATCCCCTTGTCAGTACCGGTTCTTTTCGCTAAGATAGAAGAATATCGAAAAAGCTGCGATCAGGAGAAGTACGCGCATAACAGCCATTTGCAGAGAGAATAACCGCGAAAAGGGTCGCCTTTTCAGGCTGGGAGTTATTCATGGCACGCCGTGGAAGATGCGCCTGTGAGCTGTGCGGTTGAGCGGTTGCTTGATAAGCGCCGTTAGGCCGCGCCGGTAACATCGCCGTTACGGATGCCAAGAGGGACGATGAGCCTGCCGCTTTCAAGCGGGGAAGGTCATTGTCCAAGCAGAGTGGAACCGCGCTAAGACGTCTCTGCAGCTTTATGCTGCAGGGGCGTTTTTTGTTGAAATATAAGAAGTAAGAAGCGATAAGCCATTCGCTTATATTTCGTCTTATATTTTTACGGGAAGCCGGTGCCGGTCCTATAAGGCCGGTGCAGCGTTTCTTCTGAAAATAGAGAGAATACAGAAAAGGCGGATTATCTTCTTCGTACATCCTGACAACAGGAGGCGAGGAAGCATGGAGGGGGAACCGCGATGTTTGAGCATATCAAATCGGACATTCAGGTGGTGCTGGACAATGATCCCGCAGCCCGCAACCGGTTCGAGGTCTTTTTTACTTATGCCGGTCTGCATGCGATCTGGGCCCACCGGATTGCCCACCGCTTATACAGACGCGAGTGGTTTACAGTGGCGCGCATGGTGTCGCAATTCAGCCGGTTTATGACAGGTATCGAGATTCATCCCGGGGCGCGTATAGGCAAAAGATTGTTTATCGACCATGGGATGGGTGTGGTTATTGGAGAAACCTGCGAGATTGGCGACGATGTCATCATCTATCAGGGGGTCACTCTGGGAGGCACCGGTAAAGAGAAAGGAAAGCGCCATCCGACGGTTGGCAATAATGTGGTTATCGGCTCCGGGGCCAAGGTGCTTGGCTCGTTCCGGATCGGGGATAACTGCAATGTCGGCTCGAACGCGGTTGTGCTGCGTGAAGTGCCGGACAACAGTACGGTCGTCGGCAATCCCGGCCGCATCGTGAAGCGCAACGGAGAGCGGGTGAGGGACAGACTGGATCATACGAAGCTGCCCGATCCGGTCGTTGATTCCTTGCGTTTTCTGCAAAAAGAGATCGAAGAGCTGCGTCAGCAGATCGGCGGGGAGGACAGACAGAAAGCGGAGCAGCGCCGGCTGGAAAGCGAGCAGTATTTCGGAGATTACGAAATTTAAACCAGGCAACTGGCAAAGGCCGGGCTAAGGCCGAAAGAGAAAGGATTGAGCAGTATGGCGCTCTATATTTACAACACGCTGTCACGGAGCAAGGAAGAATTTGTGCCGCTTGTTCCGGGCAAGGTCAAGATGTACGTGTGCGGACCAACCGTTTACGGGTATATTCATATTGGAAATGCGAGGCCGGTCATCGTATTCGACATCGTCCGCAACTATTTGGAGCAGCTCGGCAATGAGGTCGATTATGTGGTCAACTTCACGGATGTGGACGATAAGCTGATCCGCAAGGCTGAGGAGATGAGCACAACCGTGCCTGAAGTGGCTGAACTGTTCATCGACGCTTTTTTAAAGGACAACGAGGGACTCGGCGTGCGCCCGGCCACCCGCAATCCGCGCGTGACACAGAGCATGGATCTGATCATCGAATTTATCAAGGAACTGGTGGACAAAGGCTACGCTTACGAGAGCGGCGGGGATGTCTTCTACCGTACGGCTAAGTTCGAGAGCTACGGCAAGCTGTCCCGCCAGAATCTGGAGGAGCTGCAGTTCGGCATCCGCGTCGAGGTCGATTCGCGCAAGGAGCATCCCGAAGACTTCGTGCTGTGGAAGGCGGCGAAGCCGGGAGAGATTTTCTGGCACAGCCCGTGGGGAGACGGACGCCCCGGCTGGCATATCGAGTGCTCGGCCATGGCTCGCGAATTTCTGGGCGATACGATTGATATCCATGGCGGCGGTCAGGATTTGACGTTTCCCCACCATGAATGCGAATGCGCGCAGAGCGAGGCGCTGACCGGCAAGCCGCTGGCGAATTACTGGATGCATAACGGCTTCCTTAACATTGGAGACGAAAAAATGTCGAAATCCCTCGGCAACGGTCTGCTCGTCAAGGATTTCCTCGGCCGCTACAAAGCGGGGACGATCCGCTATTTCATGCTCTCGACTCATTACCGGAATCCGCTGAATTTCAGCGAAGAGGCGCTGCAGTCCGCGGAGAAAAGCGTAGAGCGCATAGCGGGCGCCGCGGGGAACGTCAAGCACCGCATAAGTCTTGCGGGAGACGGCAATCCGGATGAAGCAAGCGCAGAACTGAAGGCGAGACTGGACGCTATTGTGCTGCAGTATCACGAAAAAATGCAGGACGACTTCAACACGCCGGATGCGATTACAGCCGTGTTCGAATGGGTCAGCACGGCCAATGTGGCACTCTCGGACAATGCGCTGGCGGCGGCCGATCTGGCTGCTCTGCTGAAGACGTTTGAAGAGTTGAATACCGTGCTGCGGCTCGTTCCCGAAACGGAAGAGGAAGACGCCGACGACGAAGTTGAGCGCCTGATCGAGGAGCGCGCGGAAGCCCGGAAAGCGAAGAATTGGAGCCGGGCCGACGAAATCCGCGATATTTTGAACGATATGGGCATCGTGCTGGAGGATACGCCGCAGGGAATGCGGTGGAAGCGCAAATGAGCGAAGGCTGGTTTCCTTACGAGCCATCCAAGCCGGTCAAGCTGATTTCGCCCATTGTGCTGGCCTATATCGGCGACGCGATATACGAGGTGGCGGTGCGGCAGTATGTCATTTCGCGTCCCAATCTGCGCCCCAATCATCTTCACCGCGCCGCGACCGGACTCGTGTCGGCCAAGGCGCAGAGCAAGCTTCTCAGCTTGATTGAGCCGGAGCTGACGGATGAGGAGAAGGACATTATCCGTCAGGGGCGTAACGCCAAGTCCGGCACCATACCCAAAAATGCCGATGTGCTGGAGTACCGGTACGCTACGGCTTTCGAATGCCTGATCGGCTATTTGTATTACACGGGACAGCAGGCAAGGATGCAGGAATTGATACACAGCGGCATTCAGCAAATGGAAAGATAGAACCGGGAGGAAACAACATGGTTGAAGATCACGACAAGAATGAAGAAATATTAGCCGGCAAGCATTCGGTGCTTGAAGCGCTGCGTGCAGGCCGGACGCTCAATAAAATATGGATCGCGGAGAACGCGCAAAAAGCGCTGACGGCTCCCATCGTAGCCGAAGCCCGTCAGGCTGGCGTCATTGTCCAGCATGTGGACAAACGCAAACTGGACCAGCTGGCTCCAGGAGTGCAGCATCAAGGAGTGGTTGCTCAGGCGGCTCCCTATGCATATGCCGAAGTCGACGATCTGCTGGCCGCCGCCGAGGCCAAGGGAGAGCATCCGTTCCTGCTGCTGCTGGACGAGATCGAAGATCCGCATAACCTCGGTTCGATCCTTCGCAGCGCTGACTGCACCGGGGTGCACGGCGTCATTGTGCCCAAACGGCGTTCCGCGCAAATTACGGCCACGGTTTCGAAGACTTCCGCCGGTGCAGTGGAATATGTACCCGTTGCGCGGGTGACTAACCTGGGACAGACGATCGATCGGCTGAAGGAGCTGGGGATTTGGGTTGTCGGAACGGATGTCGATACGGATCAGGATCTGTTCGGGTCCGATATTTTTACCGGTCCGGTTGCCGTCGTCATCGGGAACGAGAGCAAGGGTATGGGCAGGCTGATCCGCGAAAAATGCGATATACTGCTCAAGCTTCCGATGCTTGGCCGGATCAATTCGCTTAATGCTTCCGTGGCGGCGGGCGTCATTATGTACGAGGTGCTGCGGCGCCGTCGTACGCTTTCATCGCGATGAAGGATTGGCGCGATGTGCTGCTGGTGGACGGATATAATATAATCGGCGGCTGGCCAGAGCTCGCCGCGCTGTCCCAGACCGGCATGCAGGAAGCGCGCGACCGGCTTCTGGGTGTGCTCGCCGATTACCAGGCCTATTCCGGCCGGCGCGTCATCGCCGTTTTCGACGCCTATCGGGTACCGGGCCTTGGACGTTCTTTTGTCCAGGGCAAAGTGCAGGTGTATTTCACGAAGGAAAAAGAAACCGCCGATGAATGCATCGAGCGGCTGGTAGGAGAGTACAGCCACCGCCGGAGGCAGATTTATGTAGCCACCAGCGATTCTACCGAGCAGCATGTCATTTTTGCGCATGGGGCGCTGCGGGTTTCGGCTAGGGAGCTCCGGCTGGAGGTGGAGGAGATGCAGCGGGAGGTCAAAAAGACTATCGAACCGCGAAATACCCGCTCCTCCCGCCACACCCTGGAAGACAAACTGCCACCGGAAGTGCGCAGCCGGCTGGAGGATTGGCGGAGACAATAAATGTCCAAAACCATGTAAGATAAGTTTTGAGTAATTGTAATTTTATGCTATTCATGATTGTATTTGGTCAAACGCTTGTTGACGGTGTAAGGTTACGTAATATATACTGTTCGTATATTTCACGAAGTAACGATGCGTCCTGCGTTGCAGCCGGGGGGATTCTTGGTGAGTGTCGACCTCAAGGAATTAATGCTGTCCGAGTATGATTTCATAAGCGATGAAGATATTGTCGAAGCTTTTCGGAGCGGCGACGGTGGCGCATTGGAACATCTGATCAACAAGTACCGCAATTTTGTGCGAGCCAAGGCCCGTTCCTACTTTCTGATCGGAGCCGATCGCGAGGATATTGTGCAGGAAGGCATGATCGGCCTATACAAGGCGATTCGTGATTTCAAGGGTGACAAACTGTCTTCGTTCAAGGCGTTTGCCGAGCTGTGCATCACCCGGCAGATCATTACTGCCATCAAGACGGCTACACGCCAGAAGCATATTCCGCTCAATTCTTACGTCTCTTTGGACAAGCCCATTTACGATGAGGATTCGGATCGTACGTTGATGGATGTCATTTGCGGATCGCAGGTACTCGACCCCGAGGAACTGATTATCAATCAGGAGGAATTCATCGGGCTTGAGGACAAGATGGCTGAAATTCTCAGCGATTTGGAACGCAAAGTGTTAATGCTCTATCTCGACGGACGCTCCTACCAGGAGATTGCCGAGGATTTGAAGCGTCATGTGAAGTCGATCGATAACGCTCTTCAGCGGGTAAAGCGGAAACTTGAAAGATATCTGGAAGTGCGTGACAATTAGTGATATAATAAGAACCGGAAAGGCTCGGATACGAGTCTTTTTTTAATTGGGTAAGTTGTCTGATGGTTTATGCATGGCGGATTTGCTTCATAATGGATATTGGACCAGCAGATTAGTGAAGGTTTGCAAAGCAAAGACTCTCGCTCACGCCGGAGCGGCTATGATGGTAACATAGGAATTTTCGTTGACATTGGGCTTGGCATTATGATAAAGTGTTTTAGGTAGGCCCAAATTCGCGGCTTTTTTTGAATATAAACAAAGTGCAGGCTGTTTGACTGAATCTTTGCTTATGCTTTGAAAAAAGAGATGCCATTCACGAAAAGGATGGTTAACCGTTTTTTCATGAAATATGAGTGAGTGTAAGCTTCGTGCTTCTCTTTATTTTATATTTTTCGGAGAAACGAGAACTGCCTTTAGGGAGCGGCGGAGCCCTTTCTTCTTGGGATCAATTTTTGCGTCTTTCGGTTCTGCGAATCGGAAGAACGTCTTCGGGAGGTGCACAGCATGCGGGTAATTATTACTTTGGCTTGTACAAGCTGCAAGCAAAGAAACTACGCGACGACCAAAAACAAGCGTAATCATCCCGACCGCATGGAGTTGAAGAAGTTTTGCAAGTTTTGCAACGCGCAAACTCCTCATCGTGAAACTAGATAGTTTGTTGGAGGTGTAGTCGGCGTGAAAAGCAGTTTCAAGTCTTTGTTTTCCTTTTTCACTGAGAGCTGGACTGAACTTAAAAAGGTTCGATGGCCCAACCGTAAAGAACTGACCAACTATACAATGATCGTACTAGGTACAATTGTAGTAGTCGCACTTTATTTCTGGGTTCTGGACATAGGTATTTCCTTTGTGATCGAATCGATTATTTAGAGAGGTCCTAGGTGGCTTGATATGGAAAAAAGATGGTACGTCGTTCATACCTACTCCGGGTATGAGAACAAGGTCAAAGCCAATTTAGAAAAGCGCGTTGAGTCCATGGGCATGGAAGACAAAATATTCCGCGTTCTTGTTCCTATGGAAGAAGAAGTGGTAAACAAAGACGGCAAGAAGAAGGCTGTCATGCGTAAAGTTTACCCCGGTTACGTTTTGGTCGAAATGATCCAGACGGATGATTCCTGGTATGTTGTCCGCAACACGCCGGGCGTTACGGGATTCGTAGGTTCGACGGGGTCTGGTTCCAAGCCAACCGCTCTGCTTCCGGAAGAGGTTGAACAAATTCTGAAGCATATGGGCATGGTTGAGCCGAAAGCGAAGATCGATTTCGAAATCAAGGAATCCGTACGCATCATGGTTGGTCCTTTTGCGAATTTTGTGGGCTCCGTGGAAGAAATTTTGGCTGACAAGAGCAAGATCAAGGTTCATGTCAACATGTTTGGAAGGGAAACCCCGCTGGAGTTGGATTTCACTCAAGTGGAGAAAATATAACACAAGGGTTTCTTGTGAACGGACGATTTGTCGTTCGTAGTCCAGTACTAGCGTCAAGGAGGTGTCACTCATGGCTAAAAAAGTTATCAAAATGGTGAAACTGCAGATTCCTGCAGGGAAAGCGAACCCTGCGCCTCCGGTAGGTCCGGCGCTCGGTCAAGCAGGTGTCAACATCATGGCATTCTGTAAAGAATTCAACGCCCGTACCGCCGACCAAGCCGGCCTGATTATTCCGGTTGAAATCTCGGTTTTCGAGGATCGTTCCTTTACGTTCATCACCAAAACTCCTCCGGCTGCCGTTCTGCTCCGCATCGCTGCGAAAGTAGAAAAAGGCTCCGGCGAACCGAACAAGAAAAAAGTTGCAAAGCTGAACCGCGCCGCAGTGCGTGAAATTGCCGAGCAAAAAATGCCCGACCTGAACGCTGCATCCGTTGAAGCGGCTATGCGTATGGTTGAAGGAACTGCCCGCAGCATGGGCATCACGATCGAAGACTAATCTTACGTTTTCGTTCATACGGTCTTTTTTAGGACCGCAATATGTGGGAGGATATTCCGCTAACACCACAAAGGAGGAACATTTTCATGGCTAAACATGGTAAGAAATACCTGGAAGCTGCCAAGCTGATTAACAGCGAAGCAACTTACGAGCCTTCGGAAGCCGTTGAGCTTGTGAAGAAGGCGGCAACTGCCAAATTCGACGAAACCGTTGAAGCGGCCGTTCGCCTGGGCGTAGACCCTCGTAAACAAGACCAAGCCGTTCGCGGCGTTGTTGTCCTGCCTCACGGCACAGGCAAAACCCAGCGCGTGCTTGTATTTGCGAAAGGTGACAAAGCGAAGGAAGCGGAAGCGGCCGGCGCCGATTTTGTTGGCGATCAAGATATGATCAACAAAATTCAACAAGGCTGGTTCGAGTTCGACGTCTGCGTAGCTACACCTGACATGATGAGCGAAGTCGGTAAACTGGGCCGTCTGCTCGGCGGTAAAGGCCTTATGCCTAACCCTAAAGCCGGCACGGTTACATTCGATGTTGCCAAGGCTGTTCAAGAAATCAAAGCCGGTAAAATCGAGTACCGTCTGGACAAAGCGGGTCAAATTCACGCGCCAATCGGCAAAGTGTCTTTTGACGCTGCTCAACTGAACGAGAACCTTAAAGCACTCATCGACGCTCTGAACCGTGCGAAACCGGCTGCAGCCAAAGGGGTATACCTCAAAGGCATCTCGGTATCTTCGACTATGGGACCTAGCGCTCGTGTGAACACAGCCGTTTACAGATAATTAGGGATTGACTCTCGGGACAATCTTTGATAATCTATAGCAGTTGTGACCACTTGAGGGTTTTCGACTTAACTTTGAATATGCTTGCCGTAGACAGTAGGTGCCGCAAGGCTTAATTTCCTACCGAGGTGTTATGATAGAAACAAAGGAAGCGGCGACGCCGTGTACTTACCGTTTTATCAAGCCTTCGTGAATCTGCGGAGGCTTTTCTAATGCCTGCGTAGGATCGGCGGAACTTTTCCGTTAAAAGTACGCCGTATAAATTATCAGGAGGTGTAATCATTGGCAAATGCTAAAGTAATTGAAGCTAAACAGGAAGCGGTTGATGTCGTTACCGGCAAACTGCAAAACAGCATCACGACTGTTGTTGCAGACTACCGCGGATTGAACGTTTCCCAAGTAACGGAACTGCGCAAGCAGCTTCGCGAAGCGGGCGTTGAATTCCAAGTTCTTAAGAACACGCTGCTTCGTCGTGCAACCGCTGCGGCTGAACTGACCGAGCTGAATGAAGTTCTGACGGGCCCTACAGCTATCGCCTTCAGTGCGAATGATGCAGTGGCACCCGCCAAAATTTTGAACGATTTTGCCAAAAAGAACGACGCTTTGAAATTGAAAGGCGGCGTAGTAGAAGGCAAAGTGGTAAGCGAGTCCCAAATCAAAGCACTGGCAGAACTTCCTTCCCGCGAAGGACTGCTGTCCATGCTGCTTAGCGTTCTTCAAGCGCCGATGCGCAACTTCGCGTTGGCAGTCAAGGCTGTTGCGGACAAAGAAGAGCAAAGCGCGTAACACAAACCGAAACATCAATATAAAAATTTCAATATAATGGAGGTTTAATCATGAGTAAAGAAGCAATCTTGGAAGAAATCAAAGGCATGAGCGTATTGGAACTGAACGAACTGGTTAAAGCAATCGAAGAAGAATTCGGCGTAACTGCTGCAGCTCCTGTAGCAATTGGCGGCGGCGCAGCAGCAGCTGTTGAAGAAGAGCAAACAGAATTCGACGTAATCCTGACAAGCGCTGGCGCTTCCAAGATCAACGTAATCAAAGTCGTTCGCGAAATCACTGGCCTGGGTCTGAAAGAAGCCAAGGATCTGGTAGACAACGCTCCAAAACCGATCAAAGAAAAAGTAAGCAAAGAAGATGCCGACGCTACGAAAGAAAAGCTGGAAGCAGCTGGCGCAGCTGTAGAAGTGAAGTAATTCGGCATTACAACTTTGGGAGCGAAGTGATTCCTTCCATCCATCGCAGCCCCTTGAACATGTTCAAGGGGTTTGCTGTATCTAAAGGACTAAATGGAGATATCAAGGGATCAAGGAAGGGGAGGGATGGGCATGTCCCAGCATTATTACTCGCAGCAGCCGGAAGCTGAGCATGACAGACGCACCATCAGCGCGGTACTCCGGGGCAAAACATTTCGTTTTACTAGCGATGCCGGCGTGTTCTCTAAAGGAGATGTGGATTACGGAAGTCGGGCGCTGATCGAAGCCATGGAAATTCCGGACGGATCCGCGGTGCTTGATGTGGGCTGCGGCTATGGGCCGATCGGTCTTACGGCGGCGCACTTGGCTCCCAAAGGAATCGTGTCGATGCTCGATATCAACAGCCGGGCGGTTGAGCTGGCGCGTGAAAATGCAAAACTGAACGGAATTTCAAATGTGAAGGTTATGGAAAGCGATATACTCTCCGCGGTAGCCGGCCAGACCTTTGATATTATACTGACGAATCCTCCGATTCGCGCGGGAAAAGCGGTAGTCCATCGTATTTTTGAAGAGGCCTATGAACATTTGAATGAAAACGGGGCTCTCTGGGTCGTTATTCAAAAGAAACAAGGGGCGCCGTCGGCGGCAGCCAAGCTGGAAGAGTTGTTCGGAGAAGTACGGGAGATCGGGAAAGACAAGGGTTACCGTATTTTAAAAGCCGAGAAGATTACAAAATAAATACGAGAACATTATTGACATGTGATGTTGATAGTGTTATTATTATAAAATGTCAGTATTAAGATAGGCTCCCTGTCTTTAGTTTGCTGAAATGTCAAGCGTCATTATTGTCGACGGCAGGCGCATGCCGAGTGGCAAGTTTGCGCGTAAATCGCCTAAAGAAGCCGTATTCCTTCAAGAAGGTGAGGTGGTGAGGGCGGGGACGCATAAACACACGCTTGTTGACGTATAATATGTACGTTTTGGGCAAATCTACTGATGATGGAGTACTACCACCCATGAAGAAATGCGCTCTTTTTTCGAAAGATTTCGATAAGGGCTTTTCTTTATTTGGGGGATGAATCCCTGCTGTATGGTTCCATTATACGGTCACAAACAGGGGTTCGCAATCAATTTTTAAGTAAGTAGACATGAGGGGTGAGTAAAGTTGGCAGGACATCTTGTTCAGTATGGTCGACGCACTCGGCGAAGCTATGCGAGAATTAACGAGGTACTCGAGGTCCCGAACCTGATTGAAATCCAACAAAAATCATACGATTGGTTTTTGGAGGAAGGACTGCGTGAAATGTTCCAGGACATCTCGCCGATCCAGGATTTCACGGGCAATTTGGTGCTGGAGTTCATTGATTACAGCTTGGGCGAACCGAAGTATACGGTGGACGACGCCAAAGAGCGTGACGTGACGTATGCGGCGCCGCTTCGGGTTAAGGTGCGGCTCATCAACAAGGAGACCGGCGAGGTCAAGGAACAGGAAGTGTTCATGGGGGATTTCCCGCTGATGACGGAGACCGGTACGTTTATTATTAACGGTGCGGAACGGGTTATTGTCAGCCAGTTGGTTCGCTCTCCAAGCGTCTACTTTAGCACTAAAGTGGATAAGAACGGCAAAAAAACCTACACCGCCACAGTCATCCCGAACCGCGGAGCCTGGCTGGAGCTGGAGACCGACGCGAAGGACATTATGTATGTCCGGATCGACCGTACCCGCAAAATTCCGGTTACCGTACTGCTGCGTGCTCTCGGGTTCGGCAGCGACGCCGAAATTCTGGAACTGCTTGGCAATGATGAATATATTCGTAACACCCTGGATAAGGACAACACAGACTCGACGGAAAAAGCGCTTATCGAAATTTACGAGCGTCTTCGTCCGGGCGAACCGCCAACGCTCGATAACGCCAAGAGCTTGCTCGTAGCGCGTTTCTTCGATCCGAAGCGTTACGATCTGGCGAACGTGGGCCGCTACAAAATCAACAAGAAGCTGCACATCAAGAACCGTCTCTTCAACCAGCGGCTGGCTCAGCCATTGGTGGATGAATCGACCGGGGAAATCCTGGCAGAGACCGGACAGATGGTCGACCGCCGTCTGCTGGACGAACTGCTGCCATACTTCGAAAAGAACATGGCCGCCAAGAACTACCGCGTAAGCGGCGGCGTTCTGGACAATGAAGATATTCCTCTTCAAACGGTGGAGGTATTTTCTCCGATTGAAGAAGGACGCGTGATCAAGCTGATCGCCAACGGCAACATCGATAAATCGGTCAAGCATATCACCCAGGCTGATATTATCTCCTCGATCAGCTACTTTATTAATCTGCTGCACGGCATCGGCAATACCGATGATATCGACCATTTGGGCAACCGTCGTCTGCGTTCTGTGGGCGAGCTTCTGCAGAACCAGTTCCGTATCGGTCTTTCCCGGATGGAACGCGTAGTGCGGGAGAGAATGTCGATTCAAGACGCGAATGCGATCACGCCGCAAGCGCTGATCAATATCCGTCCGGTTATCGCGTCGATCAAGGAGTTCTTCGGAAGCTCCCAGTTGTCGCAGTTTATGGACCAGACGAACCCGCTAGCGGAACTGACGCATAAACGTCGTCTGTCGGCGCTCGGTCCCGGCGGTCTGACGCGCGAACGCGCGGGCTTTGAGGTCCGTGACGTCCATCACAGTCATTACGGCCGTATGTGTCCAATCGAGACTCCGGAAGGCCCGAACATCGGTTTGATTAACTCCCTGTCGACTTTCGCCCGCATTAACGAATACGGCTTTATTGAAGCGCCGTACCGTTGGGTCGATCCGAAGACGGGCAAGGTTACGGAGCAAATCGATTACCTTACGGCAGACGAAGAAGATAATTACGTAGTTGCTCAGGCGAATGCCGAGTTGACGGAGGAAGGCGCGTTCAAGGACGAGATGGTTATCGTTCGTTACAACAAGCTGTCCGACAACATCACGACAATGCCGAGTAACCGCGTGGATTACATGGACGTTTCGCCAAAACAGGTTGTATCCGTCGCGACGGCGCTCATTCCGTTCCTTGAGAATGATGACTCCAACCGCGCACTGATGGGTTCCAACATGCAACGTCAGGCCGTTCCGCTGCTTATTCCAAAAGCGCCACTGGTCGGCACGGGAATGGAACATAAATCCGCTAAAGATTCGGGCGTATGTATCGTTTCCAAATACGACGGCATCATCGAGCGCTCATCGGCCAACGAAATCTGGCTGCGGCGTGTTGAGGCCGTTGAAGGCAAAGAAGTTAAAGGCGACATCGTTAAATATAAATTACACAAATTTATGCGTTCGAACCAAGGTACCTGCATTAACCAGCGTCCTCTTGCCAAGAGAGGCGATATCGTCAAGAAAGGTGATATCCTGGCTGACGGTCCTTCCACGGAAATGGGCGAATTGGCCCTTGGTCGCAACGTAGTCGTTGCGTTCATGACATGGGAAGGCTACAACTACGAGGATGCCATCCTGCTGAGCGAGAAGCTGGTAAAAGAGGATGTATACACTTCGATCCATATCGAGGAGTATGAATCCGAGGCGCGGGATACGAAGCTTGGACCGGAAGAAATTACGCGCGACATTCCGAACGTGGGCGAAGAAGCCCTTCGCAATCTGGATGAGCGCGGTATTATCCGGATCGGTGCCGAAATTAGCGCGGGCGACATTCTCGTCGGTAAGGTTACGCCAAAAGGCGTAACGGAACTGACGGCGGAAGAACGCCTCCTTCACGCCATATTCGGTGAGAAGGCACGTGAAGTGCGTGATACCTCTCTGCGCGTCCCTCACGGAAGTGATGGCATCATCGTGGATGTTAAGGTGTTTACACGGGAGAACGGCGACGAGCTGCCTCCTGGCGTCAACCAACTGGTTCGTGTCTATATCGCCCAGAAGCGTAAAATTTCCGAGGGCGACAAAATGGCTGGACGTCACGGTAATAAGGGTGTCGTGGCCCGCATTCTGCCTGAAGAGGATATGCCGTTCCTGCCTGACGGAACTCCGGTGCAGGTCGTGCTTAACCCGCTGGGCGTTCCTTCGCGGATGAACATCGGGCAGGTGCTTGAGGTTCACATCGGGTTCGCCGCCATGCGTCTGGGAATCCACGTTGCAACGCCGGTATTCGATGGAGCGCGTGAGTATGATGTGTTCGACACGATGGAAGAAGCCGGTATGCAGCGTAACGGTAAGACCATTCTGTATGACGGACGGACGGGCGAACGTTTTGAACGTGAAGTTACGGTCGGCGTCATGCACATGATCAAGCTGGCGCACATGGTCGACGATAAGATTCATGCCCGCTCCACCGGTCCATACTCGCTCGTTACGCAGCAGCCGCTCGGCGGTAAAGCGCAATTCGGCGGACAACGCTTCGGTGAGATGGAAGTGTGGGCGCTTGAAGCATACGGCGCTGCTTATACGCTGCAAGAGATTCTTACAGTTAAATCCGATGACGTTGTAGGACGGGTGAAGACTTACGAATCCATTGTCAAAGGCGAGAATGTGCCGGAACCGGGCGTTCCTGAGTCCTTCAAAGTATTGATCAAAGAGCTTCAGTCTCTCGGTATGGACGTCAAAATCTTGAGCGGAGACGAGCAGGAGATCGAAATGAAGGAACTGGACGACGAGGATGAGACTTCAAGCGACAAGCTGAGCCTCAATCTGGAAGGTGCGGAAGTCGGAGTGGAATAAATAATCCCCATAGTGAAGCGGCTCTTCAAAGGTAGCGTCAATTTCTTTGCGGAGCCCGCGAACTGTTGAGGATGACAATAAGCGGCGGCGCCATCCTTCTCATAGGATGGCCTTCCGCTGTATGACCGCAGCTTCTCCCGCTGCAAGGAGTAGGGAGAGGAACGGCGACACCAAATCAGGATCAGGTTAAGGAGGGTTGCTCCTTGTTGGACGTTAACAATTTTGAATTTATGAAAATCGGGCTGGCTTCCCCGGAGAAGATTCGTTCTTGGTCCCGCGGAGAGGTAAAGAAACCGGAAACCATCAACTATCGTACACTCAAGCCGGAGAAAGAGGGTCTTTTCTGCGAACGGATCTTCGGACCGCAAAAAGACTGGGAGTGCCATTGCGGCAAATACAAACGCGTCCGTTATAAAGGCGTAGTCTGCGACCGCTGCGGCGTTGAAGTTACACGCGCTAAAGTGCGCCGTGAGCGTATGGGCCACATTGAGCTCGCCGCTCCGGTTTCCCATATCTGGTACTTTAAAGGCATTCCAAGCCGCATGGGTCTGGCGCTCGACATGTCTCCTAGATCGCTGGAAGAGATTATTTATTTCGCATCTTATGTCGTAACCGACCCCGGCGATACGCCTCTTGAGAAGAAACAGCTGCTGTCCGAGAAGGAATACCGCAGCTACCGCGAGAAGTACGGTTACGGCTTCCAGGCGAGCATGGGCGCGGAAGCGGTCAAGAAACTGCTTCAGGATCTTGATATCGAAAAAGAGCTGGAGTTTCTTAAAGAAGAGCTGCGCACCGCTCAAGGCCAACGCCGCAACCGTGCGATCAAGCGCCTTGAAGTTATTGAAGCATTCCGTAACTCCGGCAATAAGCCTGATTGGATGATTATGGATGTTCTCCCGGTCATTCCGCCGGAACTGCGTCCGATGGTGCAACTGGACGGCGGACGTTTTGCAACGTCTGACCTGAACGACCTGTACCGCCGCGTAATCAACCGCAACAACCGTCTGAAGAGACTGCTTGATCTTGGCGCTCCGGACATTATCGTTCAGAACGAAAAGCGGATGCTTCAGGAAGCCGTAGACGCTCTGATCGACAACGGCCGCCGCGGCCGTCCGGTAACGGGTCCTGGCAACCGTCCGCTGAAATCGCTCAGCCATATGCTGAAAGGTAAACAGGGACGTTTCCGTCAGAACCTGCTCGGTAAACGGGTTGACTATTCCGGCCGTTCCGTTATCGTTGTAGGTCCTTACCTGAAAATGTACCAATGCGGCCTGCCTAAGAAAATGGCGCTGGAACTGTTCAAGCCGTTCGTGATGAAAGAGCTGGTCAACAAAGGACTTGCCCATAACATTAAGAGCGCAAAACGCAAAGTCGAGCGCGTAAGCCCGGAAGTTTGGGACGTGCTTGAAGAAGTCATCAAAGAGCATCCGGTTCTGCTGAACCGTGCCCCCACGCTTCACCGTCTCGGTATCCAAGCGTTTGAGCCGATTCTGGTAGAAGGCCATGCGATTCGTCTTCACCCGCTCGTATGTACGGCGTACAATGCTGACTTTGACGGTGACCAAATGGCCGTGCACGTTCCGCTTTCCGCTGAAGCGCAGGCGGAAGCCCGCATCCTGATGCTGGCGTCCGGCAACATTTTGAACCCGAAAGACGGCAAGCCAGTCGTTACCCCTTCCCAGGATATGGTCCTAGGTTCCTTCTATCTGACCATGGACAACAAGGAAGAAAAGGGAAGCGGCATGATTCTCCGTACCGTGAACGAAGCGGTTTCCGCTTATCAGCGGGGCACAGCCGGTCTTCATGCGCGCGTGGCCATTCCGGTCAAGGCGCTTAATAAGACCAGCTTCACCGAGAAGCAGCAGAGCGGCATGCTGATCACGACGGTCGGAAAAATTATTTTCAACGAAATTTACCCGGCAAGCTTTCCGTACATCAATGAAGCGACTCGCGAAAATCTTCTGCAGGGTACGCCGGAGAAATACTTCATCTACGAAAAAGGCGCCAACATCCGCGAACTGATCGATTCCGTTCCGATCGCGGGCGCTGTCGGTAAAGAATATCTGGGCTCCATCATCGCCCGCTGCTTCGAGATTTACCATACGACCAAGACATCGGTCATTCTGGACAAAATCAAGCAGCTCGGCTTTACCTACTCTACCCGTGCCGGCGTAACGATCGCCGTATCGGACGTTATCGTGCCGGAAGAGAAGAAAGAAATCCTGAAAGAGTCCGAAGAGAAAGTCGACGTCGTTGCCAAGCAGTACCGCCGCGGTCTGATCACCAATGAAGAACGGTATGACCGTGTTATTGAAATCTGGTCCAAGACGAAAGACGATCTGACGAACGTGCTCATGAAATCGATGGACCGTTTCAACTCCATCATGCTCATGGTCGACTCTAAGGCGCGGGGCAACAAGTCGCAGATCACCCAGCTGGGCGGCATGCGGGGACTGATGGCGACGCCGTCGGGCCGAATCTTCGAACTGCCGATCAAGGCAAACTTCCGCGAAGGTCTGACCGTCTTGGAATACTTCATCTCCACTCACGGCGCGCGGAAAGGTCTGGCCGATACGGCGCTTCGTACCGCCGACTCCGGTTACCTGACACGACGTCTCGTTGACGTGGCCCAGGACGTAATCGTCCGCGAAGAGGATTGCGGTACTGACAAAGGCTTTACTGTAAGCCGTATCCAGGACGGCAAAGAGGTTATCGAGGATCTGTACGATCGTATTGAAGGCCGATACTGCTTTGAGACGGTCCGCCATCCGGAAACGGGCGCGATCATTGTACACCGCAACGATCTGATTGATTCAGACAAAGCGGAAGAGATTGTCAATGCCGGCGTAGGCAAGCTGCAAATCCGCTCCGTACTGAGCTGCCGGGCCCGTCACGGCGTCTGCAAGAAGTGCTACGGACGCAACCTGGCCACAGGCAAGCATGTCGAGATCGGTGAAGCCGTCGGCATTATCGCCGCGCAATCCATCGGTGAACCAGGAACACAGCTTACCATGCGTACGTTCCATACCGGGGGCGTTGCGGGCGACGATATTACACAAGGTCTGCCGCGTATCCAGGAGCTGTTTGAAGCCCGTAACCCTAAAGGCCAGGCGACAATCAGTGAGATCGACGGCGTTATCAAGGAAATCCGCGAAGCGAAGGACCGCCGCGAAATCGAGGTTCAAGGCGAAGCGGAATCCAAGGTTTATTCCATCACTTACGGCTCCCGCCTGCGCGTAAGCGAAGGCCAGGAGATCGAAGCTGGAGACGAATTGACCGATGGTTCCATCGATCCGAAAGAGATGCTGCGCATCAAGGGTATTCGCGGGGTGCAGAACTACATTCTGCAGGAAGTACAACGCGTATACCGGAACCAGGGCGTAGAAATCAACGACAAGCACGTTGAAGTTATGATTAAGCAGATGCTTCGCAAAATCCGCATCATCGACGCAGGGGACACGAACCTGCTGCCTGGATCGTTCGCGGATATCCATGAATACGAAGCGGCGAACAAGGAAGCGATTCTGTCCGGCAAAGAGCCGGCCGTGGCGAAGCCTGTGCTGCTTGGTATTACAAAAGCATCGCTCGAAACCGACTCGTTCCTCTCCGCGGCATCGTTCCAGGAGACGACGCGCGTGTTGACGGACGCTGCCATCAAGGGCAAGGTCGACCAACTGCTGGGTCTCAAAGAGAATGTTATTATCGGTAAGCTGATTCCTGCTGGAACGGGCATGAACCGCTACCGCAATGTCAAACTGATTAACCCGGAAGAAGAACAGGACGAAGTGGAAGCTTTGGAAACTGTTCCTGCCGAATAAACTTCATTCATACTGTCAGGTCAATCGCGCCGCCGCTGTCTTTTAAAGCCCGGCGCGGCTGTCTGCAGTAAGATTTTTTGATTGTTTCTTGACAACATATTATGTTGATGATAATATGTTATAGGTGCGTGAGTATCCTTGTTATCTTTGTTCATTGGAGGGTTTTATAATGACTGATGATAGAGGACTACGGGACGCTCAGATCAAGATCGGCACCAAGCAAACCGTCAAAGCGGTGGAGATGGGCCAAGCCGCAGAAGTCTATGTGGCGGAAGACGGAGATCCCAAGCTTACTTCCAGAATCGTTAGTCTTTGCAATAAGCACGGTGTCAAGTTGACTTATGTCGACACGATGCAGCAGTTAGGCAAGGCGTGCGGGATTGAAGTGGGCGCTGCAATGGCAGCCGTCTTAAAATAATAGCGTAAAGAACTGTTTTTGTGTCGGGGTGAGCTTCGACGGCAAAAACTTTTCATTTGTTCTTTTATGAACCGCCTGGGTCTGTGGGCTTAACAAAGTGGTTTCTAAGAGATCATTATTAGAGGAAGGGGGTGGCACAAAAATGCCAACTATCAATCAATTGGTTCGTAAAGGTCGTCAAGCCAAGATCGAAAAATCGAAATCGCCTGCACTGCAAAAAGGATTTAATGCCCTGAAGCGTGAGGCTACGGATTTGAGCGCTCCGCAAAAACGCGGCGTTTGTACTCGTGTAGGTACAATGACTCCGAAAAAACCGAACTCCGCACTTCGTAAGTATGCCCGTGTTCGCTTGACGAACCGCGTAGAGGTGACGGCTTACATTCCGGGTATCGGACATAACCTGCAAGAGCATAGCGTGGTGCTGATTCGCGGAGGCCGGGTTAAAGACCTTCCGGGTGTTCGTTACCACATCGTTCGCGGCGCGCTGGATACAGCAGGCGTGAACAACCGGATGCAATCCCGCTCCAAATACGGCGCAAAACGTCCGAAAGCTAAGAAATAATTTAATGAACAAATAAGAACAATCTAATGAAAGGGGGATATCCATGCCACGCAAAGGTCCAGTTTCCAAAAGAGACGTACTGCCGGATCCGTTGTATAACAGCAAACTGGTTACTCGTCTGATTAACCGTGTAATGCTGGATGGTAAAAGAGGTGTCGCTCAAAGCATTCTGTACAATGCGTTCAAGTTGATTGAAGAACGTACGGGTAAAGACCCGATGGAAGTTTTTGAAGCGGCCATTAAGAACATCATGCCGGTTCTGGAAGTTAAAGCCCGCCGTGTCGGCGGCGCCAACTACCAAGTGCCGATCGAAGTAAAACCGGAGAGACGTACTTCCCTGGGATTACGTTGGCTCGTTAACTACTCCCGCAACCGCGGCGAGAAGACGATGGAAGAGCGTTTGGCGGCCGAGATTATCGACGCTTCCAACAACACAGGCGCTTCCGTTAAGAAACGTGAAGACACGCACAAAATGGCTGAAGCGAACAAAGCGTTTGCTCACTACCGCTGGTAGGATTATAGTCATCCAAATAACTTCAATTTTGAAGGGAGATCCATTTCATGGCAAGAGAGTTCTCCTTGAAAAATACACGTAATATCGGGATCATGGCACATATTGACGCTGGTAAGACGACTACCACGGAACGGATTCTTTTCTATACAGGCCGTACGCACAAAATCGGTGAAGTTCACGAAGGTGCGGCAACAATGGACTGGATGGAGCAAGAGCAGGAGCGCGGAATTACGATTACTTCCGCCGCTACCACTGCTGCGTGGAAAGGTCACCGCGTCAATATTATTGATACCCCGGGACACGTTGACTTCACCGTTGAAGTTGAACGTTCCCTTCGTGTATTGGACGGGGCAGTAGGCGTTTTCAGTGCAAAAGAGGGCGTTGAGCCTCAGTCTGAAACTGTTTGGAGACAGGCTGACCGTTACGGCGTTCCACGGATCGCCTATGTAAACAAGATGGATATCATCGGAGCGGATTACCTTAACGTTGTTAAGGACATGCGTGAGCGTCTGCAAGCAAATGCGGTTGCCATTCAGCTGCCGATCGGTGCCGAGAACGACTTTATCGGCATTATCGACCTGGTGGAGCAAAAAGCCCATATGTACAAAGACGATCTTGGCCGTGATATTGAAGTGACGGATATCCCGTCCGAATTCCTGGATCAAGTCGAAGAGCTTCGCAACGAACTGATCGAAAAAGTTGCGGAACTCGACGAGGATTTGACCATGAAGTACCTGGAGGGCGAAGAGATTACCGTTGATGAAATCAAGGCTGCACTGCGCAAAGGCGTAGTAGACGTTAAGATTTTCCCGGTTATCTGTGGTTCTTCTTACCGTAACAAAGGGGTTCAGCTGATGCTGGACGCCGTCATCGATTACCTGCCGGCTCCGGTCGATGTTCCGTCGATTTTGGGTCATCTCGAAGATGGCACGGAAACCGAACGTCACTCTTCGGACGAAGAGCCGTTCTCCGCGCTGGCATTTAAAATCATGACCGACCCTTATGTTGGTAAGCTGACATTCTTCCGCGTATATTCCGGTATTCTGGAGTCCGGTTCTTACGTTTTGAATGCCACTAAAGGCAAGCGTGAACGTATCGGACGTATCCTGCAAATGCACGCGAACAGCCGTCAGGAAATTTCCATCGTCTATGCCGGCGACATCGCGGCAGCCGTAGGTTTGAAAGACACCGGCACAGGTGATACACTGTGTGATGAGAAGAATCCGGTTATTCTCGAATCGATGAACTTCCCGGATCCGGTTATCGAAATCGCAGTTGAACCTAAAACGAAGGCCGACCAAGACAAAATGGGCGTTGCCCTCGGCAAGCTGACCGAAGAAGACCCAACACTGCGCGCGCACACCGACGAAGAAACGGGACAAACGATTCTGGCCGGTATGGGCGAGCTTCACTTGGATATCATCATCGACCGTATGCGTCGTGAATTCAAAGTGGAGACCAATGTTGGTAAACCGCAGGTTGCTTACCGCGAAACGTTCAGAGCTCCTGCTCGCGTCGAAGGCAAGTTCGTTCGTCAGTCCGGCGGTCGTGGTCAATACGGTCACGTATGGGTTGAATTTGAGCCTCTCGAGGCAGGTACTGGCAGCCAGTTCGAAAGTAAGGTTGTCGGAGGTTCCGTACCGAGAGAATACATCGCTCCTGCGCTTGCAGGTATTGAAGAGCAAATGAAGAACGGCGTTATCGCTGGCTTCCCGCTCGTTGATGTCAAAGCAACCATCGTTGACGGTTCTTACCATGATGTCGATTCCAACGAAATGGCGTTTAAGATCGCCGGTTCGATGGCGCTCAAAGCAGCCAAAGACAAGTGTAAGCCTGTCCTGCTTGAGCCAATCATGAAAGTGGAAGTAACAGTGCCTGAGGAATACATGGGCGATGTTATGGGTATGCTGAACTCCCGCCGCGGACGGATCGAAGGTATGGATTCCCGCGCCGGCGCTCAAATTATCCGTGCGAAAGTGCCTCTTTCCGAAATGTTCGGTTATTCCACTACCCTGCGTTCCGGTACACAAGGCCGCGGCGTATTCTCGATGGAACTCTCCCACTATGAAGAAGTTCCTAAATCCATCGCGGACGAGATCGTATCCAAGAACAAGGGTGCAGAGTAATCCTAGTTTACTTGCCGTCCGGTTGTTTCCCGTCAGTCATCCCAGAAGTAGCTTAAGATCGGGCGGCTCCAATAATAAGAACCCATATTAAGGAGGATTTGTTCAAATGGCAAAGGCTAAGTTTGAACGTACTAAACCGCATATTAACATCGGTACTATCGGTCACGTCGACCATGGTAAAACGACTCTGACTGCTGCAATCACAACTGTATTGTCCAAAAAATACGGCGGTGCCGCTGTAGCATTCGACCAAATCGATAAAGCTCCGGAAGAGCGCGAACGTGGTATCACGATCTCTACAGCTCACGTTGAATATGAAACTCCTAGCCGTCACTACGCACACGTTGACTGCCCTGGACACGCCGACTATGTTAAAAACATGATCACCGGCGCAGCGCAAATGGACGGCGCGATTCTGGTTGTATCCGCAGCTGACGGCCCAATGCCGCAAACTCGCGAACACATCCTGCTGTCCCGCCAAGTAGGTGTTCCTTACATCGTCGTATTCCTGAACAAATGTGACATGGTTGAAGACGAAGAGCTTCTGGAACTGGTTGAAATGGAAGTTCGCGACCTGCTGAACGAATACGAATTCCCGGGCGACGACACTCCGATCACCCGCGGTTCCGCTCGTGAAGCTCTGCAAAACCCTGACGGCGAATGGGCTGCCAAGATCGTTGAAATGTTCGAAACGATCGACACTTACATTCCGCTGCCAGAGCGCGACACTGACAAGCCTTTCCTTATGCCTGTCGAGGACGTATTCTCCATCACTGGCCGCGGTACCGTGGCAACTGGCCGTATAGACCGCGGAACAGTTAAAGTGGGCGACGAAGTTGAAATCGTTGGTATCCAAGAAGAAACGAAGAAATCCGTCGTTACCGGCGTAGAAATGTTCCGCAAACTGCTTGACTCCGCTCAAGCCGGCGACAACATCGGCGCTCTGCTCCGTGGTGTTGACCGTAACCAAATCGAGCGCGGACAAGTGTTGGCCAAACCGAATTCCGTTAAGCCGCACACTGAGTTCACTGCTCAAATCTACGTCCTGACTAAAGAAGAGGGTGGCCGTCATAAGCCCTTCTTCACAGGATACCGTCCTCAGTTCTACTTCCGTACAACTGACGTAACGGGTATCATCAACCTGCCAGAAGGTACTGAAATGGTAATGCCTGGCGACAACATTACAGTAACTGTTCAACTGATCGCCCCGATCGCTATCGAAGAAGGAACGAAGTTCTCCATTCGTGAAGGCGGCCGTACAGTTGGAGCCGGTACTGTAGCTTCTATCCAAAAATAAGTTCGAATTCTTACTCTAATAAGAGAAAGATAAGAACTTACAAAACAAGGATCCTTCATTTGAAGGGTCCTTGTTTTTATTTATCTCTCCCCTTTAAAATACCGCATTGATTCCCTCGCCGTCAGTAATTCTATCAAACGAAAGTGAATAAAATTTTAATTATAGTGGTTCGTTCTATTCAGAATACATAACAAATTACCGAAGATAAGAGTATGATCGAATTTCAACATATTTTTCTTTTATTCGACATTAATCATCACATTTCTATGTACAAAGCGCCCTAAACCCTTATTTCATTCAACAAAATATTACAATTAACCGCATTAGTTTTTTTGCAATAATACTTTGCATAAAACAATGTGTGTATAGTTGAATATTAAAAATTCAGATATAGTCAAATGGGAGTGAAAGTATGGGAAAATGTCCGTTCTCTTTTTTACATGGTTTATCCCCAAAACAAAAGAAAGTAGGCTCCCGTGACGTTAATTCATCTAACCACACTGACGGGCAATCAGCGGCCATAAGTTCTTTCCATGTGATAGAAGGCCAAGAAGAGTTGAATGAACAGATGCGAATGATTGATTTGACGGAGGCCGATCTGGATCTGCTATGCAAGCTGAAGCCCGCCATGGAGCGAAACATTGACGAAATTATCTACGGTTTTTATAACTCGGTGCTCGGTGTGGATAAGCTGGAGCAGATCATTCTCGATCACAGCAGTATTGAACGATTGAAACAGACCTTGCGCGACCATATCGTTGAAATTTTCGATGGCAATGTGGACAATCACTACATATCGAAACGGTTGACCATTGCCAAAATTCATAAAAAGGTTGGGTTAGAGCCAAAGTGGTATCTATCAGCCTTTCAAAACTTGCAAAATGTGTTCATTGGCGTAATATATAAAGAAGCTTTCGACGATAGGGAACGGCTCAAGATGGTGAAAACGGTTACTAAGCTTTTGAATCTTGAGCAGCAGCTCGTTCTGGAAGCCTATGAAAAAGAGAATATTCGAGAAAAAGAAGAGCAGTACGAAATTGTGAAAAATGAACTGAAGCAGAAGATTGCCGAATTCAGCGGAGAACTTATCGATCTCAGCATCGATACCAACGCAGCGGTCGAACAGCTTGTGGCAAGCAGCAATGAAGTCAATAATACCTTTCAGCGTACGGCTTCTTCAGCTCTTGACTCACAGGAAATGGCAAAAGACGGCCGTGAGCTGCTAAGCAAGTTGAATGGACAGATCGCCCATATTTTTGAAAGAACAAATGAAATGGAACGCTCGGTAAAAGAGCTGAGCCAATTCTCAAAGCAAATACAGAAGATCGTAGGTGCGGTGCAAGAAATCGCAGACCAAACGAAAATATTATCTCTTAATGCAACCATAGAAGCGGCCAGGGCGGGCGAGCACGGAAGAGGTTTCAGCGTCGTGGCTCAAGAAGTCAATCGGCTGGCTGAAGATACGAAGAATACGGTTGTGCGCATTGGAGAGCTGACAGCCCAATCCGGCAGTTTAACTGCCCAAGTGGTGAATGAAATTCGAAAAGTACAGGAACTGACGGAAAACGGTAAGTTGCAATCAGATGAGACAAGCCAACTTTTTACCGACATCGTGGAATCCATGCAGAGCAGCACCCGCGAGATCGTAACGGTAGAGGCAGAGATTCGGACACTGATTACTACTATAGAAGGAATCGGCTCAACAACGGCACAAACCGCCGCTTCAGCGGAATATTTCAAGTCGGCAACAGCCAATTTGTAGTATAGAACAGGAACCCATAACAGCGCGTGAATAAAATCATGCGTTGTTTTATTATTTTGCTTGCATTGGGCGAAAAGATTCTATATAATAATAAATGTTGTTCTGCGACGTTGCGATGATGTGAGAGGTTACTGACACACCCGGCTCCTTTGCCATGAAGCTTGTGGTCAGAAAATTTTCACGGAGTATGTCCGATAATAAATTGGGCGATAGAAGGAGGGACTAAAATGGCAAAGCAAAAAATTCGTATCCGCTTGAAAGCATACGACCACAGAATTCTTGATCAATCCGCTGAGAAGATCGTTGAAACAGCAAAACGTTCCGGTGCAGGTGTGTCCGGGCCGATTCCGCTGCCAACTGAGAAGCAAGTAATTACTATTCTCCGTGCGGTGCACAAGTACAAGGATTCCCGTGAACAGTTCGAAATGCGTACTCACAAGCGTCTGATCGACATTGTGAATCCAACGCCACAAACTGTGGATGCCTTGATGCGCTTGGATCTGCCGTCCGGTGTAGATATCGAAATTAAATTGTAATTCTTCTATTAGAAACAGGAAAAGAAAAGAGGTGTCAACATGAAAGGTATCTTAGGAAAAAAACTCGGTATGACTCAAGTGTTTACTCCTGAAGGTAACGTAATCGCGGTTACGGTTATCGAAGCGGGTCCTTGCGTAGTACTGCAAAAGAAAGACCTCAATACCGACGGGTATGAAGCAGTGCAGTTGGGCTTTTCCGATAAGAAAAACACCAACAAGCCTGAACAAGGTCACGCCACAAAGGCAAATGCAACACCTAAGCGCTACGTTCGCGAAATTCGCGGTGTTGACCTCGGGGCACTCGAGGTTGGACAAGAGCTGAAGGCTGACGTCTTCGCAGAAGGCGAATTTGTTGACGTAACCGGTATTTCCAAAGGCAAAGGCTTCCAAGGCGTTATCAAACGTTGGGGACAAAGCCGCGGACCTATGGCTCACGGTTCCCGTTACCATAGAAGACCGGGCTCGATGGGTTCCATCCAAGCCAACCGCGTTCCTAAGGGCAAACGCCTTCCAGGACATATGGGCCATGATACGGTGACGATTCAAAAGCTTGAAGTCATCAAAGTAGACGTGGAACGCAATGTTCTGCTGGTGAAAGGCTCCATTCCGGGACCTAAGAACAGCTTCGTGAAGGTTAAAGAAACCGTTAAGAAATAACTTTTGAAGAAAGGAGGAACATGAAATGCCAAAAGTAACACTTTACAATATCAGCGGTAATGAAGTTGGTGAAGTTGAACTCAGCGACGCGATTTTCGGTATCGAGCCGAACACTCACGTATTGAATGAAGCGGTTCTTCTTCAAAGAGCTTCCCTGCGCCGTGGTACGCACAAAGTTAAAGGACGCTCCGAAGTTCGTGGCGGCGGACGTAAGCCTTGGAAACAAAAAGGTACAGGTCGCGCTCGTCAAGGTTCGATTCGTTCTCCTCAATGGAAAGGCGGCGGCGTTGTCTTCGGACCGACTCCTCGCAGCTATTCCTGGAAACTGCCTAAAAAGGTTCGCCGTCTGGCGATCAAATCGGCATTGTCCTCGAAGGTTATTGAGAATGACATTATCGTACTTGACTCCTTGAGCCTGAATGCTCCGAAGACGAAAGAATTCGCAGCTATTCTGAACAACCTGAAGGTTGCTCAAAAAGCTCTGATCGTAGCTCCTAGCTATGACGATAATGTAGCACTTTCCGCTCGTAACATCCCTGGGGTGAAATTCGTAGCGGCTGACGGC
The DNA here is from genome assembly GCF_013393385.1 of Paenibacillus sp. URB8-2. NCBI lineage: Bacteria > Bacillati > Bacillota > Bacilli > Caryophanales > Paenibacillaceae > Paenibacillus > Paenibacillus sp. URB8-2. Next base: position 5,014,231 of record NZ_AP023239.1, on the reverse strand, counting down.
ATCAATGTTCTTGACGTGCTGACGCACGACAAATTGATCATCACTAAAGATGCAGTTTCTAAGGTAGAGGAGGTGTTCGCGTAATGAAAGATCCTCGCGATATCATCAAACGTCCGGTGATTACGGAACGCACATCCGACTACATGAGCGATTTGAAATATGCTTTTGAAGTGGACATTCGTGCCAACAAGACCGAAATCAAGCAGGCTGTAGAGGCCATCTTTAAAGTAAAAGTCGTTAATGTGAACACAATGCGCGTGCCTGGCAAGCTGAAACGGTATGGACGCTACTCCGGATACACTCCGGAATGGAAGAAAGCCATCGTTAAGCTCAGCCCGGACAGCAAGCCGCTTGAGTTCTTTGAAGCGGTAGAATAATATCCTGTAAAGCAAGGAGGGAAACACAGTGCCAATCAAAAAGTACAAACCGACTTCTCCGGCAAGACGCGGAATGTCCGTGTCTACATTTGAAGAAATCACAACAAACCAGCCTGAGAAATCGCTGCTTGCGCCGCTGAGCAAAAAGGCGGGCCGCAACAACCAAGGTAAAATTACGGTTCGTCACCAAGGCGGCGGACACAAACGTAAATACCGTATTATCGATTTCAAGCGGACGAAAGACGGCATACCAGGCAGCGTTGCTACGATCGAGTATGACCCGAACCGCACATCCAACATCGCTCTGATTCACTACGCTGACGGAGAGAAACGCTACATCATCGCTCCTAAAGGTCTGAAAGTTGGGGATAAGATCGAATCCGGTCCTGCAGCAGACATCAAGATCGGTAACTCGCTTCCGCTGTCCAACATTCCGGTAGGTACAGTTATCCACAACATCGAGCTGAAGCCTGGCAAGGGCGGCCAATTGGTTCGCGCAGCCGGTACGGAAGCGCAGTTGCTCGGTAAAGAAGACAAGTACGTTTCCGTGCGTCTCTCTTCCGGTGAAGTTCGCAGAATCCTGAGCGTATGCCGTGCTACAATCGGTTCCGTTGGTAACGAAGACCACGAACTGATCAAGATCGGTAAAGCCGGACGCAGCCGCTGGCTGGGTCAACGTCCTGAAGTTCGCGGTGTTGTTATGAACCCGAACGATCACCCTCATGGTGGTGGTGAAGGACGCGCTCCGATCGGCCGCAAATCGCCGTTGTCTCCTTGGGGCAAACCGACCCTTGGCTACAAAACTCGTAAGAAAAACAAAGCTTCTGATAAATATATCGTTCGTCGCCGCACGAAATAAGACGCTTCAAGGTGAACTTGAACCCGCGAAGCGTCGCATCGCGGCTTGAACATTTGATGAAGGGAGGATTCATACATGAGTCGCAGTTTGAAGAAGGGGCCTTTTATCGATGGCTACCTGCTGAAAAAAGTTGAAGACTTGAACGTTTCGGGCAAAAAAGTAGTCATCAAAACTTGGTCCCGCCGCTCAACCATTTTCCCTCAATTTATCGGACATACGTTTGGTGTGTATGACGGCCGTAAACACGTGCCTGTATACGTAACGGAAGATATGGTAGGTCACAAGTTGGGCGAGTTCGCGCCGACGCGTACTTACAAAGGCCACGCGGGTGACGATAAGAAAACGAGAAGATAATAACAGGTTCTCTGTTCGAGAGGAGGGAAAACAATGCAAGCAAAAGCGCATGCAAGATCGGTGCGGATTTCCGCTCGTAAAGCGAAACTGGTTGTTGACTTGATTCGCGGCAAGCAGGTGGGAGAGGCGATCGCAATCCTTCGCCACACTCCGAAATCCGCTTCCCCGGTAGTTGAAAAGCTGCTGAATTCGGCGATCGCCAATGCCGAGCACAACTATTCGATGGACGTAAACAACTTGTTTATTAGCGAGGTTTTCGTTAACCAAGGTCCAACGATGAAACGGTTCCGTCCGCGCGCGATGGGTCGCGCCAGCCGGATTAACAAACGCACCAGCCACATTACTTTGGTGGTATCTGAGAAATAAGGAGGGATAACGTGTGGGTCAAAAGGTAAATCCAGTCGGACTCCGGATCGGGATTATCCGTGACTGGGAATCCAAATGGTATGCAGGAAAAGATTTCGGGACACTTCTTCTGGAAGACGTCAAAATTCGGGAATACCTCAAAGGCAAGCTGAAAGATTCCGCTGTTTCCCGTATTGAGATTGAAAGAGCGGCTAGCCGCGTGAACGTAACGATTCATACCGCTAAACCGGGTATGGTTATTGGTAAGGGCGGCGCTGAAGTTGAAGTGCTTCGCAGCGCGGTTACTCAAATCGCAGGCGGCAAAAAAGTACACATTAATATCAATGAAATCAAACACCCTGAGCTGGACGCTATTCTCGTTGCCGAGAGCATCGCACAACAGCTGGAACGTCGCGTATCGTTCCGCCGTGCGCTCAAGCAGGCTATCCAAAGAACAATGCGTTCCGGAGCAAAAGGGATTAAAACCTCTGTCAGCGGACGTCTTGGCGGCGCCGAGATCGCTCGTACGGAAGGCTATAGCGAAGGAACAGTTCCACTTCATACGCTTCGTGCCGATATCGACTACGGAACGGCTGAAGCTCATACGACTTATGGCCGTATCGGCGTAAAAGTATGGATCTATCGTGGAGAGGTTCTTCCTACGGCTAAGAAACAAGCTGCTCAGGAAGGAGGCAACTAATCATGTTGGTACCAAAACGCGTTAAACACCGCAAACAACAACGCGGTCACATGAAGGGTATGGCAAAAGGCGGCACCGAGCTGAACTTCGGCGAATTCGGTCTGCAAGCTCTGGAGCCATCCTGGATCACTAACCGTCAGATCGAAGCGGCTCGTATCGCGATGACCCGTTACATCAAACGGGGCGGTAAAGTATGGATCAAAATTTTCCCTGACAAGCCGATTACTCAAAAGCCTCTCGAGGTTCGGATGGGTAGCGGTAAAGGTAACGTTGAGAAATGGGTAGCCGTAGTTAAACCGGGCAAGATTATGTTCGAACTCGGAGGCGTGTCGGAAGAAATCGCTCGTGAAGCGATGCGTCTTGCCGCTCACAAGCTGCCAATCAAGACTAAGTTTGTGAAACGTGAAGAATTGGGTGGTGAAGCAAATGAAAGCTAATGAACTTCGCAACTTGACCACTGCCGAGATTGAACAAAAGATTGCTGGCTTCAAAGAAGAGCTCTTTAATCTGCGTTTTCAACTGGCAACAGGCCAACTGGACAACCCGACTCGGATTCGTGATGTGCGTAGAGAAATAGCTCGTGCTAAAACCGTTATCCATGAGAGAGTACTTGGGATCAGCTAAGTGAACGGATAGGATGATCCGTATCAGGAAGGAGGCTAATTATGAGCGAAGAACGCAACGCGCGCAAAGTGCAAATCGGTAAAGTTGTCAGCGATAAAATGGACAAAACGATCGTGGTTGCCGTTGAAACTTACAAAAAGCATGATCTGTACCACAAGCGCATCAAGTACACCAAGAAATTCAAAGCACATGATGAGAACAATACCGCGCAAATCGGCGATACTGTGAAGATCATGGAAACTCGTCCGCTCTCCAAGGACAAACGCTGGAGACTGGTTGAAGTGGTGGAAAAAGCGGTTATCATCTAATGCGTTACCTGACCATTTTTCCGAAAGGAGGAAATAATAATGATTCAACCATTTACACGCTTGCATGTAGCTGACAACTCCGGTGCGAAGGAACTGATGTGTATCCGCGTATTGGGTGGTACTGGACGTCGGACAGCTGCTATCGGCGATCTGATCGTTTGCTCGGTAAAACAAGCAACACCAGGCGGCGTTGTCAAAAAAGGTGATGTAGTAAAAGCGGTGGTTGTGCGCACGAAGCGCTCTGTACGCCGTAAGGACGGATCTTACATCGCATTTGACGAGAATGCAGCAGTTGTTGTAAAAGACGACAGAAGCCCGCGCGGAACACGTATTTTCGGACCAGTTGCCCGCGAACTTCGCGACAAGGATTACATGAAGATCGTTTCCTTGGCACCGGAAGTTATCTAATACCGCTTAGGCGGCTCATATAGCGACTTGCAAAAGGCTTAGAACCAGGAGGTGTAACAAATGCCTAGAGTGAAAAAAGTTCTGGAATCCCATAACAACAAACTGCACGTGAAAAAAGACGATGTGGTTATGGTGATCAGCGGAAAAGATAAAGGCAAGAAGGGCCGCGTCATCGCTGCGTATCCGCGTAAAAACCGCGTACTGGTAGAAGGCGTGAACATGGTGAAGAAGCACCAGAAGCCTAACCAGCTAAATCCGCAAGGCGGCATCATCGAGCAGGAAGCTGCGATCCACGTATCCAACGTTATGCACATCGATCCGAAGAGCGGCAAAGTAACCCGTATCGGTTACAAAGTGCTGGACAACGGCAAGAAGGTCCGCGTAGCGAAAAGATCCGGAGAGATCATCGACTAATATAGTGCTTAAGAAAGGAGGTTAACTCTTCATGGCAGCAAGAATGAAAGAACGTTTTCTGAACGAGATTACGCCGGCTCTGATTCAGAAGTTTAACTATAAAACGGTTATGCAAGTACCGAAAATCGAGAAGGTTGTTATCAACATGGGCGTAGGCGACGCCGTGCAAAACTCGAAGGTGCTTGATTCCGCTGTGAACGATATGCAGCTGATCGCTGGTCAAAAACCGGTAATCACGAAAGCCAAGAAGTCTATCGCCGGTTTCAAACTGCGCGAGAATATGCCGATCGGCGTTAAGGTAACCCTTCGCGGTGAACGCATGTACTACTTCCTGGATAAATTGTTCAACGTAACGCTTCCGCGCGTTCGTGACTTCCACGGTGTATCGACCAAAGCTTTCGACGGCCGCGGCAACTACACACTGGGTCTGAAAGAACAATTGATTTTCCCTGAGATTGAATACGACAAGGTGGACAAAGTCCGCGGTATGGATATCGTAATCGTAACGACAGCAAAGACGGATGAGGAATCCCGCGAGCTGCTGGCTCAACTGGGAATGCCTTTCGCGAAGTAAGGTTCGGTCGTCCAATTCTCCGAAACTGTTTAGGAGGTGTCAGGCTAAAGTGGCAAAAACTTCGATGAAAGTTAAACAACAACGCGAGCCGAAATTCAAAGTGCGTGCATATACACGCTGCGAGCGTTGCGGTCGTCCACATTCGGTACTGCAAAAGTTCAAAATTTGCAGAATTTGTTTCCGTGAATTAGCTTATAAAGGCCAGATTCCTGGCGTGAAAAAAGCAAGCTGGTAAGAAGTTTATATACGGGAAGGAGGTTTACACCAAATGACTATGTCTGATCCTATCGCAGATATGCTTACTCGTATTCGTAACGCCAACATCGTGCGTCACGAGACAGTAGAGCTTCCTGCTTCGACATTGAAAAAACAAATCGCCGACATCCTGAAGCGTGAAGGCTTCATCCGTGATGCGGAGTTTGTTGAAGATAACAAACAAGGGCTTATCCGTATTTTCCTGAAATACGGCCCGAACCAAGAACGTGTTATTTCCGGTCTGAAAAGAATCAGTAAGCCAGGCCTGCGCGTATACACGAAGAGCAACGAAGTTCCTCGCGTACTCGGCGGACTGGGCATCGCGATTATCTCCACTTCCAAGGGAGTTATGACCGACAAGGAAGCTCGTCAAGCAAAATCCGGCGGCGAAGTTCTCGCCTACGTTTGGTAATCACGTCACAAGATAAGGAGGTGCAACACAAATGTCTCGTATTGGTCGCAAACCAATCACAGTGCCTAGCGGTGTAGACGTGACGGTTAACAACACTGTCATCACCGTTAAAGGTCCTAAAGGTACTTTGACTCGTGAACTTCATAAAGATATGAAGGTTACGGTTGAAAATAACGAAATTCTTGTAGTTCGTCCTTCGGACAACAAACTGCATCGCTCCCTTCACGGCACAACCCGCTCCGTTGTCAACAACATGGTAAGCGGCGTGACCGAAGGATTTTCCAAATCTCTGGAACTGGTTGGGGTCGGATATCGTGCAAACAAATCCGGAGATAAAATCGTTCTGAACGTCGGCTACTCCCATCCGGTTGAGATTACTCCGGAACCGGGCATCGAGTTCGAAGTTCCTGCCAACACGAAAATCATCGTAAAAGGCATCGACAAAGAACGCGTAGGCGCTTATGCCGCAAAAATTCGTTCTGTACGCGAACCTGAGCCATACAAGGGCAAAGGTATTAAATATGAGGGCGAACGCATTATCCGTAAAGAAGGTAAAGCCGGTAAGAAGAAATAAGCCGGCTGGCCTCGATCCTAAGATGCTTCGTGCGTCTTAACGTGAAGCTGCCTTAAGGCAAACTGAAGGGAGTGAAAAGGAAGTCATGATTACGAAAGAGGACAAAAACAAAGCTCGTGTCAAAAGACACCTGCGTGTACGCAAGAAAATCCAGGGTACTGCTGAACGTCCGCGCCTGAATGTGTTCCGTTCTTCCAAGCACATTTATGCTCAACTGATCGACGATGTGAGCGGCGTAACGATCGCATCCGCATCGACACTGGATAAAGACCTGAAAGATTCTATCGGCAACGGCGGCAGCGTTGAAGCTGCAAGCAAAGTCGGCCAACTGGTCGCTGAGCGCGCCAAAGCAAAAGGACATACCGCTGTGGTATTCGACCGCGGAGGCTACCTGTACCATGGACGGATTCAAGCGCTCGCTGATGCAGCTCGTGAAGCTGGTCTTGAATTCTAGAAACATTCTTAAAAGGAGGTTAACGACTTGCGTGTAGATCCAAACACTTTAGAGCTGACAGAAAGAGTTGTCCACATTAACCGTGTTGCTAAAGTTGTAAAAGGCGGACGCCGTTTCAGCTTCAGCGCACTGGTTGTTGTCGGCGATGGCAAAGGCTGGGTCGGTGCGGGTATCGGTAAAGCCGGCGAAGTTCCGGATGCGATCCGTAAAGGCATCGAAGACGCCAAGAAAAACCTGATCCAAGTTCCACTCGTAGGAACAACGATTCCTCACCTTGTTACCGGACATTTCGGCGCTGGACGCGTTCTGCTGAAACCGGCATCGCAAGGTACTGGTGTTATCGCAGGCGGACCTGTTCGTGCGGTACTGGAACTGGCCGGTGTAGGCGATATTTTGACAAAATCTTTGGGTTCTTCGAACTCCATGAATATGGTCAATGCAACTTTGGAGGGATTGTCCCGTCTGAAGCGCATTGAAGAGGTCGCGAAACTTCGCGGCAAATCTGTCGAAGAGCTTCGCGGTTAAGGAGGGGAACGTCAATGGCAAAACTGCAAATTACCCTCGTTCGCAGCTTAATCGGACGTCCGGAAACACAACGTGTGACCGTTAAGACGCTCGGCCTGCGTAAACTCAACTCGTCCGTGGTTCACAACGATAATCCTGCGATTCGCGGAATGATCAATAAAGTGAGCCATCTCGTATCCGTTACTGAAATTGAAGGCTAAGTCGCCTTTTACCCATTAATAGACATAAGGAGGTGCAAACGATGAAGTTACATGAACTCGCTCCGGCTCCAGGTTCCCGCAAAGAACGCAACCGTGTAGGTCGCGGTACTTCCAGCGGTAACGGTAAAACATCCGGCCGTGGTCATAAAGGTCAAAACTCTCGTTCCGGCGGTGGTGTACGTCCGGGCTTCGAGGGTGGCCAAAACCCACTCTATCGTCGTCTGCCTAAGCGTGGTTTCGTCAATCCTACCCGTAAAGAGTATGCGATTGTGAACCTTGAGGAACTGAACAGCTTTGCAGAAGGTACGGAAGTTACGCCTCAACTGCTGGTTGAAACAGGCGTTGTGAAGAACACGAAGAGCGGCATCAAAATCCTCGGCAATGGAGAAATCACTGTAAAACTTTCGGTACAAGCAAACAAGTTCTCTCAATCTGCGGTAGAGAAAATCGAGGCTGCCGGCGGTAAAACCGAGGTGATCTAATGTTCAAGACGCTTAAGAATATATGGCATGTTGAAGATTTGCGCAAAAAAATTCTGTTTACCCTGTTTGTTTTTATTATCTACCGCATCGGTTCGTTCGTGCCGGTTCCAGGTGTAGACAAAACGGTATTTGAATCGACAGGCAACGAGGCTGGAACTGCCTTGATGAACTTGTTCAACACGTTTTCGGGCGGAGCGCTTAAAAACTTCTCCATCTTTGCGATCAGTATTTACCCTTACATTACCGCATCCATCATCGTGCAGCTTTTGTCGATGGATGTAGTGCCGAAATTTGCCGAATGGGCAAAGCAAGGCGAACACGGTAAAAAACAGCTGGCGCAAATTACCCGTTACGGTACGGTAGTGTTGGCTTTGATTCAGGGTTTTGCAACATCTATCGGTTTTAACCGAATGTATGGTACGCAAATGATGCCGAATGCAACGATCGCCGATTATCTGCTCGTTGCCATCATTTTGACGGCAGGTACTTCATTCTTGATGTGGCTTGGTGAGCAAATCACCGAGAGGGGTATCGGAAACGGGATTTCGATCCTGATTTTTGCGGGAATCGTCGCAGGCATACCGGGATATTTTACGGCAACGGCGCAATCGAGCTTTATCCAGCCGGGGCAGACTTTCCTGAATATTCTTAAAGTCGTGGTCGTTGCAATTGTGGTTGTGGCGATTATCACAGGGGTTATCTTCGTACAGCAAGGTATTCGGAAAATCCCCGTACAGTATGCAAAACGCGTGGTCGGCAACAAAATGTACGGTGGACAGAATACGCATATTCCGCTTAAAATCAATGCGGCGGGCGTAATCCCTGTTATCTTTGCCGTATCGCTGCTTCAATTCCCGATTGTCATCGCCAACTTTTGGTCGACTCATGCCTGGGCGAAGTGGGTCAGCACTCACCTTTGGTATGATAAGCCGCTCGGCATGGTCCTTTATGTGATCATGATCATCGGATTCACGTTCTTCTACACGTTTGTCCAGATGAACCCGCAGCAGATGGCTGACAATATGAAAAAGAACGGCGGTTACATTCCCGGCATTCGCCCGGGCAAGGCGACGGAGAAGTATTTGACCCGGGTAATGTCCCGTCTGACGATGTCGGGCGCGCTGTTCCTGGCTGTCATCTCTGTTATTCCGGTATTCTTCGGCAACGTTACCGGCTTGCCTCGTTCGGTGAAGATCGGCGGCACTTCGCTGCTCATCGTTATCGGCGTCGCGCTGGATACGATGAAGCAGATCGAGAGCCAATTGATTAAACGCCATTACAAAGGCTTCATTAACAAATAGGCGATAGGTTCCGGTGAAGCGGCTCATCTACAGACTTCCCGGCGCCTATTGTGCTGTTTCTTGCCTGGTGGCGATCCTGTTAACTGGGGAGAGACGTAACGTGAACATCCTTTTCATGGGCCCGCCTGGGGCAGGCAAGGGAACACAAGCTGCGGTTATCGTAAAGGAACTGGATATACCTCATATCTCGACGGGAGACGCTTTTCGTCTCGCGATCAAGCAGGGAACTCCAGTTGGGCTGAAGGCCAAGTCCTTTATTGATCAAGGCTTGCTTGTACCGGATGATGTAACGATTGGAATTGTGGAAGAACGGCTGCAGCAGTCCGATTGCGAAAAAGGTTTTTTATTGGACGGCTTTCCAAGAACTCTTTCGCAAGCGGAAGCGCTGGATGAGCTGCTTGTCCGCATGAACACTTCTCTGGATCATGTCATCAATTTGAACGTGGACCGCGGACTGCTTATGGCTCGTCTGACCGGACGGCGGATCTGCACGGTATGCGGTGCTTCGTATCATTTGATCTTCAACCCGCCGAAACAAGAAGGCATTTGCGACATTGACGGCGGAGCGCTGTATCAGCGTCCGGATGACAATGAAGAAAGTGTTGGCAAGCGCTTGGATGAGTATGACAGCAAGACGGCGCCGCTCCTTCACTTTTATGAGAATAAAGGTCTCTTGCGTCAGGTGAACGGGGAAAACGAAATCGACGTCGTTTCCGCCGAAATTGTGTCTTTACTGCGAGGTTAGTGTAATGATCATATGTAAGTCCGAACAGGAACTTGCCTTCATGAGAGAAGCGGGACGAATTGTTGCCGAGACTCACCGTCTCATGGCACAGGCCATTGAGCCTGGAATTACGACCGGAGAGCTCGATAGAATCGCCGATCAATACATTCGCAGTCAAGGTGCCGTGCCGTCTTTTAAAGGCTACAACGGTTTTCCTGCCAGCATTTGCGCTTCAGTCAACGATCAGTTGGTGCATGGATTTCCCGGCAAACGCAAACTGGTGGAAGGCGACATAATATCGCTTGACATCGGAGCGCAGTACAAGGGATATCACGGCGACTCCGCGTGGACCTACGGGGTGGGCAGCATATCCGAAGAAGCCCAGCGGTTGCTGGATGTAACGGAAGGCTCCCTGTTCGCAGGTCTAGAGCTGATTAAGCCGGATGTGCGCTTGTTTACAATCTCCCACGCTATCCAGAAATATATCGAAGAAGCCGGATTCTCGGTAGTACGCGAGTATGTAGGACATGGCGTTGGGGCAGAACTGCATGAAGAACCGCAAATTCCGAACTATGGCATTGCAGACCGCGGACCGCGGCTGAAGGCAGGCATGGTGCTCGCCATCGAGCCGATGGTTAATGCGGGCAAACGTTATGTCCGAACGCTGGAAGATAACTGGACGGTCGTGACGGTGGACGGCTCTCTGTGCGCTCACTTTGAGCACACGGTGGCGGTTACGCCGGAAGGCATGGAAATTTTCACAAAACTGAATGCGTAGGTGATCTTTGTTGAATGCCGAGAGCAGCCCGCAGGTCGGTCAATTGGTGAAAATACTCAAAGGCAAAGAAGCTGGAGAGATTGCCGTGGTCATCGCTGTTGTGGACAGCAGGTTTGTGTATATTGCGGACGGGGACAAACGAAAGTTTGATGGGCCGAAGAAGAAGAATATTCTTCATCTGGAGCTCACTCCGATCATTAGCAGCGAGGTTGTGAACAGTCTGAAAGAAACCGGCCGGGTAACAAACGGAAAACTCCGCTATGCAGTTATGGATTACGTGCGTTCCGCCGGAATAAGCGCTATGAAGAAAGGAGAATAACTGTGGCTAAAGAAGATGTCATTGAGGTGGAAGGCACCGTCATTGAACCGTTGCCGAACGCAACGTTTAAGGTAGAGTTGGAGAACGGCCATCAAATTCTTGCCCACGTGTCAGGTAAGCTTCGGATGCACTTTATCCGTATTTTGACTGGAGACAAGGTGGTCGTACAGTTATCGCCTTATGATTTGTCTAAAGGTCGTATAACTTACCGTAAATAGATGGGAACTACGATTGAAGTTTTGCTTTATGCGGAACGGTAGCGTATGCTTTCGAAGCCAGTTTTACTACAGGTAAAACTGAGCAGGAGCTTTCAAAGCCAGTTTTACTGCGTAAAACTTTGAGGAGGTAATAAGCATGAAGGTAAGACCTTCTGTAAAGCCCATTTGCGAGAAATGCAAAGTCATCCGTCGCAAGGGGACTGTAATGGTAATTTGCGAAAATCCGAAGCACAAACAAAAACAAGGTTAAAGAAGGGGGTGTAGCGTAAAATGGCTCGTATAGCTGGAGTGGATTTGCCACGTGACAAACGCGTTGAGATCGCCTTGACTTATATTTTCGGAATCGGTAGAACGACTTCCCAGAAAATTTTGAAAGAAACAGGGATCGACGTTAACACACGTGTCCGTGATTTGACGGAAGATGAAGTCAGCAAATTGCGTGAAACGATCGACAAATCGGTCAAAGTAGAAGGCGACCTGCGTCGTGAAATTTCCTTGAATATTAAACGTCTTACCGAGATTGGCTGCTACCGCGGTGTTCGTCACCGTCGCGGCTTGCCTGTTCGCGGTCAACGTACCAAAACAAATGCCCGTACCCGGAAAGGCCCGCGTCGTACGGTAGCAAACAAGAAGAAATAATAAGGGGTGATAAGAGACAATGGCTAAACCGAAAAAAGTCGTACGTACCAAACGTCGCGACCGTAAAAATATCGAATCCGGAGTGGCACATATCCGTTCCACGTTCAACAATACTATCGTTACCATCACGGATCCTCACGGCAACGCTATTTCCTGGGCAAGCTCCGGCGGCCAAGGATTTAGAGGCTCCCGTAAGTCGACTCCGTTCGCAGCTCAAATGGCGGCAGAAGTTGCAGCCAAGGCAGCAATGGAGCATGGCATGAAGAGTGTTGAAGTTATGGTTAAAGGACCGGGCGCGGGCCGCGAGGCAGCCATCCGTTCCCTTCAAGCCGCTGGTCTTGAAGTTAACCTCATTAAAGACGTAACTCCGGTTCCGCATAATGGATGCCGTCCGCCGAAACGTCGCCGCGTATAGTGAATCAGCGATGTAAATGTGGTATAAAACCGGCACCATCTGCTAATAATGGTTGTTTAGGCATACTACATGATACACCTGATGGGGTGACAGTTTCATATAGGAGCGACGTTGAAGGAGGGTACACTCGTGATAGAAATCGAAAAGCCGAAGATTGAGACCGTAGAAGCCAATGATGAAGGAACCTATGGGAAATTCGTAGTAGAACCGCTGGAACGTGGATATGGCACGACTCTGGGGAACTCGCTTCGCCGGATCCTGTTGTCCTCCCTTCCGGGAGCCGCAGTGACCTCGGTCCAAATTGACGGCGTTCTGCATGAGTTCTCCACCGTTCCCGGCGTAATGGAAGACGTGACCGAAATCATTTTGAACCTCAAAGCTCTTTCCCTGAAGATTCATTCAGACGAAGAGAAAGTGTTCGAGATTGATGCTGAAGGGGAAGGCGTCGTAACCGCAGGTGACATTCGTGCGGACAGCGATGTTGAGATCCTTAACCCGGACCTTCATATTGCAACGCTGGGACCAGGCGCGAGACTTCACATGCGTATATTTGCAGGCCGTGGTCGCGGCTATGTCCAAGCGGACCGTAACAAGCGTGAAGACCAGCCGATCGGTGTTATTCCGGTTGATTCCATCTACACTCCAATTTCCCGCGTGAACTACACAATCGACAACACTCGTGTCGGTCAAGTGACCAACTACGACAAGTTGACGATGGAAATCTGGACGGATGGCAGCATTAGACCGGAAGAGGCTGTTAGCCTTGGAGCCAAAATTTTGAATGAGCATCTTGTATTGTTCGTAGGTCTTACGGATGAAGCGAAGGATGCCGAAATTATGGTCGAAAAAGAAGAAGACAAAAAAGAAAAAGTGCTTGAGATGACAATCGAAGAGCTGGATCTTTCGGTCCGTTCCTACAACTGTCTCAAACGCGCCGGCATCAATACGGTGCAGGAGCTTACCACGAAAACGGAAGAAGATATGATGAAGGTCCGCAACTTGGGCCGCAAATCTTTGGAAGAAGTACAGGAAAAGCTCGAAGAGCTCGGTTTGGGTCTTCGTACCGAAGAATAAGCGATAAGATTGACGAAGTAGAGGAGGGAAAAACATGGCATACCAAAAGTTAGGCCGTGATTCCAGTGCGCGTAAAGCATTGTTCCGCGACTTGGTAACGGACCTGTTCTTATATGAGCGCATCCAAACAACGGAAGCGAAAGCGAAGGAAGTTCGTTCCATCGCCGAAAAACTGATTACGAAAGCTAAGAAGGGCGATCTGCATGCCCGTCGTCAAGTCGCTGCATTCGTGCGCCGCGAAACCGTCGACGGAGAGCAGGACGCAATTCAAAAGCTGTTCGCTGAAATCGCACCGCGCTACACGGAACGTGCAGGCGGATACACTCGTATCCTGAAGCTCGGACCTCGCCGCGGCGACTCGGCACCTATGGTTTACCTTGAACTGGTAGACCGTGCCTAGGTAAAGGCAGCAAGCATTGATTTCCCGATTGCCCCCTGTGCCCGTTTTCCTTTAAGGGAATGGATAGAATAGGGGATGATCCGTGTTATTGTATCAGTGGAATATGGCCCGGCTCTTCTTTTGGAGAGACGGCGTCATGTCCCGGCTCCTACCGACGGCGTGATCTACCGGATATCTGCATAGGTGTCCGCCAGTCGTGCAGTAAACCGCGGAAATCCGCTTGTTCAATGGAAGGAGCTCCCGAAGGGGCTTCTTTTTTTTGAGAAGGAAGGAGAGCCGAATGCGCAATCTGTTCATGAAAGTCACCTATGACGGTACGAACTATGATGGCTTTCAGACCCAACCGGGAGGCAATACGGTTCAGGATATGCTTGAGCGGGCCATAACCCATCTAACCGGCGATGTGGTGAAGATTACCGCTTCCGGTCGTACGGACGCCGGCGTGCACGCCTATGGGCAGCCCTTTAATTTCGAAACGGCCTCGCTTATACCGCTTGAGCGGTGGTGCCTGGCACTAAACGCCCGTTTGCCGGAAGATATCGTCGTTACGGAAGCTCACGAAGTGCCGCTCACTTTTCACTCCCGGAGGGGAGCCAAGCGGAAGACTTATCGCTATACCATCAATGGCAACCGGTTTCCGGACCCTTTTCAGCGGCGCTTTCAGTTTCATCATCCCGTGGCGCTTGATGTGAAGGCGATGGAGCAGGGACTGGAACTTCTGATCGGCACATATGACTTCACTTCCTTCGCATCGCGTAAATCAACAAAGACTTCTCATGTCCGCACGATTTACGAGGCTCATATGGAGATAGACCGCAGCATGTGCCGGCCCGATTCGACCGATCAGGGGGTCATTCATACTTACATTACCGGAAGCGGTTTTTTGCAGCATATGGTTCGGATCATCATGGGCACGCTGATTCAGGTGGGGGAAGGAAAGCGCAGACCGAACGATGTTGCGGACATATTGGCGGCATGTGACCGTGCGGCCGCGGGGCCGACAGCTTTGGCTAAAGGCCTGGCTCTGTGGAGTGTCAATTACGAGGATGCTGGAGATTGATGACTATTTTTATTAGCGAAAAAAAGTTAATGAACCATCGAAAAATCCCTTGCACTCGGTATGTTTATCCTGTAAAATAAAAGTTGTGTTTTCTTGATGGCTATCCCACAGCCCCGATCAAGATAACCCCAAAAATGCTTTACCAACAACCAAAAATGTACTTTCGATGAGAAATCAGATATACGAGATTTTCGTACGAGAACGAGGAGGAACTATTCATGCGTACCACCTACATGGCGAAGCCGAACGAAGTTGAACGCAACTGGCATATTATCGATGCCGAAGGCAAAACACTCGGCCGTCTGGCAAGTGAAACCGCTGCTTTGATCCGCGGTAAACACAAACCGCAATTTACACCTCATGTTGATACTGGCGACTTCGTCATCGTTATCAACGCCGAGAAGATTCACCTGACTGGCAAGAAGCTGCAAAACAAGAAATACTACCGTCACTCGCTGCATCCGGGCGGTCTGAAAGTAACCACAGCTGAAACCTTGCTGAACACCAAGCCTGAGCGTGTAATCGAATCCGCCGTTTACGGTATGATTCCGAAGACCCGTCAAGGCAACGCAATGAAGCTGAGATTGAAAGTTTATGCCGGCGCAGAGCATCCACACGCAGCACAAAAACCTGAAGTTTACGAACTTCGCGGATAAGAATAAAGGAGGACAGTTTCATGGCACAAGTACAATACTATGGGACAGGTCGTCGTAAACATTCGGTAGCACGTGTTCGCCTCGTACCGGGTGAAGGACGCATTGTCATTAACAAACGCGATATCAACGAATATTTCGGTTTGGAAACACTCAAACTGATCGTAAAACAACCTCTGACCCTGACTGAAACACTGGGCAACTACGATGTTCTGGTTATTGCTCACGGCGGAGGAATCTCCGGTCAAGCCGGCGCAATCCGTCACGGCATTTCCCGCGCTCTGCTGAAAGCAGATCCGGAATACCGTTCTTCCCTGAAGAAAGCCGGATTCCTGACTCGTGACCCACGTATGAAGGAACGTAAGAAATACGGCCTCAAAGCCGCTCGTCGCGCTCCTCAGTTCTCGAAACGTTAATATCCCTTGTGTATCAAGGAATTTCAGCCCTCGGCCTTTGCGGCCGGGGGCTTTTATTTTTATCCAAACCATATAGTCGCAGAAATTTTTAATTCCCTCTTATAACCTTCTGATCTTTGCATCCCTAGGGATGCTTTTTATTTGCCTGAAATAAAGATATAGCATTTTGGAATGTTTTAATGCTGAAATATCATTGACATCCATTGGGAAAGTTATATACTTATTTCATATGAACTTAGTTGGAATTTAAACTGAAGTTTTATTTTGGGATGGAGGAATACGCAATGAACTTGCTTGAAAAAGAAGAATTAATCAAAGTGAAGGCTGAAGAATTAGAGAATGCCACGCCTGAGGAGATTATTCGCTGGGCAGTGGACACTTTTCCAAATATAACGTTTGCCTGCAGCTTTGGAGCCGAGGACGTTGTACTGGTCGACATGCTGCAAAAAGTAAGTCCGTCTAGCGATATTTTCTACCTGGATACGGATTTTCACTTTCAGGAAACCTATGAAACGAGAGATAAGATAGCGGCCAAGTACAATTTGGAGTTCGTGCGGGTATCCCCGAAAATCACTCCAGAGGAGCAAGCCCAGCAATATGGCGAGGAACTGTGGAAAACAGAGCCGAACCAATGCTGCAATATCCGCAAGGTAGAACCGCTGACACGCATATTGTCCCAGTATGATGCATGGATTACCGGCATCCGCCGCGACCAGGCGCCGACCCGCGCCAATGCAAAGAAGATTGAATATGATTACAAATTCGGTCTTGTGAAGTTTAACCCAATCGCGCACTGGACAACTGAAGATGTATGGAACTACATCCGCGCGAACGAAATCATCTACAATCCGCTGCATGACCGCCATTTCCCAAGCATCGGTTGCGAATATTGCACTCGCGCCGTTATGCCTGGCGAAGATCCTCGTGCCGGACGCTGGTCTGGATCGGACAAGACGGAATGCGGACTTCACAAATAAGATATACTAATCTTTACAACAGAGAAGGGAAGAAAATAGATGACTGCAATCCTTCCACATGGCGGAAAGTTGATCAACCGGATAGCTGAAGGCAAGGAGAGAGAACAACTGCTTCAGGAAGCGGCGGGATTTAAACGAATCGCCATCAATACATGGACGATTTCCGATCTGGACTTGATCGGTGTCGGCGCTTTTTCCCCGCTTACCGGATTTCTGAACGAAGAGGACTATCATTCGGTCGTGAAAAATATGCGTCTTGCGAATGGAACGGTATGGAGCATTCCGATTACGCTGTCTCTTAGCGATGAGGAAGCCGCTTCTTTGAAGATCGGCGAGAGATTGGCTCTGGTCGGTGAAGAGGACGGCAAAATATACGGTCTTCTGAATGTCGAGAGCATTTACAGTGTCGATCAGGAGGTTGAAGCTCAGAATGTTTTTAAAACAACCGACCCTGAGCATCCTGGCGTAAGCAAGCTGTTTGCCCGTAATACAACTTATGTCGGCGGTCCGATTACCGTTTTGAACCGTCCGCAGCCGGAGAAATTCGGTGAGTTTTATTTTGACCCGGCCAAGACCCGTGAAATTTTTGCCGAAAATGGCTGGAGAAAGGTTGTGGGCTTTCAGACTCGGAACCCTGTTCACCGTGCCCATGAATATATTCAAAAGTCCGCGATGGAAATCGTGGACGGCTTGTTCCTGAATCCGCTGGTAGGCGAGACAAAGTCGGACGATGTGCCAGCGAACGTGCGCATGAAGAGCTACCTGGCCCTTTTGGAAAATTACTATCCGCAGAACCGGACATTCCTCGGGGTGTTCCCGGCAGCCATGCGCTATGCCGGTCCGCGTGAAGCGATTTTCCATGCCATGGTCCGCAAAAACTACGGCTGCACCCATTTTATTGTAGGCCGCGACCATGCCGGTGTTGGCGATTATTACGGAACGTACGAAGCCCAGGAGATCTTCTCCAATTTCACTGCCGAAGAGCTTGATATTACTCCTCTGTTCTTCGAACACAGCTTCTTCTGCAAGAAATGCGGAAACATGGCTTCAAATAAGACATGCCCTCATACAAAAGAAGATCATGTAGCCTTGTCGGGTACCAAAGTGCGCGCCATGCTGCGTGAAGGAGTATGCCCGCCGCCGGAATTCTCCCGGCCTGAGGTTGCCCAAATTCTCATTGAAGGCATGAAGGAAGTTACAACTTCATAATGAATTAGAGGTACTATTTGACCCTCTTGTCCCATATAGATGAGTAGAATCTATCGGGACGAGGGGGTCTTTTATTATGTCCGGCCGCAACAAGCATAAAGTCTCGGTCTGGATCTCTTGGAGCAGCATGAAAAAAGGGATAGGGGGCGCCCTTCTCTTGGCTCTGCTGCTGGGCATTATTTCATACGATATGCCTACCGCGAGAACATGGAATTATTGGAGCCTGCCGCTATCCGGCAAAGTCATTGCGATCGATGCGGGGCATGGCGGACCCGATGGGGGAGCGGTCAGCCGTGGCGGTTTGATTGAAAAGGACATCAACCTGGCCGTCTCGCTGTATTTACGCGATTATTTGCAGCAGGCGGGCGCCATCGTCGTCATGACACGGGAAGGCGATTACGACCTCGCCGGGACGGAGACGAAAGGCTACAGCAAGCGAAAGACGGAAGACCTCAAACAACGGGTTCGGACGATCGAGGATAAGAAAGCCGATCTTTTCATAAGCATTCATATGAACAGCATTCCTTCAAACCGCTGGAGCGGCGCTCAAGTTTTTTACTATCCGAATCATCCGGATAACGAAGCGCTGGCCAGGCTTGTACAGAATGAGATTCGGACAGTGCTTTCGAATACGAACCGAACCGCGAAAACGGTAAATACGGTGTATATGCTGCAGGCGCTCAAAATGCCCTCGATCCTTGTCGAAGTGGGCTTTCTGTCTCATCCGCAGGAATCGGTTCTGCTCGGCGACGACATGTATCAACGTAAAGTGGCGACAAGCATTTATAGAGGCATTTTGCGGTATGAAGCAGGCGATCAGGCGAAGGACTACTCATCCCCTAAACGGTAATGCTATAATGGACAAAATGAATCCGGTCTATAAGCTGCCGGTTACAGAACAGGGGTGTTTTCCAATGCTGTCCAGGGAACAAATTCAAGAACTGCTGCTGCCAATTGCCGACCCGGAAACCGGAAAAAGCCTGATTGAACTGCAGTTGATCCGCGATATTTTGACGAAGGAAGACCATATTTCTTTATCGCTCGTATGCTTGGAGAAGGATGAAGCAAAAAGAATGGAGCTTGAGCAAGAGGTAAGGGATCGTCTGCGGGAAGGTGGCGCCGAGAAAGTTCATATCCGTTTGCGGGACGCAACCGACCATGAACGCTCTCTTCTGAGAAGGAGCGGCACAGCCGAAGGCGGAGAAGAGAAGCTGAAAGGCCACGCGGCGGGACTGGAAGGACATGAGATTCTACGCGAGGATTCGGGAATTAACTTTATTGCCATAGCCAGCGGCAAGGGAGGAGTCGGCAAATCGACGGTTACGGTTAACCTGGCTGCCGCTCTTGCGCGAAAAGGTAAAAAGGTTGGTTTGATCGATGCCGACATTTACGGCTTCAGTGTACCGGATATGATGGGGATCGAGGAAGAGCCTGTCGTTGAAGATGGAACGATCATTCCCGTTGAGCGCTTCGGTGTGAAAGTGATATCGATGGGCTTTTTTATCCGAGATAATAACCCGGTGATCTGGCGCGGACCGATGCTGGGCAAAATGCTGCGCCAATTCTTCAGCGATGTCGGCTGGGGAGAGCTTGACTATATGCTGTTGGACTTGCCCCCGGGAACGGGCGATGTAGCCCTTGACGTACATCAAATGCTGCCGCAGAGCAAAGAGGTGATTGTAACCACTCCTCACGCGACAGCGGCGTTTGTGGCGGCGAGAGCGGGCTCTATGGCGCTGCATACGGATCACGAGATCCTTGGTGTCGTTGAAAATATGGCTTATTATCAATGCTCCGCCTGCGGTCAAAAGGATTATATCTTCGGTCGTGGCGGCGGAGCAAGGCTGGCGGAGACGCTGCATACGGACCTGCTGGGTCAAATCCCGCTTGGAGCGCCGGAGAACCATGTCTCTGAACTGGATTTCTCCCCTTCCGTTTACAAGGCGGGAACAGACACTGCACGGTTGTTCGACGATATCGCGGAGCGAATAATCATTAAATGTGAATAAATCAAACAATAAAGCCAGGCTCTCCGTCAAAGAGCCTGGCTTTATTTCGACCAAATTCACTTTTATCATATCCTCAAGATTCGCCTTCTTTGCCGCTTTGTTGTCCCTCACCATCACCACCGCCGCCGCCCTTGCCGCCTTCCTTTTTCTCAACTTTTGGCTGGAGTTCTTCCTGAACGACTGTTTTGAGCAAAGAGAGGACTTCCATCCGGAACAGAGGATTTTGCATCGTCTCCTGCATCACGGTCATCGTCTGCTTGCGATAATCCGGCGTTTTGGTTAGATCAAGGAACATTTTCATCATTTCGGGAGATTTCATAATTTCACCCACAGATTTCTGGTAAGTCGGGTCTTTGATTAGCTGGAGATGCAGCTGCTTGCTCTGTGAGCTGATGGCTTTGGCAAAATCTCCTGCAAACTGAGGGTCCGTCATAATTTTCTCAATTTCCTTCTGATACTCAGGAGCCGTGATCGTATCTTTTACAGCCAGCTTTATTTGCTCATTCGTTTGGAGCGGCAGCATCTTCATGCTCATTGTGCCGCCACCCTCTCCGCCACCTGAGCTTGGAGAGGAGATAGCTTCCTCCACAGCCTTTTTGCCATCTTCGCTCTTTAATATATCGACGACCATGGTCTTCATTTCCTTATAACTGAATTGCTGTGATGAAGAACCGCTCTGCTCACTCCCGCAGGCCGTCAAGATCAGAATCAGTCCAAGTGCGATTCCGGTGTTGCGTATTACCGCCCGTCTCATTAAGCCGTCCTCCTTTTATGGGGATATTGGTATGTAGTATGCCGTTGAGAAAACACAATTATGTTGCGGTGGAATGGTTTTTTGGCGGCAACCTTGGTAAAATAAATCTGTCATGGGGGTGAGCGGCCTGAATATAAAAAAATGGTTTCATCTGTTCTGGACAACGCTGCTGATCGGTTCCTTGGGAGCTGTCGCGGCAGGACTGGCGCTTCAGGGAGTCACCGGTGCAATTCCTTTTAAAGGCATATCGGACTTCATGCTGTTTACGTTAATTTTATTCGGTTACGGAATGCTTGTAAGCGTCTACTCTCAGCTTGGCTTCTTCGCATATCTGATTTTGAACTACATGGGATTCGGCGTGTTTCAGCGAAAAAGATGGCAATACATACAGCTCGTCCTGGCGCTCCTCGCCCTGTTTGATTTGTTTTTTCTTCGTTCGTTCATAGGGGGAGGCCGCAGTCTTATTGCCGATCTGGCTCTCGGTCTTTCGATTTTGTTTACAGCCCTTGCGGTGGCCCATTTCAAAGTGCGGGACACCAACGCTTCGGCCTGGATTCCGACTTTTTTCTTCATGACCGGTATTACGATTGTGGAAATGATCGGTGTGCTGCGGATCGGTGTAGACAATGCAACTTTATTTATCGTGGTTCCGCTGATCACTTGTAATGCATTCCAGATTTTGAGACTTCACCGTATCTTGCAGCCAGCCGCCGAGTAACCGAGGGAGATAGCATAACCCCGTTCCCAAGAAATAAGGAAGCGGGGTTATTTTTCGTAAGCGGCGATTAAATTCCGGAAGGCGGGGTTAAACATAAAAGAAAGACCACGTTGCGAATTCGGGAGGGGTATATATGAACATTGACCGTTATATGATAAAAGACACAGGCGGCAAAATATTGAGAAAGCTAGACCCCGACGAAACAGGTGGCTTTAAAAATAAAGAAGAGGCCGATACCAAAATGGTATCTCTCAAGGAACGTCTTGCCGAGCTTCAGGATATTTTCTTCGCCCAAAAGGAGCATTCGCTGCTCATCGTTCTTCAAGGAATGGACTCAAGCGGTAAGGACGGAACAGTTAAACATGTTTTTTCGGGAATCAATCCTCAGGGATTTACGGTAACCAGCTTTAAAAAGCCGACCCTGGATGAGTCGGCCCATGATTTTTTATGGAGAGTGCATAAACAGACCCCGGCAAAAGGATATATCTCGGCCTTCAACCGCTCCCATTACGAAGATGTGCTTGTGCCCCGCGTTCATGGCAGCCAGGATAAGGATGAGACCAAACGGCGTTTCCGTCAGATCCGGCACTTTGAAGAGATGCTGACGGAGGAGAACACCATTATCATTAAGCTTTTTCTTCATATTTCGAAGGAAAAACAGCTGGAAAAAATTCAGGAGCGGCTTCAAGATCCCACCAAGCATTGGAAATTCGATGTGAGCGATTTGGAAGAACGGAAATTTTGGGACGACTACCAGGAGGCTTACGAAGATATTTTTAAAGAGACCGCCACCGATAATGCTCCATGGTACTGGATTCCCGCCAATCACCGCTGGTTCCGAAACTACTTGGCATTGAACATCGTAGTTAAGACATTGGAAAAGCTGAACCTCGCCTATCCGAAGCTGAACACGCCGACTCCGGACATTTCGGAGCTGATTTCCCCGCGGCATTGATCGATCGGAAGTTCCTGCCCTTAATAGTGATTACAGACCTGCGGCATCCTCCAATTGATTGTTCAGCCATGCCGAATCCCGGACTTCCTTGCTTTCTGCACTGCCTTGGCCGATAAGCTCCGAGACAGTCACGAACTCATACCCTTGTCTGCGAAGCTCATCGATAATAAGAGGCAGCGCCTCGTGGGTCTGTTTGCAGGAATCGCTGGCATGGAGCAGCACGATATCGCCGGGATGGGCTTTGGTAGTCACCCGTTTCACAATATTTTCAACACCGATATTTTTCCAATCAAGAGAATCGGTATCCCATTGGATGACTTTGTAGCCGAGATCGTTTGCCACCTGCAGGACTCTTTTATCAAAATCGCCGTTGGGCATTCGAATCAGTTTGGGCTCTTTGCCGGTTAATTCGGTTAGAACCGTACCTGCCGTCGTAATCTGAGTTCGAATTTCCTCGCTGCTAAGCGTACTATAATTGACATGCTTGTGACCGTGGCTGCCGATTTCATAACCCGCATTCTTGATGTTCGCCACAATGTCCTGATGCGTCTTGCTCCAGGGAGAAGAAAGGAAGAAAGTGGCTTTGTCGACTTTTTTGTCCTCAAGTACTTTGAGGATCGGACCCGGTCGCTTTTCCCCCCAGCTGATGTCAAAGGTCAGGGCGATCAGTTTTTTTTCCGTTGGCACGCTGTAAATGGCGGAAGGGGCTGATTCGGAAAAAACAGTAATATTGCCGCGCTCTACATAAACGACTCCGGCGGCAAGCAGAGCAGCGGCGCAAATATAGAAGAAACGCTTTATTTTTTTGCCGCTGAATACATAAAAGGAATTCATAAACTCAAGACTCCTCTCCCATACGAAAGCTTGTTTGTTCTAAATGTATGCTCGTACGGTCCGGTTATGACTTCGTATAAAACGCAAAAGATCAGGAGGTTAGACATGTTCTCCATTTTTACTTTTGGCAGGGATATTCTTAAAATACGTAAGGCACTGGCAATTTCCTGTTTGTTGTTTATCGTCGGTATTATCGCCGGATGGCTCGGAACGGGTGAATTGGAGCGTCTTCTGATGGAGCAGCTTAAGGGACTTGGCAGCATCAGTGAAGATTTACGGAAATCGTCCAATCCGCAGTTGAGCTTTTTTGTATTTATTTTCATGAATAACAGCATTAAGGGTGTGCTCATTATTTTTTTAGGGGCTTTGTTCGGAATTCTGCCGGCTATCTTTCTCCTGATCAATGGAGGTGTTATCGGATATTTGGTGCATTCATTCGTTCTTCAAGACCGGGATGTATTCGAACTGATTGTTAAGGGACTGCTGCCGCATGGTATTATCGAAATTCCCGCTATCGTCATAGCTTGTGCTTTCGGCCTTCAGTTTGGAGCCAAAACGGCATCAAGCATGATTGGAAGAAACCGGACGGGAGGGGATTGGTCATCTTTTATGCGCCAGACACTGACCGCATCCATTTGGATCGTAATCTTGCTCCTCATAGCGGCCGTTATCGAGAGCACCGTTACTTTTGCTTTATTATCATAAAATTCCGGATAATTGCGCATAACAGTAAAGCACAGTAGCGCAAAAACGGCAATTGTGGGTAATAAACTAATAGTCATGAAATATCAACTTGTACAGGAAAAAATATATAATTATGGTTATAATTCGGACGCTTCGGTTAATCTAGTGTAAGCGGTGTTCAAGCCGAATCCCCGGTACAACAGAAGAATGAAGGAGGCCAAGCATATGTTGGGTATGTTGTTCAACGAAAAAGAATGCAAAGAACTGGACTATGTATTGCGCAAAGAGCTGGATGAAATGCTGCTCGACCTAAGCGACCAACGATTGGATCAGAATATCAGGCATGCCATTGCCAACAGATACAAAACCGTCTTTCGCATGTATGCCCGGTTTGCACCGCAAAAGGAACTTTCCAAATACGCTTGGGGCGGCCGCTCTTCCCAATTCAAGCATTAAGAATACAATGAGCGATTTATAAATATAAAAGGTTGACTAAAAGGGAGGCGCTGTGATACATTATATCTCGCGCTCCTTTTCGTTATGTTAAGGAAGCGCAGGCAAGGATAAAACGAAAAAATGTTTTTCGAAAAAAATGCTTGCCAAAAAGATAAGTAGTATGATATATTATAAAGGTCGCTGCAAGAGACGCGGCGATGCACTGGAAGAGAAATTGATCTTTGAAAACTGAACAACGAGTGAGTGGGAATTCGCTTTAGCGAGTTCCAAAATGAAGAGAATGCAAATTCTCGTCAGATGTTTCAAAATGAGCTTATCGCTCTTTCAATACTTTATTGGAGAGTTTGATCCTGGCTCAGGACGAACGCTGGCGGCGTGCCTAATACATGCAAGTCGAGCGGAGTCCTTTTGAGAGCTTGCTCTCAAAAGGACTTAGCGGCGGACGGGTGAGTAACACGTAGGCAACCTGCCCCTTGGACTGGGATAACTACCGGAAACGGTAGCTAATACCGGATAAGACCTTCTGGTGCATACCGGAAGGCGGAAAGGCGGAGCAATCTGCTACCAGGGGATGGGCCTGCGGCGCATTAGCTAGTTGGTGGGGTAACGGCTCACCAAGGCGACGATGCGTAGCCGACCTGAGAGGGTGAACGGCCACACTGGGACTGAGACACGGCCCAGACTCCTACGGGAGGCAGCAGTAGGGAATCTTCCGCAATGGGCGAAAGCCTGACGGAGCAACGCCGCGTGAGTGATGAAGGTTTTCGAATCGTAAAGCTCTGTTGCCAGGGAAGAACGTCTTGTAGAGTAACTGCTACAAGAGTGACGGTACCTGAGAAGAAAGCCCCGGCTAACTACGTGCCAGCAGCCGCGGTAATACGTAGGGGCAAGCGTTGTCCGGAATTATTGGGCGTAAAGCGCGCGCAGGCGGCTGTTTAAGTCTGGTGTTTAAACCATGGGCTCAACCTGTGGTCGCACTGGAAACTGGGCAGCTTGAGTGCAGAAGAGGAAAGTGGAATTCCACGTGTAGCGGTGAAATGCGTAGAGATGTGGAGGAACACCAGTGGCGAAGGCGACTTTCTGGGCTGTAACTGACGCTGAGGCGCGAAAGCGTGGGGAGCAA
The DNA here is from genome assembly GCF_013393385.1 of Paenibacillus sp. URB8-2. Taxonomy (NCBI): domain Bacteria; kingdom Bacillati; phylum Bacillota; class Bacilli; order Caryophanales; family Paenibacillaceae; genus Paenibacillus; species Paenibacillus sp. URB8-2. Next base: position 4,988,650 of record NZ_AP023239.1, on the reverse strand, counting down.
ACAGGATTAGATACCCTGGTAGTCCACGCCGTAAACGATGAGTGCTAGGTGTTAGGGGTTTCGATACCCTTGGTGCCGAAGTTAACACAGTAAGCACTCCGCCTGGGGAGTACGGTCGCAAGACTGAAACTCAAAGGAATTGACGGGGACCCGCACAAGCAGTGGAGTATGTGGTTTAATTCGAAGCAACGCGAAGAACCTTACCAGGTCTTGACATCCCTCTGAATCGTCTAGAGATAGGCGCGGCCTTCGGGACAGAGGAGACAGGTGGTGCATGGTTGTCGTCAGCTCGTGTCGTGAGATGTTGGGTTAAGTCCCGCAACGAGCGCAACCCTTGACTTTAGTTGCCAGCAGGTAAGGCTGGGCACTCTAGAGTGACTGCCGGTGACAAACCGGAGGAAGGTGGGGATGACGTCAAATCATCATGCCCCTTATGACCTGGGCTACACACGTACTACAATGGCCGGTACAACGGGAAGCGAAACCGCGAGGTGGAGCCAATCTTATAAAGCCGGTCTCAGTTCGGATTGCAGGCTGCAACTCGCCTGCATGAAGTCGGAATTGCTAGTAATCGCGGATCAGCATGCCGCGGTGAATACGTTCCCGGGTCTTGTACACACCGCCCGTCACACCACGAGAGTTTACAACACCCGAAGTCGGTGGGGTAACCCGCAAGGGAGCCAGCCGCCGAAGGTGGGGTAGATGATTGGGGTGAAGTCGTAACAAGGTAGCCGTATCGGAAGGTGCGGCTGGATCACCTCCTTTCTATGGAGAATCGTTTCCCGAGCGGAAACATTCAAATCGGAAGCTTGACTTCCAAAGCTTATGCTTTCGAAGCAGCTTTGCTTCGCAAAGCTTTCAACTCACTCGTTGCTCAGTTTTGAGAGAGCAAGTCTCTTTCTTAAGCGTTTGGTGGCGATGGCGGAGGGTTCCACGCGTACCCATCCCGAACACGACCGTTAAGCCCTCCAGCGCCGATGGTACTTGGACCGAAGGGTCCTGGGAGAGTAGGACGCCGCCAAGCGCATCCTTATGGGTTTCCATAAGAGTATATGCAAGACTAAGGGCCTTTAGCTCAGCTGGTTAGAGCGCACCCCTGATAAGGGTGAGGTCGGTGGTTCGAGTCCACTAAGGCCCACCACTTTAAATTAAATTTCCTTTTATGGGGCCATAGCTCAGCTGGGAGAGCGCCTGCCTTGCAAGCAGGAGGTCAGGAGTTCGATCCTCCTTGGCTCCACCAACAGTATAACATGCAAGAATCTTGATCCTTGAAAACTGGATACCGAAACGAAAATTGCGTTTTAGAACATCTTTTAGCTGAACTTGTGTCAAGCGATTGATCAAGTGAAGTGAATAGTGGTTCATGATTTTCCCTAACGGGAAAACATGTGGTTAAGCTACTAAGAGCACACGGAGGATGCCTAGGCGCCAGGAGCCGATGAAGGACGTGGCGAACAACGAAAAGGCCTCGGGGAGCTGTAAGCAAGCGTTGATCCGGGGGTGTCCGAATGGGGAAACCCGGCTGTGGTAATGCACAGTCACTCCTACCTGAATTCATAGGGTAGGTGGAGGCAGACCAGGGGAACTGAAACATCTAAGTACCCTGAGGAAGAGAAAACAAGAGTGATTCCGTCAGTAGCGGCGAGCGAACGCGGAACAGCCTAAACCAGGGAGCTTGCTCCCTGGGGTTGTGGGACGTCTCACATGGAGTTACAAAGGAACAAGATAGGTGAAGAGGTCTGGAAAGGCCCGCGATAGAGGTAAAAGCCCTGTAGCCCAAATTTTGTTCCCTCCGAGACGGATCCCGAGTAGTGCGGGGCACGTGAAACCCCGTATGAATCCGGCAGGACCATCTGCCAAGGCTAAATACTCCCTGGCGACCGATAGTGAAACAGTACCGTGAGGGAAAGGTGAAAAGCACCCCGGAAGGGGAGTGAAATAGTACCTGAAACCGTGTGCTTACAAGAAGTCAGAGCCCGTTATAGGGGTGATGGCGTGCCTTTTGTAGAATGAACCGGCGAGTTACGTTTAACGTGCAAGGTTAAGGCGAGAAGCCGGAGCCGCAGCGAAAGCGAGTCTGAATAGGGCGAATAAGTACGTGGGCGTAGACCCGAAACCGTGTGATCTACCCCTGTCCAGGGTGAAGGTGCGGTAACACGCACTGGAGGCCCGAACCCACGCACGTTGAAAAGTGCGGGGATGAGGTGGGGGTAGCGGAGAAATTCCAATCGAACTCGGAGATAGCTGGTTCTCCCCGAAATAGCTTTAGGGCTAGCCTCGGTGATTAACAGTACTGGAGGTAGAGCACTGATTGGGTGCGGGGCCCGCAAGGGTTACCAAGCTCAGTCAAACTCCGAATGCCAGCTACTGATGCACCGGGAGTCAGACAGTGAGTGCTAAGATCCATTGTCAAAAGGGAAACAGCCCAGACCATCAGCTAAGGTCCCCAAGTGTGTGTTAAGTGGGAAAGGATGTGGAGTTGCACAGACAACCAGGATGTTGGCTTAGAAGCAGCCACCATTGAAAGAGTGCGTAATAGCTCACTGGTCGAGTGACTCTGCGCCGAAAATGTAACGGGGCTAAACACACCACCGAAGCTATGGCTTGGATCGACTTCACTGTGTCTTTGAGGCGGTGTTTATAGAAGGAGACATTTTTGCCGAAAAGCCTGAAATCAAGGCTTGAGGCCAAATGCACTCCGGGGATAAACACATCTGCTTCGAAGCTGGAGTGAAGTCGATCCAGGGGTAGGGGAGCGTTGTATGTGGGTTGAAGGTTGACTGTAAGGACAGCTGGACAGCATACAAGTGAGAATGCCGGTATGAGTAACGAAAAGATCAGTGAGAATCTGATCCGCCGAAAGCCCAAGGTTTCCTGAGGAAGGCTCGTCCGCTCAGGGTAAGTCGGGACCTAAGGCGAGGCCGACAGGCGTAGTCGAAGGACAACAGGTTGATATTCCTGTACCACCGTAATCCGCTATGAGCGATGGGGGGACGCAGGAGGGTAGTGACGCGGACTGATGGATGTCCGTCCAAGCAGCGAGGCTGGTGTATAGGCAAATCCGTACACTATTAAGGCTGGGCTGTGATGGGGAGCGAAAATTACAGTAGCGAAGGTCATGATCTCACACTGCCAAGAAAAGCCTCTAGCCAGGAGAAGGTGCCCGTACCGCAAACCGACACAGGTAGGCGAGAAGAGAATTCTAAGGCGCGCGGAAGAACTCTCGTTAAGGAACTCGGCAAAATGACCCCGTAACTTCGGGAGAAGGGGTGCCTCGGTAGGGTGAATAGCCCGAGGGGGCCGCAGTGAAAAGGCCCAAGCGACTGTTTAGCAAAAACACAGGTCTGTGCGAAGCCGCAAGGCGAAGTATACGGGCTGACGCCTGCCCGGTGCTGGAAGGTTAAGGGGAGCGGTTAGGGGTAACCCGAAGCTGTGAACCGAAGCCCCAGTAAACGGCGGCCGTAACTATAACGGTCCTAAGGTAGCGAAATTCCTTGTCAGGTAAATTCTGACCCGCACGAATGGCGTAACGACTTGGGCGCTGTCTCAACGAGAGATCCGGTGAAATTTTAATACCTGTGAAGATGCAGGTTACCCGCGACAAGACGGAAAGACCCCATGGAGCTTTACTGCAGCTTGATATTGAACTTGGGTACGATCTGTACAGGATAGGTGGGAGCCTTAGAAGCCGGAGCGCCAGCTTCGGTGGAGGCGCCGTTGGGATACCACCCTGATCGTATCTAGGTTCTAACCTGGCACCCTAAACGGGTGCGGGGACCGTGTCAGGCGGGCAGTTTGACTGGGGCGGTCGCCTCCTAAAGCGTAACGGAGGCGTCCCAAGGTTCCCTCAGAATGGTTGGAAATCATTCGAAGAGTGCAAAGGCAGAAGGGAGCTTGACTGCGAGACCAACAAGTCGAGCAGGGACGAAAGTCGGGCTTAGTGATCCGGTGGTACCGCATGGAAGGGCCATCGCTCAACGGATAAAAGCTACCCTGGGGATAACAGGCTTATCTCCCCCAAGAGTCCACATCGACGGGGAGGTTTGGCACCTCGATGTCGGCTCATCGCATCCTGGGGCTGAAGTAGGTCCCAAGGGTTGGGCTGTTCGCCCATTAAAGCGGTACGCGAGCTGGGTTCAGAACGTCGTGAGACAGTTCGGTCCCTATCTGTCGTGGGCGTAGGAAATTTGAGAGGAGCTGTCCTTAGTACGAGAGGACCGGGATGGACGTACCGCTGGTGCACCAGTTGTTCCGCCAGGAGCATGGCTGGGTAGCTACGTACGGACGGGATAAGCGCTGAAAGCATCTAAGCGTGAAGCCCCCCTCAAGATGAGATTTCCCAATTTAGTAAGACCCCTTGAAGACGACGAGGTAGATAGGTTGGAGGTGGAAGTGCAGCAATGCATGGAGCTGACCAATACTAATCGGTCGAGGGCTTATCCAAATTTCTAAAATGCAAGATTCGTTTCGGTCCAGTTTTCAGGGAGTAAGATCTCTGTAGCGCGTTTTCTGTAGTCGATGATTTTCCTGAAGAGATTCGGGAAGCGAAGCGACCGGAAAACATCCGTTTGGTGGCGATGGCGGAGGGGTTCCACGCGTACCCATCCCGAACACGACCGTTAAGCCCTCCAGCGCCGATGGTACTTGGACCGAAGGGTCCTGGGAGAGTAGGACGCCGCCAAGCGGACAACCATTCCCTGATAGCTCAGTTGGTAGAGCACTCGACTGTTAATCGAGTTGTCACAGGTTCGAGTCCTGTTCGGGGAGCCATGCTCTCATAGCTCAGTAGGTAGAGTGCATCCATGGTAAGGATGAGGTCACCGGTTCGATCCCGGTTGAGAGCTCCATTTCATTGAGGCCCGTTGGTCAAGGGGTTAAGACACCTCCCTTTCACGGAGGTAACAGGGGTTCGAATCCCCTACGGGTCACCATTACTTCTTTGTTCTCAGGGATGAAAATTCCGGAGGCTTGTATTACCTCAAGAAGATTGCCATAAATAGGGAGGCTTAGCTCAGCTGGGAGAGCATCTGCCTTACAAGCAGAGGGTCGGGGGTTCGATCCCCTCAGCCTCCACCATATATTTCTTATATTCTAGATTAATATGGTATTATATAGGTGTTCACTATTGGGGATTAGCCAAGCGGTAAGGCAACGGACTTTGACTCCGTCATGCATAGGTTCGAATCCTATATCCCCAGCCATTGATATGAGCCATTAGCTCAGTTGGTAGAGCACCTGACTTTTAATCAGGGTGTCGAAGGTTCGAATCCTTCATGGCTCACTTTAGAAGTATCTGCGCGTGTGGCGGAATTGGCAGACGCACTAGACTTAGGATCTAGCGTCTTTGACGTGGGGGTTCAAGTCCCTCCACGCGCACCATATTTATTGCGGACGTGGCTCAGCGGTAGAGCATCGCCTTGCCAAGGCGAGGGTCGCGGGTTCGATTCCCGTCGTCCGCTCCATATTTTGCGCCCTTAGCTCAGCTGGATAGAGCGTTTGACTACGAATCAAAAGGCCGGGAGTTCGAATCTCTCAGGGCGCGCCATTTTATACTAACGGGATGTAGCTCAGCTTGGTAGAGCACCTGGTTTGGGACCAGGGGGTCGCATGTTCGAATCGTGTCATCCCGATTTTCACCTTTGCGGGTGTAGTTCAATGGTAGAACTTCAGCCTTCCAAGCTGATAGCGTGGGTTCGATTCCCATCACCCGCTCCATTTTATTAATGGCAGCATAAACAATCTTATATTAAACAGATACTCTTACTGTAGTAAGGGTTTTTTTGTGTTTCTGAGCCTTTTTGCGGAAACGTAAATAACAGAGGAATGTTAACATCATGGGATTTTAACACTATATATAAAAGCGAATGTATGTTTGGATTAATGGTCCAAAAAAAAGCCGACCTCCGGCGGTATACCTAAACGCAAATAATAGCTTTCCAACGATTCATCTTGTTCGGGATGTGCAGCGGCGCTGAGCAAAAGAGCCGCAAAACGATTGGCCTGTCGTTCCAGCTTTCCCGGGGCAAAATAGGAATTCTCCTCTAAAAAGAAACGGTTAATCCCTTTATGCAGCCGGTCATGACCCAGTTCATGAGCGCAAACAAATCGCTGCCATTCCAGAGACAGTCCATTATGAATGACGATAAATCTTCTTCGCAGCTTACGGTAATATAACCCCTTGGTTCCCCCGCCCAGATCCATAAATCGGACATGGATGCCGAGAGCCCGACATATTGCAAACGGGCAGTTGGTTTTATATTTTTTAATTAGTTTATCGATCAGTTCATCCATTCTTTTCACCTGCTGCATAATTATTGTTGTCAGGGTGCTAATCTTCCGATTTACCTTTTTTGTAAGCAGGATTTCGTTTATTCATCTGTTTGGCTTCCCAGAATAAGCCTGTCAGCACGTCTTTTATTCTTTGCTTGTCCTCTTTGTTGAGCGGAATCCCATCAAACATGAGCTCCCCGTCATCTTCCAGCATTCTTTTGAAATCGCGTTTGTCTTTGCCGGTAGCCCATTCCGGTATTGACTCAGCCATTTGCTCATTTTCACGTAAATACCCGGCGTGTTCCATAAGTTCTTCATAGGGTACATCCATAGCTTCTGCAATTTTACGGAGGGTTGCCGGCTTGGGTACGCCGCGAAGGCCATTTTCGATCCGTGATATTTGTGAACCGCTGATTCCGGCGCCTGAAGCTAGCTGGCTTAGGGTCAGGCCTTTACTCTCGCGCAGCCGTTTTAAAAACAATCCAAAATCTTGTTCCATCTCGAACACTCCTTATTTTTGCAAATGCTGTTGATGTTACTATAAATCAAATTTGCCAAAAGGTAAATAATGTATCGATTTTATTGCCATAAGACAAGGAAATGGGCGTTAATGTATTATAGCTGGCTCAAAATGGCCCTAAACCGGATTTTACGAAAATGAAGCTGGAATAGTATATTATAAAAAACACGAACATAATACGAACAAAATCCATTTTATCACATTTCCTATCGTATCTGAAAGAGATTTCAGGAATACCGAATAAAGGAGTGATCCTGTAACGAATCGATTTTTCTCACCTGAACTTGATCTTCGAATCCCAGTTAACGGAATTTTACATGAAATAAAGAAAGGGATGAGAGAATGAAACAGGAAGACATTGCACAGTTGGAAAAGCTGCTGCCGCTTGCGGACAAATACGGGCTTGCTTATATCGTGGCGTTTATTTTGATGATCGTAGTTATTGCACTGCTTCGGGCAATCGCTAAAGGCAGTCTGGTGCCGCGGGAACTGTTGGATAAGGCCGAGGAGGATCGTGACCGTCTGCAAGCGATTCTGGATAAAGAGCGTTCCGACTTTATGCAGCCGACGCTGGACATGCTTAAGAAATTGAAAAGTGATCAAACTAAAGATGGGGGTTAAGGCAGGAGATTTCATGGGATTAGCGCCTATTTCTGTTCCAACATGGGGATAATAAAAGGGAGATCGGACGAGCCGTGGGTCACGCTGCATAGCGGCTACGAGACCTTCTTTACGGAATAGGCGCACGTAGTGACAGATTAACGCGGCGGATGTTGTAAATAACGTGTGACGTGCAGAGAACACTTGATAAAGACACGACTTATGATCTGGCAGGGGAGATGAATAGGCGAAAGGGGACATGATCAGCAGTAATCCGAAGTCCAAATCTGTCAAAAGTTCGATATTCGGTCAAGGATTTAATTTGTTTTCAAACGGATTTCAATCCTTCCGCTGTATAAGCACTCCCGAAATGTAAACCCTGTCTTCCATATTTTATACGCAAATTAGAACGATACCAGCTATTTTCTCGATAATTTAATAAAAATGTGAAAAAATATACCTGAATAAATAATCATTTTGATGTATAATCTTAAAAGACTGTGGTGCTTTACCGTGAAACAAAGTTGAAGATTTTCGATCCGTTTTATTGTATGATATGAGGAAAGCTTGAAACATGACTTGTGATGAGACATTGATACGGAAGAAGGATGGGGGGAACAGCATGACCGAACTTACGACTACCGCTGGCAAAGTCAATTCCAACAACCTGCTGCGGCGAGACGTACGGTTCCTGGGAAACATTTTGGGCGAGGTCTTGGTACATCAAGGCGGCAATGAATTGCTGGATATCGTGGAGAAAATTCGTGAGACCAGTAAATCGTTGCGCTCAGTGTTTTTGCCTGAACTGCACAGCGAATTTAAGGAATTAATCAATTCCCTGGATCCGGAGAACCGGCATCAGGTAATCCGGGCATTCGCCATTTATTTTCAATTGGTGAATATAGCCGAACAAAATCATCGGATTCGCCGGAAAAGAGACTATGAGCGCTCTGCGGGGGAAACCGTACAGCCAGGTTCTATAGAGAGCGCAATTCAGGAGTTGCGGGAACGAGACTTCTCTCCTAAGGAAGTGTGGGAGATTATTAATGGCCTGTCACTGGAGCTGGTCATGACCGCCCACCCGACAGAAGCGATGCGCCGTGCCATTCTCGACATCCACAAGCGAATCGCAGACGATGTTACGGGGCTGGACAATCCGACCTTGACTTTCAGGGAACGCGAGCAGCTGCGCGAGAAGCTCTTGAACGAGGTTATCACCTTATGGCAGACCGATGAACTGCGTGACCGCAAACCTACGGTGCTTGATGAAGTGCGCAACGGAATGTATTACTTTCATGAGACGATTTTCCATGTGCTGCCGGAAGTTTATCAGGAGCTTGAACGGTGCCTTAGCAAGTACTATCCGGGACAAAATTGGCATGTGCCGACTTACCTGCGATTCGGTTCCTGGATCGGCGGCGACCGCGACGGCAATCCTTCGGTTACGTCTTCGGTTACCATTCAGACGCTGCGAATTCAGCGCATAATGGCTATTCGGGAATACCAGCAGATCATGCGTCAGCTGATACAATATCTGAGCTTTAGCACCAGCATCGTTAACGTGACGCCGGAGCTGCTGGAATCCATCGAGAAAGACCGGGAGGTTGTTCATTTGGAGCGCGTCGATGCTTGGCGCAACGATAACGAACCTTACCGGATCAAACTCAGTTACATGATTTCGAAGACGCAGAACGTGCTGGACGATAAGAAAAAAGGAACACCTGAGCGCTACTCTTCCCCGGAAGAGCTCATAAACGATTTGAACGTCATCGACCGCAGCTTGCGGCATCACTATGCCGATTATGTGGCCGACACTTATATTAAGAAATTGATCCGCCAGGTAGAGTTGTTTGGCTTCCATACGGCGACACTCGATATCCGCCAGCACAGCCAGGAGCATGAGAACGCCATGACGGAGATTTTGGCCAAAATGGATATCACGCCGGATTACTCCAAACTGTCGGAGCAGGAAAAGATCGAGCTTCTGGAGAAGCTGCTCAATGATCCGCGGCCGCTGACCTCTCCTTACCAGGATTACAGCGAAGCGACGGAAGAATGTCTGGAAGTGTATCGGACTGTGCACGCAGCCCAGGCGGAGTATGGCAAGCAGTGTATCACTAGCTACCTGATCAGTATGGCTGAAGCGGCAAGCGATATTCTGGAGGTTATGGTATTCGCCAAGGAAGTGGGACTGTTCCGCCGGGACAAAGATGGCACCGTCGTCTGTACACTGCAGGCGGTTCCGCTGTTCGAAACCATCGATGATCTTCATGAGGCGCCGGAAATCATGCGCACGATTTTCAATCTGCCAATCTATCGTCAGGCGGTCTCCGCAATGAGCGATCTGCAGGAAATCATGCTTGGTTATTCGGACAGCAACAAAGACGGCGGCGTTGTGACCGCCAACTGGGAACTGCGCGTGGCGCTGAAGGAGCTTACGGCCATGGCCGACTCGTTCGGTGTCAAGCTGAAGTTCTTCCACGGCCGGGGCGGAGCGCTTGGCCGGGGCGGAATGCCGCTGAACCGCAGTATTCTGGCTCAGCCGGCTTCCACAATCGGAGGCGGAATCAAGATTACCGAGCAGGGCGAGGTTATATCATCGCGCTATAAGATGAAGGGAATCGCCTACCGCAGCCTGGAGCAGGCAACTTCCGCACTCGTGATTGCGGCTATAAACGGAAGAACGCCGCACAGCGATCTTTATGAGAATAAATGGGAAGACATTTGCAGAGAGATTTCCGAGGTTTCGCTGAACAAGTATCAGGACCTGATCTTCCGCGATCCGGATTTCTTGAACTTCTTTAAAGAGTCGACGCCGCTTCCGGAAATCGGCGAGCTCAATATCGGCTCCCGTCCATCCAAACGGAAGAACAGCGACCGGTTCGAGGATTTGCGGGCGATACCATGGGTATTTGCCTGGACCCAAAGCCGTTATCTGCTGCCGGCCTGGTATGCGGCAGGAACCGGGCTGCAAAGCTTCTATGACAACAAGGAAGAGAATCTGAAGATTCTTCAGCATATGTACGAGCACTTCTCCTTCTTCACGAGTCTGGTCGATACGCTGCAAATGGCGCTTTCCAAAGCGGATTTGATTATCGCGAAGGAATACTCGGAGATGAGCAAGAACGAGGAGGCGCGCAAACGGATCTACGGACAGATTGAGGAAGAATTCCGTTTGACCTCGGATCTGATTTTGAAGATAACCGGCCAACAGGACATTTTGGACAATGTGCCGGTCATTCAAGAATCGATCCGGCTGCGCAATCCATACGTCGATCCGCTCAGCTACTTGCAAGTCCAGCTGTTAACCGAGCTTAGAGCGCTGCGGGACACGGAGCAGGACGATGCCGACCTGCTGCGCGAAGTGCTCCTTACGATCAACGGAATTGCCGCCGGTCTTCGCAATACCGGCTGATACCGCGGCCATTTCCCGATTCGTTTCGTAATAACTGCCTGCCCGCCTTCCTTTTAGTGGAAGGCGGGCTTTTTTCACCTGCCTATAGTTGGAAATCGCTAGGACAACCCTTGATTTTTACCCGTGGTTGAATTACGATTTAAATGCTTGTACCGTGAATATGGGAGACTTCGACATACTAAGGGCGGCAAGTCTGGGGGAGTTAACTGGTGGAGAATTTGGAAGGCAGATTGACAAAGCTCGCCCTGAAGGGTGACCAAAGAGCGTTTGCCGAGCTCGTCGAATTATATAAGGATAAAATCTATCATCTGGGCTACCGGATGCTAAATAATCGCCATGAGGCGGAAGATATTGTTCAGGAGACATTTTTGCGGGTTTATCGAAATCTGGAACGCTATGATGACAATCAGAAATTCTCGACATGGATTTACCGGATTGCAACGAACCTTAGCATTGACCGTCTGCGCAAGCGCAGGCCGACCTATTCACTGGACGCTGAGCTTGGCGATCAGGAGGGAACCGACGGTTATTCTCTTATCCCGAGCGATAACGTGACTCCTGAAAGCGAGCTTCTTCTATCCGAAACGCAGAGAACGATTTACGAGGCGATTGACGAACTGCCGGTCAAATACCGGTCGGTTATGATCCTCAGGTATCTGCAGGATTTGTCGCTTCAGGAAATCGGCGATGTGCTGGATATGCCCGTTACAACGATTAAGACCCGGGTACACCGCGGCCGGGAATTTTTGCGCAAAAAATTGGGCCCGAGATTATAATGGAACAAACGATTTTTGTGAAACGTTTTATGAATCTGGTGCGTATGAAAGTTAAGCAAGCCTTGCGACCCGAATTTAGGTAATTAAATAGTACTCATGAAAGGATTGGCTCCTATGGAATGCAAACTGGCCGTCTCTATGATGCATGATTATTTGGATGACGACTTGCCCGAGCAGCAGCAGCGGGACTTGAAGGAGCATCTTCTATCCTGTTCGGAATGCCGAGCAAAATTTAAGGAATTGGAACAAACGGATATGCTGCTGTTTTCACTTATGCACCAGAGTCCTGTGACTTCGGATGAGCTTGTGGGACGCATTATGGGCGCGCTGCCGCCTTCCAAGAAGGAAAGAAGGTATATTACCTGGATTAAGAGACATCCCGCGCTTACGGCGGCTTCGGTGTTTCTGCTCGTTATGCTGATGAGCTCCGTAACCTTGTGGAAACAGGACGGGCAGCTTATCGTGAAAGGCTCTGATCTCGATCAGGTGGTGATCCAAGGGAATACCGTCATCGTTCCTTCCGGCAAGAGCGTTTCCGGAGATCTTACGGTAGAGAACGGCAAGACACAAGTGTACGGGGAAGTGAACGGGAATGTGACCGTCATCGACGGTTCGTTGTACCAGGCATCGACCGCCCACATTTCAGGGCAAGTCAAAAGCATAGACCAGGCATTAAGCTGGATCTGGTATAAAGTCACCAATATGTTCTCCGATGTCGCTTATCGCTAATACGGCGGCGCTTGGACATAATGGATTGTCGCGCCTCTTTTTCTCGAAAAAGACGGCGCTTTTTTGATCATATGGAAATCATTAACTTCAAGAAACCGGCGACTTCTTTCAAAAGACTCCGACAGGAGTTTTTCTTGTATTTTTTTAAAAATGAGATTGTGTTCGGAATTCGGACTTGTTCTGATAAATTGCGGTTTTTTTAGCCTCTTTAAGCGCAAACTTGCAACATGGTCGTGAACGTTATAACCTAGATATGTTACACAATTAACAGACTTTCTACATAAACCCAGCTAATATGAACTGACGGGGGTTTTACGCAATGAGTTATTTTACGGACCTTACCTGGAAAGAGTCTATCAAGGATATCATCGATATTCTGATCGTCAGCTATATTATTTATAAAGTGCTTAACATGGTCCGCGGTACCCGTGCAATTCAGCTCTTGAAAGGGATTCTGGTACTCATAGTCATCTGGGCGTTCAGCACGCTGTTTGATCTATATACACTGAAATGGCTCATGAACCAGATGTTTACCTTCGGGGTACTGGCGATATTTATTATTTTTCAGCCGGAGCTTCGGCGCGGTCTGGAACAGCTGGGAAGGGGAAAGTTCTTTGGCAGGACAGCGGAGAACGATGAAGAGGTCAGCAAGTTAATCGGCGAAATTATTAAAGCCGTGAATTATTTAGCACGCAGAAAAATAGGGGCATTAATCGTATTTGAACGGGCAACCGGCCTTAATGAATATAAGGAATCCGGTATTCCGATGAATTCAGTGGTCAGCTCGGAGCTGCTTATCAATATTTTTATACCCAATACCCCTCTGCATGACGGAGCGCTTATAATGCAAGGGAATCAAATCGCGGCGGCTGCCTGTTATCTTCCGTTGTCGGAGAACCCTTTTATCAGCAAGGAATTGGGCACCCGGCACAGGGCGGGCATTGGGATCAGCGAAGTGACGGATGCGGTGTCGGTGATCGTTTCGGAGGAGACAGGCCAAATTTCACTTGCAATCAACGGCCAGGTAGTCCGGGATATCAAAGAAGAGTCGCTGATCTCCAAGCTTTACGAGGAGCTGCGGACTCATTCGCCTCTGACCGAGAAACGAAACGCCTTCTGGAAATGGAGGGGGGGCGGCACCAATGGATAAGTGGATGAACAATAACAATTTTAACAAGGTGCTTGCGCTGGCTTTAAGTATCATTTTGTGGGCGATGGTGCATATCGATACCGCGTCTACGCCGCAGTCTACCTCCCGCCTGGAAACCAAGATCATCGAGAATGTCCCGATTCAGGTCACAGGGCTGGATAACGACAAGTATGTGCTTTCGAGGGACGCGGACAGCGTGAGAATGGAAGTCATGGGAAAGAGCACCGATCTCACCTATGTATTCTCCGACGCCTACAAAGTAACGCTTGATTTGAGCAAAGCGGAGCCGGGAACGAGCGAAATCACCCTGAAATATTCGGTTCCCCGCGGGGTCCAGCTGATATCGATTACCCCCGAGAAAGTGCATGTGCGTATCGAGCAGCGGAATTCGAAATCGTTCCCGATTACGGTTGCTGCCAAAGGAGTGCCTGCGGAAGGCTATCAGTTGGGAACACCGGTGGTAGAGCCTTCAACAGCCAAGGTAACGCTTGCCGCCAGCGAACTGGACAAAGTGGCGAAAGTGCAGGGGACGATCGAACTGGACGGGGAAAAAGAGACGGTCACGGAGAAAAGAATGAAGCTTTACGCCTACGATTCAAACGGTAACGAGATTAAGGATGCTGTGATCGAGCCGGCGACCGTGTCTGTGGACCTTCCAATTACGCTTCCCTTTAAGAGCGTGCCGCTGAGCATCGGATTTACCGGCCGCCTGCCGGACTCTCTTGTTCTTTCAAAAATAACGCCGGAAGTAGACAGTGTTATAATATACGGGCAGGAATCGGCGCTGGCTTCCGTCACTTCCTATGACGCAACGATTGACCTTAGCTCTATTAGCGCCGCCGGAACGTCAACACTCAAATTGAACTTGGATCCACCGGAGGGCATCGGGGATATCGAGCCGAAATCCGTCAATGTTACAGTGACGGCCTCCGAAGCCTCGGAGCGTACGATACCCAACGTTTCTGTAACACTCGAGGGGATTGGCAGCGGAATGACGGCTTCGGTCACAAGTCCCGCAGGCAGTACTGTCTCACTGACGCTATCCGGGGCAAGTCCCTTGTTGGAGCGGTTGGATAAGGGGAATATCAAAGCGGTTGCTGACTTAAGCGGTTTGGGCGCGGGGAACCACGTGGTGCCGTTGCAAATATCGCTCCCGCGCTTTATTGAGCTGAGCGATGGTCAAAGACCGCTAGTAACGGTTCAACTGCACAATCCGGCATCATCCGCCTCTCCATCAGCCTCGCCGGTGAGTGGGCCCGAAGCAACGCCGGAGCCAAGCTCGGAACCCGTCACCGGCAGCGGAAACGTTGATGAACCGTCTCCGAGCGCCGTGAATGGGGACTCGGGCGCGACGCCGACGGTTTCCCCTGAAAGTGGCAGCGGCGGGGAAACGGGCGGGCAGAGCGAACCGGCAATGCCATAGTCAGTCGCAATAGTCCATAAATTAAGTGGATAAGCCTGAACCTTCAAGGGCATACAGAACACAGAGAAACCTGAAATCATATATATGAATATTAAGCTGATGCAGCATAACAAAAAGGAGAACAGACATGGGAAAGTATTTTGGAACCGACGGTGTGCGTGGAGTCGCCAACCGTGAATTGACGGCGGAGATGGCGTACAGCATCGGTCGCTGCGGAGGATATGTGCTCACCGCCAACGTGGATAAGCCGAAGGTGGTTATCGGAATGGATACTCGGATATCCGGCCCGCTGCTTGAATCGGCGCTCGTAGCCGGTATGCTGTCAATCGGTGCGGAGGTTATCCGCCTTGGCGTAGTAACGACGCCTGCCGTAGCTTATATTACCCGTCTTTTGAAGGCGGATGCGGGCGTTATGATTTCGGCGTCCCATAATCCGGTGGAAGATAACGGTATTAAGTTTTTTGGGGGAGACGGCTTTAAGCTGTCGGATGATACCGAACTGCGCATCGAGGAATTGATGGATGCTAAGAGCGACGAGCTTCCGCGGCCTATCGGTTCAGGCTTGGGTACGGTAAGAGAGGATTTCGGTTCCAAATATCTCTATTTAGATCATTTAAAGACGACCATTTCGAACAGCTTCAAGGGGCTCAAGGTTGTACTTGACTGCGCGCATGGCGCGGCTTACGAGTTGGCCCCCCGGTTGTTCAGGGAGCTTGGAGCTGAAGTGATCGATATTGGGGCGGAACCGAACGGCCTGAACATAAATGACGGATTCGGCTCCACCCACCCTCAGAAGCTGCGCGAGGAAGTGCTGCGTCTTGGTGCGGATTTGGGACTTGCTTTTGATGGCGACGCCGACCGTCTGATTGCTATCGATGACCGGGGCGAAGAAGTCGACGGCGACTTTATTCTCTGTATTTGCGGGGATGCGATGAACCGTGCGGGCAAGCTGAAGGATGGAACGATTGTTTCGACGGTAATGAGCAACATCGGCTTTTACAAGGCTGCCGAGAAATTGTCTCTCAAGACGGCGAAGACGGCAGTAGGCGACCGCTACGTTATGGAAGAAATGCGCCGCGAAGGCTATAATCTGGGCGGCGAGCAGTCTGGCCATGTCATTTTCCTTGATTACAACACGACCGGCGACGGTATTCTGACCGCCATTCAACTGGTGGATACGCTTCTGGCTTCAGGCAAGAAGCTCAGCGAGCTGAAATCGATGATGACCAAATACCCGCAGGTGCTAGTCAATGTGCGTGTGCAGGACAAGAGAAACTATCCGAACAATTCCGCTATTGAAGCGGCTATAATGGAGGTCGAAGGCAAGCTCGGCAGCAACGGTCGGGTGCTGGTTCGTCCCTCCGGTACCGAGCCGCTGATTCGTGTGATGGCTGAGGGTCCGGTCAAGGAAGATCTGGATCAATTCGTTGGGCGGATTGTGGAGGTTGTGCAGCGCGAACTCGTATAGAAGCAGTTCAATTTTTTAATAATGACGAAGCATCACTTTATCCGGCTTTGCGGCATTCAAACTATTGCAAGGCCGGTTTTTTTTGAAAGCTTCAAATATGGGCTGGTTTTTTAATTCATTTGCAAAAGTGCGATGACGTGCATATAATAGACTATGTTCATTATTCGAGAAGGAAAGCGGGGATCGTGAGGTTAACCACTTAAGCGCCAGAGCTTGAACCTGCGCGGGGGAGAAGGAACAGTAATTAGCGCATGATTAAGGTGTGCTGATCCCGATCACGGCAAACTCAAGCTGACGAGGTGGGGGTGTTCGAAATGTTCGGCGGGGACCTCCCGGTGAAGCGCCAGAGCCGTAAATGGAAACGGAAAACGAACAGGGCAACCGTTCAGACAACGTTTCTGTGGGCGCAGTCAAAAGAGAACTTATTTATGGGTGTGCATAAAAGGGAACGGAAGCGAATCTGCTTGCGGCAGAGGAGAAGACTGTGCATTTCCAGAATTAAGTTGATGTGACAGGTTATTTTGTTGAGAATATGACAACAGAATATTTGCTTTTTCTCAAGCATGCCGCACGGCACGTTTCTTTCCTCATGCTGCCTACATTATAATCCAATGGACGGAGGAAATTATTTATGTGTGGTATCGTGGGATATATCGGCAATCAGAATTCTCAGGGGATCTTGGTAGAGGGCTTGAAAAAGCTGGAGTACCGCGGGTATGATTCGGCGGGTATTGCCGTGTTCACCAAGGATGGTCTGCAAATCGTGAAGGCGCTTGGCCGCTTGGCGAACCTGGAGTCCAAACTGGAACATTCTCCGCTTGTCGGCAGTGCCGGCATCGGTCATACACGTTGGGCGACGCATGGCAAGCCTTCGGATGCTAATTCCCATCCGCATACGGATGAGAGCCATAAATTCTCGGTTGTTCATAACGGCATTATCGAGAATTATCTTGAGCTGAAAGAAGAACTGATTGCCGAAGGATGCCATTTTTCTTCCGAAACCGACACTGAGGTGATTTCTCACCTTATTGCTCGTGAGTATGAAGGAGATATCGTCAAAGCTGTGCAAAAAGCGATCAAATTCATGCGCGGTGCATTTGCGCTGGGCGTTCTGACCGAATACGAACCGGATAAACTGGTTGCCGTACGTCAGGCAAGCCCGCTCATTATCGGTCTTGGCGAAGGGGAAAACTTTATCGGGTCCGATATTCCGGCTCTGCTGGAATACACCCGTAACGTATATATTTTAAATGACGGCGAAATGGCCGTATTGACAAGAGATGCTGTCGAATTAATGACCATCGAGGGTAATTTTATTTCTCGGGAAATGATTACTGTCGATTGGGACGCCGTAACCGCGGAAAAAGGCGGCTTTGAGCATTTTATGCTGAAAGAAATTCACGAGCAGCCGAAGGCTTACCGCGATACGATGCTCGGCCGTATGAATCCGGAAGGAACCAAGGTCATCCTGCCGGAACTGAAGCTTACCACCGAGCAAATCAAGAACATCAAGAATATTCAGATCGTTGCTTGCGGCACCGCTTATAACGCCGGTCTTGTTGGACGCCATCTGATCGAATCGCTGGTGCGCATTCCTGTCGAGAACGACATCGCATCGGAATACCGCTACCGTTCGCCGATCGTAACGCCGGAGACGCTGGTTATCGTAGTCAGCCAATCGGGTGAAACGGCGGATACGCTGGCTGCACTGCGCGAAGGCCACGCAAACGGCGCACATGTACTCGCGATCACCAACGTCGTCGGCAGCTCTATTGCCCGCGAAGCGGATGATGTGCTGGTAACGCTGGCCGGTCCGGAAATCGCGGTAGCTTCGACTAAGGCTTACAGTTCCCAGATTATCGCTTTTGCCTTGCTAGCCCTGTACATGGCTGAGGTTCGCGGTACGCAGTCTGACGAAGAAGTTGCCCATATTTTGGCGGCTATGCAGTCACTGCCGGAGCAGGTGGAAGCTATTCTGGAGCAAAAGGAATCCGTTAAGGCGTATGCTGAGCAAATCGCGAAGCATGATCATTTGTTCTTCCTTGGCCGCGGAGTCGACTATGCTGTCGTCCAAGAAGGCTCGCTGAAGCTGAAAGAGATCTCCTACATTCATTCCGAAGCCTATGCGGCGGGTGAACTGAAGCACGGAACTCTGGCATTGATCGAGGAAGGCATTCCGGTCATCGCTGTGGCGACCCAGGAGTCCGTTCTGGAGAAAACCGTAAGCAACATCAAGGAAGTAAAAGCCCGCGGCGCAGACGTGCTGGCGATTACGCATGAAGAGCATGTCACCGACCTGCTGAAATCCGTCGACCAGGCCTTTGCCATTCCGAAGACCTTGCCGATGCTGACCCCGGCCCTGTCCGTTGTCGTCCTGCAACTGCTGGCTTACTATGCATCCCTGGCCCTCGGCCATGATGTTGATAAGCCAAGAAACCTGGCGAAGAGCGTGACTGTGGAGTAAGGGTAGGGGATCAATTACAATTACTGAATGCGTTAAATATTGTATGTAACTGAAAAATAATGTTTGTAACTGAAAAATAAAGTCTGTAACTTTATAATAAAGATTGTAACTAAACAAATATCATGAGCCGTCCTTGAAATGTAAGGACGGCTCTATTTTGTATATAGGGGTAAGTGTAAAAAGAAAATAAACCAATAGACTGAAAAATAAAGTATTAGACTTAAAAAAAGTTGTAGACTGGCATGCCAGCTCGAGCAGCGGCAGCCCACGCTCCTGGTGCTTCCGGATGCAACCGGCGGCGAGGGTCTGCACGCTGGTGACGGTGAACGGATCGAGCACCTGCAGTTCACACCCCTGGTACTTCTGGATGTCACCAGCTACGTCAGGATGAGCTCTGGCGGCAGTGCCCGGGTCGTGAGAGCGGCAGGTACACTCTTACTGCACTCCCGTGCTTCCGGGATGTAGCCGGCTGTAGCAGGATGCTCGCCGGCGGCGGTGACCGGATCGTGGGTAGCGGCAGCTCGAATCCCTGGTATTTTCGGATATCACCAGCTGCGGCGGCAGGCGCGTCGGAGACGTTGGCGAGACCGAGCAGTTTAACACTTTATTTTCTAGTTTTTATCCTCTACCCCATAAAATCATCAGACTTAGTCTACAACGTTCTGTTCCTCGCTTTGAAGTTGGAAAGGACTTCGATTTCCATATCTTTGTTCAATCCACTGCTGATCAAATAAATCAACCTTTTCCCAGTATAAATCCTCGCCCTCTGTAAAATCGAACTGATTAACAATAAGAATCGTTTCAGGAACAGAGTCCACCATATGTTCAGTCAATTTAACTTGAGTTTTAATGTTTCGTCTGATCTCGAAAGACTCGCCTGACCATTCTCGGGTTACTGTATGTCTGACACATCTTACAACTTGTAATTGTTCTTCCGGGTTAGGAATCATTTCTTGCATCAATGTATATTGCGGGTGAGGGATATCCTCACCTTCTACGCTGAGCGGATCAAAAATAACGGAAACTGTTGTAGTACCAGGAAAATCACTATTTGTTTGATGAGCTCTTATTTCTTTGTTTTCTTGATTGACTAATTTTGCTGTATCACCAGGAGCTTTTTGTATAGCGTACTTAGTTACTTCCATTTCTTTATCAGGAAAGTAGGTAGTAACTTCATAATCTCCTGCTAATACTTCTAGAAAACTTCCCTCGACAGTGCTAATACTCATTACAGGGCTGATACCTAGCTTCTTAAAAACACTTCGTCCTAAACTCAAAAGTCTCATTCTAATTGTTTGTTCGATAGATTCCGCCACCGTTTTCACACTGAAAGTTTCATCCTCATGAATTTTAGGTCGGAGCCCATTGGAAAATACTTCATGCAGAGAGAATGGATGCCACGTTGGGAAAAAATCCGGATGCATGAGTATACCTCCTGTACCAATAACTTGCCAGGTGAAATCTTGATCAGGCAGAATAAGGACTTCCCAGCCATTACCTCTATATTTTAAATCCATACGAAACATTTTAAATTGATTAGATTTATTTAAAAACACTCCGATAATGGAAGACTCGTAATCTCTATCCAGGTCAGCCATAATAGTTTTCAGAACAATTTTGAGTGGACCGTTAGCTTGGTCCACATTTTCGAAATTTAGTTGATCCTTTATAGTAGGGAGAATAGCTTCAAGCTTCGGTAAGAGAAATGTTGGCTTCCCAGCCATGTATATCATCAATTTGTTATCAAATCCAATATATTTGAGCCCTACATCTTGTTGAACATGAGTAACTTCATTAGTTATACGAAAGTCACTAATAATGCATCCTTGATTTCCTTGTTTCATTGCTGCAATTAATGTCATATGAAACCTCCTAATTTTCTCATAATTTTCAAACACCTTTTTAATAACAGTAATAATTACGTAATGGTAACAATGTAAGATTCAAGAATATTATAGATTTTCAAAAAACTTTATATTACAAGTGATTATTGGAGTGATACTGAAATTGGATCTCCTGCAATAGTTCGCTGTATATTTTCATTTGTGCTCCACTTACTAGGAGTGGGTTGACTGCTGCAAATCGTCTTTCGTTTCATGCAGGTTGGTTCCTTCATTGTTTGTCAGGAATAACGACGAGGGTTCCTACTGAGTACACTGGGGTGCTTCCGAATGAAAAGAACGTAGCCCGTAGGATTAGCGCTTCATGACACTTCTCTCTGCATCTTAATGATTCGTCTACTGGCGGGCGCATTGAAGAAGGGAGGCCGGATTGAGTAACGGCTTCTTAGTCTACTGGTGCCTCCGGATGTAATTTGCCGCGGCAGGCAGCTCATCAGTGACAGGGGGGAGGATTTAACAGTAGCAACTTACGCTCATGGTGCTTCTGGATCTAGCCTGTTTCGGAAGGCAGCATGCTCATAATTGTAACCGGATCGAGCAGCGCAGCTGCAGCTTGCGCTCCTAGTGCTTCCAGATGCAGCAGGATGTGCGCCGGCGACGGTGAGCGGATCGTGGGCAGCGGCAGCTACACTCCAGGTGCTTCCTGTTGTGTAGCCAGCTCCGGCAGGGTAACGCACCGGCGAGAGCCGGGGCCGGATCGAGCAGTCTAATACTTATTTTTTCATTTACTGTTGATTTTCTTGTTCCAAAACCCCATAAAATTAGCACTCTTAGTCTTTAAATAATCCCAACAACTCAGCATTAGTATGGTTGCAATCGTATACGCAAAAAGATAATATAAGTGATATTTTGGATTTAAGACATGAATGGGAGGAGATAGGTCAAAAAAATAGTGATGTTATGTATGCATTGCTTGCTTCCTGTTGTGTATTTGAGAAAGTCTTAGACAGAGCTAGCAAATGGAAACCGCAGTATTTTGTCACAACTTTTATAGCGGACTGTGCAAGAAAAGCAGGTTTTAAAGGGATTATATATTCATCCAGTCGTAAAAGATACGGGAATAATTTGGTGTTATTTAATGCTTCTGAGCCAGCTGTTGTACCAGAAGGCCGTCCAAAAGTATATATCTATGAGCCAATTGCCTATCATGAATATAATTCAGATGATCCTACGAGTGTTTTTTAATGAATTTAGTAGGTTGAGGATTCTCATGATGCTAATTATGAATATTCTACATTGTACTTAGCCGTTATATCTTATAGGCAACCTACTATTTATCCTCTTTATTAACGTTATTTTCTTTCTATCAGTCTTCCCAAAAATTATTCTCTCCCTTTCAATATTTATTCTAATAATTGACTACTTTAAACCCCACAGGTGTCATATAATTACAATATATGACACCTGGAGGGGTTAAAGTGAGTTATCAAGGTATGCGATGGTATAAATGTGATTTCCAAATGCAAACACCAGGCGATCATTATAATTGGTGTCCAGATGATCCTTCCTACTTGAAATTTAATGCAACACCTGAAGAGATATCTCATTCCACTGATATTTATCTTACACGTTGCCACGAAGTAGGATTAGAAGTGATCTGTGTTACAGACCACAATTTTATTGGTAGAAATTATCTGGAAATGCTTCAGCAGAAGAATGAGAGTGTTGCTAGGGGATTAGGTAAAAATCCATTGATTATTCTACCAGGTTTTGAAATAGAAGTTTCCCAAGGACTTGGTATTCATTTATTATGCATATTTAATTATGATAAGCCACTTCAAGATATTGATGATCTTGTAACTCAAATTGGATTACCAAGAACAGCTCGGGTTCGTCATGGAAATATTGTACCCGTTGAGACCACTTTTGGTAAATTAGCTAGAATTGTTCAAGAGGAGCATCATGGAATCATTATTGCTGCGCACCCGACATCGGAAAGTGGCTTTTTGAACGACCGCTTTATCACTGATAATTTTCAAAGAGAAATGTTTACAAATCCAACCCTACTGGCGATGGAGGTTCCTAGACCGTTGGATACACTATCAGCTAATTGGAGAAGGTTAATCACAGCAGCTCCAGAATGCCATCCTGATTGGAGACGTGAACGTAGAATAGCAGCAGTCATGTCTTCTGATGCGTATCGACTAACAGAAGGTGATAAAGGTTATATCGGGAAACGTACTACTTGGGTGAAAATGTCTAATCCTTGTGTTGACTCAGTAGTACAAGCATTTCTCGATTGTGACCGTATTAAACTACAAGATAATTCTCCTAATGAAGAGGTTATGCATGATAGAATTATTTCTTTAACAATTGATAATTGCGCCTTTCTTAACAATCAAACTGTTCATTTCTCGCCTAATCTTAATTGCATTATAGGTGGAAGAGGAGCGGGCAAATCTTCTATATTAGAATACATAAAATTATGTTCAACGGATAAAGCGGATCTAAAAGCAACAGAACAGCTTTCAAGAATAAAAAATACGCTGTCCTCTGTTTCAAAAATACAATTAGTTTGGAAAAATAAACACGGGCTTGTAGACACCTTTGAATATAAAAACGAAACTCCTCAAGTAATTAGCAGGGAAGTAGCGGAACCATTAGCAGTATTCCGAAATTTAAATATCTCAGTTATTAGTCAAAGAGAGATCTCAAATATTGCTCAAGAACAGAGTTGCTTAACGGATCTTATTGATAGTTTAACTGGGCCTCAACTTAAGAGAAAGAAGGAAGAAGAGACCGAATTAATCTCAGAGATTACACGCGGGTTTCAAAATGAGATGCGAATTGAACGTATCAAAAGTGAACGAAATCTTCTTCTTCAAGAAAGAGATGAGTTGAAGCGTCAATGGGATGCATTTGAAGCGGTGAAAGTAGAAAATGATAAAAAAGTTAAAGCATCCCAAGCTGCTCGATATATAACTGAAATTCAAGAAGAAGTAATCAAAATTACCGAACAACTAAACGGAATTGTGGAAATGTTTGAAACCGAATATGTAGAATTAACAAAACAAGACTGGACAGAAACGTCCTATTTCGATCAATTAAATATAGACATACGTGGAGCTAAATCTAATTTGAAAAATCAGATCATTCAAGCACTGAAGGACTATGAATTAGCGATAAATAAATCTACTATTGAACATGATGATTGGAACGAAATTAAAACATCTATTAAAAAAACAGAATCTGATTTTTTGGATGCTTGTAAAGAACAGGGATTAAAACCTGATGAAATGGATAGATTATTCGATATAGAATCAAAGATACAAGAAAAGGATATATTACTAGATGGAAAAGAAGATTTGTTGAAAGATTCTTTTCAAGAAATCGAGGCCTTATACAGAAATATCGAATATTTACGTAATAATTGGTCTGATCAGACTGAATTGAAAAAAACTAAAATTAATGAAGTCCTCTATTCAGGTGATATTCCGTCAATAGAATCAGGACATCCTTTCATTGAAGTTGAAATTCTATATATGAAGGATAAAGCCCACTTCGTACAGATATGGGACGAATCCCCTGTTCGCCGCAGTGTCCGTTTAGGGCGGAATTGGGAAGCTATTGGTGAACACCTTTTTAAGCAATTTGTTGAGCAACACGTGAGCGATCCTTGGACGATTTTAAATCGATGGGTTAATCAAGAGGAATTGATGCCAGAAGAAATAAGACTTCACCAAGCTGATTTAGCTAAATTCTTTAAAGAAGATCAAAGGGTTTTCTGGCAGAAGCTTCAATCCTCCCGAGTCAATGATTTAATAGACATTACCTTGTACAGAAGTGATGGCTCTCGAGCTGGTTCACTAACGGATAATGGTTTGTCAGATGGTCAAAAAAACACAGCTATTCTAGCACTCTTATTTGCAGATGGTACAAATCCTATTGTAATAGATCAGCCGGAAGATGAGTTGGACTCTGATTTTATATACAACGAATTAGTACCTCTTTTGAGGAAAGTTAAACATAAACGACAGATAATTTTAACTACTCACAATGCAAATATACCGGTAAATGGTGATAGCGAGCTTGTTTATGCTCTAAGTACTGTAATGGGTAGGGGGACTGTGCGGGCTGAAGGAGGATTAGAGAAACCAGTACTGCGTAATACTGTACTACAAGTTATGGAGGGTTCGGAAGAGGCATTTCGTAGAAGAAGAGAGAAATATTCATTCTAAATAGTATGTGACAAAAGACAGATACTCTTGCCTCATACTGTTGTTGCTAGACTAAAAAGTAGACATGGGGAACCGAGAATCGGGTAAAATGAACCTATCCAAATTCGAGGTGCTAACATGACGAAAAAATACGATAAAGAATTTAAACTGCAAACGATTCAGATGATCCAGGAAGAAGGAAAGGCGGTGGCGCAGGTCGCCCGCGAACTGGGGATAAGCGACAACACCCTGTATCGTTGGATGGCGGAATATAAGCAAGACGGTGCACAAGCCTTTCCAGGCAGTGGACAACTGAAAGCCGACGATAAGGCAATGAGAGACCTTCAGAAACGCATTCGTGATCTGGAAGAGGAGAACGACATCTTAAAAAAGGCGATGCACTACTTCGCCAAAGACCGGCGCTGATCTATGCCTTCATCCACGATCATCGCTTCAAGTGCCGAGTCTCGAAGATGTGCAAAACCTTTGATGTATCCCGAAGCGGCTATTACAAATGGACCAAGCGAAAAGCCAGCAAACGTGAAAAACGACGTCGCAAGTTGGAGCGGCGGATCCGTCGTATCTTTCTGGAATCGCGTCGATTATATGGAAGCCCCAAAGTAGCAAAAGAACTTCATAAGCAGGGCATACGTGTATCCGAGAAAACGGTCGCTCGGATCATGAAGGAGCTGGGTTTACGCTCTCGCACGGTGAAGAAATACAAGGCCACAACAAATTCGAAGCACAACCTGCCCGTCCAAGAGAACGTGCTGAACCGCGAGTTTAATCCGGCAGCTCCAAACAAGGCCTGGGTGGCTGATATTACGTATATCCCGACCGATGAGGGTTGGCTGTATTTGGCGAGCATCATGGACCTGTACAGTCGTAAAATCGTTGGCTTCCACATGGATCAGCGAATGACGAAAGAACTGGTGTTAACGGCGCTGGATCGTGCCTACAGCCAGCAGCGGCCTCGTGGTGAGGTGCTGCATCATTCGGATCGTGGCAGTCAGTACGCTTCCCATGACTACCAAGCGCGACTGCGCACCTATAAGATGAAAGGCAGTATGAGCCGTAAAGGGAACTGTTACGATAATGCGTGCATCGAATCGTTCCACAGTGTGCTCAAGAAAGAACTCGTCTACTTGGAAAAATTCAAAACACGCAAGGAAGCCAAGAAACGCATTTTTGAATACATTACTTGTTTTTACAATGGAAAGAGAATCCATTCAGCAATTGGGTACTCTACGCCCAATGAGTACGAACGTATGTACCGATTCGCTGCATAATTTTCTCGATTCTTTGTGTCTACTCTATTGACAGAGGTACATGTTTATGGGATTCATTCGCTATACCAGCAGTTATAGTATTGGCGTTTTAAATGATCTGAGTTCACAGAAAGAAAATTAAAGGTGATGAAATAGAAAACTGTTTATTCTGAAATCGAAATAATTAAAAAGGTATTCCTTCACGGAATCAGAAGAGGGTTTATCTAGGCGAAAGTTGACGGTTACAAACTTAAATATGTTTGAATTTAAACAAAGCGATATTGGTTCTTAGTTACAAGGAATATTTAACACAATTATTGGTTTTAAATATTGTATTTAAATGCAAAATAAAGAATGTATCTTTAATCATCAATACATTATTTACTTTTGTAGATGACGAGTTAGATTTTGATGAGGCTGTTTCTATTCTATCTTCATCTGAAAGTAATATCATCGCAGTATTTAATACTTATGGCAGAGTTGGATTGGTCTTAGATCTACATAAAAAGAAGATAGTCATACGATTTAGCAGAGATGATTATCATTTCAATCAAACAATATTTCCAGTTTCCTTTATACGAATGATGATAATCAAATACTTTTAATTCATGGAGCGAAATGGAATAGGCTTGATATTTCAAATCCACTAACTGGTGAGTTATTAACCTCCAGAGTAGATCCTGAATTTCACATGATAGATAATCAACCCAATTGTGATGAACATTATTTGGATTATTTTCATGGGCAACTATTAGTTTCTACTAATAACGAATGGGTTGTGGAGAATGGTTGGGAATGGCACCCCCATGGTTCTGTGACAGCATGGAATATAAAACAATGAATTACAAATAATTGTTGGGAATCCGAAGATGGAGAAAGTAAGAAACAAATATGGTGGGGTAAGGAAGACTGGAATGATCCAATTTGTTGGCTTAGTAATACCACCGTTGGAATAATGGGGAAAATCGATTCAAGTTTTTATGACGATGAAGATCTCATAAATATACCGAAAGAATTACTTTTTAGAATCTTTGATGTTTGTGATGGAAGTTTATTGAATGAATTTGAAATTTGTAATGGCATATTATTTTTCGATAAACTTTTATATTGTTCCTCTCAAGTTATAGGCTTTCGAGTTTATGATATCTCGAATGGAAAGTTACTTTTTAAAGATAAAATATTTTACCCAAAAGTTTACCATAGTAAATCAAAAGAATTTTTGGAGATCACTGATAATGAAATAACAATTTGCAAGTTCTTCGAGGAAGAATGGAACTTCAGCTAACACCATATTCACGCTTCGGGGCATTCGCCACTCGGTCCGGCAGAAGTTAGAAGTGGATTCGATGAGGCATTTCAGTAGCGGGGAAGTAATTCAGCCGGATACACCCGCACCACCTAACCGCATCGCGGCCGTCCCTCCGGGACTTAAGGTGGTGGGGCGTCGTGAATACAAGAACGTTAAGTGCAATTCCTGGTGGGAAAGAACGTATAAGAATGGTAAGGACTAGACGGAAGAGGTTAATCCTTTACGGATTTTCAATGGTTGAGCTCGACAGCTCTGTAGGTAAAATATTTCCTTTACGGAAACGGACTGATTAGAAGGTGGAATGCAGTCTCAAAGTGGCCACTCCAAGAACAACATCTAACACCGTTTTTACGCATCTCAGCATTCGCCGCTTGGTTCCCCGAAGGGTAAGAAGTAGAATCGATAGAAGGTAAATCAGTAGTCAGAGAAGCGGATTCTGGTGGACACATCTGCAAGGCTAAGTGGCTGAGCCGCCCGGCGAACGGGTCGCTTCGCTTGATCAATCTACCAACTTAAGACTTTCGACGTCGTGAATACAAGAACGTTGTCTGACACAATTGCAATTCGTTTTCAAAATCAAATAAACAATATAAATACTACTTTTAGGTAGAAGGTGAGTTACTGAATGTTTATTTTAGGTAAATCAAATGATGATAAGGGAAAGCAATTAGAGGAACTAACTAAAAGAATATTGATTCACTTAAATTATCAAAATATAACAACTAATTATATTGGCCCGGGTGGGGAAGAGATTGATGTAGTTGCAGATTTCAAAATACCTAATATTGGTATGAACATAACTAGAAGATTGATTTGTGAATGCAAGGCATATAAAACTCCATTAGATACATCAAGTTGGTTGAAGTTTTTAGGTAAAGTGTTTGTGGAAGAATCAAGTAAGGAAGAAGTTTATGGCTGCTTTATTGCTTTATCTGGTGTTAATGGTAATGTAAAAGGGAACTATGAAGAAATAAGAAAAAATCGCTCCAATATCATATTAGTTACTGGTGAGACTTTGAACGAAGCAGTTACTCAGATGTACAACCTGGGCAATTTAAATGATATAAATGGAAAAATAAAAAGACTAACAAATAAAATGATAAGAATGACGGATATTTGCTATTACGATAATGATGTTTATTGGATTGTTGTTTTTAACAATGATGAATATACTCTGCTTAACTCTTTAGGTGATTTTTTAATTGAAGAAACTGCATTAATTATTAGTTCATTAATTGAAAGTTCAAATGCATATGGTAAATACGTAGACATCTTGAAAGAAAATCAAGCAGCACTAAGATTCTTGTATACCAAAAAAGCTGTCTTGTCTGGAATCATGATTAATAATGGATGTATGAAAATTGAAGAACTTATAGAGTTTTATTTTGGTATTAGTGATATATCTAGTGAAGAAATACTCCATAGTATAAACGAATTATTACTCTTAGGTTTTATAGAATGTAAAGGCTCTAATGTATGCATTGTAAATAGTTTTAATGACTTAATTATTGATTTTTTTCGATTTTTTCTATCGGAAGATTTTATTTTTATTCAAGCAGTTGGCTGCGAATTTTATGACAGTTGTATTAATGATGATCTTATCAATAGGTTAGAGGAAATTCAATTTGGTATGCGTTTTTCTTCAGAAGAAAGAAGTGCAATTATGAAATTGATAAAATTATCTCCATCCGCATTCTCTATGTCGCTTTATCCAGAGGAAACGATATCAGGTTATTACCGGCAAGGATTAAATGATAGTAGGATCGAAGAACATAACCGAAAATATTTTATGAAATTATTATATGATAGTTTCATGGGGGATTTTAGAAATGAATACTATATTAACTATTTTTACGAAGTTAGAGGGATAATAGAAATCCAAAGTGACCAAATGTTCAAAATAAAAGGGGAACATGGATTAATTACTCAAGGTGATTTTGCTAACAGAATCACTATTATGAAGGTTCCTGACGAACATGGTGGGGGACATGTTCAAGCGTTAGTTATGAGTGATCATCCGGAACCGTGGGAAGGCCTTGGTATTTTAACAAAAAAGGCAGAACCAAGTGATTTGAATGACACAAATTAAGATTGATAACTCATTAATCGAAGAAGGCAATTACGTCAGATAACAATATATTCACGTATCGGGCATACGCCTTCGGTCCGGCAGAGGGATTTCGAGGAAGTAGG
This sequence comes from Paenibacillus sp. URB8-2, assembly GCF_013393385.1. Classification (NCBI taxonomy): domain Bacteria; kingdom Bacillati; phylum Bacillota; class Bacilli; order Caryophanales; family Paenibacillaceae; genus Paenibacillus; species Paenibacillus sp. URB8-2. The sequence goes on along the minus strand of NZ_AP023239.1, from coordinate 4,959,007 downwards.
AGCAGCCGGACACACCCAACATTCGCTGGGCGTCGTGAATACGAGAACGTTATAAGAAATCAGTATAAAGACGTAAAAATTAAGGTGATTCATGTTTAAATTATATAGTAGTGCAATAATTTGCGTATAAACAAAATAGAAGGTGAGCAAACCATTGACTATGTATCACTCTTTGAAATATTACTTAAGAATAGGGTATTTACCTATTCTAGATAGGTATCGGTTAAAGGATATTAATTTTGAATACGGTTGTTATATTGCTTTAGACGTGTGTCTTCCACTGTATAAAGTAATGGAGATGAATGCTCAAAGTTTAGAAGACACGTGGGTAAAAGTAAATGATTATGTTGCTAATTCGTTAAGAATCATTACTGACGTTTATGGTGAAGAATTAGAGATTAATGCAGACGATAAATTAAGAGATGTTGATAGAGAAATAATAAACGAAATTAAGTACCAATTGAAAACACCTCCTGCAGCTTGCTACCCTCTATATTTTATATCTGTTGGTGATGGTATAGATGAAAGACTTGTATACGTAGGAAAGACATCTTCAAAAACACATCGCTTTGCAGGAGGGCATAGTGCTGGACTAAAGCTTCATGCACCTGAATATGAGGGAATGAGTAAACACATATACTTTGGCACGGTTGTTTTCTTAGATAATAATAAAAATTATATGCCTTTAGAATTTATTCAACCCTTTGAAGATGCGAAAAATCTGCTAAGCAACTTAGAAGCTGGGCTAATTTTTAATTTAAAGCCTGAATTAAATTCAACTTACTTGAATAATAGTTACGCACTATTTGATATGTATGTAAATGTTGAAAATCACTCAAGTAGAACTGATTTACTAAAAAACGAGCAAGTAAATATCCAAACATAATTTTTTTGCTTTTTACCTTCTAGATAGAGCGATTTATGAAAAAATATATATATATATGATACCGAATTAAATTGGTAATAGTAAATAAATTTGATATATTCATCAATACTTTAGTTACAATCTTTATTTTCCTGTCTATAAGTTTCAGTTGCAAACTTTAATCTCATACTTATCTATAAAAAACACTGGAATATCAAGGGATTAGAGTTACAAAGTATATTTAACACATTCAATTACTGTCTGGTTATAAAAAAGTGTGGAACCGGTAAAAAAAAGTGTGGAACCAAAATGCAGACATCATGAGCTGTCCTGAATTTACAGGACGGCTCATTTTTTTAGAATGGGTTGAAATTGATGGAAACCATTGGAGATAGATAATTGTGATAATCGATCCATTTCTGTTCACATGAATTAATTATATGAATGAACGGGGCCCAGGAATGACAACATAAGGAAGTAGTATACATCTCAGTTTCCAGAGGAGGATATCTTTTATGGCTCACCAGAAGAGAAGGAACAAAGCTGCCTGGAAGTCACGAAAGCAAGAACAGCATCCCCATGGTAAAATCAAATCGCTCAAGGAATTGTCCAGCGAATATGAAGAGAAGCATACTACTTTATAAGGAAGAGAAAGACTGTCGGAGAAATTTGCCGGCAGTCTTTCTTGTTTAAATCATCTATATAAAATGATTTAATGAACTAATGAAATCCAAGGCTGTGCTTCTACGGTTGGAAGGCCGAACCATTGCCCAAATCTCGGAAACCTTGCACCGTACTCCTAAAACGGTAGGCGACTACCTGCACAAATATCAGGACGGGGTATTGAAGAATCTGGAAATGGACCACTCCCCTGGTAAACCGCCAAAATTGTCGAAAGAGCAAACCCAGCAGCTCACAGACTTACTCGCTCATAAGCGCCCTGTGGACGTTGGGTTTGAGGCTAAGTATACTTGGACCCTAAAGCTTACGATCCATTATATCGAGCGTGAATATGGTCATACCTTTAGCGAACGCGGTCTGTCCTTCATCCTGACATTTGCCCGGCTTTTTCTATTGTTACTGGGGATAGGTTTTAGGATGGGTGCAAGGAAAATAATGGGTCTACCTCGAATATTATCTTAATGATACGACTTTATTTTCGTTACTTTACTGTCAATAATGGGAACAAGGATCTGCATAGAAATTGATAACAAGACTACTTCAAGCGAGCGAAAAGCCGAGTATTTTTCAAGAGGGAACCTCTCAAATGTGGACGGACGATTATATATCCCGCCAACTGTTGGCGACACATTTAGATCCGATGTCGGATGCAGCAAGCAGGAGACCCGAAGTAATCGATGCAACCGTTCATTGGATAGTTAATTACTTATGCCGGCAGGATCATGCCAAAGAAATTCTTGATTTGGGATGCGGACCTGGGCTATATGCACAGCGGTTGGCGAAATTGGGGTATTCTGTAACGGACATTGATTTTTCAAAATTGTCTATTGAATACGCCAAGCAACAAGCAACCATGGGGAACTTTGAGATTTCTTAGTTTAAGCGAAAACTATATTTCGTATGACTATCCCAATCCATATGACATCATTTTAATGATTTACTGCGATTTTGGCGTTATAGACGAATTGAGCAGGGATACGTTACTTACGAAGATCTATGCAACTTTAAAACCTGGAGGAGCATTTGTTTTTGATATATTCCGCCCGCAAAAGTACATGGACCATAAAGGAACAAAAACATGGAGTTTGAAAATTGGAGGATTCTGGAGGCCTGGGCCCCATTTAGGTCTAAATTCAAGTTATTGGTATGAAGACTCAGGCGCTCATTTAAGTCAATATATCATTGTTGATGAAACCAGCCATTTTGAGGTGTATAACATCTGGGATAAAACGTATACAAGGGATGAGTATCCTCCATCTTACTGAAATATGGATTTGTTGACCTGGAGTTTTATAATAACTTCTCCGGCAATCCTTATACTGAAGATAACGATACGCTCTGTGTCTTGGCAAGAAAGAAGTGAAATATTTTTGCAGTTCCTCAAATGACTATAGCGGCTTTACAGGAACACATATTTCGCAAAAATGATGGTTAATCATGTCACCCGTGTATCTTTCCAAAATTGGCTTGTTGTCCATTTGATATCCGCTGTTTTGTAAAGCTGGAAACATTTTCGCCCATGCTTTTTGAATATCTTCCACTATATGTTTGACTTTGAAAACAACGTATAGCCCCTCGGAAAGTTCGCCTTCGCAAATGGAATCATCCATCGAATAATCCTTTGAAATGACGATACATGCATCATATTTACAGTTCTCAGGAAGTGTTGTTTCAGGGTTATCTTGTGGAATTCCGAGAATTATTGCTGATTCAGTGAGCAGATTTTTCTCCTCCGCCCATTTTTTTAACTTTTCCATTGCTTGAGTATTTGCAGGACCATATGGACCAACTTGCCGCACGTATGCGAGGCGATATGTTGGAAGAGTTTCGACTTTAATATTCATATTTTCTTCTTCCTTTCTCTAATCATATTCAATTCATTTCGAATGCTATCATGGTATAAAAATAGATTCATTCATTTTTTTAAAAATTGGAAATATTGTGAATATATGCGACCCCCAATCCCTTGTATCGTATTACTCCCAGGAGGCGATGGATAAATGGAGCTTTATTTTAGAGATAATTTTTTTAATGCGGGTTTAACGGAAATTCTTAATGAACAGGGAGAAAGTATCGGTCAGATCGACTTGAAAAGCGCTTTTGGCTCGGCGATCGATGTTTATGGGGACAATGGAGAGCTGCTGTACAAGGGAAGGTTCCCGTTTTTTTCAGGCAAATGGGAGGTTACGGATGCAGATGGGGGACAGTTAGGCGTTTTGCGAAGCCGATTTGCATGGTTCACGAAGAAATTCACATACGAAACCGAAGGGCGAGGAAGTTACGACATCACATCCCCGGCATTTTCCAAGGAATATGAAGTGTCCGATGAATCGAGGATTGTGGCCTATTTTAAACAAGTGAACGGTTGGTTTGCTTCAGACGCTTATGTTCTGAACAATCAGAGTGATTATTTGGATACTTATGAGCTTGTGGCGGTAATTATGGGCATGAATGAAATTCAGAAAAATGCTGAGGCCAATAGTGCAACTTAATCGCGATTGGGCAGAAGAGGGGAGCAGCCAACTTTTTTGAATAGGGACAGCAGATTGGAGAAAATAAAAGACCAGGAAATTGAATATCGCCTGATCTTGAATAACGTGTTTTAAGCTCCACCATCGGCAAGAGTAACGGCAAGTGCACTAACGGTGATTAGGTACTCTTCTCTCGCTCAATTTTTTCACAAACTTCTCGATTCGATCGAATCCTTCATTAATATTCTCCACTGAGGTAGCATAGGACAGTCTCACGTAACCTTCGCCCATAGCTCCAAAACAATCTCCAGGAGACAAAACGACATGCTGATCCTTTAGAAGCTCGATTGCAAATTCTTCTGAGGTTAGGCCGGTTTCTTTGATATTCATGAATATGTAAAATGCACCCTTCGGCATGAGGCAGGACAAGGTATCGATGCTGTTGATCCGGTCGACCATAATCTTTCTGCGCTGTTTATATTGCTCATTCATGTAGGTAAGAGCGTCTTGGGGTCCCGTCAGGGCTTCGATCGCTGCATATTGTGCCGGAGTGTTCACGCAGGACAACATAAATTCCTGGATTTTTTGCATTTGGGAGATGACATGCTCCGGACCTAGACAGAATCCAACTCTCCACCCGGTCATGGCGTAAGATTTAGATACGGAATCTACAATAATGGTTCTTTCTTTCATCCCGGGAATACGAGCGATATTGAAAAAAGCTTCTTCATCATATGTAAGATATTTATATACCTCATCAAAAATCACATATAGATCATTTTCTATTGCTATTCGTGCTATCATTTCTATCGTTTCACGATCCGCCACGGCACCCGTTGGATTCGATGGAGTGTTCAATAGGATGGCTTTGGATCTTGGGGTTAGCGCTTCTCTTAAACCTTTCTCCGTAAAGTTGAACCCTTCTTCTTCGTACACCGGTACCGTCACTGGAATGGCATGATTCATTTCGATCATTCCATAATAATTGGTATAACAAGGATCACTAACGATGACCTCATCACCGGGATTCGTGAGGACCAAAAGGGATAGGTAAAGCCCCTGCATACCCCCAACGGTAATCATAATTTCATCAAGTGGATTGTAACTAACTTTATCAAAATCTTTAAAATGCGTGCTCACAGCTTCACGTAGAGGAAGAATGCCGGAATTTGGTGTGTAATGAGTGTGGCCGTGATCCATGGCTTTTTTTGCAGCGTCAATAATATGCTGTGGAGTATCAAATTCAGGTTCGCCTATTACAAAACTAATCACATTGTCCAAACCTTGTGCCATATCGTACATTTTTCTGATTTTAGCCGGTTCAATGTTTGCAATTTTGGACGATAATTCTTTCATTAATAATCTCCTTCCGCTACCCTTAAAACTTATCTAGGTATTGAAACCCTACCTTCCACACCTTTTTTCAGGTGACCGTCTAAATATTCGCCCCCAATTGAGTTTAAGCCTTCTTTTAGAGCCGCAATCATTTCATCTTTTTTGTCTGGAAGCATTCCGTGAACGGGTATTATATTGGAGGTATGGAGACCGAAGAAATAGGTATAGTCCAGGTTCAGTCCTTTTAACGTTTCGATTTCCTCTTCAATATTTTGGCGCAAGGTATTTTCTATAAAAAGCCCTTCTTTTACTTCTTCATCAAGCGGGCTGCCGGGATCCACATGTAAAGTGGCAATAAAGATCAGCTTGGGTTTAACTTCATTTAGCAGTTTGCTGTTTGCTATTGCATTTTCATGTGATTTTCCGCTGCCGGCTCCTCCAATGATAATATTTACACTAAAGTCTATTCCGGCCTCGGTTAAACGCTGTAACTGCACTTTCGCTTCATCCACGGTAAACCCTTTATTAAAATGTTCCACAACCTCTGGCATACCGGATTCCAGGCCAATATTGAGGTCATTAATCTTTAAGGCTCTTAATTCTTTAAGCTCTTCATCTGATTTATTTCTTATGTTATTAACGGAGGCATACATCGCGATAGTCTCGACTTCAGGCAGGATTTCATTGATTTTAACAGCAATGGATTTAAGCCGGTCTGCACTCAGGGCAAAAGGGTCGGCATTGACTAAAAATATACGGTTTACTTTAGGATACACTCGTCTCGCTTCCCATAAATCTTGTTCAATTTGTTCCATCGTTTCGATTTGAAAAGGAACATCGCTATACATGGTGCAGAAGCTGCACTCATTATGGCTGCATCCTACAGTAACTTGCAGTAATAGTGAGTTCGCTTCAAATGGCGGACGGTATACGGGGCCGGTATATTTCATTTTCTCTTCTCCTTTGTACGTAGCGCTAATTTCTATAAGTTTACAATCATACGGCTGTTTGAGGTAGTACGTACTTTAAAGTGCGTATCTCAAAGAAACCGCAATCCGTTCACGATCGCTTGAATATGATCTTGATCCGCCCAGAGAATGAAGTACGGATACGTGCTGCCGTTAATCACAACAGGCTGCGGATATACGGCGATGAGCGCGGATTGCCGCCGAAGCTCAGGCGCTTGGTCCGGGGAAGGGAAGATGTAGCAGGCTTCCTGACCTTGCACTCGTCCCGGAACGATCCGAGGGGAAGAGCCATAGGGCATTAGCGGATGATACGCTTCGGAGCGGCACAACTCGGCGAACGGCAGATCGCTGGCCAAGGCGGAGATTTGGAAGAAACCGTCCGCGCCCTCGTACCGGGTCTCGCTCACCGCTCGCCAGGACGCGGGGTAGGGGAAGCTTACGCGATACACAGTGCTGCGGAACTGGGCGTAGTTATCTGCTGGAATAGATCCGTAGGACCATTGTACGGAGGAGATGGCTCCGGTCCCGGAAATGACGCGAATCGGTGCGGGATGACGGATATCGACGATCCAAATCTCGCTGGAGAGTCCCGCTCCCCGGCAGCCCGACAAGTAGGCGATGGCTTCACTGCCTGGGGACCAGGTGACGGGAGTGGCAAAACAATCGGAGACGGCCAGAATTTGCTGGCCCCCGCCTTGCGGACGCTCGGTTTGGATGGTGGAGAAGTAGCCTTTGCGTTCGGCGAAATCAGTTGCGCTGTAGGCGATGGCGGCGCTGTTTGGGGCCCAGGCCGGGAAATAATTTTTTGCTATTGGCCCTCCTGTGAGCTCGGATATGTTCCCTGTATTGATTTCAACGACATAGATGATGGAAATGCTTGCGCCGGGAGAGGTGAAAAGGGCATAGGAGCCGTTCGGGGAGAGCTCTACATCGTTCTTAGGGCTGAACGTATCATGCGTAATTTGGCGCTGGCCGGTACCGTCGACGCGAATCTCATACAACTGATCAGTTCCGGTGTTATCCGGAGCCGCAAACAACAGCTTATCGCCGGAGGGAAACCACTGCACATGCTTGGCGCCGGTTACGGACAGCGTTCTGCCGAAGAAAGTGGCCAGTTCATAGAGCACGATCCGGTTCTGCTTCGTATAAGCGATCTGCTTGCTGTCCGGGGACCAAGAGAGGGTGGTATAGGGCTCAAGCTGATCAATCTGCATCAAGGTTCCCTGCAGCACGTCGAGGATGAAGAGGACCCCTTGTTTTCCGATAAAAGCAATCCGGCGATTGTCCGGCGACCAATAGGGCACGGAATGGGCATCCGCCTGCTGACTTCCAACCGCTGTCGTTCGGCCGCTCCGCGGATCGTACAGCCAGAGATCGTAGGCGCCGCCAGCGTTCGAAACAAAGGCCAGCCGGCCGGCTCCGCCCGGAGGAGCGTAAGGTATGATAAGGTGCATGCCCGCGATGATCAAGTCGGAAGGCAGCCGGTTCGCTTGGCGGATCAGATCCGGTCTTCGGACGCCGCTAGTCGTGACGTTGTATCTGCCGGCAAGTCCATATAATGTATCCCCGGGCTGCACCACATAATAGGGGACACCCGGCGGGATTATGAGTATTTGATCGATATAGATCGTGTATGGCGGACTTAGCCGGTTGGCTTCGATAATAACGGCAATAGGCACGCCGTAAGCTTGGGCAAGGGAGTAGATGGAGTCTCCGGATTTAACCTGAACGGTTGTCACGCCGGACGGAACCGAGAGCTGCTGGCCGGGGTAGATGATATAGGGAGACGGGAGATTGTTCGCTGCGATGAGCGCAGTGACAGGGATTTCCCACCTCTTGGCGATTGCCGACACGGAATCACCGGGTCTCACGGTATAGAATGTCTGCATACGGCTGGCCTCCTCCTTAAATCTTCTGATACCCAGTGTATTCAGCAGAGGAATGATGCAGAAGAAATTAGCTGCTGCTGTGACCCTTAACATACTGTTCCTTTTCACGCATCCCTACATAGAGTTATTTAAAGACAGCTAAAAGGAGAATGCTAACACAAAGATGCCATTGATATAATGGAGGAAAGCAGCCTGCCGGAGCGGACAGGCCGTAAACTTTGTGGAAGCCGAGGTGAGGAGCGGATGGCGTCTGGAGCATCTTTCAAACCTGTTCAAACGGCCCAACTTGAAGACATCCCCCAAATCAGGACCCGGGAGCGGCTGGTTTATTTGGATCTGATCAAAACGGTGGCCATTTATCTGGTTTGTTTTTATCATTTCAATAATCTTCCTACCGATATCCTGAGCAACCCTTCATTTTTCAACTATTTAAATTATGGAATAGAAGGCTTGGCCAGTGCCGGGGTTCCGCTGTTCTTTATGGTAAACGGTGCCCTGATGCTGAACAGGAGCTATAATCTCCGCAAGCATGTACGAAAAATCATCGCGATCTGCATTCTTACGGTCGTTTGGGGCATTCTCACCCTGGCCATTCTAATTCCGATTAAAGGCGACAGCTATACAGCAATACAATTTGCCAAAGCCTTGGTGGAATGGAAGCAATTTAGAATATTCCATTTATGGTTCCTGCAGACGCTCGTCTGTCTGTATATCCTGTTTCCCTTGATCAAAGAGGTATATGACAAAAAAGATAAGGGGCCGCTGTACTTTTTCTTCGGTATGGCTTTTCTGCTCACTTTCGGGAACGTTCTCCTCAGCAATATCGTCAATGCAGCCGAATGGGTAATGAAGGTCAATTATTTGGAGAAGAACTATAACTTTTTCAATAAGTTCAATGTATTCAACGGCTTTTATGCCTTTTCGATCGTATACTTTATCTTAGGCGGTTGGCTTCAGTTCAAGCTGCAAAAGAACCGTTTCCGCAGGCCGGGCATTCCGGTGTTAACGGGGATGATCCTGTCCGCATCGATTGCGCTGCTCGTATATGGGCTAATCATGAGTTTGTCGAACGGGGAAGTGTTCGATACGGTTTTTGACGGATACGATACCATGATGACGCTTATCGTTACCGCAGGTCTTTTTATATTGTCCTCCCGCTATAATCAGGGCAAATATCCCCGGCTGTCGCAGGGAATTAAAGTTATCGGCTCGAATACGCTGGGAATTTATTTCATTCATGTGATTGTCGGCTGGTCTACGCTGCCTTATTATAAACTGCTGCCGTTTAGTATGAATTTGCTTGCTAACCTTATGTATGGCGTGGCCGTCCTGTTTCTTTCTCTTCTGATTGTAGTGCTGCTGAAAAAGGTTCCTGTCGTGAAGCTGTTATTTCGGCTGTGACACACAGCCGGCGGCATTGGCAGGATCAACTTGAGCATGAATGGATTCGGACGCTTACTCGGAAAGCGGGCGAGGATCTAAAATCGTCTTGCGAACAATCCGTACATATTCACGCGGAAGAAAGGGCATGTTGATAGGAGCGGGTTCAGCGTAAGCTGCGGAGCGGGATCTATAGTTTTCTTGTGCAGTGCCTGAAGTAAGGCCTTGTATCCTTAACGCATTCATGGTTTGTTCAAGCCTCCATCCCAGCGCAAGCAAGAGGATAAAGAAGCAAGAGCATATCGTAACTTTGCGTATGAACATGGAAATCACTCCTTTGTACGAAGGATTCCCTGTTAGAAGATCGGGCATACGGTTATTTTCTCGGGTATCTCTTTACAACCCCCTCAGCGATCGATATAATTTAAATTAATTGTATACTTGTTTATCCGGAGGAGCCTGCCAACAGCGGGCTCTTTTTGCGTTTTTTCTGGAAAATAGAAGCAGGAGGCATAGAAAGTGACTATACAACAGAACAATGAAAGCATTATGGTTTGTGTTCATTACGGCCCACATGGACAGCGTTTGATTCAAAGAGGAAGCGAGTTATCCCTGTTGCTTGGAGCCCCTTTTACCGTACTTACGGTGGATTCATCCAAGGGAAATGAGTACAACATGGATAAGGAACAATACCTATCGGCATGGGAGAAGCTGACCAGGGAGGTCGGCGGAGAATTTCTGATCCGTAAATGCCCTGGAAGAAAGACGGCTGATGTGATTGTGGAAACGGCCCGGGAGAGAGGAATCACACAAATCATTATTGGACAATCCGGCCAGACCTTGTGGCAGGAGATTACCCGCGGCAGCTTTGTTAACGAATTGATTGAGCAGCTTGGTGCTATTGACCTTCATATCGTAGCCGTTCAGCGCTATCCCGATATGTTGGAGGAAACCCATGAGGCGGGGGTTCCCGCATATCTGGTGAAGCAGGGGGGGAGCTATGTGCTTAGTGACCTGGATGAAGGGATGGAGACGATAAAGGGTATATTTTTCCGTGAATTACACACTGATTTTAATAACGGGCTGTTCAAAATTGTAACGAATGGCGAAACGCAGTATTTACGAATTGTGCAAAGTGAATGGATAAAGCCCAATTAGTATCCGGTAAACCAAAAAAATCTGTATAGGGGGAGTGCTCGTCTGTGCTGCATGTTGCCATTTTGATTCCATTTCTGCTTGCTGCCTTGATTCCATTTACCAAGCGTCTATCGCGCTTTCATGCGGGCTGGATGGTTCTTCCTGTCCCGGCTGCTCTATTCTTGTATTTTCTGTCGAGGATTTCTGACATTCAGGCAGGAAATAACACGCTGCAGACCATGCGCTGGATGCCCTCGCTGGGTATTGATCTTACGCTATATCTGGATGGTCTCAGTCTTTTATTTGCCTTGCTGATTACCGGTATCGGTTCTCTTGTGATCTTGTATTCTATTTATTATCTAAACAAACGAACGGAAGCGATCCGCCACTTCTACACCTATCTGCTCATGTTTATGGGAGCAATGCTTGGTGTCGTTTTGTCGGATAATCTAATGGTGTTCTACGGATTTTGGGAGTTAACCAGCATTACGTCTTTTCTTCTGATCGCCTTTTGGCACCGCCGGGAAAGATCCCGTTACGGCGCGCTGAAGTCAATGCTTATCACCGTCTTTGGCGGGCTGGGCATGTTCGCCGGGTTTAATTTGCTCTATGTGATGAGCGGAACGTACAGTATTCGCGAGATTATCGGCCAGGTTCATATTCTGGTCCAGGAGCCGCTGTTTATTCCGGCGATGCTGCTGATTTTACTGGGAGCCTTTACGAAATCGGCTCAATTCCCGTTTCATATCTGGCTGCCTGATGCGATGGAGGCGCCGACTCCGGTCAGTGCGTATCTGCATTCGGCCACGATGGTTAAGGCGGGGCTGTATCTGGTTGCGCGGCTTAGCCCGATTTTCGCCGGACAGTCCCTGTGGTTGTGGCTTGTCGCACTCTCGGGCCTAACAACACTCTTATATGGATCGTTTAAAGCGATTAAACAAACCGATCTGAAGGCTATGCTTGCTTATTCCACCGTCAGCCAGCTCGGACTGATCATGTGCCTTCTTGGACTCGGTTCCGCGTCTTCGCTTGCTTCCGGCGCAGGGGAATCACTGCTTTACGCTTCGGCGACCGCAGCAGCTATTTTTCATCTGATCAACCATGCTGTGTTTAAAGGATCTCTGTTTATGGTTGTAGGTATTGTCGACCATGAAACGAATACAAGAGATCTGCGCAAGCTTGGCGGATTAATGTCCCTGATGCCAATCACGTTTTCCGTAGCGGTGATCGGGGCGTTCTCCATGGCGGGATTGCCTCCATTCAGCGGATTCTTAAGCAAAGAAATGTTCTTTACAGCCGTATTAAACATACGGGAGTTCGATATCCAGAATGGTCAGTCGTGGATGACCCTGTTTCCAGCCGTTGCCTGGGTCGCGAGCATCTTCACCTTTGTTTACAGCATGATCCTGGTCTTTAAGACATTTACCGGAAAGCTTAAGGAAGACCAATTGGATAAAATACCGCATGAAGCGCCGCTTGGCCTGCTGATTTCCCCGGTGGTTCTGGTTTCATTGGCTGTGGTATTCGGCTTCTTTCCAGGCCTGCTGTCTTATTCGTTAATCGAACCGGCCATGGCCGCCGTCCATAACGGATTACTTAAGCCTGAGGAAACGTTCAGCGTCTCGATCCATTTCTGGCACGGCTGGACACCGGAGGTCTTCATGACGCTGGGCGTAATTGCCGCAGGCACGCTGCTGTTCAGAGGTTACAGTCAACTACGGATGCTGGACCGTGAATGGCACGCGCGGAATTTGCTGAACCGTATGTATGACGGTTCACTTCGATTGCTGGAGGGCGGGTCACGCCGCTTCACTGATCTGTATATGACCGGCTCAGGCCGGCACTATCTGCTCTATATCTTCAGCTTTTTCATCATTGTCTTGGGGAGTGTTATGCTCGGCGCAAAGGGCATAACACTTGGCATGAAGCATTATGCTCCGATGTCCTTCTATGAAATGGCCGTCGTTGCTGTTATGGTTCTGGCGGCGGTTGCTGTACCTTTTGCCAGATCAAGGGTCAATGCGGTTCTGTTCACCGGTGCTGTCGGCTACATGGTGACGCTGCTGTTCGTCATCTTCCGCGCGCCGGATCTCGCTTTAACGCAGATGATTGTGGAGACTGTTTCAGTCATTCTATTCCTTCTTTGTTTCAGGCATCTTCCGAAGTTAAGCAAGATGAAAAGCCCGATGCGCTTTCAATTGCCGAATCTCATCATTGCCGCCGGCGTCGGCATTACAATGACCTTTATCGCGCTGGCAGCTATGGGAAGCAGTCCGTTTGCTCCCATCTCGGAGTTCTTTCTTAAAGAAAGCTATACCCTGGCAGGAGGCAAGAATGTGGTCAACGTTATTCTGGTTGACTTCCGGGGCTTCGATACCTTATTCGAAATCATGGTGCTTGGCATTGCATCCCTCGGGATCTATGGCCTGATCAACGTTGGAAGGGAGCCCGGAAATTCGGCCGGAGTCAGAGCCAACCCGGGAAGACCGGCTTATCCTGTCAGGAGCAATGATGTTATCCTGCAAACGATGTCCAAGGTCATCGTGATCATCATTATCACCTTTTCTATTTATCTGTTCTTTGCCGGACATAATAATCCCGGAGGAGGCTTTATCGCTGCGCTTATGGCTTCGGCCGCTCTTATTCTGCTCGCCATCGCCTTCGGGATGGATACAGTCCGTAAGGCGCTTCCAGTGAACTACCGGATGGTAACGGCGGCGGGGCTGTTCATTGCCATTCTTACCGCAGCGGGATCGTTCGCTTTCGGAGTCCCTTTTCTAAGTCATTCCTTTGGCCATTTCCATTTGCCGATTATGGGCGACACCGAGCTGGCTACAGCCGTGCTGTTTGATCTTGGCGTTTATCTGGCTGTGCTCGGGGTGACCATGAGCATTATTTTTACAATAGGAGGGGATGAGTGAAATGGAATGGATGATGGCCGTGGCGATCGGGATTTTATTTATGATTGGAGTATATCTGATTCTGTCAAAGAGTCTTCTGCGGATTATATTGGGTACTTCCTTGCTTACCCATGGTGTCCATCTGCTTCTCATGACGATGGCCGGACTTAAGACAGGCGCAGCGCCGGTGCTGGGCGATAAAGCGGAATCCTATGTTGATCCCTTGCCGCAGGCGTTGATTCTAACCTCGATCGTAATCAGCTTTGGAGTTACCGCCTTTTTCCTCGTCCTTGCTTACCGGGCGCACCAAACGTTGGGAACGGATGATATGGACAGCATAAAGGGGGATGAATCATGAGCAACCTGTTGGTATTTCCGATTTTAATCCCTCTGTGCACCGCTGTTTTATTGATTATCCTGAAGGAGAAGGTTCTGCTTCAGCGTATCATCAGTACAGTAAGCGCCCTGTTCAATATCGCGGTTGCAATCGTTCTGGTTTCCCGCGTTCATGCGGACGGAATTCAAACCCTGCATATGGGAGGCTGGGCGCCGCCGTACGGCATTGTTTTTGTGGGGGATATGTTTGCCGCTCTGCTTGTGCTGACTGCGGCGGTGACAAGCTTCGGGATTCTTCTCTATTCCTTCGGCAGAATTGAGACCGAGAGGGAGAAGGCTTATTACTACGTCCTCTTCCATTTTCTGCTTGTTGGCGTATACGGCTCTTTTCTTACAGGGGATATTTTTAATCTGTTTGTCTTTTTTGAGGTCTTGCTAATATCGTCGTATGCTTTGATCTCCCTTGGCGGAACGAGGCTTCAGCTTCGGGAGTCTTTGAAATATCTTCTGATTAACATCGTATCGTCTACACTCTTCGTAGCGGCTGTGGCTTACCTGTACGCTGCAACCGGCACACTCAATATGGCTCATTTGTCACAGCGTGTTGCCGAGGCGGGACAAGGCGGTGTACTGGGTGTGATTGCTGTTCTATTCCTGATTGTATTCTCTTTAAAGGCCGGCTTGTTCCTGTTCTTCTGGCTGCCGGGATCATACAGTGCGCCGCCGTCGGCCGTAAGATCGTTGTTCGGGGCGCTCCTGACAAAAGTGGGGCTCTATGCGGTTCTTCGGACGTTTACACTGATATTTATTCAAGATCCGGGAGTAACGCATATGTGGATTGCCTGGATGGCAGCGGCTGCCATGATTCTGGGCGGACTGGGAGCGGTCGCTTATAACGATATTCCGCGTATTCTTAACTACAACGTGATTATCAGTGTGGGCTTTGTGGCTTTCGGCCTTGCAGCGGCTAACGGGGATGCGCTGAACGGAGCGGTCTTCTATCTGCTTCACGATATGCTGTCCAAGGGATTATTGTTTATACTCGGAGGGATGATGATCACAATAGGGGGGACGGGTCGGTTGAAAGACATGGGGGGTCTGATCAAGCGGTACCCCCTGATCGGCTGGATGTTCTTTGTGCTGGCGCTGGCGATTGTGGGGATTCCGCCTTTCAGCGGCTTTGCTGGTAAAGTTCTGCTTATCCGCGGCGGGCTTGATGCCGGCATGCTCACACTATCTCTGATCGGTCTTGGGTCCAGCTTTCTGGTCTTGTACTCGTTAATCAAAATATTCAGACTGGCTTTTTGGGGAGACGAGCCCGAGGGAGAGCGTTCAAGGGTTAATCTGAAGGGCGCGGCCGCCATCTCGGCGGCACTGCTCGTTCTGGTCATCGTGATGGGCACTCAGGCGGAATGGGTCTATTCCTATGTGTCGAAGGCCGGCGACGTGCTGATCCATCCCGAGCTTTACATCGAAGCCGTAATGAAGGAGTAGATTGAAGATGGCCTTGCAATTTGTACTCAACCTGATGATTGCCTTCCTGTGGATGCTGCTTAATAATGATTGGTCTGGTTCCCGTTTCACGATGGGATTGCTGCTGGGCGCTGCCGTACTGCTGCTGCTGCGGAGGTTTTGGTTCGAACCCTTCTACCTTAAGCGGGTGTGGGCCATTCTGAAATTGCTCCTGCTGTTCATGCGGGAGTTAACCGTATCCAGCTTTACGGTCATGAGGCATATTCTTCGTCCGAAGCTGACCATTCGTCCTGGAATCTTTGCATATCAGACCAGCCTTGCATCGGATTGGGAGATCACCCTTCTCTCATGCCTGATTTGTCTGACACCGGGAACGCTGACCCTCGAAGTATCCGGGAGCGGGCAGACCCTCTATATCCATGCAATGGATATAGAGGACGCGGACCTGCTCTCCGAGCAAATTAGAGGCACATTTGAAAAAGCGATCAGGGAGGTGACGCGGTAATGGTTTCAGCCCTTCTGACGGCTGCGCTGGTCATTCTCTCATTAGCCATATTAGCCTGCACATACCGCTTGATCAAAGGCCCGACCCGTCCCGACCGGATTGCCGCACTCGACACGATAGGCATTAATCTTCTTGCTATGATTGCGGTAATAGGCATGCTGCTGAGGACACAGGATTTTATCGAGATTATTCTTGTCATAGGCATTCTGGCATTTATAGGAACAACGGCTTTGGCCAGATATATCGAAAGAGGTGTTGTGATTGAACGCGGAGATGATGAACATGGCCGGTGAACTGCTTATCGCCGTTCTGGTGCTGTTTGGCGCTCTGTTCTGCGGGCTAAGCGCGTTTGGATTGGTCCGTCTGCCGGATGTATATTTACGCTCGCACGCGGCAACCAAGAGTGCGACCCTCGGCGTGCTTTGTGTTCTGGCGGGGGCCTTTCTTTACATGATGTTCTATGTGGAGGTTGTCAGCTTCAAGCTGCTTATCGCCATTGTGTTTGTCTTCATCACATCACCGGTAGCAGGACATTTAAACGGGAGAGCCGCCTACCGTTCGGGTGTTAAGCTATGGGAGAACAGTATTCAGGATGATATGAAGCCGGTATTGGAGCGAAACAAAGGAATGCAATCCAAAAATTGAATGTGAAATCTACAGGAGCTATGGATATGTTGTTAAAAGGTTTGCCGCCATTTTTCAGAAATTTCACCTTGACTTCCTCAAGGATTATTCTGCTGGGTTTTGCTATTCCAATATTTTTAGGTGCTTTATTACTTGCTTTGCCGATATCATCTTCAACGGGGAATAGTGTGGGTTGGCTGAACGCATGGTTTACCTCGACTTCAGCCGTATGCGTAACTGGATTGATTGTTCTCGATACGGGTACGGCCTTCTCTAACTTTGGACAAATCGCTATCTTATGTTTAATTCAAATTGGCGGATTGGGATTTATGACATTTGGTGTGCTAATCGCAGTTGTGATGGGGAGAAGGATTGGATTAAAAGAGCGCCTGCTCATCCAGGAATCTGCGAACTCAGTTACTACGCAAGGGGTTGTCCGTTTATCACTTAGCATCTTCCTTATTGCTTTTATTGTTGAGACTCTTGGAGCCGCATTGTTAACCATTCGATGGGCAGATGAACTAGGACTGACAAGGGCGATCTACTACGGGATATTTCATGCTGTTTCAGCATTTAATAATGCGGGATTTGCGTTGTGGCCCGATAGCTTGAGCCGCTATGTTGGAGATCCATTAATTAACCTGGTAATCTCTTCTCTATTTATCATCGGGGGCATCGGGTTTACTGTGATTCTGGATCTTTACCGAAAGAGACGGTGGAGAGACCTTGCCTTTCATTCAAAAGTAGTTGTAATTACATCCGGACTCCTTTGTTTAGTTAGCTTTCTGGTAATATTCGTAATTGAACTCTTTAATACCAGAACGTTTGGCGGGCTATCGTGGACCGAACGACTCTGGGCCGGATATTTTCAGGGTGTAGTTACTCGGACGGCCGGATTCAATTCGATTGACATTGCCGGTATGATGCCGGCTTCCCAGTTTTTCATGATTTTTTTAATGTTTATCGGTGCATCCTCCGGGTCGACGGGTGGAGGCATCAAAACAAGTACCTTCGCTGTACTGGTTTTAAGCATTATGGCAACAGTGAAGGGGAACGAAGATGTGCAGCTTTTAAAAAAACGCATATCTCAAAAAATGATTTTCAGAGCGCTGACAGTTATGACTATTTCTGTGGGAGTAGTAATTGGAGCTGCATTTCTCCTAACGATTACAGAATATCGACTGCATAGAGACTTTTTAGTGGCTGCTATTTGAAGCAACATCCGCATTCGGAACGGTAGGGATGTCTATGGGCTTAACCCCTGAACTTTCACCCTTGGGTAAATTGGTCATTATTATTACCATGTTCATTGGCAGACTTGGCCCATTAACCTTGGCTTTTGCGCTGGCACAGCGAAATAAGAAGCAAAAATATCGCTATCCGGAAGAAAAACTGCTAATTGGTTAAGGATTTTCATCCCAAATGATATGGGGGAGATGTCATGATTCAGGTAGAGGACCTTTATTATACCTATCCCGGCCAGCAGGAGCCTGCACTTTGCGGACTTGACTTCACGATACCGCAAGGGGAAGTATTTGGATTTCTGGGTCCATCAGGGGCGGGCAAAAGCACAACGCAAAAGATATTAATTGGAGTCTTAAAAAATTATCTGGGCAGTGTTAGGGTTATGGGCACAGAAATAAGGAATACCGGGCCGGAATATTTCGAGCAAATTGGAGTAGCCTTCGAATTTCCGAATTTCTATTCGAAATTTACGGCAATGGAAAACCTGAAGCTTTTTCGGTCACTCTATGCTGGACGAACAGAGGAACCGATGTGTCTTTTGGAGCAGGTCGATCTGGCGGATGCCACCAACATGAAGGTTTCCCAGCTGTCGAAGGGGATGAAGATGAGGTTGAATTTCTGCAGAGCACTCCTGAATGACCCCAGTATCCTCTTTTTGGACGAACCGACTTCCGGGCTTGATCCCGTCAATGCGAAGCGGATGAAGGATCTGATCCTGGAAAAGAAAGCAAATGGGAAAACGGTAATCATAACCACGCATAACATGCAAGCCGCGGAGGAACTCTGCGACCGGGTCGCTTTTATTGTAGACGGTCAGATCAAGCTGATTGATTCTCCTCGTGAACTTAAGCTTCTAAAAGGAAACAAGCGTGTGCGGATAGAGTATCGCCATCTGAACGGGATAAGTCATGTGGAATATCCTCTGGACAGTATAGGAGAGAATGAGCAATTTTTGCGGCTTATCCGGGAGTATCCCATAGAAACGATTCATTCAATGGAAGCTTCGCTGGAACAAATATTCATTGAGGTTACCGGGAGGAAGCTGACATGAGATTCAGGGCTGCATTTGCCTTTGATATCCGCTTTCAATGGCGCCATGGCTTCTACTGGGTCTATATCGTTGTCTGTGCGTTCTATTTGGTGCTGCTGCACTTTATTCCTGATGGATACAGGGAGAATGTAATCGTATTGTTAACGTTTAGCGACCCTGGTGCACTCGGTCTTATTCTGGCAGGAGGGATTGTGCTGCTGGAGAAGGATCAGGGTATCCATGATCCTTTATTTGTCACACCCATTCGTGTCAGGGAATATTTGCTCTCAAAAGCAGGTTCATTATCCGTGTTGTCTTTGTTGGCAGCTTGGGGTATACACGTGGCAGCAAGCGGAATTCCGGAATCTCCGTTGGCATTCTCTGCTGGAATCGTCTTGACATCGTCCTTTATGACGCTTCTGTCAATTGGAGTAGTGGCTCGCTGTCAAACCATTAACAGCTTCCTTCTGCTTTCTCAGGCTTATGCGCTGCCGTTTGTGCTTCCGCTGCTTGGTTATTTGAAAATATGGAACTCCAAGCTCTTTCTGGCGCTGCCGACCGAAGGGACGCTAAGATTACTGAATGGGGCATTTTCAGCTATATCGATCATCGATTATTTGTATTCCATATGGATACTGCTAAGTTGGAATGTTGTAATCTTTATATGGGCAAAGCGGTCCTGTGAACACCATGTTCTGATGAGCGTGGGTAGGGGAGGGGCGGGGGAATGAATAAATACCGGTCACTTCTTATCCATGATATTCGCCATGCCGGTCTGGACCCCGTACTAATGGCAGGATTCTTTGCTCCCATGGCTCTTCTTGTTGTTTCGCGATATTTATTCCCGATTGTCGCAGTTTGGCTAATGAGCAGGTATTCGCTTGATATATATAAGTACAGCAGCTTTACCGCTATTTTCTTAGCGTCGACCATTCCAATGCTGACCGGCATGATGACCGGGCTGCTAATGCTTGATGAGCGAGACGAAAATGTCATTTCCTATTATGCAGTTACGCCGCTGATGCGCAGAGGCTACATGCTGTACAGGTTAATTTTACCATCTGTGCTCTGTATCTTACTTTCATCCTCCTATCTGATCTTCTCGGGACTATCTGAAATTCATTTGGGAATGATCTTCATACTCCTGTTACTAGCCATTGAAGCGTCTTGCTTCGCCTTGTTCCTTGCTGCTTTTGCGGCCAATAAGGTGGAAGGCTTGGCTTTAGCCAAGATAGGCGGATTACTTATAGCAGGGCCTGCGGCAGCTTATTTCGTACCAGGTGCATGGCAGCTTCTGGGAGCATGGATTCCTACGTATTGGCCGGCTGAAGCGTTTTTTGCTATAGAAGAAGGCAGACCTTATACTGCTATTGCGGATTTTGGCGTTGGGCTTATACTTCATTTGGCGCTTCTGTATGTTATGGTCAAAATATTTATTAAAAGGGTGGATTAAACAGGATTCTTGCCTGTTCATTTTAAAGATCTATGGAGCCGCCGTGCTGATTCTTTCCCTATGGATTGTACTGCTGCTGAAAAAGATTCCTGTCATGAAGCTGTTATTCCGGCTATAATGAGAATGGATTCTCAATCTTAGCGTCATTTGAAAGGAGAAAAAGATCTTGAACGAACAAACGGCAGAGGCAAATCCAATGCGAAGCGAGAGTGCCCGGCGGAAAGAGGGTTTTGGACTTACATTTCAAGTTCGTTTAGTTTCGGATCTAGCAAAGTCACAGGAATATTACCGTGATATTCTCGGGTGTAAGGTTGATGAATGGGGGCATGCCGAGCGCGGCGGAATGATCGTTATTTTGCAGCAGGCGGCTTCCCCTGAGGATGTTCGGCCGAACGCCCCCTCCCAAAAGCGTCCGGATTATCCGACCGAATGGGAAGGCCCCGATTATGGATGGGACACTTTTATCCATGTAAATTGGAATGAGCTGGAGCTTTTGGTTGAAGAGGTGCGCCTAAATGGCGGCAATATTGCCATCGAGCCTTTTTTGGGCACACACGGCAATTGGGAATTCAAGAACGCATATATTAAAGACCCTGATGGATACACCCTGGTGCTGGGTGCGATGCGTGAAAGTTTGAGATAAAAATGTAACCGCTGTATTTGCTCTGTAATGGACGATTTGGCAAGCAGCCAGCGACTAAAATACAAACAGCAAGCTTCCGGTATACGGAGGCTTGCTGTTTTATTCAGGGCTTAAGCCCGTTGAGTACACCGAGACCGCCCGTTAGACGGGCGGTCTCGGTGTACTCAACTTGGACGTCTGCTACAAGCCCAACTTGTGGCCTTTCTCCAGACGCTGTATCTGCTGTTCTCCGGTATCCGCCAGCTCTCTGAACTGATTAATGCTTTCACGCATTTTAGGGAGGGCCTCCTGCTTGTAAGTGCTGATGGAATCCAGAGCCGACAGCACGTCGGTGAAAGCCTGTTTTAAAGTGTCTATCGAAGAAATACTCGTTTCCAGAGACTGCTTATGGATCGCTGCGCCCTGATCTTTCAGCATTTTGGAGGTGCCGCTTATCAGACTGTTGGTGGTTTGGTTTAGAAGCTCAATCTTTTTCAAGACGATCCGTTGATTGTAAAGCGCACTGGCCACGGTAACCGAGATTTTCAGGGCTGAAATTGTTACATTTCGGGCTCTGTCCACCCCGCGGATCAGCTCTTTGTTATTTCGGATTACAACTTCGATTGCCATGATGCCCTGTTGATTAACTACCTGCATTTGCTGCAGGTCCATTACACGCTGACGCAGCGGAAACAGCACCTCTTCGGTAATGAACCGGATTTTATCCTCCGACTCATTGCGTGATTTTGCCGCTTCAATCTGAGACTCAATTTCTTCATCCATCAATACGCCAAGCTGGATTTCCTTTTGCAGCTTTTTGGTAAGCTCCCGCAGCGCCTGCTGTTCAAACTCCAAAGTCGTATTATCATTTTTTAGTACAGACTTGCCCTTATCCAAAGAAGTGATAATGTCCGAAATGACCGCATCCGCCTTCTGATACTTGGCAAAGTAACTGCGCAGCGGGTTAAAGAATTTTCCCAGAAGACCGCTCTTGGCAAAATCCACCACACTCGGGTCCAAATCCTTCAACTGGAGCTGCAGCTCGGTTAAACCTTTGGCGACTTGGCCGCCTTCATCGCCTGTTCTGGACAGGTTCCCCACTGACACCTGCAAAAGAGAACTTTTCTCCGACGATGACCGCATCGTATTTATACCAAAACTATCTATGGATTGCAGGATCTCTTTCCGCTTCTCCAATGAATCGATATCCAGCTCGAGAATCGTGGAGACATTGCTTGCCGCCAGCTCCTTTAGCTGGGCGACTTCCTCCGGCACAGGCCTAACCTGCTCTTCAATAGCCGACTTGATCTTTTCTGGATTGACGACTTCCATTGTAAATGACATGGCAACCCCTCCTAAGAATAAGAGTTACATTTGAACGTTGAGCAAATTACCGATCTTATACACTACATCATCTGTATCCGCGTTGATGCTGGCCGCCTCATTAATACTTGAAATGCTTTGCAGCGCCTGGATGTTCGCATTATAGCCAATCGTGTATACCGGAATCTTGAAGGTTTCAATTAACCCTCTGACCTCATCGAGCGAATGCCCTTCATTCGTTTCCCCGTCGCTTAAGACAAAGATCACAGGTTTAACATCAGGGTTAACCTTCAACTCATCCTGAAGCATTTTCATGGCCACCACAATACCGTCAAAAGTAGCTGTGCCGCCGCCGGCTTGCAGGCTGTTAACCGCTCCGACAAACATAGACTGCTGATTCGCGTCGTACTTCCCAATGGGCAGGTTGACCGAAACTTCACTGGAGTAAGAAACCAAACCAATGCTGTTGTCCCTACCGAGGTACTTTTGACCTTTTAATAACGACTCTTTTAACCGGTTGAGAGGCTCGCCATCCATACTTCCGGATACATCGGCTACAAATACCGCTGCGATCGGTTTATTCCCATTCTTCTTTTCCTTCCATAGCTTTTGTGCGGAGGAGAGGAGGGTACCGTCAACCGCGTTAAGCTCGGAGCGGTAATCTTGAAGACCATTGAATCCTTTGTCCGCAGCTAATTTCTGATACTTATCCTGCTTCGCGAACTCCGCAAACTTCTTAATCATATCCAGTTTATCTTGAGGCAAATTGCCCAAAGCGTACAGCGGACTGTCATGCCTTACACCAAAAGGAGTGAACACGTAGCCGCTCTTCAGATCCGGTGCATTTACATAGGTTTGGTACTCCAGAACAAAAGCGTCGAGCATCCCGGACTTAGCCGCATCACGCATTTGTAAAGTTGTGGACGCAGTAAAAGGGACGTTGGCCTGGAAGCGCTCAAACCCTTGAACCGCCTTTTCCCCAAGCAAATCCGAGCTGTCAAAAGTCTGAAGGGCGGTCACCAGAAAATTGAGGCCCGTGGAACTGGCGAACGGATCGGTGTATCCCATAGCCAGCTCGTTATTTGCAATAGCGTCTGTAACCGTCTTGATGTTTAAAGCACCGTACTTATTCACCAGCTCATCATATTTTTTCTTGGTTGTTACAATACCGGCGACATTGCCGGCAAGACGCTTCGAGATAAGCTGGGTTTGGATGCCTTGCGCTTTGACCATTTCGCCCCACAGCTCATTGGAAGGAGTGAAGGCATCCGGAACATATTTGCCCGACTTTATGTAATCTGCGGCTGTTCCCGAAGCAATATTGCGGATTTTGACAGAAATGGGCTTCCCATTTACGACAATGTTGGATTTATTAAAATCTGTCGCTACTTCGTTCAACCACCCATCAACGCCGGTTCCTGACTTCTCAGTAGAAGAGAAAATCTCTACGAAGCTGTCCGTTGTATTGGCTACGGATATAGGGAACTTGGAAATATCGGGCAAGGAGTCGCCGACAGATGCAGGATCAAGGTCGATCTGACCCTTTAAAGGTGCCGCGGCGGTTACAGAAATGCTTTTGTACAGTTTATCCAGCTGCTTGGCCGCCCCTTCCGAGGTTACCTGTGTCTGGCTTTTGCCTAAATTGGAGGTTAAGCTGATCCCGAAATATACAAGAACAAAAACGGCCGCTGCAATAACTCCTAACACCACAAACGCTTTACCTTTTTTAGCCATGCTCATCTCCCTTTCATTGCTTATAGAACTTTGTCTGTTTGATCAATGCATCCATTTCCTGCATGCACGGCATATTCTCAATATTTTGATAATCTGTGCTGTCTAATTGAGAGATCTCCAGCAGCAATTTGTCTAGCTTCAGCAGAATTTCTTCATTTGCGCTAAGGTATCCCGTTACGGAGGTTATGTACTCCTTGTGCAGAGCTGTTTTTTCCTGAACCAGTTTATTAGAAAACTGCGCGAGCTTCTGCTCACTGGTGAAAGCGGAGAGCTCTGAAGCATCGAATACGCTAAGCTTATTCAGGATTCCCTTGATATTCAGGTAAAAAAGCTGCCCGACCTCATCAATGACCGAAAGGAACTTCTTGTAGCTTAGCTCCGCCTGATCAAATCTTTGGCCAAGGATATCTGACAAGGTGGTTTTCTTCTTCTCCAGTCGATCCAACTGATCCAGGGCGTGAGCCATATCCTTCTTTAACACCTTTGAATTTCTGTAATGGTTAAGCGCGGCAATATAATCCTCATGCGTTTTAATGTCTTTCACAGGCGTCGTGGCCGGAGGTTTAAAAAGTAAAACATAGCTCCCGTACAGCAGCACAAGCAGACTAATAACCAGTAAGGTTACGCCCGAAGCTGTCTCCAGAGCACTTTCGCCTCCGATTTCCACCCCCAATAACCCCGGCGACAAAATTAGAATATTCAGAATTACAACTCCGGTAATAAGCCCCAGCAGCTTCATCAATCTTGAGCTGTTCAAAAGACGCACCTCCTTTATATATGATAACTTACTTCCAATATTTAGGGATGTGATTTCGGTTAAAGGTATATCATTGAATACGCCCGTTAACTCAGATAGATGCATAATTTTCAATTCTAGGTAAAAGCAAACAGCAAGCTTCCGGTGATCGAAGGCTTGCTGTTTTGCTTCTATATTATTATATTCGCAATTCAAGATGCCTTTATATTGCCTCTGCGGACAGACTGACAATCCGGGTCAGGCGGGATTCATCGACGGCGACCCCCAGCCCGAAGCCCTCGGGAACGGATACAGCCCCGTTCGATACCGTAAGCGCGCCGGCGGGATCATCTTCGGGACGGACCCGCTGAAATCCCCATACTTCAAAGTGGCTGGCGCGCGAAGCCGCCGCGATTTGCAGCAGGGCGGCGGTAGCGAGCCGCCCCTCATCCATTTGCCCGAGCATATACGGGAGGCCGAAGGATTCGGCGACCGCCATCATCCGCAGCAGGTTTGCAATAGACCCGGCCTTTACAAGCTTCAAGTGGACAATATCGGCTGCGCCCTCGGCGGCAATCCGGGCGACATCCGGGCAGGTACGGCAGCTCTCGTCGGCCACAACGGCGGCCCGGGTCTGCTGCCTGACCTGTTTCAGACCGGAGAAGTCGTCAGCGGGCACGGGCTGCTCCACCCATTCCACGCCGAGTGCTTCCAAGTCCCTTAAGCGAAGGGACGCTTGCTTGGGCGTCCATCCCTGATTGGCATCGACACACAGAAGGACTTCTCTGCCAAGTCCGAGCGAGTCAATAACGGCTCTGGCCCGCCGCACCCGTTCAAAGTCCCCGGCACGGTCCGGGCCGACTCTCAGCTTAATGGTCCGAAAGCCGTCATGCAAATACCGGGCTGCCTGCTCCTCGGATTCATCCGGTGTGCCGAAAGCGATTGTGGCGTCGCTCGGGATGGAATCACGCATCCGTCCCCCCAGAAGCTCGGCTGCCGAAACGTTCAACAGTTTGCCAGCTAAATCAAGCAGCGCAATGTCCACCGCGGCGCGGGCCGCGCTGTTTCCGTTAATCAGCCTGTCGAGCTGGGCATTGATCCTATTTCTGTTCATAACGGGCTTCCCGAGGAGTGCAGGGCCCAGTGTATGGGTAAGAACGGCTGCCACCCGTTCGGGCGTATCGCCAGTAACATATTCGCAGTTTCCGCGAACTTCGCTCCAGCCGGTGGCGCCCGAATCGGTCGTAATCCTCAGATAGACTTCTTTCAGGTGAGTGACGGTTCCGGAGGAGGAATGGGTGAATGGAGGAGAGAGCGTAAGGTCGCATCTGAACACATCGATTTGTGAAATAAGCATAGCTGACACCTCGTTTTTTCAAAATATAAGGGTTTATAAGTTTCACATTAATAAATGGTCTTATATTTCTACGAGAAACGGATGCCCTCCTCATGTGAGGATGGCGCAGCCGTTTCTTCTTGTTCGGCAGAATGGACTCATGATGGAATTGGAACGATCTAGAAACCAGAAGAATGATGATTTGAGCAGAGAATGATGTTATGAAATCTAACGCAACTAAAGGTTTTGATGCGAAAATGGATGGAAAATTGATATTTGATCAAAGATCACAGTAATTATAGTCACATAAAAGTCTATTTTGCAACTGAAATATCGACAAAATATCTATATTTTCGACTCTATGTTAGTTATTTCGACCTCATGACAGAAATATTAACAATTTGAGATATTTTTATTGACAGTTTGTCGAAACAGCCTTTACAATGTGACCTATGTCACAGGTCATCATTGATCGTTGATATTTGATCAAATCTTTGATCTTGAAATTTTACGAAAGGAGATGCTGAATGATTGAGTAGAATTCCAACCTTTGTAACCGCGTCGGAGCATGTGTACTCCATTCTGAAGCAGTGGGTGCTGTCCGGCGAATTGGCGCCCGGGGAGCGAATCGACCAAGACGCTGTCGCCGCCCGCCTCGGGGTGAGCAAAATGCCGGTCCGCAGCGCCCTGGACAAGCTGGCGGCCCAGGACCTGGTACTGCTGCATTCGCACAGGGGCGCAACGGTTACCCCATTGTCGGCGCAGCATCTCGAAGATATTTATCTCGTGCGTTGTAATCTGGAAGGATTGGCCGTACAGCTTGCGACAGAGCTGCTTAAGCCGGAGGATGCCACCTCTCTTAACAACATGATTCAAAAACAGGTGGAGCTGGCCAACCACCACAGCCCCGATACGGAAGCCATCCTGGCCGCCAACCGCGAGTTTCATATGTTCATTTACAATCTCGCGCAGCGTCCGGTCCTGTTGTCTATCATTGAACGGCTATGGGAGCAGAGCGAGCGCTACCGCCGTATTCTTTTAATTCAGCCCGGAATGGTTGACGGTTCCCTTAACGAGCATCGCCGACTGGTGGAGCTCATGACCCGCAAGCAAGCGGAGGAAGCAAGCCGCTTCCTCGTCGAACACAATCGGAAGACCCAGAAAGTCGTACTAAGTGTAATGCAAAACAACGAGAACAGTGAGGAGAGATAAACGTAATGATGAAAAACACCAAGATGCTTGTTTGTGCGATGTTAGTAGCGGTAATTGCCTTGCTGAGCGCGTGCTCCGGAACAAACGGTGCAAACGGAGGGCAGGCCTCATCCCCAGCGGGAAGCAGCAAGCCGCAAGAGACGGCATCCGCCGCGGCCCCAGCTTTTTTAGTTGAAAAAGGGTTCCTGACTTATGGCACGGCCGCTACGTTTCCTCCTTTCGAATACATGGTGAATAATGAATTCACCGGCTTCGATATCGAGCTGGGACAAGCGATTGCGAAGGAAATGGGCGTAGAAGTGAAGATCCAGTCGATGAACTTCGACGGTCTGATTCCGGCTCTGCAGGGCAAACGGATAGACATCATCAATTCCGCAATGTATATCAAGCCCGAGCGGGAAGAGCAAGTAGACTTCATCCCTTACATGGGACTGGCGGACTCGATCGTTGTGAAGAGCGGCAACCCGAAAGGCGTCAAAAGCATGGATGATCTGTCCAATCTCACGGTCGCCGTCACACGCGGAGCCGTCGAGGAAATCAATGTTCGCGAACATAACGTTAAGCTGAAGCAGGCCGGCAAGCCGGAAATTAAAATTTTGGCGCTCCCGACGGCCAACGACGCCGTTCTTGCGACCGAACAGGGCCGCGCCGACGCGTTCCTTCACTCTTCTCCCGGAGCGGCCTACCTGCTAGAGGAGAAACCGGGCGTATTCGAAATCGCCGGCTCCTTCGGTGCGGATACGAAGATCGGAATCGCCGTTCGTAAGGGCGACACGGAAACAAAGACAGCAATTGAAACCGCGCTGAAGAAAGTCGTTGATAACGGTACCTATAAACAATTGATGGAAAAGTACCATCTGCCGGCTGAAATGAGTTATTTCAAGTAACATATAGCACTCTGTATAACATAGCCGCTGGATTCACGTAAACGCATTTTACCCCCGCCTGAATCCGGCGGAAGCTGTAATAAGGAGGTTTGAAAATGGAATTTATGGAAGGCGTTTGGGCGTATCTCGGTTCTCGTGCTTTTCTGGATGGAGCCGTGAATACGATGAAGCTCACGCTGGTGTCGCAGATTGTCGCCGTTCTTCTTGGATTCATTATTGCGCTTGCCAAAATGTCAAAGTGGAAGCTTCTGCAGGGCTTGGCAACCTCGTATATTTGGATTTTTCGCGGTATTCCCGTATTGGTGCAGCTGATCTTTGTGTACACCGCGCTGCCCCAGTTCGGAATCAGGCTGACCGGGTTCCAGTCGGCATTCGTCGCACTCGCGCTTAACGAGGCGGCTTACATGGCGGAGATCGTGCGTTCCGGCCTCGCTTCTGTGGGCAAAGGGCAGCATCGCGCCGCCAACGCCCTCGGAATGAACAGCTGGCAGCGGATGAGATACGTCGTTCTTCCCCAGGCATTTCGCGTTATCGTGCCGCCGACGGCCAACCAGTTTATCGGCATGCTGAAGACCTCGGCGATGGCGTCGGTCGTAGGCTATACCGATCTGCTGCTAACCGCTCAGCAGACCGCCAGCGCCAACTTCGATTATGTGGATACGCTGATCGCGGCCGTCATTTATTACCTTGCCTTTACGGCGCTGTTCACGCTCGTGCAGTCTTACCTGGAGCGGCGGATGGATATTACCCGTTCGCGGACCCGCAAACCCCGGCTGTTCTCGCTGATGAAGCGCGGGAAGTCAATCCTATAGATTGAAAAACGGAAAGGAGGTCGAATATTGTGCTGCAAATCGAGCAGGTGTCCAAGCAATACCATGGTGATCCGATCCTGAAAGAGGTCTCCCTCGATATCCGCGAGGGCGAGCGGGTGGTTATTATCGGACCTTCCGGTTCCGGCAAGTCAACGCTGCTGAGATGCATGGCGGGACTTGAGCCCATCGACGGCGGACAGATCCTGTACAACGGACAGGATGTGGGCGGATCGCGGCATGCAAGAGCGGAGATCGGCATGGTTTTTCAATCGTTCGATCTGTTCCAGCATCTGAACGCGATCCAGAATATTATGCTGGCTCCGAGAGTGGTGCGGGGCGAAAAAGAGCAGGAGGTCCGGTCGCGCGCGACTCAGCTGCTGGAAAGGGTACGTCTGAAAGACCGGGCAGAGCATTATCCCGAACAGCTTTCCGGAGGGCAGCAGCAGCGCATCGCGATTGCGCGGGCTCTTGCCATGAATCCGAAGCTGATGTTGTTCGACGAGCCGACCTCGGCGCTTGATCCCGAGATGACGGCCGAGGTTTTGGACGTTATCTCGGATCTCGCCAGAGATGGGATGACCGTCGTCATCGTTACGCATGAAATGGAATTTGCGCGCCGGGTAGGCGACCGCATCATCTTTATGGACCAGGGAAAGGTTGTCGAAGACCTGCCTTCATCGAAGATGGAAGAAGCCGGCAAGCATCCCCGCCTGGCGCAGTTCCTCAACCAGATTACCCAGTATTAGTCCCTCAAAAGGAGGTGATATCTTGCGGAAAGTTAAACTTGCATTGGTGCAGTTTGAGAGTGTCGTGATGGACGTTCCCGCCAATGTGGAGAAAGGATTGCGTTTTGTTCGGGAAGCCGCCCGGCAAGGGGCTGATCTCATCGTGTTTCCGGAATTGTTTCTCACAGGTTGCGATACCGATGTCATCGGTCACCGATACCATGATCTGGCCCAGCATATTGACGGATCTGCCGTACAGGCATTTGCGGAAGCCGCCCGCACTCACAGCATCAACATGGTGATCCCGACGGCTTTGAAGCAGAGTGAGGGGGACTTTCTCTGCAACAGCGCTGTGATCATAGACCGAAGCGGCGCCGTCGCGGGAACATACAGCAA
Organism: Paenibacillus sp. URB8-2; assembly: GCF_013393385.1. Lineage (NCBI taxonomy): Bacteria > Bacillati > Bacillota > Bacilli > Caryophanales > Paenibacillaceae > Paenibacillus > Paenibacillus sp. URB8-2. The sequence goes on along the minus strand of NZ_AP023239.1, from coordinate 4,928,932 downwards.
GGTTCACTTATGGGAAGAGGAGAAAGAGTATTTCAAACCCGGCAATCAATATTCCGTGTTTGAAATGGATTTCGGCAAACTCGGCGTCCTGATTTGTTACGATGCCGGGTTTCCCGAGGCGGCTCGGACGCTCGCGCTGCAAGGGGCGGAGTTGATCGTGATTCCTTCAGCCTTTTCCGTAGAACTGAAATACAGATGGGATATTTATTTTCAGTCGAGAGCGCTGGAAAACACTTGTTTTGTAGCTGCTGTCAATGGCTCGGGCCCGATAGGCAAGCAGTATATGTTCGGCAACAATAAAATAGCAAACCCTCTTGGCGAGATTGTGCTCGAAGGGGACCTTAAGTGCGAAGACATGCAGGTGCTTGAGATCGATCTCGACGAATTCGGGAATTATTCTTACCCGTATTTAAAGGATTTAAGAATGGACACTTACGGCTATCAGGCTTGAAAATATTAGTCCAGGAAGAGAGGTAGACAATATTGAGCAGCACATCATTGGTATTTTCCAGGGATGAATTTCAGTCCCGCCTTCAAAATGTACAACGCGAGCTCGGACTCAAGGGGCTCAGCGGCATGCTGATTCATACCCCTGAAAATATTTTTTATCTGACCGGCTACCAGAGCCCGGGCTATTATATGTACCAATGTCTGGTCGTTCCGGTATCCGGCGACCCGGTGCTCGTGCTTCGAAGAGGCGAGCTTTCCAACGTTCAAACCTACAGCTGGCTGCCTGAAAGCCAGGTCAGAACGTATGACGACACGAATGATCCGGTTGCCCTGACCGCTGATACGGTTAGAGAAATCGGTATCGCTCCCGGTGCGATCGGTCTGGAGACCGGCTCCTGGTTCCTGCCTGTCCGCAACTATCAGAAGCTTGAGAAGCTGCTTGGCGATTTCAATCTTACGGATGCTCAAGGAACGGTTGAGGCGTTCAGAGTCATCAAATCTCCGGCGGAAATTGCTTACATTCGCGAAGCCTGCACAGTGGCGGACCGTTCGATGCAGGCCGGGCTTGACGCGATCCGGGCCGGGGTGAATGAGGACGAGGCTGCCGCAGCCATGTTCTCCGCCATGATTTTGGCCGGGGGCGAATACTTGGGGATGGAGCCGTTCATTTCCTCCGGTTACCGTTCGGGAAATATGCATGCCGCATGGGGGCATAAGGTCATTGGCGACGGGGAGACGCTTCTATTGGAAGTGGCCGGCGCCCGCAACAGGTACCACGGCGCGTTGATGCGGGCTGCCTATACCGGTACGCCAACTGATGAGATCAAGCGGGTGACCGAGGTGTGCATCGCTTCTTTGAACGCCGCGCTTGAAGTCATCCGGCCGGGCGTTACCGCCGGAGAGGTGGACGAAGCCTGCCGGGGAACCATCGAGAGAGCCGGGCTGTACGAGCAGTTCCGCAAAAGAACCGGTTACTCGATCGGCGTCGCTTTTGCGCCGGACTGGGGAGAAGGCCATATTATGAGCCTCCAGCGGGACGACTCTCGTGTATTGCTGCCGGGCATGGTGTTCCATATTCCGCCGGCCCTCCGCGTTCCGAACCGCTACGGCGTTGGATTCAGCGAGACGATTCTGGTGACGGAAACCGGCTGCGAAGTGCTGACCAAGCTGCCGCGCGAGCTGACCGTAGCGAAGGGGGTAAACGCATGAGCGGACAATTCGCAGGGAAGACCGCGCTGGTAGCGGCGGCAAGCAAGGGCCTCGGCCGCGCCGCCGCGTTCGAATTGGCGCGCGGCGGGGCGAAGGTGGCGCTGTTCAGCCGAAATGGCGCGGAGGCTAAAGACGTAGCTGCGGAAATTACCGCCGAAACGGGAATGCCCGCGCTTGGGCTTCAGGCCGACGTCTGCTCCGCTTCCGACCTGTCCCGCTGCGTGGAAGAAACGGTCTCCGCTTTTGGCGGGCTGCACGTTCTGGTCACCAACGCGGGCGGTCCTCCCGCCGGGAACTTCGAGTCGCTTAAAGAGGAAGACTGGAAGTACGCCTATGAGCTTAACGTACTGAGCGTGGTCCGTCTCGTCCGTGATGCGCTTCCGCATTTGAAGGAACAGGGCGGTGCGATCGTCAATCTGGCTTCGTCCTCGGTCAAGCAGCCTATCCCCGGGCTGACGCTCTCCAATGTGATGCGGACAGGCGTGGCTGGACTCAGCAAGACGCTGGCGGAGGAGCTTGCCCCGTACGGCATCCGGGTGAATACGGTGGCTCCGGGCCGGATCGACACGGACCGGGTCCGTTCCCTGGACCGCATCCGGGCGGATAAGGCTGGGGTTGAACCTGAAGCGATAAAGGCCCAGAGCGAGAAGCAGATTCCGCTTGGACGTTACGGGCAGCCGGATGAATTTGCCCGCGTGGTGGCGTTCCTGTGCTCGGACAGTGCGAGCTATGTGACGGGCCAGACGTTGCTGGTGGACGGCGGGATGGTGAAATCGCTATGAGTGAGGGCCTTCGCACAATGGAGCCGATGATCCGCCCCGAGCGGACAATCGAGCTGCTGGCCGATCTGATCCGCTTCCAGAGCGTGAACCCAAGCGGCACGGAAGCAGAAGCGGCCGCTTATGTTGCCAAAGTTATGCGGGAAGCCGGCTGCGAAGTCGAGCTTCAGGAGATCGAGCCGGGAAGGCCGAATGTGATTGCCCGCCTGAGAGGGACGGGCGGCGGGCGAACGATTATTCTGAATACGCATATGGATGTCGTGCCGGCCGGAGAAGGTTGGAGTTCCGATCCGTTCACCATGCTCCGCAAGGGCGACCGGGTCTACGGCCGGGGTGTAATGGATGCGAAGGGGCCTTTGGCCGCCATGATGGCCGCTGTTGAAGCGATTGCCGCATCCGGCGCGCAGCTACCGGGGGACATCGTGCTTGCGGCGGTCGTGGATGAAGAGGCGGCGAGCCTCGGAGCCCGCAGGCTGCCGGACGATCTGCATGGCGATCTGGCGGTAATCGGCGAGGCGACCGACGGCAGCCTGGCGATCGCACACCGGGGCAGCATCCGCCCGGTGCTGGCTGCCGAGGGTGTATCGGCCCATTCGTCAACGCCTCACCTCGGCGTCAACGCCGTGTCCCTCATGGCGCGTACGCTTGTGGCGCTTGAAGACTTCGCCGAGCAGGAGCTGACGAAGCGGCTCCATCCGTTGACGGGGCAGTCGACCCTGTCCGTCACGGTCATTAACGGGGGAATCAAGGAGTCAATGATTCCTGACCGCTGCGAGGCGCTGATCGACCGACGGCTGATTCCCGGCGAAGCGGAAGATGACGCTCTGCGGGAGATCGAGCAGATCATTGCCGGTCTGCCCGCGCTGGACGGCCGGGTTTCCATCGACCGGCTCGTACCGACAACAGGGGTGGCGTCGGAGACCCCTCCTGATCACCCGATGGTCGAGCTCGCTTCCGCGGCGATCGAACGGGTATACGGACGCAGACCCGAACTAACGGGCCTTACGGCCAATTGCGACATGACCCACTTCGTCAAACGGGGAATTCCGTCAGTGATATACGGGCCGGGCGATTTCAGCGTGGCTCACAAAATCGACGAGTGGGTGACGGTGTCCGAGCTGGAGAAGGCATCGCGGATCTACGCTTCCATTGCAATGGAAGTCGCAGGCTCGTAACAGATAAACAGAAGAGGTGATGGACGTTGTTGAACCAACATATTCAGTTGGCGGATTGGGTGGAGCGTGTTCAACCTTCCCCGACTGCATTGCTGGAGTCCACAGTGGCAAGGTATCAGCGGGAAGGCCGAACCGTGTACCGCTTAGGGCTTGGGCAGCCGGACTTTCCAACGCCAGACCGGGCCAAAGCGGCTGCGATTCAGGCGATACAAGATAATTTCACAGGATACACCGACACGAGCGGCATTCTGCCGCTGCGCGAAGCGATCTGCCGGGCGCTTCTCCGGGATATGGGACTCAGCTACGACCCCGGGGACATTGTAGTTACCGTCGGGGGCAAGCATGCATTGTTCAACGCGATTTGCACGCTGTGCCGGCCGGGAGACGAGGTGCTGATCCCGATTCCGTTTTGGGTGTCGTTTCCCGAGCAGGTTAAATTCGCCGGAGCCAAGCCGGTCTTCGTTCAGACCGACGCTACCTCCGGTTATAAAGTGACGCCGGAGACGCTTGCGCCTTTGGTAAATGATTCGACCCGTCTGCTGATTCTCAATCAGCCGAACAACCCTTCCGGCGCGGTATACAGCGCGGAGGAGCTGTCCAGGCTGGCTGAGTTCTGCCGGCAGCGGGATCTTTGGGTCATCAGCGACGAGGTATACTCGGCGTTTGTGTTCAAACCGGAAGGATATACGAGCATCGCATCGTTTCCCGGCATGCGGGAGCGCACCGTCGTGATCAACGCGGTGTCCAAGTCGTACGGGATGACCGGCTGGAGAATCGGCTACTCCGCCGCACCGGCGGCGGTCACCGGGGCGATGCTTCGCCTGCAGTCCCATACGACGAGCAACCCGTCATCCATCGCCCAGCAGGCGGCGCTGGCCGCCATTGACGGCCCCCAGGATGATCTGGAGGACATTCGTCAGGAATACGCGGCGCGCCGCGGCGTTCTGGTCGAAGGGGTTCGCCGGATCAAGGGACTGGAGTGCAGCGTCCCGGACGGCGCCTTCTATGTATGGGTGGACGCCTCCGCCTGGTGCGGCCAGACCTTGGAGGGACGAACCATATCCACCGCCGACGACCTGGCCGATATCCTGCTGACGAAGGCTGGGGTCGCGGTGATGCCGGGAACCGGGTTCGGCAGCCCATATCATATCCGCCTGTCCTATGCCGTTTCCCGGGACGAGATGGACAGCGGAATCGCGGCCATGGAATCGATTCTTGGCAGCAAATAATCATTAGAATACCTAGATTGCGGTAATTAAGGAGGAAGACATGTCCACAACTGATTTGAAGAACAAGCTTAAAGGGATTTATGTGCTGGCCATCACTCCGATGACGGACACGCAAGCCTTTGACCCCGCCGCACTGCGGCAGAATATCGATCACTACATTGCCTCGGGCGCTCACGGCATTATCGTGGGGGGCACCTACGCGGAGTATCCGAGTATGACGAGCGATGAACGGAAGCAGCTGTTCACTGCTGCCGCTGACGCGGTAGCCGGTCGGGTTCCGCTGCTGTGCTGCACGGCGGCCAGCGGCACCGATGAAGCGAGTGAGCTGGCGCATGCGGCCAAGCTGGCCGGAGCTGACGGCGTGATGGTCACGCCTCCGTATGTATCGGAGGTGCGGCCGCAAGACATCCTGCACCACTTCCAGCTTCTGAATGAATCGGCCGAACTGCCGATTCTCATCTACAACAGCGCCAGCATCGGCGTCCATCTGTCGCCGGAAGAAATCGCGGAGCTGGCCAAGCTGGACAACGTCGCGGGTGTCAAGCAGGGCGCTACGGATTTGCATTCGCTGGTGAGGACGGTCGCATACGCCGGCAAAGACATCTCGGTCATGTGCGGCTCGGACGGCCTCATCCTGGGCGGGCTGGCTTCCGGCTTGCCCGGCTGCACATCCACGAACGCCAACTTCATGACTTCCGAGTTTGTCGCGCTCTACAATGAATTTCAGCAAGGCGAAAATGCTCGCGCCCTGGAGCGGTATTACCGCTGGCAGCCGATTCGCGATCTGGCCCGCAAGTACGGACAGCCCGCGATGGTCAAAGCCGCGCTGGAAATTATCGGCCTGCCTTCGGGGCCGGTCCGGGCGCCTTTCCGCACGCTGGGGGAAGAAGCCAGAGCGGATATCGCACGCACCCTGCAGCAGACCGGCATCATAGCATAAGTATCGGCAAGCGAGCCTCGCCGAAAGCCATTTCGTGCTTTCGGCGAGGTTTTTTTGTCATTGGTTACCTTTTTCAGACTGAGGGAGTTATGCGGGGATTCGTGAAACGTTTATAATAAAGGGGAATTAGACCAATATAAAAAGGCCATTCCATTGGCTCTGATTAATCCGAAATTATGCGGGGATGAATAATATCACTTGGGGGACGGCTTATGAAGCAGGATAAGGACTGGTATTGGAAATCGGATGAGGAGGTTGGGCTGACCCGGTCCCGTGAGCGTTTTCGTGTCGGTATGCTTATTTTCATTATGACTGTGGCTGCTGCCATTCTCGGTGGCTGGTTGCTCATCCAGGGTGTTCAATTCGTAATCGTAAAAATAATCTGGCCGCTACTGCATCATTTCCTGAATTATATTTCTGATAATCTTGTTTAGGCGTTCCCCGCACATGCGCAAAATCACATCATGATTTTCAGAAATACGATAAAATTTTCATAAAAATTGCTGGTTTTTGGTGGATTCCAAAATGGCGAATGATGAGGTTAACAGAGGAGGCATCTTGATGATTAATGCAGAGACGCTTGAAAGTTATTATGAGAAGAAGGGCAGATTGCAGCAAAATTTTCTGTCCAAACAGTTCCAGGCCGATCTTCCCCAATTTTCTACGCATGAAGAGGCAGCGGGCTGGTTCAAGGAGCTTTTCGGGGACGACTTCATCTTTGTAGAGAAGATGAAAGCGGCTAACGAAGCGGAATTCTACTACCTGTACGACATTATTCATGACCGCGAGAGATGGGAACGCAGAGAAAGAGATATTAGGGAGAAGGGCTTTGCGAACGGATTGGGTATGCTGCTGTGCGCACAGCGGGTCGATATTTATGAAGATGGCGCTGTAGAATTGGCATTTTAATAAATACATGAAATAAGTTTTGGACAAGCGACCGGTCGATGCAGTCTAGTGCATGGCTGGTTTTTGTTTGTTTGCTAGTGATAAGATAGGATAAAAAAGTAGGGGTCATTATCTATGAAATTACTTACAACCATGGCTGTTGTTGCGATCTTGCTCGCCTCCGCCGGATGCGGGAACGGGACAGCTGGAGCCCCGGGACAAGGGGCAAAAGAGACCCCGGCTCTGGGGGCGGCAACGGCGGCTCCATCAAGCGAGGCCTCCCTGCCGACAGCGGGTCCAAGCGGAGCGCCGGCCGACGCCAGCCCGGCTGCAACCAGCGCGGCATCATCACCGGAGGCAAGCGTGTCGGCGGCTCCTGACCAATCGGCGTCAGGCGGGGCAAGCGGCTCTGCGGCTCATGAAGACAAAGAAGTTTGGGCTGCGGTCGACAAGGCGCTGGAGAGTGAGAACTACAGTTCCGTTGTAGAGATCTTTGAGAAAGTGCCTGATCCAAGCGAAGATCTTAAGGCGATGTATAACCTTGCCCTGTACAATATTTACGGACAGGACGGAGACGACGAGAAATCGCTGGAATACTTATATAAGATTCCGGCGGGCTACAAGGGAAGACATGCGGACTTGGTATCGTATTGGAAATTTATTCACGAATCCTTCGTCCAGGGCCGAACGGATAACATTACTTTTGACGAGTATAAGCAGAAATATTATCAATCCGGCAAAAGCACGCACTAGCGCGCTCAGGAAGGGGGGATTCGGGCTTTCTCATCCCCCTTTTTAATACCTTTATCCCCTCAGTTTTCTCTTCCATCCATTTATCAGGTTTAGCAAACATCCTAAAGTTTTAGCTATTGACTTTTATTATGAAAGCCATTACAATCTCCTCGAACGAAACCCATTTCGATAAGGGGGTGAACAGCCTTGATTACCATTTATGACATCGCCAAACGGACGGGTTATTCTCCGACCACCGTGTCGAAGGTGTTCAATAATTACAACGACGTCAGCGTCAAGACCCGGGGTAAAATTTTGGACGCTGCAAAGGAAATGGGGTATTTGCCCAATTCCCATGCGCGGACATTGATGACCAAGAAGTCGTGGACGATCGGGATATTGTTCAACGAACCTTCCGGTGTGGGTATACGCCATCCGTTCTTCAACGGCGTAATCGACAGCTTCAAGAAGACAGCGGAGGCGGAAGGGTATGATCTGATGTTCATTTCCGACAATATTGGCGGCAAGAGCAGCAGTTATGTGGAGCATTGCAGATTCAGAAGCGTTGACGGCGTTATCGTCATTATGGCCGATCGCAAGGACCCGGGCCTGCAAGAGCTGCTGGAGAGCGGAATTCCCTGCTTCCTGCTCGATTTCGAGTCGTCGCAGGCGGGAACCATCTGCTCCGACAATATTAACGGGAGCTTTCTGGCGGTGCAATACCTCTATGAGCTGGGGCACCGCCAAATCGCCCATATTTCAGGCGGCACGGATACGTTTGCGGGACAGCAGCGGCAGCTCGGCTACGAGATGGCAATGGGCAGGCTGAAGCTAAAGAAGAGAGAAGAGTATATTAGCGGAGGCGGAGGCTTTTTTTCGGTAGAAAGCGGGTATGCGGCGATGAACCGACTGCTCGATTTGGAGCAGCCGCCAACGGCTGTGCTGGCTGCCGGAGATAATCTGGCCCTCGGAGCCGTCAAAGCGATTCGAAGCCGCGGCTTGCAGGTTCCGGAGCATATTTCCGTGATCGGGTTCGACGATATCGAGGCTGCCGGACTGGTCAACCCCGCGTTGACTACGATTCGTCAGAATGTGCAAGAGATCGGCAGCCGCGCAGCACAGATGCTTATCCATTCCATTGAAACGGTGTGCGCTCCGGAATCGGTCGTTTTGCCCGTGGAACTGGTAATACGGGATTCGTGCCGGGCCATGTAGCGTTGACCGGCACAAAGATTTCGGTTATTAAGACATCCCAAGGATGTCTGCGAGATTTTTTCGAAATCGGTTTCGCTTCTAATTTGTTGATCTGCATAGGCTCCAATACAATTGTACCTGTGGTTGCCGGGGGACTGGCCCGAGCGTTGGCTGTAACGGTTCTTTCTATTATCAGACGGTATGACGGATATCAGATGGTATAACGGAAAGCGAGGTTAAATTATGCCAGCCTATTATTTTGAGGATCGGAATTTTGTCATTGAGGAGTTTGATAAGGCCAAGACGTTCGCAAGCTTTCTTCCTGGCCTGGCCGGACGGAAGGGGATTCCTTTATGGACTTTCTATGTCAACCGCGGACAGGGAATAGCCGGCTTTGGCATTAGGGACAAAAACTCCCCGATCATGGAGTTCTCTCCGGCAAGCATCAGCTACAAGAACGTGGCGCTAAGCGGATTCCGCACCTTTATCAAGCTCAAGGGAGCGTCTTCCGTATATGAACCGTTTCAGGATATGAGGGAGAATTCCGAGTTAGTACGGACGATGAGAATCGGAAGTAACGAGCTGACCGTTGAGGAAATCAACCGGACGCTAAACCTGCAGGTCAAAGTTGTGTATTACAACGTGCCGAACGAAGGGTTTGCCGCGCTGGCCAGACATGTGGAGATTGTGAATTTGGCCGATTCGCCCCTTTCACTGGAGATGCTGGACGGCCTTCCCGAAATTTTGCCTTACGGGGTGGATAATGCCGGGTACAAGGCGATGGGCAATCTGCTCCGCAGCTGGATGGAGGTCTACAATCTGGAGCATGCCATTCCCTTCTTCAAAATCCGCTCAAGCACCAAAGATGAAGCTGAGATCAGCGAGATTGCGGGCGGGCATTTCTATCTCTCGTTCAGCGATGAGGAACGGCTCATTTCCCCATTAGTCGATTATGAAACGATATTTGGCTATAATACTTCGCTTTCTTATCCTTCGGAATTCGCCAAGGCTTCCATAGCGGAACTCATGAGCCGGCCGCAGATTACAGCGAACAAGGTTCCCTGCGGCTTTACCGGCAAGTCTGCGGAGCTGGCTCCGGGCCAAAGCTTGAACCTTTATACATTGATCGGACATACGAGCGATATCGAGATGATGAACTCCGGGGCCGGGCGGTTCTGTTCGTCAGACTACTTCCGTCAGAAACGCGAAGAGGCCGCCGAGCTGGCGGAACACCTCACGGATGATATGCATACTTCCACTTCGTCGCCGCTGTTCGACGCTTACTGCAGACAGAGCTATTTGGACAATGTGCTGCGAGGCGGTTACCCGATTCTGTTCGGCAAAGGCAAAGAGGCCAAGGTGTATCATTTGTTCTCCCGCAAGCACGGGGATTTGGAACGGGATTATAATTTCTTCTCCCTCGCTCCGGAATATTATTCCCAGGGCAACGGCAACTTCCGGGATATGAATCAGAACCGACGAAACGATGTGTTTTTCAATCCGGATTCGGGGGCGTTTAACGTCTATATGTTCTTCAGCCTGATCCAGGCGGATGGGTACAACCCGCTGCAGGTAAAAGGAAGCACCTTTCAAGTGCCGGAGAAAAGGCAGAAGGAGCTGGCCGTGTGGCTGGAGAGCGCGGCGGGCAGTCACCGAAACGAGCTTGCAAATCTGGTCGCGAGCCCCTACACGCCGGGGAGGGTCATCCATTTTATAGAGGATAACGGAGTCCGGCTGCAAGCCGGGGAAGGAGATTTTCTGGAGAAGCTGATCAGCCTGTCGGAACAGAACATCGAAGCGAATTTCGGCGAAGGCTATTGGATCGACCATTGGACCTACAATATGGATTTGGTGGAGAGCTACCGGGCTGTTTTTCCGGACAAAATGGAAGAGCTGCTGTTCTCGCCGGGCACCTGCCCTTTCTTTGACAGTCCTGTAAGGGTGCTGCCGCGCAGCGAAAAAACCGTGCTGAAGCACGGGAAGGTCCGTCAGTATGGAGCGGCCGTTCACGATGAGGAGAAGCTGAACCGCTTCGGAACCGGACTGGAAGACACCCGCTGGCTGAAGGCCGGGAACGGGGGAGGGGAAGTATACCGGACGAACCTGTTCGTCAAAATGCTGTCGCTGGCCCTGATCAAAATGTCTACGCTGGACCCTTTCGGAATGGGGATTGAAATGGAGGGAAACAAGCCAGGGTGGAACGACGCCATGAACGGGCTTCCCGGGTTGTTCGGTTCGGGGATGGGAGAGACATTTGAGCTGAAGCGGCTGGTCGATTTCATTTTGAAAGCGCTATCTGACGTGCGGAAGCATGAGGATTTTGCCGACCGCAGCGCCGTGCTCCCGGAGGAAATCTACAACTTGCTAATTCGGGTGTATGAAATCGTGTCCTTACGGATAAAAAACAGACTGACCGAATTCGAATGCTGGGATCAGGCCGCTTCGGCACGCGAACGGTACCGGGAGGCGATCCGCTTCGGAATTACCGGCCGGGAGAGACCAGTATCCTATTCAACGCTTCTGACAATTTTCAAGGTGTTTCTTCAGAGACTGGATCAAGGCATCGCCAAGGCCGTGGAGCTGGGGGGCGGGCTTGTCCCCACCTATTTCCGGTATGAGGCGGAGGAATACGTCCCATTGGCGGACAATAACGGCAACCCCGTCATCGCCGGATTCGGTTTGCCCGTTGTAACCGTAAGCCGTTTCCGCGCCGAAGCGCTGCCGGCATTTCTTGAGGGTCCGGTTCACATGCTGAAGACGGTGGAGAGTCCCGAGCAGGCGGGAGCGATTTATCAGGCGGTGAAGACAAGCGGCCTCTACGATGAAAAGCTCAAGATGTACAAAACATCCGTCAGCCTTGACGGACAACCGCAGGAAATTGGCAGAATCCGGGCGTTCACGCCGGGATGGCTGGAGCGCGAATCGATCTTTTTGCATATGTCCTACAAATATTTGCTGGAGCTTCTGAAGACCGGCCTGACCGGACCGTTCTTCGATGAATTTAGAAATACGCTTATCCCGTTTCAGGACCCGGCCATATACGGGCGCAGCACATTGGAGAATTCATCCTTCCTGGCAAGCGGAGCCAATCCCGATCCGAGCGTTCACGGCAGAGGGTACGTGGCACGGTTAAGCGGGTCGACCGCCGAGTTTATAAGCCTTTGGCTGCTTATGATGGCGGGGAAACAGCCTTTCCGGCTGGGCAATAATGAAGAACTCATCCTTCGGCTTGAACCGGTTCTGCCCGGCTGGCTGTTTAATGAAGAGGGCAAATTGTCGTTCAGATTTCTCGGCTCGGCGGCTGTCACCTATCATAATGAACGGCGTGCCGATACGTTTGGGGACACAGGAGTGTTCGTAAGCAGCATAACGCTTAGGGATAAGGCGGGCAACAAGACCCGAGTGGAGGGCAGCGAGCTGGCGGGTGCCCTTGCGGAAGATGTGCGAAGCGGCTTATACCCGGAGCTGGAAGTCGTGCTGGGATAGCCGCGGGGAAGAGGCGGGGGGCGAGGGACAGCCGAATGGTCCCTCGCCGTCATCGCGCTTGCAAGTATTGAGGCGCGAGTGCCCAACTTGATCGAAACCGATTTCGAGACCAATCGGAAAGAAGGACACAGGCTGAGCCATGTGGTATCCCCCGAAATCTACCTTTCACCGGAAGGAGAGGACGACGGCGCGCGCCTTGTTTCCCTGATATAGTACAGGACATAGACCAGAAGCGGTATCACAAAGAAATTGATCAACTGGATATACAGCAAGTAATCAAGCATTTTAAACATACTAAACAGATTTTTAGAAAAAAAGTAAGAGAAGACAACCGTAAGCGAGCAGATATAATACTCCTTGAATTTGATCGTCACTCCCGACAGTCTGATCAATTCCATAATCGCAAAAAAGCAAACCACATAACGTATGAACCAGCCCGCGACAACCTGAAGCATGACAAAAAGCTCCCCGGCCTCCAGAAATCCGAACGCGCTGACAATCTGTGTCTGGGTCAGTTTGGGAAAGAGAAGATCTTCCGCCCGCTCCGGGCCAAAGGTCATGATCACCCCCAGCATGGAGAAAATCAGCATCTGGATGATGAATAAAAGAGCGATGGTGCTGTGCTTGATGAGCTTGGTCTTGTCCCGGACACTGTCAAGATAGGGAATGAAAATAATGACGCAGCTGAGCGCGCCCAGAATTTTTATGGTGGACAGAAAAAAGCCGGCGGTCATTCCATGCTCCAGAATGGGAAAGATATGCTTTGTTTCTTTATACTTATGTGTAAGGAAACCCAGTATAATGCCGGATATGCTGATGAAAAAGATGACAATGATCGTCGTTATGGTCACGGAGGCAATTCCCTTTTTTACAATATAAACCCCGGACAGGGCAGTAACGGCGACATATACCCATGCCGGAGTAAGCAGCTGAAAGCCCGTATGAATGACAATGGCCTCTGCTCCGGCGCTTTCAAAAATAGTTAATAGAATGGTCAGCAGAAACAAGCAGGCGAAAAAAGCCCCGACCCATTTCCCCAGCGCCTTTGAATAAATATCCAGCAGATTATAGTGCCCTGTTTTCTTATGGATCATCAGAATTAGCCAAACATACAGAAGGATTATCAGAGACGCCAGAATCATCGCAATCCAGGTGTCTCTTCCGCCAAGCTTGATAAAAGCCGTAGGAAATGTCTTCAACGTTACAACGGCCAGACTGGTGATAATAAAAAATAAATGTTTTGAATTCAAGCTTCCCACATCGAACGCCTTCTTTCGGAAAAGAGATACATCTCGTCAGCAGTATCGTCAACTATCAGGAATATTATTCCGGAGCCTTGGCATACTACAGCAAAAGGTAGAGAAGGGCGGGAGAGGATGATGGCGGTACAAGAGGCCGAAATAACAGCCAAGCTGAACGGTTGTTTCGATTTTATAAAGAGAGAAATCTATGTTAAACAGAGCAGGATCATCCTCTTCTATATCGAGACTATCTGCGATTCAACCTATATCAGCCAATATATCATCGATCCTTTAGCTCAATTGCAGGAGTACCCTTCGACCAAAGAAGATATCACCACGGCCATTCTCGTCTCTAAATTCGACGAAGTATCGGATGCCAAACAGGCATTTGAGAGTCTTCTGTCAGGGAGCCCGGTGGTAATTTTTGAAGCCATGAATTATGCCATATACTGTGACGCCAAAAAAATTGAAACCAGGGCCATCGAAAAATCACAATTTGAACCTTCCCTTGTGGGATCAAATGAAAGCTTCAACGAGTTATTGGTCGACAACATCAGCTTGATAAGAAAAAGAATGAACACAGAAACGCTCAAGCTGGAAGGCTATCTTCTGGGCAAGCAATCGAAGACGCAGGCGGTGCTGTTGTATGTTGAAGGGGCTGCGCCCGATGATCTTGTGGAAACGGTAAGAAAAAAGCTGCAAAATATGGACAATGAGTTTGTGCTGGATATTCACTATGTGGCGGAAACGTTAAGCCCGGGGGGGACTTTGTTTGACACGATCGGTTTTACCGATAAGCCGGACTCTGTGGTCTCCAAGCTTTTTGAGGGAAGAATTTCAGTTTTGGTGAACGGCACTGCTTTTGCGCTGACCGCGCCATGCTTTTTTTTTGAAAATCTTCAGGCTCAGGATGACTACTCCACGAACATGCTCTTTGCCTCTTTGCTTCGTTTTGTAAGACTGGGATCCGTTATGATTTCGCTGCTGCTCCCGGGGTTTTATGTCGCGCTGACCACCCATCATTTTTCTCTTATTCCCTCGGCCTTTGTCTTTAAGCTTGCGGTCTCCCGCTCAGGGGTTCCTTTTCCGACCGTCGTTGAGGTAATTTTGATGTTTCTGTTCTTCGAGCTTTCAAGAGAAGCCGGACGGCGGCTTCCGAGTCAAATTGGACAGTCGCTCAGTATTGTCGGCGCGTTGATTCTTGGGGATGCCGCCGTAGGCGCGGGGCTCACCTCGCAAACTACCGTTGTGGTCACCGGAGTTTATGCCATAACCTCTTTTATTAACCCGAGATTTACAGCCCCGGTGTCTGTGTGGTCGATTTTCTCGATCATTATATCGGCTTGCTTCGGACTGCACGGATTTTATCTGGGTTTCATTCTGCTGGTCGCTCATCTGGCTTCGCTTAGAAGCTGTGACTATCCCTATTTATTCCCGCTTGGCACCGAGAAGTCATTTCGCGCTGCGAACAAGGATGTTTTTGTACGGGGACCTCTGAGAAAGATATCCAAATCCTTTGTTGTCAGGGGCAGAAAATGATGAAGCACTTCAAAAAAATAACGGTGCTCCTGCTCATTCTATCGATCCCGTCGTGCTTGCTGACCTCCTGCCTGGGATACAGGGATTTGGATCATGTCGTGTTTGTAACCTCCATTCTGCTTGATCGGGATGAAGAGAATAATATCGTATTTTATTTTGAAACCCTTAACTCTATCCGCAGTTCTTCAATGGAAGCGAACCAGGAGAAGAGAATTATTTACAAAATCGGAATCCAGAACCCGGGCGATGCAATCAACGAGCTTGAATCGCATACGAGCGCGCCTGTCACCCTGGCCCACAATAAAGTGCTGTTGTTTACGGAAAGATTTGCAAGCGGCGGAGTCGACCAGGCCTTTGAGCTGTTCGAGAGATGGCAGGACTCCAGCGCACGCACCCTGCTGGGGATTTTCGTGGGGGATACCGATTTCTATGTTAAGCCAAACCATCAGGAAGAAACGATGACAGGACTGTATCTGTATGACATGCTGGGCGATATGCAATCTGTGACATCGAATGGGGTCAAGATCAATATTAAGGAATTCATGAGCCAAAAATACATTGGGAGCCGCATCAACTCCGTCCCGATTGTCAATGTGTCCAAAGATGAGGTAACAGAGGGGCAGTATTATCTTGATGGTCTGGGGCTGATCCAGGAATATAAGCTCATTGGCAAACTAAACAGCGAGGAGACCGGTTACTATAACTTTTTGGTGGGCAAAGAGGTTTCCGGCAACATCAACACCAGAAATCCCGAAGACGAGACGAAGACGGTATCTATGATGCTGCAAAACAACAAGCGCTATAAATCTGAGGTGAAGCTTGAAAATGAAGTCTTGAAGCTAATCATCAAAATAAAGCTCAGCACAGACATATCCGCTGTCCAAGGCAAGCTAGAACTGACGGGCGAAACGGTTGCGAAAATGGAGGAAACCATGGAGGAGAAGCTGGAGCGGAACTGCCAGAAGATGTTTCAGGAATGGAAGGATAAAAAAATTGATATTTTTGGTGTCCAGGAGAAATTTGAAAGGAAATATCCTTCGGACGACAGGAAGAACATTCTTGAAAATACGGAACTGCAAATCGATTTTGAGGTGAAAATTAACGGGACATCTGCGGTAAGGGATGCCACCTAAAGGAAGACGTTGCAGCCGCAGCGCCCGTTAATCAACGCTGATCTGTCGCCGCCTGGTTCATGCGGAAGAAGACTGACGGAAGGCGAGTTGACTTTCGCTATCTTCATGCGATATTATATGCATGAACATGCATTTTGCATAATAAGGAGAGATTCCATTGACCGATTTATTTACTCCGTACAAACTTAAAGGACTGGAACTCAAGAACCGGATTGTTTTGCCTCCGATGTGCCAGTATTCGGTAACGAACAAAGATGGGATTGCCAATGAGTGGCATCATACCCATTATGTCAGCCGGGCCGTTGGCGGGACGGGATTGATTATTATTGAAATGACCGATGTGGAGCCGGACGGCCGGATTACGGATTATGATCTGGGGCTGTGGTCCGATGAACAAATTCCGGCACTTGCCCGAATTGTGGAGGACTGCCACCGGTATGGCGCGAAGGTCGGCATCCAAATTGCACATGCCGGCCGGAAGGCCGAGGACGCGCCGGTTCCCGTCTCGTCTTCGCCGGTTCCGTTCAACGGGGAGTCGAAGACGCCGCGCGAGCTGTCGACCGGTGAAGTGAAAGAGATGGTAGAGAAGTTCCGGCTGGCGGCGCGCCGGGCGGTGCAGGCGGGATTTGACACCATCGAGCTGCATGGCGCTCACGGGTATTTGATCCACCAGTTCACCTCGCCGCTTACCAACCGGAGAAATGACGAGTACGGGAAGGACCTGACGAAGTTCGGCTATGAAGTCATCGCCGCGGTTAAGGGCGAAATGCCGGAAGACATGCCGCTCATTCTGCGTATTTCCGCCCAGGAGTACGTCGAAGGCGGTTACGGCATCGAGCACAGCCTGGAATTCAGCAAGGCATTTAAAGAAGCCGGTGTAGACATATTCCATATCAGCGCCGGAGGGGAAGGGCCGATCGCTGCTGCCGGCCGCCCGGGTACGCATGCCGCTTACCAGGTGCCGCTTGCAAGGGCAATCAAAGAGGGACTGAACGTTCCGGTCATCGCGGTTGGCCGTCTGGACGATTCCGCGCTCGCCAATGCGGTTATCGGCAATGGAGAAGCGGATCTGATTGCCGTCGGACGCGGCATGCTGAAGAACCCTTACTGGCCTCTGACGGCGGCTGTTGAGCTGCGTAAAGAGACGGCGATCCCAAGACAGTATGAGCGCGGCTTTGCCATTATCTAATGCGTTCGGCCCCGTAAGCCGCCGATCCAGGCAGCTTGCTTAGCAAAAACCCCGTTTCAAGACCATCGTCTTGAAACGGGGTTTTTGTGTGTAAGGATAAGGGCCTAATTTGAAAAGTAGTCGGCGATGCCGTTCGCGATGGCCTTCGCCGCTTTTTTCTGGTACGACGTCTTGCGGACGATGGATTCATCCGTCGGGCTGGTCAGAAAGCCCAGTTCGACCAGGGCAGCCGGCGTTTCGTTTTCCCTCAAGATGTGGTAATCGCCGAAGGATAAACCGTTGCTTTTCAGGCCGACGCCTCGGCCCAGCCGCTGCTCGATGGCGCGGGCCAGCTTCAGGTCATCGGATTCCGAATAAAAGAACGTCAGCGTGCCCGATATCTTTTTCGGGGAAGAATTGTAATGCACGCTGATAAAAGCGTCCGCCGAGACCGCCGGGGCCAGCCGCGCCCGGCTGGACAGCGTAGGCCGCTGAGCGTCGCGGGTTCGCGTCATAGTCACCCGCGCGCCCGCCGCTGTCAGGTAATCCCGTAAGTAAAGCGCCGTCTGCAGATTCAGGTCCTTTTCCATCGTGCCGTAGGTTGTGCCAATCATCCCCGGATCGGTTCCGCCATGGCCCGGATCGACGACAATCCGCTTCCCGCGAAGGCTGGCTGAAGCAGGTCTGCTGCCAGTACTGTCGCCGCTCGTCAGACTTACGCCGACAGCAAAGGATGCCGATGATCCGGCGGTAACATACGGCTCCGCGACCCAGCCGGCGGCTCCACTTGCGGTCCGTATGTTCAGCCAACCGGACCGGCGGGAGAGAACCGTAACGATATCGCGGGCCTTAAGCGATCCGACGGCATCATAGCCGGTTCCGGGGCCGCTGCGGATGCGCAGCGAGTCTGCCGTAACCGTCGCCGTGGAACGGCTGCCGGCCGTATGCGCGTTCGCTGCGGTGCGGGATATTGGGTCCGAAGCCGCTGCTCCGCCGGCCTTCTTAAGGTAATATCCCGCGACCCAGCCGGTCATATTTCCGGCTGAAATCTTGGACCAGCCATGCTGCTCCTCGGTCACGGTTACGATCGATCCGCCTTTGACCGATCCCTTGACCGCCGCTTCGCTCGCCGGCTCGCTGCGCACCTTAAGAGAGGTGGCGTATACCTTGGCGGTGTAGCCGTCCGCCCGGACCGTGAACGAGGTCAGTGCAAGGCTGAGGACGGTTACGGACACGCCGGCGGCCAGCCAGGCCAGCGGCTTGAGCGCCGCGAACCCGCTGTGCCTTTCCGAGTGCCTGCCTTTATTCCGCTTAACCGGGCCAGGCCCGGGAATACTATGTATGTGCTTATTCATATTTAGGCCTCGCTTTATGATGAAATTCCTGTTGATCCTTCACCCTTTACCCGTCCCGGGGCAAAAGAAAACCCGTAGTGTGTCAAATTGATGCCTGCGTCTTAAAAAAGCGGGCCTTAGGGATTAGCGATATCCTGCAGCCGAAACTCTTTCTTTTTTGATTTAGCTCGGCCTGCTGCGGTGAGGGAGCATTTATTTGCGACTTCGGAGACGGTGGGAATAAAGCAGGCCTTCACTCTCGTTTCCGCCGATTTCAGGTCGGTGACGGAGATGGATGAAGGCCTGTACACCAGCGCTGCTAACGGGATGATTTTCCGTATGAACGAACGAAGATCAAGAAGTACCGTTCTTGCGGGCGATCTCCCGGCGGACGACGGGGGCCACTTCCGCCGCAAGCAGCTCAATGGCCGAGGCGACTTTGGAAAAAGGCATACCGCCGACATCCATTTGGGCCATGAAGCGGGTATGCCCGAACAGCTCATGCTGGTACAGAATCTTCTCGATGATCTGCTGCGGACTTCCTACGGCCAGCGCTTCGCCCGGCCGGGTGTACGCCTCGAAATCTTCGCGTGTGAATTGGAACTCGTTTCCCGCCTGGGCCATGAAGCCGTTCAGATAGTTCAGATAATAAGGGTAAAAATCGTCAAGCGCCTGCTTGGAGGTCTTGGCGACATATCCGTGGCTGGTTACGGCTAACTTTAGGGATTTTGGCGAATGGCCGGATTGGGCTCCCGCCTGGCGGTAAAGGTCGGCCAAGTGCCGGAACCGGTCCGGACTGCCGGAAAGGATGGCGATTGCCATTCCGGTTCCAAGCACTCCGGCTCTTTCCGCGCTTGCCGGAGTGCCACCGACGCCGATCCAGAGCGGAAGCTTCGGCTGCAGGGGACGGGGCGAAATTTCGGCGTCCTTCAGCGGCGGGCGGAAGGCGCCCTGCCAGTTCACGATTTCCTGCTCGCCAAGCTGCCGAAGGAGAGTGAGGTTCTCGGCGAACAGCTGCTGGTAGTCGTTCAGGTCATAACCGAATAGAGGAAAGGATTCCGTAAACGCGCCGCGTCCGGCCATAATTTCCGCGCGCCCATCCGACAGAAGGTCCAAAGTGGCGAAATCCTCGAACAGCCGCACAGGATCGAGAGTGCCGAGCACCATGGTTGTGCTGGAGAGCTTGATCCGGCTCGTTACCTGGGAAATCGCGGCAAGCACGACGGGGACTGAGGAGACGGCAAAATCCAGCCGGTGATGCTCCCCTACGCCGAATACGTCGAGTCCAGCCTCGTCCGCCAGCTTGGCGGCGGCTACAATATCCTGAAGCCGGCGGTGCTGGCTTACGGCTTGTCCCGATACGGGATCGGCAACAATATCTCCGAGCGTATATACCCCGAATTCAAAGCTGCCGCCGGGCAGCGTCGGTTCATGGTTTGGATTGGTCATGAAAAAGGCTCCTTTTAACGGTCTGTGAACATGAATAGTTTTGATTATTATACCAGTTTCCGTGCGAAACGCCTCAAGTTTCTTGCCCGCTGCAAATAAATCGTGATAAGTTTAGGAGGTGAAAGAAGCGGAAAAAAACGCCGGGAATATAGTACGGCGAAACGATAGGAGCAGGAACAGATGGCTTATAAAATTGTGTTTTTCGATATCGACGGAACGCTGGTCAACGAGGAGAAGGAGATTCCGGCGGATACGCTAGAGGCCGTTTCCAGGTTAAAGGAAAATGGCGTGGAGCCGGTAATTGCCACGGGCCGCGCGCCTTATTTTATCAAACCTTTGGCGGAAGCGCTGGGCATCGAATCCTATGTATGCCTGAACGGGGCCTATGCCGTGTACAAAGGCAAGACGCTGCACAAGCAGCCCCTGGACAAGGGAACGATTGAGGCGCTGATCGCGCTGGCGGCCCGGCACAAGCATTCCCTGGTGTTCCAGGGCGAACATACCTATTTCGCGGACAGCGAGGGCCATCCTTATGTAACCGAATCCGTGAATACGCTTAAGGTGGACCATCCGGGCTGCGACCCCGACTTTTGGAAAAGCAACGACATTTACCAGATGTTCCTCCATTGTGAGAGCCATGAGGAAGCCTTGTATGAAGAACTGCTGTCCCGGCTTCGGCTGATCCGCTGGCATCCGCTCGCAATGGATGTGCTCCCGCCGGGAAGCTCCAAAGCCAAGGGCATGGAAGCGATGCTGAACAGGCTGGGCATAAGCCGCGAGGAGTCGGTAGCATTCGGCGACGGCTTGAACGATAAGGAGATGCTGGAGTCGGCCGGTTTGGGCATCGCCATGGGGAACGCGCATGAAGAACTCATTCCCTATGCGGATTACGTAACTGACCATGTGGACGAAGGCGGCATTTATAACGGATTGGTCAAAGCGGGTTTAATTTAGCTGGCCGATACATAAACGAGGGAGGGTTTGCAATGAAGCTGCTTCAGTTCATGAAGGACGGACAGGCAAGACTTGGCGTGAAGACTGCAAACGGAGTTATGGACGTGGAATTAACGGCCCGCGGCAGCGGGCTGGAGGTTCCTTTTTTTATGGAGGAAGTGATCAGGGACAGCGCCGTGGCAATCCCCCTGCTTCAAGAACTTGTTCGCGGCAATTCGCAGTGGCTGAGGGAAGAGGAGATCGTGTATGCGCCTTGCGTTACGCGTCCTCAAAAAATCATTTGTGTCGGATTGAACTACAGGAGCCATGCGGAGGAATCGGGGCTTGAAACGCCCTCTGTTCCGGTGCTGTTCAGTAAATTTAACAATAGTCTTGCTGCTCACCGGGAGACGATTGCCCTGCCGGACGGCACGTCGCAGTTTGATTATGAAGCGGAGCTTGTGCTGGTCATCGGAAAGCGGACATCCCGGGTGACGAAGGAGGAGGCTCTTTCCAGCGTGTTCGGCTATACAGTCGGCAATGATCTGTCTGCGAGAGATTTGCAGTTCCGCACAAGCCAGTGGCTGCTCGGCAAATCGCTGGATGGTTTTGCTCCGGTTGGCCCCTACGTGGTTACTTCTGATGAAGTAGATCCCGCCAGCCTGAACATCGAGTGCCGGGCGAACGGGGAACTGCGCCAGTCGGCGAACACGCGGGACATGATCTTCGGCTGCGCGGAGCTGGTCAGCTATATTTCGGGATACATGACGCTTGAACCCGGAGATTTGATCTTTACCGGTACGCCGGAGGGCGTGATTCTCGGCAAGCCGGAGGGAGAGCGGACGTGGCTGCGGTCCGGGGACGAACTGGCGGTTACAATCGAAGGACTGGGCACGCTGGAGAACCGGCTTGAGTAATTGTGAGTAACGGTAATCGGTGAAATGGTATCTATGCTGCATCTTCGCTGCCTCGGACGCGGATATTCATGCTCCATCTGCGGAGGCGGCGGATTCGCAGCCGGGAGTGGTTCTCTTATGTGCTACTAACGGAGTGAAGCTTTAACGGCGTTAAAATTAAACGGCCTGAATGCAGGCGGTTTGAGATTCGGGCCTGCCGCATGAAGAAAGGATGGAGACAATGGAGAAGGGACACTCGGGCAGCCTGCCGGAGCGCGTGCTGAAATGGATTGCCGGGTTGGGGGGCCAGCCCGTTCACGTCCGGGAAATCCGGCGTCTTCCGGGCAGCACGTCTTGTTCATTATATCAAGTCAGGCTGGAAGACGGCGCGCAGTCACAAGATGCGGTAGTCCGTCTGTACGACAATGAGCGATGGTTGAGCCAGGAACCCGATCTCGCTGCCCATGAGTCGGAAGCGCTTATCCGGTCCGGCTTGGGGCGGGTGTCTTCACCAAAGCTTCTGGGTGTCGATAATGACGGCAGAGCTTGCGGGCTGCCGGCCGTGCTCATGACGATGCTGCCCGGAGAGGTGATTCTGAAGCCGCAGGATATGCACAGCTGGCTGGGGGGACTGGCGGAAGCGCTGGCGGAGGTGCATGCCGTTCCGGCCGGTGATTTTCCCTGGACTCATTTCTCGTATACCGATATCGACGCTCTGGAGCCTCCCGTTTGGACGTCGCGGACGGACAGTTGGGGGAAAGCGGTAAGCTTCGTCAAAAATAGCTGGCCGCAGTACGAGCCGCGGTTTATTCACCGTGATTACCATCCGGCCAACGTGCTGTGGCTGGGAGACGCCGTCAGCGGGATCGTAGATTGGCCGAACGCATGCCGGGGGCCGGCGGGAGCCGACGTGGGCCACTGCCGGCTGAATTTGGCGCAGCTGTACGGCGTGGAGGCGGCAGACGCTTTTTTGCAGGCTTATATTGATCATGCGGGCGCCTCATTCACCTATCATCCTTACTGGGATTTGCTGTCCCTGTTCGACGGATTGTGCGATGGTCCTCCGCAGGTGTATGGGGGCTGGGCGGCTTTCGGGATGACCGGTTTGACCGACCGGATCGTGACGGAGCGGATTGAGCGTTATCAAGCTAGCCTGATGAAGCGATTGGGTGGACAACAGGAATGAGAAGGAAGTATGGAGGATATGCCATCCTCAGCTGCCGCAAGCCTTTCCCTGACGGACAGGGGAGGGCTTTTATTGTTGGTCCGGACAACCTGAAAGTGAATCCGGGGTGTAAATAATCTTATTGACAAACTTTACCGGACGCACTTAATATATGGATTAATCCTATAAGCTTAGTTGGAAAAGTTGACCGGATCACCGGAGGCTCTGTAGACACGGCGCTGTACTCTTGGGTACTGCTGCTGTAATCTTCAGAGCCTTTATTTGTTTGATCCATGTCCGAAGTGAGACTGCTGCCCTTGAGTGTGAATTATATCACAATGAAATGAGGTTGAAGCAATGACAAAATATCTGTTTACATCGGAGTCCGTAACGGAAGGGCATCCGGATAAAATTTGCGACCAAATCTCGGACGCCATATTGGACTCGATCCTGGAGCAGGACCCCGACGGAAGAGTGGCCTGCGAGGTGGCGGTAACTACGGGTCTCGTACTGATTGCCGGAGAAATCTCGACCTCGGCGAACGTTAATATTCCCGCGATCGCCAGAGAGACGAT
Organism: Paenibacillus sp. URB8-2; assembly: GCF_013393385.1. NCBI lineage: Bacteria > Bacillati > Bacillota > Bacilli > Caryophanales > Paenibacillaceae > Paenibacillus > Paenibacillus sp. URB8-2. Next base: position 4,905,417 of record NZ_AP023239.1, on the reverse strand, counting down.
CGTGCAGATCGGCTACGACAATTCCGCTCTCGGCTTCGACGGCAACACCTGCGGCATTCTCAGTTCGCTTGACGAACAATCGGCCGATATCGCCAGAGGCGTGGACAACGCGCTGGAAACCAGACAGCTTGAGAACGCCGAAGAGAACGACGGCGAGATTGGAGCGGGCGATCAGGGATTGATGTTCGGCTATGCGACGGATGAAACGCCGGAACTGTTCCCGCTGCCGATTTCCCTTGCCCATCGCCTGGCGAGAAGACTGACAGAAGCAAGAAAGAGCGGTCTGCTGCCTTATCTGCGGCCGGACGGCAAGACGCAGGTGACGGTGGAATATGACGGGGATCGGGCCGTCCGGGTCGATACCATTGTCGTTTCGACTCAGCATGACCCGGAAATCGGTCTGGATCAGATCTGGAAGGATATTGTTCAGCACGTAGTGGAGCCGACGGTTCCGGAAGACCTGCTGGACGAGAATACCAAATATTATATAAATCCGACAGGACGGTTCGTCGTGGGCGGGCCGAACGGTGACGCGGGGCTGACCGGAAGAAAGATCATCGTGGATACTTACGGCGGCTATGCCCGGCATGGCGGGGGCGCGTTCAGCGGGAAGGACCCGACGAAGGTGGACAGAAGCGCCGCTTACGCCGCTCGTTATGTTGCTAAAAACATTGTGGCAGCCGGTTTGGCGCGCAGAGCTGAAATCCAGCTCGCCTACGCGATCGGAGTGGCAAGCCCGGTTTCCGTAACAGTGAACAGCTTCGGCACCGGAATCGTCCCCGATGACCGGATCTCGGAAATCGTGAAGGCGACGTTTGACCTGAGACCAGGAGCCATCATCAAGGCGCTAGATCTCAAACGGCCGATCTACAGACAGACGGCGGCCTACGGACATTTTGGAAGAAACGATCTGAATTTGCCGTGGGAGCGCACGGATAAGGCGGAGGCATTAAAAACCGCAGCCGCTGAACAGGTTGACCGGGCGGCCGAATCGTCTTCCGCCAAATAATCACTAAGCTAAAGCCGGAGTAACAACCGGCAGACCAAGAGGATATGCAGACAGGAGGAAATAAAGAATGGCAAAAACGGCAAAGCATATTGCAATCTACGGCAAGGGCGGCATTGGCAAATCGACAACCACGTCCAATATCAGCGCCGCTCTCGCAGAAGCGGGCTACCGGGTGATCCAGATCGGATGTGACCCCAAGAGCGATTCCACCAACACACTTAGGGGCGGCGACTATTTGCCGACGGTAATTGACAGCCTGAGAGACAGCGCCAATGTGAAACTGCAGGATGTGTCTGCAGTTGGCTTTAAGGGCGTGCTCTGCATCGAAGCGGGCGGCCCTGTGCCGGGCGTCGGCTGCGCGGGGCGCGGCATCAACGCAGCCGTCGGTCTGCTGCAAGAGCTGAATGTCTTCGAAGAATACGAAGCCGATTACGTGCTGTATGATGTATTGGGAGACGTGGTGTGCGGAGGCTTCGCCGTACCGATCCGCGACGGAATTACCGACAGAGCTTATGTGGTCAGCTCCTCAGACTTCATGGCGATCTACGCAGCCAACAATCTGTTCAAGGCGATCGGCAAATACGCGCCATCCGGAGGAGCGAAGCTCGGCGGCGTCATCGGAAACAGTATTTTGCCCGGGTATCCCGAGTCGCTGATTACGGATTTCACGAGCCGAACAGGTACTGCCGTAGCTGGTTTTGTCCCCCGTTCGCCGGTAGTCGCCCAGAGTGAACTGTACGGCAAAACAGTGATTGAAGCCAGCCCCGGCTCGGAACAGGCCGATGTGTACCGGAAGTTGGCCGCGCATGTTGCAAACAATGAGAACTTAACCATTCCGAATCCGCTGAATGTTACCGATCTTCGCGATTGGGCCAGAAGCTGGGGAGATGCTATCAACCAGGAGGCGGCTTCCTTCTCCGCCGCTGCGCGCTAAGGAGACGAACCATGAACGAAATCAGACAAAGGCTTCCCCGGACGAGGGAAAAGCGAAAGGGGGCGCTGACCGCTTTCTACGGCGACAGCGCTTCTTTAGCGGATGAACTGGAGAAGGAAGAGCCGAGACAAAGAATCCGCACCTATTCGGAAACTGGCGACGACGAAGTGATTGGCGCGATTCGGCTTCTGGGCCGCATTCGCGGCAGCGTCACCATTATTCACAGTCCGCCGGGCTGCGGCGCGATCAAGCTTGAGGATGAGCTCAGGGCGGGAGGCAGTCCCTGGCTGATCACTAATATTGAAGAAAACGATTCAATTCTGGGCGCAGACGACAAGCTGAGGGAAGCGGTCGATCGGGCGTACCGGACATGGCGTCCCGAGATTGTTTTTATTCTATCAACGCCGGTCGTCGCCATTAACAATGACGATATCCAGTCCGCTGCGACGGAGAAGGAAGATCAGTACGGTATTCCCGTAGTCCCGGTATTTGCCTCGGGCTTTCGCTCCAAAACCGCCGTGTACGGGTATGATCTGGTATTTCATGCGTTGGCCAAATACGTATTGAAAGAAGACCCCGATGCGCTCCCCCTCCCGGCCGTTAACGTGATTGGCACAGCCGGAACGAGAACGAACCATATTGTCAAAGACTTGAATGGAGCGGGGATTTCGTATAACAACGTAGCGGAGGGATTAACGATTGCTGCATTACAGCAATCACTGAACGCCTTAGCCTCCATTGCCATTGATAAGGATGATTCCCGTTACCTGCTGGATTGGCTGGAAGAGGCGCACGGTGTCGTCCACTTACAGGAGACGGCGCCGATCGGCCTTGCCGGGACGGAGCGGTGGCTGCTTGCCGCCGCCGGAGCCAGCGGCTCCACCGAACAGGCGCGGGCTTATATTGAAGAGAAACGGGCTGCGGCGGCGATAGGCCTTAAGCAGCTGCGGCTGGATGGCGTCTCCGTCTTTATCGACCTTCCTCCGGAACAAGCGTTCGGAATAGCGGAATTCGTGGAAGAGCTGGGGGGAGAAGTGGCGGCTTTAAGTTTGACCCACGCCGACAGTTCGCATGTCTCCAGACTCAGGGAATGGGCTGGCCGGAGTAATCCGCAGGTACTTATCCAACCGGGGCAGCCTTTCGAGAAGATCAACGCACTGGGGAAATTAAAACCCGGACTGTATATCGGGCTTGGAGAAGCGGCCGTATGGGCGGCCAGAGCGGGGATCGCGGCTGCGGCTGTCGATTCCGTGGATGTGTACGGTTTCGGTGGCGTTCAAGAACTTGCCCCGCTTTTTGCCAAAGCGCTGCGCAACCCGTCGCTTAGCCGCTATTTAAGCCCCGGAAGCACCTCTTACCGGGCGGGCTGGCTGAGCAAAAGCGTCAACTGGCATATCAAGCAGGAGGTGAAATAGGATGGGAAACACGACGGCGGGAAACCGGAACAGCTGTATGCTGCATGGAGCGGTTCAGACGATTAAGTCGATTGAAGGCGCTGTGCCGATCATCCATTCCACCTTGGGCTGCGGCGTACAGCAGTATGCCGGAATCAGCAGCCTTAGCGGAGGCGGAGGTTCCGGTTATACGGGCGGCCTCGGCCTTCCGTCAACCAATTTTCTGGAAAGACAGGTTGTGTTCGGGGGAAGCTCAAGGCTCAGGGAGCAGCTCAAAAATACAGTGAAGATTAAGGAAGGCGACTTCTACGTGGTGCTGACCGGGTGCACGCCCGAGCTTGTCGGCGACGATGTGCCGGCGATGACCAAGGAGCTGCAGGAGCAGCAGTTTAAAGCGATTCACGTCAGTACTCCCGGCTTTAAAGGAAGCGTCCATAACGGATATACGGCGGCGGTGACCGGGATACTGCGTCAATTCGATAAGCTGGCCGTGCCCGCTAGCGTGAAGAACAGCCGTCTTGTGAATCTGTTCGGCATTATTCCGGAGCAGGATGTGTACTGGCGCGGAAATCTGAAGGGTCTCAAGGACAGCCTGGAGGGTATTGGCGCGGACGTGAATGTGCTGTTTGGGCCGGATGCGGATAAGGGAGAATGGACAACCCTTTTTAATGCGGCTTTGAATGTCTCTTTCTCCTCGCACAGCCTTCCGATCTGTGAGTGGCTGGAAAGAAACGCCGGTATCCCCTATGTTCACTTCGACGGGTATCCGGTTGGCGCTCTGCAGACAGGAGAATGGCTGCGGTGCATCGGGAAACAGCTGGATCTGGATCAGGAAAAGGTTGAGGCATGGATCGGTCTCAAAGAACAAAAAGAGCGGTACTACATTGTGCAGTTTCTGGACGCATACTACAAGTACGGCTTTCAGAAAAAATTCGCCCTGGTCGGCGACAGCGCAGCCGTGCTCGGTACGGCCCGCTTCCTGACCGATCCGCTTGGCCTGTTGCCTTCTCTGATTGTCTCCACCGACGACATTCCGCAGCCGGCCCGCAGCGCTATTGTCCGTCAGTGGAATGAACGGCAGCCGGGATCGGAAGCCAGAATTGTATTTGAGAGTGACGCCAAGGCCATTGAGGAACTGGTGATATCGGAGGATATTGAGCTGCTGCTCGGAAGCTCGATTGAGCGACGCGCGGCGGAGCGCAAAGGAATTCCGTTCATTCCCGTATCTTTTCCGGTTGCGGACCGAATCGTACTTACGAAAGGGTACGCCGGCTTTGACGGCGCGTTCACGCTGCTGGAGGATTTGGGGAGCGGCATTTTGAGTGTGGATTCAGCGCATTTACTATATCAAACGGATGCGGGGAGTGAGAAGAATGAGCAGGGAGCAGATCAAAAGCCGGCTTTATCAGGAATTGAAAATTAAAAATGAAGTGAATATCGAGGGAGTGGCGGCTGATCCGGCCATATTCCGGCATCTTGATCTGGGAGGAGCGGTTCAGGAGCAGGTTCATTTATGCTTTGAAATGGACCACGAGACCCACGAGGGCTTCGACCTGCCCACCGGCTACACCACACCCGGAGGTCTGCGGTTCGCCTTCCACTGGGACAGCAGATCGGACTTCCGGATTGTATATGACGGCGGCGAGTACGTGCTGACGCATAAAGGCAAAGAGCTGTTTCCCGTATCGTTCGACAAGCGGCCCAAATATTATGCGCTAAGCGCTTCCGATGGCACGCCATTCTCGCGGATTGCCGGGTACGCTCCCGGGTATACGGGGGGAGGAACGGTTTCCATCGCCTACAGCAATGAATGCTCGCTGAAAGAAAAGGGGCAGGATTGCCTGTTCTGCAATATTAACGCGACCAAGGACACGTACTCGGAAATTCAGGGCATCAAATGGAAAAATCCGAAGCAGATCGGGGAGGCGGTAGCCGCCGCTTACCGGCTCGACGGGGTGACGCACACGAACCTGACCGGAGGGTTTGTTCCTGAGCGGCGGGAGGTCGACTATTACATCGACGTCGCCGAGGCGATTCAGGAGAGCACCGGACTCCGGGATTTCAACGGTACCGCGGTTATTGGAGCGCCGCTGGATCTGGAGATTATCGACCGCTACAAGGAAGCGGGCTTTCGGACTCTGGCAATGAACCTGGAGATGTGGGACCCGAACTTTTACGCGGCGATTCTTCCGGGCAAGGTGGCAGAATGCGGCGGCCGGGAGCACTGGATCAAAGCGATCGAGTACGCGGCCAAGGTGTTCGGCAAAGGCAAGGTGAGATCGGGCTTTGTTGCGGGTATCGAACCGAAGAAGGCGACGCTTGAGGGTGTAGAGTACTTCGCTTCCATCGGCGTGCTGTCCCTGACCGGGGCCTGGACGCCGAACCCGGGATCGGCGCTGGAAGGCCACCGGACGCCGCATGCGGAATGGCATCTGGACATGGCCTATAAATGCCATGAGATCTTTAAGAAGTACGGGTTCTCTTACAAGGACTACTTCGATATTGCGCCAAGCCCGAATTTCCTGATTCACGATTTGTTTGCGATCGACGAGGAGATTGTTCCCGCGTTCGGCGAGGTTGCCGGAGAGAATGCGAAAGAGAGCGATCGGATAGCATAGCGGTTAACTGCTGAACGAAAAGGACTGCCTGATCGAAATCGGGCGGTCTTTTTCCAAATATCAGAAAGTATAAGCTTCGCGTTTATCCTTAATCTGATGTTTCTTCTTGCAACAGAGGAAGCCGTCGCTGCGAATTTTATTTTTTCGTTGACAGCCTTGCAAATCGGTGATATTTTAATAATCACAATTCACATAAAAATACTATGAATTAAATCACAGTATACCGACTGTTCAGACAGAGGTGTTGCGCTTTGAAGACGCGATACCTCTGTTTTTTTGTGCAAGATGGATAAGCTGCGGCTTGAGTGAAAAGGAGGAACGGGTATGGGAGAAACGCTGCTGGACATTTCCAATCTGAACAAATCTTTCGAAACCGCGGGCGGTCCGGTGCAGGCGCTGCACAATGTCGAGCTCCATGTGGAGGAAGGGGAATTCATTACGGTGATCGGCCCGAGCGGCTGCGGCAAAAGCACGCTGCTGCGCATCGTCGCCGGTCTGGACGGCGGATACAGCGGGACGGTTACGCTGGAAGGGGCGAAGATCAACGGCCCGGGCATTGACAAGGGGTTTATTTTTCAGGAGCATCGCCTTTTTCCCTGGCTGACCGTGGAGAAGAATATCGCTTCCGATCTGTCGCTGCGCGATCCCGGAGTCTGGAAGAAAGTGGATGAACTGATCGAGCTGGTGAAGCTGAAGGGATTCGAGAAGTCATATCCCCGCGAACTGTCCGGCGGCATGGCCCAGCGGGTGGCGATTGCCCGCGCGCTCCTGCGAAATCCGAAAATTCTGCTGCTCGACGAGCCGTTCGGCGCGCTGGATGCTTTTACCCGGGCGCATATGCAGACGGTGCTGCTGGATATATGGCGGACCAACCGGACAACGATGATCTTTGTGACCCATGATATCGACGAGGCGGTTTTCCTGGGCAACCGGGTGGTCATTCTGGAGCCGCGGCCGGGGAAAATCCGGAAAATCGTCCACATTGATCTTCCGTATCCCCGCAAAAAAGCAACCGCTTCTTTTCAGGAGCTGCGGCTGAAGGTGCTCAGCGAATTCGAAAAGGTAGAAGAGCTGGAGCTGACCGACGGAGCGGGCATTTAGCTTGTCTTATATCCGATTTAATTGATTGGAATTATATATTTTATTCGAGAGAAGGAGGGAAGGATTCATGAGCAACCGTACCGCCGCCATCCGAACCGCAGGCAAGCCCGGAAAAGGGGCTCAAGTCCTGCTTGGTCTGCTGCTGCCGGTAACTGTTCTGGCGCTTTGGCAAGCGCTGGGGCATTACGGATTGATTTCGGATCTGCTGTTTCCGACGCCGTATACGATAGCGGCCTCTTTTGCTTCGCTTGCGGCTTCGGGAGATTTATGGAGCAATCTTAGAATCAGCGCCGTTCGGGTTCTGCTCGGTTTTGCGCTCGGCGGGGGTCTCGGGCTTGCGTTCGGGATTCTGGTCGGACTGTTCAAACGCTCAGAGAAGCTGCTTGATCCTTCACTGCAGATGATCCGGATGATCCCAAGCCTCGCGGTAGTCCCGCTGTTTATCCTCTGGTTCGGCATCGGGGAGGAGTCGAAGGTGCTGCTGATTGCCAAAGCCGCATTCTTTCCCCTCTATATTAATACTTTCATGGGGATTCGCAGTGTGGACAATAAGCTGTTCGAGGTGTCCAGGGTGCTCGGCTTCAGCAGACCGAAGCAGATTCTTAAACTCGTGCTTCCGGGGGCGGTGCCCCATATTATGCTCGGCGCCCGCCTGTCGCTCGGACTGTCCTGGCTCGGTCTGGTCGTTGCGGAGCTGATCGCTTCCACCTCGGGCATCGGCTATATGATGTCGGACGCCCGACAGTTTGCTGATACACCGGTTGTGTTCGTCGGCATTCTCATCTTCGCGGTCTGCGGTCTGCTGAGCGATACGGCAATGCGTCTGATTGAACATCGGCTGCTCCGCTGGAAAGAAAGCTACAAAGGATAGAAAGGAGAGAACCTAATGAGTGAAGGAGCCAAAGTTATTGTCCAGCCGGGAACAGGCGTGCGGGAAGGAAGCGGCAAGCTTAAAGCAGTACGTGAAAAAGCGGCGGCATCCCGGCGGCCGATTTCATGGAAGCTGTATCTGTCCAACCTTGGCGTCGGCGTGATTATTCCGGCATTGGCTGTTGCATTGTGGCAGGCCGCCGGGAGTGCCGGCTGGGCATCGCCCGAATTTCTGCCTACGCCGCTGGCCATCGCCCGGTCCTTTGTTGACCTGGCGGTATCGGGCGGGCTTGCGCATCATCTCGGAGTCAGTCTTGGACGGGCGTTCCTGGGCTTTCTGATCGGAGGGGCTTTCGGCCTGCTGCTGGGCATCCTGACGGGCCTGTTCCGCAGCGCGGAATATTTACTGGACCCAAGCGTTCAGGTGCTGCGCCTGGTTCCCCATCTGGCGATTGCTCCGCTGATCATCCTTTGGTTCGGCTTTGGGGAAGTGTCCAAAGTGGCCATTATTATCAGCGGCTCTTTTTTTCCACTCTACATCAATACCTTTGTGGGGATCCGGCATGTGGACCACAAGCTGCTGGAGGTCGGAAGGGTGCTCGGCTTCAGTCCGTACCAGCGGCTGCGCCGGCTTGTCCTGCCAGCGGCGCTGCCGAATATTCTGCTGGGCCTGCGCTTGTCGCTGGCGGTGGCCTGGATCAGTCTGGTCGTTGCGGAACTGATCGGTTCGCAGTCGGGCGTCGGCTTCCTTATTAATGAAGCAAAGCAAAATTCCAATACGGAAATTATCTTTGTCGGGATTCTCATTTTCGCCTTCGTCGGCAAGCTGATCGATTCGATCTTCCGGGTGCTGGAGCACCGATTATTGTTCTGGCGGGACAGCTACCGGGGGTAAATTTCGATCCACAACCAAGATTTCGGAGGAGGCTAAAGCAATGAATGAAACGGTAAAAAGGGGTTCACTGGAGTTGAAAGCGGATGTGCTCGTGATTGGGGGAGGTCCGGCGGGCACATGGGCCGCTCTGACCGCCTCGGCCAAGGGGGCCAAGGTCGTTCTGGCCGACAAAGGCTACTGCGGCTCCAGCGGCGCAACCGCCCCGTCCGGAACGGGCGTCTGGTATGTAGATCCCGATAAGGAGCTTCGCGAGAAAGCGAAGGCAAGCCGTTTCATTCTGGGCGGCAGTCTGGCGGAGCACAGCTGGATGGACCGGGTGCTTAACCGTACGTATGAGAATATGAACCGGCTCGGCTTATCGGGATACCCGTTCCCGGTGGATGAATTCGGCAATCCCCACCGCCGCAGTCTGCAGGGGCCGGAGTATATGAGGCTGATGCGCAAGCTGGTGAAAAAGGCGGGCGTTACCATCCTCGACCACAGCCCTGCGCTGGAGCTGCTGGCCGACGAACACGGCATAGCCGGCGCCACCGGCGTGCAGACGCAGACCGGGGAAGCCTGGAGTGTAATAGCCGGAGCGGTTGTGATCGCAACCGGCGGCTGCGCTTTCCTGAGCAAGGCGCTGGGCTGCAATGTACTGACCGGCGACGGGCTTCTGCTTGCCGCCGAGGCGGGCGCGGCCATGTCGGGGATGGAGTTCTCCAATGCCTATGCCATATGCCCGACTTTCTCTTCCGTGACCAAGACGGCGTATTACAGCTATGCAAGCTTCTATTACGAGGACGGAAGCGTTGTGGAAGGCGCGGGTTCCAAGAAAGGACGTTCCTTCATTGCACGGAATCTCCTACAGGGGAGAAAGGTCTTTGCCCGGCTGGATCAGGCGCCGGAGGATTTGCGGCCTCTCCTGCGGGTGGCGCAGACGAACTTCTTCCTGCCCTTCGACCGGCTCGGCATCGATCCGTTCAAGGACGCCTTCCCTGTAACGCTTCGGCTGGAAGGCACGGTCCGCGGAACCGGAGGCATCCGGATTACGGACGAGGCTTGCGGAACGGGCGTGCCCGGATTGTATGCGGCCGGGGATGCCGCAACCCGCGAGCTGATCTGCGGCGGCTTCACCGGCGGCGGAAGCCACAATGCCGCCTGGGCCATGTCCTCCGGCTCCTTCGCCGGAGAGGGAGCAGCCGGCTATGCGCTGAGCCTTGGACGGCATGCCGCGGGACGCGCTCCGGCCGGACTTTCATCCTCGACCCTTACGCACCGGAAAGCTCAGCCGGGAGCGGCGTCCCGGGCGCTGGAATACACCGCTGCCGTGCAGGCGGAGGTAACGCCTTACGATATCAATCTGTTCCGTACCGGGGAACGCCTTGAGGCTTCCCTCGGACGGTTGGACCGGCTGTGGAAAGAGCAGCGAGGTCAGGAAGTGGAGCTTACCGCCGAAGGCGTGAAGCTCCGGGAAACGGCGGCCATGACGGCGACGGCTCGCTGGATGTACTCCTCGGCGCTCGCCCGGACGGAAACGAGGGGCATGCATAAACGCGAGGACCACAAGGCGATCGATGAGAACCAGCACTACCGGTTAATCAGCGGCGGATTGGATGAGGTCTGGGTGAAGCCCGAACTTACGGCAAAGGAGAGTGTCCCGTCGTGATTGAAGTCATCAGCGCGGACCGTTGCGTCGGCTGCAATCAATGCGTGGCGGTCTGCCCGACCAACGTGTTCGACCAGTCAGGCGGCAAGGTTCCTGTCATTGCAAGGCAAAGCGATTGCCAGACCTGCTTTATGTGCGAGCTGTACTGCCCGGTGGATGCCCTGTATGTGGCGCCGGATTCGGAAGCCGCGACAGGCATTACGGAAACGGAGCTTAAGGAGCGGGGGCTTCTTGGCGGATACAGGGAGAAGGTGGGCTGGGGAAAAGGGAGGAAGCCTGTGGCCAGCCACGGCTTTATGGTTCAGTTATCCCGCCGGGCGGGATTCTAGCGGCCCGGTGTCATATAAGCAAATACCTATTTTGAGGGGAGAAACAAAGATGGCAAAGGTGTATAGAGAGATTCAGGGGGGCGCGGCACGGGGCTTGCGCTTTATGCTTATCGCAAGTGTGGTCATGGTTATGCTGGTCATTTCCGCTTGCGGAAGCAACGGGAATTCCGGCAGCAAGGCCGCGGAAGGAACGGATACGGCGGAGGCGGCTAGCAGCGGAAATGCCGCAAAGAGCAGCGTTCCGGCGGTGCTGAATTACGGCTTCATCGGGGCCAACAAGCTGAATCTGCCGAGTGGAGCGGAAGGCTGGGGCTTCTATAAGGGCATTATCCAAGAGGAACTCAAGAAACACGGCATTACAGAAGTGAAGCTGACCAGCTTCCCGAACGGACCGGACCAGACGGAATCGCTGATCAGCGGCCGGCTCGATTTCGGTTCGCTTGGCGATACCCCTGCTATTATCGCTTATGCCGGCGGCGCCAAGACCCGCCTAATCGGCCAGGGATCGGCCCATACCGTCGGTTACCTGATTGCCAAGAAGGACGGCCCGAAGACGGTGAAGGATCTGCAGGGCAAGACCATTGCGACGCAGAAGGGATCTTTCATGCACCGCTACCTTGTGGGACTGCTCAAGCAAGAAGGGGTTACGGACTACAAGCTTGTGCATATGCTCATTCCTGACGCTACCGCTGCCCTGGCGCGCGGAGATATCGACGCGACAACCAACAACGGCGTTCAGGCGATTAAGCAAATCAGCGCCGGGTATCCGCTTCTGGACGATTCCTCCAAGCACCCTGAGCTTCTTGGCTCCAGTGTGACCGTTGTGTCGGAAGATTATCTGGCGAAATTCCCGGACTTCCCTAAGGTCTGGAACGAGGCGCGCGAGAAAGCGCTGGCCGACCTGAAGCAGCATGAGGACGAATATTACAAGTTTCTTGCCGAAATCGGGGAGACTACGCCGGATATCGTCAAGCAGGTAAGTCCGGTCGGAGACTTAAAGGATACCGCTTTTACGGATGACGGACTAGCGCTGCTTGAAGGCACGAAGAACTTTCTTGTGGAAGAAAAGCTGGCCAAAAAAGATTTCCAAATCAGCGATTGGCAGCTGAAATAGCGGCTTAAAGGAAAGCCGGAGAAAGTCTCGGCTGCTTCTTCAGGTTGAGTTCAGAGCTTGCTCATGAACCGTAGACTTTACCATATTTCGGAGGTGAGCGGAAATGACGCGGCAAGAAGAACGGTTGGAGGCGGATGTGCTTGTACTGGGCGGGGGTCCGGCCGGGGCATGGGCGGCATGGAGCGCGGCCTCGCTGGGAGCGAAAGTCATCCTGGCCGACAAAGGCTATCTCGGCACAAGCGGAGCGACAGCCCCGGGAGGAACGACGCTGCTCGTGATCCCTCCCGTGTCGGAGCTTCGGGAGGAGGCCGTTCGGTCCAGACTTAAGGCCGGAGGCTACTTGTCTGAGAACGCTTGGATTCACCGCGTGCTGGATCAGGTGGAACAGAACCTGGAGCAGATCGAAAGTTGGGGCTATCCTTTTCCGAAAGATGAGCACGGCAATGCCATGCGCACTCACCTGCACGGACCGGAATATATGGGCCTGATGCGTAAGGTTGTCCGCAAGGCCGGCGTAAAGATATGGGATCAGTCTCCGGCACTGGAGCTTCTTCACGATGATCACGGCGTTGGCGGGGCGCGCGGTGTTAACCGTCTGACCGGCAATGCATGGGAGGTAAGGGCGAATGCGGTTGTCATGGCCACTGGAGGCTGCGCTTTCCTGAGTAAGGGTCTCGGCTGCAATGTATTGACCGGGGAAGGACTGCTGATGTCAGCCGAGGCTGGCGCCGATTTGTCCGGAATGGAATTCACCCGGCAGTACGCGCCGAGCTTTGCGGACGGCAGCGTTACCCGCGGACGCATGCTGGCCTGGGCCACGCTGTATGATGCAGCCGGGCAGCCGCTGTTGAAAGGGGACCGTACCTTTGGCAGTATTCCCGAACTGCTGCTGAAAGGGCCGGTCTACGCCAGTCTTGATCTCGCCGATACGGAGGAGAAACGTAATTTCCTGCGCCGTGCCCATCCAATCTTCTTCATGCCGCTTGAGCGGGCGGGAATCGACCCTTTCCGCGACAAATTCCCGCTGACGCTTCGCTATGAGGGAACGATGCGCGGGACGGGAGGCCTCCGTCTGACCGGCAGCGGCTGCGAGACGACGGTTGCCGGCCTGTATGCGGCCGGGGACGCCGCATCGCGCGAGAAGGTAACCGGCGCGATTTCGGGCGGCGGGGCGTACAACGCGTCCTGGGCCATATGCAGCGGAAGCTGGGCCGGCCAAGCGGCCGCACGATATGCCCGGACCCTTGGCGGCAGCGGCGGCCGCCGGCTCAAAGCGGCCGGACGCTACGGGCTGTCCGCCGGCGCAGACTCGCCGGAAACGCTTGAGGTTAAGGCGCTGGTGACGGCGGTCCAGCGCGAAGTGCTGCCGCTGAACATCAACTTCTTCCGCACCGAGGCAGGAATCGATGCTTCGCTCGGACGCCTGAATGCGCTGATGTCTGATTTGAACGCTCAACCGCCTGCATCCACACGAGGAATCGTTCAGGCGCGCGAAGCGGCGGCAATGCTGGCGACTGCCCGCTGGATGTATACCGCCGCCCTTGCCCGGAAGGAGACGCGCGGCCTGCAGGCGCTGGCGGAATATCCGGTGATGGACCCCCGGCAGACCCACCGGCTGGTTCTGTCCGGTATCGGCAATATTCGCATCTCTACAGAGAGCGTGCCCCACGCCCATGAACTGCGTGCCGTAAAGGAGGAGCGGGCAATATGATCGAGTTGATCAGTTCGGACCGCTGTATCGGCTGCAAGCTATGCGTAAAGGTGTGTCCGACGAACGTATTCGATTTTGACATTAATCGAAAGCTTCCGGCACTTGCCCGGCAGGAGGACTGCCAGACCTGCTTCATGTGCGAGGCTTACTGCCCGGCTGACGCGCTTTATGTAGCTCCCCAAGCGGAGCATTCCGTTCCCGTTCGGGAGGAAGATCTGATTGGTTCCGGTCTGCTGGGCAGTTGGAGAGAGGAGATCGGCTGGAATCCGGGTTCCACTTCGACAATGGCGGCCCGGGACACGACGCCTATGTTTGAAATATTCACCGAACGATACCGAAGAACATAAGTCAGGGGAGACAAGGTGCGAGCGCAAAGGGCTATCCTTTCCCTCGGTCTGATAGTCTCCGCCGACAGGACAAGGATCAGATGTGGAATGTTATGTGCAGCGGAAAGCGCGGAATATTCCATTTGGAACAGGATAGAATAGAAGGACAGGCCGGGAAATTCCGGCCTGTCCTTCTTTATAAGCTGAACTATCTTCGTATTTTAGCCGAACGGGAGAGGCATTAAGAAGCATTAACGAAGCCCTGAAAACCAGGTGTATTTTTCTATATACGAAGCGCCCAGAAGATATTATACTTAGTTAGCATACCGTTTTTTCAGCAGACGGACTGCCTCCCCCAGGGCTTGCCAAGAAACTTGAGAAATTGATGCTGGAGGAAAATGAATGAGTACTATAGACCTGGCGGGACAGCTTTCCAGTTACACGGGAAGATTGCTTAGGGAACGGTTCGGGAGAGGTCCCGAATCCGTATACGCTTCGATTGCGAAGCAATGTATTGCGCTGCATATACGTAATTTCATGGGACCGGTAGAGCGTTTCTTGCTCAGTAAAGAGGAGGAGCAGGCCTTTCGCTACACGCGCGAGCTGCTGATGAAGTCTCTTCTTCCCGAATTGTCCTCTTATATAAAGGATGAGCTGGAGATCGAGGTTGCTGAGATTTTCTATGATTGGGGTATACATAACGCATCAGGAATGATTGTGGCTCTGATCAAGGGCGGTGAAGCTTTCACAGACGAGTACGCGGGACAGGATGAGGTTCATAACCAGATTAACGAAGTTAGCCGCAAGGTTCAGAGGTTCCCGGATCTCACAACTTCGTGGTGGATTAATCCGCGCACCCTGATCGTCAAGCGCGAAGGCATACTGATTCCGCTGGAGAAAGAACTGATTGATCTGGGCTACGAGAATACACTTAAGACGACCAAGCGGAAAATGGAGAAGCGTTATTTGGAGACGACCACCATTTCGCAGCTGTTCGGCAAGGAATTGGCCGATATCTATGTGGACTGGGATTTTGATAAAGATAACAGTGTTATCGCATTTACGTTCAATTCATAGAAGGTTTAGGCGGAAATGAGTCGGACATGCAAATGAGCCGAACATAAGCCGAAGAAAGGGGAATGTCCCCTTTCTTCGGCTTTTTCATTTTTATGGAAATTAATGAATGGCGGGACCGCTATAAGGGGGATAGCAAATGGAAGATAATTTGCAAAAAGTCCTATATGTGGAGGATAATCCACTGAATATGGCGCTGATGCATCATCTCTTCAAAAAAAATCTGCCTAATGTCCTGCTTCTGAAAGCCGAAACGGGTGAGCTTGGACTTGAAATGGCTGAGCAGCAGCGGCCGGACCTTATTATACTGGATATCGGCCTTCCGGGTCTAAACGGATATGAGACGATGGAATGCCTGCAGCAGGGGGAGTATACACGCCATGTTCCGGTCCTGGCCATCAGCGCATTTGCCCAATTGTCGGACATCGCCAAAGCGCGGCAGGCGGGGTTTGCGGGATATATTACCAAGCCGATTCAAGTCAGGACCTTCACAGAAACCGTACAGGGTCTGCTTGCCGGAGGGGCGGGCAGCTTTACCGGCTACTGAATATCATCTAGGAAAAAGATTGCTCTGGGGAGAGCGCACCATGAAAAACCATAGGTAGAAGGTGCCCGGGATTGCTGAAAGGAACAGGATTTGCATTTGACTTTCGCTCGGATATACAAGATATTAATAATACAGTTTTAAACTATTAATTTCTTGTATTTTTTCATTCCACAGACGGGCAGGTGAAGCATTTGCTAAGAAAGTGTGCGGATGGATATTCCCGTTTTGAACAGGCCTTCATGACGGCGGCTGTCGGAGAAGGATTTCTTACCGTCGATGCGAAATGGACAGATATCAATCCTGCCGTTACCGGCATTCTTGGCTATAGCGAACAGGAACTGCTTGAACGCGACTTCACAGACGTGATACACCCGGATGATTTATCTGTGGCGGAACAGATGATCCGTCTCCTTCGGGAAGGAAATACAACCTGCCAGGAGAAGGAGATCCGGATGGTTTCCCGGGAAGGGATGCCTGTCCGGGTGCGTCTGCGGCTTACGTTAATCAATGAATCCGCGGCCCAGGCATCCCAGTATTACATTGTCAATCTGCTCCCTGTTTCAGGGCCGGATACCCAGTGCGGCATTGTTCAGCCCGGCGATGAGCTGTACCGTTCCTTTGCCGCCAATATGAGAGACATCATTTATTACACTTCGCTTAACGGCATGTGCCTGTACTGCTCTCCTTCCATTTATGAAATACTGGGTTACCAGCCAGAGGAATTGCTTGGGAAGCGCAACTTTGGTCTGCTGCATCCGAATGATCTATCGCTGGTGTCCGGAACGGAGATGTTGAAACGCCAAAGCGTCCAATTGCGCGCACGGCATAAGGAAGGCCATTACATATGGCTCGATTTCACGCTTCGTATTATGGAGGACGAACATGGACGAAGTATGCTGGCCATTGGACGCGATATGACGGAGCGCAAAGTCGTGGAGCGGCAGCTGCAGGAAATGCTGGAGAGATACACCTCCCTGAAAAAGTACAATCATGATGCGATAATCTCGGTCGATTTGCTGGGTAACATGATCAATGGGAATGAGAGGGTCTGTCAGTTGACAGGTTACAACATCTCCGAGCTGACCGGAATGAATGTGTCCATCCTTGTCGGGGAAGAGCATTTGGACGATATTCTCGCGTTTTCCACGGAGCATACGTTCAAAGAGCCTGATATCGACCGTATTCGCCATAAGGACGGCCATTTTGTGGAAGTCATTGCGACGGTTGCGCCCATTATTATCAACAACACCAAAGCGGGTTTTTATATTATCGCCAAAGATATAACCGAGCAGAAAATGCTGCTGATTGAAAAAGAACTTGCCGAGAGCATGAATCAGGCCAAAAGCGAGTTTCTTGCGGTCATGAGCCATGAAATCCGCACTCCGATGAACGGGGTGATCGGCATGACGGACTTGCTGCTGGATATGAGCCCGCCGGATTCTTCCATGCGGGAGTATCTGGAGATTATACGAAAAAGCGGCGATACGCTGCTCTCGATTATCAACGATATTCTCGATCTCGCCAAAATCGAAGCGGGGCGCACCGATTTGCATGAAGAACGTTTTGAACTAAGGCCGTGCATTGAATCGGCGGTCATGGTGCTCGCTCCAAAAGCGGAGATTAAGGGACTGACGCTTCGTGTTTCAGTCGATCCAGAGATTCCTGAATTTGTAAGAGGGGACAGCGAACGCTTCAAGCAGATTCTGATGAACCTTGTGGGCAACGCCGTCAAATTCACCAATACCGGCGGAGTGAACGTCAGTGTCCGGACAACGAAAATCGACCGGAATGAGGTAACGCTGGAAGTCAAGGTGTCCGATACCGGTGTCGGTATACCCGAGAACCAGCGGGAAAGGCTGTTCGAGCCGTTCTACCAGCCGGATCGCTTTATGCAGCGCCAGCATGAAGGGACGGGGCTGGGACTTGCAATCGCGAAAAGGCTGGTCGGCTTGATGGGCGGCAGTATCAGGCTGCAGGATTCGGAGCAGGGAGCGACATTTGTGTTTACGGTCGTCTTCCGGCAGGCTGAATACAGCGGGAACCGGGTGGAACCGGATGCAGTTCGCGAAGGAAGAACGGATTCCCGCCCTCTGCGGATTCTTGTGGCTGAAGATAATGAAGTCAACCAGATTGTCCTGAGGAAGATGCTGGAGAAACGTGGACATAACGTATCCATAGTTTCCGATGGGCTTCAGGCGGTTCATGCGCTGAACGACAACATGTATGATCTTGCTTTTATGGATGTCCAGATGCCGCGCATGAATGGGCTGGAAGCAGTAAAGGTGGTCAAGGACACGCTCCCCCCGGAGAAAATTCCGGTTATTATTGCGATAACGGCCAACGCCTTGAAGGATGACCGCGAGAGATGTCTGGCGGCGGGGATGGATGAATATATCAGCAAGCCTGTAAGAACCGAGACGATCCGGAAAATGATCGGAAAGTTTTTCTGAGAACGGCGGGAGAGTTGGACCGGCGGACATAAGCTTTGGTATTAAGCAAAGAGACGAGTTAACGATTTATCGTTATCGTCTCTTTTTTTGCGGATATTGAGCGGAATGCCTATGCCTTTTTCTCGTTGTACATATTGGAGTCGGCAAGAGTAATCAGTACGGAAAGGGTGGAGTTGTCGTCGGGATAAAGGGCTGAGCCGATGGAGATATTGACGGGCAGATTCATGCTGGCCGACAACCCGGCAATTGCCGTATTGAGCCGGTGTTTGAGCGCTTCCACCTCTTCATAGCCGGAGCAGAGCCCGCAGAGCAAGAACTCATCTCCTCCCCAGCGGACGGCAACCGTCTGCCTGCTGCTTTCCAGCTGCAAAAGCTTGCCAATTTCAATAAGCACGGCATCGCCGGTTTGATGATTCAGTGTATCGTTGATCCATTTAAAATTGTCACAATCGATGGATAGTACGAATACTTTTTGACCGGTCCGGTCCGCCGCAGCCATCATCCTTGCGATTCGGACATCCGCTTTTCTTCGGTTATACAGCCCGGTCAAAGGATCTCTCTCGGAATAAAAGACGGCCCGGTCAAATTGAAGTCCCGCCCAATAGCATATCGCCGCAAATATGGGATATCCTAGCCAGTCGAGCATTGTAATTTCTCTGCCCAGAAGAACATAGTAAAGGAGATAGGAACTGTGCAGCATAAGGATGATGCTTATTATTAGAACCCTTCCTGTATATTTCATAGTGGCACCTCGTAAATAGGCTATTAGAACTATTGGTGTAAGTACATCATACTAATTTATCGAATAAATAGAGGTGAATATTAATAGCCTGCACATGAAAAAAGCTTAAAAAAGGCATGATAATTAAGCACGCAATTTACTTCAAGCGAGGATCGAATAATGGGCAAACAATCGTCTTCGAAAGGCAGCGGGAAGCTCAAGTGGTGGCAGTTGTCTTTGCTCGGAGTGGCGGGAACGATCGGAACGGGCTATTTTCTGGGTTCGGGCCTTGCGATTATGATTGGCGGTCCGTCCGTCCTGATCGCTTATCTTCTGGCTGCGGCCGGAACCTACGTCGTATTCGACGCGCTGTCCCGCATGACGGCTGATCATCCCGAACAAGGCTCCTTCCGTTCATACGCGCAGAAGGCATTCGGGGGATGGGCGGGATTCGGAAGCGGATATGTTTATTGGTGCTCCGAGCTGCTTATTATGGGGAGTCAGCTTACGGCGTTGTCCATATTCTCCAGATTTTGGTTTCCGGCTGTTCCGATGTGGATTTTCGCCGCCGGTTTCGGTTTGCTCGGTCTGATTATCGTCTTTTTCGGCAACAAGGGCTTTGACAGGGTAGAGAATGTGCTTGCCGTTGTCAAAATCGCCGCGATTGTCATGTTTCTGATTATTGCGGCGGGACTTCTTGCGGGCTGGATCGACGGAGGGCGGTTTAAGCCGAATATGCCACTGACGATGAAAGAATTTTTCCCGAACGGCGGAATGGGACTGTGGTCATCGTTTATTTTTGCCTTTTACGCTTATGGCGGCATTGAGGTGCTCGGCATTATGTCATACCGGCTCCAGAAGCCGGAGGAGGCCCCCAAAGCGGGGAAAATCATGCTGCTGCTTTTGGCGGGCGTGTATGCACTGTCGATCGCCTTAGCCGTAACTATGGTGCCCCAATTCAAATTCAATCCGAAGGAGAGCCCGTTCGTGCTGGCTTTAAGCAGCGACCATTTGGCTTTTGTTCCCCATGTTTTTAACGGGGTGCTGATCGTTGCCGGCTTCTCCACGATGACTGCTTCGCTGTATGCCGTTACTTCTATGATGATTACGCTTGCGCAGGAGGGTGACGCACCCGGATTGTTCTCGCGGAAGCTGAAGGACAAATATCCGGTGCCTGCGCTGAGCCTGATTGCGGCAGGTCTTACGGCGACCATCGTAGCGGCTCTGCTGATGCCGGGAAAGGTGTATGAGTACATTACCACGGCGGCAGGTCTTATGCTGCTTTACAACTGGTCGTTTATTTTATTGTCTTCCGCAAAACTGCTGAAGCCCGCCAAACTCAGCGGCTTAAAACGCTGGTGCGGGCTTATGCTGATCGCTGCGGCGGTTATAGGAACGGTCTTTCATCATGAGAGCCGGCCGGGCTTCTTTATCAGCCTGCTGCTTGTGGCGCTCATTGCCGGCTGCGACGCGATCGTCCAGCGTGTGCGCAAAGGGCGCAGCGGCAAGGAAAGGGAGCAAGACAAGCCGGAGAATCCGGCGGCTGCTCCCCTCCACGGACGCTTAAGCGGCGGGCCGGGTTTTCGCATCAAGGGGATTTGGCTGCGCAAATCACGGCGTTAGTGGAAAAAGAGCAGACGCGCGGCTTCCTTTCCGAAGTATAAACCGAATCCGATCAGCGCCAGTCCGGAAATGACCGACAAGCTTTTTAATACTCGGCTGGTCAAGAATTTACGAAAAAAGCTGGCTGCCCCAGCCATGCTGATATCCCAGAAGAGAATACCGAGAACGATGCCGCCGCTGTACAGAAGAAGCTGCTGCATCGGAAACTCTGCAGCGGCTTTGGCCAGTACGGAACCGTAAATTCCGAGCCAGAACAGGATCGACAGCGGATTGAACAGGGACATCAGAAATCCGGAAAGCAGGGATTTGCTGAGCCTGGCGTCGGCTCTTGCTGATCCCGGGACGGAGACGCGGCCGGCATCCTTAATGCTCTCAATCCCGGTGTAGACTAGCACAAGAAATCCGAACAGCCAAAGAAAAGCTTTGATATAAGGGGATTCCAGCAGTTGAATGACGCCGAAATAGACAAGCAGCATATATAAAATGTCCGCACAGATCGCCCCGAGCCCGACGAACCAGGCATGCCAGAAGCCGCTGCGGACCCCTTTGTCCAACTGTGCGGCGTTAATGGGCCCTATAGGTGCTGAAAGCGATATTCCAAGAAAAATGTAGCCGATAAAAATGTCCACGGTCACGTCTCCTCCTCAGCCGGATAGGTCGTACATCTTATCCTATTCGGCGTGATGGGCATGTACTACATTTTTTGGAAATTAAAGATTAGATTAAAGTGTTGCAGTTTTAATGCTTTAATGCGTTGGTTAGAGCCATTGCATCAAGCGACAATATCCATTAAGATACCAGAAGAAAAGACTTCGCTGTCCTTCCGGACGGTGCCCGTTATAATAAAGCAAAGACGTTGACGAAGAGAGTAAGCGCAAAATAAGGATCTGAACAGGGAAGGCATGCCGAAGACTGAGAGCTGCCCCGGATACGATTGCTGCCGAAATTCACTTCCTAGTCGGTTCCTGAAGTGCCTTTATGGGCATGGGTAGGGAATCCCGCACCCCGCGTTACAGGGTTTAAGACAGAGCTGATCTCCTTCGAACTGAAGAACGGCTCTAAATAAGGGTGGTACCACGGCTCCTCGTCCCTTGACGGAGAGCCTTTTTGCGTTGTTATAAAAGAGAAGAGGGAGTGTAACACATTATGAGTAATGCGGAACTGGAACAATTAAGAAGCCGGCTGGATGAGATCAACAGCGAACTGCTCGCGCTGATTTCGGAGCGGGCTGCGATAGTCCGTGATATCGGGGCTGTCAAGGAGAAGCAGGGAGTGCCGAAATTCGATCCCGAACGGGAAAAGAAGATGCTGGACAAGCTCGTAGCCGAGAACAAAGGACCGTTCACCGAAAGCACGGTCCGCACGCTGTTCAAGCAGATCTTCAAGGCATCGCTTGACCTGCAAAGCGCCGAGCATAAGAAGAGCCTGCTTGTCAGCCGTAAAACCCGCAAGGAAGACACGGTTATCATCCTTCCCGGGGACGTTCTGGTAGGCGGCAACGCTTCGCTTATGGTGGCCGGCCCCTGCTCGATCGAGAGTGAGCAGCAGACCCGGGCAGTTGCCGCGGCGCTGCAAAAGGCGGGCGTGCGCGTAATGCGCGGCGGTGCGTTCAAGCCTCGCACCTCGCCGTACGATTTCCAGGGTCTTGGCATGGACGGCCTGCGCATTCTGCGCGAAGCCGCGGATGAATACGGCCTTCTGACCATCAGTGAAATCGTCGACCCGGCGCATATCGAGCCGTCGCTTGACTATGTCGACATCATTCAAATCGGCGCGCGCAACATGCAGAACTTCGAGCTGCTTAAGGCGGCCGGCGAAGTGAACAAGCCGGTGCTGCTGAAGCGTGGACTTGCGGCGACGATGGAGGAGTTCCTGCATGCGGCGGAGTACATTATGTCCCGCGGCAATACGCAGGTCATGCTGATTGAGCGCGGTATCCGCACCTACGAGAAATGGACGCGCAACACGCTTGATATTTCCGCCGTGCCGATTCTGAAGCAGGAGAGCCATCTGCCCGTTCTGGTCGACGTAACCCATTCCACCGGCCGCAAGGACATCCTCGTACCCTGCGCGAAAGCCGCGCTTGCGGCGGGGGCCGACGGCATTATGGTTGAGGTCCATCCCGATCCGGCGACGGCGCTGTCCGACGCGGCGCAGCAGCTTAATATCGACGAGTTCAACACGTTCATGGACGAAGTGAAGGCGTCCGGATTGTACCGCCAATAATCGCTGCAAAAAGCGTGCTGAGGCTGTCTTGTGGCATAGTCCGGAGCCACAGGATGAAGGTTTACCGATTTTGTCATGATTAATAGGCCGGAATCCCTTTCAAGCTGCTGCTCCCGGTGCTAAAATTTGGGGTAACAACCTTGGGAGGGACCTATTTATGCGCGTTCACGATATTACTTTGACCCGCGACTTTTCCTCCGATGACCTCAAGAGCATATCGATTAATGCGGGACGCTACCTTTCCGAGATTATACTGCTGAAGCCGGATGCGGTCATCGATGTGAAAAGCTTGCTGGGAATGATGCTGTCTCCACTCAAAAAAGGCTTTGTCATTACCATTCGCACCAGAGGCAAGGACGAAGAAGAAGCGCTGGACTTTATGTGCGAGATTATGGATTCCGGTATGGATTCCGGTATGGATTCCAGTTGGCTGAACAACGCCGTCCCGAATGGTGGGGAAATGGCTGAGAAGCAGTTCTGATTAAAGACAGGAAGTTGAGCTGCCGTGCTCAATGAACTGGAAAAGGGGTGTTCCAAAAGCCATGAAATGGCTGCTGGAACACCTCTCTTTTTTTAATTATTCGAATGCAGGAGAAAACAGGTGAATATGAAAGAGAAAACTTGAAATAAACGCTTACAAATCGATGATGTCTGATTGTGGCTGCAGTGGCGGATCAGGTACAATTAACGGCATTAGCGTTGCATCGGACCTGTTACACTCAAATCCAAAACGCAGGAGGGAATCTTTCCATTGAAGCAAAGCAAATTGAATAACGGCTGGTTATCGAATACCCGGAGTGACGTTCTGTCGGGAATGACGGTGGCCGTTGCGCTCATACCGGAGGCGATCGCTTTTTCGATTTTGGCGGGAGTCAGTCCAATGGTGGGCTTATACGCGTCTTTTTGTATTGCAATCGTAACGGCAATCGCCGGAGGACGGCCGGGTATGATTTCGGCGGCCACGGGAGCGATGGCGCTACTGGTCGGCACCCTTGTCCTGAACCACGGCATCGAGTATTTGTTCGCGGCTACGATTCTCTGCGGCATTTTTCAGATTCTGATGGGTGTGCTGAAACTGGGGCGCTTTATTACGTTTTTGCCGCAGCCGGTAATGACCGGTTTCGTGAATGCCTTGGCCATTCTTATCTTTATGTCGCAGCTGACGCATTTCAGCGGACAAGGCCCGCTCATGTATATACTCGTTGCCCTGACACTTGTTATCATATACACCGTGCCAAGGCTGACCAAGGCTGTGCCTTCGGCTCTGATCGCGATTATTATCGTTTCAGCGTTGACCATCTTTTTGCATCTTAATGTCAAAACGGTAGGAGATATGGGGCATATAGCGGCTTCTTTGCCGCTGTTCCATCTTCCGCAGGCGCCGTTTACGCTGGATACGCTGCTCATTATTTTGCCGTATTCCTTGTCGCTTGCGGTCGTAGGGCTGCTCGAATCACTAATGACGGCTACACTCATTGACGATATTACCGGCACCGGCAGCGACAAGAACCGAGAGGCCAAGGGCCAGGGGATGGCGAATATCGTGACCGGCTTCTTTGGAGGAATGGCGGGCTGCGCCATGATCGGCCAGTCGATGGTCAATATGAAATCCGGCGGCCGTACGCGGCTGTCCACCTTCGTGTCGGGCATCTTTCTGCTGTTCCTGATTTTGGTGCTCGGCGATGTGGTCAAGCAGATCCCGATGGCCGCGCTGGTCGGCGTCATGATCATGGTGTCGGTAAGCACATTTGAATGGGGCTCGCTGAAATCGCTTGTCCGCGTTCCGCTCAGCGATGCGCTCGTCATGCTCGTTACAGTGATTTCGGTTGTAGCCACGCATAATTTATCAATCGGCGTGCTTCTGGGCGTGCTGCTGAGCGCGCTGACTTTTGCTTGGAAGATGGCTTCGATCCGCATGACGGCAACAACGGAGGGCGGCTCCAAGACATATATCGTTTCGGGACAGCTGTTCTTTGGCACGATGAGCCATTTTATCAATGAGTTCAGTTATGGGACCGATCCGGATAAAATTGTCATCGATTTCTCGCATTCGCATATTTGGGATCAATCGGCGGTGAACGCCATCTCAAAGACGATGGACAAGTATGAACAGTATGGAAAAACAGTAACGATCATCGGCATGAATGAAGAAAGCTCCAGGCTCGTAAGCCGGGTGGGACTAAGAGTGACGGACGGTCACTAGCATATATCATACGGACAGAAAGACGGCGTTCCTCTTGGCGGGACGTCGTTTTTCTTGCTTGCCCGGACGAATGATTTTTCAGGCCAATTTGCTGCGACCTTTTTTGCGGAGCCGCCGTATACAATGTATAGTGGAAGGCCGGCTGAATCCGGGCAGAATGACTTTGGACTCCGAAACAACATCCCGGCCAGGGCTTCCCGAATTAATTAGGGGGGAATGTTTGTGAATATGGAGACCAATCCAAAGCTGAGGTCGTTTCGTTCGAGGAGAATAATCGGCGTCGTCGCAGCCGTGCTCATCGTGCTGTTGATCGGGGGGAATGCCTTTTCCACGGTAGAATACGGCCATGTGGGACTGTACAAGACGTTCGGAAAGCTGAACAACAATATTTTATCGCCGGGTATCCATTTTAAGCTTCCGTTTATTCAAACCATTATCCAGGTCAACACGCAGGTTACCAAGGCGGAAACCGATACATCGGCTTCGTCGAAGGATCTTCAGCCCGTATCCACACATGTGGCGGTGAACTATTCCGTGAACAAGGAGTCGGCGTACAATCTGATGAACAATATCGGCGGCAGCTTCGATTCGGTTATTATCAATCCCGCCATCCAGGAAATCGTCAAGGAAGTTACAGCCCGGTATCCCGCCGAGGATCTGATTACCCGCCGCGACATCGTCGCCGGCGAGATCAGCGGACATTTGACGACTCGGCTTGCCAAATACGATCTGATCGTGAACGACATCAATATCGTCAATTTCAAATTCTCCGAAGCTTTTAATGAGTCGATTGAAGCAAAGCAGGTGGCCCAGCAGCAGGCGCTGAAAGCGGAGAATGATCTGAAGCGGATCGAAATCGAGGCGAAGCAAAAGATCGCCCAGGCGCAGGCGGAAGCTCAGTCGCTTAAGCTGAAGAAGCAGGAAGTCACACCCGAGCTCGTACAATTGAAGCAGATTGAGGTTCAGGAGAAAGCGCTGGAGAAATGGGACGGGAAGCTTCCGACCGTTACCGGCGGGGCTGCTCCGTTTATCGATGTTGATTCTCTTACCGCAAAATAATCCGATCCAAGCTGGCTGCATTTTAATCATGCTTGAACTATAACAAAGAACCTCCAACGACGCCTTGGCGGAATTGGAGGTTCTTTGTTATAGCCGAAGAAGTCCATTTATACTGAAAAATGTTTAATTAATACTGAAACAGAACCGTCGGAAGCTGCCAGCCGGCTCCCACCGACCAGAAGAAAATGTAATCGCCCCGTTTGATGCTTCCCTGTTCAATACCGCGCTGCAGCGCGATAAAAGGGCTGCTTGTCCCGGTATAGCCGAACTCGTCGCCCACATAAATGAATTTATTCATATCGGCGCCCAGCTTTTCGCAGATCAGCTCGATATTTTTCAGTGAGAACTGCGACAGGCAGAAGGCCGAAATATCGTCCAGGGTCAGTCCGTTGCGCCGCATCACTTCCTGGATATCGGCTGCTGCGGGTTCGACTACGCAGGTGCCGTCGAACGGCTTCCAGGCAATCCGTATTTGTTCCGGCTTCATTTCGGGATTATAAATATTGGACAGGCCGCACGCGGGAAACATGATATTCTCGCAATCCCCGGAATCGGTGTAATACAAGGAATCCATGAAGCCGCGCCCTTCGGAGCCACGCTCCAAAATGACGGCCGCCGCGGCATCCCCGAAATTGGGCGACGTGATCTCATCTTCGGGATTGCAGTTCACCGAGCTGAGGTCGCTTCCTACAATTAGAGCATAACGAATATGGGGGTTGGACTGCATATAACGGCTTGTCTGCTCTAGCGCAGCCACCATTCCGGCGCAATTTGCGTTGGAGTCGAGAGTAATCGTACGGGATTTGCCGCGAAGCAGATTATGCAGCAGCAGAGCGTTCGTAGGATAAGTATATTCAGGCGTCTGAGACGAGAAGACAATCATATCCAGATCTTCGCTGACGAGTCCGGCGTCCGAAAGCGCCTTCCGGGCCGCCTGATGACCCATGGTCAGCGCGTTCTCTCCTTCGGCGGCGATATATCTTTGTTCCCTGCCCATCACTTGCAAAAAGCGGGCAATATCCTTGCCCATCCGATTAAAATGATTCAAATAATAATCGTTGTGAACGACTTTTTCCGGGTGGTAATAAGCGACCTGGCGAATCGAAATATACTCCAGAGTGAACACCTCCCTAGATTTCTCTGATCTCGTATTGATCCAGCTTCGTAGTGCGCGCTACACGGCCAAGCTGCATTTTGAGAACGGGATTTTTGGCAATGGTAAAGACGACGTTCTTAAAGCCCGATTCTTTATACATCAAATAGCACTGTTCCAGCATGGGGATGACCCCCGGAGCGGTAACGTTCATCGTAGTGCAATCCAACACAATTTCATACTCTTTCGGATTGAACTTACTCACGGAATCGTTGTAGGCGGCGACGAAACGGGCGGCGTCTTCCTGTGAGAAAGAACCCTCCACGGTCACATTTAGAGTGCGCAAAGCCGGGGTGGTTTCGAATTTAAAGCTTCCCATTGGTGTGAAGTTCTCCTCTCTCTATTAAAAATAGAATTTAAAATTGAAATATGTCGAAAATATGAGCATGCTTGCTACATTATACCTATATTTTCTAGTCCGGAAAAGAACATTTAGCAAAATATTCATTGTAGTCGAAATTTTGTTAAATTATTTGAGACTGTTCTGTTCATTGCTTAGGTAATGTAGGATGAAATACCTAGCGAGATGTCTTTCAAAGTCATGCGCTTTGCAAATAGGAGCCCAGTTGGTATGATTACAGGGAGTGAGAGAATCACTATTTACGTTATGGAGGAAATTGTATATGAGCGAAAACAAGCTGACTCAAATGATCGATCATACGCTGCTTAGAGCGGATGCCCGAAAAGAAGATATTGTAAAACTGGCCGAGGAAGCCAAAAGCTACAAGTTCGCCTCCGTATGCGTCAACCCTGCATGGGTTGCCGTCGCTTATGAAGTGCTGAAGGATACGCCTGAGGTTAAGGTATGCACCGTAATCGGCTTTCCGCTGGGAGCCTCGACGCCGGAGACCAAGGCTTTTGAAACGGCGAACGCGATCGCCAATGGGGCGGAAGAAGTCGATATGGTCATCAATATCGGCGCCCTTAAGGACGGCGACGACGACCTGGTGAAGCGCGATATCGCCGCCGTGGTGGAAGCCGCTCGCGGAAAGGCGCTGACCAAGGTCATCATTGAGACCAGTCTGCTAACGGAAGAAGAGAAGATCCGGGCCTGCAAGCTGTCCGTGGAAGCCGGAGCCGATTACGTGAAGACATCGACCGGATTTTCAACCGGCGGCGCGACGAAGGAGGATATCGCGCTCATGCGCAGAACGGTTGGGCCGGACATCGGAGTCAAAGCTTCCGGCGGCGTGCGCAGCGCGGAAGACGCTCTGGTCATGGTCGGCGCGGGCGCTACCCGGATCGGGACGAGCGGCGGCGTCGCGATTGCTAAAGGAGAACAAAATATATCCGGATATTGACATTTATTCGGACGCGACAAGCTGCGGTTGAAGAGGAAAAGCCTCTTTGACCGCAGCTTTTTTTAAAATATAAGCATGTATAAGCGGAGCGCTTAACATTTTGACTTATATTTCTACGAGAAACGGTACCTGAAAGCGATACTCGTATCGCTACTTCGGAAGCTTAAGCTCCCTAAAAGGACGGTGAAGCCGTTTTTTCTTAATTTTTTTTAATTTTCTTATAATTCTCAGTGGAATAATAAGATTAAGTCTTTTCAAATGATATTCTTTGTGAGAGAATAGGGAAAAAAAGGGAGGAACCGACTATGCCAGAACAAACCCAATTGTTATTTGAAACCCTCGCCGTCCATGCCGGACAGCAAATCGATCCGACTACATTTGCCCGTGCCGTTCCGCTGTATCAGACCACCTCTTACGGATTCCGGGATGCGGAGCATGCAGCCAATCTGTTCGGACTGCAAGAATTCGGCAACGTTTATACGCGTCTGATGAATCCGACGACCGATGTGTTCGAGCAGCGGATTGCGGCGCTGGAAGGCGGCGCGGCGGCGCTTGCGACCGCTTCGGGTGCGGCAGCTATTTCCTTCTCCATTCTGAACATCGCCGGAGCCGGAGACGAAATTGTATCCTCGGCCAGCTTGTACGGGGGGACATACAACCTGTTCTCCACGACGCTGCCGAAGCTGGGCATTAAGGTCCATTTCGTGGATTCGGCCAACCCGGACAATTTCCGCAGCGCCATCACCGAGAAGACCAAAGCGCTGTATGCAGAAACGATCGGCAACCCGCGGGGCGATGTGCTGGATATCGAAGCAGTGGCGGCAATCGCGCATGAGCACGGCATTCCTCTTATCGTTGACAATACGTTTCCGAGCCCGTATCTGCTTCGTCCGATCGAGCACGGAGCCGATATTGTCGTCCATTCGGCAACAAAGTTCATCGGCGGCCACGGCACCTCAATCGGCGGCGTGATCGTGGACGGAGGCAAATTCGACTGGAAAGCCAGCGGCAAGTTTCCAGGTCTGACAGAGCCCGATCCCAGCTACCATGGGCTGGTCTATACCGAAGCCTTGGGGCCGGTCGCCTATATTATCAAGGCGCGCGTTCAGCTGCTCCGCGATATTGGCGCGACGATCTCGCCATTTAATTCCTGGCTGCTGCTGCAAGGACTCGAAACGCTGCATCTGCGGCTGGAGCGCCATAGCCAGAACGCCCTGCAGGTGGCGGAGTTCCTGGAGGCTCACGAAGATGTGGAATGGGTAAGCTATCCGGGGCTGCCGAACCATCCTTCCTTTAAGCTCGCGCAGAAGTATTTGCCTAAAGGCCAAGGGGCGATCTTAACCTTCGGCATCAAGGGAGGAAGCGAAGCGGGCCGCAAGGTGATCGAGAATGTGAAGCTGTTCTCGCATCTGGCGAATGTCGGCGATTCCAAGTCGCTGATCATTCACCCGGCCAGCACAACCCATCAGCAGCTTTCGGATGAGGAACAGCTGTCTGCGGGCGTCACGCCCGAACTGATCCGTCTGTCGATCGGCACGGAAGCGATCGAGGACATTATAGGCGATTTGCGGCAGGCGATTGCGGCCAGCCGGGGAGTAATCGCCGGATAAGAGACTACTGACAACCCGGCTGTCAGATTGCCCATCAAAGGGAAGCCCGTACCTGCATATTTCATGCTCCATCTTCGTATGAATTTAGAGAGACCGCAAGAAGAATAACAGCCGGCGGAATGCTTGCTTATACTTCGTCCGGCGACAATCCATAACCGATAAGGTAGGTGCGAAGATGGGGGATAAACAATGGCAGGATAGTGTTCGAAACGGCGTGGAATATCCGTATTCATCCGGAACGGCTGCGGAAATCCCGGCCGGCGTGGAAGACTCGTATCTGCCGGCTTCCTTGCGCGGAGCCCGTCCGGCTTTCCTTGTGCTCCCAGAAGGCCGGGAGGATCGTCCGCATAACCGTGAACCGGGATCGGCTCCGGCAGGGCCCTGCCTTATCAGAAGCGAGGACTGGCTGACGCCTTCATCTTCGCTCTTTGGCGACTGGCTCGCCAGCGGGAGCGGACCGGAAGCGGACCTGGCGCTGCGCCGGGTCTATTACCGGCTGCGCGACGAAGCGGCCGCGTTGCTGGGATCGGCGGACGGGGAGTGGGCAGCGGTGAGCCTGCCCGTCACCCCGGAGCTTGACTCCCGTCCGGACCGGCTCGCCGAGCTCCAGGACACATTGCTGGAAGCGCTCTTCAACGCGCTGGCGGAACGGCAGCGCGAGGGCGGCGACTGCCGCCTGGATTTGCTGGCGCCTTATCCCGCCAGCCCGGCCGAATTCGCCGCTGCGGGCGAATTCATGGAGTCGGTGGCCGAGCAGACTCTCGGCCACCGTTTCGCGGCGGCGTGCCGCATCGGGGCGCTGATCGCCCCAGATGTCCATCCCGCCGCCGCCGCGGAAATCGGGCGCATCGCCGATTTCCTCGTGCTGGACGGCGCGGCGGACCGGTCCGCGCCGGAGGAGAGCGCCGCGGGCTTTGCCTCCGCGGCGGAGCGCATTCTCGCCGCCGTGCGGAGCGTCAAGCCAGAGGCGGTTGTGCTCGCCGCGGGCGCTCCGGCGGCGTCCGAGCTGGCCGATCTGTACCGGATCGGGCTGAACGGGATTTTTTGCGGCGCCGCCCATCGGACCGAAGCGCTGCTTCGGGCGGCCTGCCTGGTCTGGATGGACCGGCATGAGAGCACGGATACGGCCGCCGGCCGGCTATCATAAGCAGTGGGAGTCCGCAGTCATTCCTCCTCCCGTATCGTGAATGAGGGTTATTCTTGCAGAAGCGGACGGAAACAAAGCGAACCGCCGGACAATCGGGCGGGTCGGGTTGTCCTGCACGTCCGGAATTATTCATAAAGTGTCACTTTCAAAGGGAGCGCCCATTGGGCGCTCCCTTTGGCGTATTTTATAAGCCGTTGATCGCTGCCAAAGTTAAGCGATTTCAATCAAGGCGGCAGCGGATTTTCTCTATTCTAAAGAGATTTATTTGTGCAGACTCCGCAAAAAATGGGCTTGTATACTGGTTTACATTTTCCAGGGAGGGGTATATTATAACTATTAAGTTGCACTAAGGAAAACATTTTGTACTAAAGAAACAATGATTATCATTCTCATTACCATGCTGTCCCGGCGGAGCCGGGGCAGCATGTGTCATTTTAAGGGCTGTAAGAATGGCTCTCATTATCATTAGCCCTAAATCCTAATATCCCAATATCAATTAGTAAGGAAGGTGTCTGCGATGCAACAAGCTACGAAATCCATGCCGCGCGTCTCGTCATACGACGAACAATCCAAGAAACCGGGAGCGCCCAAAGGCAGAAAATTCGATCCGAAGGCGATGCTTCAAAATACGGAAATGCAGGCCGCGCTTGGAAGCGGGCTGCTTATGCTTCTGGCCTGGGGACTCAGCGGCTGGTCATCGGTGCTGTCGATCTGCCTTTATGTCATTTCCTACACGGTCGGCGGCTGGATCAAAGCCAAAGAGGGAGTGGAAACACTCGTCAAGGAGCATGATCTCGACGTTAACCTGCTGATGATCGCGGCGGCGCTTGGCGCGGCGTCGATCGGGTACTGGAACGAAGGGGCGATGCTGATCTTTATTTTTGCGCTCAGCGGAGCGCTGGAGAGCTATACAATGGACCGCAGCCGAAAGGATATCTCTTCGCTGATGGCGCTCAAGCCGGCGACGGCGCTGCGTATCGAGCAGGGGGCCATGAACGAGGTGGCCATCGACGAGCTGGGCGTCGGCGATCTGCTGCTGGTGCGTCCGGGCGAGCTGATTCCCTCCGACGGAACCGTGTACCGGGGCGAGTCATCGGTCGATCAGGCGTCGATTACCGGGGAATCGGTCCCGGTTGAGAAGTATTACGGGGATGAAGTATTCGCGGGTACGCTGAACGGCGAAGGCGTGCTGTATATCGAAGTGACGAAATCGGCGGAGAATACGCTGTTTGCCAAAATCGTCAAAATGGTGGAGGATGCCGAAGCCGAGGTTCCGGAGTCCCAGCGGTTTATCAAACGATTTGAGGCGATTTACGCCCGGATCGTGGTCGCCCTGACGCTTGTTCTCGTTTTCCTGCCTCCTTTTGTACTGGGCTGGTCTTGGGGCGCCACGTTCTATAAAGCGATGGTCTTCCTCGTTGTCGCCTCGCCGTGCGCCCTGGTGTCGTCCATTATGCCGGCGATGCTGTCCGCGATTTCCAAGAGCGCGCGCAAAGGCATTCTGTTCAAGGGCGGAGCGCATCTGGAAAATATGGCGCGTACCGCCGTCGTCGCTTTTGACAAAACCGGAACCTTGACGGAGGGCAAACCGGAAGTAACCGATTTTATCGTCGGTGAAGGATACCACCGGCTTGAGCTGCTCAGAGTGAGCGCCTCAATTGAGAGCATGTCGCGCCATCCGCTGGCCGAAGCGATTGTACGCAAAGCCGAGGATGAATGTCTGGAGCTGTGGAGCGTTCAGGATTCCCGCTCTCTGACCGGTTGGGGAATGGAAGGCATAGTGAGCGGTAAGCTGTGGAAGATCGGCAAGTCGAACATTTTGGATGAAGGTACGGTTGCGGAAACATACGCGACGACGGCGGGCAATGCCGAAACCGGAGGGGCGGCTGAAAGGGGCGCCGAGGGCGCGCCGGCGGCGCTGCGGGATGAAGATTTGGCGTTCTGGAGAGAGCAGCGTTCGGACCTGGAGAAGGACGGCAAAACCGTATCCGTTATTCTGGACGGAGACAAAATAGCGGGCATGATCGCGCTTCAAGATACGATGCGCCCGCAGGCGGAGGAAGCGGTGCGGAAGCTGCAGGAGCTAGGCATCAAGGTGGCGATGCTGACCGGCGACCGGGCAGCCACGGCGCAGGCTATCGGCGCGAAGACGGGCGTCGATCTCGTCTTTGCCGACCTTCTGCCGGAGGACAAGGTGAAGCATATCGGCGCGCTGCGGGAGCAGTACGGCCATACGGTAATGGTCGGCGACGGCGTCAACGACGCGCCCGCGCTCGCCCAGGCGACGGTAGGCTTGGGCATGGGCATGAAAGGCAGCGGCGCGGCGCTTGAAGTCGCGGATGTGGTGCTGATGAACGATAATATTGAAGAGATCGCGTCAACCATTTCTCTCGCCCGCCGTTCGCAGCGGATCGTGAAGCAGAACATGATTTTTGCCATAAGCGTGATTGCGCTGCTGATTATCAGCAACTTTACCGAGGGAATCGCGCTTCCCTTCGGCGTCGTCGGTCATGAAGGCAGCACCATTCTCGTGATTTTGAACGGATTGCGGCTCCTGCGGTAACGAATGGATTTGACAAAAGTTTTTAAAAATTAAATTGTTCACAAAATATTCCTCGGGTTGACGAGTCTGGCATATTGACATTTTCGCCAGTGTCTATCATAATAAGTACTACATTATAATAATTCTAAACAAGAAGGAACACCTTGACGCCCTTTGTGCTCTTGCTTCTGAAGCCGGCGATCAAGCATCGCCTTCAGGTATTCTTTTCCCTTAGAAATATAAGGCCAAGGATGAGCGCGCAGCTTATAGATGTTGTACTTTAAGAGCTCGCACTTCTATCGTTCCATATTTAAGGAGGATGTTGTCATGTATAAATCCATTATTGTCGGTACCGGACCCGCCGGTCTGACTGCTGCTATCTACTTGGCCCGGGCCAATCTGAATCCGCTGGTTATCGAAGGTCCGCAGCCGGGAGGCCAGCTTACCACGACGACAGAGATCGAGAACTTCCCGGGATTTCCGGAAGGCATCTTGGGAACGGAACTTATGGACAACATGCGGGCTCAGGCTGAGCGTTTCGGTGCGAAATTTGTTACCGGCTGGGTCAACAGCGTGGAGCTGGGCGAGCGTCCCTTCAAGCTGAATGTTGAAGATATGGGTACGCTTGAGACCGATACGCTGATTATTTCCACCGGAGCTACGGCAAAGTATCTGGGCATTCCCGGAGAGCAGGACAATGTGGGCCGGGGCGTCAGCACCTGCGCAACCTGCGACGGCTTTTTCTTCCGGGGCAAGGAGATTATCGTGGTGGGCGGCGGGGATTCCGCGCTTGAGGAAGCCGGCTTCCTGACCCGCTTCGCTTCGAAGGTAACGCTGGTTCACCGCCGGGAAGAACTCCGCGCCTCCAAGATCATGCAGGACCGCGTGCGCGACAACGCGAAAGTGGAATGGGCGCTGAGCCGCACACCGCTTGAAGTTGTGGCGGGCGACAACGGCGTGACCGGGCTGAAGGTGCTGAACAACGAGACCGGCGAAGAAGAGATCATCGAAGCAAGCGGCGTGTTCGTGGCGATCGGACATCATCCGAATACGGCCTTCCTCGGAGGCCAGATTACCACTGATGCGAACGGTTATATTGTGACGAATCCGGGCACTTCCGAAACGAACATTCCGGGCGTGTTCGCCTGCGGCGATGTTCAGGATACCCGGTACAGACAGGCAATTACAGCAGCGGGCAGCGGCTGCAAGGCGGCTATGGACGCCGAGAAATACATTGAGAGCCTGGAACACAGCGCGGTAATGCTGTAATTTTCATCGGAGCACATCAGGTGTTATAATAACAACAAAAAAAATGATACTTGGGAGGTAACCTACTATGGAAAACGTTGTGGTGTACACATCCACCAATTGTCCGCACTGCCGTCAGGTCAAGAGCTTTTTGAGCGAGAAGGGAATCTCTTACGAGGAGCGCAATATCGAGCAGAACGACGATTATGCGCAGCAGGTATGGGATATGGGCATGCGCGCCGTGCCTGTCACAGTGATTGGTGAACATAAAATCGTAGGCATGAACAAAACGCAGTTCGACAAAGTATTGGCGGCTGCGCAATAATACAGCTATTCTTGGCAAGGGGCGTCTCCGGCAGCGGAGGCGCCTTTTTTTGAAATATCAGACTCCCATGCCGCTGCGCGGCACCACTGAATAATGAAAATATGGGCGATACTGGTTACTGGGCTGGCGAAGGTAGGTCGTACTTTCTTGGTGTCACGAACCCGGATATCAGACGGACCCCATCGACCCGGTGCATCACAGATTGTTGCTCCCATTCGGGAAGCACGCAGGGCAGAATAACCTTAGCATTGGTCTTTGCACCAGCCTTAATTAACGCCAGCAGGCAGGAGAAGCAAAGCATGGAAATCCTGATTGAACGTTGCTGTGGATTGGATGTGCACAAGAAAAGCATCACCGCATGTATCATCACCCCGAAAGGAAAGGAGATTCGAAGTTTTGAAACCCTGACCAGACGACTGGTCGATCTGGTGGATTGGATCAAAAGCGAGCGGTGCAGCCATGTCGCGATGGAGAGTACCGGGGATTACTGGAAACCGATTTATAACCTGCTTGAACTGGAAGATGTCAAGCCGATCGTCGTGAACGCTCAGCATATCAAAGCGGTGCCTGGCGAAAAACGGATGTAAAGGATGCGGAATGGATTGCCAAGCTACTCCGGCATGGACTGGTGCAAGGGAGCTATATTCCCGATCGGGAGCAGCGAGAGCTTCGGGAAATTATTCGCTACCGGCGAAGCATCATCGAAGAACGAGCCCGGGAAGTAAACCGACTGCAAAAGGTGCTGGAAGGCGGAAATATCAAACTCTCGTCGGTGGCCTCCAATGTGCTGGGCGTATCTGGACGGAACATGCTGGAAGCGATGATTCAGGGAGAAAGTGATCCATCGATCCTGGCTGACTTCGCGCAAAAGAAGCTGAAGGCCAAGAAAGAACAATTAAAACTGGCGCTTGAAGGTAGCTTGGGGCCGCATCAGCTGCTCATGCTGGAAAAACAGCTGTCGCATATCGACCAATTGAACGAGTTAATCACCGAACTGGATGAAGAAGTGGAACGCCGAATGACCCCTTTCGCAGAGGACCTGAAGTTATTGGATACCATTCCCGGCGTCGGTAAGCGAACCGCCGAACAAATTCTGGCGGAAATCGGGACCGACATGACACGGTTTCCAAGTCCGGGACATTTATGTTCCTGGGCAGGAATGACTCCAGGTCACGATGAAAGTGCCGGGAAAAAGCGGTCAGCGAAGACCCGAAAAGGGAACAAAAAACTGCGAAGTGCGCTGGTGGAAGCGGCACGGGCCGCGGGACGAAAAAAGAATACCTACCTGTCGGCCCAATATCACCGGATCGCAGGCAGGCGAGGAAAAAACAGGGCAGCAGTGGCTGTCGGACATAGCATCCTGACGATCGTTTATATCTTGTTAACGCGAAAACAAGAATATAAAGAACTGGGATTTGATTATTTCGATCAACGAAACCGCGACATGGTGATGAACCGTTCCAACGATTAGAATCCTTAGGATATCAAGTAAATCTGACGGAACAAACGGCCTGACAGCCGATTTAAAAAATATACAATCTGGGGTTTGTTTTCGTATGCACACTTTTAGTGTTCTGGAGCAACTTTATTTTCAGGGCAGAAAGTATAAGCTCCGCGCTTATCCTTAACCTGATATTTTTACGAGAAACGGATGCCTTCCTCTTCCAGAGGACGGCAAAGCCGTTTCTTCTTATATGGGGATTTCCGGCTAGGCCGGAATAAGGGACATGGCGATCTGAAAGACCGCATACACGGCGATGCCGCCGCCGATCAGCATGAGGCCCGCCTTTCTTCTGGACTGGAACAGGCGCAGCACCCCGAGACTGATCAAGGGGGCGATAACGAGCAGAAACAGCAGTACGGTGATGAACATCCGGGCCGAAATATCGGACGTATCCACATAGGTCATGAGCGTTCACTCCAATTCGTATGTAAGTTGCGCTATCGGCTTGTACGATTTTTCAGCTGTTCTACCAAGGCTTGCACTGTTAGCCGATGAGTGGAGATGAGAGTGTCGTCGCACACAGCTCCGAATACGCCGTAAGGGGTGGGGGACAAGGGGGTCAGAGCATCACGGCTGTGCGGATCATCAATTCCGTCGCTGATATGATGGAGTGCAACGGCGGCTTTGTCAAAATTCGCGGTTAAACTTTGAACATAGGGACACTGAAAAGCACGGAGAAGAGTCAGCCTCTTATAGCGGTTCAGCTGCTCTTCCCAGTCACAGGGAAAGAAAGGGTCATAAGCGTCCGAATGAAGCTTGAGAGCTAGAAGCTCATAACCCCCAGGCACCTTGTCCACCGTTTTAAAGCCATTTTTCAGGAAGATTTCCTTGTACGATGTCCACGAATTTCCCGAATTGACAATAACGGCAATTCCTTGCTTGCCCAATCTTTCCGACTCCTCCAGACAATGATCGATCAGCCTGCTGTCATACTCTTCTCCGGGCCAGACCCACAAACAATGAATAACCATATATAAATCGGCATAGACCATTTTCGAAAAATAGAAGGCCTCCGCGAATTCTATAAACCCTCGCAGCCTCCCGTCATCCGTTATTTTTGCATAGCTTATATACTTCTCCAATTCGGCGCTTAACCAGTTGTTTTTTCTCTGGCAGCTTTCTGAATTTGGGCTGTTTTGATAGCAGTAGCTTCCTTCTTTCTCAAGATTCTCCCGTGATAAGGTTTCAAGCTGTATCATGGTCAGCATTTCTCCTTTCCTTTTCCAGGAAGACTTTCCTAATTTCATTATCGACAAAATACCCCAAATTTGGAATGACAAATATGTGCATGTTTTTCAAACATTCTGCTATGAACAAATCTGTCAAGCACACAGTTACACACAGGGGCTAAATGGCTCGGCACGGGACAAAAATGCAGTCGTCGGCTTGCACACTGCTATTCGTGGGTTGGATACCACAGGGTAAGCCTTCGTATGGAGAGCTTCCGCAAACTTAGAACGCACGTCCTGGGATGAATCCCGGGTGCAAGAATGTATCGCGGGTTCTCTCCAACCTTTTCTTTTGTCCCGGGCCCAGCCTTCCAGCCCGGACGTTCTGCTTCTGCCTGTTGCAGAGGGAGATGACTCTAGTGGGCCGCAGCGCTCTCCACTTCGCAGGCCACCGCCCACACAAACCCGCATAATTCACGCGCCACTGCGGCCACCGCCAGATTCTTCGCCTTACCTCGTTGTACCAGCTTCCGGTATTTCGTATGCAACCGTTCCTGGGCCTTCCATGAAATCAGCTGAATCTGCGGGTTTAATTCTTCCTGTCGCTTGGCGATTTCGCCCCGCACCGCCGGCTTGTGCCGGTAGCTCCACGCCGCTTCCACCAGCAAACGCCGCGCATGCCGGTTCCCCGTCTTTGTCAGTTTCCCCCGCCGCACACTCTGCCCTGACGAATACTCCCTCGGCACCAGCCCCAGGTACGCCATCAGTTGCATCGGGCTGCGAAAACGCCGGAAACTGCCGATTTCGGCCACCAGCGACACCGCCGTCACGAATGCCACCCCTCGCAACCCTTGCAGCGCCTTGACCAACGCTCCGTTCGCGCCCTGGGCGGCCTGCTCCAAAAGTCCCGTTTCGATCCTCTTCAGCCGCTCTTCTCCTTCTTTCACGGCGTGCAAATATTCCCGAAACGTTATCGCTTGCGCTTCCTGCTCCAGCTTCAGCCCTTCCAGCCACAGCCGGTAGCGTTTCGTCCATCTACGTTTAATTCCCGCCGGCGGTGTGATTGAGTACCGCAACAGAAACTTCAGCAGCCGCTGCTTCGCCCGGTGCAGATCTTCCCGGGCGTCTTCCCGCGCCCGCACCAGGTCCCGCAGCGCTTCGTCTTCCGCGCTTGGCACGTAGACCCCGCTCAGTTCGCCGGCCCGAAGCAGCTCCGAAAGGCGCAAAGCATCCCGCCGGTCCGTCTTGACCTGATCTCCACGCCGTACCGGGATGAGCGATGGCGCCACTACCATGCAGCGCACACCCAGGCTCGTCAGCAAACGGTGCAGTCCGTAGCCCGTCGGCCCGGCCTCGTAGCAAACCTCCAGCTCTTCCTTTTTTCCCAGTTGTTTCAGCAGTTTGCGGATCGCTCCAGCTTCGTGCTTGATCGCTCCCACATAGCGGGCGGCGTCTCTGCCGCTTTCCGCTACCGCCACCGCTATTGTTTCTTTCGATACATCCAATCCTACATATTTTGTGGTATAATTCATTCCAACCAGCTCCTTTGCTTGTAGCTCTGAAATGGGGTTTCACGCTTCCATTTTAACCTACGTCCTGCAAACGTGAGCTGGCCTTTTTTGTTCATCTTAACTTAAACGAACTATCAAAAGAGGTGCTGTGAGGGACACGGCGTGGTTTGTCTTTCACCCGGAACCCTTATTCATGATGCCCGCATTGCCGATATTAGAGTATTGAGACGCAATTATTTTGTGAATTTTGGCGCTTAAGTAGCATTGGAAACGCTACTCCCCGCATGTAATATATGGAAGAGGATTTGGGGAATGATTTGGAGCGACGGAAAATTCCAGGCATCAGGGGGGCTTAAAAGAAGATGGGTAAGATGACAAAAGCCGTACTATTGGGCATGTTGGCTGCCGCCGCCGTGCCGCCGGCCGTGTATTGGGGAATGGATTACGCCTATGCCGCGGCAAGCGGAAGCGTCATGCGTTCTGTCGGCGATATGACCCAGCGACTGAGCGGAGCGATGAATAGCCGCAAAGAGAGCGTCACGTTTACATATGAAGGAAAGACCTCAAGCCTGAAGTCGCAAATACAAACGGCGCTGGATCGGGCGATGTCGAGCGATCCCTATTTGAACTATATTGTGAACAGCTACAGCTTCTCCTACCGGGGAGGATCACGCTCGGCGACCGTAAGTGTCCGGCTTGCCTACCGCGAATCGCTTCAGCAGACTGCTTACGTCAACGGACGGGTCAAGACGATCTTGAGCGAGATTATTACTCCGGGAATGACGGCCGATGAAAAAGTTAAGGCGATCCACGACTGGGTGGTGCTTAACCTGAAATATGACACGACCTACACCAAATATACGGCGTATGAAGGGCTGAAAAGCGGCAGCGCCGTTTGTCAGGGCTACTCGCTTCTGACCTACAAGCTGCTGAAGGGCGCGGGCATTGCGAATAAAATCGTGGAAGGCACCGCGTGGCAAGGGGGCTCGGGCCAATCGCATGCCTGGAATCTGGTTCAGCTGAACGGACGCTGGTACCACCTGGATACGACCTGGGACGATCCCACACCCGACCGGGAGGGGGCCGTCAGCACGGCTTATTATTTGCGCACCGACAATCAGATGCGCCGCGACCATACCTGGACGCGCGCCTATCCGGCTGCGGCTGTGGAGTATTCCCGTACGCTGGGTGAACTGGCAAGCGCCGGAGGCGAGAAGCGGTCGGTCTACCAGAAACTTCAGCGGGAGCTAAGGTACGATCTATATGAGGAAAGCGGAATCGTCAATACCGCGGCTGAGCTGGCCGGTCTGGCGCAGCAGGCACGGAAAGCGGGGGAAGCTTCTCTGCTGTTCCGCTACGACGGAAGCGAGAGCAGGCTGGTGAGCGATTTGCAGCAGTTGTACAAGACAGGCTTCAAGGATCTGAGCTATAAGACATCCTCGTTTGAGGATACAGGGGATTTGAAGGTGGAGCTCTTTTGGCAGTAATGCCGGGATATAAAAAATGGCCTCTCCATCCGTCTAAAGGACGGAGAAAGGGCCGTTTCGTATTATTAGGTCAGCCAGAAACTTCTGGTTGGCCTGTTTTTGTGGGTGTTTTAAGATGGCGATAGCCGGGAGAACGCGGGCTGCTTTGGGGACGTTACCCCGTCAAAAAAACTGTTCTCCTACTATTCCCAATGACCATGTTTGAGCTGGTAGGGGCAATGGACCCCGTATCACATGCGAAGCTATGGGTTTGGAACCATCGTAGGATTGCCGGCAAATACGAATCGGGAGGTTGTTATGGAACCTGTTATAGGAGTAGATGTGGCCAAGGGATTCAGTGTCATACAAGCTTTTTTAAAGCGGAACGAGCCTTGGGGGAAGGCGATAAGCATCTCGCATGAGCAAAGCGGATTTGAGCAATTGGGGGAGATTCTGACGGAACTGCAGGCACAGACAGGGATTTCTCCAGCTGTCGTTCTGGAAGCGACCGGTCATTATCACCGTGGACTTGTCGCCTATCTAGAGCGCAGCGGATGGACGTACTTCATTGTCAACCCGTTACAAGCAAAACGAGCGAAAGGCACACAGTTGCGCAAGGTAAAGACGGATGCTGCAGATGCCTGGCACTTAGCCGAAATGTATTACCGGGGAGATGTTACACCGCATCGGACTTGGGATGAGGGGTTTACGGAGCTCCAACATGTAACCAGACAACATGAGTTTGTGACGGGGATGTTTGTGCAAGCGAAGTTAAACATGAGGGCCTTGCTGGATCAAGTTTTCCCGGCGTACGAGAAGGTGTTTCGCAATCTATTCTCGGTAACCTCTCTGTACGTGCTGGCTCGCTGCCTGGAAGGTCAAACTGAGGATTTGCATGTGGTCATCCGAAAAAGTGCAGGGAAATCACATTCTGAGAAGTGGGTAGAAGCTAAGGCGGAAACCCTTAGAGAAGTGATGTCCCGCTGGGGTGAACAACCAAGAAGTCGCGCTCAAACCTCCGTTCTCCGCAGTATGGTGGACTTAGTTCTAGCGTTTACAGATCAATTGAGCGAACTGGAGAAGCAGATGAATGAGATGGCAAGGGGTCTTCCGGAGGTTGAGCTCGTGAAGAGTATACCGGGAATCGGAGATAAGCTCGCAGCCGCAATTGTCGCAGAGATCGGAGATGTACGGCAGTTTAAAGAAGCCAAACAACTGGTGGCTTTTGCAGGTTTAGACCCTGGAATATTCAGATCCGGCAAATTCACGGCGACCAGCTCCAGAATTACAAAACGCGGCTCCAAGAGGCTTCGTCGGGCGTTATATCTAGCCGTACAGTGCGGTATTCGAGGAAGAACAAACCCAAGGATACGGGAGTATTACGACAAAAAAAGAAAAGAGGGCAAGCCCTACAAGGTGGTCGTGATCGCTTGCGCCAACAAGCTACTCCATCACGTGTACGCCATCCTATGTAAGCAGCAGCCCTTCCAAACTTAAAACCCATAATTATCCAGAACCTTCACGCCAATGAAGGTTCTTTGTCATGCTTAAAAAATAGTATACCAAGAAGAACACGAATCACCAATACAAAATTCTTGACAAGTATTAGCTGGTTTTTTTGTATCAGCTGTGGCTGCCTGTCGCTGATTACCCGCGTCCACGTTCCGCCATCTGCTGCCAGACGGTTCCGGCGGCTTCTTCGCCGGATTCAATGCGTTCCAGCGCCATGCGCGCCTGGAGTCCGACTTCGAATTCGGGATCGTTAACCGCCGCTTCCAGCGCCCCGCGCGCCTCGGACGTGCCGACTTCGTACAGAAAGCGGGCGGCGCGCCAGCGGACGATTTTGCTGGCATCCTTCAGCGCGTCGATCATGACCGGCGTTGCGGCGGGATCGCCGATGTCGGAGAGGGTATCGCCGGCGGTGCGCCGCACGGCGGGAGCTTTATCCTGCATGGCATCGTACAGCAGCGCCATCGCTTCGGTCGTGCGCAGATCGCCGAGGTAGACGACGGCCAGCCGGCGGATCAGCAGCTTCGGATCGTGCAGGGCCGCGGCGATGTGCGGCAGCAGCTCTGGCGAAGGCGTCAAATCTTCAAGCGCTGCATAGCGCGCGCGCCAGTCTTCGCTCGCAAGGTCGCGAAGCAGTTCGTCCTGCCCGCGCTTGCTGCGCTGCTCGATGAATTCACCGCCCGTAACTCCGTGCGCGATAGCCTGCTGCACCAGCGAATCGAGACGCTCCTGCGGATAGGCGGCCTCCAGCTCCTGCTCGACCTCGCGCGCAATTTCCTTCGGCTCGCCGTAGCGGACGCCGTAATCACTTAGCTTGCGCTCCTTGATCAGGACGGCGCTCGCCACATCCGTCACCGCCTTGGTGAATCGCGGCGACAGCGCGATGCGTTCCTCGCTTGATCCGGTCTTGACCCGGATCTGGATCGGGATGGCGCGGAACATTTGGACGAACACCTGCGCCTCCCCGAAGTGCGCTCCCGCGTTCTCATCCGTCAGGCTCCAGTCTGCTTCCCCGGACGATTCGCCGCCGAAGCGGGACTGCACTTCACGAAGAATTGCAGCCCAGTCCGCCGATGGCTTGCGCTCCACCGCAGCGAAGTCGGCGGTATGAAAGACGCTTGTCACGCCCGGAATGGACAGCATCTCCCGCGCCCAGGAAGGCGCCGAGCGCAGGCTTTCCGGCGTATAGGTTCTGCGTACCCCCGGCTCGAGACTTTCATCCAGATGAAGCTTCATCGTATGCGGACTAGGCGTCGGTTCAATAAATGTAATCTTCATTCGGGTAAAACCTCCTTAGGGCATCAGCGCCCCATTTTCTGGCTATAAAGATTTACGTAAAAGATATACGGAAGTATGTATCCGCATTTTACATCAAATTTGATTGAAAACACAAAACAGGGCGGACAAGAATGGAAATGGAAAATCTGGTAAAATGGAAGCATTCCGTGCTTTTAGGACTTTCAAGGAGAGATCAGTCATGCCTAAACTCCGATACAACAATATCGATAATGTCAGCGTGGACAAGACGTTCAAGGAATTCCGCCAATGGCGCGAAGAGCGGCGGCGAAAAGTCAAGGACCTCTCGTTCGTCGTTCCCAGCGTGCCGCCGATGCTGTCCTATTTAGGGGAGAACCGGCTGGATACGACGATAACCTGGATCGGCCACTCGACGTTTTTTATCCAATATGAAGGAATGAACATCATCACAGACCCGATTTGGGCTGGAAGACTGGGCTTGGAAAAGCGGCTGGTGCCGCCAGGGATGGCGATTGGCGACGTCCCGCCTGTCGACCTGATCCTCATCTCCCACTCCCATTACGATCATATGCATGTGGGTTCGATCCGGAAATTGTACGGCGCGGAGACAACCGTGGTCGTGCCCGCAGGACTTAAACGGAAAATGCTGCGCAAAGGCTTCCGGAACTGCGTGGAAATGCAGTGGTGGGAGAGCCTGGATGTCGGCGGCATCAAGCTGTCCTTCGTGCCGACCCAGCACTGGACGCGGCGGACGCCCTTTGATACGAATACCTCGCACTGGGGAGGATTCATTATGGAGCCTGCCAAGCCGGAGCGGCATCCGGACGCTGGCGGTAAAGGAGGCGAGGGAGGGCATAAGCTGCCGCCCAATCTGTATTTTGCCGGGGACAGCGGTTATTTCCCGGGCTTCAAGGAGATTGGAAGGCGCTTCAAGGTGCATGTGACCATGATGCCGATCGGCGCTTATGAGCCGGAGTGGTTTATGACCTCGCAGCATGTGAACCCGAAAGAGGCGGTGCAGGCGTTTCTCGACGTGGGCGCGGAGACGATGATTCCGATGCATTACGGCACGTTCCGGCTCGCCGACGATACGGCGCGCGAGGCGCTCGACCGGATGGAAGCGGCGCGCAAGGAGCAGGGCCTCGGCGAGGAGCGGATTCGAACGCTTGGGAATGGAGAGACGCTTATTATTCATCCCGAGGCGCGTTAAACCGGAGCAGGAGCAGTCGCCAAGACCCGGAATCCCGCTGCGTGACCGCCCAATTTTGCC
The DNA here is from genome assembly GCF_013393385.1 of Paenibacillus sp. URB8-2. Lineage (NCBI taxonomy): Bacteria > Bacillati > Bacillota > Bacilli > Caryophanales > Paenibacillaceae > Paenibacillus > Paenibacillus sp. URB8-2. Next base: position 4,860,553 of record NZ_AP023239.1, on the reverse strand, counting down.
CTTTTCGCGGCAAATCAAGGAGTTTACGGGCTTTTCGGTTCATTTTTGTGCTATAATATGCCGGAAACCTATGTGTAAAGGATGGTATGCAAAAATGATTAGCACAAGCGGCGTGACACTCCGTTACGGAAAGCGCGCACTTTTTGAAGATGTAAATATAAAGTTCACCCCCGGCAACTGCTACGGTCTGATCGGGGCCAATGGCGCCGGTAAATCGACGTTTCTGAAAATTCTGTCCGGCGAGATCGAAGCTAACTCCGGCGAAGTTCATATCACGCCCGGCGAACGCATGGCCATATTGAAGCAGAACCACTTCGAATATGACGAAAACCCGGTGCTGGAGACGGTCATTATGGGCCACGCGCGCCTGTATGACATTATGAAGGAGAAGGACGCGCTGTACGCCAAATCCGACTTCTCAGAAGCCGACGGTCTGCGGGCCGGCGAGCTGGAAGGCGAGTTCGCCGAGCTGAACGGCTGGGACGCCGAGCCGGACGCCGCCGCGCTCCTGATCGGTCTTGGCATTCCGCGCGATCTGCACGACAAGAAAATGGCGGAGCTCATCGGCAACGAAAAGGTCCGGGTGCTGCTTGCCCAGGCGCTGTTCGGCCGTCCGAACAACCTGCTCCTTGACGAACCTACCAACCACTTGGATCTCGAATCGATCGGCTGGCTGGAGAACTTCCTCATGGACTATGAAGGTACCGTTATCGTCGTATCCCATGACCGTCACTTCCTGAACAAAGTATGTACGCATATCGCGGACATCGACTTCGGCAAAATCCAGATGTATGTCGGCAACTATGACTTCTGGTACGAGTCCAGCCAACTGGCCCTTTCGCTTCAGCGGGAATCGAACAAGAAGAAGGAAGAGAAGATCAAGGAGCTGCAGGCGTTCATTCAGCGCTTCTCGGCCAACGCCTCCAAGTCGAAGCAGGCGACGTCGCGGAAGAAGCAGCTCGACAAGATCACGCTTGACGACATCCGTCCGTCGAACCGGAAATATCCGTTCCTGAACTTCAAGCCGGAGCGCGAAGCCGGCAAGCAGCTGCTGACGGTCAGCAACCTGACCAAGAGCATTGAGGGCGAAAAGGTGCTGGACGAAGTCGGCTTTGTCGTCAACAAAGGCGACAAGATTGCTCTTGTCGGTCCTAACGGGCTGCCCAAATCGACGCTGTTCGATGTCATCATGGGCGAAACGGAAGCGGACTCGGGCGAGTACACTTGGGGCGTTACGACATCCCAGGCTTACTTCCCGAAAGACAACTCCCGGTATTTTGAAGGTGTGAACATGAACCTGGTGGAATGGCTGCGCCAATACTCCAAGGACCAGGACGAGACGTTCCTGCGCGGCTTCCTGGGCCGCATGCTGTTCTCCGGCGAAGAAGCGCTGAAGAAGGCAAGCGTATTGTCCGGGGGCGAGAAGGTGCGCTGCATGCTGGCGAAGATGATGCTGAACGGCGCGAACGTGCTGATCTTCGACGAGCCTACCAACCACTTGGATCTCGAATCCATCACGGCGCTGAACAACGGGCTGATCGACTTCGACGGCACGATTCTGTTCACTTCGCATGACCATCAGTTCATTCAGACGATCGCGAACCGGATTATCGAGATTACGCCGGGCGGTATTATCGACCGCGTAATGAGCTATGACGAGTACCTGGAGAGCGACGAAATCAAGGAACTCCGCCAGCGGATGTATCCGGTGGAAGTGTAAGATCGCGGTGCCCGGTGCAATGCTGTATTAACAAGGAAGCTCCCAAAGCCTTCGGCTGCGGGAGCTTCCTTGTTTGATTTCGATCACAGGGGATAGGTTTCACAGTGCCGGAACAGCCCCATTTTTACGCAGTGCTTGCAAGCCCGTATTGGCTCCCAGCTTATTCGACCGTGCGGGCGATGACCCGGGCAATAGAGGAGTCCGCATCGATATTGAGCGGGAGAGCAATGATTTCAAATCGCGGCATCCCGCGAAGCAGATGGAGATTGGCCAGGTTTTCGATAATGGGAATTTTGTGACGGAACAAGAGCGAGTGGATTTCAAAAGGATATTTGTCCGGCGATGGCGTGTCCATCCCGACTATTTTAATCTTTTTACGGATCAGCAGTTCCGCAAGCTCCGGGGCCAGCACCGGATAATCGGCATAATAGGCGGGCTCTCCGAACGAATCGCCGTGGCCGGTGTACAGGAGAACGATTTGTCCTTCGCGGACGAGCTGTTCATATTCGGATTTATACCCGATCACTCCGGTTCCTCTGACATCAAGCAGGCAGCCCTGATTTCAAGACTCCTTTACCGTTCGGCCGAAACGTCCGGCCCCAAAATAAAAACGAGGCGGTTCTGACAGCAGCGAAAGTAAAAAAGCTGCGTTTAGGACGACCCCGTTTGTCTTTCTAATCCATCTAAAGGCTCTTTTCTGCAGATTGCAGTTAGACTGCCAAATCAGGACCCGCCGGTGCGGCGGCGCTGGTTATTCGGTTTTTTGTTGTTCTGGGTTTTAAACGTTTTGGTGGCGCCGGCTTGAAAGCCTCCCGTTTTGTTGGCGTTTTGCTGTTTCTTCTGCTCGAGCTTTTGCCGGATGGCGTCGGCTAGGTTAATTTTGGGCTTGTCGCTGCTTTCGGTCATGTTCGTTTCCTCCTTGAAGCTAGTCATGAGATTATTCTAATTGTTTTTAAAAACGCCGACAAGGGCAAGAATAGTTGTGGTTAACGCGATTCTTATTGAAACGATCTTTCGGCAGGCCAACACTGTTGCTCTAGACCCACAGGGATGCGCTTTGCTAGGATAGAGTGGCACTGGAAGATCTATACTTTGTTATATTTTAAAAAGGAGTGGCGGCATTGGTTGATATTTATGAGGATATTCGCAAAGGCGAGCGGGGAGCGATGATCAGCATAGCGGCTTATCTGATCTTGTCGACCTTTAAGCTGATCTGCGGATATCTGTTCGCATCCAGCGCGCTGCTCGCGGACGGCTTCAATAACCTTACCGATATTGTTGCTTCCGTGGCTGTGCTGGTCGGCCTGCGTATCTCGCGCAAGCCACCCGATTCGGATCATGCGTACGGACACTTTCGGGCGGAGACGGTTGCCGCGCTGATGGCATCTTTTATTATGGCAATGGTCGGCATACAGGTCATCATCGAGGCGGTGCGCAACCTGTTCGAGAGACGGGAGTCCGTTCCGGGACTATGGTCAGCTGGGGTGGCGATTGTGTGCGCTTTGGCGATGTTCGGGGTGTATTGTTACAACCGGCGGCTTGCAGTTAAGATTAATAACAGTGCCCTTATGGCAGCCGCTAAGGACAACTTTTCGGATGCCATGGTCAGTATAGGAGCGGCCGTCGGCATCGTCGGCGCCCAGTTCGGGCTTCCTTGGATGGACCCGGTTGCGGCGTTTGCGGTCGGCCTGCTGATCTGCAGAACGGCATGGGAAATTTTCCGCGACTCCACCTACCGCCTCACTGACGGATTTGACGAGAACCGGCTGCTGGATTTGCGCAGCACCATTGAGCGGACGCCGGGCGTGGAAGGCATCAAGGATATGAAAGCGCGGATTCACGGGAATCAAGTGCTGGTGGATGTCGTCGTTGAAGTGGATGCTGAATTAACCGTAATGGAGGGCCATGAAATCAGCGACTCCATTGAGGAGCGCATGCATAACAAGCACAACATCATGAGTGTGCATGTCCATGTGGAACCCAAAAGTTAACATTCCGATTTTTCCTAATTAGCTGTAATTTCCACCAAATATAAGTAGAAAACAAGACTATAGACCCGGTGTTTACCATGAATTGGCATGGTGATTTGTGAAATTTGGTGCATGTTCCCATATCCTTGTGAGCCTATAATGAGTTCAGAAAACAATAACGGCGGCGCCACCCTTGTTGATTTCTCATCATAGCCATTCGGGGGAACGGTATGAACAAATTAACCAAGCAGCTTTTTGCCGCGTTATTTTTATCGACTGCATTTTACGCTTCTTCTGGAGAGCTTGGCACCCAGACCGCCCATGCGTCTGAGGTTCTGTCAGCTTCAGCGGTGCAGACGGCTGTCATCCAGTCCTCAGTGCGGCTTCGCAGCACGCCATCCGTTAACAGCAGGGTGCTCTCCTATTTGAAAGCAGGGGAGAAGGTAACCGTTCTTGAGAAGACGAATGCTTATTTCTATAGGGTCCGCACAGCGGATGGTGAAACCGGTTATTGCAGTTCTCGGGACAAGTACATCACGTTAACCGCAGCGGGCGCGGCGCCCCAGCCTTCACCGGCTGCTCCTGCGGCAAGCCCGGCGGCATCTGGGGCCATTGAAGCGGTCATTGCAAGAGGGATGGCCTACCTCGGCACACCTTACGAATTCGGGTCAAGCCGCAGCAACACATCCACCTTTGACTGCTCGGATTTTATGCGGCAGATTTATCTTGAAGCAGCGAATATCAAGCTCCCGGCCGATTCCAGACAGCAGGGAAGCTGGGTCAAGCAGAACAGCTCTGCCGTAATGGATATATCGGGCCTCAAGCGCGGCGATCTGATGTTCTTTATGAGCTACAAAGGAAGCTCGGCGGCGGCTTATGCCGGGATCGACAAGTCGGCGCAGACGATTACGCATGTCGCTCTATATTTGGGGGACGGGCAGATCCTGCATACGTATTCCAAGTCTTCCGGGGGCGTCAGAGTGGATAAATTAAGCGCTTCTTGGACCAACCGTTTTCTCTTCGGAGGCTCGGTCGTCCACTGATTATACAGCCTGCCCAAGGCGAAGCGAAAGCAGTATGTTTGTGACGGGTGCATCTTGAAAAAGGGTATCCCTATCTGCCGGTGATGGCTGATAGGGATACCCTTTTGCGTAGCGGGCCGGACATCCGGACTGCTTATCCAATGGCGCGATATCATCCCGCGCTGCCCGGAAGGGCAACCATGCGAGGACTTCGGCGGCTGACTGAAAGGTTATGTAACCCCGGCCGGGATGATATCGCTGCGATTTGCGTTTATACTTTAATTTAAGGCATGATTACAAAAGCGGAATTGGGAACCTTGATCCATGCAAGGCCCAGCCAGGTATAGACCTCTCTCCATTCATTGCCGATCGCATCGGTTATGACTTGTCCGGTCGTATCGACCGTTTGCGGACTGAGCATGCCGGCTGCCTTCATGACGGAACCGTTAGAGAAATAGAACGGAGTAACACGGGTCAGGATGATTATCGGCGTAGCCTGCTTGATATCCTCCGGTGTGATTACAGGTTCCGTCACCGTATTGCTGTAAGTGCTTGAGGTAACGGTACCGCCGTAAGTGCTTGAGGTAGCCGTGGCCGGCGAGGCCGTACCCGTGACTTCGTCTGCCGAAGCGGTAGAGGCGATGGTGGCCGTAAGACCGATAGCTGCTGCAATAGTGGCGATTTTCTTCATATTCAATTCCTCCTTGATGTTTGTCTTACCGGAATAATCCGGTAGTCGGTGCGTCAATATCCTAGTAAACAAATGTCGGTATTGTGAACCAGCCAAAGAATTGTCCATGACAAGAAAGGGAAGAAGCGATATGCCCCGTACGAGTAAAAAGAGAGCACCGCGCAGAATTCTGCTCCGGCTGTTCGCCGGCTTCGCGCTGGTCCTGCTCCTTGCGGGAACGGCGGCCGTCTGGTACGTCAAACCGGAGTATAAACTGGATATGTCTTACGACCGCTTGGACCTTGAGCCGCAGCTGCTTCAGATGGCAAAAGAGAGAAGGCCTGTTCTGACGCTGACTGAAGACGAACTGAACAACCTGTTCAAAAAAGGGCTGAACGACTATCTCGCCGAGCATCCGTTAACCCTTGTCCGTCTCACCGGAGCAAGGTTCCGGCAGAGCGGGGACCGCCTGACCGCGGATATTAACGGGCTGGCCGGTCCGGTGCCGTTCGGTGCGGAAATCGGGATGACCATGAAGGTTTCGACGGGGGCGGGGGGAATGATTATGCTGCGCCACGACTATACTTCGATCCGGAACCGGAAACTGCCGGAAGGCATGCTGTCCATTCCGCCGATTGCGGTTCCCCTCAGGGAGCATATGCCGTTTATGGTGGAGGTGGATAAGATCGAACTGCTGGACAGCGGCATGCGCATCTCGTTTGACGTGAATTGGAATGATCTGCTTCAATTGCTGCTGAAATTGAAATAAGTCCGGGACTCCTCCTGCGTTAGGGGAAGTCCCGGACTTATTTTTGTTTGGGGAGGTGTTTATGCCCTTTTTTCCATATGGGCGCATACACTTACATTGACCGGCCTCTTCGCCCGGTGAAGAGAGAAATGATGAATAACGGACCATTTCAGCATGTTTTTTCACCCTTTCATGGCGTTGGTAGTCAATGTTTAAACGCAAGCGGGGAGCATTGAAACACCGCGTTAAACCGGGGATCCGGGAGTCCGGGGGCCAGCGGCCGAACAATTGTTTCGCCCTTGAAACCAAGGGGTAACTATGCAATATTAAGGCGGGTTTGGAGCCGTAATTATTTCGAATCGGAAGGAGCTTTTACCCATGATTATTAGCCTAAGCGTAGCGCTTGTTGCCGTCGCATTCGCAGTTCTCGTTTTCTTTTTAATCAAGACTTTGAATTCCGCCAAGGACTCTCTGGACAAAGTGAGCCAGACGCTTCAGGAGGTCCAGAAGACGGTCGACGAGCTTACTTATGAAGTAAAGACTACCGTAAGGCATGCCAACGATATTACCGCTGATGTGCAGGGCAAAATCGGGAAGATCGATCCCATCTTGGATTCGGTCCAAAACTTAGGCGAGGTGCTGAACGAGCTGACGCTGACCGTCAAGCAGGTCTCGGTAACGGTGATTGAGAAGTTCCGCAAAAACAGGGAATTGAGAGAGAAATCGGATCATGTGTCGATCGATAATGCGCCGATGAGCCCTGCTGAAGAACGCACGGTCAATTCCTACAAAGCGGCATACAGCAAGAAAGGAAAAATGCAGGCCGTCCTGAAGGGTGTCGACGTAGCCGCGGGCCTCTGGCAAAGATACCGCAAATGATTTCGGCCGACTGATGCGGGCAGCCGAGGTGCAGATTGGAAAGGTGGGGCAATCTTATGAATGTATGGATTCTTTTGTTCGGTCTTCTTTCCCCTCTTTTTGCTGCGGATTCGCCTGCCCAGAATGCGTCCTTAAACGCTGACGGTTTCGGATTCGGGCCACAGACGGTGCTGGCGGCCCAAAACGCAGCGGGAGAAACGGAGAATAAAACGGAGGACAAGTTTATCCGCAGCTTTGAGTCGCTGGCCGGAGTATCGCTGTATTCCTCAGAGGAGGAACTGGTGGAGCGTAAAGGGGAGCCGCTCGAAGTCGTTCCCGATCCTTGGCAGAACAGCCTGGAGTACCGCTATGCGGATATGTCGGCCGGCGTCTCGGACGGAGTTGTGGTCTATGTACATGTCAGTCCCCAGCAGGCTAGGAATTACGGGCTGCAGCTGAACACGGTTAAGATCGATCCTGTTCACGATACGCTGCAGGAGACGCTGGGCTCTCCGGATTTCGTGGCCGAGGATGGCGATGTGTACATGAGGGGAAGCACGGCCCTTAAAATTTACCGGAGCCAGGAAACCGGAGAGTGGGACGGAATTGATTTGTTTGACGATTATTCTTCCTGATCCGTTTCAACCGGAAGCGGCAAGTTTATTAAGATATAGTTGTCTTTGCCGTTACTGCCTTGTAAGAAATGAATAATTTCATGCTAAGGAGAGTGAGATCATGGATTCTGTCGGTGCACAAGCCTATGCCAAGGTGTTGGAGAATGGTGTACAAGCGATTGAGGAAGTGAACAGGTTGCGGGACAGCGGGTATATGAAGGAAGATTTGTACGTTATTAGTCATGACCGGGACCGGGAAGACCGGATTGCAGAGGCTGCGGACAGCAATGAAGTCGGGATGAGTGAAGAGGGACTGTTCGGCACGTTGGCCAATATGTTCCGCTCGCGCGGCGACGAACTTCGCTCCAAGATTACTTCCTTGGGATTTAGCGAAGCAGAGGCTGATTTTTTCGAACAAGAGCTTGATTTGGGCAAAGTGCTCGTTATCGCAAAAAAAACATCCGTATGAGCGCTGCTAACTGATCGGGAAGGATTCATAGTCCAATAACGTAACCTCCAGAACCACTGTGTCAGTGGGGCTGGAGGTTACTTTGTTGGAGAAATGTCCTAAATCTTCCTGGCGGAGGAAAGAAAAGGCCGCCGCAACAAATCTTGCGGATGGAAAATACCCGTCTGGATGTCGTAAGATAGAATTATGCGCTTTTTGGAGTTTTTGGTCGAAGTATGAAACTGGGTGAGGTGAACTGATGAAAATATTAATCGTAGACGATAATCCGACCAATATTATCATTATCCGTGAAATCCTGAAAAAAGAGGGATATCGCAATTTGGTTACTGCGGCTTCCGCCATCGAAATGCTGGAGATGATCGGAATCAGCCGTGAGAATAATAATGAACTTAGACCTAAGCATTCCGACGTCGATTTGATTCTGCTGGATATGATGATGCCGGAAATGGACGGTATCGAGGCCTGCCGGATCGTGCAGCGGTACGAGCACTTGAAGGATATTCCTATTATTATGGTAACTGCCGTCGGCGATTCCAAAAAGCTGGCGGAAGCCTTGGACGCGGGCGCGGTCGATTATGTGACCAAGCCGATCAACAAGGTTGAGCTGATGGCGAGAATCCGGCTGGCGCTGAGACTCAAAGCCGAGAAGGATTGGCACAAGGAGCGGGACCAGCGAATACAGGACGAACTGAAGCTGGCGGCGCTTGTGCAAAATGCGGTACTCAGCCTGCCGCTGGAAAAAGAAGAGTTCGAGGTTCATGCCATTTACCAGCCTTCCTTCGAGTTGGCCGGAGATTTATACGCCTGGTACGATCTGGGCGAAGGGAGGTACGCCGTTATCCTGCTGGATATGATGGGACACGGCATTTCATCTTCGCTGTTCTGCATGTTCATCGCCTCCGTGCTAAAGGATACGGTCACGACTTATGTCGAACCGGAGAAGGTCATACAGGAGCTAAACCGCCGTTTCAACCAGCTTTATATTGAAAAGCAGCTTGTACAATACTATTTTACGGCCATTTATATGGTAATCGATACCAGGCTTCAGCGCATTGACTATATCAATGCCGGCCATCCGCCGGCCCTGCTCTTTGAAGGCGACGCCCGAGAACCGATTATGCTTGAGAGCAACTGCCACCCGGTCGGCTTGTTCGACCGGATCGAAGCCACGCCTCAAAGCTTTAGCTATGAGCGGGAAGGCCACTTGGCGTTATATACCGACGGGCTGCTGGAAATGGTAAGCGGAGACCAGGAGGAACAGCTTGAATTTTTGATCCGTCAACTGGATGGGGAACATGAGTGGCGGGAAGAGCCGATGCGGGCCGCTTTCTTCGATGGTGCGGCTCCGGGTGAGCGCGATGATGACAAATGCCTGGTGTGGATTTCACTGAAGAAGGGAAAATGATAACAAATGAAGATCAAAGCCAAGCTGCTGATCGGCTTCAGCGCGCTTCTGCTCATCCTGATGGCGCTGGCGTTGGTCGGATACGACCGCCTTCATTATATGAACAAACAGCTTGACAGCATCTATCAGGACCGTTATCAGAAGATCCGGGCCTCTTCCGGAATGCGCGGTGAAGTGAATGACATGGCCCGTATTCTGACAAACATTATGCTGAATCCTGATGTGAATATGAATGTACAGCGCAATGAGATCGAGCAGAGCATAGCCAAGTCCAAGGAATATATAACGCAGATGGGTTCCGCGAAGAAGAGCGCGGAAGAGCAGCAGATGTTCGCGCGTATCGATGAGGCGACCGAGGCCTATTTTTCATATCAAGAACGCGTGCTGACCCTTCTGAATAACGGAGAAAGGGCGGCGTCGACCGCCTACCGCAATTCGATCGGCACCAATATTCAGAACGAAGTGCTGGCTAGTCTGAACAGTCTGGCCGAGTATGAGAATTTCAAGATCAATGAAGAAATCGACAATGCCAAGAACAGCTATCAGAGTTCCATTCAAGTCGTTGCTATGGTGATATTCGCAGGTCTGCTGCTTGGACTTGGCGTCATCTTGTGGGTGCTGCCTAGCATCACAAGGGGGCTGGCAGCCGTGTCCATGATGATCCGAAGTGTCGGCGCCGGGAATTTGAAAGAAATCCGCAATATTAAAGTTACCTCAAAGGATGAGTTCGGGGAGATCTCCCGTATTTTTCAGGTCATGGCGGAAGAGATCGAGGAGAAGCAGGAAAGGGAAGCTCTCTATATCAAGGAACAGCAGGATCATTCCTGGCTTAACGCCAATGTGGCGCGGACTACGGAGCTTCTGCGCGGTGTGAACTCGCTCGAAGAGATTTCCCAGACCTTCGTGAATGAGTTCGCGCCCGTTGTCGGTGCGCAATTCAGCGCAATATATTTGAAAGAGAAGAATAAATCGAACAGGCTGGAGATCTACGGCGCGTATGCTTTTGACGAGAGCAAGCCAAGGAACGGCTTTGAGCTTGGCAGCGGCCTTGTCGGCCAATGCGCGCTGGACAAAAAGCCGATTCTGCTGGAGAGCGCGCCGGATGATTATCTCACGGTCGCTTCCGGCTTCGGAAGCTCGGCTCCGGGCAATATTGCCATTTACCCGCTTCTATTCAATGACGAGTTGCTGGGCGTTATGGAATTTGCTTCGTTCAAGCTGTTTTCGGAGCTGCATTATGAGCTGCTGGAGCAGCTAGCCGTGAACCTGTCGGCCATCGTTAATAATACGACGCATCGTCTGGCGGTCGAGGAACTGCTGCGGGAATCGCAGGCCCTCACGGAAGAGCTGCAGTGCCAGTCCGAGGAACTCCAGACCCAGCAGGAGGAGCTTCGCCGCTCCAATGAAAATCTGGAAGAGCAGACGGAAGCACTTAAGCGTTCCGAGGAGCTGCTGCAGCGCCAGCAGGAAGAGCTGGAGCATTACAACAGCGAATTGGTATCCAAGACGCGCTCGCTTGAGGAGCAGGTGGGACTCGTCGAAGAGCAAAAGGATGAGATTGAGAGTGCCCGGGCCCAACTGGAGAAGCAGGCCATGCAGTTGACCGTTACAAGCAGGTACAAATCCGAATTCATGGCGAATATGTCCCACGAGCTGCGTACTCCGCTGAACAGTCTGCTTATCCTGTCCCAGCTTATGATGGAGAACAAAGAAGGCAATTTGACGGACAAGCAGGTGGAATTCTCCCAGACCATCCACACGTCCGGAGCGGATCTGCTTAAGATGATTGATGAAATTCTCGATTTGTCGAAAGTGGACGCGGGCAAGATGGAACTGAACCGCGAGAAAGTCGCCCTCACGGATATGAAAACGTTCGTGAAGCAGAACTTTGCCCCGATGGCCCAGAAGAAAGGTCTTTCTCTGCGTCTGTCCTTCAACGAACCGCTTCCGGATCATATTATTACTGACGGCTACCGTCTGAAGCAGGTGCTCCGCAATCTCCTCTCCAATGCCTTCAAGTTTACGAATAAAGGCTTTGTGGAGTTTTCGGTAAGCCGGGCGGAAGAGAGGTCCCTGCCAGTGTATCTGCCGATGGACAGGGAGTATCTGGCTCTGAGCGTCAAGGACAGCGGCATCGGCATACCTGCGGATAAGAAGGATTTGGTGTTTGAAGCGTTCCAGCAGGTGGACGGCACGACCAGCCGCAAATACGGCGGTACCGGCCTAGGCCTGTCCATCAGCCGCGAGTTGTCACGCTTATTGGGCGGAGGCATTATGCTGGAATCCCGTGAGGGCACGGGCAGCGAATTCACGCTGTACCTGCCGGTCGCTCTCAATTACAGCCTGCTGCCGGGAGCACAGGAATCGGCGGCAACCGGAGAAACCGGCTTGCCGAGCCCTGCGATCGGCTTTTTGTCCCCGCCCGCCACAGCCAAACCCGAGCCGGTCCGGGAACACGAAGTACCGTTTGCGGATGACCGTGAGGCCCTGTCTTCCAGCGACAAGGTGCTGCTGATTATTGAGGACGATGACAAGTTCGCCAAAGTGCTGGTGGATATGGCCCGAGCCCGCGGCTTCAAGACGATTGTCGCTCTTCGGGGAGACGCCGGGCTGCAAATGGCCCAGTCTTATTTGCCCGATGCGATCATCCTCGATATTCAGCTTCCCGTAATGGACGGCTGGTCGATTCTCAGGGAACTGAAAGGTGCGGCCAAGACCCGGCATATTCCGGTGCATGTGATTTCGGTGGGCGAAGAAATCAAGCAGGGTCTGATGATGGGCGCTATCGCCTATTTAAGAAAACCTTCCAGCAGGGAAGCACTGGAACGGGCATTCACGCAGATCGAGTCCTACACGGAGAGCAGTCTCAAGCATTTGCTGATCGTCGAAGACGACGAAACCCAGCGCCGCTCCATCATGGAGCTGATCGGCCACGACGATGTGGCCATTACTGCTGTCTCGACCGGAGGGGAAGCGCTGGGCGAGCTGCGCAAGCGGAAATACGACTGTATGGTGCTCGACCTCGTGCTGGGCGATATGGACGGCTTCGAGCTGCTGGATCATATCCGCGACGACGAGGAGCTGAACGATCTGCCGATCATCATTTATACCGGCAAGGATCTGGACAGCAAGGAAGAGACAAGGCTGCGCAAATATGCGGAGTCCATCATTATCAAGGACGTGCGCTCGCCGGAACGGCTGCTTGACGAAACGACGCTGTTCCTGCACCGTGTCGAAGCGAACCTGCCGGAGGACAAACGCAAAATTTTGCAGAAGCTTCACAATAAAGAGGAACTGTTCGAAGGCAAAAAGATTCTGCTCGTCGACGATGACATCCGCAACGTCTTTGCCCTCTCCAGCGTGCTTGAATCGTACCAGATGGAGGTAAAGTTCGCGGAGAACGGCAGGGAAGCGCTGGAAATGCTCGTGAATAGTCCGGAGTTTGATCTCGTGCTGATGGATATGATGATGCCTGAAATGGATGGATACGAAGCCATGCGGCGGATTCGAGAAATGCCGCAGTTCTCCAAGCTGCCGATCATCGCGCTGACCGCCAAAGCGATGAAAGAAGACCGGGTCAAATGCATTGAGGCCGGGGCGTCCGATTACATGAAGAAACCGATCGATACGGAGCAGCTTCTTTCGCTAATGCGGGTGTGGTTGTATTCGTAATTCCCCATTTGGGGTAATACTCTTACAGACAGAACAATCAGCCGCCTACCAGAAGACGGCGAGCGCAAGGGAGCCGGGATAACCATGGTAGCAACAGAACGAGGAAGCGATGAACTGCCCCTTGCAGGGACCAACAATAACGAATTGGAAAATATTGAAATCGAACTGTTGCTCAGCGGCGTTCATCGCCTGTATGGATATGATTTCAGGAATTATGCGTTGCCTTCCCTGAAGAGGCGCATCTGGCATCATGTTCATGCGGAGAACCTGTCCAGTATCTCCGCACTGCAGGAGAAGGTGCTTCATGACCGGACCTGTTTTGAGCGGTTCATCTACAGCCTTTCCATACCGGTTACGGAGATGTTTCGGGACCCCGGCCTGTTCCTGACTTTCCGCCAGAAGGTCGTTCCTCTGCTGAGGACCTACCCGTACATCCGTATCTGGCATGCCGGCTGCTCCACGGGCGAAGAGGTCTACTCCATGGCGATACTGCTCCAGGAGGAAGGCCTGTACGACAAGGCGCGTATTTACGCCACCGATATGAATAACCGTTCGCTTCAGCAGGCTAAGGAAGGCGTGTACGAAATCAGCAAGATGAAGCAGTATACCAAAAACTACTTGGAAGCCGGCGGAAAACACGCCTTCTCCAAGTATTATACGGCGAAATACAATTCGGTCATCTTTCAGCCTGACTTGCGCAAAAATATTATTTTTGCCGAGCATAATTTGGCGACCGATACCTCATTCAACGAATTTAATGTCATATTTTGTCGAAATGTGATGATTTACTTTAACGATGAGCTTCGGGATCACGTCCACGGCTTGTTCTGCGAGAGCCTCAGCCGGTTTGGAGTGCTTGTTCTCGGAGCGAAAGAGTCCATTCATTTTACCAGGTACAGCGACAGCTACGAACCCCTGGACAGAGTGGAAAAAATCTACCGTAAAGTCAAATGATTGTCTTAGGAGGGGCTTATGGGGGTTCAAGAACCGATTCATATCCTGCTGGTAGACGACCGTCCGGAAAACTTGCTGGCGCTTGAGGCGGTCCTTGAAAGCCAGCAATACAAATTAATAAAGGCAAACTCCGGAGAAGAGGCGCTGAGATGTCTGCTGAGGCATGAATTCGCCGTTATCGTTCTTGATGTTCAGATGCCGGGAATGGACGGGATTGAGACCGCCAAACTGATCAAATCAAGGGACAAGACCAAGGATATTCCGATTATTTTTATTTCGGCCAACAGCAAGGAAGCGGAGCATCTGTTTGCCGGATATTCCGCAGGGGCCATCGACTATATGGTTAAGCCGTTTATCCCGCAAATTCTGAAATCGAAAATCGAAGGCTTTGTCGACATGTTCCTGACGACCAAGAAGCACCAGACCCAGTCGATGCTGCTCCAGCAGAAGACGCAGGAATTGGAGCGGATCAACCAGGAGCTGATCAAGGCGAAGGAAGATGCGGAAAGCGCCGCAAGGGCAAAGACTGAATTTTTGGCCATGATGAGCCATGAAATACGAACGCCGATGAACGGGGTCGTGGGGATGATCGACCTGCTGATGGAAACGGCGCTAACAACGGAGCAGCAGGAGTACGCAGAAATCATCCGCAGGAGCGCAGACACTCTCGTCACCGTCATTAACGATATTCTTGATTTTACGAAGATGGAATCCGGCAAAATGGAAATGGAAGTCCAGCTGTTCGAACTGCGGAACTGCATTCAGGAGGTCTTCAGCCTGTTCTCCGCGGAAGCGGGCAAAAAGAATCTGGAGCTGGCCTACTTTATCGACCACAGGCTGCCGGAGGTGCTGTACGGGGATATGGCGCGGCTTCGCCAGGTGCTGATGAACCTGGTGTCGAATGCGGTCAAATTCACCAATCAAGGCGGGGTTTATTTGGTCGTATCCGGCGCGAAGAGAGGAGATAACGAGATTGTTGTCGAATTTACGGTCAAGGATACCGGCATCGGCATTTCTCCGGAAAAGCGCGACCGTCTGTTCCAGCCCTTCTCCCAGCTTGATTCTTCGATGACCCGGAAGTACGGAGGCACCGGTCTAGGTCTTGCCATCTGCAAATCGCTGGTGGGCATGATGGGAGGCGATATTCGGGTTGAATATATGGAAGAAAAAGGGGCTGCCTTCGTGTTCACCATTGTGGCGGGAGTCCCGGAGGATGATCCGAGCGGAGGCGGTCGACCGGAGAAGAAAGAGGCTGAAGTTCCGCTCCGCCAGGAAGGCCAATACAAAGTGCTTATTGTAGAAGATCATCCTATCAACCAAAAGCTGATGGTCAGCATGCTGGAGAAGCTGGGAGTGAAGGCGGATGTGGCCGAGGATGGGCGTCAGGCCACCGGCTTGGCGCTGTCCCGTCCATACAATCTGATATTTATGGACCTCCACATGCCCCAAATGGACGGACTCGAGGCGACGCGAGAGATTCGGCGGGGAAAAAAGCGGGAGTTCGGGTCCCCCGTTATTATCGCCATGACGGCCAATGTCATGGACGGCATTCAGAGCCGCTGCCTGGCCGCCGGCATGGACGATTATATCAGCAAGCCGCTCAAACTGAGCAGCCTCAAACAAATTTTGTCCCGATATTCCGGTGAGGAAAGCCTGGATCACGACCGGGATACCACGTCAAATCCCGCCTGATCCAGCAGTTACCAGGGAATGAAGTCCGATTTTTTTGTTTCAAGAGTATGTCTTAAGGGTTATTGGTAAAGAAAACATTAATCAGGAGAGATTGTCTATGAATACACATAAGAGTGAAAAGTTTCATGCAACGACCAAGACCGAGGGCAGTGTCTGCACGGTCTACTTAAGCGGAGAGCTCGATTTGTCGGTTGCTCCCGATTTCCGGCTGGTGATGGAGCCGCTTGTGGGGGATACAGCGCTTGATCTTGTCATTAACATGAAAGAATTGAAGTATATCGACAGCACGGGAATAGGAATTCTCTTGTCGATCCTCAAGGCAAGACACGGGATGGATGTCAAATTCACCGTGGAGGAAGTTCCGCCGCAAATTCAGAAGCTGTTTGATATGACAGGGATCGCTAAATTTTTCGCCTCCCAAGAGAATTCCCACTAGGAAAGGACCGAACATAGAATGAGTGATGATATACAAAAAGTGATACTTCAGTTGCCGGCCAGCGCGGAATATGTCGATATTGTTAGACTCAATTTGTACGGAATCGCTTCTAAGATGGGCTTTTCGTACGAGGATATAGAAGATATGAAGGTAGCCGTTTCCGAGGCTTGCAACAATTCCGTTCTTTACGCTTACAATCAGGAGGATGGATTTGTCGATGTCATCTTTGAAGTAAGTGCGGACGCTCTGTCTATCACTGTCAAAGACGAGGGGGAGAGCTTTGACAATGTGGCATCCGAAGAACGCATCACCCTGCATGACAAGGAACTGAGCGATGTTCAAGTCGGGGGGCTGGGCTTCTATCTGATGCAGGCGCTTATGGATGAGGTTAACGTAATAAGCGAGTCGGGAAAGGGGACAGTCGTAACTTTGACCAAAAGACTACTTCTCAGCGAGGAGAGAGTATGAATGAAAGAGTGACTCCCCCAGAGTCCATGGACGAATCCGTTTCTCTCATTTGGGAATATCAGCAGACCAAGGATAATGATATTGCCACCGCTTTGATTCAAAAATATGAACCTATGGTCAAAATGGCTGCCGGGAAGATTGCCCGCAACCGCCCCGACTTGTATGAAGACCTGTATCAGGTTGGCCAGATGGCTCTCATCCGCCTTCTGCAGCAGTACGATATCAGCTTGGGTATTCCTTTCGAACCGTATGCCATGAAGAGTATGATCGGGCATATGAAAAATTTTCTCCGTGATAAATCCTGGTACATACAGGTTCCGAGACGCATCAAAGAAAAAGGCGCATTGGTTCAGCAGGCGATCGACGAGCTGACGGTCAAGCTGGAGCGTTCTCCGGATGTGGGCGAAATCGCACACTACCTGGATCTGTCGGTGGAGGAAACGGTCGAAGTGCTTGCAGGCAGAGAATGCTATCATTACGTTTCTCTGGATTCTCCGCTGTCTCAAGAAGAGACCGGCGCAACGCTGGGCGAACTGATCAGCTCGGACGCGAATGACTACGATACCGTAGAGCGGCGTATGGACCTTCAGCAGGCGCTTGGACAGCTGAAGGAGCAGGAGCAGAAGGTGCTGCTGCTGGCCTTCCAGGAAGGACAGTCCCAGCGGGCAATCGCCCAGAAGCTGGGTGTATCGCAGATGAGCGTATCGCGAATCCAGAAGCGGGCGACCGAGAAGCTGAAGCAGATCATGTCCAATTCCTCTTACTGATGGAGTGGACAAGCGGCTTTCCTGACTAATAAAGGGTATGTGTTCTCCTGAAAGGAGGCTCATGCCCTTTATTAATGTTCGGGAGAGTATGGCATGGCGAAGCGCAGCTTCCTTTCGAAGACTGAGCGTAAAACCAAGGCCCGCCGAAGTTCCCGGTCAGATCCGGAACTTCGGCGGGCTGGATTGCGGTACGGCATGCTTCAGCTGTTGGCATCAGCTGTTGGCATCAGCTGTTGGCATCAGCTGTTGGCATCAATGTACTTTTTGATTTCGGCCAAGTACTCGCCGATGACCGGCACATTGACGAACAGGCTGATAATATAGCCGAGTAAACCGAGAATGACGAATGTGCCGAGCGATAACCCCAAGCCGCGGGAAATGCCGGCCATCAGGTTCGTAATGATCCGCTTTTTGGGATCGGTATAATTCTCCAGTATATCTTTGAACTCCGATTTCTCCAGCGAATCGGCGATTTTGTCCAGCCTGGCATTGAGCCGCTTCACTTCATGGCGGAGTTCAAACGGGTGATCGTCCACTTCGTTGGTTTTCGTTTTTTCAGTCGGATTTCCCATAAAGTCCCCTGCTTTCTTCCAGCCGTACAGGCTTTATTTGAATTGGAAGCCGCCGCTTCCGGTTCATGAAATGAGGCGCCATACATGCCAACAGCCAGCTGATCGCAGCTGGCTGTTGGCGGAGTAAAGATAAAGTGTAAAGCTTGAAGCAGGCCGCGCCTTTAAATGGAAAACTATAAAAATGCGCGCATTTCTTAATAAGAAGTCGATTTATAGGAAGCTTTGACTTCGTCCGAGGCGTCCTTCGCTTCTTCGGAGACATCCTCGGAAGCGTCTTTGGCCTGATCGGCGACCTCCTTTGAAGCATCCTTGACGTCTTTGCTTACCTCTGCGGAAGCGGAACTGACGGTATCGGAAACATCTTTTCCGGTTTCCTGCAAGGTGGCGGCTATTTGCTGCTTGCTGTCGCTGACGGTTGTCAGGATATTGGAAGCTTTAGACGAGACGGTGCTGGCCAAGTCGGAAGCTTTGGCGGTCACGGTGCTGGCCAGATCCGACGCCTTTCCGCCGACTGTCGAAGCTAGCGTTTTCGTCTTGTCGCTGACCTTGCCGGAAAACTCTTTCGTTTTGTCGGTCGCCAGGCTCAGCTTGTCGGACAGATCGCTCCGCATTTCGCGTCCCGGTTTGGGCGCAAAGAGGAGAGCCGCCGCCGCACCGAGCAGGCCGCCGATTAAGATTCCTTTTGCAAAAGTCCCGCCGCTTTGTACTGGATATTCGGTTTCTGCTTTATTCATCACCAATCACTCCTCATTAGAATAATGTAAATCCAAAATCAGGTGGCGCGTCGCAGCAGTCTGGAAATCAAACCCAGCAGAAATATGAACAGCATGGTACCGATAATTGCCGGAATGACGGCGAAATTACCGATCACAGGGCCAAAGCCGCCGAATAAGTATGCTCCCAGCCAAGCGCCGATTAATCCTGCAACCATCGAGCCGATGATTCCGCCGGGCATATCGCCTCCGGCTATAGCATCACCTATAATGCCGATGACGATTGCCATCACGATGCTGATGATGATTCCCCACATACGATCGCCTCCTTTGTTTGGAAATCGTAGTACGATGAGTTCATCTTACTTCGTATATAAACTTGGGCGAATGTGCTGAAACAGCGGAAGCGTACGGGAAAGATTGGTGAAGGATAACTGAGGAAACGGAATGAACGCACGCTAATATATAGAGTAAACCGTCCTTTTTGAACCTTTACAAACGGCGTCTTTTGCCTGCTAGATTATATAGTTCTTTCAAAATGATGCATTAATAACTTTCAATACTATTCACTAATAATAGGAAACCACATAGAGAAAGAGGAGAGACCAGCATGGAGACGGTTTTGGTAAAAGAGTATCGGGCCAATCTGATGGAATGCGCCCACAGCGGGCACATTGCAATGGTGGGGGAGAACGGCGTGTTAAAAGGCTATGCGGGGGACCCCGGCTTTGTGTCCTTCACCCGTTCTTCGGCCAAGCCGCTGCAGGCGATCCCGGGCATACGCGGCGGAATTGCCGGCAAGTACGGTCTGAGCGCGGCCGAAATCGCCCTGATGACCGCCTCGCACCGCGGAGAGGGCTATCATCTTCAAGCGCTGGAGAGCATTTCCGCCAAGACGGGCATCACGGAAAATTGCATGATCTGCGCTTCCAGCTATCCGCTTGATGAAGGCAGCCGCGAGGAGGCAGTCCGCGGCAAGGGCAAGCGGAAGCTGTACCATAACTGCTCCGGCAAGCATCTGGGGCTGCTGTCTTACAGCAAATTAAAGGCGCTGCCGCTGGAAGGATACGCGAAGCCGGACCATCCGGTTCAGCGGGAGGTTCTTCAAACGGTCGCTTACATGGCCGGCCTGTCCCCAAAAGACATCAGCTTGGGAACGGACGGATGCGGGTTGCCGGTGTTCGCGCTGCCTTTGACGGGACTGGCTCATGCCTATTTAAAGCTCTCCTGCCCCGAACTGATCGAAGATATCGCGACGAGAGAGGCGGTAAAGCTGATTACATCGTCCATGCATGCCCATCCGGAGATGGTGGCCGGACACGGACGGCTGGATTCTCTGCTGCTTGAGGACGGCAATATTATAGCCAAAGGCGGTTTCAAGGGAGTATACTGCTTCGGGCTGCGAAACGAGCGTCTTGGATTTGCCTTTAAAATACTGGACGGCTCGGAGGAAGAATGGGGGCTGATTGTGCGCAGCATTTTGGAGCAGATCGGTTATGGCAACCGGGCGACGCTAAGAAAGCTGGAGGCTGCCTTCCCAAGCGATATCGAGAATGACGAGGGCATGCATGTCGGCCGTGCGGAAACGGTGTTCAAACTTGAACTAATATGAAGGGAAGCGTGATTGAGCCAGACACGGATCGGGTAAAAAATACATAATTAAAGCGCCTATTTACTAGATTCAAAGGTTTGCCCTTGCCGAAGGCCAAGGGGAGCTTCTTACATCTTTGGAGGTGCGTAAATTATGATTAAAGTGGTGACATCCGCGGAAAGGCACACTTCGAATAGAGAGTGGATACACAGTGAATTCAGCTTTTCTTTTGCCGATTATGACGATCCCAGCAACGCCCATTTCGGCTGTCTGCTGGCGCATAACGAAAATGAGCTTAAGCCAAAGCAGGGCATGCACAGGCATCCCCATCACGATTTGGAAATTATAACCTATGTCGTATCGGGGATACTGCGGCACGAGGATAACCTTGGCAACAAGGCCGATCTTCAGGCGGGCTCGGTTCAGGTGATGAGCGCGGGAACGGGGATCAGCCATTCGGAGACGAACCCGTCCGAGACGGAAAATGTACGGTTCCTGCAAATTTGGCTGCTGCCGAATCGGGCGGGACTTCCACCCAAGTGGGATGCCAAATATTTTCCGCCGGATTCTAGGCGAAACACCCTACTTCCCGTAGCTGCCGGGAACGGAGCCGACGGCGCCCTGGCCGTCCATGAGAATGCCGTCGTTTATCTGGCAACGCTTGCGACCGGCAGGGAGCTCACCTACCCGCAGACGGAGGAACGGCGCACCCATGTGTTTCTGATGGACGGCCACGCGGAAATTCATTGCTCGGACGGTCATTTCCACTTAAGACCCGGCGATGCGGCTCGCATCCGCAAATGCTGCGATCTGAAGATTAAGGGAATGAGCAGCGAAGGCAATGCGGAGCTTATCTTAATC
Organism: Paenibacillus sp. URB8-2; assembly: GCF_013393385.1. Lineage (NCBI taxonomy): Bacteria > Bacillati > Bacillota > Bacilli > Caryophanales > Paenibacillaceae > Paenibacillus > Paenibacillus sp. URB8-2. The sequence continues at coordinate 4,839,351 of NZ_AP023239.1, read as the reverse complement.
GATCTTCCTTGACATAGGATCGGAAAAATAAGATCGAAACGAATACAGGCCCCTTGTGATCGACCCCGATTTTCACGGATCGATCACAAGGGGCCTTGTTCACTGCAGAGAGTTCCTACTTCCGCAAGCGTCCCAGTTCAGAGACGAGAGCCTCCACCTGAGCGATGCTGAGCCGGTCGCTGTCCATAACGACTTCGTAAATGTCCCGGATATCCTCATATTTGTCCAGCGAGAAGGCGGAAGACTGCATCGCGGCGGCGCTGGCCATTTTCAGCTTGGTCTTGATGCACTCGATCATATATTCGACATTGCTCTGGGTCGGGTTCGATAAATCCATGATGTTCGCGTTCATCCTTTCTGCGCATTAATCTATGTATTTTACCATGGTTAACGCCGCAGACACCATATTTTGTCCCCGAAATTAATTTATTGTAGAATGGATGGAACAAAAATTTCATTATCAAAGGGGGAAACGCAGGGCATGGCAATCAGGGAACAAGGGCCGGGAGGCCGGAAGCGAAAGATGGATGCCGGCAGCCTGACCGCTTTCTTTCGGGAAATTCGGGAACTGCATACACCGGATGAGGTTACCTTCCTGTGCGTCGGTACGGACCGGTCAACCGGAGATTCGCTTGGACCGTTGACGGGAAGCCGGCTGCTGGAATATGGGTTTCCCCATGTGATCGGCACGCTGCCATCCCCTTGCGATGCAAATAACCTGACGAACAGAATTGCAGAAATCTCATTGGAGCATGTCGTCATTGCCATAGATGCCTGCCTCGGTCCGCACGCGGCCGTCGGTCATTATTTCGTCTCCATGGAACCGCTGCACCCGGCCAAATCCGTAGGACTGATTCTACCCGCAGTAGGTCATTACAGCCTGGCCGCTGTCGTCGACGCGAACGGACCGAAGCCGTACAGGACACTTCAGACAACGCCACTGCACCGGGTGATGGGCATGGCCGGAACAATTGCCGCCGCAGCGGCGGCGGGATTCGGGATCTCCCGTTGAACGCGTTTCAATTTTGTCCAATTGGCTTAAATAATGATTACCGATCAGGTACATATAAGAAGAAAGAAGGAGGCTGTCATGGAAACGGTGCGTTGTGAAGGAAGCCCCATTTGTTACAGCGATCAAGGGCAGGGTGAAGTTCTTGTCCTGCTTCATGGTTTCTGCGGCAGCGCGGAATACTGGGAGAAGGTCATTCCGATTTTGAGCGGAAGTTACCGCGTCATTGCCCCCGACCTGCGTGGGCATGGTTCTTCGGACGCGCCGCTTGGCGCGTACACTATCGAACAAATGGCCGATGACGTTTTGTGTCTGCTGGATGCGCTGGACATTCCCAAGGTTACGCTGCTTGGCCACTCGCTGGGCGGTTATGTCACCCTTTCGTTCGTGCAGCGGTACGGCTCGCGCCTGAACGCATTTGGTCTGATCCATTCCACGGGATACCCGGACAGCGATGAGGCGAGAGAAAAGCGGCTTAAGGCTGTCGCTGCCATCCAGTCGCAGGGCATTACGGACTTCGTGGACGGGTTCGTGCCGGGACTGTTTGCGCCGGAGACGGCCACGTCCTCGCCGGAGCTGCTGCAGCGGGTCAGGGAAATCGGCTATAAGACGCCGCCTCAGGGCGCGGTGGGAGCCGCTTTGGCGATGCGGGAACGACCCGACCGGCGTGATGTGATCTCTGCCAGCGGGCTGCCGGTGCTGCTTGTGGCGGGGGAGAAGGACGGCCTTGTCCCGATGGAGAAGACCTTTACCGCGGACAAACCGAACGTAACGAAGACGGTCATTGCCCGGGCAGGCCATATGAGCCTGTTTGAAGAACCCGAGCAGCTGGCCGATGTGATCAAGGATTTTGCCGCCGTGCTGGTAAAATAACGAAGACTGGTAAAATAACGATGGATGCATAAAAAGAGGGCGCATGCCCTATATTTTCACGAAAAACGGTACCGTCCCCTAGAGGATGGTACCGTTTCTTCTTGAAATATCAGAAAGTATAAGCTTCGCGCTTATCCTTAACCTGATATTTTTACGAGAAACGGATGCCTTCCTCTTCCAGAGGACGGCGAAGCCGTTTCTTCTTACTTACCCGCTGATATGTTCATAATCTGCCTTGGTCATTCCGTAATACAACAGATCCTCGAATTTGCTCCGAATAACCGCTCCCTCTTACTGAAACCGCCGGATGGAAGGAATACACAGCACCAGAAGTATGGCGGATATGCCGAGCCCGGCGAAAATGGCGATGGTCGCAATGCCTCCGATCCAATCGGCCGTCCAGCCCACAACGATATAGCCGATCGGCAGCAGCGCGAAGGAACCCATCATATCCAGACTCGCCACGCGTCCGAACGCCTCCTGAGGCACTAGATCCTGCAGGCTGATTTCCCAGATCATCGAAAAGAGCATGATGCCGAAGCCCTCCAGAGCGAACAGCGCGATGGCGGCTCCAGCGGTAGGCGCAAAGCTGAGCGAGAGCAGCGCCAGTCCGCTGATCAGGGCGCCGCCGTAAGCGATAAGCCCTCGATTTTTCCATTCGTTCCTCATTCCGAGCAGCAGGCCTGCGATAATGGCGCCCACCCCCGAAAAGGTTACAGCAAGCCCGTACAGATAAGGCTCCCAGCCGTGATGCACTTTGAACAGCCAGGGAATCAACACGCTCGTTACGCCAGTGAAGCAGATGTTGATAAAACAAAAGGCCAGTATGGTAATCCACAGCCACGGATGGCCGCGCAGAATCGCGATGCCTTCCTTGAAGTCGTCCTTCCAGTGAACAGAGTGCCGGAGGGTTGTTTCCTTTGCCTGGGACCGATGCCCAAGAGCCTTACGAAGATACAGCAGACAGACCATGGAGCTCAGGTAAGTGAAAGCGTCAATGCCGAAACCGAAGCCTGCCGACCAATGCGTAATGAGCAGACCGCCCAGCGCGGGACCGATCAGGCGCACCGCCTGGGTCGTTATTTGGGACAAGGAGTTGGCGGCGATACGGATATCGGGCGTGAATACGGAAGCGCGGACCGCGGCATATGCGGGCTGGAACAGACCGTCCAGCATCCCGTATCCTCCGACCAGCACGAGCAGAAGGGGGATGCTCAGCAGATCCGCAAGCGCGAGGACGGCTGTTCCCGTCATAATCAGAAACCGCAGGATATCCGCGAGCAGCATGATTTTGACCCGGTCAACTCTGTCGACAATATGTCCGGCGAAAGGGAGCATCAGCACATTGGGCAGCATATACACGGCCATGACGATGCCCATGGTGGTGGTAGACCCTGTCAGCGAATAAACGAGCACGGGCAGAATGACCATCGTAATCGAACTGCCCAGGAAGGAAATCAGGTGACCGAGCCATAAAAAAGGAAAAGCCCGCGACTGCGCAAAAGGCGCCGCAAACCTCCGCAGCGGGCCGGGCGCCGACTGTTTCGATGTTACCGTTTCAAGGGGCATCATGCTGCCCACCTCCGTTCCCGTTCCCGGCGTCGGCGGGATGAAGCAGCCGTCCGATAATCATTTCAACTCCGTATTCTTCCCCATGGGTCGCCTTTGCCTCCCATTGACCGATCAGCTGCATCACATCCTGCCGGAACAAGCTCAATTCTTCCGCCGACAGGCTGAGTCTGGTTGTGAAATGCTCGACGGTATCCTCCTTACGGAACCCGAATCCGCTAAAGTTCGGCGAACGGAACCAAGTCGCCTTGGAGCGGTAGAACTTCTGCATAATCCCGCCGGCGGCCTCGGTCCGCACAAGCTCCAGCATCCCGCCTTCGAACAGCTTTTGAATGTGGTAATGAATATTTCCGGGCGTCTTGCCCAATTTTTCGGCCACCTGCTTCGAGGTCAGGGGATCGCCTGCGAGCGCGTGCATAATTTTGATGCGCAGTGCGCTCTGCAGCAGCTTCTCCTGATCATCGGAAATGGGCAGCAGGGCGGATTCCAGCTTGCTGATTTCGGATTCGTCGTTCATAGGTTGGACCTCCTGTTGTAACAATGGCTTTTAAAATAATTGCTGATCGGACTTTTCATTGTGTTGATTAAATTTGGCATGCATAACAATCTAATTTGGCATGGTAATCTAATTTGAAATAATAATCTGAATAGCAGTTCGATCTGTAATCCAGATCATTCTTGATTACAGGTTAATATGAATCAATCCGATATGTCAATATTTGAATTTGGAGCCAGGTGGAATTGCACAGGGGAATGGTTTAAGATAAGGCGTAAAGCTATGCTGCGGAGGAGGCGAAACGGATGTTCCGTAGAGATTACATCGTCCGGATGATCGAGGATATGACGGGGATGATCGCCAAGGTATTCGTTCTGAAACAGGAGCGCAAGACAACTGAAGCGTTATGGGAAGTAGACGAACTGCTGAACAAGCATTTCAGATTAAACTCCCGCCTGCTGAATTCGCTGTCCGTGGAGGATATTATCGAAATGTTCCGCCTTGGCGGAGGAATAGAAAGCGACAAGCTCCAGGGGATGGCCCGTCTGCTGTATGAGGAAGGAACCATATATGCAGCGGCGGGCAATCTTCCCGAATCGCTGCCCCGGCTGATGAAGGCGCTGCACTTGTACCTGTATTCCGCGCTTCACGGCGCCGACCGCGAGCTGCTGGGGTTGCCGAAGGAGATTGACGATTGTTTAAAAGATGTGGAAGCCTACCGTCTTCCGGCGAAGACCGATCGGCTTCTCATGTCCTATATGGAATCCGTCGGACGCTATGGCAAGGCGGAGGATTCGCTGTACCGATTGATGGAACAGGGTAAGGCGACCGCAAAGGAAGGCGAGGAGCTGTATGACCGTCTGCTTGAAAAAGATCCCGGCGAGCTGGAACGGGGTAATCTCCCTCTGGAAGAAGTAAGACAGGGCCGGCAAGAATGGTTGAATTTGAACCGGCAGACAAAGGAGACGGGTGTATAATGAGCGTTCCCATTTATATCGTCGATGCTTTTACCGAGCATGCCTTTGCGGGCAATCCGGCTGCGGTATGCCTGCTGGAGCAGCCTGCCTCGGAAGAGTTCATGTCGCTGACGGCGTCGGAAATGAATCTGTCGGAAACGGCGTTTCTGTGGCCGGAGAATGGTGGAGGCTACCGGCTGCGCTGGTTTACACCCGCAGCCGAGGTGAAGCTGTGCGGGCATGCCACGCTCGCAAGCGCCCATATCCTCTGGGAGACCGGACGTCTTCCGCGTGAGAAGCGGGCGGAATTTCACACGCTGAGCGGCCTGCTTACGGCGGAGCGGAGCGAAGGCGGAATTACGCTTTGCTTTCCCGCTTACGATCTGTTCCCGGCGGAGCCGATGCCGGGGCTGGCCGACGCGCTGGGAGCGGAAGCGGAGGACATTGAGGAAGTATTTTTCTATGCCGATAACGCGCTGGGCCGCCTCCGGGATGAGTCTGTGCTAAGGAGCCTGAGTCCGGATTTTTCCGCACTGAAGAGCCTGCCGCCCCGCGCCGTTGCGGTAACCGCCAAAGGAGGCGGGGAGGGCATCGATTTTGTATCCCGTTTCTTTGCGCCCGGCATCGGCGTGAACGAAGACCCCGTAACCGGCTCCGCGCATACGGCTCTCGCCCCTTACTGGGCGGACAAGCTGAAGCGCCGGGAGCTGACCGCTTATCAGGCATCCCGCCGCGGAGGAATACTCCGGCTTAGAATAAGCGAAGACAAGGTCTTCCTGACCGGCCATGCGGTGACGGTTGTCAGCGGATTGTTCCATGCCCGGCCCTAGCGGGAATCCTTGGGTGAATCAAGCGTCAGCCGCAAAGAAGCCGTAGGCTCCATTTATTAATTTTTGAAAGCGGGTTGTGATTGTGGAATCCCTGAATACTCTGATTGAACGCTTAATTGAAGGACGTTCCCTGATTGCTGGAACCCTGAGCCAGCTGCGCAAAAAGGACGGGGCCTCTTACTCCAAAGTGGGCATCAAGCCCGTGCAGCTAAAAAATGGATTGCATTACCAGTTTGCCTATTATACCGGCTCCCAGGTGGAGCATAGGAATATCCCCGCCGAATCCGCGGCGGATGAGCTGAAATTGCTGCTGGGCGATGTCTTCCGGCAGGGACTGCTTTGTACAGAGGAAGCGGATTACCAGGTGCTGATCAGCAAAAAGCTAAAAGCGACGATCCTCACCAAACCGCCAACGAAAAAAGCCGCAGCCGACCTCTCCCATAACCGGCGCAAACAGTATGTGCTGGAGGAGGGCGAACCGGTGCCATTTCTGATCGAGCTCGGCATCATGAACGACAGCGGAAAGGTGCATGCCAAGAAATATGACAAGTTCCGCCAGATCAACCGGTTCCTTGAGATGGTGGAGGATGTGCTGCCTTCTCTCCCGGCGGGCAGGCCGCTGACGATCGTTGATTTCGGCTGCGGCAAATCGTATTTGACGTTTGCGCTGTATCATTATTTGGCTGTTAGGGAAAAGCGGGAGCTGAACATTGTCGGACTTGATCTCAAAGCCGATGTGATTGCCCATTGCAGCGCTCTTGCGGACAAGCTGGGATATGACAAGCTCCGCTTTCTTGTCGGCGACATCGCCGATTACAACGAGCTGGACCGGGTCGATATGGTCGTCACGCTGCATGCCTGCGATACCGCGACCGATGCCGCGCTGGAAAAAGCGGTGCGCTGGGGCGCCTCGGTCATCCTGTCGGTTCCCTGCTGCCAGCATGAACTGTTCGCCCAGATCGAGAACGAAATCATGGAGCCGCTGCTGTCGCACGGCATCCTCAAGGAGCGCTTCTCCGCCCTGGCGACCGACGCGATCCGGGCGAAGCTGCTTGATCTCATGGGCTATCGCACCCAGCTGCTTGAATTTATCGACATGGAGCATACGCCCAAAAATATTTTGATCCGCGCGGTCAAAAGCGGCAGCGGCGACAGCGATGCAAAATGGCGCGAATATACGGCATTCCGCGATTTTTTGGGAGCGAAGCCTTATCTGGAGCGCGTGTGCGCCGATCTGCTTCCCACAGCCCCAACCGTACCGAAGAGCCATTAAAAACCTGCCGAACATCATATACGCCGATAGCAGATATGGGTAACGAAACGGGCAGCCTTCTGAATAGGAGGCTGCCCGTTTTTGCTATTGCAGCCGCAAAGCAAGCACGGGAATGAAGTAATTACAATAGTATTTAACAGCCAACTGGGAAAAGCGGCTCCTTCCTAAAAATTTGCACTTATCTTTTGCTGAAAAAACCGCTTTGTCGATGCTGTACTCCTCTACTTTACGCACTCCTAGTAGGAGCTTCAATGCCTTTTTCGTGCCAAAAACCGAAGCGGAACGCTTAGGAATTAAAGGGGAAAACGCTATCTAAATTCAGTGTTTTTCTTATTCTATTTGAATTAAATGGAATTCTTCCATCTAATTCCGGGGGAGAAAGGTATGGAAGAGGTTTTAATCCGAATAAAAGGGATAAATTCCCTCTAAACTCCAATTTATTGGGTTTCCCCCTGAATAAGCTGGAGTTTTTCCTTATAATTTTGCAATAACGCAGACAACGAGTCTTATACTTGCCGGGCTATTGCCAGCGTTCGGCAGCAGAGATGATGCACCGCAGTCTTGGCAACGTTTTTCCACGCATCTTAACGGGCGTCGGCGTTCTGGCCAGCACGTTGCCTACCACCTCCGTTTCGCTGACCAGTTTTTTTAGGATGTCCGTGAGATTATGAATGGTAATTCATTTTTGCCTGAACTCTATCGGTTGTTTGTCTACTGGTTAAGCCTGTTAGTCTGCGGGGGTGGTTGAGGGAGAAGGAGTACCGGAGGCAGCCTGTTGCCGCTCTGCACCTGCGCTTGAAAGAAGGTTGTTTCCCTGAGAAAAAACACGGCAACAATGAAGCTAACGAACAATATGGGAGACAGGGCGATGCGAAACAGCAGCGACAGCCGATGGGCTGAAAAGTTACAGTTGAGGGATATAGGTGCGGCAATGGCTGCGGGGCTTGCGGCTGTCGCCTGTGTGAAGCGGGGGCTGTTCTTCCCGGAGGACGGGTATCCCATTTGGACGATCTGGTTCCTGCTGTGCGGAGCCGCTGCGGCCAGCCTTCTCCAAGGAGGAGGGGAGCGCAGACAGGCATGGAATGGGAACTGGGCTCATACAATCATGCTCGGCGGCCTCGTCGTGATGATTATTCTGTATGCCGCCGATTGGATAAGAGGCCCCTTATCCGCACAGGGGACGATGAACGAATTGCTGCGCTGGAGCGGATTCGCCAGCTTCGCTATCCTGGTCTGGACGGCCGCGTCGGGTTACAGCGCAGGCCGGCTGCTTTGGGCTGCCTGGCATGCGGTGGGCATGCTTCTATGTTTGAGTGGACTGCTTTCCTTTTGCGGGGCGCTCCCTATTCCGTATGCGGTATTGAACAGCGCCTCGCCCGAAGTCAGCGCCGCGGGCGCAAGACTTGGAGGGCTGCTGCAATATCCGAACGCCTTCGGCGCGGCGATGGCCGTTTTTCTGCTGGAGCGGCTGTTCGCGGCCGCTCAAAGCTGCGCCGATCATAGTGGTAAGCGGCTCGAACGGAATAGCGAGGGCGGAGGCGTTGCGCTTTCTTACCGGCGAGATGCTGGGCTAAGCCTGAAAGGTAAGGACGGAGGAGGCATACTTTCGGGCTGGACAGGCAGCGGCAGGAACGGCTCCGGTTGGAAGGGCAGAGAACCGGTGGCAAAGCAAGCGGAGCCCTTTGGCTTTGGCCACCGCAGAACGGCCAAAGGGCCCCTGCGCGGCGAGCTGCTTCGCCTGGCGCCGCTGTTCCCGTACGCCGCCGCGCTGCTGCTCAGCGAGTCGCGCGGCGCGTGGCTGGCGGCGGCCTGCGCCGCTGCCGCCGCCCTGCCCCTGCAGCGGCGGCTCGCCCTGCCGCTGCTTGCCGCCGGTGCCGCCCCCTAGCGGCGGCGGCGCTGCTCTACCGCGGGCTGGCCGCCCTGCCCGCGGCTCCCCTGCCCGGCCTGCCGCTGCTGGCCGGGCTCTGGGCCGGCGCGCTGGCCGCCGGCCTGTGGCTGGGCCGCCGCGCGCAGCACGCGGCCGGTCGGGGGCGCGCCGCCGCGCTGACGCTGGCGGCGCTGGCCTGGACGGCGGGCGGAGCCGCCGTCCTGACTCTTGTGCGCGCGGGGGACGGGACCGTCTTCGACGGTCGCCGCGCGCGGGCTGATGTACCGCGACGCCCTGCGGTTCGCGGCGGAGGCGCCCTGGCTGGGCCGGGGCGGGGAGACTTGGCGCAGCGCCTATCTCGCCGTCCAGTCCCGCCCCTATGTGGGCAGCCAGGTGCACAGCGGATACCTCGATCTCCTCCTGAACGTCGGAGTCATTGGAGCAGCGGCCGCCGCCATAAGCCTTGCGGCGGCGGGCTGGCTGATCAGCGCCCATTCCCGGCGGCTGCTGCCTCCGTTTCTGGTCATCATCCTGCACGGCGCCGTCGATTTCGACTGGAGCTACGGCCTGTTCTGGCTGCTGCTGTTCTGGCTGCCCGCGCTGGCCATAGCCGAAGCCGTCAAGGCCGGAAGTCTTTCCGGTCGGCGTCCATCCGCATGGAGACTACCTGCAAAGATTCTCCCTGCAAAGCGTACGCCCTTAAAGTATTTGACACCGAAGCATACGCCCACAGATCACTTATCCAGGTTTTCAACTTTAGAGCATACGCCCACAGATCACTTATCCAGGTTTTCAACTTTAGAGCATACGCCTACAGATCACTTATCCAGCTTCTCACCCCCGAAGCGTATGCACCCAATTCCTGCATCTGCCGGGCACTCGCCCGCCGGGGGCCGGCGGAGAAAGAAGTCCCTTAACCTGTACCCACTTGCCCGAAGTCTGACGGCAGCCGGAGTCTGCTGCCTGCTGCTTGCGCTCAGTCTTATATCTTTCCGCGCCTACCGGGGAGAAGCGCTGTACCGCGCGGCGGCATCGGCACGCCAGACGCAGGAGACGCTTGTTCTGCTGGAACGGTCGCTCTCCTGGAACCCGTTGTCTCCGAAGAGCGCCTTGGCGCTGTCTTCTCTTCTTGCGCCTGAACGGAGGGAGGAAATATTAACGGCAGGCCTGCGCTATTCGCCGATAAACCCTGCATTAACCTGGGCGATGGCCGAAGCTGTCTCGGAGACAGGACCTCCGGGCGAAGCTTTGTACTGGCTGCACCGGGGGCAGCGGCTTGACGTTTTTAATTACGTTAAACGAACGGAAGCCATAGGGCGAATGCTGACGATGGGGGAGCGTTACCTGGCAAAGGGAGACGGAAGAGAAGCGCTGCGCTGCGCGGAAATGGGGCGGGAACTGCTGAGACAGTATTTTTTGCTTGCGGCAGAAACGGCGGGAACGGCCTTGCACAACGACCGGAACTTCCGGTATACGGCCGAAGCCCGCGCCCTTTATGAGCGAATGGAAGCCCTGAAGCGGGAGGCATCAGGGCTGAAGGGGCAACGTAAGGTGGCCGGAGCCTACACTCTTAAGCGGCGGTAAGCCGCCCACGAATATACACATGGGAATACGACGGCAAGCAGAAGCGCGGCGATCATAGTAAAGGTAAACCATTTTCCTGGAAGAAATGCGCTAATGATAATAACGATGCCCGCCGCCAACCAGAGCGCTCCGGCGAGACGATGGGTTCTTCGCCACACTTCCGGACTGGCCAGCGTCCAGGGTGTCTTCACGCCGAGAAAGTAGTTGTCCTTCACCTGCGGCATATAATTGCCGATGACAATAAATGCCGCTCCGAGCACGGCGATTGCAATTCTGGAGCCCGGCAGGGAGATGCCAAGCCCGTATAATACGGAAACGGCAAGTACGGAGTCGATGATCAGGGATACGGCCAGGCGGATCATCGCATAGGCATTCTCGAATTTGGTATAGCGCTCTTTTTTCGGATCGAGGGAACGCGTAATCTGCATCAATACCGGCAGCAGAACCCCAAGCCCGCCAAACATCAAAATTACCGAGCTTTTTTTCCAAAATTCGTCGAATTCTCCCGATATGCCGATATGAGCCGGGAGCTGCGCGGGCAGCCGGTGGTAATTGACCAGAGCGAAGCCGACCGTAAGCAGACCCGCCGCAACGGCAACAGTGTCCTGCCACTTCCATTTGAAATTTTCCATCGCATTATCCTCCGATTTTTTATTTCCCTTTTTTGTCCTGGGGACCATCCTTCAGTTCCAGCAGCCAGCTCAGCACCTCATCCAAAACGGTGGTATTAAGGGTGTAGCGGATGAACTGCCCCTGGCGCTCGTCCTGCACGAGTCCCGCAGTTTTAAGCGCATTCAGGTGATGGGAAATACTCGGTTTGGACATGTTGAAAAATTCGGCGATTTCCCCTGCGGTCCGGTCCTTGTCGCGCAGCAGACGGATGATTTGCCGGCGGGTAGGGTCGGCCAGCGCTTTAAAGGAGTCGTTCATCTTTTTCAATAACCTTTCGATATTTAGATAATTGTTTAAATGTATAATAGCCAAGGACAACCCGCTATGTCAATGACCGAAGTTCCATTCTCTCCGCCAAACTAGAAGTCGTAAGCATCCCTATGCTAGAATAGGCTAATAGAAACCTACTGCATAGACAAGAATGCAAGCAAGGGTCCGGGGTTGTACATAGGGCACTGACGGCATTCAGTAAAAACGGGAGGAGGAACGAAAGTTGCATGTCATTTCAGATCTGGTCTCGCAGCTGTTTGAATGGATTCAAAGTTTGGGATACATCGGTATCATGATCGGACTTATGATTGAAGTCATACCGAGCGAAATCGTCCTGGCCTACGGCGGTTATTTAGTTCATTTGGGAGAGATTAATTTCTTCGGGGCCGTTCTCTTCGGTACGATAGGCGGGGTGATCGCTCAGATTTTCGTGTACTGGATCGGACGCTACGGCGGCAGGCCGGTGCTGGAGCGGTACGGCAAATACATTTTTATCAAAAAGCACCATATCGACCATGCGGAAGCCTGGTTTGAGAAGTACGGCACCGGCGTTATTTTTACGGCTCGGTTTATTCCGGTCGTGCGGCACGCCATTTCCGTCCCGGCGGGGATTTCACGTATGCCGCTCTGGCGGTTTATTGTGCTGACGACGCTGGCCGTCATTCCCTGGAGCGTTTTATTTGTTTATCTCGGCATGAGCCTGGGTGAAAATTGGGAGAATATTGATGAAAAAGCCTCCGCGTATACGCATGAAATCATCATCGGAGCCATCGCGCTGATCGTGGTTTATTTTCTATTTAAGTGGATCCACTCCAAAAAGAAAAGAGGTAATGCGGCATGAAGCAAAATCTCGCCTCCAAATTCGGACAGGGCCTGACGCCCCGTCAATTCGTGGAGGGCATGACGAAGAACCAGCAGGCGTTTGAATCCTGGTATGAAGCTTTTTCCTGGCAGAACGAGAGCGATCGGGAGTTTTTTGAAAGCCTCAACCACCGCGACGATCTGCGCTCGCTTATTTTGGCCGCCGACTGGTGCGGCGACGTCGTCCGCAATGTGCCTGCCGTATTCCGGATTTTGGAGACGGCCGGCATCCGGGCGGAAGTGCTCATTCTGGAGGATAATCAGGATGTGATGGACGATTATCTGACCATGGGCGGACGTGCGGTGCCGATCGTCATTATCGCGGATACTGGCGGTCATGTGCTAGGACATTGGGGTCCTCGCCCCCAGCATGTACAGACGCTGATGAATGATTTTAAGAGAGAGAATCCGGACCGCGAGGCTCCGGACTATGAAGCCAAAATCGCAGAGGTCCGCAAGGCGATGGGCCAAGCTTACGGGGAGGGAACGGAATATCAGGCCGTGATCGTCAAGGAACTGCGCGAACTGATTTCCGGTTTTTAAGCCATGCTGAACATTCGGAGTTTTAATCTCGGTCCTTTGCAGACCAACGCCTATCTGTTGACGGGAACGGACCCCGCCAAAGGCATCATTATCGACCCCGGCATGAACCCGGCTCCGCTTGTGCGGGCCATTCAGGACATGGAGATCGAGGCGATTCTGCTGACGCATGCGCATTTTGACCATATCGGCGGCGTCGACGAGATCCGCAAGCTGAAGAACTGCCCGGTCTATCTTCATGCCTTGGAGAGCGACTGGCTGACAAGCGCCAAGCTGAACGGCTCGCTTATGTGGCCGAACGTATCGCCGCCGATTACGACGGACCCCGCCGAGTTCGATCTGGACGAGGGTCAGACCCTTGAACTCATCGGCCATACATTCCGCGTCTTCCACACCCCGGGCCATTCTCCGGGAAGCGTAAGCTTTTTGTGCGGAAGCGACTTGTTCTCCGGCGATGTGCTGTTCCGGCTGAGTGTCGGACGGACGGATTTGCCGGGCGGAAGAGAGCGCGATCTGCTGGACTCCATCCAGAACAAGCTGTTCAAGATGGACGACGATGTGACTGTACACCCGGGGCACGGCCCAAGGACGAGGATCGGCTTTGAGTGCGCCAACAATCCTTATGCATCTTGACGGAAGGCATCAGCAATCGACAAAAAACGAGAAATAGGCTGGACAAAAGACTACAAACTTGCTACAATGATGTTAATTAAATGTAACATTTACCTTGCGAAGCACGCAGACTGTGGAATCATCCCGGTTTGCGTTCTTTTTTTATGCCTTGCGTCTTATTAATTTGTCATATATTACAAGAAATGGTCCTGTCCTTAAAAGGACGGCGAGCCGTTTCTTCCTGGATAAAGGGTGAACGGAGGGACTGTTGTTGAATAGCAAGATAAGCCATCTTCTCGATTACGGCGATTACTATGATCGAATCGAAGCTGCCCTAGAGAAGGAAGGAACGGACCGCGAACGGATTGGCGCCCAGGATGAAGAGGCGAAGACAATAGGCCGATACAGTATCCGGGAGGATGCTGCCGCATATTACGGCGCCGAGGAGCGCTTGGCCGAAACGCGTCATCCTGCGGGGTACGTTCCTTTGTTCTGGAGTTTCCCGGAGGGAAGGGGAGCGAGGCAGCCCTGGAGACGCAAGCTGTGGGAGCACCAAAGAGATGAATTGTAAATTTTTTTTGGAAGCCTTTGAACGATTTCTTCATGCCAATCGTATTACATATGAAAAAAATAAACGGCGGGAGAACCGATGAGCGACGAGGAACTTGGATTGATCCGCCAGGCGCAGCACGGTGACCGTTTTGCGCTGGCGCAGCTGTTTCAGAATCACTATTCTTTTTTGTACAAATATTTGCTGAAAGCAACAATGGACCCTCAGCTGGCGGAAGACGTCACCCAGGATACGATAGTCAGATGCATGGAGAAGATGACTTCATACAACGGTTCATCCTCGTTCTCATCCTGGATGATTACGATAGCGACCCGGTTGTATATCGACAGGCTGAGACGGCGCAGCCGTGAAGAAGAGTGGATTCGGCGGGAGCAGGGCATGCGGTCGATCCGCTGGCAATTCGAGACTAAAGGCGAAGAGTGGAGCGATGTGCTGGACTCTCTTTCCCGCGTTTCTTCTCCCCAGCGGATTGCACTGCTGCTCAAGCATTACTACGGCTACAGCTATGGGGAGATCGGCAAAATTCTGGGAATCCCTGAAGGGACGGCCAAGTCGCGCGCGGCGTATGGACTGAAGCAGCTGCGAGAGGAGATGAAAATGGATGACTAACGACATGACCGGTCCGGATAACGGCCGCAAGCCGGGGGATGCGCCGGATAAGGAAGGCCGGCTGAAGGCTGCGGAAGGGCCAGTGCCGGCGGAAATTGCGCTGCCGGAGCTTTTAGCGGGCTTGGAACGGCTGGACCGCGCGTACGACGATGAAGCCGGACCGCCTCCGCTAGGCATGTTGCAGGCCCAGCTTATTGCCGCATCCGAAAGACATCGCCGCCGGGCGCTGCGGGAATGGCTGCTGTTCGGGCTTGTCTCCCTGTTTATTCTCGGGTTCTCCCTGCTCGCGATCACTTCGGCGCCGCCGGTGTATTGGACGGTTCAAGGGCTTGTTCCTATCGCAGGAATTATAGCGGCGGCAATGCGTCGCGGGCGGAAAGGGCGCGGTGAACGGAGATGAAAGAGCAATCCAGTATGCCTTTATGGGCTTGGGCCGTACTCGCGACGGTGCTGATGACCCAGGGCGCGCTGTTGTTTCGTGACGCCCGCGCCCGGGGAAGGTGGCACTGGTTCTGGGGGTTGTGGGGAATGACAACGTTCCCATTACCGACGGTTCTCTATCTGCTGCTTGTTGTATTTCCCGAAAACCGTCAGAAACGGAAGGAAATCGCGGAAGAGGATAAGAGGATCAGGAAATAAATTCTAAGGGTGGAATGTGGTATGAAGACAATCGATTTGTCATTGCTATGGCCGCTCTTTGCGCTGCAGGGATTGCTGGCCGTCATCGGACTGGTCTCCCTGGCCAGAGCGCGCAGTGTGCGCGGACCGAAGTGGATGTGGGCAATCATTATTCTGCTCGGCAATCTGCTCGGCAGCCTTGCCTATTTTACGATTGGGAGGAAAGAATAATGCCGCCGCTGCTTCAAGTTTCGGGACTTCACAAGGTTTTTCACGGGCAACCTTCCGTGGACGGAATCAGCTTTAACATGGAGCAGGGGCGCTGCGTCGCCCTGCTTGGCCCCAATGGCGCCGGCAAGACGACCACGCTGCGAATGCTTGCGGGCCTGTTAAACCCAAGCCGTGGGAGTATTTTATTCAACGGTAAGCCGATTGGGAAGGATTACCGCAAGCAGATTGGTTATCTTCCCCAATCCCCCTCTTTCTATAACTGGATGACCGGGGAAGAGTATCTCCTCTTCGCTTCAAGACTTAGCGGTATGGGCAGGAAGGAGGCTGCGGGCCGGGCAGAGGCCATGCTTGAGCGGATGGGGCTTAAAGACGCCGCGAAGCGACGGATCGGCGGCTACTCCGGAGGCATGAAGCAGCGCCTGGGGCTTGCGCAGGCGCTTGTACACGCCCCGCGCCTCCTGCTGCTGGATGAGCCGGTATCGGCGCTTGATCCGATCGGCCGCCGCGAGATTATGGAACTGCTGCGTGAAATCGGCAGGGAGACCAGCGTTATTTTTTCAACGCATGTGCTGCATGATGCCGAAGAGGTCTGTGACGACATTATTATGATGAATCATGGAGTCATTGCCGAGCAGGGGTCGCTGTCTTCCCTTCGAGCCAAGTACAACCGGCCGGTCATTACCCTGCGCGTGGAGCAGCGGAAGGAAGCTCTGCTGTGGCTTGAAACACTGAATACCCGTTCTTATATTCACGAGAGCCGCATGGAAGGAGACGGCTCCGTATTTCTGAAGGTAGGGGACATGGAGGCTGCAAGGTCCGCGATTCTCCGGGAAGCGGCCGATCGCGGAATTCCGCTGATGCGCTTCGAAGCGGGTTCCCTGTCTCTGGAAGACGTATTCATGGAAGCGGTGGGAGTATGAGAAACGCTTTGATTTTTTACAGGAAAGAAATGCTGGAGGCGGTTCGCAGCTACAAGCTGCTGTGGATACCGGTCGTATTTATCATCCTCGGCATAATGCAGCCGATATCGGCCTATTATATGCCTGAGATTTTGAGAATGTCGGGCGATATGCCCCCGGGGATGCTGGAATTGTACAAGATGCCGGGAGCGGGGGAAGTCATGGCCAAGTCGATCGGGCAGTACGGCACAATCGGCCTGCTGGTGCTCGCGCTTTCGGCGATGAACAGCTTTGCCGGCGAGCGGGAGGGAGGAGCCGCGGAGCTGGTGCTGGCCAGGCCGCTGACTCCATTTGCGGCCGCTTCCGCCAAATGGCTGGCGCAGCTGACTTTACTCGCTCTGTCTTTGGGGCTAGGAGCCGCATTCGCAGGCTATTATACCATTCGGTTAATCGGCAGCCTTTCCTGGAGCGAGGTGCTGGCCGCGTCGGCCCTGTACGGATTATGGCTGATGTGCGCTGTCTCGCTTACGCTCCTGTTCAGCGCCTGCCTCCGCGCTCCGGCCGCGGCCTTTCTGTCGCTCGCGGCCGCGGCGGGATTGGCGCTGCTGCACTCTTTGCTGCCCCGGCCGCTGAACTGGTCGCCTGCCGCTCTGCCGCAGCTGTCTGCGCAGGCGCTCACGCAGCAGACCGCCGCGCCGGTCGCTTGGATTTTTCCGGTACTGTCGGGAATTGCGCTCATTGTTCTTTGCTTTTTGGGCGCCTCGCTATCGTTTGGACGCAATAAACTGCCGCGATTTTAGTCCTTCGCCGAAAATGTAACAACTTTTTTTCAATTTCATATTTTTGAGTATATTTTCAATTTTGCGCCGTTTCTTCCTGTAGACAGGTCTATCATTTTTTAGTAGACTGTGAAAAAGCACAACACGAAAGATATTGGCTCAGGAGGTAGGGCGATGCTGCGTTTAGGAGAAAAGGTTGTCATTGTCGCGGACGCTTTCGAGCAGAATCTTCCTATCGGGGATTACGGATACGTGATCGCTTACGACCGCAATCCTGATAATGCGTTTGATTATGTCATTCGCATCCCTCAGGCGAACCGGAACTTCTACGTCACGGCGGAAGACGTCGAGACGGAAGCGGATCTGCTGGTTGAGGAAGCGGAGAGAACTACGCGAGAGGCATTGATCGATTATGCCTTGTCCACGCACAACGAGAAGCTGTTTTACCAATTGATGAACGGTGAGGCCGAGCAGGCGGAAGATATAGAGACTAGTCTCAAGGAAAACATGTCCCAGGCGGAATTCATCAAACAGGTGAATCTCCGGGCCTGGATTTAAGAAAAGCCGGCGCAAGCCGGTTTTTTTCAAAATATAAGAAAGTATAAGCCTCGCGCTTATCTTTTTCCTTATATTTTGACGGGAAACGGGGCCTCTCCTTAAAGGAAGGCGCAGCGTTTCTTCTTGGATATCGGAAAGCTTAGCTTCCCGATTATAATAACTGCTGCCAAGGGAGAACTCGGCTTAAGAGGGACTCAGGCAGCTTTTTACAAAAGCACCCGTTCGGTGCTTTTCTTGTTTTCGTCCGTTTCCATAGGTTTTATCAGGTGTATATTCCCTGCATCCCGCGGAGCATAACCGCATTGAATTGTCCACGTTTCTACAATATAATTAGTAACGTTATCCGGGCGCTTTAGCCCTTTAAACAGGAGGGATACGCAAAATGAGCATTACCATCAAGGATGTGCAGCATGTGGCCCGGCTGGCCCGCCTGCATTTAAGCCCGGAAGAAGAGGCTATGTTTACGGAGCAGATGAACGCCATTTTACAATATGCGGAGAAATTGGGCGGACTGGATACGGAAGGCGTCCAGCCGACGACACATGTGCTGCATGTCAGCAATGTCATGCGCGAGGATGTCGTGAAGGAGAGCCTTTCCGTTGAGGACGCGATGCTGAACGCGCCGGAAGAAGAGGATGGACAATTTAAAGTGCCGGCGGTTTTGGAATAATCTGAATAGGTAGGGAGATGACATTTTGAGCCTGTTTCAATATCGGTTGTCTGAATTACATAATATGCTGCATGCCTCGCAAACCTCGGCCAGCGAGCTGACCGAGGAGTCCCTGTCGGCAATTGCACGGGTGGATGGCGATGTGCACGCTTTCCTGACGCTTAATGAAGAAGGCGCCCGCGCGGCGGCCCGTCAACTGGATGACAAGCTGGCCTCCGGAGCGGCAAGAGGTTTGCTGTTTGGGCTGCCTGCGGGCATCAAGGACAACATTGTGACCAAAGGGCTGCGTACGACCTGTGCGAGCCGTTTTCTGGATAATTATCAGCCGATTTACGACGCGACCGTTGCCGCCAAGCTTCGCCAGGCGGATGCCGTGACGATCGGCAAGCTGAATATGGACGAGTTCGCCATGGGCGGCTCGAACGAGAACTCCGCTTACGGAGCGGTGCGCAATCCCTGGGATTTGGAACGCGTGCCCGGCGGTTCCAGCGGCGGCTCAGCTGCGGCGGTGGCTGCAGGCGAGGTATTCTTTGCCCTCGGCTCCGACACCGGCGGCTCGATCCGCCAGCCCGCTTCGTACTGCGGCGTTGTCGGCCTGAAGCCGACCTACGGGCTCGTCTCCCGCTACGGCCTCGTGGCGTTCGCGTCCTCGCTTGACCAGATCGGACCGCTGACGCGGACCGTTGAGGACTCCGCCTATGTGCTGCAGGCGATTGCCGGCTATGACGCCCAGGATTCCACGTCCGCCAAGGTCGACATTCCCGACTATTTGAGCGCCCTTACCGGCGATATCAAAGGCCTGCGCATTGCCGTGCCGAAGGAATACATCGGCGAAGGCGTCGACGCTTCCGTCCGCGAGACGGTACTGTCTGCGCTTAAAGTGCTGGAAGATCTCGGCGCGGTTTGGGAAGAGGTTTCCCTCCCGCATACCGAATATGCGGTAGCGACCTATTATCTGCTCGCTTCCTCGGAGGCTTCCTCCAATCTGGCCCGCTTCGACGGGGTGCGCTACGGCGTTCGTGTCGACGAGGGCGGCGGTCTGCTCGATCTGTATCACAACTCGCGCAGCCATGGTTTTGGCCCGGAAGTGAAGCGCCGGATTATGCTCGGAACCTATGCGCTCAGCTCGGGCTACTACGATGCCTATTATTTGAAGGCACAGAAAGTGCGTACGCTGATCAAGCAGGATTTTGACGAAGTATTTAAGAAATACGATGTGGTAATCGGTCCGACCGCGCCTACGACGGCATTTAAGCTTGGCTCCCAGACCGAGGACCCGCTTACCATGTACTTGAACGATATTTTGACCATTCCGGTCAATCTTGCCGGCATCCCCGCAGTCAGCATTCCTTGCGGTTTTGCCGAAGGACTGCCTGTCGGGCTGCAGATAATAGGCAAAGAATTCGATGAAAGCACGGTGCTGCGCGTCGCGCACGCCTATGAACAGCATACCGATCATCATAAGCAGCGTCCGCAGCTGTAGACGGTCCATAAGGAGGGAAAGAGATAATCATGCCATCATCCAAGTATGAAACAGTCATTGGACTGGAGGTTCACGTCGAGCTTCATACCAAGTCCAAAATTTTCTGCGGCTGCTCCACGGAATTCGGCGCGCCGCCCAATACGCACACCTGTCCCGTATGCCTGGGCCATCCCGGCGTACTGCCCGTGCTGAACCGCCAGGCGGTAGATTATGCAATGAAAGCGGCCATGGCGCTGAACTGCACGGTTGGCGATGTCAGCAAGTTTGACCGCAAAAACTACTTTTATCCCGATTCACCGAAGGCTTATCAGATTTCGCAGTTTGATCAGCCGATCGGCCTGAACGGATGGATTGATATCGAAGTGAATGGCGAAACGAAGCGAATCGGCATTACCCGGCTGCATCTGGAAGAGGATGCCGGGAAGCTGACGCATGTGGACGGCGGCTTTGCCTCACTCGTCGACTTTAACCGGGTGGGAACTCCGCTGATCGAAATCGTCTCCGAACCCGATCTGCGCTCGCCGGAAGAGGCGCGGGCTTATCTGGAGAAGATTCGCGCCATTATGCAGTACTGCGACGTTTCCGACGTTAAGATGGAAGAAGGCTCCATGCGCTGCGATGCGAACATCAGCCTGCGGCCCATCGGCCAAGAGGAATTCGGCATCCGCGCCGAACTGAAGAACATGAACTCTTTCCGCGGCGTGCTGCGCGGTCTGGAGTATGAAGAGTACCGCCAGGCGGAAATTCTTGACGGCGGCGGCGAGGTCGTGCAGGAGACCCGGCGCTGGGATGACGCCCAGGGCAAGACACTTTCCATGCGGGGCAAGGAAGAAGCGCATGACTACCGGTATTTTCCCGATCCGGATCTTATCGTTCTGCATATCGACGACGCTTGGAGAGAAGCCGTTCGTTCTTCCATTCCCGAGCTTCCGGATGCGCGGCGTGCCCGTTACAGCGAGGAATATGGCCTGCCCGCTTACGATGCCGGAGTAATCACGGCCTCCAAGCCGCTCGCCGACTTTTTTGAAGGAAGCCTGAACTACACCGGAGATGCCAAAGCCGTCGCCAACTGGATTATGGGCGATCTGCTTGCTTTTCTGAACGGAAACAATCTTGAGCTGTCTGAGGTGAAGATTACACCGCAGGGGCTTGGCGAAATGATCGGATTGATCGATAAGGGCACCATCAGCAGCAAAATTGCCAAAACGGTGTTCAAAGAGATGCTTGAAACCGGCAAGCTTCCGGCGCAGATTGTGGAAGAGAAGGGTCTTGTGCAGATCAGCGACGAGGGTGCGATCAAAGGGATCGTGGAAGCGGTCGTGGCGGCCAACCCGCAATCGGTGGAGGACTATAAAGCCGGCAAACAAAAAGCAATCGGCTTCCTTGTCGGACAAGTCATGAAGGAAAGCAAAGGCAAGGCAAATCCGGGACTTGTCAACAAGCTCCTGGCAGAAGTTTTGAACAGTTAACATAAGATACAATAAATGGGTAATTAATACTGGAGGCTTGTCGGCAGCGGCAGGCCTTCGGCAATATATAAGGAGATACCCGGTATGACTAAAATAGTGAAGCTGGACCTGCAGGACGAAGATACCCTGAGAAGCCTGTGGAGCCTTCAGCATAAAGCCTATCGCCTGGAGGCGGAGTTGATCGGGTTTGATTCTATACCTCCGCTGCTGGAAACACGGGATACGTTAAGAAGCTGCGGCGAGGATTTTTACGGCTGCCTAAGTGAAGAGGGGGAATTGTCCGGTGCTGTAGCCACGGAAGAAGAGCATCCGGAGAGCCTGACGATTACGCGCATGATGGTCAGTCCGGATCATTTTCGCCAAGGAATTGCCGGGCGGCTGCTGGAGCATGTATTCGCACTTTATCCGGACAAGGAGCGTTTTATCGTGTCCACGGGTAAAAAGAATAAGCCGGCGGTCTCTTTATACCGCAAGCATGGCTTTGTTCCCGTTTCTTCCGCGGAAGTAGCCCCCGGTGTCGAACTAATCGAATTTAATCGGAGCGGCAAACGTTGATTCGGCGATTACACGAGAAAGGAGAGAAGGTCCGAATGAAAAATGATCCCCGTATAGAGTTGTCGAGGGAAGAGCGTGAGTATTTATTTGTAACGGAACGAGGCAGCACGCAGCCTGAGTTTGCGGAACAAAGCGACAGCGAAGAAATCATTCCTCCCCGGACCAAGCGGCAGCCCGCCAAGCGCAAGTTCATAGCCGGTCTGTTGTCGGCCGTTATACCCGGGGCCGGTCATTTATATTTGGGCCTTCTTCGAAAAGGGGTATCCTTTCTGTTTTTGATTGTCCTGGACATTGCGGCGCTGCTGTACTTCTCCTCCATCGGCATGCAGATCAATGTGCCTCTTCTCATTTTGCTGGCCCTGCTTATTCCCGTTGTCTATTTCTACAATGTATATGATGCCCTTCAATCGGCGGACCGGATTGTTCGTCTCCGGAAAATGCCCGTGTCTGCGGAACTCTATACGGATTCCGTTCAGCCTCGGCGCCGGCGTTTTATCAGCGAACCGGGTATTTCATTCGGACTGCTCCTGCTGCTGGGAGGTATCACGTTGTTTCTCTTCCGGCAAAGACCGGCCTGGCTTCGGTACTTTATTGAGCATCATGCAGGCGCGGCCGTGGGAATTCTCTTGATTGCCGGCGGGGTGATTTTTGCAGCAAGGGAAATCGGCATTAAGCTCATGCCCCGGCAAGGAGAACGGAGAGAACGTCGGATCGGACGCTTCACAGCGTCTGTCCTGCTGGTTGGAGTCGGCATCCTGCTGTTCCGGGACTGGCTGAGGGGAACCGACGATATGCTGCTCCTGCTGAAATGGTGGCCAGTTGTGCCGGTCATATGGGGCGTGGAATATCTGTTGATTTACGGTTTGGCGCGGCGTCCCCGGCGAGCCGGAGCCGGTCCGGGATTCCGTCTCGATCTTCGGGGGCTTTTGCCCGCCATCCTGCTTGGCGCCAGCGTATTTATCGTCTCTGAGCAGGAGCATTATCTGCATCTATGGAATAAGGTCAGTCTCAATTTAACGGCGGCAGCCGTCGATTACGGAGAAGCAAAGGGCAGCAAATTTCAGAAGTCCGTGCTGAAGGTGCCGGTGGAGCTGCGGTCCGCCAAGCTGGC
The DNA here is from genome assembly GCF_013393385.1 of Paenibacillus sp. URB8-2. Taxonomy (NCBI): domain Bacteria; kingdom Bacillati; phylum Bacillota; class Bacilli; order Caryophanales; family Paenibacillaceae; genus Paenibacillus; species Paenibacillus sp. URB8-2. The sequence goes on along the minus strand of NZ_AP023239.1, from coordinate 4,816,386 downwards.
CGTTGATGCGATTAACGGAGACATAGTCGTACACCGAAGCCCGATTGACGATATTGAAGTTACCGCCACCGTATGGGTCGACCAGTTGGATGGAGCAAGAGCGGTAGCCGTATCGGACCAGTCGTTTATCGAAGTTTCCGAAGGAGCCACTATAAAGCTTGCGACCAAGGGCAAGGCCTACGGTGAATCGGGCAAGCGCCAGCCGCGTATGGATTTGGACATCGCCGTTCCGGACAGCCGCCGTTTCAATCTGGATATCACGACAATGAATGGCGGCATCACCCTGCAAAATACGGAGGCGATTCAAGACATTAATCTTGAAACCGGCAATGGACCGATTATTTTGCATAAGGTTTTCGGGAATATCAAAGGAAAGACCCACAACGGTGAAGTCAGAGTCAGAGAAATACAGGGAGATGTGGATCTTGCCACGAGCGGAGGCGATATCCGGACCTGGGATGTTTCAGGGAGATTGAAACTCTCAACAGCTGTCGGGAATATCAGCGCCGAACGAAGCGGGGCCGATATCGATGTCTCCACCAAGAACGGCAACGTCGAAGTGAACGAAGCCAGATCGGTATTGAATGCGCAGTCTCTTAATGGAATCATCGATATCCGTTCACCTTATGTACAGGCGGACTGGAATATTTACAGCGCGGTTGGCGATATCAATCTGTTTTTGCCGGCGGAGGGGAATTATTCTATAAATGGTTCCAGCGGCTACGGAGACATCGTTACAGACTTCACCGAACTGGTCATCGACAAAAAAACGGTCTCCGGCAAAATAGGCACCGGCGAATTCAAGGTGGATGTTGAGGGAAACAGCAACTTAAATGTGAGGAAAAATTGAATAAACTAATTTTTATCAAATAATAATCAATATAATTAACTGTTCACGTTGACAATAATAAAGAACCGGTCTTACAATAAAAACAATAACGTTTATTTACTCATGACTCAGATGTGAAGGCGGTGACAGGAATGGGAAGCGGCGTACAGCACGCATTGGAACAACTGAAGACAACGGGTGTCCGTATTACGCCACAGCGTCATGCGATTTTAACCTACTTGATGGAATCGATGAATCATCCTACCGCAGATGAGATTTACCGTGCGCTGGAGCTGAAATTTCCAAGCATGAGCGTTGCCACCGTGTACAATAATCTCAAGATGTTCATGGAAGCGGGAATGGTCCGCGAGCTGACGTACGGCGACAATTCCAGCCGCTTCGATGCCAATGTAACCGACCATTACCACATCATATGCCAGAAGTGCGGCAAAATCGAGGATTTTAGTTATCCTTCACTGCATGAGGTTGAGCGTGAGGCGGAGAAGGCTACCGGCTTCAAGGTGAATGGATTGCGCATGGAATTGTATGGCATTTGCGGATGCTGCTCGAACAAACAGCATTAATCATAAATCGAAACTGAATACAGTATGGTGTAAGACTTCGCCGCCCCTTTAAAGGCAGTGGACGCCTTTGCCTGAAAGCAATGACAACGTGCGGAGTCCGAAAATATAGCGGATGCCCCACGTTTTCTTTTTTATGGCAGCATTTCCCTCAGTTTAATTTCAGCAACGTATGGAGGATTTATTTTGAACAAAAGACAGAAAAATGGACGCGGACGCGCCGGCAGGCGAAGGGGGCTTCTTCGCAGGCTGGCAGGTCTGCTTATTATTGCGGCGGCAGCTTATGCGGTAATCTTTTACGTACTGCCGAATCCCCTTCAGGTAGACCCGGAGTGGAAAGGGACGGACAAGCCGATTTTCATCAAGGGCAAATATACCGGCTATTCCGCTTCGGGCTCCGGCGAGAGCCTGGTGCTTCCTCTTCCGCTTTTGCAGAAAGCAGTAGACTCCTCCATTCGGTATGAATCAGGGACGAAGTCGGTTATCCTTACGACGGACAGCGAGCTTTTATATATGCAGGCGGACAAGAAGGCAGCCAGTCTCAACAATAAGCCGATTCAGCTTCGGCTGGCTCCTGAAGAGCGGGGCGGGATCACTTATTTGCCGGCTGAGACGCTTAAAAGCTTATATGGTCTTGATGTACACGAGAATGCGGAAACGGGAGCGGTTCTAATCATGACTGCCGGCGAAACGGTACCACTGGGACAAGTGCAGAAGAATAAAGCCGTGCTGCGCACCGAGGCGACGATTCATGCACCCGTTCTGGCCAAAATGAAGGCTGGGACCAAAGTGAGAATCTGGAGCCGTCAGGAAGAATGGCTGTACGTTCAAATGGACTCCGGATACGCGGGTTATGTAAAAGCGGCGGAGCTGGCGGAGACCGGAAGCAAGACGGTGAAAAAGAAAACATCCGCTCCAACCCGGGCGGAACGCAGCTGGGATGGTAAAGCCGTGAATCTCACCTGGGAAGCCGTGTATAATCGAAACCCAACTCCCGCTTCCATCGGCAAGCTGACAGGTGTAAATGTCGTGAGCCCTACCTGGTTCAAGATTGTCGACGGTGAAGGTAATGTGCGCAGCCAAGCCGACCAGGCTTATGTGACATGGGCACACGGTCAGGGAATGGAAGTGTGGGGATTGCTAAGCAACAGCTTCGATCCCGACTTGACCGCCCAGGCGTTATCCACCTATGAAAAGCGAATGAGGACGATCGTACAGATGCTGGAATACTGCGACCTTTACAATCTGGACGGTATCAATATCGATTTTGAAAATGTATACACGAAGGATGGCGACAGTGTAACGCAATTTATGCGAGAGCTAAAGCCGATGGCCCAAGCGAAAAATCTCATTCTTTCTATCGACGTCACTCCCAAGTCGAACAGCGAAATGTGGTCGCTCTTTCTCGACCGGCGCGCGCTGGGAGCCTTGGCCGATTTTATAATCGTTATGGCATATGATGAGCATTGGGCATCCAGTCCTGAAGCCGGGTCAGTGGCATCGCTTTCCTGGTCGCAGAACTCCATGGAGCGCATTCTGGAAGAGGATGCTGTGCCGGCCCGCAAGCTTGTTTTAGGCGTTCCTCTGTATACTCGCATTTGGACGGAACAGAAGGTTGAAGGAACAACGAAAGTAAGCTCCAAAGCGGTCGGAATGGAAGCCGTTGCCGATATTATCCGTTCCAAGAAGCTGAAACCCGTCCTTTCCAAAGATACAGGACAAAACTATGTGGAATATAAGGAAGACGGAGTTCTGCGCAAAATATGGATCGAGGACAAAGTGTCGTTGCAGTCGAGAGTGAAGCTTGCCAAGTCTTTGAAGCTGGGGGGAATTGCCTCTTGGAACCGCAGCTTTGCGGATGAGGCGGCTTGGGAAACACTGGGCGGAATCCATTAATAATGTTGCTGAACAGCATTTATACAATCATGCATAGTAAAAAAGAGGCCTCTCCTTGGAGTGCCTCTTTTTTTATTGCCGTTTTTTTCTGTGTCCGACAATACAGGTCATCGCTTAACCTGCTCGCTTTTAAGCTGCTCGGAGGTAATGGTCGCCAGTTCAGGGTCCAGGGTAAGAATCGTATGGCAGAACATGCAGCGATCCGTTTTTCCGAGCATTTTGGTCAGCTTGCGGCACTCGGGACATTCCACTTGAACAGCGCTTGTAGAGAGCATACCGGCCCAAAAATAAATCGCAAGACTGGCCATCATGGAAACCAAGCCAATCACAAGACCGATTCCAGCGACAATTTTACCTGTCTGACCCCAGAACACAATGCCCGCTGTCCCCAGAATCATAAGCCCCATTCCGAGCATGGTCAGCAGCAGACCCCAGGTTCGAAAAGCGTTAATCTTGGCGGATTTAAAGATCATGAGTATTTTCTCCCAGCTTAAATATAGTTCGGTCGTCCAGAAGGAACTGAAATGGATATGTAGAATTAATAGATTAAGATTCTAAGATAAAAGAATTATAACTGAATTGACGCAAAATCGCCAAATTTGATGGAGGACGATATGGAATTATCCAATCTGACATTATTAAATGGAGATATTTTTGACGTGAATGCCCTGGGAGTGATTGCTTTGGGACCCCGAGGGAATGCTCCTTTTCAGAGCGCTCTTCTTCACGATTTCGATAGAGTTGTAATGATTCTCCATGAGAACGGGGAAGAGAACCGGCTTATTGATCACATGATTGCAGGCGAATTTCGGACCCAGACTCTCCGCGTGGGACTTTCGATGCTGGAACGTTCCATTATAACAGGAGACAATAACGAGCGAGTTACCTGCCTGCTGGAAGGCGAAATCATTTGGGACCCCCAAGGAATTCTGGACCGGCTCCGCCAAGAAGTGATTCGCTTTGAGCAGCCACTCAGAGAACGGGTGTTGTTCGTGGAATTTGCCCGGTTTCTGCATTTGCATGTGAAGTCAAAACGCTATTTACAGGCGGGCTGCTATATGGATTCATACAACTGCATTCTGGCTGCCCTGTACCATTGGGCTCGGATGGAGGTCAGCGAGGCTGGCCACTATCCGATGCCTGCGGTATGGGAGCAGGTGAAGAATCTAAACAACTCGGTTTATAAGCTGTACGAGGAATTGACAATCAGCGGCGAAACGATGGAACAAAGAATTCAGCTCGTTCAGCTTGCTTGCGAGTTCTCCCTCATGTCCAAAATGGGCGACTGCTGCAAATGGCTTCTTGACTTGCTAAGAGACCGCAAGGAGCCAAGCAGCGTAGAGGAGCTTCTCTGCTTTCCTGGACTCAAAGATGTGGAAGCGGAACTGCCGTTTGTCCTTCGCAAGCTGGCATCTCGCGCAATGATTAAAGAAATGGCGTCATGGGCCGATGCGGGCGGCAGGTATCCGATACGATACACTTTATAATATATTGCCCTGATCTTGAATATGAAGTTTTTAATGAACTGGAGAGGCGAAGCGCTCTCTTTTTTTTATTCTATCCATGGAGAAGGCGGGGATATGAACAACAATATTTATGGTTGACTGTCTGCTCGTTCATGTGATAAATTATAACTCGTCCCTCTGGAGCGAAAACCTTTTGTAAAGCAATCGAAAAATTGATTTCAAAAAAAAGGTTGACTAAAACGGAGCCGGCGTGATATATTATAAAGGTCGCTGCAAGAGACGCGGTGATGCACTGGAAGAGAAATTGATCTTTGAAAACTGAACAACGAGTGAGTGGGAATTCGCTTTAGCGAGTTCCAAAATGAAGAGAATGCAAATTCTCGTCAGATGTTTCAAAATGAGCGAATCGCTCTATCGATAAACTTTTCGGATGGTTATTTTCTCGGAGTGATTCGGGTGGTAACTGCACGAAAAAACCTTATTGGAGAGTTTGATCCTGGCTCAGGACGAACGCTGGCGGCGTGCCTAATACATGCAAGTCGAGCGGAGTCCTTTTGAGAGCTTGCTCTCAAAAGGACTTAGCGGCGGACGGGTGAGTAACACGTAGGCAACCTGCCCCTTGGACTGGGATAACTACCGGAAACGGTAGCTAATACCGGATAAGACCTTCTGGTGCATACCGGAAGGCGGAAAGGCGGAGCAATCTGCTACCAGGGGATGGGCCTGCGGCGCATTAGCTAGTTGGTGGGGTAACGGCTCACCAAGGCGACGATGCGTAGCCGACCTGAGAGGGTGAACGGCCACACTGGGACTGAGACACGGCCCAGACTCCTACGGGAGGCAGCAGTAGGGAATCTTCCGCAATGGGCGAAAGCCTGACGGAGCAACGCCGCGTGAGTGATGAAGGTTTTCGGATCGTAAAGCTCTGTTGCCAGGGAAGAACGTCTTGTAGAGTAACTGCTACAAGAGTGACGGTACCTGAGAAGAAAGCCCCGGCTAACTACGTGCCAGCAGCCGCGGTAATACGTAGGGGGCAAGCGTTGTCCGGAATTATTGGGCGTAAAGCGCGCGCAGGCGGCTGTTTAAGTCTGGTGTTTAAACCATGGGCTCAACCTGTGGTCGCACTGGAAACTGGGCAGCTTGAGTGCAGAAGAGGAAAGTGGAATTCCACGTGTAGCGGTGAAATGCGTAGAGATGTGGAGGAACACCAGTGGCGAAGGCGACTTTCTGGGCTGTAACTGACGCTGAGGCGCGAAAGCGTGGGGAGCAAACAGGATTAGATACCCTGGTAGTCCACGCCGTAAACGATGAGTGCTAGGTGTTAGGGGTTTCGATACCCTTGGTGCCGAAGTTAACACAGTAAGCACTCCGCCTGGGGAGTACGGTCGCAAGACTGAAACTCAAAGGAATTGACGGGGACCCGCACAAGCAGTGGAGTATGTGGTTTAATTCGAAGCAACGCGAAGAACCTTACCAGGTCTTGACATCCCTCTGAATCGTCTAGAGATAGGCGCGGCCTTCGGGACAGAGGAGACAGGTGGTGCATGGTTGTCGTCAGCTCGTGTCGTGAGATGTTGGGTTAAGTCCCGCAACGAGCGCAACCCTTGACTTTAGTTGCCAGCAGGTGAAGCTGGGCACTCTAGAGTGACTGCCGGTGACAAACCGGAGGAAGGTGGGGATGACGTCAAATCATCATGCCCCTTATGACCTGGGCTACACACGTACTACAATGGCCGGTACAACGGGAAGCGAAACCGCGAGGTGGAGCCAATCTTATAAAGCCGGTCTCAGTTCGGATTGCAGGCTGCAACTCGCCTGCATGAAGTCGGAATTGCTAGTAATCGCGGATCAGCATGCCGCGGTGAATACGTTCCCGGGTCTTGTACACACCGCCCGTCACACCACGAGAGTTTACAACACCCGAAGTCGGTGGGGTAACCCGCAAGGGAGCCAGCCGCCGAAGGTGGGGTAGATGATTGGGGTGAAGTCGTAACAAGGTAGCCGTATCGGAAGGTGCGGCTGGATCACCTCCTTTCTATGGAGAATCGTTTCCCGAGCGGAAACATTCAAATCGGAAGCTAAGCTTCCAAAACTCAGGTTTAGGCCTGTTGCTCACTCGTTGCTCAGTTTTGAGAGCTCAAACTCTCAATCTTGATCCTTGAAAACTGGATACCGAAACGAAAATTGCGTTTTAGAACATCTTTTAGCTGAACTTGTGTCAAGCGATTGATCAAGTGAAGTGAATAGTGGTTCATGATTTTCCCTAACGGGAAAACATGTGGTTAAGCTACTAAGAGCACACGGAGGATGCCTAGGCGCCAGGAGCCGATGAAGGACGTGGCGAACAACGAAAATGCCTCGGGGAGCTGTAAGCAAGCGTTGATCCGGGGGTGTCCGAATGGGGAAACCCGGCTGTGGTAATGCACAGTCACTCCTACCTGAATTCATAGGGTAGGTGGAGGCAGACCAGGGGAACTGAAACATCTAAGTACCCTGAGGAAGAGAAAACAAGAGTGATTCCGTCAGTAGCGGCGAGCGAACGCGGAACAGCCTAAACCAGGGAGCTTGCTCCCTGGGGTTGTGGGACGTCTCACATGGAGTTACAAAGGAACAAGATAGGTGAAGAGGTCTGGAAAGGCCCGCGATAGAGGTAAAAGCCCTGTAGCCCAAATTTGGTTCCCTCCGAGACGGATCCCGAGTAGTGCGGGGCACGTGAAACCCCGTATGAATCCGGCAGGACCATCTGCCAAGGCTAAATACTCCCTGGCGACCGATAGTGAAACAGTACCGTGAGGGAAAGGTGAAAAGCACCCCGGAAGGGGAGTGAAATAGTACCTGAAACCGTGTGCTTACAAGAAGTCAGAGCCCGTTATAGGGGTGATGGCGTGCCTTTTGTAGAATGAACCGGCGAGTTACGTTTAACGTGCAAGGTTAAGGCGAGAAGCCGGAGCCGCAGCGAAAGCGAGTCTGAATAGGGCGACTTAAGTACGTGGGCGTAGACCCGAAACCGTGTGATCTACCCCTGTCCAGGGTGAAGGTGCGGTAACACGCACTGGAGGCCCGAACCCACGCACGTTGAAAAGTGCGGGGATGAGGTGGGGGTAGCGGAGAAATTCCAATCGAACTCGGAGATAGCTGGTTCTCCCCGAAATAGCTTTAGGGCTAGCCTCGGTGATTAACAGTACTGGAGGTAGAGCACTGATTGGGTGCGGGGCCCGCAAGGGTTACCAAGCTCAGTCAAACTCCGAATGCCAGCTACTGATGCACCGGGAGTCAGACAGTGAGTGCTAAGATCCATTGTCAAAAGGGAAACAGCCCAGACCATCAGCTAAGGTCCCCAAGTGTGTGTTAAGTGGGAAAGGATGTGGAGTTGCACAGACAACCAGGATGTTGGCTTAGAAGCAGCCACCATTGAAAGAGTGCGTAATAGCTCACTGGTCGAGTGACTCTGCGCCGAAAATGTAACGGGGCTAAACACACCACCGAAGCTATGGCTTGATGCGTATGCATCAGGGGTAGGGGAGCGTTGTATGTGGGTTGAAGGTTGACTGTAAGGACAGCTGGACAGCATACAAGTGAGAATGCCGGTATGAGTAACGAAAAGATCAGTGAGAATCTGATCCGCCGAAAGCCCAAGGTTTCCTGAGGAAGGCTCGTCCGCTCAGGGTAAGTCGGGACCTAAGGCGAGGCCGACAGGCGTAGTCGAAGGACAACAGGTTGATATTCCTGTACCACCGTAATCCGCTATGAGCGATGGGGGGACGCAGGAGGGTAGTGACGCGGACTGATGGATGTCCGTCCAAGCAGCGAGGCTGGTGTATAGGCAAATCCGTACACCATTAAGGCTGGGCTGTGATGGGGAGCGAAAATTACAGTAGCGAAGGTCATGATCTCACACTGCCAAGAAAAGCCTCTAGCCAGGAGAAGGTGCCCGTACCGCAAACCGACACAGGTAGGCGAGAAGAGAATTCTAAGGCGCGCGGAAGAACTCTCGTTAAGGAACTCGGCAAAATGACCCCGTAACTTCGGGAGAAGGGGTGCCTCGGTAGGGTGAATAGCCCGAGGGGGCCGCAGTGAAAAGGCCCAAGCGACTGTTTAGCAAAAACACAGGTCTGTGCGAAGCCGCAAGGCGAAGTATACGGGCTGACGCCTGCCCGGTGCTGGAAGGTTAAGGGGAGCGGTTAGGGGTTAAACCCGAAGCTGTGAACCGAAGCCCCAGTAAACGGCGGCCGTAACTATAACGGTCCTAAGGTAGCGAAATTCCTTGTCAGGTAAATTCTGACCCGCACGAATGGCGTAACGACTTGGGCGCTGTCTCAACGAGAGATCCGGTGAAATTTTAATACCTGTGAAGATGCAGGTTACCCGCGACAAGACGGAAAGACCCCATGGAGCTTTACTGCAGCTTGATATTGAACTTGGGTACGATCTGTACAGGATAGGTGGGAGCCTTAGAAGCCGGAGCGCCAGCTTCGGTGGAGGCGCCGTTGGGATACCACCCTGATCGTATCTAGGTTCTAACCTGGCACCCTAAACGGGTGCGGGGACCGTGTCAGGCGGGCAGTTTGACTGGGGCGGTCGCCTCCTAAAGCGTAACGGAGGCGTCCCAAGGTTCCCTCAGAATGGTTGGAAATCATTCGAAGAGTGCAAAGGCAGAAGGGAGCTTGACTGCGAGACCAACAAGTCGAGCAGGGACGAAAGTCGGGCTTAGTGATCCGGTGGTACCGCATGGAAGGGCCATCGCTCAACGGATAAAAGCTACCCTGGGGATAACAGGCTTATCTCCCCCAAGAGTCCACATCGACGGGGAGGTTTGGCACCTCGATGTCGGCTCATCGCATCCTGGGGCTGAAGTAGGTCCCAAGGGTTGGGCTGTTCGCCCATTAAAGCGGTACGCGAGCTGGGTTCAGAACGTCGTGAGACAGTTCGGTCCCTATCTGTCGTGGGCGTAGGAAATTTGAGAGGAGCTGTCCTTAGTACGAGAGGACCGGGATGGACGTACCGCTGGTGCACCAGTTGTTCCGCCAGGAGCATGGCTGGGTAGCTACGTACGGACGGGATAAGCGCTGAAAGCATCTAAGCGTGAAGCCCCCCTCAAGATGAGATTTCCCAATTTAGTAAGACCCCTTGAAGACGACGAGGTAGATAGGTTGGAGGTGGAAGTGCAGCAATGCATGGAGCTGACCAATACTAATCGGTCGAGGGCTTATCCAAATTTCTAAAATGCAAGGTTTCGTTTCGGTTCCAGTTTTCAGGCGATCAAGCTTGAATTGAATATTGTTCCCTGATAGCTCAGTTGGTAGAGCACTCGACTGTTAATCGAGTTGTCACAGGTTCGAGTCCTGTTCGGGGAGCCATTATGGAGAGGTGTCCGAGTTGGCCGAAGGAGCACGATTGGAAATCGTGTAGGCGTCAAAAGCGTCTCGAGGGTTCGAATCCCTCTCTCTCCGCCACTATATTTTAAGGTATGGCCCGTTGGTCAAGGGGTTAAGACACCTCCCTTTCACGGAGGTAACAGGGGTTCGAATCCCCTACGGGTCACCATCTTCAAACTTGCTTTACGGTTGAGATATCTGGTAAGATAACAATTGTTCTTTTATGGAGGCTTAGCTCAGCTGGGAGAGCATCTGCCTTACAAGCAGAGGGTCGGGGGTTCGATCCCCTCAGCCTCCACCATGATACTACTAAATAAATACTTTTTACTGACGCGGGGTGGAGCAGCCCGGTAGCTCGTCGGGCTCATAACCCGAAGGCCGCAGGTTCAAATCCTGCCCCCGCAACCAATTCTTCTTAGAGAAGAAGCCTCGTGGAACCGTGGTGTAGAGGCCTAACATGCCTGCCTGTCACGCAGGAGATCGCGGGTTCGAATCCCGTCGGTTCCGCCATTTATTTCAATACGGGTTTGGCTCGGTAGCTCAGTCGGTAGAGCAGAGGACTGAAAATCCTCGTGTCGGCGGTTCGATTCCGTCCCGAGCCACCATGAATTTAATAATTGAATAAGCCGGTGTAGCTCAACTGGTAGAGCAACTGACTTGTAATCAGTAGGTTGGGGGTTCAAGTCCTCTCGCCGGCACCATTTTCCTGGAGGATTAGCGAAGTGGCCAAACGCAGCAGACTGTAAATCTGTTCTCTTACGAGTTCGGTGGTTCGAATCCATCATCCTCCACCAGTTTAGGGGCATAGTTTAAAGGTAGAACAGCGGTCTCCAAAACCGTTAGTGTGGGTTCAATTCCTGCTGCCCCTGCCAAATAATTTCAGCATTCCATAACATATGGCGGTCGTGGCGAAGGGGTTAACGCACCGGATTGTGGCTCCGGCATTCGTGGGTTCAAGTCCCATCGATCGCCCCATATTACTTATTGGAATGTATTGGGGATTAGCCAAGCGGTAAGGCAACGGACTTTGACTCCGTCATGCATAGGTTCGAATCCTATATCCCCAGCCATTTTGCGGACGTGGCTCAGCGGTAGAGCATCGCCTTGCCAAGGCGAGGGTCGCGGGTTCGATTCCCGTCGTCCGCTCCATCTTTATACGGCGCCATAGCCAAGTGGTAAGGCACAGCTCTGCAAAAGCTCTATCCCCAGTTCGAATCTGGGTGGCGCCTCCATTGCTTTATTTAGAGGAAATGATCTCATTTCCATGATCCGCGCCGGTGTGGCGGAATGGCAGACGCGCGCGACTCAAAATCGTGAGGGAAACCGTGGAGGTTCGAGTCCTCTCACCGGCATCATCAAATAGGCTTATAAGATTGCTTTAGCGATCTTATAAGCCTATTTTTATTTTTGCTTTTCTTTTTTTCTCCGACCCAAACATCAATACCACACTGGCTAACACTTCCCCTGTGAAACACGGACATTGCACCCAAATTCATGAAATACATTATAAATATTGATAATTAATTATAATTAAATATAATTAGATATAAACTGTGTGATTGGAGGGTTATCCAATGCATCATTCCGGCTTATTTGTTGAACCTGCATGCGAACATAATAATTGTCCGGATAAAATGGGCTGCTCCAGTCCAAAGCCGGGGGAGCGGACACACCCCTGCGCTTTTCAGGGCTCACAGTCGGTATTGATGCCGATCTTGGACACGGCGCATCTGGTTCATGGCACTGCAAGCTGTCTTCAAAACGGTTGGGGAATGCTGAAGGCGCAGTCGCCTGGCGGCTCGTTGTCCAAGCTTGTGTTTTCCATGGGACTGACGGAAGAAGATTTAATGCTCGGCAGCGAGAGTAAGCTTCTGCAAATGATCGGCCATATTGTCCGGCGGCACCATCCGCCTTGTGTCTTTGTGTATGCGACCTGCGCCACTCTTTTTACTATGGAGGATTTGAATGCTGTGTGTGAAAAGGCGGAGCAGGCCTGGGGAATATCGGTGATCGCCGTTCATAATCCAGGATTTGCCGGAGGCCAGAACATAGGGAGCCGGTATGCAGGGGAGGCCTTGTTCGAGAAAGTGATCGGTACAACAACGGACGTTGAGGACAAAGAAAGCACTCCGTTTGATATCAATTTAATCGGCGAGTATTCTTTTTCACAAGAGATGAAGGAAATCGAAGGCTTGCTGTCCGAGACGGGAATCCGTGTAGTGACGCGAATTGGGGGAGACTGTTCCTTTGATGAACTGCGTGCGGCCCATCTTGCGAAGGTGAATATGCTTGTAGGCGGCAGGTCGATGTTGAATTTGGCCAGGCACATGCAGGATTCGTTCGGTATCCCTTTTTGTGAGGGATCTTTCTGCGGGTCCAATGAAATCCGGTTCTCTCTGCGCCAGCTTGCTTACTACTTTCAGGATGCGGAGCTGGATGATAGACTTCAACGGTTTATGCGCAAGGAGGAAGCGCGTGTTCGCAAAGAAATTTCCTTAACCTGCAAACCTCTGAAGGGAAAGAAAGTCGTGCTCTTTACGGAAGGGGCGGAGAGCTGGTTGTATATCTCGGCGCTGTATGAGCTCGGTCTGCGGATCACGGTCATCGGCACCTATTCGAATGCGCGGGAAGATGTGTCCCGAATCAAGGAAAGAATCAAGGATGATACTCTGATCATTACGGAGATTGACGAAAAAAGCATACTTGAGCTGTATGAGGGACGGAAAGCCGATCTGATGATCGTCAGTGGGCGAAGCGCCTATGTGCCTTTGAAAGAGAAAATACCGTTTCTGGATATTGACGGAGAGCGCAGGAAGACGTACACGGGATATGCCGGCTTGCGGAGAATGGCCGAGGATCTTATGGATATTTTGGAACAGCCCATTTGGCAAATGGTCCGCCGCCGTTCGCCGTGGGAGGTGTGACCGATGAGTATACATTTCAGTTCGGCTACCGGACCGCTGCCGGGCAATCTCCTGCTTGGCAACCAGACGATCGGCGGTGTGCTTGCCCTTCAGGGCATTTACCGCTCCATGCCTATTCTGCACGGGGTATCGGGGTGTGCGGAATCAATCCGGACCGTCTTGTCCCGCCACTTCCGCGAACCTGTCTCCATACAAAATGTATCCATTCAGGATTCCGATGTCATCCTCGGCGCCGACAATGCGGTCTGTGAAGCGATCCGGCATGCAATGTCCGAGGATAGCCCGGATGTGCTTGCCATGATCGGCACTTCGTTAACGGAGGCAACCAAAGAGGATTTGCAGGGAATTACAAGCCGTTATTTGGAGGAGAACCGGCCTGTTTTTCAAGACAAGCTGCTGTTGACGCTCTCGCTCCCTGATTATGAAGGCTCTGTTGAATCGGGATATGTCCGAGTTGTACAGGCCGTAATCGAAGAAATAATCAATTCCCGTCCCAAAGCCCCGCCCAAAAAACACCGCAACCGGATCAACCTCCTGCCTGGCCCTCATCTGACACCGGGAGATGTTATGGAATTAAAAGAAATCATCGCTTCGTTTGGCATGGAGGTTATCGTACTGCCCGATCTGTCTTCTTCGCTGACGGGTCATCTGCTGACCGGCCATACCTCTTTATCCCGAGGCGGGGTTCCCTTGGACTATCTGAGAGAAATGGTTTCCTCCGGCTGCACCGTAGCGGTCGGGCGCAGCATGGAGCCCTGCGCCAAGCTGCTCAGCAAAGAGCTGAACATCCCTTATCGTGTATTCCAAGGCATAACCGGTCTGCAGGAGACGGATGAATTCTTTCAATTCCTGCTTGAGCTGAGCGGAAGCGAGGTTCAGGTCAAATACCGCTGGCAGCGGCAGTTTCTTCTGGATTGCATGCTGGACACTTGTTCAACGTTCAGAGGGAAGCGGATTGTCGCGGCGCTCGAGCCGGACCATTTGCGCTCGCTGTCCCAGTGGCTTTTGGAAGTCGGCGTCAAATCTTTTGAGCATGTCCATGAATCGCTGATATTCGAAAAAGAAACGGCGCAGACAGCCGATTTATGGATCGGCAGTTCTTACAGCGAATCGGTGGCGGAAGAAAGGGGCATTCCTTTTATTCCCTTCGGCTTTCCTGTGTTTAACCGCTTCGGTTCCTCATTTCATGTCAGTGTCGGCTATCGGGGGACGGCGGAAATGGTGAACTATTTTGGAAATGTTCTGATGAATGGAGGAGAAGTCTTTCGATAAGCGCACCTTGAGCGCTTTTCTTTTTAACAATGTAAGCGATTTATTACTAAAATGAAAGCGGATAATCAGAGGTTTATGTGAGATAACATGACGTAGTGTTTGAACGATTTGTCAAAGAGCAATGTATGCGCTTAAGTGTCATTGACAGGTTTTGTCTTCAAAGTCTAAGATGGCTCTAACGAGTTAAACCAACTCCCGCATTATGTTATGTAATATCACACGTGACTTCCTCAATGCTTATCATTAACCTTTCTTAAAAGGAGGCGTTTCAGTGGAAACGATTGACGCCGCCGACGAAGCAAGCCGTCAGATGGCAGAGAAGCAGCAGGCGGGCGAGGAGCATACGCCGAAATCGGCCGGGCTTCCGGCATCCGAATCTGCCGCAGTCCGAATCGCTGTTGCAACACGGGGCGGCGGGAAAGTTAATGTACACTTTGGTCACGCGAACGAGTTTTGGATCTATGACGTCTCGGGACAAAAGACGAAGCTTTTGGAAGTACGCAAGGTTGAGGCGTATTGCAGCGGAAGGACCGAGTGCAGCAGTCCGGACGACAAAAAGAAGATTTTTGACGATACGGCGGCCATGCTCGGTGATTGCCAAGTGCTATTGTGCTCGGGGATCGGCGATTCGCCAAGGCGCAAGCTTTTGCAAAAAGGGATTGCAGCACTTTCAGGTAAAGGCGGCATCGAAGAGCTGCTGCTGGAAAGCGTAGAGTTCTACAAAGATTTAGGAATTTGATGACGACGGCCGTTCAGGACTTATATCAATAAATAACCTAAATATTCTATATAATGGAGGATGATTATTCATGAGTAAGAAACCAAGACAAATCGCATTTTACGGTAAGGGCGGTATCGGTAAATCCACGACCTCGCAAAACACGCTGGCTCAGCTGGCTACTACTTTTGGCCAAAAGATCATGATCGTAGGTTGTGACCCTAAGGCTGACTCCACTCGTCTGATCCTGAACACGAAAGCTCAACAAACAGTGCTTCACATGGCCGCTGAATTGGGTTCGGTCGAAGATCTCGAACTGGAAGACGTAGTAGCAACTGGCTTTGGCGACATCCTCTGCGTTGAGTCCGGCGGTCCGGAACCAGGCGTAGGCTGCGCAGGCCGCGGTATCATCACTTCCATCAACTTCCTGGAAGAGCAAGGCGCTTATGACGGCATGGACTTTATCTCTTACGACGTACTCGGTGACGTTGTGTGCGGCGGTTTCGCAATGCCTATCCGCGAAAACAAAGCGCAAGAAATCTACATCGTCTGCTCCGGCGAAATGATGGCTATGTACGCTGCCAACAACATCGCACGCGGTATTCTGAAATATGCTCAAAGCGGCAGTGTTCGTCTGGGTGGCCTGATTTGTAACTCCCGTAACACCGACCGTGAAGACGAGCTGATCATGGAACTTGCGCGTCGCCTGAACACACAAATGATCCACTTCGTACCTCGCGACAACGTCGTACAACATGCCGAGCTGAGAAGAATGACGGTTACTCAGTACAACCCTGAGCACAACCAAGCCAACGAATACAAGCAACTGGCTGACAAAATCCTGCACAACGAAATGCTGAATATTCCGACTCCGATCGAGATGGACGAACTGGAACAACTGCTGATCGATTTCGGTGTGGTAGAAGACGAAGAAACGGCTATCAAGAAACTGCAAGAAAAAGAAGCAGCAAACGCCTAATCGAAGAGAAGACGTATGGCTGTTCATGAAATCATAAAATAATGGAACAGGCTTGTAAACGGCTGAATCAGCCGTTTACAAGCCTGTTTGTACATTAGCCCAACCTTATTTCAAGCCGCAGGTTGTATAGGCCGGGATGGTGATGTTCAGCTGATCGCCGGCTTTCTTGATTTTCACTTCATTCGAAGTGGAGAATTCGATCTTACGCCCTTGCCATGCTTCGTTGGACAATTGGATAGTTACCGTCTCACCGCTCAGATTATGCAGAACGAGTACGGAGTCATCTTCAAATGTTCTGGTGTATCCGATAATGCGGCTGTCTCCGGTCGGCATCTCCCGGATGTCACCTTTCATTAGGGCAGGGCTCTCATGGCGGAAGCGGATCAGCTCTTTGTAATGGGAGAGCAGGGAGTCCTTATCTTTGATCTGCGCCTCTACGGAGACGGCGTCGGGACCTGTATTATCGCGGGAGGGTTCCCAATCTGTCTGCCCTTCTCCGCTTTCAGGGTACCACCGGAACGGCTCGCGGATATTCTCATCCGGTTTCTTCCCGAGCATTCCGATTTCCTCTCCATAATAAATGAAAGGGTTGCCGGGCAGGGTGAGCAGGATGGAGGCGGCGGATTTAGCTTTATTAACGTCCCCATTCAGTATGGACATCGTACGTTCCTGGTCGTGATTGGTCAGGAACGGGGCGTCAATCGGATCCGGTGTGTAGCTGCGGTATAAATCAAGGGTATTCGACGCAAAAGAAGCCAGCCCGTTATCCGAACCGTTCTGCACGGCATCCAAAATCTTCGAAGACAGATCGAAGTCGAATGAAGAATCCAGCGCTTTGTAGTAAGGAGCAATATTGTTCGGACGGTCCCACACTTCTCCAACGAGATAAACATCCGGCTTGACCTTGGCAAGTGCCCGCTTGAATTCATCCCACCATGCGACATTCTTACCCGCTTCATCTGCTTTGCTGTAGATGTGCATGGCAGCGTCTAGGCGGAATCCGTCAGCTCCCTGGTTCAGCCAATGCTTCCCGACATTGATCATCTCTTCACGCAATTTAGGATTGTCAAAGTTCAAATCCGGCATGAAGTCTATGAACAGGGCGTAGTAATAGTCCCCGGACCCCGGATACGATTCATACCAGAGCTGCTGGCCCCAAGGCCCTTTTTCATTCAGATCGGTGTTCTTGTCAGCCCAGATATAATAATCCCGGTACGGGCTGTTCTTGTCCTTGACGGCATCAAGGAACCAAGGGTGCTTGTTGCTCGTATGGTTGAGCGCAAGATCGATCGTCACTTTCATTCCCCGTTTATGTGCTTCTTCCGTCAGGCGGCGGAAGTCTTCCGTACTGCCGTACTCCGGATCTACACTGTAGAAATCGGTCGTATCATACTTATGATAGCTGGGGGAAGGGCTGATCGGCATCAGCCACAGCGAATCGACGCCCAAATCTTTCTTGGTATGCGGGTTTCCGTCATTCAAATAATCCAGCTTTTGCAGGACGCCGTTCAGGTCGCCGTTACCGTCGTTGTTGGAATCAGAGAAGGAATTGACATAAATCTCGTAATAGACGCCAAGGTTAGAATCACTTTGCGGCTCGGGATGTACTTCGCTTTTGGCAAGAGCGCCCGAGGCAAAGCTGAACAATAAGGGCAGGGATAAGGCCATGGATGTAAATTTTTTCATCTTTGAAACCTCTCTTCCTTAAAATGATTTGGTTATTTTGGTTGTGAATCTTAATTTGCGGAGCCGTAATCGGCGTCAATGATCGAATCCATGGAATGTCCGCTTTCCGTCAACGTTTCGACTACCGGACCCAAGTACAGATCGGTCTGCCAATACCCGGATTCCGGTAGGTCAACTTGTACGGTATGCGTTCCCGGTCCATAGGTTTGGGTCACATTATCGTACACGTGCTGATTCTCGTAAGGCTTGCCGTCTTCCTGAGGAATGACGCCTTCCGGGTAGATATAGCTGGAGAAGCTTATCTCGACTTCCCCGATGCCTTCAGGGACCGTAAACGTTGCCGTTCCTCCTTGAACATCGGAGTTGAAATACTGGTCGAACGGACGCTCGGGTTGGTTTCGTTCAGCGGCTTCACGGGTTTCCTCTACAGTAATGGATTCGCTCCACAATACGCCCGTTCCCGGATGGCCCGAACGCTGGTAGGCTTTAAACATATAGTTTCCCTGTTCCAGAAGAGCCGGCGTGAAAGTCAGCTCCTGCGATTCGCCGGGAGCGAGTGTTCCGACCACGCCTGAGGCAACGACTTCGCCGTTCTTTGGATTGCCGGTATCGCTGCGAAACACCTCATAAACCGTTTCGCCCTGCATCTGGGAGCCGCCATTCTTAATGGTTGCTGAAATTCCATCGCCGGTCGTTTCTTGGTCGATAAATTGCAATGTACTTTTATCCCATGCCGCTTTAGCCGGCTGGACCTTGCTGTTTTTCTGGTTTTCCATCTGTCCGTTTGTGACTTTTTCAGCAAACGCAGTATGTAAGGGTTGGACAAACGGAAAGACTATTAACGATAGGGAAAGGACTGCGGCGGAGACTATTTTTGTATACTTCAATTGGGCACGCTCATTTCTGCAGATTCTGATTAGATCGATACGGAATCGCCTTAAGGAAAAGAAAACGGGTGAAGCCGAAGACGCTTACCCGTTTTACTTTTCTTCCGGCAATAACCGTGAATCGTATTATTGAATTTTTACACCGCGGTCTTCATCGGCAGGGATCTTGACATACAGTACATGTTCAGCCGAATCGAAGTAGTAACCACTTTCCTGCCCGTTCAACTGCTCTAAGCTGCCCACTTGGTCATATTTGTGTTTAGCCGCCTGAATTTTCTTCGGCTGCTCGGCATCATGCAGCTTAAGCGTGTAGGACTTAATGGCGGAATCGTAGTTTTGAGCTTTCTTGTCCTGCTCGAACTCGATGTGGTTGCCTTTCTTTTCCACCTTGAAATTCGTAAGATTGAATTCGCCTTGCTTGTAATCCAGGGTCTCGGCATCGTCCTCGTAGAAGCTGTAGCTGGCTTTATTGTCCAGATATGTGTCAAGAATCAGATTTTCCAGCTTCTTCTCATCGGTGGATTGCTCCACTTCCTGACGAGGGATGATCGAATTGTTTTTCACGAAAATAGGCAGTGTTCCAAGCTCGGCGTTTACCGTAATCGACTGGTTGCCTTCATATTTCTTGCCAGTCCAGTAATCCACCCATGTCTCGCCTGCCGGCAGATACACTTCGCGGCTCGTTTGGCCTTCTTTGACAACAGGTGCAAGCATCATCGAATCGCCGAACATAAACTGGTCTTCGATGTTATACGTTTTTGCATCGTCCTGGAACTGGTAAACCAGCGGCTGCTGGACCGGCTGACCGTTCTCGGCCGATTCCTTAAACTGGTTGTACAAGTAAGGCATCAGCTCGTAACGCATCGAGATGTATTTGCGGCTGATATCTTCAACCTCTTTGCCGAATTCCCAAGGCTCCTGGCCGCTTCCGAGTCCAGATTTCGCGCTATTGTCATAGTGGTCGCGGGCAAACGGCAGGAAGGCGCCGACCTCGATCCATCTTGCGAACAGCTCAGGCGTCGGAACATTGCCCGGCGATTTCGCGAAGCCGCCGATATCATTGCCGACAAACGGAACACCGGACAAACCGACGTTGGCGTTCATTGGAATCGACATTTGCAAATGCTCCCAGTTACTTACATTGTCGCCGGTCCAGAGCGCCGCGTAGCGCTGCGTTCCTGCGTACATGTCGCGGGTTAACACGAATGGACGGGTATTAGGCTTATTTTTGAGGAAGCCGTTATATGTCGCTTCGGTTTCATGATGTCCATAAAGATTGTGGTATTCCGTATGAAGCTTCTTCTCCCCGTTGTCGCCTTCAAACACGACATCCAGCGGCATCGTATGGAAAGGGCCGTCAAATACGGCTGGCTCGTTCATGTCATTCCAGATCCCGTCAACGCCTTCATTCAAGAGTGTTCCGAGATTGCCGGCCCACCAATTGCGGACATCCGACTTCAGGAAGTTCGGGAATGCAGATCTGCCCGGCCATACATCGCCATAGAAGGTGGAGCCGTCCGGATTTTTCGCCCAGTAATCCTTTGCGGTTCCTTCTTGGAACATACGGTAGTTCTCGTCCTGCTTGACAGCCGGATCATTGATCGTAATGGCACGGAAGCCTTCATCCTTCAGTGTCTTCAGCGCTTGTTTATACTGGTCGTTCCAGGTAAACACGCGGTATCCGTCCATGTAGTCGATATCAAAGTGCATCGTATCGAGCGGAATTTTCTTCTCGCGGTAGGTTTTCGCCACATTCACGAGTTCTTCCGGTGTGTAGCCCCATTTACTTTGATGGAAGCCCAGGGACCACATTGGAGGCGTCTCGGATTTCCCTGTCAACTCGGTATACCGGTCGATAACGTCGCCGATTTCCGGACCGTTGATGAAGTAGTAAGTAAGTGTGCCGCCGTTGGCGTAGAAATAGTAATAATCGTCTTTTTCGCTGGCCATTTCATAATAGGAGCGATAAGTATTGTCGAAGAAAATACCGTAGGCTTTTTTATCTTTCAGCCCGATGAAGAATGGAATGGACGTATACAGATATTTAGTATTCTTGTTATAGGAATAAGCGTCCGTGTTCCACATGCCAAGGCTTTTGCCGCGCTTGTTCAGCCCGCCCGATTGCTCGCCGAAACCGTAGAAGTTTTCAGTGGCATCCGTCTTTTTAAACGCATACGGCTTACCGTTTTCATAACCGACACCCTGCGCCGCGTCTTCGTTGATCACGTTTCCTTGCTTGTCCAGGAATTTGACGCCGAAAGGCTGTTTGTTAATTTTTACGGTGAGCTCGCTGGTAGAAAGGATATATTCTTTATCCGTTTCCTTTGAACTGAATTTAGGCGTCTTCCAGTCTTTCTTGGCAATACCAGGGGAGATGAACTCGTCTTCGCCGTTTTTAACTACCGAGATTTTTGCCATGTCCTCTGCAAAGAGCCGGATAAATCCCTGATAATCCCCCAAGTTCAACTTTACTCCGTTTTCAAGAGTTTCCAACGATTGTACGGATAATGGCTTAAGATTCTGTTTGTTCAGCGGAGTATCCGCTTCCGGCTGCGTTTCCGCAAAAGCCACATTTGCCGGCAGGACCGCAGCAAATGTTCCGGTCAGCAGACTCAGGCACATGGCTGCTTGCGCCAGTTTTTTCGACATGATTGATGCCTTTAACCTTTTACGCATACGTTTCTCTCTCCCACTCTGAAATAGTTTTGTATAGCAGGCATCCATTCCGATGAGCGCAAGCTCCCGCTTCCGGCTGCCTATTTCAAATTAGCAAGGATAAATCGCTTGAACAATGGGGAGAACCTCCTATGAGATTGTCGAAAAAACGGAAACGGCATTTTTGAAACCGGTTCCATAAATGGGATGCGAAACTGCGAAAACCATGCCTGACAAGGGGTTCGCTCTTTTTTCGCTTTTTATTTTCCTGTAAATGATCGATTCAATTTATTACCACTAATATGGAAAAATATGAATATTTATAGTTCCGCAGGTCTAAGGGACTGCAGCTTGGAAGCTCTGCCTGCGAAAGAGTCAACCTCTTAAATTATTGGATATGGTGAAATTGGACACTAAAACGGGCGGATCTTGCAAGGAATACACAATTTTCAACAAAAAAGTTCAATTTTTAAAAAATCAAGAGGGGGTGCAATATCTTTTGTGAATTGGCAAAAATAAGACACCGCATAAAATTGTTAGCGTATACAATGTTGATATGACAACAAAAATGCGAATTTCCCGTTAAAAATCGCCATTTGATCTGAAAGAGGGTTTCCCGGATAATGAACAAAAACTATGAGAACAGGAAGTGGGAGAATGAAACGCGCCAGGTGGATGCGGATGGCCGGGGTTGCTGCGGTCTGCGCGGCTATAACGTTAACTTCGGCCTGCCAAAAAACTTGGAATACCGCCGAGACCCCGCCAAAGCATGTGGTCATTCATAAAGGCTCTCTACTGAAAGGATTATCCACGGATAAAGCGGCTTACTGGCCGGGAGAAGATGTCCGGTTTGAGCTGAAGTTAAAGCAGCCTGCACCGGGCGGAACCGTCCATATCCGATATCTGCATTTGGACAGGGTCATAAAGGAAGAGAAGCTGCGCGTTGAAGGGGACAAGCTGGTCTGGAGCTGGGAGCCGCCCCGGCAGGAGGGACAAGGCTATTTGGCCGAAGTCGTCTACGAGCGGGACGGTGAGGCGGATCAGATGAACATTGGTGTGGACGTATCGTCCGATTGGGGGAAATTCCCCCGGTACGGCTATCTGGCCGATTTCCCGAACATGAACACGGGCGAGATGTCGCGGGTCATTGAACGGCTGAACCGTTTCCATATCAATGGCATCCAGTTCTACGATTGGCAGTATAAGCATCAGGAACCGATTCGGTGGGAAGAAGGAAGGCCGGCGGCGGAATGGAAGGATATTGCCAACCGCTCCGTATCGTTTAATACGGTGAAAGACTATATCGGCTTGGCCCACGATCACGGCATGAAGGCCATGAACTATAACCTGCTGTTTGGCGCCTATGCGGACGCGGAACAGGACGGTGTGAACAGGGAGTGGGGCTTGTTCAAGGACCCGGGCGGCACCGATCAGGATAAGCACCCTCTTCCGGACGAATGGGCAAGCGATATTGATCTATATAATCCCTCTAACCCGGATTGGCAGAATTACTTGATCGAAAAAGAAAAGAAAACGTTCGACACGCTTCCCTTTGACGGCTGGCATGTGGATCAGTTGGGAGACAGGGGGGCGTTGTGGACCCATGACGGCAGAAGTGTAAATCTCGCCGCGACATATCCGTCGTTCCTGAATGCGGCCAAGGAGAAGCTTGATGTGGATTATGTGATGAACGCCGTCGGCCAGTTCGGCCAGGAAACCATCGCGAAGGAAGCGCCCGTCAAGTTTCTGTACACTGAAGTATGGGGCAACCATCCGCAGTACCGGAATTTAAAAGAAGTGATTGACGAGAATTCGAGATTCAGCGGAAACCGGCTGAACACGGTGCTTGCCGCTTATATGAATTATCATTTATCCGATGCGCCGGGAACGTTCAACACGCCGGGAATTCTGCTGACGGATGCGGTCATTTTTGCGTCGGGCGGGTCCCATCTGGAGCTGGGGGAGAATATGCTGTCCAAAGAATATTTTCCTCATAAAAATTTAAGTGTATCCCCGGAACTGGAACAGCAGCTCGTTTCATACTACGATTTTCTGGTTGCGTATCAGAATCTGCTGCGGGATCACCCGAAAGATTCCGGCCTGAAAGCCGAAGGAACGAAAGAGGTCGCTATATCGGATCAAGCGGAACAAGGCAAAGTATGGTCCTTCTCCAAACGCATGGATGGAAGAGACATCGTGCACTTTATCAATTTCACCGATGCTTCCACTATGGATTGGAATGATGATCACGGAACGCAGACAGAGCCGGCGGAAAGGCGGAACGTTACTGTCTCCGTTAAGACGGATCGCCCGGTGTCCAAAGTATGGTTCGCTTCACCCGATCATAACGGAGGCTCGCCTCAGGTGCTGTCATTCTCACAGCGGGACGGCGTTGTGAAGTGGAAGCTGCCAGCGCTGAAATACTGGGATATGGCCGTTATTGAATATAAGAAATAGAAGAGTTTCTTGATTTTCCTGTATATAACATTGGTATTGGGTTTTACATCGAGTACACTTTTAAGTAGAAACGAAATAGGAGAGGCTGTATGCTGCGAACAATGACAATATCCAAAAGCTTCACCGCCAAAATCATCGTGGTTCTCCTGCTCGTTATTTTGATTCCGACCGTCTTTACAAGCTTATCCTTCTACTGGGTGTCGGACTCCATTCTCAAAAAGAACGTTAGAGAATCCACGCTCCAGATTGCGGAGCAGACGGCGGATTCGCTCTCTTTTATATTAAATGTGGGGATTGATACCTCCGATTTTATTTCCAGCGATCCGAACATCCAGCGCGCCGCCCTGAAAGTGAACGGTGACCCTTCATACCAGGGTCTCTGGAATTTTCAGTATATTAATACGCTGCTGAACAATTACGTCTATTCCAACTCTTTCGTCAAAATCGTGTATTTATTGAAGGAGGAGGGGAAAGGATGGGGCAGCGGAACCTTTTCCGACTCCGAGCTTAAACAGATCCGCCTGTCCGACGAGGATTGGGTGAAGGAAGTGAAGCGCAAGGACGGAGAGCTGGTGTGGCAAGGCCTCCAGTACGACCACTTCAGCGGCGGAGGAGAGAATACGGATCTGGTTCTACCGGTGGGAAGAGTGCTGAAGGACTTTGACACGATGAACAATATCGGCCTGGTGCAGGTCCATTTGGACGGGCAGTCGATCTTGGGGACGATCCGGAAGCTGAAGCTCGGGAATACGGGCAAGTTCTTCGTCGTCGATTCCGATGGGCGGATTATGATCGATTCCAATCTCAAAATGATCAACAAGCGAGTGCAGAACCCCGATTTGTATACCAGTATTGTGGATAATGACGGAGTGGAGTTCGAGTTCCAAATGGAAGGCATCCCCTATTACGGGGTCAAGCAGCTGCTCAGCAACGGCTGGATGCTTGTGGGAACCGTTCCCGTAAATGAAATCAGCGGACAGCTGGAACGGCTTCAGAGCCGGATATTGCTGACTTCCGCCATTTTTTCCATGCTAGCGGTCGGCATCGGCCTTTTCGTGGCCGGGATGGTGACCAAACCGGTAAAGCAGCTTACCCAAAGCATGCTGCGCGTCCAGCAAGGCGATCTGGAGACGCGGACGGACATTCGCACGGCCGATGAAATCGGATTTTTGAGCAAGCAGTTTAACAAAATGGTTCATGAAATCGGGAAATTAATGCAGCAGGTCGAGAATGAACAAAGCGAGAAGCACCACGCGGAGCTTCGGGCGGTCATGCACCGGATTCACCCGCATTTTCTGTTTAACACACTCAGCACGCTGCGGTGGCTTATTGACTCCGGCCAGAACAGCCGCGCATCCGAGGTGTTGTCGGCATTAAATCATCTGCTTGAAGCGAACATGGGCAAGAATGGCGTCATGATTACAGTGGATGAGGAGCTCGATATAATCCGTAAGTATCTGATCATTCTGGAGCTGCGTTATGAAAAAAACTTTCATCTGGAGCTGGATGTCCAGCCCGGGACGGAGAAGATCATGATTCCTCGCATGCTGCTGCAGCCGTTGGTGGAGAACGCCATCTTCCATGGAATCGTGCCGAAAAATACGGATGGCAGAATTTCGATAACGATCTCAAATAGCTGTGAAGGACTCGAAATTCGGGTCGAAGACGATGGCAGGGGCATTGGCAAAGAGAAACTAATGCTGTTAAATGAAGCGAAAACCGCTGTGGAAAAAGGAGAAATCGGCATCGGTCTGCGTCATATTTATGACTCGCTGCGGCTTTATTACAACCAGAATTGGGAATGTTCCATTGTGAGCGGCCGCGGGCAAGGAACGACCGTACGCATTTTATTAAAAAAGCCGAAAGAAACGACCTCTTAGAACTAGCGAGCGGGGGGAACACTATGTATAAAGTACTTATCGTAGATGATGAGCCTGTGATCCGCCATGGGATCAGCGCGTTTATCGATTGGGAAAAAGAAGGGATGTCCGTAGAGGACCACTACGCGAACGGCGCGGAGGCACTCGCTGCGCTGGAGAGCCTGTCCTTCGATATTCTGATCACGGACATCAAAATGCCTTTGATGAACGGTATTGAACTGATGAAGCAGGCACAGGCGCTTTGCCCTTGGCTTAAGGTGATCCTGGTCAGCAATTACAGTGACTTCGAATACGTAAAAGAAGGGCTTAAGCTGGGCGCCGTCGATTATTTGTTAAAGCTGACCTTGAAAAAGGAGGATCTTCTTGCCGTCCTGCGCCGGAGCATTTCCATGCTGGAGGACGAGAGGAAGCAGGATTCCGAGCTGATCCAGTATCGGCAGAGCGCCCTTTATCTGGAAAGGAAGCGCGAGGAGCAGGAAATCAAGCGGTGGATCGTACAGGAGCAGGTCACGCCGTCCGCCGCGGCGGGCGCCCCAGAGTGGCTCGAAGAACCCTATGCCTGTGTCTATCTTACGCTGGACGGTGCCGAAGAATGGAGAGAAAATAGCGGATATTTGTATGTTCAGCTCTTGCTCGAGGACCTGCAGGAAGCTTTCTATGAGCGGATGGAGAAGGGAAGCGCGCTGCTGGTGGCGGAAAGCAGCCTGTTCCTTATCTTTCCGAAACAAGAGGAGGAGGCAGCCGTACGGCAGGTCCAAGTGTGGAAAAAGGGGGTTGAAGCGGAATGGAACATTTCGACATCCGCAGGCTTAGCCATAGGGCAGGGGGCAGGCCGCCTTCTTAAAGGATATGCCGAGAGCCGTTTTGCCTGTCAAAGGCGCTTTTTCGAGGGATTGGGCGGCTTGTTCGGAAGCGGAGGACCGGAGAGCAATCATGAACCATCGTTACCGGACCTTGAACATGCCGATGATTGGGAACCGTTTTTTGAGATGATCCGCAAAGGAGATCCGGCTTCCCATGCGATTGATTTTGCCCTTGAACGCTGGAAGAGCGGGGCCTTGAGCCCGGAGCGGGTTCAGCAGGAGGCCTGCGTGCTGCTTGCCGGCACTTACCGGCTGGAAGCGGGCGCGGAATCCTTGCCTCCCGAACAGCAGGAGCTGATCCGTAAGACGGAAACTTTGGAGCAGCTGGCTGCATTCATGGTTGGCGAACTGGAGCAGAACAGCATGTCTATGATTCCACCATTGTCTGATAGCGGTTACGGGGGACAGCTTATCACGAGGGCGCTGGAGTATATAGCCGCTCATTTTACCGAAAATTTGACGCTTCAGAGCGTGGCGGATACCATTCATCTGAGCAAAAGCTATTTCAGCCTCCTATTCAAGAAACAAACCGGCCGAAATTTTATCGATTATGTGATCGAGCTGCGGATTCGGGAAGCCAAGCGGCTGCTCGCCCAGGACGACACCCGGATTTATGATGTCGCTCAAGGCGCGGGATTTAAAGACGTGAAATACTTTAGCAAAGTATTCAAAAAAGGTACAGGGCTCACTCCGGTCGAATATAGGGAAAGCCTGAAGAGCAGCGCTCAGCCGTAAAGAAGGGGGGAGATTTCCGTCTTTGTTATCCGGCGGTTATTCTGTTTGATGACGATAGTGTTAACGGCCGGTTGTGCAGGTGCATCCGTAATCTCGGAACCGGATCAGGTTCAGACGCTTCACGGGAATGACAAAACGGTCATTACCTTCTGGCATACGTACAATGATAAGGAAACCCGGCTGCTGATGAAGGAACTCATACCGGCTTTTGAACGGAACAATCCAGACATTCGGGTTAAATGCATAAATTTGGCTAATTCCAATGAACTTAAATACAGCTTGATTGCACGCGCTTCCTCCAACCGCGGCCCGGATGTGGTGCGCATGGATATTGCCTGGGTGCCGGAATTTGCGCAAAAAGGCCTCCTTGAGCCGCTGGACGGATTTCCGGGATTTGAGCAGCTTCAATTTGCGTTCTACGACAAGGGGCTCAGCATAGGCTTTTATCAAGATGAATACTATTCTTTGCCGCTTAATCTGTACACGAAGACGGCTATATTTAACCGGAAGCTGCTGAGACAAGCGGGATATTCCGAGCCGCCTGGGACGATGGACGAGATTGTGGAGCTTGCCCGCAAGCACCGCTTTACGATTGGACTAGGGGGGTTGAACTCTTGGGACACGCTGCCGTACATCTACAGCCTCGGAGGTTCGTTCGTGGACCCGGGATTTACCAGGGCTACAGGCTATTTGAACAGTCCGGGCACCGTCCGTGCGGTGGAGAAGCTGACAGGATTATATAAGGAAAAGCTTATTCATCTCTCTGCGATGACGCTGAATAGCGACAACTGGGAGAAAGTGCGGAACGGAAACATGCTTGTTACCGACGATGCGCCATGGTTCTACAGTTTAATGAAGCGTTCGGAGATTGATATTGCCCTTGAGCAGACCTTGCCCGTACCCTTCCCGCACTCCAATGTCCCTACGTCGATTATCGGGGGCGAAAATCTGGTCATTATGAAGGGCAGCCGGAATCCTGCAGAGGCATGGGCTTTTATTCAATGGATGACCGGCAAGGAAGCGCAGCTCATTATGTACCGTTCCGGGCTGATCCCGGCGAACCGGGAGGCGCTCAAGGTGATGAAGATCAGCCGGGATTCTTACCTGTATCCTTATGTTGAAGCTGTGGACGATGGCTTTTTGCGGCCGACGGTCAAGAACTGGAGCAAAATCGAACTAGTGTATACCCAATACCTGCACAAAATATTTCTGGGCGAGTTGCCCGTCCAGCAAGGCCTGGACCTTGCGGCCGCCGAGATTGACGGCCTTTTGGAGGATCATACGGATTACTGAAACAAGACCCTGCGAAGGGTCTTTTTTGAATTCAAGGCTTTCTCGGCGAGCGCCCGGTATGGGTTAGAGAACGGAAGTCTTAATGCCGCCCCGCCTTAAGTCCAGTTTCAAAAACCGTCCCCGGTCCGTTTTGAACGGACCCGAATTCTCCTACAATAAGAACATAAGGTGAAGGACATCGAAAGGCGGTGAGAAAGATGCAAAGAAACAGAGGAAACGGCCTCGCGTTCATACTGATTGCCATCGGCGCTATTATGCTGCTGGGTATGGCGCTTCCGCTGATCCACGGAATTTTCCGATTGCTGTTCCCGGTGCTGCTGGTTGTTCTCGGTTACTACGGAATCAAGAGCGGACGAAAAGTGATCGGCTGGATCGTCATGTTTATCGGAATCATGTCCCTGATCAGCAAGCTGGCTTGGCTGATCGGACCGCTGCTCGGCGTAGCGCTGGTCGTATGGGGAATATCGGTACTTAAAGGCAAGAGAAGCAACCATTATTTATAAGTGATCGGAACTAAAATGAACGGCAAGGAGGGAGCGGTACAAGATGAGCGTTTTTCGTCGAATGCGGGACATTACCGTAGCCAATTTAAATGAAAAGCTTGAACAAAGCCAGGACCCCGTGAAGCTGATCGATCAATTTCTGTATACGACCCGCGAGGAAATAGGCGAAGCCGAAAGATTGTTTACGCAGTACGCGAACCATACGAAGCAGCTTCAGCATCAGGTCGATCAGGCGACTTCTATGAGGAACAAGCGGGAGGAGCAGGCGCTGCTGGCTCTTAAGGCAGGCGAGGACAATCTGGCAAAGCTGGCTCTGCAGGAGAAAATTATTTATGAGGAGAAGCTGGAGCAGTACAGCGGTCTGCTGGAGCAAAGCCGGCAGTCTCTGCTGGAACTGGAACAGCAGCTCGGCGAACTGAAGATGGAGTATCAGTCGGTGTACAGCAAGCGCCAGTATTATGCGGCCCGGATGGAAACGCTCCGGCTGCAGCAGCGGATGAACCAGCGGGCCGCCGCTTACGGAGGCGGCGACATTCCGAAAATGTTCGGGCGTCTGGATGACCGGCTCACGGACTGGGAGCTGGAGGCCAAAAGCCTCCGCGACCTGCGGCGGATGGGCCAGGAATACGCGGTTCAGGCGGGTGAGACGGTCGCCGGTGTTCTGGAACGGGAGCTGGCCAAGCTGAAGGATAAGCTGAACAAGGAAGGAAAGGAGTAGCGTTATGACGAGATTGTATCGATCTACCCGCGACAAAGTACTGACAGGACTTACCGGCGGATTAGCGGAGGCGATCGGCATTGACTCCACGCTGCTGCGGATTGTGCTGCTGATCAGCATTCCCTTTACGGGCGGCGCCGTTATTCCGGTGTATTTCATCGCAGCGCTGATCTTTCCGAAGGAGCCGGGACCTTATCCCCCTTACGGCTTCGGGCCCGAAATGGCGGACGGCGGTTACGGTCCGCACTCCAGAAGCGAAGGCGGATATAGCCGCCGGGGCTGTGGTTCGCGCGGTCCATTCGGTCCCGGGGCGCGGCCCTACGATCGGAA
The DNA here is from genome assembly GCF_013393385.1 of Paenibacillus sp. URB8-2. Taxonomy (NCBI): domain Bacteria; kingdom Bacillati; phylum Bacillota; class Bacilli; order Caryophanales; family Paenibacillaceae; genus Paenibacillus; species Paenibacillus sp. URB8-2. The sequence goes on along the minus strand of NZ_AP023239.1, from coordinate 4,786,339 downwards.
TGATCATTATGATCCCCGATACGGCAAAGCCGGCGGCTACGCCGCGCAGGATTCCGGTCTGGACGACATGATGAAGGACATTGAGAAAAAAGCGATGCAAAAAGAAATCGAAGAGCTTAAACGCAAGCTTTCCAAATACGAAGATAAGAAGGGAGAAGTGTAAAACATGGGAGTTTTTAAAAGAATCAAAGATATGACCAAAGCATCCGTCAACGATCTGCTGGATAAGGTGGAAGACCCGATTGTCATGCTGAACCAGTATTTGCGCGATATGGAGGCCGAAATTCACGAGGCGGAAGTTACGGTTGCCAAACAAATGGCCAATGAACGCCGGATGAAGCAGCGTGTGGAGGAAGCGGAGAAATTGTCCGGACAGCGCGGCGGGCAGGCTGAGCTTGCCTTGAAGAACGGCCAGGAGGAAGTGGCGCGCAAGCTGCTGGAGGAGAAGATCTACTTCGACCAAAAATTCGGCGAATACAGCGAACTGCATACACAGGCGGAAGCCCATGCCAAGGAATTAGTGCAGCAGCTGCATGAAATGAAGGATGAATTCTACAAGCTGCGCAACAAGCGCAATGAGCTCGTATCCCGGGCTCAAATGGCCAAGGCGAAGAAGCAGATGTCGCAAATCAGCAGCGTGCACAGCATCGAAAGCGGCAGCGCATCGCTTGGATTCCACCGCATGGAAGAGAAGATCATGCAGCTTGAAGCCGAGGCCGATGTGCTGCGCGCTCCGTACCGGCCGACGGCCGCTGCCGCTTACAGCCCTGTCGACGCCGAGAAGCAGTTGAAAGTGGAAGAGCAGCTGAACGCGCTAAAGAGCAAGCTGAACGGTTCTGCCGGACCTTCGCTGAGCAAGGAAGAATAAGCCGAAATACGCAAGGCGGAGATAATGCCTGTTCCATAAATACAGGTTGATATGATATGCTGAAACGAGGGTAAAGCCATACGGATGGATCACCATGCCGGCATGGCTTTTCCGGCCGTTTGGGTCCCGGGTTGCCGTAAGGCTGACCGGACTAATATTACATCAGGAGGTGCGAAATGGAAAAGCGAAACCGTTTGATAGCCATTGGACTGATCGCTGTCGGATGCTTGATGATTTTTGGCAGATGGATCGGTTTCCTTTCCATTGTCGCCCTTTTATTGCTGCTGCTGGGCATCTACCGGACCAAGTTGGGGAAGATCAAGCAGGGCTATACGCTGCTGGGTATCGGCGCGGTGATGCTGCTGCTGGATCATCTGGTGCTGGTGCTGGGTATTTGCCTGATTTCGCTGGGGATGTTCTTCGTCAAATCCAAAGGCTTGCAGCATGGAAAGAACCATCTCCAGAAGCAGAATTTCTCCTCAAGCTTTAACTGGGACCGTTCGCCTTGGGTGATGCACAGTCTCAGCGCCTGGCATGTGCTCGGCGAAACCGATCTGGATCTGTCGCTGGCGATGGCGGAGGACAAGGAAACGATTATGCTGTTTCAGGGGATTTTTGGCGATATGGACCTGCATCTGGCGGATGGTTATGGCGTGGAGATCGATGCATTCGTGCTGTTCGGCTCCATCGAATTTGGCAGCCAGCGCGATACGGGGATGATGAACCGGTTGAACTGGAAATCTCCGGGCTACGAGAGCAGCGAACAACGGGTGAAGGTTAGCGTTTCTTATTTGATGGGAGATTTGGATGTAAGATTGCCATAGGCGGATAAGGAGGGAGGGCTCCGGATGGATCATAAAAAGAATGCCAATATCGTGTCGCGCAGCATGGGCGAAGGAGCTCTGTTCTCCTTTGTCCTGCTGCTGGTTATTTTGTACATTATGTATACATACGGTTTTTTGCGTCCTTTTGAAAGCTTGAACTTCGGGCTGCGGACGGTATCGCTGCTGCTTCTGCCGGTCGGTCTCGGCGTAGGCTTCGGCTTTTATCAGAGCTTCCGGGTCAAGCGCAGGCTTGAGCGGATGCGGGAGACGCTGCTGCTGTGGGAAAAAGGCAACCTGACGCTGTCCATGCCGTCACTCGGCGAAGACGAGCTGGGACGGCTTGCGGAACAGCTGAATGTGATCGGCGGCAAATGGGAGGACCAGGTAACGACGCTTCAGCGGCTGTCGACGAATAACGCCCAGCTTGCTGAACAGGCGAGGGTGTCGGCGATTATAGAAGAGCGGCAGCGTCTGGCCCGGGAACTGCATGATGCGGTCTCGCAGCAGCTGTTCGCCATTTCGATGACGGCGACGGCTGTCGGCCGGACGCTGGAGAAGGACTTCGACAAGGCCCAGCGCCAGATTGCGCTGATCGAGGAGATGGCCGCCGTGGCCCAATCGGAGATGAGGGCGCTGCTGCTCCATCTGCGTCCGGTCTATCTGGATGGAAAGCGGCTGGAACAGGGCATCCGGGAATTGATCAAGGAGCTGCAGGTGAAGGTGCCGATGGATATCCATTTTGAGATGGACCCTGGCGTACAGCTGGTGAAGGGGATCGAGAACCACCTGTTCCGCATTGTGCAGGAGGCCATCTCCAATACGCTGAGGCATGCCAAGGCGGACAAAATGGAGATTCGCATCCACCGGCGCAGCGATACGGTTCGCATGACCATCCGCGATGACGGCATCGGCTTCGATATGGATGCCGGCAAGCAGACGTCCTACGGCCTGTCCAATATGCAGGAGCGCATTACAGAAACGGGAGGGGCAATCCAGTTCATAACGGCGCCGGGCAAAGGTACGCGCATTGAGATTACGGTGCCGCTGCTCAGCGAGGACAAGGGGATTTAGTATAGGAGGGAACGACCATGGAGAATGGTGAACCGATTAAAGTGCTGCTTGTGGACGACCACGAGATGGTCCGAATCGGGCTGGCGGCGGTGCTTGGGACCGAGGATGGAATCGAGGTGGTCGGCGAAGCCGGAAGCGGCGAGGAAGGTGTTCGTCTGGCGCAGGAATACAAGCCGGATGTCGTGCTCATGGACCTTGTAATGGAAGGGATGGACGGGATTGAGACGACAAGGCAGGTAATGAAGCTGTATCCGGAGTGCAAAGTGATCGTGCTGACCAGCTATCTGGACGACGAAAAAATGTATCCGGTGATCGAGGCCGGCGCATTCAGCTATCTGCTCAAAACCTCCCGTGCCAGCGAGGTGGCGGATGCGATCCGGGCGGCTGCCCGGGGACAGTCCGTCCTTGTCTCGCAGGTTGCCTCCAAAATGATGAACCGGTTCCGGAGCGATGCCCGGATGGAGGCTCCGGCTCACTCGGAGCTGACAGACCGGGAGATGGAGGTGCTGAAGCTGCTGGCGCAGGGCAAGTCCAATCAGGATATTGCCGACCAGCTGATTATCGGCATCAAAACGGTGAAGTTCCACGTCACCAATATTCTTGCCAAGCTGGGCGTGGAAGACCGCACACAGGCGGCAATCTACGCTTACAAGAACGGTCTGGCCGAGTAGTGATCCCGAACAGGCGGTAACCGGCACCGCCAGTATCGATTGCCCGATGGCGGGTTTTTTCGTTACGGGCGGGTGGCATGCAGCAGCGTTAGGGGTCACTTTAGCAGTAAGCAATCGAACTCAGTACAAGCGTTAACGTCAGCAGTCGGCGAACCAGCCGGCTTCTTTGCGTATTAACAAGTTTGAAGCTAATTACGCCGCCCGGTATAAAATCTCTCGAACCGGATATCCTGTCTAGTAGATTGCTAGAACGGAACCAAGAGGGAGAGAGAAACGATGGGAAACCGGAGAAGAACATGGAACAAAGGAACGCAGCTTATAAACATCCTGTGCTGTGCGGCGCTATTGCTGGCGGGCTTCCGCAGCGGAGCGGAAGCCAGTCCTGCGAAATCGGACAGTGCGAAGCCTCTGGGCATAAGCGGGGCTGTCCAAGGTTCTGCCGGTCGCGAAGGGCAGGCAGGGACACCGCTCGATACGGTTGCTCTGCTGACGGATCTCGGACGCAGCATGACGGAGCCGGGTTCTCCGCTGCGTCTTGTATTTAAATGGCAGGGCTCCTATACAGGTGAAGCCGGTGAATCGTCCGCTGCCGTAAACTCCCTCTCGAAGTCGCTTGGGCTGCCGGCGGCCGTCAAATCGGAAGAGGAAGGCCATGCCGCTTACCGTTCTTCTTCCAAGACCGGAGGAATGAAGACCTCCTTATTTTCGAGCGAAATGGGAGACGGCGGGAGTTATGTGATCGTTACGGTGGAGACGAATGATCTGTTCTTCACCACGGGATTGGCAGAGGCTGCAGAGCAGGCCGGCAACATAATGACATCCGCAGGCATTGCCGCGGACTGGAACGTCTCCCTGCAGGGCACTTCCAGGGAGCATGGAGATGCCGGTCAGGCACTGAAGCTGACGGAGCGGATGCTTGAAGGCAAGCTGCAAGGCATAAGCGCGGCAGAAACTTACGAGGATGCAGCAACCGCTAGCATCTCGTATACCGTGCCTTCCACTATGCATACCGTGCAGAGCGGGGAGCACCGTCTGGCTTTACAGGCGGCGGTACACAAGGATGATGTCCTCGGCGGCAACCGGGTTACCATCGGGCTCCCGTTGATTACGATTGAATACTGATTTTTGGTGAATGCTGATACCCGGCTTATATAAGCGCAGATATATATAATGATAAAAAACAGTAATGGAATTTTGACGAATTCCCAGAGAAACTGTCAGGTAATCTAATAGCATCCTCATCCGGAATATGATAAAATGACATCACGTCGTTGTAACTTTCGAATTGACATTTGACGATGAGAACTGATTTCAATAAACTATAACTATATTATATAGAGAAAGATGAGGAGCCATGGCTGAAAATCAAACCTTTGATGAATTGAAAACACCCGGCGCTGTATTTTTTATTTTTGGTGCAACCGGCGATTTGGCCCGGCGCAAACTTTTTCCGGCAATTTATAGCCTGTACCGCGAAGGGAAGCTTGCCGAAGATTTTGCGGTAATCGGCGTTGCGCGCCGCCCCCGGAGTCCCGAGGAATTCAAGGAAGATGTGCAGGCCTCGATCCGCGAGTTCAGCCGTTATCAGGCAATCGATGACAATGAATGGGCGGGGTTCGTCAATCATTTTGAGTATAAATCGCTCGATATTAACAATATTGATGGTTTCCGCGAACTGAGAGCGCAGACGGAAGCGCTGGAGGAGCGGTTCCGCATTCCGGGCAACCGGTTGTTCTACCTGGCGCTCGCTCCTGAGCTGTTCGGCAGCGTATCTTTCAATCTGAAAGCAGGAGGCATGCTGGAAGGGGAAGGCTGGAGCCGTCTCGTCATTGAAAAGCCTTTCGGCTATGATCTGGAATCGGCCGAGAAGCTTAACGAGCAGATCCGCCAGGTATTCCAGGAAGAGGAGATTTTCCGGATCGACCATTATCTCGGCAAGGAAATGGTGCAGAATATTGAAGTGATCCGCTTTGCCAACGCCTTTTTCGAGCCGCTCTGGAACAAGCAGCATATCGCCAACATCCAGATTACGCTTGGTGAAACCGTCGGCGTCGAAGAGCGCGGCGGCTATTACGACCATGCCGGAGCGCTGCGGGATATGGCCCAGAATCATATGCTTCAATTGCTGACCATGATCGCAATGGAGCCGCCGAGCCGTCTGCTGGCGGAAGATATCCGCGACGAGAAGGTCAAGGTGCTGCGTTCGCTCCGTCCGTATTTGACCGGGGAAGAAGTGCGCCAGAACGTGGTGCGCGGGCAGTACACGCAGGGCCTTTACAATGGCAAGACCGCGCCGGCTTACCGTCAGGAAGACAAGGTGAATCCGGAATCTACTACGGAAACGTATTTTGCGGCGCGGGTATTCGTGGATAATTTCCGCTGGGCGGGTGTACCTTTCTACATCCGCACAGGCAAACGCCTGCCGGCCAAGACGACCGAGGTGGTCGTGGAGTTCAAGCGCATGCCTACCAATGTCTACTTGGGCCAAAAGCATAATCTTGAGCCGAACCTGCTCGTCATCCGCGTTAATCCGATGGAAGGCATTTATGTGAAGATCAATGCCAAGAAGCCAGGCTCGGAATCGGAAATTCAGCCATTGGCCATGGACTTCTGCCAAAGCTGTCTGATCGGCATCAACTCGCCGGAAGCCTACGAGCGTCTGCTGCATGATGCCGCGCGGGGAGACTCCACCTACTTCACCCGTTGGGATGAAGTATCCTCCGCCTGGTCGTTCGTAGACCATATCGCCAAAGCCTGGAGAGAGGATCCCAGCGATCTGGCTTCTTATCCGGCAGGCACCTGGGGGCCGGTTGAAGCAACCGAACTGCTTGAACAGGATGGCTTCCACTGGTGGCCGGTCAACGGGCAGAAGGAAAGCAAAGTTGTATGGTCCGTGAACAATAATTAAGCTTGTTAGCTTAATAGATATTAAGAAATCTCCCTGCCTTTGAGCGGGGAGATTTTTTTCACACCGCTTGGTTTTAGGTAGATAATGCCGCCCCGATTTTGATATACTTTAAAGGATGCCCGCGTTATCATGTCCTCCGGCTGTAAAGGTGAAGGCCGACAGGCTGCGGGAAAGAATCGTTAACTGCCGATAGGAGCAATGAACAATGGCCATTATGCCGATTTGATACAGGCTTATTCTTAAGTCGTTAATTCGAACCGTGAACAATTCAGATATGAAGGGATATGTGCAATGAGCCAAACGATGGATCAGAATTTGCAGCAGGAAGTGGACAAACGCAGAACATTCGCGATTATTTCCCACCCTGACGCAGGCAAAACGACACTCACGGAGAAGCTGCTGCTGTTCGGCGGCGCGATCCGGCTGGCGGGATCGGTCAAAGCCCGCAAAGCAAGCAAGCATGCAACAAGCGACTGGATGGAAATCGAGAAGCAGCGCGGTATCTCCGTTACTTCCTCGGTCATGCAGTTCGATTATCTGGGCCACCGGATAAACATTCTGGATACACCGGGTCACCAAGACTTCAGTGAGGATACTTACCGTACGCTGACCGCCGCTGACAGCGCAGTCATGCTGATCGACGTCGCTAAAGGCGTCGAGGCGCAGACGATCAAGCTGTTTCAGGTGTGCGCCAAGCGGGGTATTCCGATTTTTACGTTCATCAACAAGCTCGACCGCGAGGGCCGCAGCCCGTTTGAGTTGATGGAAGAGCTGGAGCAGGTTCTGGGCATCCGTTCGGTGCCGATGAACTGGCCGATCGGCACGGGACGCGAGCTGAGCGGTGTCTATGACCGCATGAAGAATCAGGTGGAGTTGTTTCAGGGCGACGATCATTCGGTCATCAAGGTGCAGAAGGTCGAAGATTACCATGATTCCGTCATCCGCGAGATGGCGGGCGATTATCTGCACGACCAGCTGTGCCAGGATCTGGAGCTGCTGGATGTCGCGGGGGATCCTTTCGATTACGAGAAGGTCCTGCGCGGCGAGCTGACGCCAGTCTTCTTCGGCAGCGCGATCAACAACTTCGGTGTGCAGACGTTCCTGGAAAACTTCCTGCAGCTAGCTCCGAAGCCGGAGCCGCGCCGCAGCACGGCGGGGATTGTGGAGCCGACGAACGAAAAGTTCACCGGCTATGTATTCAAAATCCAGGCGAATATGAACCCGGCCCACCGCGACCGGATCGCTTTTCTGCGCATCGTCTCCGGCAAGTTCCAGCGGGGCATGAGCGTAAAGCATGTGCGCGCCGGCAAGGACATCAAGCTGTCCCAGCCGCAGCAGTTTCTTGCCCAGGACCGCGATATCGTCGAGGAGGCGTATCCGGGCGATATTATCGGTCTGTTCGATCCCGGCATCTTCCGGATCGGCGATTCGCTCAGCCAGGCGGGCGATGTTGTATTCGACGAACTGCCTACCTTTTCTCCGGAAATTTTCGCGAAGGTCTCCATTAAGAACGCGCTGAAATCGAAACAGTTCCAGAAGGGAATCGACCAGCTGACGGAGGAGGGCATGATTCAGGTGTTCCGTACGGTCAGCTTTGACGATATTCTGCTGGGTGTGGTCGGGCAGCTGCAATTTGAAGTGTTCGAGTACCGGATGAAAGGCGAATACGGGGTGGATGTGCAGCTTCAGCGGATGCCGTATCAGTTCGCGCGCTGGATTGTGGACGAGAACAAGCCGGACCCGAGCAAATTCCGGATCAATTCGACGCTCGTTACGGACAAGAAGGGCAATTTCGTCGTGCTGTTCGAGAACGAATATGCGATGCGGACGGCGATTGACAAAAATCCGACGGCGAAGTTTCTGGAAACGGCGCCTTAATTTCAATAAGGCCGGCAGGCGATGCCGGCTGCAAAACAAAAGCCTTCGTCTTCTCGCGTTATGCGCAGAGAGACGGAGGCTTTTTTCAAAAGATCATTGGCTGCTTGTAAGAGAGCCCGGATTGACGGACTTCAGATGTTCGTGCAGCATAGAGACGATTTCATCTTTTTTGGCGGGATCGAGATCTTTCCAAATTATTTCGAATACGGCACCGAGTCCCGGCAGAGCGGCTTCCGGACCGTCCACCGAACCGTCAATCATTCCCCGCAGATCCTCTTTGGATTGACCATGGACTTTATGGATGATCGCCTGGCGCAAATCGAGCGTGATGGACATGACAACACCTCCTTTTTTCAAAATATTAGAGTATCACGAAGCATCGCTCACATCGGAAGCATAAGGTTGCAGGACGACAGCGCAGCCGTTTCTACTTGGTTGGCTGGATATAATATGCCCTGTGGCAGGACCTAAAATTCAAGTTTAATTCTCCTTATGCTATACTGTTTTGAGACAATTGACTGTTACGGGGGGAGAGCAAATGGCCAAGAAGCAATTCGCTATTATTGGAATGGGCCGGTTCGGTTCCAGCGTTGCCAAGGCGCTGAGCGGCATGGGCTACGATGTGCTGGCCATCGACTCGGATGAGCAGCGCATACAGGAAATCTCCGCAATCGTGACGCATGCCGTGTCGGCGGATTCGACGGACGAGGAAGCGCTGCGCGCGCTGGGCATCCGCAATTTTGACGTGGTGGTGGTGGCGATCGGCGAGGATATTCAATCCAGCATTTTGACCACGCTTATTCTGAAGGATCTCGGTGTGCCGGTCATTCTCGTCAAAGCCAAGAGCGAACTGCATGGTAAAGTTCTAAGCAAGATCGGAGCGGACAAGGTTATTTATCCGGAAAGGGATATGGGGATGCGGGTGGCGCATCATCTGGCCTCGCCGAATATTCTCGACTATATCGAGCTGTCGCCGGATTACAGTATTCTGGATATGAAGGTGCCCGGAGCGATGCTCGGCAAAAATCTCAGGGAACTTGATATCCGCGCCAGGTTCGGCTGCAACGTGATGGCTATCCGCCGGGGCGACGAAATGAACATTACCCCGAACGCGGACGACAGGCTGGTGAGCGGCGATGTGCTGGTCATTGTCGGGCACAAGGATAATCTGACCCGGCTGGAAATAGCCTATCAATAAGAATGAATGAATAAGAATGAATGGACCGGAAAGGTTGAATCCGATGGAAATTATGTCCCCGCAAAATGCGCGGGTTAAAGAATGGGCCGGACTGCTGGATAAAAAATACCGCGACAAAAGCGGAAAATATATCGTTGAAGGCGTTCATCTTGTGCAGGAGGCGCTGCTGGCGGAAGCGGACGTCGAAATCCTGGCTTATGACATTGACAAAGGCATGCCCGCGGAGTTGGGCGGTCTGCTGCAGTCCGTTCCCGGCATGGAGACCGTAGCGGTCTCAGCGGCGGTCATTGCCAAATGCAGCAGCACCAATACGCCGCAGCCCGTGTTCGCTGTCATCCGCAAAGAGCGAGATGGGGCGGAAGCGGCGCTGGACAAGCCGGGAAGCCTCGTTGTTGTACTGGACGGTGTGCAGGACCCCGGCAATGTCGGCACCATTATCCGCAGCGCGGACGCGGCCGGAGCGGACGGCGTCATCCTGGGCCGCGGCTGCGCCGATCTGTATAATCCGAAGACCATCCGTTCCACTATGGGATCGATGTTCCATCTGCCGGTTGTGGAGGCCGACTTGGCGGAGATCCTGCCGCAGGCCCGGCAGCGCGGCGTGATGCTGGTCAGCACTTCGCTGCAGGGCGTGGACTCCTGCTACAGCCACGATTTTCGCAGCGGCAGCCAGTGGCTGCTGATCGGCAGCGAAGGCCGCGGCATCTCGCCGGAGACGGCGCAGCAGGTGGACAAGAGCATCATCATCCCGATGAAAGGCCGGGCCGAGTCGCTGAACGCGGCGATGGCGGCGACGATTTTATTGTTTGAGGCGATGCGGCAGCGGGGTTTTAACAAATAAAAAATTCCTGTCCATTTTCAAAATAACTCTACGCCATCTCACAAAACGGTGATCTCCATTGGTACCGCAACTGGAATTCTAGCCGTCCAGGTGGTTCGACCTCTTGGGAAGGTCCCAAGCTGGTCAGGACCGGCATGGGCGGCTTTACTTCGGTCTTCTCGGGGGGAGGTGCCGCGATTTATGGTGTACAACCGGATGGTGTTCTAATGTGGTATGGGCACGACGGAGCCGAGGATGGTTCCCCCCGCTGGCGCGGACCTCGTGTGGTCGGGAATGGCTGGAATAGCTTCAAGTCGATCTTCTCGGGAGGCGAATACGTTGTATACGGAATCCTGCCAAACGGTGATTTGCTCTGGTACCGCCATCACGACGCTCCTTCCGGCGGCACTAACTGGCCTTCCGCGGTCAAAGTCGGGTGGGGCTTTGCAGACATGGCCAAGGTCTTTTCCGGCGGTTACGGAATCATCTACGCTATTCGTAAGGACGGAGTACTACTACGATATAAGCATCTCGGATACCTGACCGGCACGTTCGACTGGGAACAAGGAAAGGAGATCGGGACTGGCTGGGGCGGATTTCAGGAGGTCGTGGCTTCGGGGGACGGCGTTCTCTATGCCTTCACACACGACGGCAAGATTCTATGGTATCGGTACGGCGAACGGAAACCACCTACGGGAGGAACTCCATGGGTAGGGGGCAGCACGTCGCTAACGGGCGGACACATGCACATGCTTACCGGTCCGTTCTGGGAAGGACCGGTGGAAATACGTCACTTTCCCGGTTTCCGTAATGTGTTCGCACTAATGGATATGCCGGGTCACGCTGTGAATTGAGCGGTAGCCAGCATAGCGTGTGTTAACTTACAGGTAAGCGTCAAATAGCCCTCATCTTGAGTACAAGGTGGGGGCTATTTGACGCTCACGGTTGTGTACAAGCAGGTAGAATAGGGGAAGAGAGTTCGATTAGAAAAAACTGGTCGAACTCTTAAAACGGTGCCTCTTCGCTTTTTATTAATTGTAGTGTAAACGCCGTTTTGTTCTAGTCAAAGCAAGGATAGATGTTCCAATTAGAGTTTAAATAAATAATTCTGTTCAATGGAACGCTAAATAAAGTGTTTGAGAGAAAGAGCATATTGTTGGCCAAAGCTAACAATGCTTAGAACGATTTCTTTAGATGCTCAGCTGAAGTCTCTTGGTATGCCTTATATAAAGGTAGTTCCGTCAGAATTGCAAGGGGAAAAGTGTTTGGTGTACCTAGTGTATTTGCGGGACATAAGTATACCGACTAGGGAGTCATCATTACAGATGTGTATGGCTAGAGAAGTGACATTCAAATTAGCAGTTTACGAATTATCTCAATTAAAATACATAAAACCCGGTATTATATCATCTATAGTTATTATTTGTCTCAGATATATATTGAAAAAGACTTCATTTGGGTACTTTTTAGTCTCAGTTATAACTGTTACTCACACCTGTCCACGACCCTAAATAAGTGTCCAGGATAAAAATCACTGTCCAAACAAGACCAAAGACTGGAAACGGTTCGATTGATGACTCGACCGTTGATCCAGTCTTTTTTTTATCTTTTAAAGCAGGAAAAGCCAGGGGAGAGGGAAAGAAACCAAGGGGGATTAGAACTTCCAAAACCTAAGCAGGGCAAGGAATCCGGGGCGTGTATTGAGGGGGATAGCTGGGACTAATTTTGGCCCGATCGTCGCTCCGGTTCTCTAATCCACGCTTCCTGTTCGTTTAGTTTGGCCGTGAACTGCGTAATAAGAGAGTGAATAAAAGCCTCAATGACCTCAAGATCGCTGTGACTAATGCGCTTGATTTCTTCCGGGTTCACCAGGCGATTTAATGTAAAACGGTTTAGATCTTTCATTTGTCGTACTCTTTGTCTTATCTTCTAGGTTCAAGAGGAATATGTTCAGGATTAGAGTGACCGTATTTTATTTTTGAGGCTATTTCCAACTTGTTTACTTCTTTCGCAAAATCATCTGCATATAGGTGGAAACCTGAAATGCGTTTTATGGGTCTGTAGTGCCGCAAAATTACCTGCTTAAGGAGTGAATTTTAACATCGACAAATCATAGACGCATTATTAATATTGTCAGTATTACACATCGGAGGGATGTAAATGAAAAAACGCTGGTTGACCTCATTCTTGACAATTTTTCTTTGTTTTACGTTTTTGCAGAATGCTTTTGCACAAACAAGCTACAATGAAGGCTTATATTTTAAAGAAAAAATAAAAGTCACCCAGGCAGCGAAACTAATTAAGGGAAAAAAGTTAAAAACATCTTATATCGTTGTTTTGGATGGCGGCATCGACAAAGCCTATTTTGATCAATGGTACGGGAAATTGATCAAGGATGCGATTTATTTTCCCGACTGGGGCAGTTACTTCGGCGATCCTTTCTCGGATTATTATACCGAAAATCCGCACGGTACCAATGTACAGTGGATAAGCGATGAAATTACATACAGTGTAGGCGTCAATGATTTTAAAAACAATAATCCGATCCAAACAATTCAATATAAAATATGCGATGCTCAAGGTCATTCTACAGCAGACCGTTTCATTTTTGCTCTGAACGATCTGGTAGATAACTACGTCAAGAAGAATAAATTGAATATCGTTGCGATTAACTTTAGCAGCGGAATCATTTTTACAAATCCTAACTCTGCATCCACTAAGGTTCAAAAGAAAAAGATGCAGCAAGCCATTGATAAGGCAGTTGCAAATGGCGTATCAATTATCACAACCTCCGGTAACGATAATAAGAAAATTTATGAATATCCGGCCATAAACAATAATGTGATTGTTGTTGGCGGTACGGATATTAACGATAAAAGAGGGACTTGGAATACAGAAGGAACATCGGGGTCGAACTTTGGTAGCCAGCTGGATCTTGTCGCCCCAGCAACGCAAATAAGAGTTTTCGACAGCGAAGAAAAATGGTATCTCGATACGGGCACATCTTTTGCAGCCCCACAGGTCGCAACTGCAGTTGCGTTATTGAAGGCCGTCAATCCAGTACTCACACCTGCTAAAATTGAAAAGGTTCTGAAAGACACAGCTAAAAACTTAGGGAAACAGGATAAAAACGGCAGGAACAATGAATTCGGGTATGGTCTGTTGGACTTAGAAATGGCGTTGAAAAAGGGGATTGCGACTAAGTAATCAATAGGGGATCAAACGAGTAGCTCCTCCGAGTGGGTCGGCTGGAGTTATGTTTCGCGTGAAAATTCATTACACCGGCAATTATTTCGGCTCTCCCACGCCCAAGGCAAATGGACGGGCATGGCGGTGAAATGGCTGGCGATTCGGCAGCCATTTCACCGCTGCTAGATCTTGGATTGGATGAATTCAGCATGAATGCCACTTCTATTCTTCCGGCTCGCAACCAGATATCCAACTGGCCGCCGCCGAAATGAAGAACTTGGCTGCCAAGACGCTCGAGCTCGGCACCGCCGAGGAAGCCGCCGCACTTGTAGCCCGTTACCCGCTGATGGTTTAAGTTACTTCTGTTTTGTATTACAATTTTCCAAACAGTTCTTACCGGTTCCTTTCAGGGATCGGTTTTTTTATCTTTAACAAGAGGGATCCGGCTCCTCATATCGGCGCAAGCCTTTACTTGCACCAGGCCTCGATGCCCAACGTGCGCAAATAGTTAGAGGAAGCTCTTCCCACGAAGCTTTTGCTCTGGTAGCCAACCGCGAATAGCGGTGTGCAAGCCAGCGACTTGCAACGAATCTAATCTACGCTGGGGTATTGCTAGCCTAATGAATGATAACCTATATACGTAAGGCTGATAGGGTGACTTTTGTACCAATACATATGTCCGAATCTTGTTACTATAGGTCTATTGAAGTCGACTCTTGTAGATAATCAAGACTTGTTGAAGGAGAAATGAAATTGGAATATATAACCAGTTTTATCGCGATGGCCCTTACTTTTGGTTTGTTATACTTTAATGCACCTTATTGGTGTGGAAAGGAGATGTTTGAGACTTCGAAGAATGGGCTTTGGAGATGGTATTACCTGCTGCTGTCAAAAATAGGTCATCTGTTTTACCAGCTTTGCGAGAAAGTTTCAAAATATCTGCAGACTTTTCTCTTTAAGAAAATGAAACTTAACATTAGTAGGCGTCATCCGATATGGTCTAACTTGATCAATTTATTTGTCTATATTGGGGCAGTTTTCTTTCTTACACAGGTCTACGATAAGATATGCGGTTATTTTGTCATAAATGACAATGCCAATTTCAACACTCTGGCTAGCGGGAACGAGGGAATTCTCACTGAACTCCAAACAAAAGTAAGCTTTTTCAGGATTGTTGTTGAGGTAAATGAATTAAACGGTGGACATTTCGATGCGGCATCCATTTTCGTAAGTGTCGTTTTCGTTATCGCCATGTGGGCACTATTGATCTTTATTAATACTCTCTATTTTTCGATTATCTATGGATTGTTGAAAGAAAAACTGATTGAGGTTAATTTTTTATTAAAGAGGAATAGAGTAAATCAAAAAGTGGAGGAAGAAGCGGAAAAAGAACAGCCAACCCTTAAGAACTTGCTATCACAGATCGAGAACAAAATCAGGGAATGGGCGGCATCACAAACAGTAATTAGCAATATTTACCATAATATCAAGGTTTTGCTGGCCTTCATTCCGATTCTTTTTGCGTTCAGTTCAATTATGTATGTGACCGGGAATTATAAAGTACCTTTGAGGAGTATAGCATGGGAACTTTTTGACTCAATTGGACTGGTAAACATTCTGATCTCTTTCGCCATAACATGGTTAAGTACAAAAGCCGCCCAAAAGACAGGCGCTTATGCAATTAGCATAGCTCCGGCGGGGGTGCAAAATCTTTTCGAGAATTTATCGGAGAGGGCTGGCCGAAAAGCGGAATCTTATGAAGACAACAGACGGCGGTGGGCAGAGAACAACGATTGGGTACGAAATGAGCAAAATGGCAGGAACGAAGTCACTGAAGTCGACCGGAGGCAGGGGAAAAGGGAACTGCATATGCAAGAATGGAAGCAAAGTCACAAGCAGAGTCAGAAAAATCGCTTTGACAATGAACCTGAGGCAAGGGGGTTTTTGGAGAAGGAGTTTCGCATGAGGTATGGAGATTTTACAACTCACGAATTCGATAAAGCTATAGAACTGTTATTTGATTATATTGCTCCATGTTTGAGGAGTTCGAATTCTTTTAGCAGGATCAATTCTTATACACCGTCGTCCATTCAAATTATTACAGTGGCAAATTTCTGTTATGAGCAACCTGAACATTTGGAGCACGTAAGTCACATTTTGGACCGGAATTATCGTAGTTCACATTATTAAGAGGTTATGTTGATGGGGGAGAGAGAAGTGATTTTTTAAAGTTTAACTTACCTTCAGCTAACAGTTGACGGTTCTTTGGTCTTTTCTAAATTTGAAATCTCAAGATCTTAATTTTATGGAGTCAACCATTTAAAAAAAGCTTGTAATGATTTTATATTTGATAAATGAAACGAATAATAATGTTGGTTAGAACGTGCGCTTGGAAGGGGTTAAAGTTATAGTGGATAAATATGTAAAATTAGTAGGCGAGAGTAACTAGCTTCAGGGATAATTATTTATATCCCAGCAACTATTGTTCAAAAATGCTGTACTACTAAAAGAAGCAAGCCTGACTCGGCTGGCAGTACATGTTCACCTACTTCATTAGCAATAGTGGAGAAAACAGAATGCAAATTCATGAAATTTTCCTGAGAAATGATTATTATATCAGCGGGCAAGATGTACTATCTCATATTTCTCAGAAGTAGCCTGGACTGTGCTTGCGGATAATTCAATACGTCCTTGAAGCATGGGGAGAAGAAATCCTTCAAGGAGTAGTATCTTCATCATGTCTCGGGGCCGGTGGATTCTGGCAGCAAAAAGCTCAGAATTCTGGCATTTCATTTTATATCCAATTCGCTGACTGACTATAAAGACCCTGATCTTTATCTGGAGTACGAGTTCATGAGCTTTCTGGAGAAGACTGTACGGGGACGAACGAACATTTGAGCAGCCAGTCAAAGATAAAACCCATCAGCCCCGATAATAGCAGCACAACAATAATCCATTCCGATCGAAAGTTACAAAAGTGGGTTCCAGAGTCAGGTTGCTCGGTCCATTAATTTGTGGAGATAATTTCAGCTCCGTGATAACTATAAAGGGATATTCCATCACGGGCTGTACGTTTGTAAAATAAGTAGGTATGGCCTCCGGAATGATCACGTGCTTCATTTAAAAAGGGCCTTTTTTATGACAAACTGAATTACAACTCACAACCCAAGAAAATCGCGATGAGTCAATAATCCTTATGTATATTTTGGGATAATGCTTCTATTTTTGGAAAACGAAATGAAACAACAAGGGTTTAAGTTGGTATGACATATACTCAAGCTGACGAAGGATCTCAACACGTGACCCCTTGATTTGGGGGATTGGTACTAGGTCACGAATATGATATATGTCCTAAAGTTGACTTGAACCGGATTTAAGTTGATAGGGGGAAATTGTAGAGTATAGAAGGGATATACGTGCAATTGATGGAATAATATTACTATGCTTCGGAAAGGAGGATTTAATATGTACTTTCAGTGTTATAGAAAGCCGATAAGAATCCGCCAACTTCCTCAAAATTAAAATTTGAGGAGGGTAAATATGAAAGTTAATGATAATTATCTGAAAGAACAATTAAACCATGTTTATTGGTTAAATGGTGGTTGTTGCGCAGGCAAGACCACAATGACGAAGAAATTTGTTGAGGAGTTAGGATTTCAAACGTTAGAGGATAATGTCTTAAAATATAGGCCATTCACTAGCCCTGTTGAATACCCTGCCCTTCAATATCCTTATCCTGGTTTGGACTGGGATAAATGGTTTAATAAACCGAACGATGAACATTGTGAATGGCTTTTTCAAATTGTCGAAGAAATGATGGAGTTTTTTGTTATCGATTTGTTGAAAATGCCTACTGATATACCAATCATAATAGATTTAGGAATAATGCCCGAACAAATATTGTCCTTTATTCCTAAAGAAAGAATGATATGTCTCTGTACGTCTGATGAAGAAATAGAAAGGCTATATTTCTTTAGGGAAGACCATAAGATGATTTTGGATGTTATTAACCTTACAGCTAATCCAACGGAAACAATCAAAAACGGCAACAAAAACATGGTTAAGTTTTCTCGTGATATTAGAAATGCCTGTGTTAACAATGGTATCAAGACCATTGAAAGAACAACTAGTTTGAGTGTTGAAGAACAATTTAGATTAGTTCGTGAACACTTTGGATTGTGATACAAGAAAATGATTGGTTAATAATTCTAGAAAGGGCCATCCGTCGAGGATGGCCCTAAAACTTGCCGTTACAGACAAGGCGGTGAACCGTACCATAAATAATATCTTCTAAGTTATCGGCGTTGTATAACGAAAACGGTATCAAGCCAAGGGCATCTACTAATAATAGGTGCCCTTTAAACGTGCCAAATAGGCTATTTTTGTCTTAAAAGATCTTATAACTCGTTCAAACGGGCAAGGAATGTACCGCAAAATTAAGTCAATTTCATGGTGGAAATACAGGTGTCGTCGTCTTCAAAAGTAGAGATTTCTGATTCGCTGCTTTTGCCGCCCTGCTCAATTTTTACGTGGAAGGTTTGGTCGCGCGGGAGCCAGAAATCGATAAATCCATTGTCGAAAGATTGGAGTTCATCTTGAATCACGACCTTGCCGTCCCGATCCGTTATCGTTACGTTGAATTTCTCATTCGCCATTTCTCCCTGACAACCCGTCAAGCTATGGGTGGCACAAGGATGCGTCTTATTCACATATGGAGCAATAGAAACGAAAAATTCGTTCTTGGGCAGGTTGTAGGTCGTTTTGTTATTGTTGTCTGCAGTCACGGTAAGTTGATCCGATGTAATCGATGCAGATTTAGCGTTAAGCTTTCCTGAGCTGTAGTTATTTACCAATTGTTTGATGTCAGCGGTCGTCTGTTTTGCAGTCTCCTTTGTTTTATCCCCGCCTGCGATGACATATGTTCCTAATAAGACAGCGACCAAAGCCGCAGTTATAAAAATCTTCTTTCTCATTCTCAAACTCCTTTCACACCCTCCTGTGAATTGTAATTTAGATCGGCACCGATTTGCAATATCGTTTGGCACTTCGAATGTTAGTGTGCTATTTAATAGAACTTCGTACATTGTAAAGAAAGGTTCATAGAGGTGGGAAAACTTCCTTCAAAATAATATATTGAAAGTGCTTCCAATTTTTTTTAAAATAGGTTGGGGAGTCCATGCTATGGGGCTTAACCCACTATTTTGCAAGCGATTACATATTTGAAGAGGGGGCATTGCCCAGCAGACAAACAACGAATGAAAGATTTCGGCAGGGAATAGGATGATTAACGTGTCAAAGTAAATGTCCACATTTGCAGGGAAAGGTGTTGATTCCATTTTGAGTAAAAAGGGAAAAACGCTAGCCGCTTTAACACTAACGCTCGCCTTGGCATTTCCGGCTGGCTCGACCGCTAACGCTTCCGGCCAGGCTGCCGACTCAGACTATTACAACGAGGTTCACCGAAATCAGTTTCACTTCTCACCTCAAGCGAACTGGATGAATGACCCGAACGGAATGATTTATTTCGAGGGGGAGTATCATCAGTTTTTCCAATACGACCCTTACGAGAAGACTCAAGGCCCCATGCATTGGGGACACGCGGTCAGCAAGGACCTTATTCATTGGGAGCAGCTGCCATTTGCTCTGGCGCCGGATGAGAACGGTGTCATTTTCTCGGGGAGTGCAGTCATCGATTATAACAATACCGCCGGGTTCGGCAAAAATGCGATGGTGGCCATCTTCACTCACGCCAATGGACCAAGGCAGGTTCAAAGTCTAGCCTACAGCACGAACAGAGGCCGGACATGGACAAAATATGAAGGCAACCCTGTCATGCCGAATCCGCCCGCCCCCGACTGGCGCGACCCGAACGTCTTCTGGCATGAAGAATCCAACCAGTGGGTAATGACTCTCGCAGCCAAAGACAGAATCATGTTCTATACGTCGCCCAACTTGAAAGAGTGGACCTACCAGAGCGAATTCGGCCCGGACGGCGGCATCCAGGGAACCGGGCAAGCCGGGGGCTACTCCTTTGCCGTATCGACGCAGCGCGGGCAGTCGTTTGTGTACGAAGCCGACGTGATGCCTATTGAGAACAACACGCTGATCGGGGCGGGAGGACTGGTATTCCGCGCGGACTTGGAAATGAAGAGCGGCTATGTCGCTATGCTGAATACGGAAACCGATGAATTAACGTTCGGAAAAATTGGAAACGATTCAATTACGGAAATTGTCTCCAAGCCCGCCGATCTCCGTGCTTCCACGACGTATCATGTGAAAGTCGAGACGATTGACGATCGGGTGAAAATCTATGTGGACGATAAGCTGGTTATCGACCAGCAGGATTCGTCTTTCGGAAGCGGCTACTTCGGACTGTCGACCTGGAACTCGTCCGCGGTCTTCCGGAACGTAAAGTTTACCAACACCGCAAATTTTGTGACCAATATTTCCGGCTGGACACCCGTTTCGGGAACATGGTCGAACAATAACTCCGGAAAGCTCGGAAGCTCCACGAACGATGCCTACACCATGAGCGGAGAGACCGCTTCCGATTTCAGCTATGAGACCGCCCTGAGCATTTCCCATTATGACGACGCCTCCGGCTTTGGCTCGCTTGTATTCCGTGCGGACGCAGACGGGAAAAACGGTTACGAAGCCGTGCTTGATGACGCGAACGACAAGGTCCGGCTGATCAAAACGGTAAACGGTGCAAGCACGGTTATCGCGGAGAAAGAGGCGGTCGTCGAATCAGGCAAAACGTACCATCTGAAAACAAGCGCAGCCGGCAGCGCGATTAAAGTGTTTCTGAATGGTACGCCGGTTATTGATACGG
This sequence comes from Paenibacillus sp. URB8-2, assembly GCF_013393385.1. NCBI lineage: Bacteria > Bacillati > Bacillota > Bacilli > Caryophanales > Paenibacillaceae > Paenibacillus > Paenibacillus sp. URB8-2. The sequence goes on along the minus strand of NZ_AP023239.1, from coordinate 4,766,080 downwards.
AGGATGCAGACTACTCTACAGGCCTGCTCGGTCTTCACGCTTCGGATGCTTCGGTCCAATTCCAGGGCGTGCTACAGACAAAATATATTGTCACGGAGGCTGCCGAGATTGAGAACCATGATTTTGAGACTGGAGATTTGACGGGCTGGAAAAGTGTAAGAGGAGACGCTTTTACGGACGCGCATGTCTCCGAAGCGACGGAATATTGGGGCGGACCTTTCGGGCAGCAGGGCAACAGCCATTTATGGGGAGCGGCGGTTCCTCCTTATGACGCTTTGACAGGCGAGCTCCATTCCAGCTATTTCAAGCTAAGCGGTTCAGGTGAAATCAACCTGATGATCGGAGGGGGCAATGATATTGCTACCCGGTATGTTGCTTTGGTTAGAGCTTCCGACGATAAGGAGCTGATCCGGCAAGAGAACAAATACTGGGCGGACGATGAAAAATATCGCCGATTCGTCTGGGACGCTTCGGACTATTTGGGCGAGGTTCTGTACATCAAAATCGTCGATAATGCGACCGGCGGCTGGGGCCATATGAATGTGGACGACGTCAATGTCTACAACACGGGAACGATTCCCGCGGCAGTCGATAATAAAGCGCAAGAACCGAAGGAACCGGAGCAGTACGAGAGCGGTACGATTACCGAATGGAAAGGAATCGTCGGAGAGTGGGTTCCTTCGACGAACGGCAGGGAGGCAGGCGTTTGGGAATGTCCGGCATTATTTACCCTCCCAGTCGACGGCAATCCGAGCAGCAAAAAGTGGGTGCTGCTGGTCAGTCTGCAAAACGGCTCGATCGGCGGCGGGGCCGGCATGCAGTATTTCATCGGGGATTTTGACGGCAAGCGGTTTGTGAACGACAATCCGGCGGATCAGGTGCTGTGGGCGGACTATGGCGCGGACTTCTATGCCGGTATTCCGTACAACAACATAGAAGGGAAGAACGGGGAGCGGTACTGGCTCGCTTGGATGAGCAATTGGCAGTACGCCAATAAAACGCCGACCACGACGTGGAGAAGCTCTTTGACACTACCGAGAGAGATGGAGCTGACCCGGACCAAAGATGGACTTCGGCTCAAGCAAACGCCGGTCAGCCTGGAAAAAATCCGTGACCACAGCGGCAAAATCACGATGGAAAACCAGCTGATTTCGGCCGGAACCTCAAATGCCATTTCCAAGACCTCGGATGTGTATGAAATCCTAGCCGAGTTTGATTTATCCCAATCGACGGCTTCCGAATTCGGCTTTAAAGTGCACAAGGGCACGATCAAGCACGGAGACACTCCTGAACAGACCGTGGTCGGGTATGATGCTGCCAAGCAGAACCTGTTCGTCGACCGCTCGAAATCCGGCAACTTCAATTACGGCATCCATGTAAAAGACAAACATGAGGCGCCGCTGCGGCCTGAGAACGATACGGTCAAGATGCATCTCTTTGTGGATCGTTCTGCGGTTGAAGTATTCGGCAATAACGGTACCTCTGCAATTACCGATCAGGTCTTCCCCGACCCGCGCAGCACCGGGCTGGAAGTGTGCAGTATCGGCGGGGACGTGACGCTCAAGTCGCTGGACATTTACCCGCTGAAATCGATCTGGGGCAAATCCCCGGTCAAAACAAACCTGAACGGATGGACCACGATAAACGGCATGTGGGCGGATACCCTCTATGGCAAGCAGGGGGAAACGGCCGGAATGGATGCCATCACCATTTCGGGCAATACGGGCGGCGACTTCTCGTATGAAGCCGATATCCGGATTCTCGATACCGACTCTCACCCGAATGACCCGAATCAGGACTATGTTCCGAATCCGGTCGGCTCCGGAGATTTGATATTCCGTTCCGACCGATTGGGAGAGAACGCGTATATGGCAAGATTGGATGTCCGGACTAACACGGTGAAATTGATCAAATCGGCCGGAGGCCAATCGGTGTCTCTCGCCGTTTATGGCGCAGAAGACGGGCTCAACCTGACAGCCAACAAGACGTACAACCTGAAAGTAGTAACAGAGAAAGATTCGATCCAGGTTTACCTGGACAAAGCACGGATCATCACGGTCAGTGATCCTTCGTTCACGGGCGGATACTTCGGTTTGGGCGTATCGGGCTCGACAACCGCCTTTGATAACATCATTTACAAAAACAAAACAGATTTTGAGCCCGCTCCTCCGAAGCCAGTTGATACGACCGCCACAGATTTGATTAATCCGGATTTTGAAACCGGCGACCTGACCGGATGGACGGTAGTCAGTGGCAATGCATTCAGCGACAAGAATGTCTCGCAGGAGAAAAACTTCTTTGGCGTTCTTCCTTTCAACCACAGCGACACTTATCATCTTTGGGGATACAATGGCGAAGCGGGCGGCGACGGCGCGACCGGTATCCTGAAATCGGGCAATTTCAAGCTGTCCGGAAGCGGGGAGATTAGCTTCCTGATGGGCGGCGGAAACGACTATGAGAACTTATATGTCGCCCTGGTAAGAGCGTCGGATGATCAAGTGCTGCTGAAAACGACGAACGTCGGTTTTGAAGATGAAGAGACCTACCGCAGAATGACGCTGGACGCTTCCGGCTATCTGGGCGAAGTCGTATATATCAAGCTGGTCGATACCGCGACCGGCGGTTGGGGCCATCTGAACGTCGACGATTTTAAGGTACAATAAGGTCCCGGTATTACGTTTCGAGTGTTGACGCCGCATAATGTACAAAATTAGCGTCCGGTTACTTCCTGTAACCGGCGCTTCTTTGGCAACCGCGTTTCAAAGTCGGAGAAAGATTTGCAGCATTTCATAAGCTTGCGCTAGCATCTCGAAACATTAGCGGAGAGGCCTCCCGAGGGTTCAAACATCCTTTGGCGTCATACCCGTTAGAAGATTTTGATGGGTAAAAAAGGGATGAATTCAAATGTTGGCGAATTTATATTAATACATGGATTTATCGAAAATGGGGCGCTAATACATCAAAGGAAGTGAGTTGGGTGAATCATGCGACTACCTCGAAAATTCCGTATTCTTTCGCCTAAACAAAGCATTAGAGTGAAACTTATCCTTTTCTCGTTGCTGGTTGCCTTGATTCCACTGATTACGCTTGGTTCCACATCCTATTTCAAATCGTCCGAGCTTGTACAGGTCGAATTTGGAAACTATGGCCGTTCGACCATCAGGCAGCTGAAACTGCAAATGGACACCAACCTCAAGCAAATGAATTTTATTGCAGATAATATTCTGACGTATCTTATCCCTCCGGCGTTAAGCAAACTGAGCGACCACAAACCTCAATCGTACAATGAATTAGTGGAGCAAAATAATTTTCTTAAATTTTTGGGCTCCCACATTTCTCCTAACATAATTGGTGCTTTTGTAATAACCTCTTCCGGCTATTATTACGGCAGCAACGAGTATCTGATTTCAGGCAAGTTAACCGAATGGCCAGAGTGGAAGCGTGCTCACGATGAAGAGCGCCTTTGGGTCGGATTCCACCCGCCACAATATTACAATACCTTTTTTCAGCCTTCTATTAACGAAAATAAAGTAATCAGCCTGATCATTCCCATTCGTAAGGATTACAGCATCCAATCGGGCAGCAAAATTTTGATCGATATGGATGCAGGCGAACTTGTACAATTGTTCCATTCTTTCGAGAAGGATACGCGCTCTCATCTGGTTATACGGAGCCCCGGCGGCGATATCATCTACGAAACGTCGGACAATTTTACCCCTCAAACAAACGATGTGGTATGGAAGGATATTCTTCACACGAATGGTTGGATCATAGAGGCCAGGGTGCCGGCCGCTGTATTCCAAAGTACGTCGAAAGCCATTTGGAAGTATACGCTCATCTTCATTCTTTTATCGGTTGTTCTGTCTGTGATCTTGGCCGGGTTCTTCTCTGCAACCATCACGAATCGGATCAAACAATTGATTCGTTCCATGCATAAGGCAAGTCTAGGCAACTTTACCGTGCAAATTCCTGTAGAGTCGGCTGACGAGCTCGGCCGTATGGCGGCCAGCTTTAATCATATGATCGCACAAATTAAATCCCTTTTCGAGCAAATCGCTTTAACGGAAAAGCAGAAAAGAGAAGCAGAATTGAAGGCGCTTCATTATCAGATTAATCCTCATTTGCTGTATAACACTTTGAACAGCATCCAATGGAAGGCGCGGTTGAACGGGCAAAAAGAGATAGACCGCATGATCTCCCACTTGGTCGACGTGCTGCAGGATAGTTTAAACATCACCCAAGAATTAGTCACCCTTCGGAGAGAACTTACGGTGATTCACCATTATATGCAAATTCAAAAATTTCGATTCGGCGAAAGCTTTACATACATATCGGGTGTCGACGAAGAACTGATGGATTGCCTTCTTCCCCGGATGACCCTTCAACCGTTAATGGAAAACATATTTTTCCATGGACTGATCGACGGCCAAGGAACAATTAGGCTCCAAATCCGGCAGTCTGGCAGGGAGCTTCTTATAGTACTCTCCGATGATGGAGTGGGCATCACCGAGGAAAGAATGGCCCAGATTCTGAAACCGCCAGCCGATCGACCCTCACGAAAAGGACTCGGAATGGCGAACGTTCATGAGAAGATTCAACTTCATTTCGGTGAAACGTATGGGATATCCTTGAAATCCAAGCCGGGAATGGGAACAACCGTCCTGATCCGTTGCCCCATTCGAAAGGAGAATGTGAATGGACAGCATTCGAGTCATGATTGTGGATGACGAACAGCTAGCTCGTAAGGGACTAATCAAAATGGTCGATTGGGAGCGGTTCGGTATGGCTGTTATTGCCGATGCGGCTAATGGCGAAATCGGTTGGAACCAGTTTTTGGTTCATCGGCCGGAGCTTGTCATTACCGATATTGTCATGCCACAGATGAACGGCATAGAGCTGACGCGCAAAATTAAAGAGTTGTCACCGGAAACGAAAATTTTGCTGTTAAGCTGCCATTCCGATTTTCAATACGCCCAGAAAGCAATTAAATACGGGATTTCCGGTTATGTGTTGAAAACTTCGTTCGACGATGAAGAAATGGAAGGCTATCTTAGCAAAATCGGGTCGGAAATAATGGCTGACCGAAATTTAAAGAAACAATCGGAGTCGCTTGGCGGTCTGATCGCCCAAATATCCACCAGGCTTTGGTCTTGGCTGGAGTCCAACAATGAGCAGGCAGAACTGGCCGATTGTCTGCATATGCTCGCAGCCTCACGGAAGTGGCTATTGAGTGGAGCACAAACGATGCTGTTGATCCATGAAGATGAGGAGCAAGAAGGATGGGAGGGACTGCAAAGCACCTTATCCCGAACCCTTCCGGAAGAAGGCTATTTATTTGTTTCCGGCTTGGAGGACATGGCTTTTTTATTTTACCCGAAAGGCCAAGATAGGGTGGTAGAGAAAGAGCTGGTGCAATGGAAGCTCAAGCATTCCCAACTGAGATGGATCCAAGGAAAGCCTGTACAAACGCTACATGAATGGCTTAATGCGGTGGAGGGATTGTATCAATTATGGACATTCGAACAAAATTACCAGATTCGTAAAGGACAAAATGCGGAAGCGATTCTTCACGCCATCCAATTTATCGATTCCAACCTGCATACACCTCTTCAAGTAACAGATATTGCAGATACCATCGGGTTAAGCCGCAGCCACTTCAGTACCGTGTTCAAGAGAGTGACAGGGGAGAACGTCATTCAGTTTATTTTCAATAAACGATTGGAGCGTGCACGGCAGCTGCTGTCCACCAGCGATTGGAAAGTTAATGAAATTTCCGAAAGAATCGGCATAGCGGATCAAAAATATTTCAGCAAATGGTTTAAGAAATGTACCGGGCAGACGCCCAGCGAATACCGAAACCAAACAAAAGGATAACACCAACCGAACAAAAATCAACCTGACCGCTTTCTATAAAGAAAGCGGTTTCTTTTTCGTGCAATTATACAACCAAGTCCAAACACCCACTAGTTTTGAAGCGCTTTCATTCAATCTATAATGAGGGAGAATCTTAAATGAAGGGGGATTCTTGATGAAGAAATGGATGAGAACGAGCTCTATGATTTTGTTGGCGGCAACGCTATTCACCGGCTGCTCCAGCACACCGACGAGTTCGTCCAAACCGTCGGCGGAACCGGCTAAGAATACGGAATCGGCAGCAAAATCAGGGAAAGACCTGAAAGGGGATATCAAGGTCGCTGCATGGAATGATGCCGCAGACGCTTTGGAAGACTCCATCGCCGGCTTTAACAAAATGTATCCCAATGTCAAAGTCACCGTACAGCGCGTTACCTCCAATTATGACAAGATTATTCCTCCTCTAACCGCGGGAGTCGGTGCGCCGGATGTGATCCAGATCCAGCAGCGGGACATGCAAAACTTCCTCATGAAGTTCGAGAATCAGTTTGTTGACCTAAGCGGGAAATTGAACGCGCATAAGGACGAATTTGCCAAAACATCCTGGATAACAGTAGAAAAGGAAGGCAAAGTATACGCAGCGCCTTGGGACCTGGGTCCGGTTGGGGTCTGGTATCGCACGGATTTCTTCGAACAAGCCGGTATCGATCCGAAAACGCTCACCACTTGGGATAAATTTATTAGTGCCGGCAAGCAACTGCAAAGCAAGCTGGGCGATAAGGTCAAAATGACGACCATGGACACTTCGGGCGTCGAGTACCCGACCTGGTGGCAAATTATGCTGAACCAGTTGGGGGGCGAATTCTACAATGACCAAGGCGATATTAAGTTCACCAGTGAAGCATCGGTTAAAGCCATGGATATGATGCTGAAATTGAAAAATGAGGGGATTGTGTTTAATTCTCCGACTTGGGACGACCGTGTGCGCGCGGTTGTCAACGGAAATACTGCAACCGTGATTTATCCCGTATGGTACGCCGGCACGCTGCGGCACCAAGCGAAGGAATTGAAAGGGAAATGGGGAGTATTCCCGCTTCCTGCCTTTACCGAAGGCGGACCGAATCAAGCGAACAGCGGCGGCTCGTTGCTTGCGATCTCCTCCCAGTCCAAAAACCAAGAAGCAGCATGGGCTTTCATCGAATATAACCTGCTCACCAACGAAGGTCAGGATGTGCAGTTGAAATTCGGCTTGTTCCCTTCTTGGCAGCCTTATTACCAAACGGAAAACTTCAAAAAGCAGGATGATTACTTCGGGTTCGCATATGCCGAATTTTTCGGTAATGTCTCGAATAACATTCCGGAACTTTATTACGGTCCGCATTTTCTCGATTTCCGCAAGCCTCTGACCGATGCTTTGGGTGCGGTCATGAGCGGCAATAAGAGTCCTTTGGATGCTTTGAAAGAAGCGGAAGAACAATCCGCCAAAACGACCGGTTTGAAGGTTGCCCAGTAAGGCATCACGCCCCTGGGTAATACTGGGGGCTATTTATTCTTGGTGAGGAGGTTGTCGCTTGAACATCACGCCAGAAACAGAAACGACTCGCGCTCTCAATCAAGGAAACCCTATTCAAAAGCGCGCCAGGCTCAAATGGATTCACGTTGTACCGTATGTGTTCATCCTTCCGTATTTCGCTTTATTTTCTGTGTTTATTCTGTACCCTATCCTTTATTCACTAATGCTCAGCTTCAGTCAATGGAATTCGAGTGGTTTGACATTCATTGGGCTTACCAACTACAAAAACATATTAACCAATCCCCTTTTTTGGAAGTCATTATCAAACACAGGACAAATCTTGATCATCCAAGTGCCCATCATGCTATCACTCGCCACGGTTGTCGCCGTGTTTATCAACTCCAGCCTGATCAGATTCCGCACGTTTTTCCGTCTGGGCTTTTTTCTTCCGGTATTAATTGACCTTGTCACTTATTCTTTGGTGTTTTCCTTAATGTTCAATGAGAACTTTGGGCTAATCAATCATCTTCTAAGCTTGTTTGGCGGACATGTCGCGTGGAGAACAGATCCTTTCTGGGCCAAAGTGATGATCATCGTCGCCATAACCTGGCGCTGGACCGGCTACAACAGCATTATTGTCTTATCCGGTCTGCAGTCCATTCCAAAAGATTTGTATGAATCGGCAAGCATTGACGGGGCCGGAAGGATCATAAGCTTCTTCAAAATTACTGTGCCTATGCTTAAGCCGGTGCTTCTGTTCTGCACGATTATCTCGACGATCGGTACCCTCCAATTGTTCGTTGAGCCGTATGTGCTCACGCGGGGTGGGCCGAGCAATGCCACAATGACAGCTATGTATTATTTATACGATATTGCTTTCGGAACCTTTAACTTCGGTCTGGCCTCCGCAGGCGCTTATTTGGTCACTATCGTGATCGCCATCCTTTCCTACCTGCAAATCCGGATCGGTAAAGGAGGGGAAATCTGATGTCCTACAAAATGCAACAGAAACTCGTCAAACTACTGATGTATGTATTGCTCGCAATCGGCGTTGTCATTTCCGTCTATCCCTTTTATTGGATGTTTACCGCATCGACCTTACCGGACAGCGAAATTTTCAAGCTGCCTCCGCCTAAATTTCCCGGGGCCGATTTTATAGCCAATCTGAAGGCGCTTCAGGAGGAAATGCCGATCTGGCGGTCGTTATTCAATAGTTTGTTCGTTTCATCCGTCACGACGGTGAGCACTATTTTTTTTGCCTCTCTTGCAGGTTATTCGTTTGCAAAATTCCGGTTCAAGGGCAGGGATACTCTACTTTTTATCGTTCTGTTGACCATGATGCTGCCAATCCAAATTTCCCTTGTGCCCTTGTTCATCATTATGACGAAGCTCAGCTTGATCAATTCGTACTATGCGCTGATTCTGCCTTATCTTGTTACGGGCTTTGGCGTGTTTCTGATGAGGCAGCAGCTGCTGGCATTCCCGGATGAGCTGATCGAATCCGCTCGCATCGACGGCTCTGGCGAATTCAATACGTTCTTGAAAATCGTCCTGCCGACCATGAAGCCGGCCTGCGCTGCTCTTGGCATTGTCATGTTCATGCAGCAGTGGGGGAACTTCATTTGGCCGCTGGTAGCGGTAAGCTCTGAAGATCTGTTTACCCTTCCTCTTATGCTTTCGATGATGGTCGAACCCGGTAACGTCGTCCAATATGGAGCCGTAATGGTAGGAGCCGTCATCGGTCTCATTCCTATGATTCTGCTGTTCAGCTTCTTCCAGCGCTTTTTCGTATCCGGCATATTTGGCGGTTCTGTGAAAGGATAATAAGAATCATACGTTTACGAGGTGACCTCATATGTACTCTGATAGCTATAATCCATACCTCCCGGATTGGGAAAATCCGCAAGTGACAGGTGTGAACAAGCTTCCCCCGCGCGCAACATTCATGCCCTATCCCGACCGGGAGTCCGCAATGCGGGGGAGCTATTACGATTCTCCATGGGTTCGGCTGCTGAACGGCCTATGGAAATTTTATCATTCTCCCCAGGGGGGCGACCTACCAACCGATTTCCATCTTCCGGGGTATGACGACAGCGAATGGGATCATATTCCCGTCCCAGGCAACTGGCAGTTATTCGGCTACGACCGCCCAATCTATCTTAATACCCGTTATCCCTTTCACCCGGACAATGAAACGCTCCATCCGCCGTTCATCCCGCATGCAGCCAATTCTGCGGGTTCATACCGAACAGAGTTTTCGGTGCCGGAGGATTGGGGAGGGCAGCGGATATTTATTCATTTCGAGGGTGTCGAAAGCGCCTTTTACCTCTGGGTGAATGGACAAAAAGCCGGCTACAGCCAAAATAGCTTTTCTCCGGCAGAATTTGATCTGACAGCTTATCTCAAGCCCGGTATCAACACGCTTGCCGTACGGGTGTACCGGTATTCCGCAGGTTCCTGGATTGAGGATCAGGACATGTGGAGGTTAAGCGGTATTTACCGCAGCGTCTACTTGTTCGCCAAGCCGCAGGTTGAACTGTTCGATTTCGAAATTCGAGGCGAACTCGACGAGCGTTATGAGAATGCCGTTCTGTCCGTCACCGCCAAAGTCTGGAATACAACCGGGCAGTTGGCGGAAGCGCATTCCATAGAAGTGGAGCTTTTCGACGCAGAAGGAGGCCAGATCGGACCGGCTCCGCTGGCTCGTGGAATTACGGGGGATAAATTCAATGTCATAAATTCTCCCCGGCCTCATATCCAGGGACATACGATTCGTCCCAATACGATGCGAACCGTATATCTTCAGGCGCCTGTCGAGGCTCCCCGGAAATGGACGGCCGAAACCCCCTATTTGTATACTGCTATATTGACGCTCAAAGATCAGGATAATCGGATCTTAGAAACCGCTCACTGCCGGATCGGGTTCCGAAAGGTTGAGATGATCGACGGCCGGCTGTTAATCAACGGCATGAGCATCAAGCTTAAGGGAGTCAATCGTCACGAATTCGATCCCGACCGCGGACGGGTCATGACCAAGGATCGTATGATCCAGGATATCATCTTGATGAAACGGTTTAACATCAATGCGGTTCGTACCGCCCACTATCCTCATCATCCGCTGTTTTACGAGCTGTGCGATGAATACGGACTATACGTAATGGATGAAGCGAATATGGAAAGTCACGGCATATCGTACCGGGACGATGTTCTTCCTGGGAATGATCCCCGGTGGATGACGGCCTGCATGGATCGGATATCGGCTATGCTGCAGCGCGATAAGAACCATCCGTCTGTGATCCTGTGGTCGCTGGGTAACGAATTTGGTATGGGTGAGAATGTGGCATTAATGGCAGCCTATTGCAGGACCATGGATCCGACCCGATTCATCCATAAACGGCAAATGAACAGTGTGGCGGATATGGACAGTGAAACGTATCCACCGGTGGAATGGATCGTGCATAAAGCCGTAACCAATCCGAAGCGAGCCTTCGTAATGAACGAATATGCGCACGCGATGGGCAACGCCATGGGCAACCTCAAGGAATATTGGGATGCGATCCATGCCCATCCGTGTTTGATCGGCGGCTATATCTGGGAATGGGCCGATCAGGGGCTCAGGAAGGGGGACGATCGGGGGGGTTCCTATTACGCTTACGGCGGTGACTTCGGAGAAGAAGCCCATGACGATAATTTCTGCATTGACGGGGTGCTCTACCCGGATCGCGAGCTTTCCGCGAAGATCGCAGAAGTTAAGAAAGTTCACCAGCATATCCATGCACGTCCGGTCGATTTGGCGAAAGGGGAGGTGCTCGTTCGCAACGAATATTACCATACGGCCTTAAACGAATTTGATATTCACTGGTCCATTACTGAAGACGGAGCCATCGTCTTTGAGGGCGCAGCAGAGCCGTTGAACCTAGTACCTTGACCAGATCAAATTTCAGGATACAAATGCTTTAACTTGCCTCGTGCCTGCTCCGTGGTAAATTGCCAATCGACAGATTTCTGAATTCGGTTGCGTTCGGTTTCCCAAGCGGACACCTCGCCCTGCAATTCTTCAATAGAGGTGATTCGGCGGTTCAGGCATTGGATCGTCATTACACTGAGTTCTATCTCAGCAATGTTTAACCAACTTCCATGCTTAGGGGTATAATGGATCTCTAGCCGTTTTGCCAAAGCCAACGCCTGTTCAGGCGGAAAGGTTTCATACAAGGACGAGATCGTATGGGTATTCAAGTTATCCATCACGAGCCGAACCCGTTTCGCCTCTGGGTAGTGGACCTCCAGCAGTTCTTGGATCTGCAGAGCCCAATCGGATTTTGTGCGTCTTTCCGAAGCCTGCACGTGACGCCACCCGGCGAGCGGCTCCGTGAACAGAAACAGGCTGCAGCTGCCTTTGCGAACATACTCGTAGTCTTCTCGCAGAACCTGTCCTGGCTTCATAGGTTGCGGTGGGCGCGAATGATCGAGCAGCTGGATCGGCTGTTCATCCATACAAATGAGCGGGATTTCAGGGTCATAAGGCAGGGCATAGGTCTCTAAGACGTCTTCCATCCGAGCGACGAATTCACTGCTCGATTTGGCGGGAATGCACCATTGTTTTTTCAGGTGAGGCTTAAGTTTCGTTTTTTTAAAGTCGTCCGAATGGTTTCTCGTCCGACCGATTCTAAAATATTCAGCTCAATGACTCGGCGCGTTAGCAAACGAATCGTCCAGCGCGCATACCCTTTTGGAGGCTCAGAGCAGGCTAATGCAATAATTCGGGCTTCCACCTCACCGGTGATCGGTGAAGGGCGTGCCGGTTCAGCACGGCGGCGGTAACAGAGCGTTTGCTCCAGTCCGTGGGTACAGTAGTCTCTAACGGTGTAAAAAACGGTTGCATTACTGACTCCTGAACGACTGGCAATTTCAGTCTGCTTGGGAATAGCACCTTGATTTTCATCCGAAAGAAGCAGCACGAGACAGCGGCGGCGAATGCCGGGAGATGTCGTTTCGGCATGAAGAAGTTGTTCAATTCTTTCACGTTCTTTCGGCTCAAGCCGAACCTCGTATTTTTTGTTCATTTGCTTGCCCTCCCATATTTTTCTTATAGAAAGAGCATAAAACTAGAATAAAAATAGGTCAAGGTACTAGGTGCTGGAGCGGAAGGGCTGCTGAGAATTCCGCTTCCGCAAATCTCCCCCGCCGCCGGTGCCGAATACAGGCTGCGTGTGAGCTTTCATCTATCCGATAAGGCTCCGTGGGCAGACAAAGGGCATGAGGTGGCCTGGGAGCAATGGAAGCTCCCTGTGGCGGCTCCGCCGAAGCCGCTGCTAACGGCGGACGGGATGCCCCCGGTATCGTGCACGCGGCAAGGTGACTTAGTCCGCGTAACTGGCAGCGGATTTGAGTTGGTATTCGACGGGTTAAGAGGCAGCTTATCTTCGTGGACGTTGAATGGACGGCTGCTCTTAACGCCAGATGGCGGTCCTGCACTTCAAGTATTCCGTGCTCCGGTAGACAACGATCTCAAAAGCTCCTATGTCGTGGGCGAAAATGGATGGTATGCGGTCGGATTACATCAGCTTGAGCCGACGCTGGAGGCATTCTCTGTGGACGATACCGATTCTGATAAAATCTTGATCAGGACCGTTATACACTGGGATGGCAAGCGCCAAACCGGTTTTCGCCATGAATGCGTCTATACGGTCTGGGGGAACGGTTGGGTCCATACTGAGAACGCGATCGAACCGTACGGCGATTTACCGGTCCTGCCGAGGCTCGGTGTCCGTTTCGCCCTGCCCGGCAGCTACGGCGGGCTCGAATGGTACGGCCGCGGACCGTTCGAAAGCTATCCCGACCGCAAAGCGGGAGCCGCCCTGGGACGGTACCGCGGGCGAGTGGGGGATCAAGCGGAGCCTTACATATTTCCCCAAGAAACGGGGAACAAGGAGGATGTCCGCTGGGCGAGCCTGATCAATGAGGATGGCGATGGCCTGCTGATCGTGCCGGATACGCCGTTATCCTTCTCCGCCTTGCCATTTACGAGCGACGATCTGGACCAGGCTAAGCACCAGCATGAACTGATTTCGAAGGATGAGGTCTTCGTCTCGATTGACTTCAAACAGAACGGGCTGGGCAATAAGAGCTGCGGACCCGAACCGCTCGAGATGTATCTGCTTCATCCCCGTCCGGTGCGTTTCGGCTATAGCTTGCGCCCAATATCCGGCACCAGAGAAAAACCGGAAGTGCTTGCGAGGTTCGTGTTTGACCCAAAACTGGCGAACGCTCACCTTGACGCAGAGGAAACCCGGGAATGGATCATGGGAAACAGGAAAGCCGATTATATTGACCCGAGCGATCCGGATGCTCGGAGGCAGGCCGGATACAGCCATTGAACGGAGCCGGAAAGAAGCGCAAAGAACCGCAAAGCCTTTGAGTTCAAGGGCTTTGCGGTTCATCCAATTTGGATTTGAGTTGTTCGGAAAGGGTATCCATTACATCATCCACGCTTCGCCGTTCCAGATAGATTTGGGCGAACGCGTCTGTCATCATCTGCGTAGCGGTCGGAAATCCTTTTGTATATCCTTGAGGATAAATTTCTTTGATTGCCTTCACATATAGCTTGCGCACCGGTTGCCCGCCGAAATAGGAGATGGGCTCATCCATGATCGGATCGTCGTATATGGTCTCCAGTGAAGGGAAAATCGCTCCATTTTTAAGCGTTCTTATTTGAGAAGACTTCCGGCCAAGCATAAATTCGATAAATTTCCACGCTTCTTTAGGGTGTTTGGAATACGCATTGATCGCAAGGTTCGAACCGCCATCGTTTGCTGATGCATACGAATCCTCCAATGACCATTTCGGCATGGGCGCAACCCCCCACAAGCCGGATTGCTCGGGGGCGATCCATTTCGACAGAGCTCCATCCATCCAGGAACCGATGACAAGAGTGGCGACTTTTCCTTGACGGATGGCCTCAAACCACTCGACGCTCCACCTTTTGGCATCATAAACGTAGCCTTCATTTGTCATTTTCACGATGAAACGGGCAAGATCCTTGATTTCCGGCCGATGTGTTGCAGGATTGCCTTGCTTGTCGAAATACCACAGCCCGCGCTGCCACATCATCAATTCGAACCACCGATTGCTGGAACTGCTTTTGGACTCCATGATCATATCAACGCCCGCAGCTTCTTTTATGCGCTTCGCAGCCTGATAAAAGTCGTCCCAAGTTCGGATCGTATCGGCAACGGACTGCGGATCCGAGGGCAGCCCCGCAAGCTCAAAGAGGTCTCTGCGGTAAAAGAGCATGACAGGTCCGCTGTCCCAAGGCATGGCGTAATATCGTCCGGCACTGATCGCATCCGCCCATTTGAATTCATTCATAACCTTGCGGTATGGCCGGACTTGATCGGTGATATCGTATAAAGCCCGATTATTCACCATTTGCTGCACATAGCTCGATTCCACCGTAATGATATCAGGAACAGGATCTTTTGTATTGGTGCCGACTAGAAACTTTTGATAAAGTTGAGAGGATTTCATCGTTTGAAATTCGATTTGAATGTTAGGGTATTCCCGGTTAAATTCAGCGATATTGGCTTCCAAAGGGGCTTTGGCGCTTTCCCATATCCAGACGACCAGTTTTACTTTTGAAGGTGGGGGAATCCGATTGTCCTGCCCTGATGCTTCCGATGCCAAAGGAACACATGAGGTTATCAGACAGGTGAAGCAAACGAAGACGATCAATAGAAGGAGCGGAATATGCTTTTTCATCGAAGCCCTCCCTGTGTTTTCTATGGGACTACTTCTAATGTAACGAATTATTGTTAGCAAGGAAACTATCTATTGTTTTGCTATTTCGTGTACTTGTCTGGAGAGTGGATTATTGTTAGGCGACTGGCGTATTTTTGTTCGAATAAGGCTCTAAAGGAGAGATTCGCATGATTCAGATTGCAAAATATTGGGAAACCCTGGATGTACTGCAGGTCAATCGGGAACTCCCACGGTCTTACTACATTCCCTATGGGAATGCAAATGCGGCAAAATCCCAAAAACGCGGGAGCTCGCCCTTTTATCAGACCTTAAACGGTAGCTGGAAATTTCAATACTATCCAAGCGTGAAGCAGGTGCGTGATGAATTTTACAGGGAGGATACGGATGTCAGCGGTTGGGAGGATTTGACCGTTCCATCTTGCTGGCAGGTAAACGGCTATGATCAATGCCATTATACGAACGTCAACTATCCGTTTCCTTGTGATCCTCCTTACGTCCCGAATGAAAATCCGGCAGGATTATATGTCAGGGAATTCAAAGTCTCCGAGAACTGGAACGGAAAAGACAAGTATATCGTATTTGAAGGAGTCAATTCTTGTTTGTATCTATGGGTCAACGGCACTTTTGTCGGTTACAGCCAAGGAAGCCGCATGCCGGCTGAATTCAATATTACCCCGCATGTTCGGAACGGAAAAAACCGTATCGCCGTCATGGTACTTAAATGGTGCGATGGAGCTTATCTGGAGGACCAGGACCTGTGGAGATTTTCGGGGATATTTCGGGATGTGTATTTGTTGGCGCGGAATCCAAACAGGATTCGGGATGTATTTAACCGGCAGGAGCTCTCCGCGGATTTCCAGACGGCACGTTTGAAGTGCGAAATCGAAACCCATGGGGCGCTAGAGGTTCGAGCGGAATTGAAGGATGCGCAGGGAAGCCTGATCAGCGAACGAATTGCCGTAATGCTTGGCCAGGGAGTTATTGAGTTTGAAGTGCCCAATCCGAAGCTCTGGAACGCCGAAGCTCCTTATATGTACAGCCTTTACCTTTATTCCGGGGATGAGGTACTGTTATTCCGCGTCGGCTTCAGAAAAGTCGAGATCGTGGACGGCGTCTTTAGGATCAACGGAAAAGCGGTGAAGCTTAAGGGAGTCAACCGCCATGATTCCCATCCCGAGCTAGGGCAAACGATCCCTCTGAACCATATGATCAAAGATCTCATCCTTATGAAGAAACATAACATCAATACGATCCGCACCTCCCATTATCCCAATGACCCTCGATTCTTGGCGCTCTGTGACGAGTTCGGATTTTACGTCATTGATGAAGCGGATCTGGAGTGCCACGGCGTTCTGCGTGCAGGGGATTATCATATGCTCACGAAAAATCCGGATTGGGAGCATGCTTTCGTGGAACGGGCCGTACGCATGGTGGAACGGGATAAAAATTATGCTTGTATCATCATGTGGTCAATGGGCAATGAATCGGGCTATGACGTGAATCATATGGCAATGGCTCGATGGACGAAAAGCCGGGATTCCTCGAGGCCGGTCCATTACGAGGGGGTAGACCCGAGGCATAAGGGCAGCCCGAACACAGAATTGATCGATGTAGAAGGACGCATGTACACCTCCGTGGAAGGGATTGAGCTTTATGCGAAGGACGAGAACAGCGCCAAGCCGATGTTTCTATGCGAGTACAGTCATGCCATGGGGAATGGCCCCGGAGATTTGAAGGACTACTGGGACGTTATTTACAAATATCCAAAGCTAATGGGCGGCTGCGTATGGGAATGGTGTGATCATGGTATTCGAACCAGGACGCCGGATGGAACACCTTACTTCGCTTATGGCGGAGACTTCGGAGATCATCCGAGCGACGGGAATTTCTGTATTGACGGCCTCGTTGCTCCGGATCGGAAGCCGCATCCGGGTCTTCTCGAATTAAAGAAGGTGATTGCTCCCATTCGGATTGAAGCGAAGGAACTGGAGCACGGCACGTTTCAAATCGTCAATCTATATGATTTTATCGACTTATCGCATATTGGATTGTTCTGGAAGCTGGAGAAGGACGGGAAAACTGCGGATCAGGGGGAAATCCCGGAACTCCATGCAAGACCCCATACATCAGAAGCGATAACGATTCCGTATCAATGGGACAGAACGGTTCAAGGACGTTATTACTTGACGATATCGTTCCGCTTAAAGAGGGAGACCCGGTGGGCGGATGCCGGATATGAACTATCGTTTGAACAGTTCGAGCTTCCTGGGGTGGCGGCCGGCGAGTGGGAAGTGAAGGGTGTTCCGGCGATTCATTTGGAACGGAAAGACGAGAAACTGATCATTGAAGGCTTTGACTTCCGCCATGTGTTCGATCTGTATGACGGGGTCTTTCAGACCATTTCCAAACATGGACAGAATATGATTCAATCGACTCCGCAGTTCACCATCTGGCGGGCTCCGACCGACAACGACCGAAAAATCAAGCGGGTATGGACAGAGTTAGGATACGAAAGTGCGGTTATGCACGTGTATCGTTCGGAAATTCTGAATCAGTCGGAAACCAGTGTGGACATAGCCGTCCATTTTTCCTTAGGAGCGGCGATCAAACCACCGATACTTCACGGCGAAGCCCTTTGGCGGGTGGACGGAACGGGACGTATTTCGCTCGATGTTCAAGTGAAAGTCCGGGAAGGACTCACATTCTTGCCGCGCTTCGGTCTTAAACTGACGATGCCCCGCGGATCAGAGGAAGTCGAGTACTTCGGCCTTGGACCTCACGAAAGCTATATCGATAAGCGGCAAAGTGTAAGGAAGGGGAGCTATCTACTCACCGTCGACGATATGTTCCAAAATTACATCATGCCTCAAGAGAGCGGGTCCCGGTACGGCACGGAATGGGCCATCGTATCGAACGAGCTGGGCATGGGTTTGAAGTTTACGTCCGAAGATGCCTTCTCTTTCAACGCTTCCCATTATTCCGCGGAGGATTTAACCTCGGCTATGCATTCCTACGAATTACAGAAGAGGGAAGAAACTTTCGTTCATCTCGATTATAAAATGAGCGGGGTAGGCTCCAATTCATGCGGACCGGAGCTGCTTGAGCCGTACCAGTTAAACGAAAAGGAATTCCGTTTTAGACTTGGGATTATGCCTGTTTTTAAAGAGGATGAGGAATAACGGCAAGCGGGATAGAGTATGATCAAGAACAAATAAGCGCCCTCTACCTTTACACAGGTTCAGGCGCTTATTTTTTAAAATATCAGAAAGTATAAGCTTCGCGCTTATCCTTAACCTGATATTTTTACGAGAAACGGATGCCTTCCTCTTCCAGAGGACGGCGAAGCCGTTTCTTCTTATTTCACTTGGATCTCCGATAGAGAATGGATTAAAAAGTCCGCATGCGGAGACAAATCCTTTTCCGAACCTTCGTACGTAATGAGGCCGATTCCGATGCTTCCGGCAGCTTTCGCCATTTGGACGTCCGCCACGGAATCACCGACAATGGCCAGCTCCCCGGGTGAAATCTTCAGCATCGCGCAAGCTTTAGACACCATTTCCGGGTCCGGTTTTCCTTTGCTTACTTGCTCGGGGGTTATGACAAAGTCCAGCACATGATCGACTTTCAGCATCTGCATGAGCCGTGATGTGCGTTCGTAAGCATCCGATGTCATGATTCCGACGGAGATCCCTTGGGAATGCAAATGATGAAAAATATCAGGCACGTTATCCGTCGAGTGGAAAGCATGCTCCAATTGAAGTTGCCGGTCGGCGTTCGCGAAAATTTGCTGCGCCTTTTGCTTGCATTCGAACCAGGACCATCCCTTCAGACGATAAAGGAGCCCCGCAGTCAGAATGATTTCCTCCAGCGTCGTGGCTACCGCCAGCACCCCGGTGTAGTCAATGCGATCCGGTTGCGCAAAGCCCATCATAGCGCTCCAGTCATCAGCGTATTCAGGACCTGTGAGACGTGTAAATTCGCTCATCCTCAATTCATCGATATAAGACCAGAATTTCAGCGAATCGAACAAGGTACCGTCTTTATCGAAAGCTACCGCCCGAACATGTAAGATTTCGGAACCAACCCATATTTTTTTGCTATCCTGCATCTAAACTCATGCCTCCTTATGCTACTTGATGTGTATCTGCAAATGTTGCTCGATGCGTTCGTTATCTCCACTGCGGATCAATTGAAGCAATTCGCGGTGTTCTTCCACTACGGTCTGCAAGGAAGAATGGCTGTAACCCTGAATCAGAAAACGCGCGTGGAGCTTGCCGGAGATGCTGTTCCAGATGCGGAACATGGCGGGCGAAACACAGCGTTCTACAATTCGTTCATGAAATTTCAGATCCAGATCCGAGAGACGGTCCAGATCATCCTGATTGCTCGCTTCCTGCATACTCAGAATAATGTTGTCCAAATAGGCAAAATCGTCGGCTGTCAGCACGCTGACAGCCTTCTGTGCCGCAAACAATTCAAAATTGCGCCGGGTAGGCACGAGCAAATGAATGACTTCCTCTTCGGAAAGGTCAACAACGACTGTCTCCCGGTAAGGATGGGAAATGACCAGGCCTTCTTGTTCCAAAATTCGGATCGCCTCGCGAATCGGACCGCGGCTGACGTTCATCTGCTTGGAGATTTCCACCTCGCGCAATCGGGCCCCCGGTTCGAGATGCCCCTTGATAATGGCTTCGCGAATTTCCTGGTAAACAAATTGACGCAAAGAAACAGTATCATTTTTTTTAAACTGAAAGTTTTCTAAATCATTGGGATTTGTCATAAGAATCTCCGATCTGATTATTGTCTACAAAAAACAATTTACTTGTTTTAGTAAAATGCTGTCAACCAGATTAATTACTATGTGAGTTAATTACCCTGTGAGCAGTGATAAGCTTATTATACACCGAAATAGATTGTTGACAATCTACAAATGACACTTTATATTATTGTCATGAAACATCACATTCAGCAGGAGGAGATATGACGTGAAAATCACAAGAGTCGAAGCAATCCCCGTAAGACAAGGCAATACAATTGAATTAATCAATGATAGCGCCCAGGATGGAATCATTATCAAAGTCCACACGGACGAAGGAATTACCGGGATTGGCGAAGTGGATTCGGCTCCGTGGGTGGTCAAATCGATTATCGATACGCCTTCCTCCCACCGTATTTGCCAAGGGCTCGGAGAAATGCTCATCGGAGAGAATCCATTCGAAATCGAACGCATCTGGGAGAAGCTGTATGTTGGAAGCACGTTCTATGGTAGAAGGGGAGTCGTCATCCATGCCATCAGCGGGATCGATATCGCATTGTGGGATATTATGGGCAAGGCGCTCAATCTGCCGGTGTACAAGCTGCTTGGAGGCGCGCAGCGCGGCAAGGTCCGGGCATATGCAAGCACGCTGATGCCTTATACCCCGCAGGAAGCCTATGACGAAACGAAGAAGTGGGTCGAGCAGGGCTATACGGCGATCAAATTGGGTTGGGGCGGATTCGAGCAGGGTAACCGGGAGATTGTAGAATTGGTAAAAGCGTCCCGCGAAGCGGCGGGCCCGAACATCGATTTGTTGTTCGATCTCGGCTTTATTCCGTCCGACGACCACCCAATCGACGCCGCCTCGCGCATGGCGCTCGTCAAAGAGCTTGAGCCTTTCGCTCCTTACTGGATCGAAGAACCGCTCTTCGCCGACGATTACGAAGGTTACCGCAAATTGGCGGAATCAACCTCCATCCGCATCGCCGGAGGAGAAAATGAAACGACGCGCTACGGCTTCAAAGAACTGATCGAGCAAGGCGGAGTCGATATTGTCCAGCCGGATGTGACCCGCTGCGGAGGACTCAGCGAAGCGAAGCGAATTGCCCAGCTTGCTCATGCGCATCATATTACCTGTGTGCCCCATGCCTGGAGCAGCGGAATCGTTATTGCCGCTTCCCTGCATTTGGTCACGGCGATACCGAACGGCGCCTTACTGGAATACTGTGTAGCTGAGACGCCGATCCGTCAGGAAATGCTGCTCAGCGACGTTACAGTCAAGGACGGGTACGCCGAAATTACCGACAAGCCCGGTTTGGGCGTCGAGTTGAATGAAGAAGCGCTGGAAAAATACCGCTGCGACCGTTAGAACCAGGAGCTTATTTTACGGAACAGTCGATTGAAAGCCAGGATGCCAATGGAGGAGATCGAATGGCGGGCATGATGAGAGCACTTATATGGGAAGGGGAAGGGATTCTAGCTCTAAAAGAGGTCCCGATTCCTGAGATTAGTCCCACCGAGGCACTGATCCGTGTAAGCTATACCGGTGTCTGTGCCACGGATGTTGAAATTATAAATGGCAAGTTCCCCTATTCCCCGCCTTATATATTAGGCCATGAAATAACCGGGAAAGTGATTGAGACAGGCAGCAATGTCAAAGAATTGAAAGAGGGAGACCGAGTCGTAATTGATCCGGGGGTGCCTTGCGGCGAATGCTTTTTTTGCAAATCTTCACAGCCGGAATTTTGCGCGAATTATTGTGAGCTCGGGATCAACGAAAACGGCGGATGGGCCGATTATGTCAGGGTTCCGGCAAAAAGCGCACATAAAATTCCGGTTGAAATGAGCGATGTTTCGGCTGCAATTTTCGAACCCATGGCATGTCCCTTTGGAGCTGTGGACAACGCAGGCCTCCTGCCAGGGGAACATGTGCTCATTTACGGAGACGGTCCCGCCGCCTTGTATTTTACACAAATCGTCAAAATGATGGGAGCCGGACGTGTCAGCGTAGTTTACAAGCTTCCGGAGCGCGCGGAATTACTTCAAAGATTCGGAGCAGACGACCTGATCCCATTCGACGGGCAGGCCGCCGCGCTCAAAGAGCATCCGAGCATACGTGATAGGGGTGGCTTTCAATTGGTCATCGACGCCGTCGGTTTGTCGAATACCGTGAAAGATGCGGTTCGATATGCCAGCACGGGCGGAAGGATTATCTTGTACGGTTTTAATGATAGTCATACCGACCATTTTCCGCACAGAGAAATCATTTTTAAAGGCATCCGTATTTTCGGTCGGACCAATTCTCCTGCTGTCTGGTCCAGAGCGATCGAATGTGTGGCGCGTAATCAAATCGTGTTGAATCCATTGGTCGAACGGGTGGTATCTCCGGAAGAGGCGAAAGAGATTCTGCTTGCCGGCAACCTTAACGGTCTAAAGACAATCATTTGCTGGGCAGATTAATAAAGGGAGGAAGAACATGAAACTGAAACATGTACTGATTGTTCTGATATCTGTAGTCATTCTGGTTGGGCTCAGCGGATGTGGCGGCAACACAAGCTCCACAAATTCAGGCGCCGGAACGGCAAGCTCTGCTGCTCCTGCAAATGGCGGCGAGGATCTGGCGAAGTTCAAAGGTGAAACGATTAATGTGCTGTCCTGGGAAGGATATCAGGAAGATGAATGGGTGAAGCCTTTTGAACAAAAATACGGCGTAACCGTTAAAGTCACTTATGCCGGCAGCGTTGATGAAATGTTCGCCAAAGCAGCGTCCGGTTCTGTAAAATACGACCTGATTTTCATGGATGGCGGGTCCGTGAACCGTTACTACAAAATGAATTTGATTCAACCGATTGACTTGGCGAAGCTCACGAATACAAATCAGCTAATCGCAAATATGAAGTCGCTCAACGATAAGCACGTAGTAAAGGACGGAAAGACCTTTGCGGTTCCGTTTGCCTGGGGTTCGCTGCCTATGATGGTGAACGCGGATAAAATCAAAGAACCGATTGACTCCTGGAGCGCATTATGGGATCCGAAGTACAGCGGAAAGATCGTTACCCTGGACGATGCGGCCAATCAAACGGCAATGACAGCGATGCTTCTTGGCTTCGAAGATCCGTATAACCTGACGGACGAGCAGATGGAACAAGTGAAGAGCAAATTGCTCGAACAGAAACCGCTGGTTCGTACCTATTACGCCGGCTTTGAAGACGGAAAAAATCTGATGGCAAGCGACGAAGGCTGGATCGGCTTCTCTATGGGACCGACGATGATTACAGATCTTCAAAAAGAAGGAAAGAATATCGTGGAAGTGATTCCGAAAGAAGGAGCTTTGGTGTGGATTGACAATGCGGTCATCGGCAAGGATGCCAAAGATCCCGAACTGGTCCACATATATATCGATTATCTGATTTCGTCGGAAGTTCAGGCGCAGCTGATCAAGAAGACGAGCTACGGCGGGGTGAATGCCGACTCGGCAAACAAGCTGACCGACGAGGAGAAAAAGGTTTCGCATATGGATGATCCGAATTATTTCAACAATCTTGTGTACGTAGCCTTCCCGGAAAGCTTTGAAAAACGCGTGAAGCTGTGGAATGAAGTCAAAGCGGCTCAATAACCGAATCATCTGCATGGAAGGGTGCGGCTTAGCGGCCGCAGCCTTGCTTTGGAAAGGAGAGACCTCATGATCAATCAAGAACAGGCTGTAGTGGAGCTGCGCCAGGTATCGAAACGATTTGGCAATTACGAGGCAATCAAAGATTTAAACTTGTCGATCAGAAGAGGGGAATTTTTTTCCATTGTAGGACCGAGCGGTTGCGGTAAAACGACAACGCTGAAAATGATAGCGGGATTTGATCATGCGACCGAGGGGGCGGTGTATCTATCCGGAACCTCGGCTAACCATATTCCTCCCTACAAGCGGAATGTGAACACCGTGTTTCAAAACTATGCCCTTTTTCCCCATATGACAGTCTATGACAACGTGGCTTATCCTCTAAAACTCAGGAAGGTGCCGAAGAATGAGATTCGTTCCAGAGTGATCGAAAGCTTGAAGATGGTAAGTATGGACCCGTTTCTTGACCGTTCTCCGAATCAGCTCAGCGGCGGACAGAAGCAGCGTGTCGCGTTAGCCCGGGCACTCATTTCCAAACCGGAAGTTCTGCTGCTGGATGAGCCGCTTTCCGCGCTCGATTTTCATCTAAGGCAAGAAATGCAGCGGGTGCTGAAGCATCTGCAAAGGGAAGTGGACATCACTTTCGTGTACATCACGCATGATCAGGGGGAAGCGCTGAGCCTGTCGGACCGTATTGCCGTAATGAAGAACGGCGTGCTGCATCAAGTGGGTTCGCCAGAGGAGATTTACGAAATGCCCCAAACGAGCTTTGTTGCCGGTTTTATCGGAAAATCTAATCTGATTAAAGGAAGAATGGAAGGGCCAACCCGCTTTGTGAGTGACGCCGGGCTTCAAGCGATGACAAATGAGGCTTCGAATCTCTCGGGAGAGCCGCATGTTTACATTTCGGTCCGTCCGGAGAAGCTCCGAATCTCCAAAGACGATGAACGGTATGTTAACCGTCTCAGCGCGGTCTTCGTGGAAGAAACCTATTATGGTGCGGATAGAGAGTTGACGTTTAGAGAGGCTGGAGGAACACATATTCTGATGAAGCAGCAGAAGGACGACGGGAACGTGAAATTCTCTGAGGGAGAGAGCGTGGATCTGTTCTTCCGTCCGGAGGATGCGGTTATAGTCAAAGAGTGGGGGAGCTAAGATGTACGGGAAAAACCTGATGCTGATTATGATTTCCATATGGGTACTCTTGTTCATCGTCCTGCCTGTTTCTGCGATGCTGCTGTTCAGCTTCTGGAGTATTGATAATTTCCAGATCGTTCACAGCCTTAGTATTCAAAATTATTCGAAAATTTTCCAGGATCCGATATACTTGTCATTGCTTTGGAAAACGATCAAGCTGGCTTTGATTGTCGCGGTGCTGTCGGCGCTTATAAGCTATCCGTTGGCATTGTTCGTCAATCACCGGAGAGGAACCATAAAGACGATCCTGTTTCTTGGGGTGCTGGCTCCGTTGTGGGTGGGGTATTTAGTGCGGATCTATTCCTGGAGGTCGATTTTGGGAGAATCCGGGTTCATTAACTCGCTCTTGGTAATGACAGGGATTTTAAAACAGCCTTCCTCGTCGCTGTTGTTCAACAGCTCCGCGGTCGTCATCACGATGCTGTGCATCGCGATACCGTTCACTTTTATCCCGATCTATAGTGCCATCGAGAAAATTCCCGGCAATCTGCTGCAGGCCGCGGCAGATTTGGGAGCAGGCGGATCAAGGGCATTCTGGACAGTTGTCTTTCCCCTCAGTATGCCGGGTGTCGTGACGGGGTTTATGTTCGCCTTCATTACCTCGTTCGGAGACTACATGACACCCTCGCTGGTCGGAGGCACGTCGGGAATTATGTATGGAAACATGATTCAAACGCAATTCGGCAACAGTTATAACTGGCCGCTCGGCGCTGCGCTTTCGATGATTATGCTGCTGTTCCTATTGTTGGTCATTGCGGCAGCGCGCAAAATCGGGAACGTACAGGCAATCTTTGAGGAGTAAGGAGGCTGTTCATGAAGTATTTGAAATATGTGGGGGCGCTACTATTTGCGTTCATCGTATACACCTTCTTGTATCTTCCGATTCTGGTGACGATCCTGTTCTCCTTCAATGAATCGAAAGTCCAGGTGCTCCCGATCAAGAAGCTGACATTCGATTGGTACAGGGGGTTGTTCTCGAATACGGAGCTCTGGGTTGCCGCGAAAAACAGTTTGATAGTTAGCCTGCCTGCCACGCTGTGCGCAATTGTATTTGGTACACTGGCGGCCTACTTGTTTCAGCGATACCGGATACGCGGGGGATCATTCCTGCAATTTTTGATTCTTCTTCCTTACATTTTGCCGGGAATTATTATTGGGACCTCGCTCAATCTGCTGTTCAAGTTTCTGCAGGTGGATGCTTCTCTGATGACTGTCATTATCGGGCATATCACGTTTATCACACCGGTTGTAATGTTTCTGGTTATGGACCGTTTGAAAAGATTTGATCGAAATCTGGAGTTTGCATCTATGGATCTGGGCGCCTCGCCGATGCGGACCTTTCTGCTCATTACACTCCCGAATATCAAAGGCGCGGTGCTGGCCGGAGCGCTGCTCGGGCTGACGATTTCGTTCGACGAAGTTATTGTATCCTTCTTTCTGATTGGAACGGACAATACCCTGCCTATGCTCATCTGGTCCATGATCCGTCACGGCTATTCGCCGCAGATTAATGCGGTCTATACGTTGATCGTCTTATTCTCGTTAGGCTTAATCGCGATCGCGGGCAGCAGACTGTTTGCGCAGCGGAATTCGAAGGCTATTACTGAGGAATAACTTGCGAGGGGTTCATAATGGCAGAGCTATGCGTGCGGCCCATTATTTATGGGAACTATGGAAAATGTGTGGAAGTTACAAATGGCACGATAAGCCTCGTCGCAACGGTAGAGTTCGGACCGAGAATTATCCATTTTGGCTTTACTGGCGGCGATAATGTATTCTTTGAAGATACCGAGCGGCAGTTTAAAGAAACAGGCGAGAATTTCTCGGTTGTCGGCGGAGGAGAATGGCATATTTACGGAGGACATCGGCTGTGGACGAGCCCGGAGTCTGTCCCCCGAACGACATACCCGGATAATGGACCCGTGCGGTGGCGGAAGGCCGGAAATGGCATTGTGCTGACTCCTGATGCGGAAACCTGGACCCATATGCAAAAAGAGATTGAGGTTCAAATGAATCCCGATAATGGTGAAGTTACGATTCATCACCGTATTACCAATATGGGGGCCTGGCCTGTCATGTTTGCACCCTGGGCCTTGTCCGTCATGGCTGCGGGCGGTAAAGCGATCATTCCCCAGGCCAAACGAGAGACGCTCACTCTGCCAAACCGGGTGCTTGCTTTATGGCCCGAAAGTCAAATGAACGACCACCGTGTCTATTGGGGTGAACGTTATATCCTGCTGCAGCAAGATGAAACAGCGAAACCTTTTAAATTCGGAACGAATAATGAAGAGGGCTGGGCTGCCTATTTCAACAAGGGCCATTTATTCATCAAAACTTACCATCACAACGTGCATGCGGTTTATCCGGATTATGGCGTTTCGTTTGAATGCTATACGAATCACCTTTTTCTGGAACTAGAAACGCTCGGTGAATTAAAGACCGTAGAACCGCAAGAAACTGTATGGCATTCAGAGAATTGGAAGCTGATTAGCAATGCAAACTTTTCCATGGACAATGAAAACGAGTTGGAATCGGCGATCCGTCCGTATCTGAACAATTAATAGAACAATATCCAGAATCAAAAATCGAAGCCTGCCATAACCTGCCGCAAACCGCAAGCGCAAATGCCGTATGACGGCTAAGCCCATGTGCGAAAGTGGCAGGTTTTATTGTCGCGTTCTTAACTGGAGATCCTCCATTTCATCCGCGGCGAGGATTGTCGGAAAATGCACAATTTAGTTTACATTCATATTCACTTTAGTGTGTATAAATATTGCTTTTTTTCTACTCGTTTTGAATTTATCAAGTTAAATAATGGATAATTATCTCTTAAATAACCATGATTTTTTGTTTGTTTAAAACTATGTAAACATTGAGTATGCATTTATGTTGTCAATTGAACAATTTTTTATTTACAAATATCTATTGACTAGTGGTGAAGTATTTGGTAAATTGTAAATGCAGGAAGGAAATATGCAACAATGAAAGCCCTTTAATTGCTCTCTTGCTGCATCAAATATAACTTTACAAGAATGGAGGTAAAGGCATTGCAAAACTCAGTAGAAGTGGATTACAGAAAAACGGTGATAAAACAAAAGAGCTCCATGTTTGAATATGTGAAGAAGAATTACTTTCTTTATTTATTGCTCGCACCGGCTCTGATCCTGACCCTTATTTTTAAATACGGTCCTATGTATGGTGCAATTATTGCCTTTAAAGATTTCAGCCCGATCAAAGGAATTATGGGAAGTGATTGGGTAGGTTTTTATAACTTCGAGAAATTCCTGTCTTCCCCCAATTTTTCAGTTATTTTTATGAATACGCTTAAATTAAGTTTTTTCGGTTTGATTCTGAGCTTCCCCGTTCCAATTTTGCTTGCCTTGATGTTGAATCAGGTGCGCAGGGCTGGGGTCAAAAAGAACATACAATTGTTACTGTATGCACCTAACTTCATTTCCGTCGTCGTCGTGTGCGGGATGTTGTTTATCTTCTTATCCCCGGCAGGACCAATCAACCAACTCTTTAGCTGGATTACAGATGAACCGATTATGTTCATGTCTCGTCCTGAATACTTCCGCTGGATCTATATTCTTTCGGATATTTGGACGGGTGCGGGCTGGGCCTCGATTATCTATGTGGCAGCTCTTGCCAACGTTGATCCAGAGTTACATAATGCAGCAAATCTGGATGGTGCCAATCTTCTTCAAAGGATACGTCATATTGATCTTCCAACCATTCGTCCGATTATGGCCATTGTCTTTATCCTTGCTGCGGGCGGCATCATGTCGATTGGATTTGAAAAGGCCTATCTATTGCAAACGACAACGAACCTGCCTGCAGCTGAGATTATTCCGACTTATGTTTACAAAATTGGTTTGCAGTCCGGCGACTACGCATACTCAGCCGCAGTAGGGTTGTTTAACTCTCTCATCAACGTCATTTTGCTCATCACGGTTAATTTTATTGTGAAAAGACTGAACGAGGGCGAAGGTCTTTATTAAGAAAGGATGTTACTTAAGAAAGGAGTCACAAGTCATGTTTATCAAACATTCGAGGTTGGACCGCTTTGTTCTCATACTGAATACCACCTTTTTGATACTGGCCGTACTGATGGTGGTGCTTCCGCTCATTTATGTGGTCATTGCATCCTTAATGGATCCGTCGGTACTGCTCAGCCAAGGATTATCGTTCAAAATCTCGGACTGGTCATTTGAAGGATATCAAAAGATTCTTTCCAATCCGGCCATGATCCGAGGTTTTGGAAACGCTGTATTTTACGCTTCTTCATTTGCTATTCTTACCGTCCTGGTCTCTATATGTGCAGGATATGCCCTGTCGGATGACAGGCTAAAAGGCAAAAGTATTTTTATGACCTTGTTCATCATTACGATGTTCTTTGGAGGAGGACTTGTTCCAACTTACCTGCTGGTCAAGAATCTGGGTCTTCTAAATACGCCTTGGGCTGTGATCATACCTGGAGCGGTCAACGTATGGAACATAATTTTGTCCAGAACCTTCTTCAAAGGAGTGCCTAATGAACTGAGGGAAGCAGCCAATGTGGATGGGGCGTCGGAGATGAGGATATTCCTCAGCATTGTATTGCCGCTCTCCAAACCGATTATCTTCGTGCTTGCTCTTTATGCCTTTGTTGGCCAGTGGAATTCCTACTTTGATGCCATGATCTATTTGGATAATCCGAACCTTCATCCGCTGCAGCTCGTTCTGCGTTCTATCCTGATTCAGAATCAGGTTGATCCAAGTATGATCAGTGATCAGCTCGCCATGGCGGAAATGAAACGATTGTCCGAAATCATCAAATATGCTGCGATTGTTATTTCCAGTTTGCCTCTTCTTATTATGTATCCGTTCTTTCAAAAGTATTTTGAAAAGGGTGTCATGGTCGGTTCCCTTAAATAGGAAACGAACTGCACATAGATGGAATATATTCATTCTAATTTGGAGGTCATATCCTATGAAAAGATTAAAAAAGTCAAGAGTCTTGGCAAAAGCAGCTTCCGCCTCTATACTTGCTTCTCTGGTGTTCCTTACTGCATGCAGTAGCGGAGGGGGAGGGAATGCATCTAGTAAAGAACAGGATCCAAACGGTAAAGTAACCCTAAATATTATTACGCAAAGCTCCCCGCTGGCACCAGCCGATCCAAATGAAAAGCTGATCAATAAACGTCTCGAAGAAAAAACGAATGTTCATATTAATTGGAAAAACTTCACCAGAGACGTGTTTGTGGAAAAAAGAAACTTGGCCGTCGCAAGCGGCGATCTTCCCGATGCTATTTTCAATGCAGACTACAGCGATTATGAGCTGCTCAAACTCGCTAAAGATGGTGCCATCATTCCGCTTAATGATCTGATCGAGAAGGATATGCCCAACTTTAAAAAAGTGCTGGAAGAAGCCCCTGAATACAAGAGCATGATTACGGCGCCGGACGGAAAGATTTATGGTTTCCCTTGGATTGAAGAGCTGGGCAGTGGAAAAGAAAGAATTCAGGCTGTAGACAGCATGCCTTGGATCAATGTGGAATGGCTCAAGAAGCTTGGACTTGAAATGCCGAAAACAACGGAAGAACTGAAGAAAGTGTTGATCGCGTTCAAGACAAAAGATCCGAATGGCAACGGTAAGGCGGATGAAATTCCTTTGTCCTTTATTAACAAGCCGGGAGCAGAAGATCTGACCTACCTCTTTGCTGCTTTCGGACTGGGAGAGAATCCCGACCATGCGGTCGTAAGCAATGATGGCAAAGTGATATTTACGCCGGCGGAGGAAGGCTATAAAAACGCTGTTTCCTATATCAATGAGCTTTATAAAGAAGGACTCATTGATATTGAAGCTTATACGCAGGACTGGAGTACTTACCTTGCCAAAGGGAAGGATCAAAAATACGGTCTGTACTTCTCCTGGGATAAGGCCAACATCTCCGGAGGAAACGATACTTATGATGTATTGCCGCCGCTCGCTGGTCCCGATGGTGAAATTAACGTAACAAGAACAAACGGCATTGGTCTTGGCCGCGGTAAAATGGTTGTTACGAGTGCAAATAAAAACCTGGATGCGACTGCGAAATGGGTGGATCAGCTGTATGAACCGGTTCAGTCCGTGCAGGACAACTGGGGAACCTACGGGGACACTACGCAGCAGAACATCTTTGAATTTGATGAAGCCAAAGGCATGCTGAAGCATCTGCCGCTCGAAGGCGCAGCTCCAGTTGAACTTCGTGAGAAAACAAGTGTCGGCGGGCCACTGGCTGTTCTTAATTCCTACTATGGTAAATACACGACCGTGCCGGATGACGCCAAAGGCAGAATGGATATTATCAAGAACATCATGGCTCCACACATGAAAGCGGATAACGTAATGCCAAGCGTATTCAATTCGATTGAAGAGCTTGACCGCCTCACGACGATTGAAGCGGACTTGTTCGCCTATGTGCTCAGAATGCGTACCGAATGGTACCAGAACGGCAAAGTGAATGAGCAGTGGGGAGATTATCAGAAAGAGCTGAAACGCCTCGGCTTGGATGAATGGCTGAAGATTAAACAGGACGGTTATGACAGAGCAACGAAATAAACGATAGACGGCAAAGGCCGTGTTCCATGCAGCAATGCTGCTGAACACGGCCTTTTTCTATATTTTACCGAACAGATGGGGCAGCACAAACCTTTGATATCTGATTAAGAACGTCTGAAGAACTTCCGTATTTGCACATGGCGTCACAGTCGCAGCGAAGGTCTGAGAATAGAATGTAGGATATGTTATTGACGCTCTTCCGCTGAAGTGAGGGGCGGAGCAGTTGAGCTTGAACTTCTTTCTCTCGGTTGTCGGGACAAATCAGGTATAGCCGGGAATCGTGATTTCCAAGTGACAACGATAAATCATGCAGCCTTAGAATCCCCGAATAGATGGAGGTGCTTTTTTCAACTTCAAAAGCGGATATAATGTTGTTCTTCTCATCCAACCAGATCGCGTCGATGAAGGATATAGTATCAGCCACGGATTTCGGAACGTTCAATGGTGGCAGGGAAGAGACTGAAAACTCTCCAAGAACATGCCGGTTCCATTTGCGATTATGATCGTTCTGTGCGATCCACACCTGATAGCCCAGCGCGTTTCCGAGTCTGGCCAGATAATACTGCATTTCACTGTGTTCATTGTTCTCTTTGATCTCGTTGGTTACGTCTTTATGCCTCTTGAGGTTGGTCTTTTCCCGCTTGGCAGCTTCCGCAGTCAGGTATTTCTCTGCATTTTCGCTAATAATGATCCGACCTGCCCCGATTTCAAACATGAATCCCGCAATCGCCCCCAAATCTTTGGAGAAGGCCGGGCGGTAGGCTCCATTCATTTCAAGCAGTTCTTCTCGCATCTCCAAATATGCCGGCCATGATCCAAGCTTGATCTTGCGCCCAAGCAACTGGTTAAATCCATTGACAATTGCCGTATTAAACGGTGGAAACAGGGTAGGGTGAAGGAAATATAGGATATTGGCTACAGCCGGTCCCAGCCCTTTTATTTGTAAGCTGTCCAAGTTCAATATCTCCGTCACGATATTTTTTTCCTGGGTCGCCTGGGAAACCGACTTTAAGAATCTTCCAAAAGCAAGCTGATGCTCTTCATTTTCGTAAATATCGGGAATACGCATTTTCGGCTTCCAGTAAAAGGCGTGAGCCGCTCCTTCAAATACTTGTTTCTGTTCACATATCGCCGCCAATACAAATTCAAGCGGAGACCCTTTGAAATCATTTCCGAATGTCCTTGCCTCAATCGCTTTGATTACATCGTATAGTCCGCTCTTTATTGTACGAAATGCCTTTAAACGATCACTGTTATTTAGAAACCATGTATGATACACGGATTCCGGATCCGATTTATATTCCTTGATATGCTGTTCGATATTCGATACCATGTTCAATCATTTCCTCCATTATGAGACTTGATAAACCATACTCCGAATTATAATGCGGAACATGCGTAGCGGCTGTGCATTTTAATTATCTTGAAGAAACCATGCTTTCCTCATGGTTTCTTCATACTTTCCCCAAAGTGAGTTGGTATTCTTTAGCTACGGGCAAAGACATCGATGTACTCTTCATAAAGGAGGTGAGAATATTTTGAAAGCAATTCGCAGCATCATTGGTTTCGTTCTCGTGACCATTATCTTATCCGGCCTTGGATATATCGGATGGTTCGCTTCTAAAAGCGGTCTCGTATCTTGGAATCAATTTGGAACCTCGGTAAATGAAACAAGCGCGCAGAGCCAACACTCTGCCATGCAGCAATCGGAGGCAACTCCGAGTATGAATGTGAATCCTATTGATGAACTGCAGAAGAAGGTATCAAGCGCGAATCAAACGGTTAAGCAATTGGCGGATTTGATGTCGGAATACCCTTACGCTATACCGGCGAGCGCAGCAACTTACGGTAACAGTGAATCAGGTGGAACTGGTGGTCAGGCCGGTGTGCAAAATCCGGTACAGCTACAGAACTATAACAGAGGCATTTACCTTTTGTCTGAGAGTGTATATCTGGTAAATCAGCTGGATCAAACGATGAAATCTCAGACCGGGTTTACCGAATCGGCCACTCCAACTTATCAGATGTATGTAAACCGTTATAGCCTGTTGGTTCAGAGCCAAACAGCGCTTAACAACGTATATCTTAAGCTGAATGATGCCAAAGATTTATTCCTGTCCAACGTTTCTGAAGCCCCGGCTGCAGCTGATAACGGGGGTGGTGATATCCGGAAAACGAACAATGTCATTTATCAAATGGCGCAAACCGTTATGGAAATGGATAGCCTGAACCGGTGGGTCAACAATGAAATTGAACAAACCGTTGTACAGGCTCGGAATCTCTCTGCTACGGAAGCATCCAATATGGTTCCCCCAAACCAATCGAATGGGTTTAGCATCAGGGGCATTCAAATTCCAGGGCTCATGACGACGATTACCGTATTGTTCATTGTCTTATTGGTGGTCGGGTTAATTGGAATGATCCGAAGCTTGGTTGTATCGAGACCGGAACCGGCTAATACGGAAGAACATATTTAAATTAGAAGGAGGAGAAACAAGAAATGATGGATATGGATATGTCCGGAAGTGTTCAAGGCTCGGTGAATATGGGGACTTATGGAGGCACGGGGAATGTAATCAGCGGAATACTTTCCACCGTAACTCAATTACTGTTGGTGGCTTTGATTATTAGCCTTGTGGTTGGACTTGCAGTTTGGCTTAAAAATGCTTACTTTAAAGAGTCCTATAACAAAGGAAAACAGGTGATTAGCAATGATCCGATGTTAAAAACCATTTTTGTCCTGGCTGCTACGTTTATAGGCGTAATCATCGTTTTGTATCTGCTGGGCATTTTGATGAATGGTGGATTTAATCCGAACAGAATGGGGATTGTATCCGCTTGGAGCGTTTCGGGAATATTAACATTTTTTGTAAAAATATTGACTATTCTTTTTGTAGTAGCTTTGATCGCTTTCTTGTACAGTTATGTGAAGCAAAATATCAATAAAACGCCTGTCGCCTCTTCCACTGGGGCTGTACTTACAGCAGGAAACGAAATGAAATCCAATTCAATTGAGGAGAAACCTCATACCACTAAGGCAAGTCCGGATGAACCGGAAACAAACAAAGACTAACACGGATTGAGGTTGATGCGGGCAATGAAGTTTGATATTATCCTTCACTGGCTATGGGCGCTTGTGTTCTCCATCTTGGCACTTAGCGGAATTGCAATGGCAGGAGCGAAGTATGGTTGGGTGATGCAGTATGATATTGCAACGGCGGATTTAGTGCACCGTCTGGCAGCGGTTGTGTATGTCCTGCTGACCCTGATGGTCATCATCTACGAAATTATTCGTATCCTGAGACGGGATAAGACCAAAAAGCCATGGCTTGTATTCAGCCCAACCGGTTATGGACTCTTTACCTTCATTACTACTCTGATTTTTATTATTACCGGAGCTGTTATCTGGCTCTTCATGGACAGCAACCACGCCGCAGCGGCTTTTACACTATGGATTCATGAAAAATTGACTTATCTGGCAGCAGCGAGCGTGATCTGGCACATCTATATGAAGTCCCATGCATTAAAGTGGCCTAAGAAAAAGGAACGGAAGGCAAGATGATCAACGAAGGGAGGGGCCTTTGTCATGTGGATGCAGAAAAAAGGGTATAAGCTGTTTATCTGGTTTGTGACTACCTCATTTTTCTTTGCTTTTGGCGCAATAGTAATCTCGATGTTCCGCTTCGGACCGACCGAGCAGGAGGCTATGAGCTTCATGATGGGTATGATGAAGGCCATGGAAACCTCCCTGATGGGATTGTCCATGCAAGTGAAAGAAGATGCAAATGTGCAGAGGTTATTGTTTGAGAGCGTTCAATTCGCATTTCCTCTATTAGCGATCAGCATAGCAGGCGGCGTCTACGTACGGTGCAGAAGAAAGGTGTAACCCATGTTCAACAAACAAAAAGAGCCGTTCTGGCAGCTCAGCTCCGTGTTTGCAGTCATCATCATGCTTGTGCTGGCGCTTTCCTGGAGCAATAAAGCAGAAAATGCCGCGCAAATGGATGCTTCCATGGCAGACATGATGAGCAATGAAATCCTGGGGAATACAACCGTGCCGGACTTGTTCACTCTCGGTGTAATGGACAGTGTGGAAGTGTCATCAGGCAATGGCGAGCATAGCGGGCACCATGACCAAACTGGGACATTGTATGCCATTCATCTTATAACAACGGCATTACTTCTATTTACACTGCCTGTAATTCTAGCAGGGGCCTTATTTCTTGCGATCGTATGGCCGAAATCAAGCAAACGGAGGAACACAAATTGAATGTTCTCGGAGCCTTTGGAAACTTGTATATGGCATCCCTGCTGATTCTTCTCGTCGTTGGTTTGCTCTTTGCAATTTATTATCTGTTAAAAAAAACGTATGGCTATATTAGCGGTGTAAGCGAACAAAGAGGAAGTAAAACAACGGGTACAATTGGAGGAATATTAATAATGAAAACAAATGGTTGGTTAAAGTTGGCGGTTTTCTCGTTCGTCGGTTTAATTATCTCTGTAGTATTGCTTAATGTAACCAATCCTGCAAACTCCGGTACAGTTACGTCAACGAATAGTCAGCATAACAGTCATGTTAACGGAACTGCCGGATTCGGAGCGACAATGCAGGGAACAATGAGCGGCACTGTGCCGATGGATCAAATGAATCAAATGATGCAGCGCATGAACCAGCTGCAGCAGGATATGATGCAGATGCAGCAGCAGTACATGGGCGGCATGCAGC
Organism: Paenibacillus sp. URB8-2; assembly: GCF_013393385.1. Classification (NCBI taxonomy): domain Bacteria; kingdom Bacillati; phylum Bacillota; class Bacilli; order Caryophanales; family Paenibacillaceae; genus Paenibacillus; species Paenibacillus sp. URB8-2. The sequence goes on along the minus strand of NZ_AP023239.1, from coordinate 4,730,081 downwards.
CTAATATGAATATGGGTAATTCGGGCAGCATGGGAACCTCCGGCAGCTCGGGCGGCATGATGGATGACATGGACATGATGAATATGGGCAGCGGCAGCAATATGAACAACGGCGGCAATATGAACAACAGCGGCAGCATGAACAACGGCGGAAACATGAACAATGGCAGCAACATGGGAATGATGTAACTGGAGGAATGAGGCTTGAGCAATAAAACTCTTATTGTATTGTTCTTCTTGGCCTTGATCATCGGCGGGACGGCAGCCGGTATCTTTATAACTGAAACTTCGGGTTCTAAAGGTGGGGCGGTTACGGGCAGTATAGTTCAAGAAGATGCCAGCGCAGCAAACCAACCGATGAACCATAGTTCACATGTAATGGCCGATACAGCTGCAACGGGCAGTACGGAGGGAGCAATTCCCCCCAGCCCCAGCCCCTCTCCTTCCCCTGAAGCCACTGCGGGTACGGTTCAAGAGGGAACGGCGGCTTTGCCGCAGCCTAAACCCGGGCAGGCTGTAAAAGGTTTTACTCTGACAGCTATGGAAAGCAATTGGGAATTAGCATCCGGCGCGACCCAAGCGGTCTGGACTTACAATGGCACGGTCCCTGGCCAGGAAATCCGTGTTACTCAAGGAGATTTTGTAAAGATTACGCTGAAAAATGAACTTAATGTACCTGTCACTATTCATTGGCATGGTTATCCTGTACCCGCAGGTTCAGACGGTGTGCCCGGGATTACACAAGATGCGGTTAAGCCTGGTGAAACCTATACCTACGGGTTCTCAGCCGATGTGGCGGGAACGTATTGGTATCACTCTCACCAGGAAAGCTCGGAGCAGGTAGACAAGGGACTCTACGGCGCTCTCGTTGTGGAGCCGAAGCAATCCGAACAGCCGGATAAAGACTTTACATTAATTCTGGATGAATGGATGAATCAAGGCGGAGACGCTCACAGCGCTCATGGATCGGCAAGCATGAGTGAAGAAGAAATGATGGCTACCATGTACAATATTTATACGGTTAACGGTAAATCCGGTTCGCTGATTACGCCTCTGGAAACTAAAGTGGGAGACACCGTTCGCTTGCGGTTTATTAACGCCGGATATCGTTCCCATGGAATCCACATTCCTGGAGAGTTCCGGGTAGTAAGTACGGATGGACAGGATATAACAGAGCCGGCCACCCTCCAAAATCAAATCGTAACCATCGCTCCCGGGGAACGCTATGATGTGGAGTTGAATATTGTCTCGCAAAAGGATTTTACAATTGATGCGCATGATGACAATAAATATAACGATCAATTGGTTATTCCGGTTAAGGTAGCGGGAAGCAAGGGCGAAGAAATGGAAGTACAGCACGATCAATTAACCGCGTTTGATCTTTATAATTACGGCAAGCCTGCCGAGTCTGAATTAAGCAAAGTCCAAAAATTTGCACTGGAGTATACTGCCGTGTTGAATTCCAAGATGAACGGGAACCAACAAGTGTATACGATCAACGATAAAGTCTTTTCAGAACTCTCGGCTCTTCAGGTGAAAACCGGCGATAATGTAAAGCTGACGTTTGAGAATAAAGGCACAGTGGATCATCCGATGCATGTACACGGTCACTTCTTCCAGGTCCTTGAGAAAAACGGGGTTAAAGTAGAAAGTGCGATCATGAAGGATACCGTTCTGGTTAAACCCGGCGAGAAGATCGTTGTCGCCTTTAAGGCCGATAATCCCGGAAACTGGATGATTCACTGCCATGAACTTCACCATGCAGCGGGAGGAATGGCGCAACAATTGGCTTACACCGATTATAAGCCCGCTTACGCTCCCGGCTCCAATGCAGCAAACAAACCGGAATAGATGAATGAGAATAACAAAAACCGGAGGCTATTTAGCCTTCGGTTTTCTATTGCAATCACTATTTTAATTCGCATGCTTATCGGGGTTTAACACGAGTCTGCGGACGATGGAACCCATCAAGGAAACCTTCTCCTCAATGATAAAGCCTGCTTTCTCAATATTTTGCAGCGTTCTGCGGTTGATGTTAGCTCCCGAAATTCTGACTGTGATCGGATTGAGCAGGTCCATTAATATTCCTGCAAGCGGCTGCTCGCTGCGCATATGCTCTAACAGAAGCACTTTCCCGTCCGGCTTGCACACTCTTCGGATTTCCAGTAAACCAGCCACAGGATCTGGCACAGAACAAAAGACACAGGTCGCAATGACATAATCAAATGAATTGTCAGGAAAATCCATATGCTGTGCGTCCATCTCCAAAAGGGTTACTGGAAATGGAGCGTGGCTTGCTTTTTGTTTGGCATAGCGAAGCATACCCGGACTGAAATCAATACCGGTAACGCCGGCTGCATGTGATGGGTAGCAGGACAAATTGGCTCCAGTCCCCACGCCTACCTCCAATACTTCACCGTCCACACCTTTAAGCAAGTCGGTCCGCCATTCTTTTTTGATCATGCGTTCCATTACATCAAAGATCCCCGAAATCCGGTCATATCGTTTTCTAATGGTATTTGATCTTTTTTCATTCATCCTTCATGCCCCCTCCTAATCTTCATCAAGAAAGAAACCTACGAGTTTGGTATGGTAGGAAGTGCTGATCCGAAAGGAATCATGGTTAGATGGAGACGCCGTATTATCCGATTCTGTGCGCAGGGGGACTTCACTTATTTCAGGATGCGCTAGGGATGGCGATAAGCAATTGGAAGAAGAAATGGACGACATGCCGCTAGTCAATTGCAAAATCCAGTTCATTAAAAGTTGCTTTGTGAAGGGATGGTTGAACCAATCCTGCTGTTCCTCGGTAAGATGCTCCGGCAGCGGAATGACAACATGCGGTTTTTCCTTTAGGCATGCCTGATTTAGCGATTCGATCAACAACTGCGCAATTTTGTTGCTGAATGTTCTTTCGCCAGACTGTTTTAATTGTTCCAAATAGGCAAGAATCGTCTGCGGAGTATTTTCAGGCAAAGTAATGGTAACCGTATGGGATTGCGGTGAGGAAGAACCCATTCTTGGACCACCTACTTTGTTGTGGCAGACACTTGTTCGGATTTATATTGAAGGTAGACAGCCAGTAATTTGTAATATGCCCTTGCAATCATCCATATCGAATCCTTCGCTCCGACAAAGCGAAGCGGATAGCCCTCTTCCTGTTCATTTATCTTCTCAAGGTAAGGTTTAAGAAGCAAGGAACCGCCGCCGATTTGATAGGCAACGCGGATACTGGGAACCTTGTTCCAAGAGTTCCTGATCAGTTTATATTCTTCACGGGCGATTTTGATCAATACTTCATCCACAATGGACTGAATGCTTATCCGTTTCCCTCTGAACCAGATAAAATTACGTTCCTCTTTGTTTACCGAAGTAATGATTTCGACTAGCTGTTGTCTGTTCAAAAACCGGTATCCGATTTCATGCTGGACCCGTTCCATGATTTCATCCAGATAGGGGGAAACTCCCTCCTTAATTCCATCCGAATAAATATTATCGACGGTCCCATCCTCATGAATAATAGCCGCATCGGTAGAAAGCCCGCCGATATCATTAATAAGCACGGTCATCCGTGTCAGTTCCTCATTGCGGACCGTTCCATCTTCATTCGTCGTCAGATCAATTAACGCGACATGACCTTCAATATTAACCAACACTTCTTCGAATTTCAATCGTACCACTTTGCCGCCGATTTCCGGAGTGGTTTTGAACCGAACTTCATGAGTATTGTCCTTTAGCCTTGCTTTAAAGGTTTTGCGCTTTCCCCGCTTCGCTTCACTTAAAGGCAGCCCCGTTGAAAGATAATATGTAGCTTCGATTACTCCATCCTGTTCGCTCAATGCTTGAGCGGCATCATAAGCCAATGCAGTCAGCAGCATAACCACGGGTTGATCCGCTTCCGACTTTTCACTAACCGTTGTGAGTTCGTCATTATGGGTGTATCCTCCAGCCAGATTACCGACAGCATAAACTCCTTGCCCGCGCTTAAGCGCATTAGAGAGGATCTCGACATGGAGACCATCCAGGGGATGCTTTTCAAATTCCACTATATCACGGGATGGGCCGATTTCGGCGATAACATTTGGAATATAAACTTCCTGATCCAGCCCTTGAACATAGGCTTTTAACGCATCGTTGCCAATATCTACTGCGGCCTGTCTGATACTCATGACAATTTCCTCCCTTATTGGCCTGTCCTAATGCTTATTTTCCAAAGTGATGGCAGTGTCAGTGAAAAAGTTCCGCTTCACATAATCGAGTGCGAGGCTGCTGCTTTCGCTATGCTCAATGTGACGGTCTTGACGCGGGATGATATTTTCAGAGGAGAGATGGGGCTGGTGATTCTGGCTTGAAGCATGGGCATACAAATGGACAAACCTCAATACTCCCAAGGTGATCGTTGCCAGGGTAAGAAGTATGAATAGGAGAAGAATAAAGACAATGGAATCTGCAAATAAAGAATCACTGATCATTCAATAACCCTCCATGCTTCAACCATTTTTCGAAAAACATGACTGTTCATCTCCTTTTCCTCCGAATTTTTAACAATTATTATACTTAATTTACCATATGAATATGTTGAATCTATGTAGATTTTTAGTAGAGGTATAAAAATAGACGGGCGGGTCCAATCTAGTGGTAAATAAGTAGAAGGAGGGATACGATATGAACGCAATTCTTGCTTTTCAGGTTTTGGTTGCTGCAACCGCCGTCTGGTCCGATAGCCCTGGTAAGCCTCTTGACGTTTCTAACGCTATAGAAGACTTACGTTTTTTATCACAGTTGGCTGATGAGTTATTGTCGGATCAAGAGCGCACGATAATTACTAGTGTCAGTTTTGAAGGGAACGGAGTGAACGCCTTAGTGCTTCAAAATCGCGCCAGTGGAATAGAGGCACTGTCTGAAGCTATATCATGGATGGAAGATACAGCTTCAGATTTAAAGAGATTGGGGCATGTTGGGTTTTGGAATATTAGAATTGAAATATTCATCCGAAAAAAAGAAATGGAGTATGGCTTTAGGTACACCAAGGATTATTTCATGTTTATCATAGAATGGTTTGGATGCTTAGGGTTAGGAATTAAAGTATCGGATGAGCTGCCGGCGGAGTAAAGAATAATTAAAGCAGCGATAGCCAGAAACATAAGTGATGGAGTACGAAAGATCCAAGCGGCTCGTTTCAGCACAGATTCCTCAATCTGACCTTGGAGCATAAGGGTATGAACAAATTGGAGAAAACCGCCAACGACCATAAAAATAAAAATCACTCGATTCCACTCGGACGAAGGCAGCATAACAATAAGCATCGCCCCCATCAAACCGGCCATCATACCGGATAGAGCCCCGTTTAGAAATGCTCCTATATGGATTAAAGAGCCAATTATCCCCCCTGCGAGTATGCCTGTTAGCACACTGATCAACAATGACAGGAACAAATTCGATGAAAATCCGGCTCCAACGATCGTCCCGCCGCCAAAGCCGACAATCATCCCGCTTACCATTGGCGTAATCATTGCAATTGTACCCGTAACAGATGAACGGAACCGATAAATAAAGCCACATGACCATCCAATAATAAAAGCATAAAAGATAGCTGCGATTATCCAGTTTGACATGAGTGCAACCCCCTGCTTGTTTATATTGTATCGTATGAGACTTGGGTTAACGTACATGCCTAATGGGCGGATAGTCAGCTTGTTTTTTAATAAATTAGCAAACGCAACTCAAGTACACGGTTACCTCAAATTTTCAACATATTTTCTCCATAATCATTTCTTACAATAAGAGTATTAAATAACAAAGCATATGGGAGGCAATTAGTTTGGAATGCGTGGGGGACATAACCATGGAGGTCATAAGAAACGAGTTACAACTGAACATCTTCAGGAAGAACTGATGGAGTTGAAGGAACAAAATGAGCTAATGCGCAAAGAAGATACAAAGCATGAGATTATAAGAATGAAAAGAGGTAATAGTGATGAGTTGCTGCGGGAATCACAACCATGGAAGTAAAGGAAACAGTAAGAAGCATAACTTAAACAGCTTAATAATGAAATTATGCTGTATCGCCCCGATTGTTCTGGTAGCCGTTTTGCTTGTAATAAATTCCGTAAAAGGAATATCTGGTAATATTCTTTCATACAGCCTGCTTCTACTGTGTCCCCTTTCCCATTTAGTATTAATGCCGCTTATTATGCGAAACAAGAAGCATTGAGTAAAAGATCAAAGCCGGGGGAAGAGGCTTCTATTCAAGAAGCTTCTTTTTCTTATTGAAACTTCATTTAAATAAAACTAAGAGAACGAAGAAGGTGGGCATAATGTCGAGACTTCAAGTGTTAATTGTCGATGATGAATGGAATATGAGGAACCTACTTCGGATTTATTTGATGAAGGAGGGATTCCAGATTAAGGAGGCGGCTACAGGACTGGAGGCGTTATCCATGGTCAAGAAGCATTCCTTTGATATTATTTTACTTGATGTCATGATGCCTGATATGGATGGCTGGCAAGTATGCAAGGTGATCAGAGAAACCGAAATGGTTCCGATTTTAATGCTGACGGCACGTACTGAAACCAAGGACAAGATTCATGGTTTGGGGATAGGTGCGGACGATTATTTAACAAAGCCTTTTGATTCCGAAGAGCTCCTGGCCCGAATATATTCGTTAATCCGCAGATCAACGATCACACAAATCTCGCAGCCTCAGCAGTGGACAGTTGAATTTCCGCAAATGATCATATTCCCCGACGCGAGGGAGGTTCGTATTCAAGAGGAGCTTGTCGATTTTACCCCGAAGGAGTTCGATCTGCTGGCTTTATTAGCCCAAAGCACGCAGCGCGCCTTCAGCAGGGAGGAACTCGTTGAAAGGTTATGGGGATATGATTATGAGGGCGAAGTCCGGGTGGTGGATACCCATATCAAGAATATACGTGAAAAACTGCAGAAGGCGGGAATGACTTACAACCCTATTCAAACGGTATGGGGAGTTGGCTATAAGTTTTTTGTTTCCGGAGAACAGGAATGAGAAACAACCGGATCGGATTGAAGCTTGGTCTGATTATCATCACCGTATTCCTGATTGTGTTGGTATTTCTGGGATTCACCATTGACCGTATGTTCACTAACTATTATTATGCCCGCATGCAGACCGACACGGAGGAGCTTACTTCCCACTTTACGGTAATGGCCGACTCCACCGATACGACGTCTGAGCAAACCATGAAGACCTTTGCCGAGTTCTCAAATGTAAGTATTTTCAATATTCGGCAGGATGGAGCGGTGATCCTTCATTCGGGAGTCCACGATTCATCGGACAGAACCTTTATCCGGGCCTCTGACCTGCATAAGATTTTTTCCGGAAAAAAGGTGAACTTACTGTACGAGGATCCTGCAGGACACCGTTATTTTGTATCGGGGCAGCCCATACATGAAGGAGGATCTGTTGCTTCCGCCCTTTATGTCATGTCTTCTACCGAAGAGATGGAGAAATCGTTGTCCGGTGTGCGAAATTTACTCACCCTCTCCGGAATGGGCGCATTCTTACTGGCCCTTGGGATCACATGGATTATCGCCCAATTTTTATCCCGTCCGTTACTGCAAATGCAGCAGGCGACCCGCAAAATTGCCGCCGGTGAGCTGGAAACGAGACTGGCACTCAAAAGCAGAGACGAAATGGGCGCCTTAGCCGAAGCAATCAATGATCTAGCGGTTGATCTACAGCGTTACCGGGATACACGCCAGGAGTTTTTTGCCAATATATCTCATGAGCTGCGTACGCCGATCACTTATCTGGAGGGTTATTCCCGGGTGGTGAAGGAGGAGCTTTATGAGACCGAAGCGGAGAAAAATCAATACCTGGATATTATCTATGAAGAATCGGTCCGGCTTCAGCATCTGGTCGATGATTTGTTTGATCTCGCAAAGATGGAAGAAGGCAAAATCACGCTTGTTCTTGAATGGATCGATTTGTCCGAATTGGCTGAACACGCGGTCAGGAAGGTTGAACTGAAGGCCAGACAAAAAAATTTAAGTCTATCGATGCAGCAATCCGGAGCGACCTCATGCGTATGGGCAGACCGTAAACGGATGGAGCAGATTGTACTGAACCTGCTTGAAAATGCTATTCGTTATACAGAGCGGGGAGGCATTAAGGTATATTTGTTGTATGAAGCCGATTCTGTAACATTTATTGTAGAGGATACCGGAATGGGGATTCCCGCTGATGAGCTTCCCTATATTTTTGAACGGTTTTATAGAGTGGAAAAGTCCCGTTCCCGTCAATTTGGAGGCACCGGATTAGGATTATCTATAGTGAGGAAATTGGTAGAACTGCAAAAAGGAGAAATACATGTTTCCAGTAAAATAGGAGAAGGCACCCGATTTGAAATCCGGTTTGTCCTGCAATCTCAATTTGGGGAGGGAAATGCATGAAAAAAATAGAGTGGCTGATTGCCATTTTTTTTATAGGAATGGGTTTAACGTGCATGAGCATATCGGCGCTATCTTTCCAAAGCGATTCCTTGCTGCAGGTCGGCGGCTATATAAAAACTTTCTTAATCTGCGCTATATTGCTTATCGCCTTTATATTTCTGTTGGTACATTGGATTCGAACAAGAAAGAAACGTTGATTGTCAAAATAGAATGAATTTGATGTGGAAAACCGCCGTCCCTGAAATGGTATCGATTTATTTTGGGCAAAAGGCGGTTTTCCTGTCTGTAAAAGGACAAGAACATATCCCTGTTGGAATCCGCGTTGGGCGCGGCTTTTTATTATGGCTTCAGCCAGGTGGTATTACCCTCATAACGATTTGGTAACCAAAAAGCCTTTTTCCCGTATTAACACATGAACATGAATCCGATTTTACAAAAATAGAAGTAGAGGTAATGAATCATATGAATGTGGAATTTACGGATTACGCCGATACATCGTATCGGCTGGCTGAGCAGAAGGCGGCTCAGTATTTTGCATCCCTTTATATGCAGGTTATGGAGAAGACTTATGTGCCTGCCCTGACAAAAGATATCCAATTGTGGAAACGGAACCATGTGCGTCATCATAAATGGCTATCCTTTTTTTCGCGGGGAAGAAGAAAACCTGATACTCGGGATTATCATAGATATATCGGGTGGCTGAATTATACGGGTAAATTGGATGATTACTTGGATCGAAGCGTCTCCTACATTTACATGAGGGATCTGGGCAAAGCCCTTGATTCTCCTGACACACAGACTAGGATTCAACATGTGGTTGCCGACATCAAAAAACACTTGATTCATTCCACCGCAGCAAAGCGTGGAGACCAGCCGGAGTATATGAGTTTGGCCGGGTTTTATCGATGGGCTCAGAAGGAAGGTATAGAAACGGCCGCGATTTGGGTGATAGACAAACTTAAGAACGTGTCCTCCCATATTCCGAAAGAAATGAATGCCGAGCAGTCCCAGCGAAAACTGATCAAGATCATTGTCGGGGTTGTTTTGCATGTGATAGAGGAGATGGACGATGAAACAGCGCCTGCGGAACGTGCGCGGAGACTTGATGAAGCTATCAGGCTAGGGTTTTCCTATGGTTTGACCTATCCTTTCATTGACGATCTTCTCGATTCCCAGGTCTTAACCGCTCATGAGAAAGAACAATATTCCCGTATGATCCGTACCGCGCTTCTCACTGGATTTGTTCCGGAAATTAGCGGGTGGGCCGGAAATAACATGGATTTCATTCAATATGTCCATTCAGAGCTCCGGGATGCTTTTGAATATATTAAGGGCCTTCAGCGGCCGGAAACACAGAAAACATTTTTTGAGCAGTCTTATGTATTTTTTCATTCCCAGGATATGGACCGCGCCAAGGATCTATCCAATGCCAATTACACGAACGAAGAGCTTTATATACCTATCATTTTAAAATCCTCTTCTTCCAGGTTGATTGTCCGTTCCGTCATTAGCGCTCCCAAAGATGAAGGTTTTGATGATCGAACGTTCTTTTACGGCATTTACAACCAGTTGGCTGATGATTTTGCGGATATATTCGATGATAGGAGAGATGGTGCGGTAACGCCTTATACCTATTATTTAAAATACCATAAACAACGTTCGGATCTTATCAATCCCTATGAATTATACTGGACGGTCATTTCCAATTTGATCCATAACGTGTATCAGTCCGACATCAAGACCCGTGAGGTGATATTGGATCGTGCAATCAACGGTCTCAAACGTTGTAAAGAACGCTTAGGCAATGAAAAGTATAACGAAATCATGGAAATATTTGCTTCAGGAAATCCGGAATTCCATCGTCTCATAGGGCAGATGGTTCGAAAAGCGGAAGATGTTGATTTCTTCGATAAGCTGCTGCGGGACCAGATGAATACCTTTTTGAAAAACGATCAGAGGGAAAAGGAAGACTTTCAGGATACGATTAAAACGGTCCGCGATCAGATCAATAACCTATTGCAGATTCCGAAAAATACCGGGAGTCCTCCGATGAAAGAACCGCTTATTGATTCCGCAAATTACAGTCTCGAAGGGGACGGGAAGCGGATACGGCCGATATTGACCTGGGTAATGGGTGTAAATGAATATGGACTGAATGCATCGGCCATCGCGCCTCTTCTAAGATCATTGGAATATATGCATACCGCATCTTTGATCTTCGATGATCTGCCTTCCCAGGATAACGCATCTACCAGAAGAGGGCGTCCGACCCTGCATCAGGTGCATAATAGCGCCACGGCGGAATTAACCGGTCTGTTTCTCATCCAGAAGGCGATCAATGAACAAGCGTCGCTTGATCAGTTCGACGCTAAAATCGTGCTTTCCTTGATGCAATATTCGGCCGGGAAGGCGGAAGATATGTGTATGGGACAGGCGATGGATTTGCATTCCAAAGGAAAAGCGCTGACACTGGAGCAATTGAATATGATGTGCTTTTATAAAACCGGTGTTGCCTTTGAAGCTTCTCTGGTTATGCCCGCGATACTTGCTCAGGTGAATGAGCCGGAAATCGCGGCTTTGAAGAAATTCGCCTATCATGCAGGCATTGCCTTTCAGATTAAGGATGATTTGCTTGACTTGGAAGGTGATCTGCTCGTGCTCGGCAAGCCCGCCCGCCAGGATACCCAAAATAACAGTTCGACATTTGTGTCCATCCTTGGTCAGGAAGGCGCCAGAAAAGAGATGTGGGAGCACTACTGCCTTGCAATGGAAGCGTTGAAAGAGGTGCCCCGCAATATCGCTTTTCTGAAGCATTTATTGAATTATATGGTTAGCCGGGAACGATGAGGGCACTTTTCTGGCTTGCACCGGAGTAAGTTATCCGAGCATACCGTGGATTGCAGATCCTACTCCCCCTCAAACCTGAGCACAAACGCCATCTTCTCCCACACCTGATCCCCCGCATGCACGGGATACACAATCTCCGCCTTCGTGCCGGTATGTACAAGGATCGGTTCGGGGGCATCCGCCTCCACAGCCACCTGGAGACCCGGCAGATGCCAGCGGCCGGGCGAGATTTCCACGCCGCCGACCTCCTCACCGCCGATTTCAAAGACGAGCTCGACCGGGACCTCGCTGTGAAATTCGGCGGCGATGTCGAGCCGCCGCTTCCCGGCCTCCGCGTTAAAGGTCATCCCGCGAAGATGCGAGTTCCACGTCTCGCCGACAGCCCGGCGGACCATGCGCATGGTATACCGCCGGCCGTCTTCGGCGAGCCAGTGGGCGGTGGCGTTATGCATCTGCCCGTTTGTGTTCCGGCTGCCGGACATGCCGCCGATCATCAGCCGCTCCGAGATCCAGGCGCTGGCGGCGCAGACATTGCGATTGCGCCCCGGCAGGTCCCGTTCGCATAACTCTTTGAACCTTCTGTAGGCGAAGCGTTCTCCTTGGGAATCCCGCAGCTTCATGCGCACGGCTTCCGGCACATCGATCCCGACCAGCGCGATCATGGGGTCATGGCTGGTCTCGCAGTTGATTCCCGTCAAATGCCGGTAACCGGCTCCAAGCGCCAAGTAGATGAACACCCCGATGGAGCTGTGCTCGGTCATTTCATTCTCGTAGCTGCGGGCATAAGGGCCGCAGAGGTTCTCCAGATTCGGCTCGTAGAAGTCGGCGATATCCTCCCACAGGCCATGCTCCAGCTCGCGCCCGATGCCCTTGAAGGAAGCGGTGCGTCCGTACCGTCTCCACATGCCGAGCACCGTAAGATCGACGCCGTAATACGTGCTGGAGTTAAACTCGGCGAACGAATGGAACTCCCGGTAGTCCTCCAGCAGCCGCATCGCGCCGAGCTCCGCATGCACAGTCCACCCCAACTGGTGATACCGGTGTCCGTAGTAATGGGCAATAAACAGATGCATCAGCTCGATGTTGGTATTCGTGGGAATCGACTGGGAGAGGTATCTTTCGAACGAGGCCGATACGGTACGGTGCATGGCCCGGTCGATCCGCTCCGCCAGCTCCTTCGGCAGTTTCTCTTCAAAATGCTCCAGGATCAGCGCGAACGTGCACGCGATGAACTCGCGCCAGTTGGGGTCAAAGCTTCTCCATACCCTGGGATACACTTCGTCCACGGCTCTGCGGAACATCCCGAAGAGCTCCGGAGCCTGCAAACCTGCATATTCCGCAAAGCGACGGTACACCTCATCCATGGCATCCGGATTGGCATAACCATATCCCGGAGGGAAGGTTCCCCAGGCGGTATAGCCCGCGGGAGGCCGGGGGCGCTCCGGCGATTCCAGGAAGGTGCCGTCATAGATTTCACCGTCTACAGCCAGCTGCATATCCAGCACGCGTCCGATCACCTTGAAGGCCGTCTCGGCGTCTTCTCCTTCGTCTCGAAGCAGCAGCCCGAGGGCGTAGTGCGCGCTTTCTCTTGTTACATGGAACCGCTCGCCCTTTACCTCTTCGGCGATCATCTGCGCCTTGGGGTCATAGCAAGCGTCCATTTCCTTCATCACCTGAGCGACCAGTAACAACTGTTCTTCCGACATCGTAAGCATGGGATTATCTGGCATCGGTCACCGTACCTTTCCGGGTTCTTGTAATTGCAAGCAGCAGCGCGGCGCCAATCGCAGCGCTGATCGTACAGGACAGGTTCATGGCGGACGGGCCGCCCGCTTCCAGCAGGTAGCCGTTCAGCAGATTTCCGAGTATTCCGGCAAGCCCGGAGAAGACGATCGACAGAATGCTCTGCCCGGTCGTACGCATCTCTTCCGGCACGATCCGCACCATGAATTCCACCGCCGTCACGTACAGGAGACCGAAGGACAAGCCCTGCAAGACCTGCACGCCCACCATCACGGACGGAACCGGGAACATGAACTGGATGCCCCAACGCAAAATATAGGCGAGTGCTCCGAGGAGCATTGTTTTTTCCACACCGAGAACCTTAATGATATACGCCGACAGGAACATGGAGGGAACATTGGAGAAAGCGGCGATCATCAGCGCGATGCCCGACCATTGGTAGCTGCCGCCCGCCATCTGAAAGACCACCACAAAATAGGTGTTAAATGCAGTCAGCGTCTGGTTGATGAGCAGGCAGGCCAGCAGAAACAGCAGCACCGTCTTATGCTTAAGCAGCCCGGCCAGTCCGCTGGAGAAGCTTTTGGTCTTGACCTTCACATCCGACTGTTTGGGAAAGCCGAGAATAATGAGAATCCCGATAAGGGTAAACAGGAGAAACGGGATGCCCAGATACTTCGGCGCATACGCCGCAACAAACGATCCTGCTGCATAGCCGCCGAATGCGTTCCCGATGCTCTGAAAGCAGCGGATGGTCCCATAGGAGGAGCCTGCCGCATAAGCCGCCGTTACGGCATACGCGTCGCTCACCGGAGCAAGCGGTGCGGTAAAAGCGATGTAGAGCATATAGCTCATAATCAGAATCGTGACCGAGGGCAGCTGGAACAGCAGGGCCGCCATAGCCGGAACGCTCAAACTTAAGACCAGAATCAGCTTGGTCATGCGGTACTTGTCCGCCATCCTCCCCCAGAATAGCTGGGCGGCGATAACCAGAAACGAGGAGAACGCCATGATCATGCCCACCCGGTCCCGGTTCAAGCCCTGATCGATAAAAATGGTGCTGATATAGGGATTAAGCAGCCCTCCGGCCAATCCCGTCAGCAAATAAAATCCCCTTAAGCGAAATAAAACGGTAGGAAAGCCTTCAAGCCATGTCGGCCTTGTCATGTGCACACCTTCTACTAAAAGTTCGTTATCCTTTCACTGCGCCGACCATGGTTCCGTTCACGAAGTAACGCTGCAGCCACGGGTAGACGAGCAGAATCGGGATGGTTGCAAAGATTACACTGGCCGCCTTTAGCCCTTCGGGCATAACTTCGAACATGCCGACCCCTTCGCTGCGAAGCAGGTCGCTGGCCTGGGCGTTGCTCACAATCTGGTACAGCTTCAGCTGCAGCGGGTACAGTTCGGGCTTCGTGATGTACATCAGCGTATCCTGAAATCCGTTCCAACGGTTTACGGCATAGAACAGGCTGAGCGTGGCCAGCACCGGAGAGGACAGCGGAAGGATGACGCTCCATAGCGTTCTGAAGTGATTGCTTCCGTCAATTTCAGCCGCTTCTTCCAGCGAATCCGGAATCCCTTTAAAGAAGGTAATCAGAATGATCAGGTAGAACGGGCTGATGAGATTGGGCAGCACGAGCGACCAGGTGGTGTTGATCAGTCCCAGATCGCGGATCAGCAAATATTCGGGAATCATGCCTCCGCTAAAAAACATCGTGATGACGATAATCAACATAAACAGGCTTTTCCAGCGAAGATTGGACTTGGCCAGCGGATACGCCGCCATCATGGTCATCAGCATGCTGCATGCCGTCGTTAACAAGGTTAGAAAAATCGTATACGCCAGCGAGCGGAGCATGGAGGTATCGCCGAACACCCGCTTGTACGCTTCGAAGGTGATCTCCATCGGGAACAGCGTCACTTTGCCCGACATGATCGACCGGGACGAGCTGAAGGAAATGGCGATAATATGGATAAAAGGAGCTATACAGACGATAACAGCTAATGAAATCAGAACGATATTCGAAATATCGAACAGGCGATTGACGCGTTTTTCACTCATGAATCCCACTCCTTGTCTGTCTTTTAACTGTTAAATAATCCCGTCGCCCGTCAGCCTCTTCGAGGCAAAGTTCGCGATCAGCAGGAAGACTAGACCGACCACCGCCTGGAACAGCCCGACGACCGTCGCGATCGTATACTGCCCGGATTCGATGCCGATCCGGTATACAAAAGTGCTGAGTACATCCGAGTAATCGCGGACCGCCATGTTGCCGATAACGTATGGACGTTCAAAGCCGATGCTGATCATGTTGCCGAGTTGGATAATCAGCAGGGTTACAATGGTGGTCTTGAGGCCCGGAATCGAGATGTGCCGGATGCGCTGGAAGCGGTTCGCGCCATCGATCTCCGCCGCCTCGAACAATTCGCGGTTGATGCCGGTCAGTGCGGCAAGATACAGGATCGTTCCCCAGCCTGCGCTCTGCCATACCCCTGTGATCAGGTAGGTGACGAGCCAGCTTTCTTTTGCCGTAAGAAAAGGAATTGCGCTGAATCCCATGCCTTCAAGCAGGTTGTTGATCATGCCGGATTGGGTGCCGAACACCTGGGTGACGATCCCGCCGATGATGACCCAGGAGATGAAATGCGGAATGTACAGAATGGTCTGCGACAGGCGTTTGAACCAGCCGATGTTCAGCTCGTAGAGCATAATGGCCAGAATCAGCGGCGCGGGAAAAGATATCAGCAGGTCCAGGAAGTTCAGCATCAGCGTATTCCGCAGCGTTTTGTAGAATTCCTGATTATGGAACACCTCGCGGAACGCGTCCAGGCCGATCCACTTGCTGCCGGAAATGCCCTGGAAAAAGTTGAAATCCTTAAACGCGATCTGTACGCCATACATCGGGCCGTATTTGAAGATGAAAAAATAGATCAAAGGGAACAGCAGCAGGGCATAAAGACGCCAATATCTTTTGTAATAAATGCCAGCTTTCACGGGGTACGCCTCCTTTACGAACAGTCTTTAAGGGCTGACAGCCTGACTTGCGGGCCAGCCCCGCCGGACTTTACTTAAGATCCAACCTTACTTCTTGATCATTTCATTGTAGACTTTCGTGCGTTCATCCAGGATGGCCTGTCCGCCGCCCGCCATGTATTCCTTCATCAGCGAATCGTATGTGCTGTCAAAAGCATCTTCGCTCACCATGGCGGTCTTCACGATGATCTCCTTGTATTTGCTCTCCAGACCGCTGCCGTATTTGGATTCGGCTTGAATCGGCACCGGCATGACGATGGGTTCGATCGGATTCGTGTTGGAAATCTCGACGGATGTTCTCATCAGATCCTGATACTCTTCCGGCACCTGACGGATATAGGCCTCGGCATTGCTCTTCTCATCGCCGATATATTTGCCATTGGCAATAATGGCCATATCGCCGTAGTTGTACATCCGGTCGGTAACCTCCTGAGGAGCGTCAGCCTTCGCTACCGGAATACCGTCAACCAGAGTGTAGTTCTCGCTTTCGACGCCGTTTTGCATGAAAAACAGGTTGTTGCCGGAAGCCATCCAGTCCAGATATTTGATCGCCTCGACCGCATGCTTGCTGGATTTCGGAATCATGATGTACATCGCATTTGGCGCATAGACAGGCTTGACCGTTACGCCTTCGGAATTCGCATAAGGATCAATCGGCGTCATTTTGGCTCCTGTCACATTGGTCTCCAGGTTCTTGTACGTGTTGGTATAATCAAAATACATTTCGCCGGCATCCTCGGTGTAAGCGCCGACCAGACCGTTCTGCACGTCCTGCCACAGCTGCTTCTTATCTTCATCCAGCGCAAAATCCTTGCTGATTAATCCTTCGTTATACAGTTTATTCATAAAGTGGAGGCCCTCTTTAAATCCGGGGAGCAGAACCGGAATGTCGGCGGAGCCCAATTTCTGGGTCAGCGTGTACCGCTGTTCATCGGTAGTCGGCTCGATAAAGGACCAGAGCAGGGAGTCATACTGTGCGGGGGCGATGCTCATGCCGAGCGGAATCACTTTGCCGCCCCTATTGCCGGGGTCCTTCTCTTTGAAAGCAACAAGCGTGTTATACAGCTCATCCGCCGTCTTCGGGACCGGAAGATTCAGCGCGTCCAGCCAGTCCTGGCGAACGTAGGAGGCATACTTGCCAAGCACCAGACGCCGTCCGGGAATCGACAGCTGCGCGCCGTCCACCTGGCCGTAAGCCAGGGCGTCCTCGCCCAGGTACTTTTTCAAGTTAGAGCCGTACTGATCCAGGAGCTCAGTCACATCCGTCAGCCCGCCTTGGGTGGCATAGCGATAGAACGTACCGGAGTCATAGGTGAAGACGATATCGGGGACGTCGTTGGCGCTGGCCATCATGACGTTCAGCTTCTGCGTTTCTTCGGATCTGGGGACAGGCACATACTCGATCTCAATGTTGTTGGGAGTACCGAAGTTCTCCTGCACGTAATTGGTCATGTAGTTGTCGCTGATCGTCATTCCCGAAGGAGAGTTCCCCCGGTCGAAGACTTCGACCTTCAGCTTGACCTTCTCCGTCGAAGCGCCGCCTGCATCCGTTGTGGCGTCCGAATTGGAACACGCGGATAATAGTAAAGATGCGCTCAACGTCAATGGAATCATCAACTTTGAGTACTGCTTGAACCTGCTCTTGCCTTTTTCCATGCCATTACACTCCCCTATCCGATTGTTTATTTATTTCCCTGCTGTCACCCTTCACGGCGTCCTCGGGATTACCCACAGTATGATAGCTCACATAAGAAAGGATCAATAAACTTGTTTTCAGCGAATAAACCGTGCTTAACGTCAGGATTCATGACTCAATAAATCATTTTTAAGCAATAAACCGAAAAAAATCGCAGAACTATGCGGTTTTTTTCGGTTTATGTTAGATTATATAACACTTAATTCATCATTTGGAGGCCGGGTCCGCTGCTGAAATGCACCTGTTTTTTCGATTGAAAATAAGAAATCATCCGGGAATGGCTTAGTCTGATTTGAAGCCTAGCCGGCATTTTGTCTGCGGAACTCGCCCGGCGTCATCCCGACCACGCGCTTGAACATCCGTCCGAACGTAATCGAATTGGAGTAGCCCACCAGCATCGCGATTTCCTGCTGCGGCATTTCGGATTCCACCAGCAGGCGCTTCGCCTTGCCGATCCTTAGCTGCAGGACAAAGTCGACGAAGTTTTCGCCGAAGGCTTCCTTGAAGAGCTGGCTCACATTTTTCCCCTGCAGCTGGAACCGGTCGCTTAAATGCTTGAGGGATAAATCGGGGTCGTCAAAATGAGCCATGATATACTCGCGAATCTCCAGCATGGTCGAGTGAAACCCGCCGTTCTCATAGATCGCTACATATTCCCCATAGGCCGAATGCAAGATGTCCCTGACCTCATCCGCCAATGCCGGCAGGTCGTCGAAATAGCGCCGGGAGTCCGCCTCATTCCCGCTATTTGGCAGGGAAGTGGAAGCGTCCAGCACGAGTATGCCCTCTCCCGCCTTCTTTTGAATGGATTTCAGCAGCGATCCGATCATCGTATAAATGCTCTGGTCGCTCATCTTCTGGGACTTAAACTGCTCGAACATAAGGTCCACCTTGGCGGACCAGCCTTCATTGCGCATCTGGAACATTTCCGCGATCTCCATGATCAGGGGCCATACCTGCATCCATTTTTGGCCGGCTTCTTCCTGAATCCGATCCGTGAATATGACATTGGCATAGCGCCGGGTTAACCGGTACTCCAGCGCCTCTTTGGCCCCCTGATACGAACGCGGAGCCTCCTGCCAAGTCTCGAAGGCAGCCCCAGCCCCGAACATGAAGGAGAGATCGAACTGCCCCTTCACCCAGTCCTGGCATTTATCCGTCAGGGCGATGATCTCGGCTTCCGAATACGGGCTGCTTCCGGCAGGAGCCACAATGCCCAGCCGGTTCCCGTAAATCCATTCGCACCAGGACGGGCATTCCTCGCTGCTGAAGAAGTCCTGCAGCATATTTTGCAGCGCGAGCCGGACCAAGGCCTGCTCCTCCGGCTCCAGGTTCAAGCTATCCGTCTCGATGTCCGCCACGAGAAACCACTTGTACCGCTTGCGGTGCTGCTCCTGAAGCAGGGGGATCGGCTCCTGCCAGAATTCATCGAACTCGGTGACGGAACCTTCGATCAGGTCGATAAAGAGCTGCCGCTTCTTCGTGAGCAGATTGTCCTGGCTCTCCCGCTCATACTCCTTCATCTGGGCGGTCAGTTCCTCCAAGGCCGTCTCGATAAACCGCACATCGCCCTCCTCGGTTTTGTTCAGGGCGGATTTCAGCTGAATCGTCTCCAGCTTGTTCAGAATCAGGGCGATCGGCTTGTAATTCCGTTTGGAGATATACACCACATACACCGTGCTGAGCGCGATAACCGCTACCCCGACCGCAATCCACGTGTAGGAAATCAACTCAAACCATTGAAAGAACTGGCCGGACTTGATGCCGCTGCGGATCGTCCAGCCTGTGTTCTCAATCGGCCTTTGCGCCAGAAAGTCGATTTTGCTCTGCTCTTCTTCGCCCTCCAACGCCTCTTCCGAGGAAAGGACGACCTGCCCGTCCCGGTCCACGATATCGAGATAGGTGATATTCCGGTTCTTGCCCATTTGAATATCGTTCGCAAAGCCCTCTACCTTCACATTGATGACGGCAATCCCTTCTTTGCCAAAAGGTATCGGCAGCGGCTTAACCAACGAGATCACCGGGGTATTTCCGTCATCGTAAGAGCTCGGGACCGCCCGGGCTTCCGACCATTCTTCCGTGTTCAGTGGGCCGGAGAGCTGGCGTTTCAAAAAGTCCCGGTCATAGAACGGGTCAAGCTCGGATTTGCCGTCCGACATGATAACCAGCCCGTCGCTGGCCCGGTATAGATAGATGGATTGAATGAGAGAATAATCATTTTGAAGGGAACGGAGCGAAGAGGCGACTTCATACAGCTGGATATCTTCCTGCTGCGAGTTCGGCTTGCTGCCGTCGAGGAAATCCATCATCTCATCATTCAGCGTGAATTCTTTCAGGAAAGCTTGCTCCACCTCATCAAGGGAGCCTACAATCATCTCCGATATATATCTGGCAAAAATCTCATTTGCCCGCTCCGTCTCCCTCCGGGAAATATCCGAAACGGTGACCATCCCGATCAGGACAATCAACGTGATCGTTAGGAGGAAAATCGGAAAATACGACAGAAGCTGTTTTTGATACCATTTTTTCAATCCTCTCACCTCTGTCTATTCATCCCATTAATGAATAAATATTTAGAAACAATAATAAAGGGATTGCCCGGTTTGGGCAATCCCTTAGCGGTGAAGCTTTTACTGGAAACGTTGGGAGAGCTCTGGGCGTGAAGCCCTTCCCTTTCTGTCCTTATCCTCGCACATTCTTCTATCTGCCTCGTGGGCAGATGAAGGCAAATCATGAAAAAACCCGGCCCATAAGGTATCGGACCGGGCCTGCTTGCCGGTAACATGCACGCTGTGAGTGCAGCTTCTAGTTCGCCAGCTGCAGGGTCTGCTGCAGACCGTTGACGCTGTAGCGGTTAAAGGTTACCTTGCCTTCCGAGGTGACGATCCGCAGGGTGTGGTCGCCGTCCGGCAGATTATTTTTCTCAAATACGACTTTATTGTAGCCTTCGAGATCGGCGGCGGTGAGGTCAATCGTGCCCTGCAGCACGTTATCGATATATACATCCGCTCTGCCCAAATTGCTCTGCACGTTAGACAGCCAGCGGACGCCGGTTCCCGTGAAGCCGAAGGATGCGACCTCTGCCGGAGCTTCGGTTTCGTTCCAGCTTCCGTTGTCATTGGTCTGGACGCCCGGAGAATAGTAGACGCCCGGATCGTTAAAGGCGTAATCGTGCCAGTCGGACTCCGTCGTTGATGACTGCTTGGGAGTGAGCTCTGCATAGTCGATATTGACGCCTCCCGTGTTGCTGCCGTCATGGCGCAGCATGATGGTGTTCGGTCCGTCGATAAGCGTGACATCGGCCGTTATGCTTTTATAGGCGCCGGCGCCCGAGTTCTTGCCGGTTGAAACGAAGGCCAGCTTCTTGATCATCTTGCCGTTGACATACAGATTCAATGTGGCGTCCGCCGAGGTGGCGTAACCGATGCGGAGCGAATAATTGCCGGCGCCCGGCATGATGTTGATAATGCTGATGCTCGATCCGTTGCCGTGCATATCACGAACATAGCCGCCGCCGGATGCGGCGTAGTCTACCGCCGTTTTGGCGATGCCGCCAAGCTGAGCCTTCTCAGCCTCATACACCGGACCGCCAGGGGTAACCGGCATATCCGGCACGGTCAGCTGCACCGGGTCGCTCGGGGCGGAGACGTTGCCGGAATCATCGACGGCCCGAACCGTATACGAGTAGGTGCGGTCGTAGCCGATCGTCGTATCGGTGAACTGCGTCACCGAAGACGGCAGCGCCGCGATTTCCTCTTCGTCGCGGTACAGGCGGTAACCGATCGTTCCCCGGTTGTCCGCCGCTTCGTTCCAATCAATCGCGGCGGAATTCCATGCCGCCATGGCTGCGCCGGCCATGACCGGCTTCTCCGGCGACTGATCTTCCTTCGGCGTCAAATAGAGCTGAACCGCTTCTCCGGCGGCTACGGTCAGGTCGAGGTCCAGGTAGGACGATACACTTCGGTCATCCACCGAATAGGAAGCGCCCAGGGTGCTGCCGTCCCCGTACTGCTCCACCCGGTACATGCCGCTCTCCGGCAGCGTGACCCGGACGCTCACATGACGCGCCGGAGTGCCGGCCGGCTCGAAGTTCACGACGCTGATGATCCGCTTGTCGGACGAGGCGCCGACCAAAGACGTTCCGAGCGCGCGCGTATCGACGGCGCGGACATAGATCTTGCGGCCGGCCGATTCGTCGCCGCTCAGGAAGGTGTAGGGCAGCGGCGCGCCGTGCGTCGCATAGGCCGCCGCCAGGCGGCGGAAGGTGCGCAGCCGGGTCTCGCCGCCCTCCGCCGAATTGGCCGCCCAGGCCGCCGTGTCGGCCGACCGGTGCGTGCTCCAATTGGCCGGACGGGCAAACAGCGCGTAGTTCGGGGAGGACGAATCGAAAGCGGTATGCTGCATAATATGGTCCGCGTAGCCGATATCTCCGCGCATTTCCCGGTCAAAGGCGGCGGCGAATTTATACGCTGAAGCGCCGAATTTGCTCTGGTCGGCGTGCAGATCATTCGCTCCCGATTCGGTCATGACCATTTCCTTCGGCAGTCCTTCGTCCGTGCCGCCGTTGTAGGTGAGCAAATTCTCATTCAGGGCGCCGCCTCGTCCCTGCGCAAGTCCCGACAGCCCGTAGCTGTGGCCGTTCGTCAGGTCCGACAGCGCTTCGATCGGCCGTCGCTGCGCGGGGTCCCGCTCCCAGCCGTACGGCGTTCCCTTGGTCGGCCAGTAGGCCCAGCCGGGAGCGACCATCTTGACCCAAGGAGTATTGGGCTGTTCCGACTTCAGGAACTGGGCCATTTCCACGAGTGAGGACTGGTTATGATTGAACACGCCGGGCTCATTGTCCATTTCAAGATAAGAGAAATACGAGCCATAATCGGCCATGAACTGTCGATAATACGTCTTCATGCTGTCAGGCATGTGGCCGGCGGTCATGTCGGCGCTATTCATAAAGTCCGTGCCGAAGATTCCGACCACCGGCTGCAGATTCAGATCTTTCATGGTCTGGAGGTAGGAGACGATGCCGTTCTGCCACATTTTCCTCGTGTCAGACCAGAAGCCTGTCCGCATCATATTTCCGCTGTAGGCAATGCCGAGCCATTCCGTCAAATCGGGCAGGAGCCGGGTTACATCGTCATTGATGACGAATGAATTGGCGACAGCGGTTCCCAGATGAACATACCGGCCGTGGATCGGCTCGGAGGTCGGGGCGGAGAGCGCGGTCAGGGACAGCTCGTCCCACTCGTACCACAGATACGCATTCCCCGAAGTACTGGAATAGGCCCCGGCGTATACCTCCAACTTCAGTGTGTTGTCTCCGGTCTTCAGCAGCTCGTTCGGTATATACAGACGATAGAGGTCGCGGTAGGCGTAGGCTCCGCCGCTGCCGGCCGTACCGGCAATCTGCAGAAGCCCCGCCAGCCTGCCGTTCGAATAGACCGCCATCTGGGGAACGGATATATAGGCATTCAGGATGTGCACGTCGAATTCCAGGCCGTAAGCAGGCAGGGTGTTCAGCGAGTAATCGATGCTGAGCGTTTTGTTAACGCTGGCCTTCATGCCTTTCGGGAACGACTTCCAGCCGCTTGTGCTTGGTTCGGCATCCGGCGAATAGACGGCGTAAGAAGCGGTCATGGCTTTGAAATCGGAAAATTCGGCGGAGCTTCCGTCATGAGTGCCGATGGTCCAGAGCGTTCCAGCGGGGACGGACTCCGGCTGCATGGCGGCTGCAGGATTGCCGTAAACGTCTTGTGCAACAGTAACAGGCGCGGAGCCGGCCGTCTGCTGATCGGCGAAGGCCTTGACGGCCGGGATGGACGGGCTGCCGATGGCGATCCCCAGCGCCATGAGCGCGGCGATGCCTTTGGCGAGGAAGCGGGAATGTGAAGCCTTTCTTGCGTTCTTTCCACGTAATTCGGGGACGGGTCGATCATTTTTTTTGCGTTGGGTCATCATAGCAAGTTCTCCTCCGGTTCAATATACCCCTTAACGCCGCCGATTTGCTCGGGTAAGCAAACCAGCGCCCGGTTTGGGCGGAGGAGGAACAACTTTTCACAAACGAGGCAATCGTTCAAACGGTGGCAATCGTTCAAAAAGCTCTTCCCCCGGAACGCCTGACTGCCGCGCTCCGTAACGGGCGCAGCTTCGAAGACATTCTTTTTTTCCGGCAGCACGGCTGCCACCCTCGTTCTCCGGATGTGGAGACGAAGAAGGCCCTATGGCTTTGCGTCCTTGCCTTTCGGCAAGTTTGCCTTTGTCACAATGGGTAAAGCTGAATAATGCAAAAGGCTTGAAACTGGGACCAGCGCAGCAGACGGCAAATTTATATTAAAACGGCTGCGGCTGCATAGGCGGGAGGGAAGAGAAAGGTAGGAGAATAGGTGTGTTTTGTTTGGGACGATGATAGCCGATACAACCTATATAATTCTTTACAGCAGTTCAATAGTAGTATCGGCCCGGCTATGATGTTTTGTTAGTCTTTAAAAAAGGAATGGTCCTTTTTAACCGGTTGGCACAGAGATAATGGGTATAAATAACTATGTAGTCTCCCGTTTCACCAGGCTGAACGAGAGCGGCTGGAGCTGCGGATTTCGCCCGAGCAGCGCAGGAGCCAGCAGTAGAAAAGCGTTCTCTGCCTGGCCCGCAATCGGATTCCGGACGGTCGTGATGCCGAGTGTCCGCGACAGCTCCGAATTATCAAAACCGACGATGGCCAGATCCCCGGGCACGTCCAGTCTCTGTCTGCGCGCTTCGCTGAGGACGCCCGCCGCCGCCAAATCATTGGAGCACAGAATCGCATCCGGCCGGTCCGTTCCGCCCATCAGGGACCGCACCACCCGCTCGCCGTCACGGATTCTGTAAATAGAGGAGTAATACCATTTCTCATGCACAGGAAGACTATACTTGTCCATGATTTGCTCATAGGCAAACCGTCTGCTTCGGGTATTGATGCTGCTGGGGCGGCCGAATGCATTGGCGATACGCCTATAGCCCCGCTCAATCAAATGCTCCAGGGCGAGGGCATAACCGTCATATTGATTCATAGCGACTGACGGTATTTCAGGATGGTCCATGCGCTGCCACGACACAATCGGCCCATATTTGCAGTAGGAAGAAATGACATTCGTATCGTTCACGGAGGTCAGAATGAGCAGGGCGTCGACTCTTTTTCTTTTGAGATCCTCGAAGGCCTGCAGCTCCTTTTGCCTATCCCCGCCGGTGGTATAAATAATCGTCTGAAACCCGTACCGGCCGGAGATTTCGACGAAGCCGTTCATAAAGCGCAGGATAAGCTCGCTGAGGTCCATGGTGATCATGCCGATTTGCTGGGTTTGGCCTTTGGATAAAGAAATGGCGTTCCGGTTGGGCACATAGTCCATCTCTTTCATAATGGCGAGAATCTTCTCCCTGGTCTCCGGGCTGACATGCGGGGAGTGGTTCAGGACCCTGGACACCGTGGTTTTGGAAAAGCCCGACAGCTTGGCAATCTCGTCAAGAGTGGACATAAGGCTTATTCTCCTTCGCATGAAAAATACTTGACATGGAACGCGTTCCAAGGTTTAGGATGCGTAAATAGAGCGGTATTCCTATATTATCACAACTGAAAAGGCGGGAAGAAACATGAGTTTGCAATTTCCGGAAAGCTTTTTATGGGGCGGCGCGGCAGCCGCGAACCAGCTTGAAGGGGCGTACCAGGAAGACGGCAAAGGGTGGTCCACTCAGGACGTTATGCCGCATGGAGTCAAGACGCCTCCCACGGAAGTCCCTACCGATGATAACATGAAGCTGATCGGGATTGATTTCTATCACCGTTATAAAGAGGATATCAAGCTGTTCGCGGAAATGGGCTTCAAGGTGTTCCGGACGTCCATCGCCTGGTCCCGGATTTTCCCGAAAGGGGACGAGCTTGAGCCTAACGAACAAGGCCTGCGGTTCTACGACGACCTGTTTGACGAGTGTCATAAATACGGCATTGAGCCGCTGGTCACCATCTCCCATTATGAGACGCCGCTGCACCTGGCAAGAGAATACGACGGATGGGTCAACCGCAAGCTGGTTGATTTTTACGCGCGCTATGCGAGAACGATTTTTACCCGATACAAGAACAAGGTGAAGTATTGGCTCACCTTTAACGAGATCAATTCCATTCTGGAATTCCCGTTTATGAGCGGCGGGATCAACACCCCGAAAGAGAAGCTGGGCAAGCAGGATCTGTATCAGGCGATTCACCATGAGTTCGTGGCAAGCGCTCTGGCGGTGAAGATAGGGCATGAGATCAATCCGGATTTCAAAATCGGGTGCATGGTGCTCAGCATGCCGATTTATCCGCTCACTCCGCATCCGGACGATGTGATCAAGGCCATGGAGAGCGATCACAAAAATACGTTCTTTGCCGATGTCCATGCCAGAGGCTATTACCCGGGCTACATGAAGCGGTTCTTCAGAGAGAACGGCATTGACATTCATTTCGAGCCGGGAGACGAAGAGACCCTGAAGCATACCGTGGATTTCATTTCGTTCAGTTATTATATGAGCACTTGCGAAACGGCCGACCCGGAGAAGCAGATCAGAGGAGAAGGCAATCTGCTGGGCGGGGTCCCGAATCCGTATCTCGAAGCGAGCGATTGGGGCTGGCAGATCGACCCGCAGGGTCTCCGCTACATCATGAACGCGTACTATGACCGGTACCAGAAGCCGCTGTTTGTCGTGGAGAACGGTCTTGGCGCCGTCGACCGGCTTGTGACGGACGGTAACGGAGACAAGACGGTGGAGGACGACTACCGGATCAATTATTTGCGGGATCACCTGGTTCAAGTCGCGGAGGCTGTTGCCGACGGCGTGGAAGTCATGGGGTATACGAGCTGGGGCTGCATCGACCTGGTCAGCGCAACAAGCGCCGAACTGAAGAAACGCTACGGCTTCATCTATGTGGACCGCCATGACGACGGTTCGGGCACGCTTGCGAGATACCGCAAGAAGTCGTTCCACTGGTACAAGAAAGTGATTGAGACCAACGGGCAGAGCCTGTTCAAATAAGAACTCCGGCAGCCAATCCTAAAGTGTGTAACGGACAGCACAATCGCACAGCTCCGTCTTCAAACGGGCGGCTGTGCGATTTTTTGTGCTGAATGAATGTAGACAATGACCTGCACGGGAGCATTAACCTTTTGGGCGGTAATAAGAGGGGCTCTTGCCTTCAACGGTTTTAAAAAAGCGGCTGAACGCGTGAATGCTGGTGAACCCCATGTTCTCAGCGATAATGGTCAGCGGGTCGGCGGTGAACTGAATCCTATGCCTGGCGGCGTGCGCGCGCATGAGCTGATGATATTGGATGGGGCTCATGCCGAAAGCCTGCCTAAAAAGGCGGACCAGATAGTGCTTGCTGATACCGGACATCTTAGAGATTTCATCCAGACTTACTTTGCGGTTCGTATTGTGCATCAAATATTGTTTAATGTGCATCAGGGAATGCATATTGGTCTCGACATGGGAGTTGAGGCTCCAGTAATTTTCCCGAAGCAGCTGAATCCACAGCTGAATAAATAAGCCTTTGACCTTGAACTCGTAGTAGGGCATTTTCGTTTCGTATTCGTAGATGATGTCCAGCAGCATTTTTTCAATCAGCACCGGATTCTTCAGCCGCAGGTGGCTGGATAGGGGGACGGGCATCTCATCGATAATATCCGGCCGGAAATAAGCCAGTTCCTCGGGTTCAATCTCTTCGATCGGCCGAAACGACACCTTTACCTTCTCGCTGTCCTCCGTATAGAAGAAGTCGAAATGGATATGGGGCTGGCGCAGACGCTGCTTGCCGACCTTTTTAATTTTATGCCGCTGCTTCGGCCGGAACAGAAAAATATCGCCGCGAACGCCTTCATAAACCGCATCCTCGATCGTCACGATCACCTTGCCCTCCATAATGTAGAGCAGCTCATAATCGAACAATTGCCTCTCTTTTATAACCCAGGAATCTTCCACAATATTATCCATGGCTACACGGATGTAAGGCGAAATTTGGTGCAGAATCATAAGAATCAGCCCCTCCCCTCTATAAATGAAAGCGTATCATAAAAGCAATAAATGATAAATAAAAAATAAGCTATGCTAAATACTCAGCCTAAAAATAGGGTTACGATAAAGGTGTACTTCAAAGGCATAAGCAATATTTGCCATATTGGAGAATACCGATACAGAGGGGGACATGCAAACCATGAAGAAAAGATTCCCGATTGTTCTGATGGCATGTTTGTTGATTCTCAGTTTGGCGGCATGCGGCAGCAACACCGCTCCCAAAAATGAAAACGCTTCATCAGGTACGGATTCGGTTACATTATCTATCGCCATGCACGTAGCCAACGTCAAGGACCAGGAGCCTTATATGTACGGCATTATACAAAAGTTCCAGGAGAAATACCCTGATATCAAGATCGACCTTACGGGAGCGGAAACCCAGGAGCATGTCAAGAAAATGAAAATGATGTCCCAGTCGGGCAACCTTCCGGATATATTCTGGATGCTGCCGGCTCCGACCAAGGAAATGAATCAGGCGGGGTTGCTGCTGGATTTGACCGATTTCCTGAAGAGCAATCCCGAGATTGCTTCAAGCATCGACTCTCAAATGGTAAGCGATTACCAGGAGGGGGGCAAGCAGTTCGGGCTGCCGTATCAGGCGCTCGTGACCGGATTATGGTACAACCAGGCATTGTTCGATCAATATAAAGTCAAAGTGCCGGAAACGTATGAGGAGCTGCTGGCGGCGGCGAAAGTTTTTAAGGCCAATAACATCGTTACCCTTGCGAAGGGCTCGAAGGATACATTCAGCACGTGGGCTTTCCTCGGCATGTTGACCCGGTATGGATTCTTTGACAAAATCGCCGACATCGAGAGTGGCAAAGAGAAATTCAACAATCCCGACTTCTTGAAGCTGTTCAACAAGATTGACGAGCTTCGGGTGAACGGGGCTTTCCCGGAAAATGTCTCGACGCTGTCTTACTTCCAGGCGGTCGAAATGTTCACCGGCGGCAAGGCCGCCATGCTGGATGCCGGTGTGTGGGAAACGAAGAAGATTGAAGGCAGCCCGATCGGCAAAACGGCCGGCTTCTCCTGGGGTCCGACCTTCTCCGACGGCGTCGGCAACCAGAAGATTGCCATGGCAGTCGCCGCGGCTCCGCTGGTCGCAAGCGCCAAGGTAAAGGATGACCCGGCCAAGTATGACGCGGTCCAGAAGTTTTTCGCCTACTTCTACAGCCAGGAAGGCGCAGCGGTAATGGCTGAGAACGAGGCACCGCCGGTCGTGAAGTATACGGGAACCGTGGACAAGGCGAAATATCCGGTATACGCGGAAGTGATCAGCAAGCTGAATGAGCCTGGCTGGGAGCGGGCGAAGGCGCAGCCCGATCTCGTGGTAAGCGAGGCGGTGGCCAACCAGCTTAACGACAGCATTTACGGCGTCATCAACGGCATTTACAAGCCGGAACAAGCGCTCGATCTGATTGACCAGAAAGTCGCGAAGTAACAGGGAAGCACAGGCTGCCGCCAAGCGCTCCGGCGTCCGGCGGCAGCCGATACCCAACCCGGGAAAGGCGGTTGATGTCATGATTGGAAGCTTTGCTCTGGGCGCGCTGATTCTTCTGCTGATTGTCTCTGCCAGTTCGGTCCGGTCCGAAGCCATTTCAGAGTATAACGGCAAGCCGGATACGGGAAGCGGAGCAACATCTGTCGGATGGGGGAAAAAGAAATGATCTGGCTTAGTAAACGAAGAACGATTTTTTTCATGCTGATTCCCACAATGATTGTCTATTTGGGCTACATCATCATGCCCGTGCTTATCTCCTTCTATTATAGCCTGACTGAATATACGGGCATCGGCACGGCGAAATTTATCGGTCTGGATAATTTCAGCAGGCTCTGGGAGGATTCCCTGTTCTGGATTTCGCTAAAAAATACGCTGGTTGTTCTTGCGGTCTCTCTGCTGCTGCTGCTGCCGGGATCTTTCCTTCTCGCTCTGATGCTCAATGTCAAGGTTAAAGGGGGCAACGCCGTAAAAGCGCTGAATTTTGCGCCAAGCATTGTCGCTCCGATCCTGGTGGGCCTGATCTGGGTGTTCATCCTCGACCCGCAGATGGGATTGATCAACGTTATTTTGACCAAGCTGGGTCTCGGGCAGTTCGCCCTGTCCTGGATTGGCGGCAAGACCTTAACCCCGTATTCGATCGGTATTGTGTTTACCTGGCAGATGATCGGGTTTCTGGCAACGATCTTTCTGGCCGGACTCAAGATGATTCCAAGAGACGTCTACGAATCGAGCTCCATGGACGGGGCGAACAAGATTCAGCAGATGTTCCGGATTACCATTCCGATGATGAACGAGACGGTCAAGATTAATGTCGTTCTTATTATTACGGGGGTGTTCAAAATCTTTGAAACCGTGCTGCTGCTGACGAATGGAGGCCCGAATCATTTATCCGAGGTCATGGTTACCTATATGTACAATATCACCTTTACCTCGGGCGAATACGGTTACGGCATGGCCATTGCCACGGTTACCTTTCTGCTGACCCTGATCTTTTCCCTGATCTATATGACCCTGAGCAGAAAGAGCATTGAGTAATAGGGGGAGAGTTCAATGAGTTATGTATCGGGTACCGCAACAGGCTCCGCTGTGAAAGAGGCGAAAGTCATGAAAAAAGGTCGCATGAACCGAAGTGCCGGCATGACTTTGTTGGCTTACCTTATCACCCTTCTTGTTTTGCTTCCGTTTCTGTGGATGATTCTGCTGTCGTTCAAATCGAACAGCGACATTCTGAATAATCCGTTTAGTCTGCCTAAGACGCTGAGCTTTGACAATTACGAGCGGGCGCTATCAACGCTGAATATGGGGCTGCTGTATAAAAATACGTTCATTATCGCCGTCATCACCATCGTGATTGAAGTCTTGATTACGTTTATGAGCTCCTATGCTTTGACTCGGATGGTATTCCGTTCCGAACGCTTAAGAAATTCCTTGACCGCGTTCCTGCTGGCCGGATTAGCCATACCGGCGTTCATCCTGCTGTTCCCGGTATACCGGCTGACCTTGTCCTTCGGGCTGCTCAACACGTATGCTTCACTGGTCATTCCCTATATCGCGACTTCGATTTCCTTCAATACGCTGCTCTTTACCGGCTTTCTCCGCGGTTTTCCAAGAGAGGTGGAGGAAGCGGCAATTATCGACGGATGCGGTCTCCTCACGCTGGGCAGATCGGTTGTATTCCCGATTATTATGCCGGTGGTCGCTACAGTGTTCATTTTCAACATGCTGTATATCTGGAATGAGTTCCCGTTCGCGGTAACCTTGATCAGCGATGAAACGATGACCACGATCTCGCTTGGCATTTCCCAGTTCAAAGGCCGCTTTAACATTGATTACGGCGGCATCATTGCGGCGAGCACGCTGCTTATTATCCCTCAGCTGGTATTCTTCGCCGTCTTTCAGAGATTCATTATCGAAGGCATGACGGCCGGGGCTGTAAAGGGTTAAGCGGGTAAGGCTTAAGCGGCAACAACTTTTTTATATATATAAGATGAACTTGAAAAAATGTAAACAGTGTAAGGAGTAACGAAGGGGAAGTTTGGAACTGTAGGAGCGATAGCGATCGCCTTTGTCTCCGGATTTCAACCGCGAAGAGTAGATTAAATCAAGAAATCTGGAGACAACAGCGGCCGGAAGTCCAAACGTTCCTCGTAGTTGCGACTGGTATCTGATGGAAAAATCTTTAGTTCAGCTTATATAGAAAATATTATTTCACGCAAAGGAGATCTGACCATGCATACTCAATCGTTGAACTTGCTCGGTCAATTGACCCAGGTGAAGGAGGTCCGCTCGGCTCGCGTATCCAGCTGGGATCAGGACGGACGAAATCAAGATTATTGGATGATTCCGGCCGGCGGCTCCGTCGTGCTTGGCGATATGGAAGGACCGGGCAGCATCAATCATATCTGGATGACCTCGTTCTGCCGCCGGGTACACGGGCCAAGCGTAATGAATCCCGAGTGGGGCGGCAATATCGCGCCTGTTAACGAAATTCACAACGCGCTCGGCGTGACCTGGGAATCGGCCGATCCGGCCTGGTACCGCAAGGTGCTGATCCGAATGACCTGGGACGATGAGTCTCATCCAAGCGTGCTTGTACCGTACGGCGATTTCTTCTGCATCGGCCATTCCATGCCCGGCAACTTTGCTTCCCTTCCGTTCACCGTTTCGGTGAAACCGGAGGAGCAGTTCAAATTCGGCGGCGTGGCTTCGGTCAACTGCTATCTGCCGATGCCGTTCAACAAACGGGCCAAGATCGAGATCATTAACGAGAATGATGTGCCGTTCGGCTTGTATTTCCACATCGATTACGAGCTGTATAAGCAGCCGCTCGGCGCCGAGACCGCTTATTTCCATGCGCAGTGGCGGCGCGAAAATACATGCGACGGCTGGGGGCCGGATCTTCAGGTGAACACGCCGGAGGTCAACCGGGTCGCCAATCTGGACGGGGAAGGCAACTACGTCATTCTGGAGGCGGAAGGCAAAGGCCATTATATCGGCTGCAACCTCTCGGTCACCCATTTCCAGGGCAGCTGGTGGGGCGAGGGGGACGATATGATCTTCATCGACGGAGAAAAGCTTCCGAGCATCGTCGGCACGGGCGCCGAGGATTATTTCAACCATGCCTGGGGGATGCAAAAGAATGCGTTCCCGTTCCACGGCTCCATTGTGCATGAGAGCGACGTTCCGGGCTATCAGGTCTCCTACCGATTTCATATCACCGACCCGGTGCATTTCTCGGAGAGCCTCAAGGTAACGATCGAGCACGGCCATGCCAACCACCTGTCCGACGACTGGTCGTCGACCGCTTACTGGTATCAGACCCTGCCTTCCAAACCGTTCGGCATTCTGCCGGTGGAAGAGCGGATTCAGCTTATGCCGCAATTCCCAAGCCCCGGCGTGTTTAGAAAGGCCGAACTGAACGAAGAAATGGAGGAATCCTACAGGCTGGCCAAAGAACGGATGGACGGCTATGCCAAAGGGCGCGAAGAGCAGGTCCAGTTGAAAGTGGACCGCGTGTCCTGGCATTCCGAAGGCAATATCCGGCAAAGCCAAAGCGTGCGCGATTCGTTCAAATCCAAATAAAAGAGGGTGGAGGGATACTAGTGGAGCTGCCAACTCAAGGAGCGTTGCTGCACCGGGAGGCGTTGTTAAAGGCGGAACAGTCCATTTCCAGGATCAAGGACACTGTCGGCAAGGACCCGGGCCGGCTGAAATATCATTTTATGGCTCCGGCCTATTGGATTAACGATCCGAACGGCCTGATTTTTTACAAGGGTGAATATCATTTGTTCTACCAGCATTATCCGTATGCGGCCAAATGGGGCGCCATGCACTGGGGCCATGCCAAAAGCAAGGATCTCGTCCACTGGGAGCATCTGCCGATCGCGCTCGCCCCAAGCGAGCCTTATGATCTGCATGATCGGGGCGGCGTTTTTTCGGGCAGCGCGGTTGACGACAACGGTGTTCTGTCCGTGCTCTATACGGGGACGGTCATCAAAGACGGCGTTCTGATCCAGTCCCAGTGTCTGGCTACCAGCCAGGACGGGATCACCTTTGAGAAGTATGAGGGCAATCCGGTCATTCCCGGACCGCCGGCGGACGGATCCGCCGATTTCCGCGACCCGAAAGTGTGGAAGCATAACGGAACGTGGTATATGGTCGTTGGCTCGAGCAAGGACGGAATTGGAAAAGCGCTGCTTTACAAATCGCTGGACCTTCGCGCGTGGAACTACGTTGGCGTTCTTGCCGAAAGCGACGGAACGATGGGGACGATGTGGGAGTGCCCGGATTTCTTCCCTCTGGATGGCCGCTACGTGCTGCTGTTCTCGCCGATGGGCATGGGAGAACGCAAAACCATCTATCTGGTCGGGGACATGGACTATGAAACCGGCCGGTTCACCTGGGACACGATGGGCGATGTGGATCACGGCTTTGAATATTACGCTCCGCAGTCCTTTCTGGACGGCCAGGGCAGACGGATCATCATCGCCTGGCTGAACGCCTGGGACTGGATGCCGTGGTTCAAGGATTTCGGACCGACGGCTGTCAATCACTGGTGCGGCGCCATGTCGGCGCCCCGGACTGTGGAGCTGGACAGCGATAGCCGGCTGATATTTAAGCCGGTCAAGGAACTGGAGGTTCTGCGCAGGGAGCATTACCATATCGGACAGACCGAGGTCGCCCCGGACGCTTCGATAATCCCTAAATATGTAGGAAGCGACTGCCTGGAGATCAAGGCGGAGTTCGAGATGTCCGGCTGCACGGCCGAAGAAATCGGATTCGTGCTGAGGGGCGCAGGTGACGGCTCGCAGCAGACGCTGCTCGTCTACAATACGAAGACCGGCGTCCTGCGCTTTGACCGCACCCATTCGGATGGCTGGAGCGAGGGCGTCCGCACGGCGGCTCTGGAAAGAACGGGCGAAGAGCCGCTGAAACTGCATATTTTTGTTGATACCAGTGTAGTAGAGCTGTATACCGATAACTACCGTACGGCCATGACGAATAATATCTATCCCGAGCCTGCCAGCATTGCGCTGGAGGTCTTCGCTAGCGGCGGCAGCGCGAATATCGCGTCGCTGGATATCTGGAAGCTGCGGTCGGCGTGGTAATCGGTTAGCGTATAGACCGGATAGATAAATATAACAAAAAAACCGGAGGCCATTTAGCCTTCGGTTTCCTATTTTCATTATTTAACCATTTACCCCGTGATTAAATGGTGTAACTGTGGTGCCGGCCAAAGTAGTTGTTGGGGACAGAGTTATTACGATACTAAGAAATGTTATGGCTATAAACAATGCTGTTAATGTTTTTTTCATCAGAAAGCACTCCTTTTAAAATATTTTCGTACATACTTTGCTGCTCCGTACTCGTAAATGCTCGTACAGCCTCATACATGGCAACGGTTGTAAAAAATTCCCTATCTACATTCATTTTAGCAGCAATTGACAAATAATCAATAATATAATTTATCGTATCGTGATACCGCTGCTGATTCAGGTTGTAAATGGAAAGTTGATGAAGTAATTTGATATAATACACGCGGTTTCCGGCGTCTTCATAACTGGCGAATGTTTCAAGTTCTTCAGGAATGTAAGAATCAAGCAGTGGGTCGATATTCCACTTATTTAAATTGGCTGCTTCCAATATAGTAATGAGTCCTGGCAGTAGTTCTTCTTCATTACTTTTAATAAAATCATTATATTCATCCAAAACTTCCAGTTTACCTGATAACAAATCTATGGCATATGAATTCGCTTTTGCAAAATATTTAAAACGCTGAGCTTCTTGTCGGCCATCCTGGTCCTGACCAACAAATCCATCTAAGTTTGCATACTTGTCTATGTACTCTCTTGCTGCATCATAACGTCCTTGTTTTTGATAAACGATAGACTTTGCCAAATAGCTATATCCGATGTAAAATACAAGCGGCCGTCGGAGCGGTAATTGAAGCCCTGGAAAAACGTGTGCCTGTACTAACTGATTGTTATACAGACTCTCAGCCATTGCCTGCATATGATTCGCAACACGGTCAGCTTCGATCCAATCGTTTAGTTTGTAGTATGATCGGAACAATTCAAAGGCCTTGTCTAATGGATGATTGTTTTCTGACAATAAATAAACTTCTTCGAAGCTAACTTGTCCTTCCAAGCTAATCCCTCCACATTACTCATTAGGAGTCAATGGTGTAGTTCTGCATATAATTTCCTCCATATTATTACAAATATATAAAATAATTAACTAAAGGTCAATTCCTGATTAGCAATCTCCTTCAATCGTTCAAGGAATTGTCAGCAATTCACGGCATAGAAGGGACTGGGAAAAAGGGTCAATTAAATAAACTCTGAGTTACATAAAGATAAAAAGAAGTTTAAAACTCAAAGCAAGGCTCGTACTGGGGTGCTTTCCCGATACGAGCCCTGTATGGCTATTTTGATTCTACATTGTGTTAACTTGAAAATTCGAGTGATGTGTTACTTAAATACTACGTTTACATGCATATAGTGCTCTTTGTCTGCAAGTCCGTCGGTCCAATCAATATTGAGGAAAGATAATTGACTTTCCCATTGTGCTCTTTCAGCGGCAACCTGCTCTGTATCATTATATTCATCAGCATAACGATCAAAAATAAAAGTAAGCACATAAGAGTTAAGACTAACCCTTCCGTTTACGATACTGACCCATTCAGACGGTAGTATAATCTGGTTTTCACTTGCAGTGATTGATTTACCAGATAAGTTAATAAGTAATTGCTTACCCTGGTTTGTAATTGTTGCTAATTTTTTGGTGTTATCCCAAGTCAGCGAATCCACTTGTTTAGCGAATATATCTTTGATAGGGATATAAATAGTGTTGTATTTGGTTCTTGTAAGCTTACCATCGGCAGAAAGGTTAAGGATAGATTTTGTCGCATTACTATAATGCTGTTTAGAAGTCGTCACAAAAGCTTTGTCAGCAGGACTTGCTCCGGCCAATGAAGCAAAAGTTAACATACTAATCAACAATAGACATGGGATGGTAAGAACTTTCATTATTTCTCCTCCTTCTAAAAATGGAATAGATTAACATCTATATAGACGCTCAAATATTGGAAAAGTTCTGCTAAACACATGTGGTAGACCAAAATGCAAAGCCGGTCAGTCAAGGACAAACTCTTGACTGACCGGCTTGCTGTTTTTTCAAAATATGTTGTTATCCCGGTCCTTATTTATACGTTTTTAGCAATCGCGTTGGCTGTGACAATCGCGTTATACACATCCTCGGGTTCAACCGGGAACGGCATATTGCCCATCGTGTCCCCCGCTGCGCAGGCCTCTTCCGCTACCTGACGTCATTCGGACTCGATGAATTCCGTGCATCCCAGATCTTCGAGGATCAAAGGCAGACCTACATCCTTGACCAGCTTGATCACGGTTTCGAGCTCATCGAGCGGCGTATTTTCGAGCACCAATTGGGCCAGCAGGCCAAAGGTTACTTTCTCCCCGTGCTGGGCTCTATGTAATGAAGGCACCGCCGTCATTCCGTTATGGATGGCATGCGCTGCTGCCAGGCCGCCGGATTCGGCGCCGACGCCGCTCAAATAAATGGTCGCTTCGATCGTTTCTTCAACCGCGCGGGTGTACACCTTTTGCTCGACGGCGCGCTGCGCCTTGACCGCATGCTGAAGCAGCGCTTCATAGCACATTTTGGCGATGCCAAGGCCTGTTGTGGAAGGCTTCATCAGCACAAGGTTATCGCCGTTAGCGGCGTAGCAGGCCCGGGCTTCAAAATAAGTTGCGAGCGCATCGCCGATGCCCGCGGCAAAGAAACGTGCCGGTGCGGCTACCAGAATCCCTGTATCGGCAAGCACAACATCCGGGTTACTCGGCAGGAAGAGATATTCGTCAAAGGAACCGTCTTTCTTGTAAATGACGGACAGGGCCGTGCAAGGAGCGTCTGTCGATGCGAGAGTTGGGAAAATGACAACCGGCAATTTCTCGTAATAAGCGGTCGCTTTTGCCGTATCCAGCGTTTTGCCTCCGCCGATGCCTACGATAATGTTGGCTCCGGCTTTGCGGGCCAGCTCACGGTGGCGCTCAATTTCTTCCTTGGTGCATTCATAGTTGAACTTTTCGAATGTCGCCTTGTTTCCGGCCGCGGCGATGGAGTCGCCGGCTTCGTTCTTTGCGCGCTCCAGGAAATGTATCCAAAGAAAAAAGCCGCCGGACTCTGGAGAGCCAGCAGCTTTCATACAAGATATAAGAGCGTTAGAAATGCGGAAACCTTACAGCTTCTGAAAATCAATCTCCGGATCATCCGCATGAGGTCCGTTGATGAGCTCGCCCGCACCT
The DNA here is from genome assembly GCF_013393385.1 of Paenibacillus sp. URB8-2. NCBI lineage: Bacteria > Bacillati > Bacillota > Bacilli > Caryophanales > Paenibacillaceae > Paenibacillus > Paenibacillus sp. URB8-2. The sequence goes on along the minus strand of NZ_AP023239.1, from coordinate 4,692,432 downwards.
CCCTTTAAATATTTATCGAAGAAATCCAGAACGTACCGGTTCACAAGATAAGCCCCTCTGTACCCGTCAATGCTGCCGGTCATGCCCAAATATTTGATCAAAGGCGAATAGAATTGCAGATCCGTAAAATTAAAATGGGCCGTTCCCTTGATATGAATGATTTGGCCTCCGCGTAGGGCAACATGGCGGATAATCTGCGTCTCTTTGGTGATTCTTTCCCTGAAATCTTCAGGAACTGCAGGATCGTCCAAGGCCTCAGTCATCTTCGCAGAAGCATCGGACTGCAAAAACATAAACGGCTTGTTCAATTGGTCCCGGTCCAAATCCAACAGCGTCCCGTCCATATTAATCCCGGCTTTGATTTTGCCGATCGTATAAGCTGCGTTATATGCGGTTGCCCCGCCGAACGAATGGCCCATGATGCCCGTGTTGTTCATATCGATTTTGCCTGTAAAATTACTTTCGATCCGCCCCGCATTCAGCGATTCCAATTGATTCAGCACAAACTCCACATCCTGAGTCCAAATCTCTCCGATAACGCGGGCCTTATCATAGATATCCTCGGCAGAGAGTTCTGTTGTGAACCCTGTGATCCGGCCGTCCGAAAATGCCGTTGCCGCCGTGCTGTACGTATGGTCGATAGCGGCTACGATATACCCGTGGCTTGCCAGATTTTCGGCTTGCGAAGCATGAAGCATTCGGCTGGTGCCCAGGCCATGGCTTATGATGACCAAGGGATAAGGTTTGGCGGAGGATAAGACGGGTGCATCTTGAAAGGAATGGCTGCGCGCATACTTCCAGTAATCCAGAGCGAACGCTGGCAGATGAAGCCCCTCGGCAAAAGCTGTTATGTAATTGTGAAAGATTTGCGGGTCCTGGGGAAAAAGAAACTGCGCCTGCCCGGATGTTTTTTTCGCTGGGTACCATACTTGGACGACGAGCTCGCGTTTATCTCCCGGATCGGCGGTGAGCGTCTCCTCGCGGCTTCTGTCGGTCCAATCAAAGGTAACCGTCCCCACCGCGTCCGCTCCATCCGGTTTGGGTAAATCCATAACCGGCAGGGCTGCGGCCAGAGCGGTAGAGAGTATAACCAGAATACTTAGCGCAAGGCCGCTTACATACCGGAGAACACGCCGTTTTTTAAACATCGGAACCGGTCTAAATAGTCTAAGCAGAATGCTTGCCAGCAGGATGAGAGTGACGAAATAAAGGGGGACCAACTGCCACCGGTAGCCTTCCAGAAGCAGCTGCAGCACCGGAATCGTGAGCAATCCGGCGCCAATCAGGATATTCGTTATTTTGCGGGAAGAGGTTGACTTGCCAATAACAAAAAAATAGATCAACACCAATAAATCCAGCGCCGCCAGGGTCATTTCCAACATACGCATTGCATAATCTCCTCAATTCATCTGGTTTGCCATTATCATAACGAATCAAGGTTAATTCTGCAGGCGGGTAATGTTTAAAATTGGGTTAAATCTTTGGCCTGACGGCTCTTGTTTATATAATCTCTCCGGTAATCGCGCGGTGACATGCCAAAGCATTTGGTAAACACTTTTGCAAAATATTTGGTGTCCGGATACCCTATGCTTTCGCATATTTCATACTGCTTCAGCTCGGGGTTTTTCAGCAGCAGGCACGCCTTTTCCATACGGAGTCCTGTGAGATAGTTGACAAACGTCTCTCCGGTCACCGTTTTAAATACTTGTCCGAAATAATGGGGGGTAAGATGAACCTCCTCTGCCGTTCTTTTTAAAGAAAGGGGCTTATCCAGGTTAGTTTTCATGTAGGTGATCGCCCGTTCCACAATGGCCTCGTGATACGTTTTGGGAGATTCGACATCGCCAGATTCTTCTCCCTTGTTGGTCTCCGCGTCCAGAAGGCTGTCCACAATGGAGAACAGCTCATCGGTATCAATCGGCTTGGTTACATATCCTTTTGCCTGATACCGCAGGGCGGTACACGCATAGGTAAACTCCTCGTATCCGCTGATGAGAATGACGCTGATCTCCGGCTTGGTTTCATAAAGACGCTGCAGCAGCTCCAGACCGCTCATGTCCGGCATATGGATATCTGTCAGGATCATATCCAGGTCTTCCTGCTCCACCCACTGCAAGGCTTCCCGCCCGCTGGCCGCCGTGCCGACCACCTCAATGTTCCGCTCTTTCCACTCCTCCATCGAGCGCAAGCTGTCAGAGATCATCCACTCATCGTCCACGATCAACAGTTTATTTGTTCTCATTGGCGAACCTCCTTGGCAGTTTAATGGTCACATTCATGCCCTGCTGGGGAGCACTGTCCACGGACAGCCCGTACGCCTCTCCAAAGTGGAGACGGATTCGTGACTGAACGTTAAGTATGCCCACTTTCTCCCCATACTTGGTGAGCTTCTCGGAGTGATACTCCAGGTTGTGGCGCAGCTCCTTCAACGCTGTTGTGTCCAGACCTACACCGTAATCTCTCACCTGCAGGTAGACGGCGTCCTGCTCCAGCCAGCCTTTGATCTCAATGCGTCCGCTGACCTCTTCACTTGCAATGGGGTCCAACCCGTGCAGAACCGCGTTCTCCACGATCGGCTGAATAATCCATTTCACCGTAAATAAGCTTCGGATCTCTTCGTCGATATCGATGGAATATTGAATAGGCTTTTTCAGGCGGATTTGATGCAGTTCCAGGTAGCAGGCCGCGTATTCCAGCTCTCTCCAGATCGGAATCATCGTATCGAACGTGCTGATCGAGGCCCTCAGCAGCTTGCCTAAGAGAACGATCATCTTACTGATCTGCGGCTCTTTCCGCTTACGCGCCAGACTGTTGATAGACTCCAGTGTGTTATACAGGAAATGCGGGTTGATCTGGGACTGCAGCGCGGTCACTTCGGCGTCACGCTTCTTGCTTTGTTCTTCATAAACGAGCTGAATCAGCTCCTTGATCTTCCCCACCATATGGTTAAACCCGAGCCCCAGCTGGCCGATCTCGTCCTTACGCTTTAGCTTGAACAGAGAATAAAACTCCCCTCGGCCCACCTTCCCCATCAAGTACTGCAAATAGCGGATCGGGCCGGATATGCGGTGGGATAGGTAAAAGGAGACCAGCAGGCAAAAGGCGATGCTCGGCAAAATGATCCAATAGACCGAATTGCGGATACGGTGGATGGGCTCATACAGCTTGTCTTCCTGAAAGTAGCCCGTTAATATCAAGCCCGTTTCATTGTTTGTCCGGGTAACCAGCCGATACACATTGCCGCTAAGATCGGTGATCCGTTCCGCCTGATTCAAGTTCTGCAGCTCTTCCGGACGAAACCGCCCGGTATCTTGGGGATACAGCAATTGACCGCTGCGGTTGGTGATCAGCAGGCCGATTTCCGTTTCTCCAGGGACGCTATCCGCAAAGGAGGAGCTTTGAAACAAGCTTTCCAGCACATCACGCTTAAAATCGATAATCAGCAGGCCTTTGGCTTTCAGATCTCTGCTGAACACCTGCTGCACATAAGAAAACACCTGCTCTTGCGGTTCTTGGTTACTGTATGGCCGATCGTGCAGAGGGGTCAGCCTGTGCTCCATGGATAACGGAGGCAGCTGCGGAATCCAATTAAAGCGGTAGAAGCCGCTGTGCTCCCGATTCAGTGAATAACCATAGGTATAGACATAGCCCCGCTCGTTTACCAGAGTGATCCCTGCGTTTTCAGGCCGGATGACATGAATGCCGGTAAACACTTGATCCAGCGGGAGAAAGGAACGCAGATAGGTATCGTAATTCTTGTTTTTCAGAAAGTCGGAGACCGTGGGGCTTGTATTTGAAATCTCACCCATTCGTATCAAGTCGTTGAGATAAAAGGTCAGCACCTTGGAATGCTGCTCTAACACGGAGGAGGCATCCTTATTCAATTTCCGGGTCAATAAATCGGAGACATTGCTGTAGGTCAGAAGCCCCGCCAACGTCAAAGGAACGATCGACAACAGCAGAAAGCAGATTAGGAGTTTGAAAAAAATCGAGTGGATGAAGGGTACTGCTGCCGGTCTTCCTTTCAAGGATTCCACTTTTTCGCCCCCTTTTCCCACGATTTGAACTATTGTTTTAAATCTAAATTATTTTAAAATTTAGATAAGACGACAGCCGTCAACAAATCTAACATCAGGGAGTGAATTTCATGCTAATTAGCAACCTTAAAAAATTTATGGCGACTGCCTCCGTTTCGTTACTCTTGGTAGCCGGGTGCTCTTCACCCACGGGCTCAAGCTCCAATGCCCCAGCGGAGAATAAGGAGCCGGCCGCAGCTGCAGCCGCGGATAATAAGCAATTAAGCTTGCTGATTCCTAACTTTTACAACGATACGGAAAAGCATCAATGGGAAAGTGTAGTGAGCAAATTCAAAGAATTAAACCCTGGTGTTGAAGTGACTTTGTCTAATGGTGATGTTAACACAGAGTCAGGAAAATTGACAACAACTCTGCAATCGGGTGTTACCCCTCCTGACGCTATCCTTATGAATGCAGGACCGGGCCGTGTCAGTATTTTGTCGGATGTGGGTCTGATTAAGCCGCTCAATGACTGGTATGCCAAGAACAGCTGGAAAGACAAGCTTCAGCCGTTTGCTTATCAAATGGCGGCAGTCAACGATACAATCTATGAATTGCCCCATACCGTCGATGCGATTGAGGTCTATTACAATAAAGATATTTTTGCAAAATATTCCATTCCGGTTCCCCAAACAGGCGACGAGTTTGTAGCAGCGATGAAGAAGCTGAAAGATAACGGGGTCACCCCGCTGAATACGGCAGCCCGTACTTCGTTTACCGTTGGCGGCCTGTTCTCCAACATCTTGGAGTCCGTTGCAGGCAGAGATGCCGTGGAAGCCCTGCTGTATGGAGAGAAACAATGGACCGACCCGGAGATTGTCAAAGCGGGGGAAATGCTGGCGGATTGGGCCAAGCAGGGATACATCGGGAAAGAGTCCATGTCTCTTAATCTCGCCGATCTTCAGTTAAGCTTCCTGGACAAAAAGGTGGCTATGATGATCTCGCCTACGCATCTTATATCCACGATTGTGGACAAGAAGGTGGAAGACAGCATTGGGACGTTCTCGATGCCATCCTTTATCAGCGGGGAGAAGACAGAACCGACAGGCGGTCTCGGCTACACCTGGGTCGTTCCGACAAAAGCCGTTCACCCCGGGCAGGCTGAGAACTGGCTGAATTTCATTGTCTCCGAAGATTATGCCAACGTCGTATTGAGTGATCCGTCCTACAATCTGATTCCTACTTCCCAAGCGGCATTGAACGTCAAGCCGGCGGGTGCGCTGCTGGCAGGTGCGATTCAGTCTATCAAGGCGAGATCAGGCTACAACCCGAGCGTATTTATTGGAAGTGAAGCTAAAGAGGCCTATTACCAAAACCTGGTCGGACTTGTTGGAGGTTTGGTGAAGCCGCAGGAAGCGATGGGAAAAATCGCCGAAGGCGTCAAAAAGGATCAGGAGGCCGGTTACCAATTAACTAGATAGGAAGTGAAGAATACCATGAATCCGCTGCCTGTTCAAAGTGCTGTTAATATAAGATCCCATTTGCAAGTCAGACACTGGAGCCGGAAAGCGAAACGTTTTGCGGTGGTGCTCTCCTTCTTGGCTCCTTCCTTACTCTTATACGGACTATTTATGCTCTACCCGATGTTCGATGCGGTCCGGCTTAGCTTATTCGATTGGGACGGAGCTTCCCCGACCATGTCTTATATCGGCTTGGACAACTATATGAACTTATTGAAAGACGATGTATTCATGCAATCTTTGTTCCATAACCTTGTATGGGTCGTCATCAGCCTTACCCTTGTGGTCATTCCCACTCTCGTGCTTGCGGTCTTGATCAGCAAAGTAAAAAAAGGCAAGCTGTTCTTTCGTGCAGGATTCTACCTTCCTTCCGTCATTTCACTCGCGGTGGTGGGGGTGCTCTGGGCCAAGATTTACGATCCCCTGATGGGTCCGATCAACGTCACGTTACAGAAAGCGGGCCTCGGATCTCTGGCGCATAATTGGCTGGGAGAGCAGTGGACGGTGCTGCCTGCTCTGGTAATCGTCGGAACCTGGGCGTTTTACGGGTCTTTCCTGATCTTGTACCTGGCGGGGCTGCAGAACATTGACCCTTCCTTGTACGAGGCGGCCGAGATCGACGGAGCAGGACCGGTCCGCAAGTTTCTCAGCATCACCATCCCAAGCCTGCGGTACACCATGAATGTAGTTATTAGCATGGTTATCATCTACGCCTTTAAAGGTTTTGCCCTCATCTGGATCATGACCCAAGGCGGACCGTTCTATAAAAGTGAAGTGGTCTCCACGTACATTTACAAATCAGCTTTTGGCATGAACAAAGTGAGCTATGCAACAGCAGGCGGCGTACTGTTGGCCGTTATTGTCATCACGCTGACCATTTTGTTCAATCAATGGCGGGAAAGGCGGGAATAGCGTATGAGACAGCTGAGTGCCGGGGGGAAATCACAGGTTTTATTGCTGGTGTTCCTGACGATTTCGCTTATGGTTATCATCATGCCGATCCTTTGGGTGGTTCTGGGAAGCTTCAAGACCACTTTCGAAATTGCCAATCATCCGTTTTCTCTTCCATCTTCCTGGAAATTCGACAACCTGAGAGAAGCGTGGGAGCTGGGGGATTTCAAAACCTATTTTCTCAACAGCGCGTTTATCACCGGCATCGGAATGTTCGTTGTATTCCTTACTGCGTGTCCGGCGGGATATGCCTTCGCGCAGATGTCATTCCCGGGAAATAAGCTTCTATTATATTTATTCATTTTTGGATGGTCGCTGCCGGTTCAAGCCATTATCATTCCGGTCTTCTTCCAATTGAAATCCTTGGGCCTTGTCAATACACTGACGGGCATCACCCTTGTCTCGGTCGGGATGGCGCTTCCCTTCTCGGTATTTCTGATGCGCAACACGTTCAAGGACGTGCCGAAAGAGCTGCGCGAATCCGCCTATGTCGATGGAGCGGGAGAGTGGAGAGCTTTCCTGTACATCATGCTGCCGATGGCCAAGCCCGGCATTGTGGCATTAATGGTATTCACCTTTATGAATATATGGAACGACTTTTTGCTGCCGTTGGTCCTGCTGATTTCCGAGGACAAGTATACGATTCCGCTCGGGCTGCTTTCGTTCCAGGGGAACAACGGCTCGAACTACGGACTTATATTCGGCGGCACGCTGATCAGCATGATCCCAAGTATTATAGTTTACCTGATTTTTCAGCGGCAGTTTGTGGAAGGCATGTCGGCTGGGTCGAACAAATAACCAACCGAAGGACAAGCACATGAAATGGATAAAAGGAGAGAATGGACATGGCAACGATAACCGATTTGAACAAAGAACAGTATCCTTTTCCGCAGACTTGGGGAGGCATCCAGTGGCTGTACGGACAAGAGATCGACCCCGAGGCGGAAATGACCTTCGGCATGGTATATATCAACGCGGGAGAATCCAATCCAAGACATATCCATCCCAACTGCGAGGAAGTGATCTTCGTGCTTTCGGGTGAATGCGACCATACGCTCGGGGACGAGGTATTTCACCTGAAGCCGGGCATGCTGCTGCGTATTCCGCAAGGTGTGCCGCATAACGCGACAGTGACGAGCTGGGAGCCGTGCCGTATGATCATTGCTTACTCGGCGGGTGACCGTCAGACCATCGGCGAATAATCGCCGCACTTTTATCCCTCAAGATATATCATTCAACAGGAGGCCTGACCGTAATGAGTCCAATTAAATTCAACTATGAATATGACCGCAAAATCAAGGCCGGCTTTATCGGGTGCGGCGCCCATGCCTTTCGCAACGTGTATCCTACATTTGACTATGCCCCGGTTGATCTGGTGGCGGTCTGCGACTTGAATGCGGAGCGTGCTGAAATCTATCGCAAGCGTTTCGGGGCGGAGAACATATACACGGATTACAAGGAAATGATCAAGCAGGAGAAATTGGATGCCGTCTTCGTCGTGCTTAATTTCGATAAAGAGGGACGTCCGATGTATCCCCGGATTGTTCCGGATTTGTTAGAGGCGGGATTGCCAGTCTGGATGGAAAAGCCTGCGGCTTATACCGCTGATGAAGTGGAACGGATGCTGGAAGTAGAGGAGCGGTCCGGACAATTCGTACTGGTAGCCAACAAGCGCTACTTCTATCCGACGTTTGAAAAGGCGAAGCAAATCATTGGTCTGGAGGGGTTTGGCGAACCGGTTTCAATCAACGGCCGCTATCCGCTCACGCTCAGTCCCTACCAAGAGGATATAGCGACCCGAACGGGCTTGCATTGGTTCCAGGATATCTGCCATCCGATGTCGGGCATTCACTACCTCATGGGCGAAGTCAAAGAGATGTGCTTTATTGAGCATCAGCCCAGCGGAAACGTACAGGCCTTATTGCAATTTAAATCAGGCGGAATCGGCAATCTTCAGCTGGCCTCGACGCAAGCGCCAACCAGTCCGCTGGAGCGCTTCGAAGTGATCGGCAGCAATCAGAATGTGGTGATAGATAACGGCATGCGCCTGATTTATTATAAGGGGTCGAAAGGAAGCGGCGAATACGGCAAGGCGCCTATATATATCGGCGATGATCCGGCAGACGGTCCTGTACTATGGGAACCCGAGTTTTCACTCGGCCAAGTGTATAACAAAAATCTCTTCCTGCAGGGAATGGTCCAAAGCGTCAGTTATTTTGCCAATGCCGTGTTGGAAGGCAAAAAAATAGAACGCTCCACGCTGAGAGATTCGCTTCATCTTACCAAGATTTTCGACGCTTTCAAGCAGCGTTCCGGCAAATGGATCACTATCGGCTAAGACTACTACCAAGAAGGGATGAGGAACATTTGATGAAATTTAGCGTGTTTACCGATATGTTGGAGTTCGATTCCTTTTCGGATGCTCTAATGGCTGCGGCGGAGCTCGGTTTTTCCTCTATAGATTTGCGTGCGAAGCTGGATGGCGACACGATTGACACCATCTCGCTGGAGAAGGCGAAAGAGCTGAAAACACAGATCGATCAGCACGGCCTGCATGTCAGCAGTGTCAGTTCATGGGCGGTGAACTCCTGCGCCTTTTTCGGGCCTCCGAAGTATGACAGTCACGATGAAGGACATCATCGGCAGATGACGGAGGTGCTGGATCGGCTGTTTGATTTGGCGGATATCTTTGATGCGCCGCATGTCCGCGTCTATTCTCTGCATCGCCCGGAAGGGTTTGACCAGTGGACGGATGAGCAAAAAGAAGCGGAGTACCGCTATAATGCGTCCATTATGCGCCGGCATGCCGAACATGCGGAGCGGCGAGGGAAAATGCTACTGGTCGAAAACGAGCCCCCTACCATGTCGAGCAACGCCAAGGAGCTGGGCCTGTTAATTCGCTACGCGGACCATCCCAGGCTGAAAATTAACTGGGATATCCTCAACGGCTGGCGCGCCGGGGAGTACCCGACGGTAGAAGCCTACGAGCATGTGAAAGAATACGTATGGCAGACCCATATCAAAGGGGCATACCGTAAGGCAGATTCGGCAACGGATGAACATCCGTTTGGAGAGTTCGGGAATTTTGCCATTCCCGGGCAGGACGATTACGACCACAAACCGGTCATGTCGGCCATCGCCAAGCATGATCCGCAGGCCGTAATGACCATTGACCCGCACTATCCGTCGCTGGACGAAAAGGACAAGCTGGGGGAAGTGGAGGTCATACGCCGGAGCAAACGCTTTTTCGAATCGATTGCCGCAGATTGAGTGAATGAATAGAGCCGATAACGATAATAACAGCTTGCCCCTCCGCTGTAGCGGAGGGGCATTTCGTATTTAAGGGATTGGTCGGAAGCCATATAAATAAAAAAAGCCAACCCCACCCGACGTGGAATTTGGCTTCTATCTAATTTATAACATGTTGACCATCAAATCTCCATGGGGGTCTGCAAAGCTAATGGAGAAACTCCTTTTATAGAAGGCACTCACCACGTTATGCAAATGCCACCACCACTCGTCTTCTGGCTTATTGGTATTCGGAAAGTCATGAATGAGCTTCAGTTTTTCGTAGAATCCCTTGGCGTTAGATAGGAGGATCAAATCATATCGATTAACCTCCAGCTTCTCTTCGTCGGTCAATTCTCGGAAATATGAATGGATCTTGCTCCGCAGCCGGAGCATCTCAACCATTTCAAAGGGGCTGGCATCCAAGTCTTTCACATCCATCCCATAATGGTCGATATCATTTTGCCTAGACATATCGGAGCACCTCCTTGATTGATCCTGTTACGGGGAATAGATTATCTCCATTATATCATCGGAGAGAACTCAAGCCTATTATGAATCCAAGAATGCCATGCGGCTCAACTACACTTATGGGTGTTATCATATTATGATGCCGCAACCCTAAGCTTTGCAGGTTAGCACCCGTACGCCCGGAGCAGACCCCGGACCCAGATGAATCGACCGGTCGCTGATCGCCTCCACATCCTGATGGTCATGGGTAACGAACAGGCAGGTCATCTGCGCTTTCTTCAGAATCGTCCGCAGCTCCGAACGGATCGCGTCCTTCAGTCCTGCATCGAGGTTGCTGAAAGGCTCATCCATCAGCAGAACGGCCGGCTTCTGGGCGAGCGCCCGGGCGAGTGCCACTCTCTGCTGCTGTCCGCCGCTCAGCTCATGCGGGTAACGATCCTTGAATTCGCTCAGCTGGACAAGTTCAAGCATGTCTTCCAGCCGTTTAGCCCGTTCTTTGCGGGGGAGACGGTGCAGGGCGAACTCGATATTTTTGCGGACTGTCATATGAGGGAACAGGGCGTAATCCTGAAACACCATGCCGACACCCCGCCGCTCCGGCTGGATGTAGCAGCCTTCATTCACAACGGGAGCCCCGTTGATCCGAATCTCCCCGCCCGAAGGAATCTCCAGACCCGCGATCAGCCGCAGCAGCGTGCTTTTTCCGTTGCCGCTTGCGCCTACGATCCCGACAATATCCCCTTTTTCAATGGAACAGGAGAACCGGTCGATCACTGCGGACTTGCCCCGCTCATAAGAGAAGGATAGATTCCGGATGTCTACGATACTCATTGCTCCCACCTCCTGTCTAAATAATGCATAACGTAAACCGAGATCAAGCTGATGCCAATGATAAGCAAAGAGGGAATGGCCGCCTCGAAAATCTGTTCATCGCTGGCATACCGGTAAGCTTTTGTAGCCAGAGTCTCGAAATTGAAGGGTCTAAGGATCAAAGCCAGCGGCAGCTCCTTGCAGATTTCCACAAAAGTCAGGAGGCATCCGCTCATCACGGCTCCCTTAATTAAAGGCAGATCCACCTTGAAAAAAGTTGCGGTCATTCCATGCCCCAGCATGCGTGACGCTTCCGTATATTTTCGGCCCATTTTCTCAAACCCGACTTCCACGGCGTTGTACCCCGTAGCCATAAACCGGATCACATACCCCGCGATCAGCATCGCGAGAGTCAGGCTGAGAACGAGGGGGATTCCCCCAAGCGCGAGCTGATGATGAAAGGCCGCCCAGACTTTATCCAGCTTCAAAAAAACAACCAGCACACCGATGGCGATAATGGCCCCGGGCATGGAATATCCGGCGGTTATCGCCTTGGAGAGCACAAATGAAGCGGTGGAACGCGTCCGGTTCGCCCCGGCGGCAATCAGTGAAAAAATCATGATGATCAAGGTGGAGACGACAGCCACGAACAAGGTTTGGTAGATCAGTCGGAACAATCCCGCGTTCCACATGCTGTCAAACGTCCAGCCCGCCCATACGATTAATTGCAAAAGCGGGAACAAAAAGGCTGCGCACCAAACGATCATACAGAACAGGGAGGCTGCCCACCCGCGAGCTCCCGTTAAGCGCCTCGGCACAAGCGGCCTCGACTTACTCGTCGTCGAGCTGTATGCGCGCCGTTTGCGCAGCAGCATTTCGACCAGGAACAAGCCGATGACAATCATCATGAGCCAGGCGGCAAGGCGCATCGCCGAATCGGCATCATACATTCCGAACCAGGTCTGGAAGATCGCTGTCGAGACGGTCTGAATGCCAAAATAACTCGTTACCCCGTAATCGCTCAGCACCTCAAAGATCACGAGGCTGATACTGCCCGCAATGGCTGGACGGGATAATGGAAGTGCGACCCGCAGGAATATGGACAAGCCATTCCTACCCAGCAGCCGGGCGTTCTCAATATATGAGGCGCTCTGTTTTTCTAAGAACGATTTGGTAATCAGATATACATAAGGAAACAGAAACAAAGTAAATACAAGGACCGCGCCCCGCATGGAGGAGACGGTAATCAGCTCCTGATTGGGAACAATTCCGAACCGGTTCCGCAGTGTCGTCTGGACAATGCCGGTGTAGCTGAACATCGTGCTGTATGTAAAAGCGGCGATGTATGGAGGAATGGCTAGAGGAAGAATCAGCGCCCACCTAAAGAACCGTTTTCCCGGAAAATCAAAGACCGCCGTAAGCCAGGCCAGCGTTACCCCGAGCAATGCTGTCAGCACGGCAACCATCAGCGTCAGCTGAACCGTTTGGGCGATATAATCCTTTACGAGGTACTGCCTGATTTGAACCCAATTGCCACTTGGCGGATTAAATACCGAGAGCAGTACAAAAAGAATGGGCAGCAAAATAACTGCCGCCCCCGCCAAGCTTGCGATTCGCCAACCGCTAAGGCGTCTTTGTATCTGTACCTTAACTGTGTTTAGATTCATAAATTATTTCCAGCCTGTTTTGTTAATGATTTCAATTGCTTTGGCATTATTAACGCCCAGTTTGTTGAAATCAATGTGCTGCGTTTTGAATGTTCCCCAGGATTTGAGCAGCTCGGGCAGCTCAGCCTTGGCATTAACAGGGAACTCGAAGTTTTCATTGGTAACCATCGTCTGCGCTTCGACGCCGGTCAGGAATTCAATCAGCTTGACGGCGTTGTCCTTGTTCTTGCTGTACTTGGTTACAGCCGCGCCGCTGATATTCACATGAGTGCCAGTCGTTTCCTGGTTCGGGAAGAAGACGCCGATGCTTTTACCGACTTTCGCTTCTTCCGGATCGTCCGAATTGATCAGCAGGCCCACGTAGTACGTATTCATCAGCGCCACATCGCCTACACCGGCGACAATCGCTTTGGCCTGGTCACGGTCATTTCCTTCCGGAGTGCGGGCCAGATTGGCTACCAATCCTTTGGACCATTCTTCCGCTTTCGCTTCGCCGTTCAATTCAATGAAAGAGGACAGCAGGGACTGGTTGTACAAGCTGGAGGACGGACGAACAAGCACTTTGCCTTTCCAGGCCGGGCTGGTCAGGTCCTCATAGGTGGAGAGCTGCTCCGGTTTTACACGATCCTTGGAGTAGACGATGACGCGGGCGCGTGTGGAGAGTCCGATCCACTCATTGTCCGGGTCACGCAGGTCTTTCGGAACATTCTGGTCGATCGTTGCCGAAGTGACCGGCTGGAGCAGTCCGGCCTGCTTGGCATTGTTCAACACGCCGCCGTCTACCGTGAGGAACAGGTCAGCCTGTGTGCTTTCGCCTTCGCGCTTCATGCGCTCAATCAGTTCCTCCGCCTTACCGTCAATCACGTTTACTTTGATGCCGGTCTCTTCCGTGAATTTCTTATACAGTAGAGCGTCCACGTCATAACTCCGTGCGGAATAGATATTGACGACTTGCTCCGCTGCCTGTGCGCTCGGCTTTGTCTCTTCTGTATTACCCGCACCGGCTTCACTCGCCTTGTCCGCGCCGCAACCGGCCAACAGACCGGCAGCAAGTACTCCCGTAAGCAATGGAGCAAAAAATTTACGCTTCACCATTTTCAAACATCCCCCTAGATAATGATTATTATTCTCAATTAGCAACATGATAACTTCACTGCTTTCTTCATGTCAATAAGATTAAATTTAAATGTCTTTGGAATTTATAATAGTTATTTTAAATAAGCATATTTTCGTCACAATCTCGCGGTGGAGTTCCACATCCTGGAATATAGATAGGTGTAGTTACATTTTTGTTCTTTTTAACGAAATGAATGGAGGCCAGGATCATGCTTGTTTTCCTTATAAAAAACGGGGTTACATAAGGATTGACAGCCTTCTTTTTGATGTATTAAAGTATGAATAGTTACAAAATATTAACTATTGCCGAATTTCGTTGTTGAAAACGGGGGAACCATTCCGGGTGAATTATTCTTGCAAGCAAGGGAATATAGGGAACCTTTAACCGAATCCTCAGCTAACTCCGTAGGCATTGAAAGGGAGAACAACTCTGAAGAAAGTCATCCTATCGCTGCTAGCAGCCGCTGCTATATTTACTTCCGCCGCACCCAGTACATATGCAAGTGAAGTTAAGCTTGAGAGTGTCGTGGACCAGGTTCTCGGAACACCTTACGTTTATGGAGGCACTACCACCTCCGGCTTCGATTGTTCCGGTTTTATCCTGTATGTCCTAAAGAAATTTAACGTCGATGATCTGCCGCGCACTTCCCAGTCCCAAGCCAGGGTTGGAACCTCGGTAGCCAAAGACGATTTGCGTGTCGGTGATTTGGTATTTTTCAATACGTTCGGCCGAGGGGTTTCCCATGCGGGAATTTACATAGGCGACAATCAGTTCGCTCATTCCTCCAGCAGCAAGGGAGTCAGAATAAGCAAGCTGTCCGATTCGTATTATCAGGACCGTTATGTTACCGCCCGCCGGGTAGTGGATGAGAAGAGTTACTCCAAGATGATGAGTCAGTAGATACATAAAGAAGGACAAGCCTGCGGCATTTCGCCGGGCTTGTCCTTCTTGTTTGCTCAGGGTCCCCGGTAATTTTCAGACCCCTAATTCCCCCTGTCACACCTCTCCGACAATCTCACCGCAGCTAGAAATATCATAACCTCCGAGTCCGCTTACTTCATGTCTGAATTCGGGCGACCGCAGTGTGGCCAGAAGCGCCTGAAATTGCGGTTTATCCATATCCTCCTTGTAAAAGACCAGATCGTACCGCTCCCTCTTGAGCGGAATGAAATCGACCCCGGACACCTGCTGCGCCGCTTTTTCCGTTCCAATTCCCACGTCCGCAATGCCCCGCGCGACGGCGCTGGCCACGGCGATATGGCTCGGCTCCTCATGTTCATATCCCTGAATGGAATGGGGATCGATGCTGCTGCTGCGCAGCCACTCGTCCAGCATGATGCGGGTCCCCGAGCCTTTTTCCCGGTTGGCCAGGACGATTCCCGGTTCCAGCAGGCTCTCCCAGGAGCGCAGATTCTTCGGGTTGCCGGGAGCAACGTAAAATCCCTGATTGCGGAATACCAGATTAACGATTACGCTCCGGTGTCCGGGCAGAAGCCGGCGGACGTACGGCGTGTTGAACTCATCGGTCTCGGCGTCCCATAAATGGGCGGCGGCGAGATTGGCGGTGCCCCGGTACAGGGACAGCAGCCCGTCAAGACTGCCGACGTAGGAACGAAGGGAGCGGATGGCGGGAGTTCTTTTTTCCATATGGGTGGCAAGCACATCAAGGACAATGTCCTGGCCGCATATAATGAGTCCCTGGTTATCGATAATCAGCTTCTCCATGGAGACGGCCGGAGGTACGGGATGGGGCTTTTCGGCTGCATAGGATGGGCGGGTGTAGGCCTCGAGGTCGGCGGGGGTGACCCGCAGCTTTTTGCCGATCCGGTAGGACGGAAGCTCACCCCGTTTGATCAGGTCGTACACGGTCCCTTTGGATATTTTAAGAATTTTGGACACCTCTTCGGGTGAATAGGAAAGCGTGCTGTCGGACATGGGGAAGATCACCTCGTCAATATTCGTTCAAATGTTGCTCTTGTCAATCATTATAGGCTAGGATACACTTTTTTTAAATCCGGTTTTGTTACGTTTCGTGGTGTTTTGTACGGTTTTATGGGAGGAGGTAAAGGATTTATGAATGAAAAAGGCAAAAAATCACTGCTAGCTGTATTAACGGGAGCGCCAATTGGCTGCCTCGGGGGATTGATCGGACTCGGCGGAGCGGAATTCCGCCTTCCTGTGCTCGTGGGTCTGTTCAAGTATCCGACGCGTCAGGCGGTGGCATTTAATTTGGCCGTCAGCCTGGTCACCCTGATCTCCTCGCTGATCATGCGCCTTCCCCAGGCTTCGCTTCCAGCTCTGACGGCTATTCTGCCCGTCATTGCCTCTTTTATCGCCGGCGGGATGATCGGCGCCTACACGGGGGCGAACTACTCCAAGCGTTTGTCCGAGCACACGCTCGAGAAAGTCATTCTCATTCTGCTCGTTTCCATTGGCATCCTGCTGGTCGTCGAAGGCTTCTCCCCGGTGGTCTCCAGCGGAATACCGATGCCGCTGCCGGCAGCCGTACTCGTTGGCATTGCTTTTGGGATAGGAATCGGCATCGTGAGCAGTCTGCTCGGGGTTGCCGGAGGGGAACTGATTATTCCGACTCTGCTGCTCGTTTACGGGGTGGATATCAAAATCGCGGGCACCGCCAGCGTATTGATCAGTCTGCCAACTGTGGTGATCGGGATGATCAGGCATGGTTCAAATGGTGCCTACGCGGAGAAAAAAGAATGGAGGGAACTCGTCGTTCCCATGGGAATCGGCTCGATTATCGGTTCATTTATCGGCGGACTCTTGATCGTCTATGTTTCTTCCAGCCTGCTCAAATTGGTTCTGGGATTCATATTGATCCTGTCCGCGATCAAAATGTTTACAAAAGCGCTCAAATCGGCGCGGGCAGGCAAGGTCGTCATTGCATCCCCCGCCCGGGAAAGGAAGCTATAACTTCCCGTACCCGCTTCAGCGTATCCTCGAAGTCAGCGCCGTCGCTGTTCCAAATGACGGCGTCCGCAGGCTTCATATAGGCCTCGGTGAGCTCCTGCTCCCGGGCCTTTTGCAGCCTGCTTGCCGTTTCGGCCGTGTCTCCGCCTCTTTCGGCCAGCCTTCTGGCGAGAGAAGGGAGGTCGGCGCCGATGTAGATGGCGGCAACATGCTCTCTGTAACGCTGTTTAAGCGCAAGCACGCCGGCCAGATCCATAATGATATTGGCATCCGCCGGGCCGGCTATCGCCTCCTCGATGCTGGAGCGCAGTGTGCCGTACCATTCACCGTTATACTCCGTCCATTCGATCAGCTCGCCGCGCGCCATTTTCTCCTGAAAGCTCTCTTTGTCCAGGAACAGGTAATGCACGCCATCCGTTTCATGCGGCCGCGGCGGACGGGTCGTCGCCGTGATGATCCGGGGAAACCCGGGTCCGGTAAGCTGCCGCTGAATCTCGCTTTTGCCGGAAGCGGACGGTCCGTACAGCACGATAATGCGTCCCAATGCCAACACTCCTTTATCGGGGGAAATGGATGCGGTAAATCGCAGCCGGTTGTCCGCCAATGAGGCAAGACCGGATGGCTTATTCTTCCGGCGACAGAAGCATTTCGATATGCGGAATCCCGTCTTCCAGGTAGACGTCCGACACCGGCTCGAAGCCGAAGGAAGCGTAAAAGTCTTGAAGGTAAGCCTGCGCATGAATTTTGACGCGGGTTTCCCGTAAATTCTCTCTGACAAAAGCAAGTCCCCTGCCGAACAGCTCTCTGCCAATGCCCGTTCCCCGAAGCTTCGGATTTACGATAAACCGGCCGACTGACGCTTCGGGATATACCACGCCCGGGGGCAGAATTCGAAGGTAGGCGACAATATCGCCGTGATCCTCCAGATACAGGTGATGACAGGCCAGGTCCTTGCCGTCCACCTCGGAATAGGGGCAGTTCTGTTCAACGACGAAAATGTTGGTCCTTGCCTTCAGTATGTTATAGATCTCCAGATTGGACAACTCATCAAATGCCTTCACATGCCAGTTCAACAGTTCTCACCTCATAAATGGGAATAAATAATGAAATAACGAAAGGTTTTTCACCAGTATACGTCGAAATTGTTGTAAATACAATAAAACACGGAGGTGGAGAATGAGAGAAATATTGCGCGAGATCGGAATGATCGCCAGGGCGTTTGACTCCATCAGCAACATCGAGTTCAAAGAATTGGAGCTGACCAAGGGGCAATATCTGTACCTGATCCGGATTTGCGAGGAGCCCGGAATCATTCAGGAGAAGCTTGCCGAAATGATCAAAGTAGACCGCACCACCGCGGCGCGCGCCATAGCCAAGCTGGAGCTGCAGGGATTTATCGAGAAGAAAAGCGATCCCGCGAATCGGAAGATCAAAAGGCTGTTTCCCTCGGCCAAAGGGGAAGGGACCTATCCTCTTCTGAAACGGGAGGCGGATTACTCCGATAGAGCGGCGCTCGCAGGATTGTCAGCGGAAGAAATCGGGGCGCTTCATAAGCTGCTTGAGCGGGTGAGACGGAATGTGGAGCGGGATTGGGAATATGTGAAAAAGGGCAATAAAAGAAGCTATTAGGGCGGCTGCCCACCAAGTATGGCCCACGCTTGTTTTAACAGCCGCAGAAGGAATGAAAAAGGAGCCTTTAACGAACGTCCGGTTCGGTTAAAGGCTCCTTTTCGATGAAACTAGAGAAACAGCTCTCGCAATGAAATGACGCTTTCTATTCTTCCTTTGGAATCAGTTCGTATATTTTGCCGGTTTCCATAGCCTCGATCAGCTTCAGCAGCCAGCGGTAATATTGGATGGCTTCTTCGATTTTGCGTTCGTCGTTATGCAGCAGAGAGTTCAGTTCCTCTTGCCCGCCATATTCCTCTTTCATCGCCCTAATCTCATTTAGCGACTTCGACAGGACGTTCATATTGCTCTCAACCGCTTTTCTCCATTTAATCGAGAAATAGTCGCTGAAGTTCTGGTACCAGTCGGACGACACTTCGAACAGATCTTTGCGCGTTCCTTTGCCCCATACTTTATCGATCATTTTAAGATCAAGCAGCGTGCGGACACCCGTGCTCATGGACGTCTTGCTCATGCCCATCGCTTTGCTCAGCTCATCGAGCGTAACCGGACCCTGATTGAAATACATGTATCCGTATAAATGGCCGATGGACAGGGTGACGCCGTATAAGTCCATATTTTTACCGATGGAATCAATGACGCGCTCCCGGACCTTGCTGATTCTTTCTATTTGTTCGGGCGCGAGTCCTTCTAAATCGTTCATGCTGTCCCTCCTGAAGGAAGCGTTATATATACAAAATTTCTCCTAGTTCATTGTAATCATATCCCCCGATGGAAGTAAAGAAACTGTTTGGAACGTAATTTGGAGTAAAACGGAGTATTCTTTATGTAAAGTACGTAAAGTAAAAACTGTACGTTAAATTATTACGGTATATAGAGTTTGCTTCTCATTTCGGTCGTCCGGTAGACTGTAACGAGTGAATTGACCCGGGAAATACGGGAGAAGGAGGCCGATATGCCGATACTGGAAGTCAGACAGCTGACTAAAATTTTCGGTCAGGATGCCCGCAGAGGGCTTTCGATGCTGCAGCAAGGCTGGTCCAAAGAAAAGATTGCCCGCGAAGCCAAGCTGACGGTCGGAGTGAACCAAGCCGAATTTCATATTAAAGAAGGAGAAATTTTCGTCATTATGGGCTTGTCGGGGAGCGGCAAATCGACGCTCGTCCGCCTGCTTAACCGTCTGATCGATCCTACGGCGGGACAAATTTTGTTCCGTGGACAGGATATTGTGAAGATGAATGCCGAGGAGCTTCGCCAGTTCCGCCGCAAAAATATCGGTATGGTGTTTCAGAAGTTCGGTCTATTCCCGCACCGGACGGTTCTGGGTAACGCGGAATACGGACTTGAGGTGCAGGGAGTCGATAAAAAGAAGCGGCGGGAGCTGGCGCTTAAGGCGCTGGAGCTTGTGGGCCTCGGCGGCTGGGAACAGCATCGGCCAGACCAGCTCAGCGGGGGGATGCAGCAGCGCGTGGGCCTTGCGCGCGGCCTTGCGAACGACCCGGATATACTGCTGATGGACGAGGCGTTCAGCGCGCTTGATCCGCTGATCCGCAAGGATATGCAGCAGGAGCTTCTGGAGCTCCAGTCGCGGCTGAAGAAGACGATCGTCTTCATTACGCATGATCTGGACGAAGCGCTGCGGATTGGCGACCGGATCGCCCTGATGAAGGACGGCGGTATTGTGCAGATCGGGACGCCTGAGGAAATTCTCATCCAGCCGGCCAACAAATACGTGGAGCGGTTCGTGGAGGATGTGGACTTGTCCAAGGTCCTGACCGCGGCGCATGTGATGAAGCAGCCGGAGATGATCCGGCCCGAGCGAGGGCCGCGCGTTGCGCTGCAGCTGATGCGCGACAGCGGGGTATCCAGCCTGTATGTGGCGGATAAAGAGATGAAGCTTCTGGGCGTAATTACCGCAGACGACGCCTCGCTGGCGCTGAAAGAGCAAAAGTCGATTTCCGATGTGCTGAGGAAAGAGATTCCCATCGTGGGTCCGGATGCGCTGCTGAACGAATTGTTCGAGCTGATGGCGGGATCGCCGCTGCCAGTGGCGGTCGTGGATGAGCGGGAACGGCTGAAAGGAATCGTGATTAAAGGCGCCGTGCTGTCCGCGCTTGCGGGCAATGCGCTGCCGGAAGGAGGAGATATCTGAGATGAATATTCCAAAATTGCCGCTTGGCCGCCTGGTGGAGCAGATTGAGCAATGGCTTACTCTTTACTTCGGCGCCGTTTTTGATTTGATTCATTCCGTAATCGGCGGAATGGTGGAAGGCATCAATGCCGGCCTTACCTTTTTGCCCGCGATTGCCGTCATCCTGCTGATTTCGGCACTGGCATACTGGGTCGGGAAGTGGCGTCTTGCGCTGTTTGCGCTGATCGGTCTTTTGCTGATTGATAACCTTGGATTGTGGGCACCTTCGATGCAGTCGCTGGCCCTTGTGCTGACAGCTTCGGTGCTGGCGGTGCTGATCGGCGTGCCGATCGGCATTCTGTGCGCGCAGCGCGCCGCCGCGCGGAATGTGGTGACGCCGATTCTGGACTTCATGCAGACGATGCCGGCGTTCGTCTATCTGCTCCCGGCGGTTTCCTTTTTCTCGCTGGGCGTCGTTCCGGGCGTCATCGCATCGATCATATTCGCGATTCCGCCGACGATCCGCCTGACGAGCCTCGGCATCCGCCAGGTCTCGCCGGAACTGGTCGAAGCCGCCGACGCGTTCGGCTCAACCCCAAGACAGAAGCTGTTCAAGCTGCAGCTTCCGCTTGCCCTGCCGACCATTATGGCCGGCATTAACCAGACGATTATGCTGTCTCTGTCGATGGTCGTCATTTCATCCATGATCGGCGCGCAGGGAGTCGGCGCCTATGTGTACCGCGCCGTATCGCAAGCCAAGACCGGCGCCGGCTTTGAGGCGGGGATTGCCATTGTCGTTATGGCGATTCTGCTGGATCGTCTGACGCAAAACGCGCTTAAAATCAAGCATAAGTAGGAGGAGTTTTATTAATGAAGAAAAGAAACAACCGGAGCTTTTTGTCAATCGCCCTATTAACCGTCATGGCCGCAGCCGTTATGCTGACAGGCTGTTCGTCTTCGGGCGGCGGTTCGAAAACGGTAAAGCTGGCTTATGTGGCCTGGGATTCGGAAATTGCCAGCACCTATGTAGTCAAGGAAGTGCTGGAATCGAAGCTGGGCAAGACGGTTGAAATGCTTCAAGTCGACGCTGGGCCGATGTTCGCGGGCATTGCCGACGGAAGCGCGGACGCGATGGTAGCCGCCTGGTTGCCAAGCACCCATGCTTCTTACATGGAGAAGTACGGAAAAGATATGGAAGACCTCGGCGTCAACTTGAACGGAACGAAAATTGGGCTGACAGTTCCGGCTTATATGAACGTCAACTCCATCGAGGACCTGAAGGACAGCGCGGCAGGCGATTCCCTGGACCACAAAATTATCGGCATCGAGCCGGGCGCCGGGATTATGTCGGCCACGGAAAAAGCGCTCGCCGAATACAATCTGAAGGACTACACGCTGGTGGAAAGCTCTTCGGCGGCGATGGCGCAAGAATTGCAAAAAGCCTATGACGCCAATCAGCCGATCGTCGTGACCGGCTGGACGCCGCACTGGATGTTCGCCAACATGGATCTGAAATATTTGGACGATCCCAAAGGTGTATACGGCGGTGACGAGCAGATCCATACGATGGCCCGCAAAGGCCTTAAAGACGACCAGCCCGATGTCTACCAGGTGATGGATCAGTTCCAGTGGACGCCGGAGGAGATGGCGAAGGTCATGGTTGCCATCCAGGGCGGTCAGAGTCCGGAGGAAGCCGCCAAGGCATGGGTGGAAGCCAACCCGGACAAGGTAAATGAATGGACGAAGGGTATTGAGTAAGCTTGTCTGACGGAATTCCGAGCGAGAAGCTGGAATGATGTTAAATACACGGGGGTGTCCCACAAGCCGTGAACCGGCTGCGGGGACACCCCTGTTTTTTGTGCGGAATATGATTTAGCCCCATGCCCATCAAGCTAAGAAAAAAGACACGGTTACCTTTTATCGTTAAGCCCTTGAGTCTGATCCAATTCAGCTCTAACCGAAATTTCGTACAGACCTAAATAAGCCTATCAGGCTTTGAACTATTCTTAGATAAGCCTCATGAATTCCAAGTTGAACAGATTTAGTGTCGCAGTCCCCCTCCTCTAAGCCAACAGCGAAGGTGGGGGTTAGACACGTCTGCTTAACAAACATATGTTCTTGTGTTATGCTAGATCCATCAAACTTGCGATGGAGGCGTGTCTCATGAAGGTGGTCAAAACACTCAAACATCCGATTACGTCTCACCACCGCATGCTAGATGCGACTCTCCTTGTGTATCAAGAGGCGCTGTCGTTTTTGATTACGGTCATTCAAGAGCAGTTTATGGCCTTGGAATCGTTATCCACCCAAGCGGTGGTGACGGCGGTAGAACGGCTGACTCACCGTACCAGGCACAATCCGAATCCGCTCTACGCCGAGTTTGATCAACGCTTTTATAAGTTTCCTTCGTACTTCCGCAGAAGTGCCATTGCGGAAGCGTTTGGCATTGTGAAAAGTCATCATTCCCGTTTTGAGCTTTGGCAAGCCGAGCGGCAACACGCTGGGCAAGAAGGGAAACGCTTTTCGAAGAAACCGCCGACACTCCAAGCTAAGCATCAGGCGTTCCCTTGCTTGTACAAAGGCAATATGTTCAAACGAACCTCCGATACGACAGCCAACATTAAGATACT
The DNA here is from genome assembly GCF_013393385.1 of Paenibacillus sp. URB8-2. Classification (NCBI taxonomy): domain Bacteria; kingdom Bacillati; phylum Bacillota; class Bacilli; order Caryophanales; family Paenibacillaceae; genus Paenibacillus; species Paenibacillus sp. URB8-2. Next base: position 4,669,274 of record NZ_AP023239.1, on the reverse strand, counting down.
TCATCAAGGTGATTGGGTATGGCTCCCCATTACCTTTAAAGGGCAAGACTTATTCAAACGTAACGTGTGGAGCATGAAAGAATGCAGCCCCACATTGGTTCGAAAAGGAAAACGCTATGCCCTTCATATCGCCTATGAAGGGGATGTGAAGTTGACTCAGGCGGAAATTTCCAAGCAGCGGGTATGTGCCGTTGATTTAGGCTTAACGAATTCCGCAGTCTGTTCCGTGATGGACGCTAACGGCACTGTCTTGGCGAGGACATTTATCAACCAAGCCAAAGAAAAAGATCGATTGCGCCAAATCACAGGCAAACTGAAACAAGCCCAGCGACAATCCGGTATAGGGGCAAAACCGAATTTCTGGCGGCGGATGAACGGCTTACAGACGCATATCGTCCACGATACCGCGCATCGAATCATCGCCTTTGCCCAAAAGCACAGCGCAGATGTCATTGTCATGGAGTATTTAGGCAAGATGCGTCTGCCTAAAGGAACGTGGGGAGCCAAGCGACTTCGTGCCAAACTCCAGTTTTGGGCGAAACGGCGCATCCAAACAAAAGTGACCGAAATGGCGCATTTCTTGGGAATACGGGTTTCCATGGTCAATCCTGCGAATACAAGCGCGCTTGCTTTTGATGGCAGTGGATGGGTTCAACGAAACACGAAACGTGATGTTGCTGTATTCGCAACAGGCAAAGCGTATCACGCGGACCTTAATGCCTCGTATAACATCGGCGCACGGTACGTGTTACGTAGCATACACAAAGCCACATCTGAAAAGATGTGGTTGTCCTTGGAGGCCAAAGACCCTTCATTGGCAAAACGAACGTATTGGACGTTGGCTTCCCTCATTCGGGTGCAACAGGCGTTGAGCCTTTAATCATGAAGCTCGCAAGCGTGTGCAACCCTGTATCGATGCCAACAGAAGCCCCCACCTCATGCGTAAGCTAAGTGGGGGAGAGTTCACAGATCCCCGATAAGAACCTGTCCGACATCCTCTACTTGCTTTATTATGGCATTGTGAAGTGAAAGAAAATATTCTTTTACAATGCAGATCACTTTGCTTCAAAGCACCCGACTCAAAAATCATTTGACAATAGTGTTTAGGCACTATACACTTTATTCTATGATGAATAATGATGAACTTTCAAAAGAGAAAATTAGCAACACCCTCTTGGATGTGTTCAAAACCTTCGCTAAACTGGATAGGAAAAATAGAGATTATGGTGTAGGCGAGCCTTTATTTCATTCCGAGATCTATACGCTAAATGAAATAAGAGAGCATAGTGGCATCCATATTACAGCGTTGGCTGAACGTTGTGGAGTTACGAAAGGCGCAATATCCCAAGTACTGAAAAAACTTGAACAGAAAGGGTTAATCACAAAAGAAAAGGATGTCCGCAACCAATCAAGGTTAATTCTTCAAGTAACCCCGAAAGGTGAAATTGCATACGGTCACCATTTGGATTATCAGAACCAATTCAAAAAAATGGTTGTGGAAGTATTAGGAGATGCTCCCGTCGATAAGGTTCAATTTATAAAAGATTTTTTAATGAAGCTAGAGAAACAACTTGGCAAATGATAGCATCTTTTTTTTGGTGAATGTGTTTAGTATCTATACACACAAACAATTAATTTTATGGAGGTATTTTATGGAACCGCTAATTGTGCTCGTTGTCGTCACGCTTGTCATTCTCGTTGCAGGAATTGCTGGGGTAAGCCGTTTTCGCCCATGGCCCGTTGCGCTTCGAGGCGGTCTTGCAGCGATGTTCATTTTAACCGGCTCCGTTCATTTCGTTTATTTGCGGACAGAGATTATTAGAATGGTTCCTCCTATCTTGCCATATCCCGACCTGATTGTAACGATCACCGGTGTACTGGAATTGGCCGGGGCAATAGGTTTACTATGGCGTCCCACTGTTACATGGGCAGCCGGCGGGCTCTCACTTCTACTGATTACCATGTTCCCTGCCAATCTTTACATTGCTATAAATGGCCTTGCGACAAGTCCGGAGGATCAATTGATTCCCCGCACCCTAATGCAAATCCTCTTCCTTTCCGTAAGCCTTGCAATATGGTTGTTTTACCGCCGTCATCGATCTGTTAGGAAACACGGTAATGATTTCGGACTGTCCAAATGACCGCGTTCATTGAGTCCTTTTTTCGCATCTGAAATTATAACTACCAGCCCTGAGCTTCTGCAATTCCTTAATTCACTGGAACCGCACTACCAGAAAAAGGCTGGACCAATTGCTCCGATAACGTGTGGAGCTGTTGCGCCAGCGGAGAGGAAGCAGAGTAAACCACATGAATCATCCTTCCCGGAACCGTCTGTCCCAATCGCCGAATTTGAAAAGGAACGGATTCGTGGGACAAGATGGAGGGCAGGTTACCATATCCGCATTTCTCCCAGCAACTGAATAAGTACAGGATCTGTAAGCTTCCGGATCGGAGAGCACATGTAGAACAAGAAGCAAGTTATGTCTAACAGTCTGGGCCAATCGGTATACGAATCCGTAAACATTACATCCTCTTTTTTGGGAAGCAGCATCACCAGCTCCTCTTTATACATGGGGATAGACACCAGATCGGTTCGGCCCCTGGTATAAGGAACAATCCCTAAGTGCACCTCATTAAGCGCGATTGCATCAATAATGAATTCCTCCCGCTCGGACAGCACGTCATATTTTAGGTTTGGGAAACGGCAATTCAGTTCTTCCGCAATCGTGCTGAAAAAAGACAAGCCCAACGGTTAGGAAATGCCAATTTTGATTTTTTGATCGAATTCACCGTTCCCCGCATGTTCTTCCCCACCCTTATTCTGCGGTGGCATTTCTAAGCCCGAGCTTCGGGTTGCTGATAGCCTCTCGTATTGTACTCGCGATCAGCACCGGCATGTATACCGTTGTTTCGCTGAACGTGGGAGCCAGCCTTGTTCCACCGGAGAAACGCGGAAGCGCCATCGGAATCATATTAATGGGTGGAAGCGGGGCTATGGTGCTGGGAATTCCATTTGGCGTGCTCATCGGCGAATATTTCGGATGGCGTTATGTGTTTGCCATGATTGCAGTCTTCAGTTTGATTACGGCACTGGCTATTTATAAATTCATCCCTTCGTCGAAAGGGGAACAGCCGGTTCCTCTCTCAAATCAGCTGTCGATCTTGAAAAAAAGAAAGCCTGTCATCGGACTGCTCATTTCGTTGTTATGGATCACCGGTTACTCGGCGGTTTATACGTACATTTCACCGTTTCTGCAAGAAAATACAGGGCTATCCGTCAGCAGCGTCAGTTTCATGCTGACCGTATTTGGCATCTCCGGCGTTTTCGGATCTTATATAGGCGGGTATGCTACGGATAAATGGGGAGTACCTAAAACCCTATTCCTCTCGCTTATCCTGCATGTATTTGCTCTGTTCGCATTGACCTGGGCTGCCGGTAATTTCGTCGGGGCCGCCATCATGATGCTCAGCCTTTTGACGGCAATATATGCATTTAGACCGGAAAGAAGCCGTGATCTTTTCTTGGAGAAGCATACCCGATGAGCCCGAGACAGAATGCTTTCCGCCTGCGACGCGAGCTGCTGGATATTATCGTCGGCCAGGTGTTCTGTGTTAATCTTTCAGTTGGACTTTTTGGTTATTCTTGGAATTTCCTGCATAATCAAAAAGTGGTTCGCTAAGTTTGAATTTAAAGTCTTCTCTGTCAACTCTACCAACAGTCATGTTGCTATCATAAAGCTGCAAAAGGAAATTGGCCATTTCATCGCTTGTATGGTATTTACTAAACACATTGTCATAGTCATACTCGCTCGTATTGTTGGCCACTTGTCCAAATTCGGTTTTGGTAGCCGCTGGTGCCAATACTTTAGCTTGTAATTTTGCATTGGCGGCTTTCAGTTCATGGGCCAATCCCTCGGTAAATGCACTGACATAAAACTTAGTAGCACAGTAGGTAACGGCCGTTGGCACGATTGTGTATCCGCCAGCTGAAGATATATTGATTAATTGTGCACCATCCACATCTTTATAATCACGTACATACAAGGACGAAAAGATAGTTAGGGCTTCCACGTTTAGGCGCAGCATGGTTTCAATCTTGTCCAAGTCTTGACCGGACACACTCTCATAGTTACCGAAACCTGCATTATTAATCCATGTTTCGATTTCGTACGAATTTAACTCTCGATAGAGTTGATGGACGTTTTGACTGACGGATACATCGACTGCTTTTATCACAATATCCAGCTCAGGAACTTCCTGCAAAATTTCTCTTTTCAGCTCGTTCAGATTGTGTTCACGGCGAGCAACAAGTATGATATTTTTCTTACGATTTGCGAAAGCCTTAGCTGTCGCGTAACCAATTCCAGCGCTTGCTCCGGTAATAACTGTATATTTTCCTTGTGTACCCATATTAATCTTCCCCTTTCACTTGGCATACTGACCCCTAACCTCTATTGATCATAATACAGTTATGGATCAGCTTCGGCATCCTTATTATGCAACAAATGTAAAGGCGACCGTTATCTCATTCTGCTCAAATGATTGCCTGATCCTCTCACAATCATTTACGTTACATACGAATATGAATTATGATGGAACTATCAAGGATGGAGAAACGAGGAGGATCTTATGTCTGAACGAATATATAACCAGCAGGATGAGCTTGCCAAAATCATTGAGCGTTATTCAGGCCGGGACGGTGTTCACGCGACTGCTATTCCGTCTTTATTTTTCACTCGTCGATCTAATGTTACTGGATCAAATTTTGCAGTTTACAATCCTTCCTTTTGCATTGTCGTTCAGGGTGTGAAGGATGTATTGTTGGGACAAGAACGCTTTAGATACGGTCCTACCAATTACCTTGTTGCATCCGTTGATTTACCGGTTACCGGACAAGTCATGGAAGCCTCCTCCCAAGTTCCGTATTTGTCTCTCAAACTTGAGTTTACCCCGGGTCAAATCTTAGAAATTTTAAGCGATTCTGAAATTCGAGTTGACCCGAAAGAAAACGCTAAGCGAGGTATGTTTGTCAGCCGGATGGAATTATCTTTGTTGGATGCGGTAATCAGGTTAGCTCGTTTGCTAGACAATCCTAAGGATATCCCGGTACTTGCTCCTCTCTTCACGAAGGAAATTCTCTATAAGGTTCTACAAGGGCAGCATGGGGCCACGCTGGAACAAATGCTATAGAAGGAAGCAGTACCAAACGAATCAGAGACGTTATCGAACATATCATGAATAACTATGATAGGACTTTTCGGATTGAGGAGCTTTCGGAAATAGCGAATATAAGTGTTTCTTCGCTTCATAGACACTTTAAAGAGGTAACCGCTATGAGCCCGATTCAGTTTCAAAAACAACTGAGGCTGCAGGAAGCACGGCGTCTGTTATTATCCGAGTCAACAGATGCCGCGGATGTTGCATTCCGGGTAGGCTATGAAAGTCCGTCGCAATTCAGCCGTGAATATTCCCGAATGTTTGGTTTTTCACCTATACAAGATATAAAGCGCCTGAGGGCAATAAACGTATGAATCCCCTGCTGGGCGGAGGTTCAAATGCTTACGCGGTTACTAATGGGATAATGTTCTTGTCACCCGACATTCAAGAGCGTAAGCGCGAGCTCGACGGGAGAAGGCAAAGGCCAAGCATTGTGGACGCTAGGACTACTACTGCTCCACCTCGTCTCGAATCCAAGCAGAAGACCCTTGAACCTGCAAATGTTCAGGGGTCTTCTGCATAATTGGTAGTCGGTTCCTTCGAGCAGGAAACCTGACTTTCCTTTTGGGGGTGCAATATATCCTTAGCTTGATGGGCATATGATTTAGCCCCTAATTCTTCGAGTACAGCTCAACGGCCTGTGTGTCCCAAATTGGATTTATAAACTTCTCAATCGGTATGGTCAGAGGCTGCGGATAATTCTTGGCTTCCTCTCCAAAGTTATAAGGAATCTCGTGCACCGCTGTACCATCCATTGACTTAGAGACGCCGTAGCTGCTTGATGAGGTGGGATTAATCGCTTTTTTGTGCACTTTACCCTGCGCATCGGTGAAGCTGTCGGCCAGCCAGGTAATAGTGTTAAAATATTGGGCATTGTCAATCTTTTGCCGTAACAGAATTTCTCCCGTATCCGCATTGTTCTCTGGGGTGGGTTCGACAAGTTCAAGATCACTCCCCGGCTCTTCAATAATCTGTTTCTTGTTTAAATCGACGACTATTTTCATCTGATCCTTATCGACAGCTGAAATGCCGAATGTTTTCAATGAGACGGAGTCTGGCTGGCTGTACTTGCTGTTCTTGAAAACGAGCGTGGCCTTGGAATCGTCCGAGTAGGCTACGGAATTGTCAGATGTAATGATGCCGGGGTAATATAATTTTTCGGTAGTGTCCCCCTTTTTACTGATCAGAACTGGATTAATCAATTGGAAAATTCGTTTCTCGTTGTTCTTGTCATACTCCAAATCCACATAGGTGCTCAGCGGGGTATACAGCACTTGACGCACTTTAATTTTTTGTCCGTCCACGGTCAAGGTGCGATCAGCCGTTAACGTATGCTGCTGGTCTTTTAACATGTCGGGGTCAAGCTCGAACGCAATATCCAGATCAGTCCGGTACTTGCTTTTGCGGGAACCGCTGGAAGCGAGCGCCTCCTCTGAGGTCTCGGTAAGAGCAACATGGTAGTTCGCCTCCTTCGAATGAACCGATGGGGGAAGGTTGGTGGAGTATATAAAATCTACGGATTGGCCCGGCGGGATTCGGCTCTCGGGACCCAGCATCATTAATACTGTGCCTTTACCAGGATACGGGTCCTTAAAGGCTCCAAATTGAAGCGAGAAATCCGCGTGATTGATTTCTTTGTCCGTATTGTTCTGGACACTGTATAGGACAAACACCTTTCGGCCATCCGTAACAGCACCGGCTACATCGACACGGTAACCTTTGCTTTCCGCGCTCTGGCGAACCGGCTTTACGAGATTCTGTTGCAGGGCGCTTGCAAGTGCGGGATCTAATAACCTGGAGCTCAAGCGGTACTCTTTGAAATTGTCCCAATTTTTAGTGCTGGCCGTTTGCACGGAATGTTCAGAAATTTCTGTTACCGGCGCTCCATGTAAGAAGGAGAACGTAAGCAGGACTGCGGCCGCTGCGGCTACGACCATGCCCACTCCATATGAATATATGCGCCGCTTCTCGCGCTTTTTCCCCTGCATGATTCCTTTTCGCATGGCGTTGTAGAGTTTCATTTCTTGGAACGTTTCGGCATGCTGGTTAATTTCATGGGCATTCTGACGCAGAATGCGTTCTTCTTTTTCTACCATTTCCATTCGCCTCCCGTATGTCTACAGATAATTCCGAAGCTGCCTCAGTCCTTCCCGCAGCCAGGTTTTGATCGTGCCTTCGGGTTTTTTTAGCACCTTTGCAATTTGGGCCGTTGTCATGTCCTGGTAGTATTTTAGGATCACGGCATGCCGGTATCTCGGCTTCATCCGATTCATCGCCCGTTCCAGGTCGATCCGTTCGTTGCTTTTCATTTCCTGTACTGCTTCCTCCACCAGCTTCTCCGCTGGAAACATGCGCTTTTTGCGCCGGAGTTCATCCATGCAGCAGTTGATGGTAATCCGGATTAGCCAGGGCGTAAAGGCCTGCTCGTCTTTAAGCTTTTTGCGCTTCATCCACGCCCGGCATCTTTCTTAATTAGTGTTGGTAATGGGAAGAAGTCATCTATTATTAGGTTCTTAAAGTAAGACGCAGTTGACCGGAAAAACGATTGATTTTTTTATGTAGCCCTATTATTTTACAGTAGATTAACAAGTATGCTATGATGGAGTGAGCTCGGCTGAAAATTTGTCATACTTTATATTCTTTTGTTCTTAAATGATAGATATAGTGAAATTTTCGTTTACAAACACCCCGTCCGGGGTGTTTTCTTTGAAATATCTGAATATGATCAGAAGCAAGGGATGCAAGGGAAAGAGCAAGAGAGAGGAGTGCGACGCATGACGGACACGATAAACGCCTGGATTGATTGGCTGCTGCAGGCGCTGGGCCTTAGCGGGCCCGCAATTCTCCTGGTTACGATCCCGCTCGCGCTCCTTCAGAGCCTGTTTGGATTTTTTCCGTTCGTTATATTGATCGTGCTGCATGTCTCGGTATTTGATGTGATCGGCGGGATGCTGATCAGCTGGCTGATCTGTAACCTGGGAGGGCTGTTCGTATTTTATCTGTCCCGTCGGTATTTGTTTCACTGGTTTGACCGGAAATGGGGCAGGAAGCTGAAGCGTTATGACAAATGGCAGCGTTATTTGAACCGTTACGGCATCTGGACCCTGGTGCTGCTTCGCACAATACCGATCATCCCTAATAATGTCATTAATATTATGTCGGCGGTGTCGCCGCTGCCCCTCCCGGCTTTTGTCTGGGGAACGTCGCTTGGAAACCTGTCTTACATCTGGTTCTTCGGCACAATCAGTTCTTCTCTTATCGTTCCGCGAGAGGAGTGGAGTTTCTATCTGACCGGTTATGGTCTGTTCGTTGTCGTGCTGCTTGCCGTATTTTTCTGGAAGCATTGGGGCCACCTGCAGGAGGATAAGCGGGAACGGATGGTTTGATTCGTCTTACAAAAAATAGATACGTTTGCGCAGCGAAATGGAACGCTTGTCAGGCATACCGTGCCGGATAAGCGTTCTTCTTTTTTGGGCGGGAGGTGAATACGATACATAGAGAAGGCGGCTTGACCGCCGAAAGCGGCGGGAGGGACACCTTATGGGCAGAATCAAAAAATGGGGAAACCGGCGGCTGCAGCTGCCATCTTTCGGACGACTGCGCCTGCCGCGGATCAGCTTCACGCCGCCCGAGCGAAAAAGCTCGTTCAAGTCCGGCGGCTCCGGCATTTTTCGGCCGGTACAGCGGAGGGGCGAGCGCGGCGGATTCGGGGATGGGGGATGGATGAAGCTGCGGCCGGGGGGAACACGCTTCAAGTCCAGGCCCGCCAGGACTTCTCGTCAGACGGGTCACTGGAGCGAGCGGCCGAAAAGCGGCGGACGGCCGGGGCAAACGGCCGGGGGGCGGCAGCGCAGACCAGGGAGACGCCGCCGGTTCTGGCTAGCCGCGGTTCTGTTGACCCTGGCGGCAGTTATGTTTGGCCTCGGCTATGTGGAACGGCACCTGACGCCGCCGATCATCCATCTGGCGCAAATCCGGGTGAAGCAGGTCGCGACCGAGGCGATCAACAAGGCCATCGCTTCCCAGGTGGCAAGCGGCAGCAGCGCCGAGAAGCTGATCGACTGGAAGACGGACAGTGCGGGGAAAGTCTCCGGCTTTATGCTCAACTATTCGGAGCATATGCGTATTACTTCCCAGGCGGCGGAAGTGATTCAGTCCACCTTGGACGGCCTGCACAATCAAACCGAGCATATCCCGCTCGGCCAGGCGCTGGACAGTCCGCTGATCGCATCCTTCGGGCCGGATGTTCCGATCAAGATCGAGCCGCAGGGCGCGGTCAAGGTCGAACTGAATACCCGCCAGCAAAATGCGGGAATCAACATGATCCTGGTCGAAGTGTATATTCACATCGTTACCGAGGTGGCGGTGGTCGTTCCGTTTGACATGGAGCCTCAGGTGGTTGATACGGAAATTCCCGTCTCTTATCTGATGGTTGTCGGGGACGTCCCGATGTATTACTACGACAACCAGGGCAAACCGGTCGGCTCGGGGAGCGCCGGCGCGCCGAATATCGCGCTGCCCGCCCCGTCCTCCGGCGGGGTAAGTACGCCGGGCTCAAGCGGCGGCGCTGCCGCCCCGGGCGCGAGCGGTGCGCCAAGCCCGGGCGCGCGGGGCGGCCAGGCGGACGGCTCCGGCACCGGCGGAAGCTCCCGCGGGAGCTGGCGGCGGCGCTGCCGGAAGCGGTGGCGCGCCGTCCGCGGCGGAGCCGTAACCGGGCGGGCGCGGCCGCTGGCCCGGGTGCGAAGCCGGGGCCAGCAGAGCGGTGCGAGCGGCGGCAGTGGCGCGCCGTCTACGGCAGAGCCGTAAGGGGGCGAGCGCTGATCCTGGGGGCGAAGCCAGGGCGCGCGGGAGGCACGGCCGAAGATTTCCTGAATGAACGGGAATTTCTCCCGTTTATAAGCCGGAAATCTTCCGGATTTCCGAATAAACTGGAAAAACTCCTGTTTATTTCCCCACTTTGTCTACTTTACGGTGAAGGGGGAGGAATAAGCTGGAGCTTTTCCGCCTTAATGTACATTTTGGATGAAATATGAGAATTAAGCCGGAGAATTTCCGTTACAGGTAGTAGTCGAGAACGCCATTAGTTAGTTCATAGCCGACCGCCCGTTCGCTTTTGCCGCGCCGCACAGGAATCAGCCAGCCCTTGGAGCATATTTTTTTCAGCATAAGAACTGCCGTCTTGGCGTCGACTTCAAAATGCCGGGCGACATCCACCGGCCGCAAAGGTTTGGCGGCGTTAATGGCGAGCCGGAGCACCTCTTTTTCGGCCAGCACCGCTCTGGAGACGGGCGCAGCCGATGGCTGATAGCGGCTCAGCACCATACGCAGCAAGGTGACGCATAACTGTGGACGCTGTTCAATATCGTCATAGGCAAAGGAAATCACATGGTATCCCATCGCGTGCAGAAAGGTTTCCCGGTTCAATTCATTGCAATACTTCATCCGGTCCATATCGCGCACATGCGGGCCAAATCCCTTGATTTCTATAATCAGCTTGGCGTAACCCGGGAGCCAGGCAAAGTCGGCAAAATAAGACCTGCCCCGCCAATCCAGCACTTCATACTCCGGATGTAGATCATTCATATGGCCGATCAAAGGCCACCAGACCTTTTCCAGAAACAATGATTCGGCGTGCAGATGCCCCCTTGTTAGCCTGGATTGGCGTTCTCCTGTACGGTGTGCAAGATGATAATGAATAAACTGCTGATAGGCTTCGTTAAAGTCCATTTTTTCCTCCTCAAAATAAAAAAACGCCCCGGCTCACTCGGTTGAGTGAAACGGGACGTTCTTCGTCATAGCCCCATTATAATGCAGTTTTGAATCAGCGGAAAGGGAAAAAACCATTAAACTCCTTCATCGTGTGTAACCTCTGCATTTAGCGTCGGACCATCGTGCCATTTATCCGCGTAGCATGTTGTTGTTTGGCCTCGGACCATCGTGCCATTTATCCGCGTACCGTGTTGTTGTTTTGCTTCGGTCATCGTGCCATTTATCCGCGTAGAATGTTGTTGTTTGGCCTCGGTCATTGTGCCATTTATCTGCATACCATATTGCTGTTTCAGCTCGACTATCATGCCGTTTTGGCCGCTGTCCATGTTGCCGTTTTTCCTCTAGCAATTATGCCGTTTGGCTATTTCATGGCTGCAGGATTTCCCGCCGGCAACCGATCTAAGCATCCGAATCAAGATCTTTTTCACTGTTTAATCAAATCCTCCACTCCTAGGTCATGAACAGCTATAGCCCATCACAGGTTTTAACCTTCACATCACCCCATTTGGTATCCCGTCCGCCGCAGGCGTATAATAAACTCATTCACACCGAACCGCCGCGAAAAGAGGAATGATCATGGAACGCTGTCTGTTTATCCACGGGTTTACCGGGGGTATTTTTGAAATCGAGCCTCTGTCGGAATATTTGAAGCAGCATCATTATCTAACCCGTACGTTCACGCTAAAAGGGCACACCGGACGAAGAAACGATATGCGGCTTGCCACCCGGGAGGACTGGTACCGGCAGGCCGGGAAAGAGCTGGAGGAGATTGCCGGAAGCGGGCAGGGCGTGCATATCATCGGCTTTTCTATGGGGGCGCTGATCGCTTCCCGTCTGGCCGTCCGCTACAAAAGTCTGGTCAAATCGCTGACCCTGCTCGCCGCTCCGGTATTTCCGCTGAATCCGGGAGAGATTGTGAAGACGCTGGGCAGCCTATCTATGCTGAAGAACTATGTGAGCAAGTTTGGTTCGACGCCGATTCATGCCAACCGCGAATTTAGCCGGATCGTCCGCGAGAGCTTTAATCTGTTCCCGCAGATCGAGGCGCCGACGCTAATTGTGCAGGGAACAAGAGACCACCTGGTCAAAAACAAGAGCGCAGCCTATCTGAAGCGGCATATCGGTTCTTCCGACAAGGAGATTCTGCTGATCGAGCGCAGCGGGCATCTGCTGTGCTACTGCGAGGAGAAGGACAAGGTCTTGGGCGAGGTTCTCCAGTTCATCCGCAGCGCCGCTTCAAACTGATTCCCGGGTTTCCTCGCATCTTCCCGATAAGCGATCCAACTGCGTTAAGCCTTTCCCAATATGGGAGGGGCTTTTTTGCTGCTCCACTAAAAGCATAAATATGGTAAAATTAACTTAAATATTTCCAATTCATTTGAAAAGGTGGCTGCTATGCGAATAATCCCATCCTTGTTAAGCGCAACGTTTCTTTCACTGGTGATCATTGCGGGATGCACTTCATCCGCGTCCAATACTCCGCCCGAAAGCACAGCCCCGGTATCCGAAGATACAGCTGCCGCGCCCGAAAGCACAACCCCTGCACCTGAAAATACAGCGATCGCACCTGAGAGCACAGCTGATGCATCGGACAGTACGGCCAGCCCAAATGAAAATACAGACGCCGCCGAAGTTAACGAGGCTGTCCAAGCCGCAGAGAGGTACATACATGCGGAGTACCAAATTAAGGCGTCCGAAGATATACTGTCCGAAGAATCGGTCCGGAAGCGAAATGAAGAGATGAAGCCGTTTTTAACAGAATATTTTTATCAAAAGGCGGTCGATAGCCGTTACACACTTTTACCGCTGCAAGTTGCCTATAAACAGAATCTTTCCTTAATACCGGCAAATCTCCAATTAAATCTTGAAGAGCACAAAAAAGATACGGTTGAGTTAAAATATACTTTGGATCTTTTGTTGTTGGAGCAGCAGGGCAAGGAAATGAAGCGAATCCCTTTGGAGGGGATACTTACACTTTTTAACGTAAAAGGGCAATGGCTTGTACAGGGCGACAGATTTGATGCTCCCGCATTGGAGAAACTTATCGTCTGAATTCCCAATTTTCCCGCCTTTTCCCGATATGGGAACCATTCCGCCGAGCCTTTCCCATTATGGGAAGGGCTTTTTGGTGCTGCGTTTCGTATTCGGCCATTTCACGGCTTCTTATCAGATTTAATTTTTGGCACGGAAATTGCATCTTTATATAAATGAAGGCCAATTTAATCCAGGGGAGGCGCTTTAGGGGAACGGGGCATCCATGAAAGAACCAGCAGCAGGGCCTATAAATGAAACGGGAGGGATTCACTTGAGCATTTCAAAAGAATTGTTGAGTGAGATGTACCGGAAAATGCTGAGCATTCGCAAGTTTGAAAAGACGGCTTCGGTCTTCTTCGCGGAAGGCAAGATTCCGGGCTTTGTGCATTTATATATCGGGGAAGAAGCGATCGCCGTCGGCGCCTGCGCCAACTTAAGGGACGACGACTATATTACCAGCACCCACCGGGGGCATGGGCATATCGTTGCCAAAGGCGGAAATCTGAAGTACATGATGGCGGAACTGTTCGGCAAAGAAACAGGCTATTGTAAAGGAAAAGGAGGGTCCATGCACATTGCCGACGCGGAACTGGGCATCCTTGGCGCCAACGGCATTGTCGGGGCCGGACACTTGATCGCGACGGGAGCGGCCTGGAGCGCAAAATACAGAGGAACCGACCAAGTGAGCGTGTGCTTTTTTGGAGACGCTTCCACTAACCAAAGCACCTTCCATGAGGCGATGAATCTGGCCAGTCTGTGGAAGCTTCCGGTGATTTTCGTGTGCGAAAACAATTTGTACGGCATCTCCGTCAGCCAGGCGAGACACCAGAATATTCAGGATATTTCGCAGCGGGCCATCGGCTACGGCATGCCTGCGCTTACCGCGGACGGCAACGATGTGCTCACGGTCTACGAGAAGGTGGGCGAAGCGGTGAGCCGGGCGCGTGCGGGCGAAGGGCCGACTCTGCTGGAGTTTAAGACGTATAGACAGCACGGCCATTTTGAAGGAGATTCGGGCGCTTACCGGCCCAAGGAGGAAGTGGAGGCTTGGCTGCAAAAAGACCCGCTTCCAAGACTCGAAAGCCATCTGCTGGAGAACGGCATCCTGACAGAGGAGGAACTTGAGGCTATCCGGCAGGAGGTCGAGGAAGAGATCCGGGAAGCGCTGGAGTTCGCCGACGCAAGCCCGTATCCGGCTCCGGAGTCTTCCGTGCAGGACATTTACTCCGATTTGATTGAGGAGGCGCGAATCAGATGAGAAAAATCACTTACGGCGAGGGTATCCGCGAAGCTTTGCGGGAGAAAATGCTGGAGAACAAAAACGTCGTTCTGTTGGGCGAGGATGTCGGCCCTTACGGCGGCACCTTCGGCGTCACGAAAGGGCTGTGGGAGCAGTTCGGCGAAGAGCGGGTGCGCGACACGCCGATTTCGGAAGGGGTTATTGTCGGCGCTTCGGTGGGAGCGGCGGCGACGGGCCTGAGACCGGTGGCGGAGCTGATGTTCATCGATTTTCTCACCTTCGGCATGGATGGGCTGGTCAACCAGGCAGCCAAGATGAGATACATGTTCGGCGGCAAAATCTCCGTTCCGCTCGTGCTGCGGCTTCCTGCGGGCGGCGGCATCAGCGCCGGGGCGCAGCATTCCGGTTCGCTGGAGGCGTGGGTAACGCATGTGCCCGGACTTAAAGTCGTGTACCCGTCCAATGCCCGGGATGCGTGGGGCCTGATGCTGACCGCGATTGACGATGACAATCCGGTGGTTTATATCGAGAGCAAGGTGCTGTATTCGCAAAAAATCGAGGTGCCGGACAAGGTTGCCCCTATTCCTTTCGGCTCGGCCGCGGTTGCGCGGGAAGGCGCCGATGTCTCGGTCATCACCTACGGCAAGCAGGTCCATGACTCGCTGAAGGCGGCGGCCGCGCTCGCCAAAGATGGCATCGAGGTCGAAGTCATTGACCTTCGGTCGCTGTATCCGCTGGATAAGGAGACGATCTTCAAATCGGTCGCCAAGACGCACCGGGCGCTTGTCGTTACGGAGGAAGTGAAGCGCGGCGGCTACGGCGGAGAACTGTCGGCGCTTATATCGGAGCAGTGCTTCGACGAACTTGACGCCCCGGTCGTCCGGATCGGTGCCCTGGATTCTCCGGTTCCTTATTCGCAAATACTGGAATCCCTGGTGCTTCCGAGTGTGGAGGATATCGTCAAGGGCGTCAAGGAGATGTTCTGAACCCTGCGGCCATTTCCGGGAACGGCATCCGGCTGTCCTGGAATTGTCCGGGAGATACTTGCAAAATCATGGAGGTGCGTCATGGCTGAACTGGTCGTATTGCCCAAGCTGGGCCTTACAATGACGGAAGGAACCGTCTCCAATTGGCGGAAGGCCAAGGGAGACCGCGTGGAGCAGGGAGACATTCTGTTCGATGTGGAGACCGATAAAATATCCAATGAAATCGAAGCCAAGACAAGCGGAGTGCTGAGGGAGATTCTGGTCGAGGAAGGGACGGTGGAGGTATTTCATCCGCTCGCGATTATTGCGGACGCTGGCGAGGATATATCCGCGCTGCTTCCGGCGGGCGCCGCAGGGCAGCCGGCGGGGGGAGAATTGCCGTCATCCGCCGCCGGAGCATCCGTCCTGGACGCTTCCGGGGAGGAGGAAGAAACTGCCCAGGACGGACCCGCCGCGCATGGCGGCCGGATCAAGGCTTCCCCGCTGGCCCGGCGAACGGCGAAGGAACGGGGCGTGGAGCTGTCAGCGGTAAAAGGCACGGGGCCGAAGGGCCGGATAACGGACAGCGATGTGCGGCGGTATGCCGAGAGCGGGAAGGACGGCTCGCCTAAAGTCCGGATTTCCCCGGCTGCGGCGAAGGAAGCAGCGGCGCTCGGTATAAATCCCGCCGACATCCACAAGGACGGCAGAATCATGAAGGAGGATGTCCGGTCTTGGGCCGCCGGTGGAGAGGCTCTTTCCCAAAACGAGGGCCAGTCTTCCGCTTCAGCATTCGGCGCCCGGTCGGCGGCGGCCATTCGGAATGCGGACACGGAAGAACAAGCCGTGTCGCGTGTTCCGATGAGCGCCATGCGCAGGGTGATCGCCAAGCGGATGCGCGAAAGCGTGGATATCTCCCCGTCAGTTACTTACAACATGCGGGTGGACACATCCGCATTGGCCGCACTCAGACGGCAGTTGCAGGATTCGCGAAAGATCACTTACACCGATCTGCTGGTCGCCATCGCCGCCAAAGCGCTGCTGGAGCACCCGCTGCTTAACTGCTCCATTGAAGGAAACGATTTGGTGATCCATAAAGCGGTTCATATCGGCGTGGCCGTCGGGCTGGAGGGCGGTTTGGTCGTGCCCGTTGTCCGCAACGCCCATCTGAAAGGTCTGGGCGAAATTTCCGATGAGGTGCGCTTGCTTGCCGCAGGCGCGAGGAACAATACGCTGACTCCGGGGGATATGACCGGAGGCACCTTCACGATAACCAATCTCGGAATGTACGGTATGGAGTCTTTTTCCCCGATTATTAATCAGCCCGAGGTGGCGATTCTCGGCGTAAGCGCGATTGTGGATACGCCGGTTGCCGTGAACGGCGAAGTCGTCGTCAAACCGCTGATGAATCTGAGTCTGACAGCGGATCACCGGGCGGTGGACGGCGCGGTCGCGGCGCAGTTTATGCAGAGAATCAAGGCGTACGCCGAGAATCCGGCGCTGCTGCTGCTGTGAAAGGAGAACAAGGGATGAAAGTTGTCGTGCTTGGAGGAGGTCCCGGCGGCTATGTCGCCGCCATAAGGGCCGCCCAATTGGGAGCGGAAGTGACGCTGATTGAGAAAAAAGCTTTGGGTGGAACCTGCCTCAATGTCGGCTGCATTCCGACCAAAGTGCTGCTGCATACAACAGAGTTCTATACGGCGCTAAAGCGTGAATCGGCCGAAATCGGCCTGGAAGTTCCGCAGATTGCGGTGGACTGGAAGAAGCTGCAAAAGCGCAAGGACAAGATTGTCCGGATGAACGCAGGCGGAATCGACTCTTTGCTTAAGAAGAACAAAGTGACCAAAATCATCGGCACCGGCAGGTTTACCGGTATCCATGAGCTGGAAGTAAGCGGTGCGGACGGAAGCATACAGATCATTGGTTTCGACCGTGCAATCGTCGCCACCGGATCGGAGCCGTCGCGGGTGCCGATTCCCGGCACGGAGCTCTCCGCTGTTATCACGAGCGACGAGGCTCTGTCGCTTCCGGAGGTGCCGGAAAGCCTCTGCATTATCGGTGGCGGGGTAATCGGCTGCGAGTTCGCCAGTATATACAGCAGCCTGGGCTGCAGGGTTACGATTATCGAGATGCTGCCGGAGCTGATCGCAGCGATGGATCGCGACATCGTCAGCTGCCTGCGGAAGGAATTCGCCGCCGCCGGCGTAGATGTTCATACGGAAACCCGGGTTGAGCGCATCGAACAAACGCCAACAGGAGGGCTGTCCATCAAGGCGGTATCCCCTTCGGGCCCGATAACTGTCAAAGCGGAGAAGGTGCTGCTGTCCATCGGCCGCCATCCGAAGACGTCGGGACTCGGCCTGGAGAAACTCGGCGTCTCCATGAAGAAGGGCGCCATCGAGGTGGACCGCAGCATGCGGACGGCGGTGCCGTCCATTTACGCCATCGGCGACTGCGTCGGCGGGATCATGCTGGCACATGTCGCCTCGGCGGAAGGCATCGTTGCAGCCGAGCATATCATGGGCGAGCCGTCTCCGGTGGATTTCCGCACCGTCCCGTCCTGCGTGTATACGAGACCGGAACTGGCCTCGGTCGGATTGACCGAAGAAGACGCCCGGGAGCAAGGATTGGAAGTAAAGACGGGGAGTTTCCCGCTTCAGGCCAACGGCAAGTCCATGATCATGGGTGAAACGAACGGGCTGGTCAAATATGTAACCGATGCGCGGAGCGGCGAGATTCTCGGGCTGCATATCGCCGGTCCCAGGGCCACGGATATGATCGCGCAGGGCGCGCTGGCGCTTCGGCTGGAAGCGACGCTGGATGAGATCGAAACGACGGTGCATGCTCATCCAACCGTTTCCGAAGCTCTGCTGGAAGCCGCCCTTGCCGTGCATCACCGCGCAATCCACTCACATTAAACTGGGCGTTCCCCTGTGCAGCCATACGGATAAGATGATCTGAAAGATGGCCGGTTCCCATTTTGGGAATATGTCATCAGAAGTTCATCTTATCCGTTATTTTGCCGTTATCAACCTTTGAGCGGACAATTATAATAAGAATAGATAATGATGTAAGCGTATACAACACAAGCGGCTATATAAATATGCATGTCCGGCTGAAAGGGTACGATAGAGGGGGAACCGGAAATGATCAGTTATCCGAATACGATGAGCAGATGGGAAGCTTTTACCGAATGCGGGAGAATTCCCGAAGGAACACGTCCGGAAATCGCGGCTTCCTGGCTAAGATGCCGGGCGGCCGGAGTCAACCCGCTGCAGGGAAAAGGGGTACAGGTATCCGCGGAAGAGCTTCGGCTCCGGCTTGAAGAGAAGCGGCTGCTTGTCTCCGTAGCCAAACCGATTATGAACAGCATCTACCAGGTGATCAAGGATACGGTTTACGCCATTGTGCTGACGGATCAGGACGGTGTTCTGCTCCGCACGATGCTTAACAAGGAGATTGAGCCCGAGTGTGCGAAGGTGAATTTTTTCGAGGGGGCAAGGTGGGATGAGGCCAGCGTCGGCACCAACGCCGTCGGAACCGCGCTGACGGACGACATGCCGATACAGGTGCTCGGGGACGAACATTACTGCGAATCGCATCACGCCTGGACCTGCTCGGCGGCACCTATTCACGACAGCTCCGGTCGGGTCATCGGCTGCCTCGATCTGTCCGGCAAAGCGGAGGACGTGCACCCCCATACCTTTGGCATTGTCGTTTCCGCCGTGAGCAGCATTGAAGAACAGCTTAATGTGCTGGAGACGAACCAGTTGATGAACGCCGTGTTTCAATCCATGCAGGACGGGCTGCTGGTGATCGATACGGAATACCAAATCCGGCAGTTCAATGAACGGTTGGCTTCCATTTTTATGCTGGGGATGGAAGAGGTTCGGGAGCTGGACATAAAGGAATTGCTGCAGGATGTCGATCTGGAGGGCGTGTTCAGGAACAAGAGCCGCATCGGTTATGCGGATTGCACGCTTACGGTGAAGGGGAAGAAGATTGAGTGCATGGTCAATATCTTTCCGTATACGTTGGACGAACGGGTGGTCGGGGCATCGCTCACGATAAGGGAAGCGGTACAGGTCCGCAAGGAGGTCAACCAGCTGGCAGGCTTCAAGGCCAACTACCGGTTTGAGGATATCGTGACTCATCATTCTTATATGAAGGAGCAGATCGATTTTGCCCGAAAAATCGCCAGAACGAACTGCACGGTTCTGATCGAAGGAGAAAGCGGCACCGGCAAGGAACTGTTCGCCCAATCCATTCATAACGCCAGCACGCGTGCGGACGGACCGTTTATCGCCATTAACTGCGCGGCGCTGCCCAAGGAACTGGTGGAAAGTGAACTGTTCGGCTATGAGAAAGGCTCGTTCACGGGAGCATTGCGCGAAGGCAACCCGGGAAAGTTCGAACTGGCGAACGGGGGGACGCTATTTCTGGACGAAATCGGGGAGCTGTCTCTTGAGATTCAGGCGAAGCTCCTCCGGGTGCTGGACAACCACAAGGTTCGGAGGATCGGCGGCAAGCATGAACGGATGCTGGATGTCAGGGTTATAGCGGCTACCAACCGGGATCTGCTGGAGGAAGTGGGGCAAAAGGCTTACCGGGGCGACCTGTATTACCGGCTGAATGTCATCAATCTCAAGCTGCTGCCGCTGCGGGAGCGGCCGGAGGATATACCGCCGCTTGCCCGGCTCTTCCTGCGCAAATGCAACCGGGAAAATCCCGGCCCGGCCAAACGGTTCGACAGCGCCTTTCTGGAAAAATTGCAGGACCGTCAGTGGAGAGGGAATGCGCGCGAACTGCAAAATACCGTACAGCGGGCCTATTATTTAAGCGCCGGGGACTGTATTGCCGAGAAGGAAGCCATTCCGGTCCGCCAGACGGAGAGCGGCCCCTCTGACGCGCACTTGACGCGCTTTCAAGCGTCCGCTCCTGCGGGCCTGCCGGCTGTCAAGAGCATGCGGCAGACCGAGCTGGAGAACATCCGCCGCGCTCTGGCTGCAAGCGGCGGCAATGTGGTGGAGGCGGCCCGGCTGCTGCATATCGGCAAATCGACCTTGTACCGCAGACTGGCGGAATACGGAATCGGCCGGGATGAAGCCTGACAACAAAAAAAGGAGCCGCACGTCTTTCTCAGCGGCTCTTTCTATTCTTTATCAGCGCCTTTCGTTCGGCATTCTCCCACTGCTTCAGCAGCGGGTAAGGGTCGAAGGCCCACTCCGTAAGACCGCGGTCCTTATAGATGCCGTAATGCAGATGAGGCGGGAATTTCCCCTGCGTACCCGGTTTGCCGTATCCGGAGCTTCCGGCCCAGCCGATCTGCTGTCCGGGCTTGACGATATCGCCAGCGGAGAGCGATTTATCAAAGCCGGACAGATGGGCGTAATAATGGTAGCGGTTCTCGATGTCGCGGATGCCGATCCGCCAGCCGCCGTAGCGGTTCCAGCCTTTGGTCTCCACAACGCCGTAGCAGGTGCTCCGTACGGTAACGCCGTGGGGCGTGAACAGGTCGGTGCCTTCATGGATGCGTGCTCCGCCCCAGCTTCGTCCGCTGCCCCAGGTGCTCCGGTAAGAGTACGTGTTGCCCAGCGGCAGAGGAAAGGCGCTGCCCGAAAGGTCAAGCCGGCCAAAGTGCCGGTACAGATTGGCGAATTGGTCGATGCGCTGGGAAGCTCGTCCGTTATGGTAATACTCCCAGACGGCAATGCCAAAGTCGCTGGCTGAGTTCCCGTATTTCGCCAGATAGGCTGCCATACTATAAAGAACGTCAATGTCGTTTCCCGGATCGGCTTTGCCGTCTCCCGAACCGTCGCGCCCGAAACCGCTGAAGAAGGAAATGGACGAGGGAGAGGTATCCTCCTGATCCGGATTCAGCGGGCCGCACCATACCGGTTCGGGAACCGCAATTCCGATGAGGCGGACTGGCGCACCGGTCAGAGGTTTTCCTTTTTTCGCAATGGTTCGTTCATACTGATCAATGGCGGCCAGGCGGTACCAGGGAATATTTGTGGTTGCGCTCATTTGGTCGTAAAGCTCCTGGCGGGCGGCAATAATGCCGCCGGCAGCGGCTTCGGCTCGGGCGCCAACGCGGTTTCCCCGGGCGGACAATCCTTTGTCCCCGGTTCCCGGATTAACCGCGGTTCCGAAAGCCGCCCCGCCGAAGCTTCCCCATAATACGGCCGCCGCGGACACGGTGAGCAGCGCCCGCCGCGTTTTTATTCTTAGGAACGGCAAGGTGTAAAGCCTCCTTTTTACGGATATAAGGGCGATTACAGCAGCAGCTTTTCTTTTAGATTGAACAAATCCGCATTTTTTATCCATTGGAAAGAAAAGAAGCCGGAGTTCCTCTCCGGTCCGGCACTGCTTTTGTCATCCTTCTTTCACAAAAGCAGGCAATTCCCTACGGCGCATGTTATAATGTAAGGCAGTAACTTAACATCTTTTCACATTCAGGCGGAGAGGGGTTTGCTACCATGACGAAAAAAGACGTTAAACAACCCAAGCCGGATTGGATTCGTATTAAGCTGACAACCGGCGATAATTATCAAGATATTAAAGGTATGATGCGTTCAAAAACTTTACATACCGTCTGCGAAGAGGCGCGCTGCCCGAATATTTATGAATGTTGGGCGAACCGGACGGCTACATTTATGATTCTGGGCGATATTTGTACCCGCGCCTGCCGCTTCTGCGCGGTCAACACCGGGATGCCTACCGAACTGGATCTTCAGGAGCCGGAACGGGTGGCCGAAGCCGCTGAAGGTATGAACCTGCGCCACTGCGTTGTAACAAGCGTAGCGCGGGATGATCTGAAGGATGGCGGAGCAAAGATTTTTGCCGAGACGGTAGCTGCGATCCGCCGGCGCCTGCCGCTGTGCAGCGTGGAGGTGCTCATTCCCGATTTCCTCGGCGACCAGGGCAGTCTGCAGATTGTGATGGACAGTAGGCCCGACATTCTGAACCATAATATCGAGACGGTCGAGCGTATGTCCGACCGCGTGCGCGCCAAGGCTAAATACCGCCGTTCCCTCGAACTGCTGCGCCAGGCCAAGGAAATGAAACCGGACATTCCGACAAAGTCCAGCATCATGCTCGGAGTAGGGGAAGAATGGGACGAAATTTTGCAGGCGATGGACGATTTGCGCGCGGTGGACTGCGACATCCTTACGCTGGGTCAATATTTGCAGCCTTCCCCGCAGCATCTGAATGTCGTTAAATATTATCCGCCGGAAGATTTCGCACGGCTGAAGGAAGAAGGACTGAAGCGCGGCTTCAGTCACGTTGAGTCGGGACCGCTCGTGCGCAGCTCCTACCATGCGCATGAGCAGGTTCAGTCAGCCGAGAAGACCCGCGAGGGGCGTACGGTAACGAACTGACCGCATGGTAACATATTTTTTGTGAAAGGCAGGCGAGTCTTGCTTGATCGTTATAGGCGGTAAATGTTACGAGCTTATGGTGAACCATAAGGAGGGCTGGAATCCGGAAGGCTTCCGCGGAAGATACAGTGAGGTGCTCGAGCGCTACGATTATATTGTCGGGGATTGGGGCTACAGCCAGCTGCGCCTGAAAGGTTTTTACCGGGATAACCATCCGAAAGTGAACCGGGATACGGCCATTTCCGGTCTGATCGATTACATCAATGAATACTGCAACTTCGGCTGTGCCTATTTTGTCCTCCGCAAGATGAAGGATGCTCAAAAAGACCCGAATGCCAAAGACATTCTGGTTAAGGAGCCTGGCGAGGCTCCAAAGGAGGTGCCGGGCAAGGTGACGGTCTCCCAGGAGGGCGCTCCCAAAGAGGAGGGCATTCCGCAAGTTTCCTCCCGTAAGTTTCAGGCGGAATCGGCGGTTTCCAGAGAGGTGCCGTCCAGAGAGTATACTTCCAAAGATAGACCGGGCAAGGATCGCGGCAGAGACAACCGAAACAAGGATTATCAGGGCAGAAAAGGAGCCCGCGATAATCAGGCGAGGGATAATCAAAGCCGGGACAACCAGCCGAAGCCGAACCCGTCCCGGGAGTATCAGAGCCGCGAAGCTCAAGGCAGGGATTCTCGGCAGAAACCGCCCCAAGGTCCCGCGGGACAATCGTAACGCTCTTGAAATGACTTAACAGCGCCGGCTTGCGCAGTCGGCATATGAATAAAAGGTGCCGCAAGACGTTCCGATGAACGCCTTGCGGCACCTTTTTGTTAAAATATAAGTTCGGCGGAGTTATCGATCACTCCCTAAGATTTCACAGAAACAGTAATGCGGTTCTGCGTTTTGTTATAGCTCCAGGCCAGCGCAGGGAACTTTTTCTTGAAGGCATTCAGCGCGATATACGTTTCCCCGTTCTGATAGAGCGCCTCTTTGGAGGAAACGCTGAAGCCGAAAGTCTTGCCGGACCCGGCAGCGATAATCACTTTCTTATTCTTGGCATCCCAGGTCAGATCGCCTTCAACCAAAGCGGTTAGAACGCGGGAGGAAGCGTACACGCTGCCGCCCTGCTTCACCAGACCGACATTGCCGGAAAAAGCGAAACCGTTCACGTCGAGAATATGGTTGTCGCCCGCGGCTTCGATCGATTTCATGCCCGCAAGCTGAAGCGCGGTAATGATCTGCGCCGCATCGTCCTTGATCTCGATATCCGGGGTCAGACCGATATGGTTGAAATCGACTTTATCCGGAGTCAGATACCGTTCCGTGGTCAGCTTGAGCAGGCCGCCGTCCGACAGGTCAAGCAGGCTTTGAATCCGGGCTTTTCCATAGGTTTTGGTGCCGACGACCGTAGCCAGCTCATTGTCGTGCAGCGCTCCGGTCAGCGCTTCGGAGGCGCTGGCCGTATATTCATTCGTCAGAATGATCACAGGCACATCCATTTTGGAGCCATTCGTAATCGTTACCGGGGTAAGTACATCCGTGTTGTCCGCAGTATACATCATAATGCCTTTGTCGATGAACTGGGAAGCGATATTATAAGCCGAATCCATATAGCCGCCGCCATTGTTGCGAAGATCGAGAATTATGGACCTCATTCCTGAAGCGCGCATATTTTTGAGCACGGCCGCGAATTCTTCATCGGAATCTTCCGTGAAGCCGTTGAGCGAAATATAGGCGATTTTGGGCCCGACAATTTTGCCGGTAACGGACGGATACGCGATTTCGCTGCGCTTCACAGTGTACGTCTTGGATGCGCCGTTCCGCTGGATGAGCAGAGTCACCTTGGTGCCTTCCTTTCCGCTCAGGGTATCGCCTTCGATATCGCTGATCTTCACGCCGTTGATCTTCAGAATGGTATCTCCGCGTTTCAGTCCGGCACTCTCCGCAGGCGATCCGGCCATGACCTGCTCGATGTACAGCTCGTTGCCCGCGTAGGCCAGCTGAACTCCGATGCCGACATAATCCAAAGCCAGCTGACTTTGAAGCTCCTTGCTCTCGTCGCTGCTGAAATACTGGCTGTAAGGATCGTCAAGCGAATCCACCATGCCGTCGATCGCGGCGCGGATCAAGGCGTCTTTGTCGGCTCCGGTCAGGTTGTATTTCTCCACATACTGCATTACCTCATTGATTAAATCGGTATCCGAGGATGCTTGGCTGGTAGCCTGAGCGCTGTCGGCCGCCATTGCTGCGGGAGACAGAATCAGCGACAAGGCCAAACAGGCGCCGGCCGCAGATGCCGTAAGCTTTTTAAATGTCATGTTATAACGTCCTTTACGGATTATTTGGTTCGCCTTCCACTGAATTGGAGACGGTATAGCTGTCACTAATGGTCCAAGCGCCGTCAGCCGACTTATCGAGAAGAAGAATAAGGGCTTGATTGTACGATACCGATTCATTCTTATCCGTAACCTGCTGCTCCACATAAACGGCTGCTTCGGCTCCATTGAAGTAAAAGACGTTCGAAGCCGATAAGGTATAGGCTAAATCATACATTTTGAAGAATTCTTCCAGGGATGATTTTTGTGTGTTATCGTAATCCTCGCCGTAAGAAGTCATAGTGGACAGCATTACAGTCACATTTTTATCGTTCAAGCTTTCATAATGGCGTTTGAGCGTATCCTGGATAGCGTTATCGGTGCCCTGCGGCATCTCCGCCCGCTGCATCCCTTGTTCCCGCGTGAAGAGAACGGTCGACTTTTGATTCTGCACATCGGAAATTTTCCATGATCCGCTTCGCACCAGTGTGTATATGTACTCGTCTTGGGAGTCCGGAATATAGGTCCCTCCGGTACGTGTAGAGGTCTCCACTGTGGCTACCGTCGCTTCATTGTCTTTCAGGCCGAGGATATCCATGCTCTTCACCTCGCTCTTCAAATCGTAAGCCTGGAACATGCGCTCAAGGCCGGTGACGCTTTGGGCAAAGTCGGAGCCGGTCTGGGCCAAAGAGGCGATTCCAGCGGCATTCTCCGAGTTGAAATAGCTTGTCAGGGTGTTCATCAGAGAGGCAATGTCTTCCTCATCCCGGTTTTTGGATACAGGCGTAGTAATTTGGACGCTTCTTGAGGCCGGGTTCCACACGACTTTCCCGCCGGTGGCTTCGCCGATAAAGCGCAGCGGCACATAGGCGGTTCCTCCGGTTTGTACGGGGGCGGCCGGGAGCTTGCGGACCGTGCTGTTGACCGAGGCGCGGTTGCTGCCGATGGTCAGGCGCAGGTTCAGGTTTGTGCTTGTTCCGGTGACCGAACGCGCCACGGGATCCCAGCCCACTTTCAGGCCAAGCTTCTCGAACACGGCCCTGAACGGAACCATCACCGAGCCGTTCTGCAAATAAGGAGAGCCTGCCGAAAAGGAAAGCCGGACGCCGTCAACATAGACCGTAATCGGTGCTTGCGCCGCGAAGGCGGGAACGGCGAGAGCCAGGGACAACAAGAGAGCCCCCAGCATTGTAAACCACTTGTTCAACAATTTTCTCCCCTTTTTTATGTAACTCTTTGTAAAATATCCTCATTGTACCATTTCGTTTCTTCCTATGTCTATCGGCGTAAAACGCCTGCTCTGCTAGATTGCAGGCAAAAAGACGCCCTGCGCCAACAGCCGGGGACGGCTGCTGCACGGGCTCGGTGCGGGGTGAATAATTGGAAGCGTCTTCGGGAGCTGCTAAATAAGGAATGCCGAGCGTACACGGCTCCAGAATGGAAACGGCCGGTAACGGGCGAAGCTGACCTTTTTCTCCGATACCTGGCACCGGACGGAAATCAGATCGTCGATAGGATAGTTGATATGATCCAGGGTAAGCATCAGTTTCTGTTCCCTGCAGGAGAAAATGTCGCAATGGTGATGCTTGGGCAGAAGCAGCGGGGAACCCATCGTGCGGAACACCCGATTGTTAATCGACGCAATCTCCGAGATCTGGAGAGCTTCAATGGAGGGATGGACCATCGCGCCTCCGAGGCTTTTGTTGTAGGCTGTACTTCCGGAAGGCGTGGAGATGCAGATGCCGTCCCCGCGGAACATCTCGAACGTCTCGTCGTTGATATCGATCTGAAGAACGACCGTACCGTCAACCCCTTTCAGAGTGAACTCGTTAAGGGCAATATGAGAAGAAGTGCCTGATTTCTTGTGAATTTCCAGCTCCAGAAGCGGATACTTGACGATCCGCGGCTTATGCGGAAGATGATCTGCCTTACCGCACATATAATCTACCAGAGTGGACAGTTCTTCAGCTTTCCAGTCCGCATAGAAGCCGAGGTGGCCCGTATGGACACCGACGAAAGCAAGCTCGGGTATCCGGTCAATAAAGGTATGGAAGGCGTGAAGCATCGTACCGTCTCCGCCGATGGAAACGACAATTTCGGGAGATTCTGCGTCTAGCTGCAGTCCCCGCTCCTTCGCAAGCTTGTGAAACTGTTGACTGAGATCAATGGACAGTTGATCGC
The DNA here is from genome assembly GCF_013393385.1 of Paenibacillus sp. URB8-2. Classification (NCBI taxonomy): domain Bacteria; kingdom Bacillati; phylum Bacillota; class Bacilli; order Caryophanales; family Paenibacillaceae; genus Paenibacillus; species Paenibacillus sp. URB8-2. The sequence goes on along the minus strand of NZ_AP023239.1, from coordinate 4,642,188 downwards.
CGCGGTCCAGGACATAATATCTCAAGGTGAATAGACTCCTTTGTTAGGTTCTGTCATACACCGATCATAATCAATCTTAGTCAGGAAAACAATGTTTGACATCTTTTTCAGGGTCCCCGCTAAAGTACCAGAGTCAGCTTCGGGGCCGGCGCAGAAGCCGCAGGAGCCTGCCTGCCGCCGCCGCTGCGAGCGACAGCAGCAGAGTGCAGGCCAACAGGAGGCAGAGCAGCTCGAATCCCGAGGCGGGTGAGTACAGAGCGGGAACCGGCGTCCAAAGGCGGGCCAGCGCGGGCGATGCTTCCATCATCGGCCGCCAGAGGAGCAGTGTAAATCCGGCAGCCAGAAAGGCATGCAGAAAGCGGGCGGCCATGAACGGCACATAGCGAAGTCCGGTACCGTTCCAAATGCTGGCGACCTGGGCGTGAACGGACAGGCCTCCCCAGGAGAGAATAAAAGCGGCTGCTGCTGCTTTGAAGGGAAGCGAGGCCGCCGCGTTTCCGGCCCCCTTGGCGCCCAGCGTCACCTCGAAAAAACCGCTGGTTATCGCCTCGGCCAGCCCGCCGGGGAAACCGAACAGCGAGAGAAACCGTCCGATAACCGAGAAGAGGAAGGCCATCACTCCCGCACGGTTCAGCAGTTCCATCAGTACAGTGAAGAATACAACCAGGCCCCCTACGACAATAATAAGATGCAGAGAGGATTGCACCGCCCCCTTTAGAAGCTCTCCAAGCGTCCGTCCGTCGCGGCGGCGGGCCTCAGCCATGGAGGCGAAGGCGGCGCCGAGACCGCCCGCATTCTGATGCTTCGGCTTGCCGGATCGGGGTGTCTCCTGTGCCTGGATAGACCCGAGCGCGGCTCCAGCCTCTTCCTTGCGCCCGTGAAAGGACATCAGCAGCCCGACGAGAAGACCGCTGCCGTAATGGGCGATCGCCAGGCAAGGCCCCAGAGCAGCATTCTGAAAGAAGCCGACCGATACCGCGCCGAGCAGAAAGATCGGGTCGGAGGAAGTCGTAAAGGCCACGAGCCTTTCACCTTCCACCCGGGTAAGCAGATTCTGCTCCCGGAGCTTGGCCGTCAGCCGGGCTCCTACCGGATAGCCGGACACATAGCCCATCGCCATCACAAAGCCGCCGCTTCCGGGAATACGAAAGAGCGGGCGCATCAGCGGATCAAACAAAGCACCGAACAGGTGGACGACCCCGAAGCCGAGCATGAGCTCGGAGATGACAAAGAAAGGAAAAAGCGACGGAAACAGCACATCCCACCAGATGGCGAGTCCGCGCAGCGCGGCGCCGAGAGCCGCCTCGGGATGAAGCAGCAGGAGCAGCATGCAGCCGGCGAGTCCCAGCGCCAGAAGCGGGCCTCTTAGCTTGTTTAAGGTCATAATTTACGCCTCCCGGTCTATGGTAAGATATGCGATTAAAGGGACAAACATCACAAAAAAATAAAGAAAGCGATTACAATTAGGAGTGCATTTTTGCTGTATTTATGATATTATAAAAATTAATTAAAGCACCTTTCCGAAAACTTTAATATTCAGGGATGGAGTGATGATGATGAGCGTAGTTGCCGGCGTTCTCGTTTGCGCTTTTGTTTATGTCATCCGGGCCTCCCTCGTCTCTCCCGGCGATGAGGATTGGCGGACCTATTAATATGCTGCAGACGCTAAACATTTGTTTAGCGTCTTTTTTGGCTTTTTGGGGTAATATATACCTAGGCACCTTTTCTTAGAAAGAGGGCTTCATGAGCGGGCCTTATTTCACTGGGGAATGGTTTTTTTGTCGTTTATAATTTTTTAGCGAAAGATGTCGAACTACCCTTAATTTTATATAATCAATAGGCCGATATAATTAAAAAAGGCGGAAAGTTGGTTGCTTCGATGAATCCGAATGAAAGCATATATGAAAACCTGGGGGGAGCCGAAAGGCTGCGCAAGCTCGTGGAAGTGTTTTATGGCAAAGTGCAGGCCCACCCGCGGCTTGGTCCTCTTTTTCCGGCAGATATTTCTCCCGTTATGGATAAGCAGTACCGCTTCCTCACTCAATTCTTCGGCGGCCCGCCGCTGTATTCCGAGGTATACGGACATCCCATGATGAGAGCCCGCCATATGCATGTGCCGATTACGGAGGAACGGTCGGAAGAATGGCTGAACTGCATGGGAGAAGCGCTGGAGGAAACCGGCGTTGAAGAGCCGCTCCGGACTTTCGTACTGCAGCGGCTGGCAGGTCCGGCCCGCCACTTTGTCAACATGCCCGCTGAATCAGATTAATGCGTGACTGACGCGTGAAAGGAATGAGGGCAGATGACCCACTTGGAGCCCCTGTACTCCATCAAAGTAACATGCTGCAACTGTGAAAAAGAGTTCGAAACCTCAAGAGTGCGTCCAAGCCTTAAGAAGGCTTTTCGCCGGGATGCGGATTTTTGCGCTTACTACAAGGATGAGAACCCGGATTACTACGTCGTTAGGGTATGTCCTTCCTGCGGCTTTGCCTCTACGGAGAACTCCGTGGGTATGCTGGCCGATTGGCAGCGGAAGGCGTTTAACGAGTGGATCGGCGGCCGTTGGCTGCACCGGGATTTCGGAGGCAAGCGGAGCTGGGCGGAAGCACTGGTAACCTACAAGCTGGCGCTACTCTGCGCGCAGTGCATTCACGACAAAGAGCGCATCATCGCAAGCCTTCTGCACCATATCGCCTGGATGTACCGTTACCAAGGCGATAACGGGCAGGAACAGCGCTTTATACAATATTCGCTGGAGTCCTATATTCAAGTGTTTGAGCAGGACGGAGTCGCGGGGAACGACGCGCGGCTAATGTTTCTGATCGGTGAGCTTAACCGCCGGTCTGGCCGGTTCTCCGAAGCGGTTAAATGGTTCTCGCGCCTGATCAACGATCGGCGGATTATGGATGCCTCGATGATTCGAGCGGCGCGCGAGCAGTGGGCGGTTATCCGAGAGCAGATGCTCGGGGAACAAAGCGGTCCGGCTGCGGGAACGACTCTGACAGGGGCGTAACGAAGAACCTGCCGGTTATACCCATAACAAAGAGGCGGCGCTTAACGCACCGCCCGGTCAAACAATAGATAATCGCCGTCGCTGTCCACGACAACGGGCCTTTCGCTGCAGCACGGGAAGACAAGCAGCTTTTTCTTGCCTTCCCGAACGCTTTGCAGCTCTTTGGGCTTCATCGGGAGAAGCACGTTCTCCGCATCGCAAAAAGGGCAGGACTGGACGTATAAATCGCCCAGAATAAGTTCATACGGCCAAGAATGGCTGAATGGAATCATGCTTCGTCCTTGCCTTCACCGCCGGCTTTCCCGCTGTCGGCATCCGTATTTTTTTTGGATAGCTCGGCTATTTTTTGCATTAAAATATGCTGGGGCATATGCATCAAGTGTTCAAGGGGCACACCCAGCTGCTTGGAGAGCGCCAAGGCCGTTTCCGGCGAAATTTGCAGTGGCCGCATTGTCAATGTCCTCCTGTCCTCTTGTAAAATATAAAGTCATTTTGCAGAATCCAAGCCAAACGCTTACGGGTACAAGCTGTAGACGAGTTGAAGCATTCACGTCTTTGGATTACGATAAATAAGCCGGAACCCTGGATGTCCGCACAATGCTTAATAAGGTAAGACGTGTTATTCACTTTACCATGGGATGCGGCGTATTACAAAGCGAATGTTGCATTAACGGATTCTAGAATGGATCATACGTAAAGGAATGGTGATAGAAGATGAAACAGCCGTTGTCTCTGACCTGGGAACTCGATTCTCTCTTTCCGGGGGGATCTTCATCTCCCGAGTTTGAACGCTTCTTAAGCGAACTGGAGAACGATATCGGCATGCTTGCGGAGAAGGTAAGAGCAGCCCAGGCTCCGGAGGATTTGGAGTCGACGAAAAATCTGGACGGCGTGATCGACCTCCTGCAAAGCTGTACCGCGCGGCTGGTTCAGGCATCGGAGTTCGCCGGATGCCTTGGCGCGCAGAACCAGCAGGATAAAGGGGCCATCCGCTTGTCTGGAACAGTAGCCGGACTCAGCGCCCGGTTTCAGGGCGTATCGTCGGAATTCGAGAATGTGCTGCGCCAAACCGGAGACGAGGTGTGGGCGGAGTGGATCGAGCGGCCCGAAATCGCGCCGCTATCGTTCGTGCTGAGTGAAAGCCGGGACCAGGCCCGCGAGAAAATGAGCCCGGAACTGGAGAGCCTGGCGCTTGAATTGGCGGTGGACGGCTACCACGGCTGGAGCGAGCACTATGAGACGATCGTCAGTTCCATCTCCATTCCATACTCAGATGAGGACGGAGAGAAGCTGCTGTCGGCGGGCCAAGCTTTCAACAAGCTGCACGTTAATGACAATAAAGCCCGCAAGGAAATGTTCGCCAAATGGGAAAAGGCGTGGGAAGGCGTCGCCGATTATGCCGCGGATACGCTGAATCATCTGGCTGGCTTCCGCCTGAAGCTCTATGAACGCCGGGGATGGGACGATGTGCTGAAGGAGCCGCTCAGCATCAACCGCATGTCTCGCGAGTCGCTGGACGTCATGTGGGACGTTATCGTCAAGAGCAAGCCGGCCCTCATCTCATACTTGGAGCGCAAGGCGAAGCTGCTGGGACTGGAGAAGCTCGGCTGGGAAGACGTGGAAGCCCCGCTGGCGAGTTCTTCAGGCAAGATATCCTATGACCGGGCGGCTGAAGAAATCGTCACTCAGTTCGGAAAATTCAGTCCGAAGCTTGCGGAATTTGCAGAGCGCGCATTCGACAGCAGCTGGATTGAAGTGGAGGATCGGCCGGGCAAGCGTCCTGGCGGCTTCTGCGTCTCGTTCCCGCTGATCAAGGAATCGCGGATCTTTATGACGTACAGCGGCACGCCTTCCAATGTCGCCACACTGGCCCATGAGCTCGGCCACGCCTACCATTCCTTCCTGCTGGATGACCAGCCCGTGCTCAATCAGAACTACGCCATGAACGTGGCCGAAACGGCCTCGACGTTCGCCGAAGTTATCGTATCCGACGCGCAGGTCAAGGCGGCGGACAGCGATGAAGAGAAGCTGGCTCTGCTCGAGGAGAAGATTCAGAACAGCGTCGCTTTTTTCATGAACATACATGCCCGGTTCCTGTTCGAGACCCGATTTTACGAGAAGCGCAAGGCGGGATTGGTCAGTGCGGAGGAGATTTCAACGCTTATGGCGGAGGCGCAGAAGGAAGCGTTCGGCGGGATTTTGTCCGGCTACCATCCGCATTTCTGGGCGTCCAAGCTGCATTTTTATATTACGGGCGTGCCGTTCTATAATTTCCCGTACACCGTCGGTTACATGTTCAGCACCGGCCTTTACCGTCTTGCTCTGCAGGAGGGTCCGTCCTTTGCGGACAAATACGATGCGCTGCTGCGCGACACCGGCGTTATGACGCTTGAGGATCTGGCCCGCAAGCATTTGGGCGTGGATTTGACGCAGCCGGACTTCTGGCAGGGAGCCGCCGACTTGATTCTTGAAGACATCTCCACCTTTCTGGACATGACGAAGCATTTAGCTTGACTTCGCATCTACGCAAATGTATGCATTTATTGATGCAATAAAGCCCATCTAATTGCGTTTTTATTGTGTGAATATGAACGACCCTCGCGATGTATTGCATTACGGGGGTCGTTTTTCATGGATATTTGTCGAAAACAATCGATTAAACAGCAGGTATTTGGAAGAAAATGATGAAAAATGCGCATATATAGGGATTATAACCCAATTATGTTGATTATTGTTGTGTGGCTTGGTCGGATATCCTATAATGAGTCCTAAGCCTTAGGCAGTAAGGCTGTATGTATAAAGAGGAGGAAAGATATGCTTAAGACGGAACAATTGTCTTTGGCGAGGCAGATGGATCTGGTGTTTAAAGAGCTTCAGGAGGAATTGTCGGGATTGTCTTCCGGGACCGTATTTGTACAAATACGAAATAATGTCATTGGCAAATTCGGTATCCGCCATAATCCTCTATCCGGACGCAGCGGCACATTCACCGACAAGGGGGAGGGGCTTACCGCCGGGCAGTTGTCCTCGTTTCGCCTGATGGCTCTGGAAAGTCTGAACTTCAAGCGGCGGTGGACGCATGGCGAAATCAGCTATGAATTTGCCGTAAGGCAGGGAATTGTAATGGTCGACGCCGTAATGGAATCCAATTACAACATGGCTAATCTGATGATCCGCTATCCCCGGAACACGCAGGCCGAGACTGATCATTATTGCGGATAACTTCGCTGTTTAATCATAATTGTATTTGAAAAAGCCCCCGCTTCAGCGAAGCGGGAGGCCGACTAGCTGTTCGGCTGGCCCATTCGGACCGGCTGAATAAAAACGATGGACTATGCATTACACACGACCGGAGAGTTGTTGCTCTGCCAGTTGTACAAGACGTTTGGTGATATACCCTCCCAGAGAACCGGTTTCGCGGGAAGTGTAGTTACCATAGTACCCGTCTTGAGGAATAGTTACTCCAAGCTCTTGCGCCGCTTCAAGTTTCAGTTGTTGCAGCGCAGCGGTTGCTTGAGGAACGACCAGGTTGTTGGAACGGCTGCTGCGACCTTGGCTTTGACCTACTTGACCCATGTGTGTCACCTCCTTCGTCCTTGGTAGAGATAGTATGAGCGTGGAGGCGGGAATTCATGCATGATAAAGAAAGGTTTTAAGGCTGGGAATAAGTGTATAAAAAGACCCGGGAATTGCGGGTTTCCTGCGGATTTTCCCCGGAATGCAGGTGCGCGGAATGGCTAATGTGATCCTTGAAAGTAAGCAAAAGGGCAACCCGAGTATTTCGCCGGGTTGCCCTTTTAGCGTTAGGTTGCAGCATCTGATACGGCTGCGGAAATGTCAGTCTTCAGGATATATCATTTCAATTGAGGTTTTCAGTTCAAGACTCTGACCGGGAGCAAGCGTCAGCAGCCCGGTGAAGTTTGGATCTTGGGAAACGTTGGGCGCATCCGGCAGCCACGTATACGGCTCGGCGCAGAGATAAAGATCGGCAGGCCCCTTTGTATAGACCACCCAATGACGGAAATAGTTCTCGTCCGCGCTGTAGCGGAGCCCGTAGCCGTCATCACGGAGCAGAAGAGCTTGGACGGGAGTCTTATCGCCGATCCGCAGAGCGGTGTCGAAATTGGTGCCCTGAAGGTTCATTCCTTCATTCAAGGCTTCGAGCGAACCGAGGGGATTAACCTTTCCGCTGGGCAGGAGCTGGTCGTTCAGCTCGTAAATGCTCTCCACCGGCAGCTTAAGGCTCCACCGCCTCGGCTGGCCGTCGATCATGAACCAGGTGTGATAGCCGATACCGAAGGGGATGCTTCGTTCGCCGCCCAGATGGGTCACCTTCAGAGTCTGATTCAATACCGCATCCTGCAGCCGGAATGTCATTTCGAATTGGAGCGGGGCCGGCAGCTGTTCCATCCAGTGGGGATCGTCTGTCGTCTTGAATTCGGTGGTTACCGCACAGCCTTCATCGTCTTCCTCGATATCGCTGACGCACCAGGACTGTGTCCGGTGCAGGCCATGAATATGATTGTCGCCGGCGGTGTTGCGGTCAAACTGGTAATGCGCGCCATCAAATTCAAACTGTCCCTTGGCGATGCGCCCCGGTGGAATCAAGAGCGGAATACCGAAGTGATAGGGCTTCTGCATATAAAAATCCAGGTCGGCCTCATCCGGCCGGCGCAGAACTTCCCGCCCTTCCTTTCGGTCCCACAGGGAGATTACGTTGTTGCCGAGACGCGGCAGCAGCGTGACTTCCAAATCGCGGCTATGCAAAATGTAAGTGTCATAACCGCACCATTGCCCTTTGGTCACCTGTTTCATGATCCATGCTCCTTTTTTCATACGCTTAATTCGAAAATGTAAATGTAAACACGATATCCTTATCATAACAGAATTATGTTCAAGCGGTTGAAGATTTCAGTATATTGCGAAATGCCCATTTGACAAACTTATCTTCGGGCTCTATGATGAACTCAGTTAACGATGTTGTCAATGCGATGACGGGGATAAGTAGGCGGGAGTGACAGGCCATCAGAAAGCCGGTGGGTGATGCGAACCGGAGAATGCCTCCCGGATGAATGGACCCCTGAGCGCCGCGATCGAACGGGAAATCTTCCCTGGTAGACCGGCCGGATCTTCCCCGTTACAGGAAGTCTTAAGGCTGTTTGCAGCATTCCGCGATGTTTCTTTGGAAGTAAGCGCGGGAAAGGCTGAAGCGGCAAATAAGGGTGGCACCACGGTCTCACGTCCCTTCGGAGTGAGGCTTTTTTGCGTTCTTTTGTGAACAGTCATGATATTTGATCGGAGGAGTTATACTATGAAAAAAGTCCTTTCCGGCATTCAACCCAGCGGCACGCTGACGCTCGGCAATTATATCGGCGCGATGAAAAATTTCGTCAAGCTTCAGGAAGAGCATGAATGTTATTTTATGGTGGTTGACCTGCATGCCGTTACCGTACCGCAGGAACCGGCCAGCTTGCGCGAGCAGTCCGAGGCGGTTGCCGCGCTGTTCATCGCTTCGGGCATCGATCCCGTCCGGTCCAATGTGTATCTGCAGTCGCATGTGCCCCAGCACGCCGAACTGGGCTGGCTGATGACAACGCTCACCGCGATGGGCGAATTGGAGCGGATGACTCAGTTTAAAGACAAGTCATCGGGGAAAGACAACGTCGGCGCGGGATTGTTCGTCTACCCTGCGCTAATGGCCGCCGACATCCTCGTGTACAACGCGGATCTCGTTCCGGTGGGCGAAGACCAGAAGCAGCACCTGGAACTGACACGCGATCTGGCGGGACGTTTCAACCACCGATACGGCGAGTTCTTCACCATTCCGGAGCCGTATATTCCGAAAGTCGGGGCCCGGATCATGTCGCTGGATGACGGACGGAAGAAGATGAGCAAGAGCAGCCCGAACGCCGGCAGTTATATCGCCCTGCTTGATTCTCCGGATGTTATCCGCAAAAAAATCAGCCGGGCAACCACGGATTCCGGACGGGAAGTCATATACGACCCGGCCAACAAGCCGGAAGTCAGCAATTTAATGAGCATTTATTCGGAATGCTCCGGGCTGTCCCTTGCGGAAATCACCGAGCGGTATGAAGGACAGATGTACGGCGGGTTCAAAAAAGATCTGGCCGAAGTCATCGTGGCGACGCTTGAGCCGATTCAGGAGCGGTACCGCGACATCCGAAGCTCCGGAGCCATTACCGACATCCTCGCCGCTGGCGCCGAGCGCGCCCGGGCCGTGGCGTCGGTGACGCTCGCCGGAGTCAAGGAGCGGATGGGATTCCTGCCCGCACGGTAACATTGTGTTATCATTCTCTTTGTCTGCGGGCTTTGATGATGAATCCCCAGCCGATATTCAGCACGCATAACGCTCCCAGCAGAAGCGCGATCCAGAGCTGGTAGCTGATGGCGATGGAAGCTGCGGTGAGGAGCAGAATCGAAGAAAGCGCGAACCATAACGAAAGTCCTTTACTCATTGCAGTGAGCCTCCGTTTCGCGGCAGGCCTGACGCTGCCCAATCGGGATCAAGGCGGCTGCCTAATAATAGACTATTCTATAATGAAATAGGGCAGGTTGATACTGAAAAAATCCCGGAGCGCTCGTTGCTCCGGGATTTTTTTGAAATATCAGACTCCCATGCCGCTGCGCGGCACCACTGAATAATGAAAATATGGGCGATACTGGTTACTGGGCTGGCGAAGGTAGGTCGTACTTTCTTGGTGTCACGAACCCGGATATCAGACGGACCCCATCGACCCGGTGCATCACAGATTGTTGCTCCCATTCGGGAAGCACGCAGGGCAGAATAACCTTAGCATTGGTCTTTGCACCAGCCTTAATTAACGCCAGCAGGCAGGAGAAGCAAAGCATGGAAATCCTGATTGAACGTTGCTGTGGATTGGATGTGCACAAGAAAAGCATCACCGCATGTATCATCACCCCGAAAGGAAAGGAGATTCGAAGTTTTGAAACCCTGACCAGACGACTGGTCGATCTGGTGGATTGGATCAAAAGCGAGCGGTGCAGCCATGTCGCGATGGAGAGTACCGGGGATTACTGGAAACCGATTTATAACCTGCTTGAACTGGAAGATGTCAAGCCGATCGTCGTGAACGCTCAGCATATCAAAGCGGTGCCTGGGCGAAAAACGGATGTAAAGGATGCGGAATGGATTGCCAAGCTACTCCGGCATGGACTGGTGCAAGGGAGCTATATTCCGGGTCGGGAGCAGCGTGAGCTACGGGAAATTATTCGCTACCGGCGAAGCATCATCGAAGAACGAGCCCGGGAAGTAAACCGACTGCAAAAGGTGCTGGAAGGTGGAAATATCAAACTCTCGTCGGTGGCCTCCAATGTGCTGGGCGTATCTGGACGGAACATGCTGGAAGCGATGATTCAGGGAGAAAGTGATCCATCGATCCTGGCTGACTTCGCGCAAAAGAAGCTGAAGGCCAAGAAAGAGCAATTAAAACTGGCGCTTGAAGGTAGCTTGGGGCCGCATCAGCTGCTCATGCTGGAAAAACAGCTGTCGCATATCGACCAATTGAACGAGTTAATCACCGAACTGGATGAAGAAGTGGAACGCCGAATGACCCCTTTCGCAGAGGACCTGAAGTTATTGGATACCATTCCCGGCGTCGGTAAGCGAACCGCCGAACAAATTCTGGCGGAAATCGGGACCGACATGACACGGTTTCCAAGTCCGGGACATTTATGTTCCTGGGCAGGAATGACTCCAGGTCACGATGAAAGTGCCGGGAAAAAGCGGTCAGCGAAGACCCGAAAAGGGAACAAAAAACTGCGAAGTGCGCTGGTGGAAGCGGCACGAGCCGCGGGACGAAAAAAGAATACCTACCTGTCGGCCCAATATCACCGGATCGCAGGCAGGCGAGGAAAAAACAGGGCAGCAGTGGCTGTCGGACATAGCATCCTGACGATCGTTTATATCTTGTTAACGCGAAAACAAGAATATAAAGAACTAGGATTTGATTATTTCGATCAACGAAACCGCGACATGGTGATGAACCGTTCCATCAAACGATTAGAATCCTTAGGATACCAAGTGAATCTGACGGAACAAACGGCCTGACAGCTGATTCAAAAAAATATACAATCTGGGGTTTGTTTTCGTATGCACACTTTTAGTGTTCTGGAGCAACTTAATTTTCAGGGCAGAAAGTATAAGCTTCGCGTTTATCCTTAATCTGATATTTTTACGAGAAACGGATGCCTTCCTCTTCCAGAGGACGGCGAAGCCGTTTCTTCTTACGATCATATAGGAAGTCCTCTCATTTAACGGCGATTCCGTACATGCTGCGAAAACGGCTAAACTTTCATGGAACCCGGCTCGATGGCGAAACGCTCGTCAAGCTTCTCGCTGCTGAGCCAGCCCACATAAGTCTGAAGCGGATGGTACTGGTGATCCATGACAAGCACCGCGACAAAGGGAAATTGCTTACGGTGCAAATAACGGACGTCTCCCCAGCGTACAATATAACCCGAAGGCAGTTCTTCCACCTCGGCGACGGCATAGGAAGTAAAGTAGAGAAAAGCCTCAATATCCGGATGGGACTTGGAGCGTTCCACAGCCGGATGCCGGGAACTGACCGCGTGCTTGAACCACTCCAAACGTCCGTAGTTAAGCTGGCCGACATAGTAGTCGCCTTCCTTTTTAGCCTTAACGACATTCCAACGTCTTGGCGTTATCGTGGGGATGACGATATATTTGTCGGTCGGGTCATGCTTGATGTCCTTGAGCATAATGCTGCGGGTGATCCGGAAATGCGCGACGGTTCTCCAAATGTAATACAGGACGATGATGATGTACAGCGTCACGAACAAAGGGGCCGGAGGGATAAGGCCCGTAACCCACAGCGCGATGGCCGCAAAATGGCTGCCGAAAATAAAAGGATCGAAAATATGGATAATGTTCCAGGCGATCCAGCGTTCGGTGATCGGCCGGGCCGCTTGAGTGCCGTACGTGTTAAACACATCGCTAAAGACGTGAACGGCTACGGCAATAAAGCTCCAGAGGGCAAGATGGCTGATGGAGCGCATATCGCTTAGTCCGAAAATCGGACTAAGCACAAGTGTGATCAACCCGGGCCAGAGCAATAGGAAAGGAAGGGAGTGCGTAATCCCCCTGTGATTTCGAATATAAACCGCATTGCTCTTCAAGCGAAGGGCCGTATCGGCATCGGGGGCCTGCGAACCGATAACAGTCGCCAGCATGACGGCTCCCGCCAGCATCGGCTGAGAGGCGACGGCGGGATCGACGAAGGAGAGCCCCGCAAGTCCAAAACCCATGACAAAGTGTGTAGCGGTATCCATAGCGCAGTTCTCCTTTGTACGGAAGTTCTCTATTAATAACTACCCATTTTATCACCTTAATATTTATGTTCAACTTAAATATTTCCCGTCACGCAATTGTCAAATTGATGAACATCTTGGTCAATGATTGTCAAAGTATTTTGCGGTTTGTTATGATAAAGTTAACAGCGGAAAGCTATAATTCGCCAAAAAAGACTGCGAAACAGGCTTGCAATTACGTTCCGTCTTGAAGGCGGAACCTGAAGGAGGAACTCGAATACGTGGATAATCAATGGAGATATCAAGCCTCTTCCGATTCCGCGGCCATGTCCGCCAAGCTCCCCCCTGAAGCAGAACACGCCACATGGCGCGATTTCATTACGGTTACCAAACCGGGCATTATCCGGTCGAATCTCATCGCCGCGTTCGCCGGCTACTGGCTGGCTTCCGGTTGGGACGTTGATTACGGCAAACTGATCCTGACCCTGATCGGCACGATGCTTGTTATGGCTTCGGCCTGTGTGTTCAATAACTATTTCGACCGCGATCTGGATATGAAAATGGACCGGACCAAGAAACGCGGTCTGCCGACCGGCCGTTTGAAGCCGAATACGATTCTGCTCTACGCTATAGGACTCGGCATCGCCGGACTGATCTCGCTGTTTATCTTCTCCGGAGTATTGGCGGGTCTGTTCGGCATCGTCGGCATGTTCGTCTATGTGGTGGTTTATACCCTTTGGCTGAAGCGGACCTCCACCTGGAGCACCTCGGTCGGCGCCGTTTCCGGCGCGATGCCGCCGGTGATCGGTTATGCCGCCGTAACGGGCAAGGTCGATCTTGGCGCTTGGCTGCTGTTCGCCATGCTGTTCCTGTGGCAGCCCCCCCATTTCTGGGCCCTCGGCATCCGCCGCAAGGAAGAATACCGTGCCGCGGGATTTCCGCTGCTTCCGGTCGTGAAAGGCACGCGACGCACCAAGATTCAGATGATTCCCTATGTTGCGCTGCTCGTTCCGGTTTCGGTGTTCATGTATATGTACAACTACGCCGGTATTTTTTATTTAATTATTTCCGCCGGGCTCTCCGTTACCTGGCTTTATCTGACGCTGAATGGTCTGAGAGCGAAGGATGATGACGCCTGGGCGAAGCAGAACTTCTTTTTCTCCATTAATTATTTAACTCTCAGCCTGATCGCTTTGGTGCTCAATACGATTCACGGATGATGGAGGGAGAAGATCATGCACATCCTCTCACGGTACAAATGGACTTGGCTGCTGCTTCTGCTCGCGCTGGCCATGGCGGCCTATCTGGTCGCAAGCTCTTGGGCTTCCCGGACGGGGAAGCTTCCGGTTATCGGGGAAGTGCAGGACTTCTCCCTTGAAAATGTAAACGGTGACACGGTTACGCTTTCGGATACTCAGGGCAAGGTGCGGCTCGTATATTTCTTTTTTACCCAGTGTCCGGATGTGTGTCCCATTACAACCTTTGCCCTGTCGCAGACGCAGGACCTGCTGATCAAGGACGGCAGCTTTGGCAAAGACGCGGCCTTCCTCTCGATCTCATTCGACCCGCAGAACGACACGCGCGGGGGGATCAAGACGTTTGCCGATCGTTTCCACGCCGATTATGCCGGCTGGTACTTTCTGCGCGGGGATCAGGAGAAGGTGCGCAATCTGGCGGCGGGTTCCTTCAAAATTCTGATCGCGGGCAACAACAAGGACAATTTCGCCCACGCGAACCTGATCGGGCTGGTGGACCGGGAGAACCGGCTGCGCGCACTGTACAATGCCGGCGATACGGACCGGGTTACCCCGGAATTTTTGGCCGATGCCGTGAAAAAGCTGGCCCGCGAGTAGCGAGCAGGACCTGCAAGCGGCGTCGAAAAGCGCTTTTTTCGCGTTCCCCTTTTACGCAAGGAAGGGAGGAGCCGAAAAAGGCGTTTTTTTCGAGAATATAGGCACAGGCTGCTTTAATTTAATAAGGAAGCGGATCGGGATAGATAATGAACTCTTCCAATCCCGCCTTTTCCAGCTGCGCAATATTGTATTCATCGGGAGTGCCTTCGACTCCGGCGTAACCGCGGCGGGTGTATATATGCTCCGCATCGGGAAAAGCGTCGCGCAGGACGCCGCGTATTTTTTTGCCGGAGCTGTCGTTGTCCATGTAAAGGTAGACTTCGCTGTCTCCGACTTGTTTGCGCAGGGTCTCCAGCTTGAGCGTATTGAGCGTGCCATTGGTGCATAGAATGTCGATCTCGGGCTTCAGCAGACGCCGTAAGCGGCTGCGGTCATTCTTTCCTTCGACAATAATGGTGATGGACATGATAGCGGCGTCACCTCCGACCGAATAATGAAAGCGCGGCATGAAAGGCAGCCGGGCCTTAAATATATATTACCTAACGTTTGTCATTTTTAACAGAATGGCGGCGCGATTGTAATCATTCCCCGGGAAATGTCGCATAACCTCCGGACAATGTGCGGAATTTGTTTCGCACCTTAAAATATGTACATTGATACAGCAAAAATCACCCGGATGCTGAAGGCAGACCGGATGATTCCTTGGAGTGTACGCTATGAAGAGTAAAGTTCGTATCCTATACCCAGCAAGTTTTAAGGATGATGACAAGCAGAACGTAGAGGACCAGAATAACACCGGTAGAAGTCGGGCACACCGGAGCCGTATGAACCGGAGCAACCATAGGCTTAGGGCAGCAGGGATTCGACATTTGTAATTCAACTCTCTTTCACAGTGGATTCTTAACTACTTTGTATTATATGTCGATTTATCTACCGGGTTTGTGTCCCCGCCCATAATCCCGCAGACGGACGTTACTCAATTTTCGGGCGCCTGCCAGATTGCATCGGGTCAGATTGCCGGGCCTTGCAAGTCCGGGCGGTAGGCGGAAAGCTTGCCTGAGCCGGGACGAGGAATGAGCAGCAGCGCGAGCATTATCAGAAGGAAAGCGATGAAGTAAGGCGAGACGAGCCCCCGCAGCTGTCCGGCGGCGACAGGACCGGCGAAGGCACCGAGGGAAGTCGCAATGGACTGCAGCGAGAAGGTCCGCCCCAGGCGCCCGGGACCGCTGATGCTGATAAACAGCGCAGCCATCGCGGGGAACAGCACGCCCTTTGCGGTGCCCATTAGAAACAATACAACCGCCGGAGGGATCAAGGGAACGGCGGCAAGGCCGAAGAAGCAGAGCGCCATGCCGAGCAGCGCCGCGCTGATTCGCCAGAGGGCGGGGAGGCGGTTCAGAAACAGCATACTCAGGGTGACAAGCGCGCCGAGGCTGAGCAGCGAAAGCAATATTCCCGTCGAAAGAATGCCTTTGTTTCCGTTTCCGGCCTGCGACAGGGGGAGCTCGAAGAAGAGTACGCCCTGAGCGGAGGCAATGAAGAATGGAAGCAGGAGATACCGGAAGGGAATCGGCTTCGCTGTGACGGCTTCCGGTGAAATCAACGCTTCGGTGCGTCCGTCCCCCGCCGCTGCGCTTACCGTCTGCGCCGTCTGCTTCCTTGCGGCCTTGGGTACGCTGAAAAATGCCATAACACCAGTGGCGATCAGCAGCCAGCCCAGGCTCTGAAAGGTTCCGGAGAAACCGGCTTTGGCCACGATGAATGCGCCGGCCGCCGGCGAAAGGACGGAAGCGAGCGTATGCACGATTCCCTGGCCGGACATGTACTTCCCCTGCTTCACCGAATCGCTTGACAGCGAGGCAAGCAGCGACATGCAGGCGGGAGAGAGGAAGGCGAGCGCAAAACCGCTCGCCGCCCTGAGAAGCAGCAGATGCCATGGCAGCTGGGCATAGGCCTGGAGCAGCAAAATCAATCCGGCGGCGACCAGGCTGTAGACGATGTAGCGGCGGCTGCCCTTTCGGTCGATCAGTACGCCGGCAAGCAGATTGCCGGGAAGATGGGTGAGCGAATACATTCCCATCATCCAGCCGATAAAGGCCGGCCCGGCGCCCAGCGAAATGGCGAAGGGGGTCAGAATGGGATACTGCGCATGCAGATCAAAGTAGGCAAAGAACAAGAACAGGTAAAGCCAGAGTGCGGTTTTCAAGCAGCTTTGCACCTCCAAGAGCCGACCCCGGCCTGCCAGGTCAGGGCGGAGAGAATGTGGACGAAAGAAACGCCATCACAGGCGCCATGGACAATCGCTACTTGTACTTTACGTGAGGACGTATGGGCATATACCGATTTTTTCACAACGCTGTAGAACTCCCCGTAGCAAAGCTTACAATGTTGTTACCCCTCGGCGGATTTATGTAATATGCCGAATGATCATGTATAATAATGAATATCCGTGGCACAACGCCTATCAAGCGGGAGTCCGGGGCAAATGAGTAACAGGAGTGTGTTGCAGGATTGATGGATACTCAAGTATGGTCGCAATTTATCAGAGAAAATTGGCTCGTTATCGTTATCGGGCTTGTGCTGCTGTTCGCTGTTGTTAATTTGGTCAAAACAGTGCTGAAATGGGCGATTGCCATTGTTATTGTCGCAGGATTGTTCATTTACAGCGGAGTTACGATAGATCAGATCGGAGATGCCGTAAGCAAAGTGAAAGAGGGAACGGTCGACACACTGAAAACCGAAGCCCAGGAAGTGATGCTGAAAGAAGCTAAGGACGCCGTCTACACTTCGCATGGAGACGGAACCTTTACCATTACGACGCCCAATATCGAGGTGAAGGGCAAAGCCGGAGAGGACAAAGTGAACGTTACCTTCCGCGGCGTCAGCCTCGGGCAGTGGAGCGTGAACGATACGCTGGGGAGCTTCATCAATGAAGCGCGTAAAGCTCAGTAACTTGATTAATAATGAATGCCGCTAAAGACATGAAAGGTGTTAGAGCAGGAGGGAAGACATGTTGAACGAATGGCTGCAGAGCCTGCGCGATGCCAATATTATCACGTTAATTTTGCTGCTTGTTGCCGCCTTTTCGCTGGTTCAAGGCTGGTTCAGGGGATTTTCCTTATCCGCGGGCAGATTGTTCGGACTGCTCGGTTCGGGCATTGCCACGATTTCGGCGCTGATTCTCTCCGCGCTGGCAGCGGCGTATTTCTCGCCCTATGTTCAAACGTGGGCGGCGGGAACGGCGGCCCCCGAAGGAGAACTGAAACAGTGGCAGCAGATTTATTACACTGCCGTGTCGGCGCTTGCGGGACTCCCGCTGCTGCGGTTCCTGCTCCTGCTGATCATAGGCTACAGCCTGATCCGGATCATCCTGGGGCTTCTGGCCCCACTGCTGCCGTTTCCCCGGAGCCGGCGGCCAGGGCTGCTGGGCCGTAAAATCTCGGCAGCAAGCCGCTTGGGCGGTGCGGGCATCGGACTTTTCATAGGCGCCGCTCGCTGCCTCTTGATCATTATCGCGCTTTATGTCGGAACCGGTCTGAGTCCAAGCAGCGGGTTGGCCCGCTACGTTGAAGAGTCGCCGGTGTACCGGCAGGGCGTCGAATCCGTGATCAAGCCTGTGGCCGGTACCACGGTGCAGGACCATCTGCCGGTACTGACCAAGGCGGTCGCCGCAGAGATGAACGATATTCTCCGCCGCAAATACGAAATTATCGACCGGGACGTGTCGAGCGATATCACCGGGGCGGCGTCGGACATAGCCGGGAAGGCGGAGAACGACGAGAAGAAGGCACGGCTGCTCTACGATTGGGTCGGCAGCAGGATTTCCTACGATTATGCCAAAGCCGAGAATTATGAGCAGAAAAGAATATGGAAAGAGCAGACCCCGCAGGATACCTTCGATACCCGGCTAGGTGTATGCATCGACTATGCCCGTCTGTATGCCGTAATGGCCCGTTCGCAGGGCCTTGATGTGCGGGTGGTGACCGGCCGCGGCTATGACGGGCAGGGAGGATACGGGCCGCATGCCTGGAACGAGGTTTATATCGCCGAGCGGAAAGCGTGGATTCCTTTGGACTCCACTTGGGCGAAGAGCGGAAACTGGTTCAATCCGCCGGATTTTGACTCCACGCATATCAAGGAAAGTGTGCTTTGAGTTTTTATATGATTTTAATGATAAAGGAGAGAACAAAGTGAGCCTTTTTCGCAAACAGGTCTCGCCCTCGGACGAGACCAATAGCAAGAGCACCCTGGCGCTGCGGATCAATGTATTCTTTTTCAGCACATTTGTCATATTCTGCGTAATTATTATCCGTCTTGCGGTACTGCAATTCGTGGAAGGCCCGACGCTGACCGAAGTGGAGACGAACCGGGATACGAAAGATGTGCCGCTTGCCGCTATGCGGGGTTCGATCCTCGCCGCCGGAGGCGAGAAAATCGCGTACTCCACCCCCGTGCAGTCGCTGTACATTACGCTGACCAAGGAATACACCGCGAAAAAGACGGACAAGGATACCGGCAAAACGGACTTTACTCCGGAAGCCAAGGCGAAGGCCGACAAATTGGCGGCTGACCTGGTGGACAAGTTCAATCGGCTGGGCGACACGACCGAGCAAAAGCTAACGGTGCAAGAGGTCAAGGACTCGTTCGACTTGGAGTTCAAAAAGTACAATGGCTATACGCCCCGCCGGATCAAGGTGGGACTTTCCACGAAGGAAGTCGCATTTTTTATGGAGCACAAGGATGAATACCCTGGCTTGGAAGTCGTGGAAGAGAATGTGCGGCATTATGACAAGGATACGGTGGCTGTGCAAACGGTCGGGTATATCAAGCTGTTCAAGAATTCCAACAGTCTTGACATCTACCAGAACGTTCTGAACGCGATGAAAAAGGATCCGACCGCGGGCCTGACTTACAAAGACGACGAATTCGTCGGCTTCGACGGCCTTGAGCTTCAGTACCAGCGTGAGCTTCGCGGGCAGAATGGATACCAGGAGATTTCCATCAATCCGCAGAACATGGCGGAAAGAATTGAGAAGGTTGCCCCTCCTGTAAAGGGAAATGACATCTGGATGACGATCAACAAAAATGTGCAGCTCAAGACCCAGCAGGCGATAACGGACCAGATCAAATGGCTGCATACCCATGCCGTTCAGGGAAGGACGCATCCTGACGCTATAACGGGCTACGCGGTCGCTATGGAGGTCGACACCGGTAATATTGTGGCTATGGCAAGCATGCCGGATTATGATACGAATGCGTGGACGGACGGCAGCATTTCGAAAATCCTGGACATCACCAACTATCAGAATGGCACGATTACTCCCTTTTCGTCCGGGAGATCGGGCAATAATTTTGAATCGACCGTTCTGATGGGTTCCACCGTCAAGCCGCTAAGCGTATTGATCGGGCTTAATGAGGGACTGTTTACAACCTCGACATGGTATACGGATAGGGGGATTACTTCCTTCGGTAAGGCCGGCCATGAGACGAAGGTTCGGAATGCCTCTGGCCACGTCTATGGCAGAATGGACCCCGCTTTGGCTATTGAACATTCATCCAACGTCTTTATGGTTGATATGGTTGGTAAGAGACTGTATGAGAAATATGCTTCCAAGGGCATCGACGTATGGGACAAATATATGAAGGAGTTTGGACTAGGTGTATCGACTGGAGTTGATCTGCCCAATGAGTTTCTGGGGAGAATCAACTATACGAATCTAAAGGCGGCAGGCAGTGCCCAGGCAGCGTTGGTTTATGCCTCTTTCGGTCAACAGGGGGCTTATACTACACTTCAACTTGCCCAGTATGCTTCTACGCTGGCCAATAAGGGTGAGCGGATCCAGCCGCATCTTGTCAGCAAAATTACGGATCCCTCGGGGAAAGTGGTCAAGACGTTTGGACGCGAGGTGCTGAATACCGTCAAAATGGATGATGCTTATTGGAATGAGGTCAAGCGCGGCATGAACAGTGACGTCAGCGCGTTTGACGGATTCCCTTACGACTTTGCCCGCAAGACGGGAACCTCGCAGCAGGCGGCGAGAGGTGTATTAAAAGACAACGGCGTCTTCATCGCCTACGCGCCGCGCGAGAATCCGAAGCTGGCCGTTGCCGTTGTCATCCCCGAAGGGGGCTTTGGCTCGAACAGCGCAGCGCCGATCGCGCGGAAGATTTTTGACGCATACGACTGGGAGTACGGGCTGGACGGTGTGCCGAAGAAGAGTCTCCAGCAGCAATCTGCAGGTCAAAGCGGCAGTCCTGGCGAGAGCAGCGCAACGGGAACGAACTAAAGAAGCTGACATCAGCCTTTAAATCGTAGATAAGAGAGGGGACATCTTCTTTGTATTTCTCCACACAAGGAAGATGTCTTTTTCTTTAATGACTAACCAGAAAATGTGCTGAAATTATTAGAGACGCAGCGGTGCTTGTGTTACAATAAATGGGTTACTTTGGAAATGAATTCCTTGGACATTAACCAGCTTCCCGGGGATTCATAGGGTATTCTTTAATGCTATAATTAAGGAGAGAACAAAGTGAACCTTTTTCCCAAACAGGTCTTGCCCTCGGACGAGACCAACGGCAAAAGCACCCTGGCGCTGCGGATCAATATTTTCTTTTTCAGCACATTTGTCATCTTTTGCGTCATTATTATCCGTCTTGCCGTGCTGCAATTTGTAGAAGGACCGACGCTGTCCGAAGTGGAGACGAACCGGGATACGAAAGATGTGCCGCTGGCCGCCATGCGGGGTTCGATCCTCGCCGCCGGAGGCGAGAAGATCGCTTACTCCTCCCCTGTCCAGTCACTGTACATTACGCTCACCAAGGAATACACCGCCAAAAAGACGGACAAAGATACCGGCATTACGGACTTTACTCCGGAAGCGAAGGCCGCTGTCGACAAGCTGGCGGCGGATCTGGTGAATAAATTCAATGAAATGGGCGACAAGAGCGGGGAGGAGCTGACAGAGGAACAGGTAAAAGATTCGCTTGACCTAAAGTACAGGAAGTACAACGGCTATACTCCCCGTCGGATCAAGGTGGGACTCTCCGCCAAGGAAGTCGCTTATTTTATGGAGCACAAGAATGAATACCCGGGCCTGGAAGTCGTGGAAGAGAACGTGCGGCATTACGACAAGGATACAGTGGCTGTCCAGACCGTCGGGTATATCAAGCTGTTCAAGAATTCCAACAGTCTTCCCATCTACCAGAACATTCTGAACACGATGAAGAAGAATCCGACAGCGGGCCTGACTTACAAAGACGACGAGTTCGTCGGTTTCGACGGCCTTGAGCTTCAGTACCAGCGTGAGCTTCGCGGGCAGAATGGATACCAGGAGATTTCCATCAATCCGCAGAACATGGCGGAAAAAATTGAGAAGGTTGTCCCTCCTGTAAAGGGAAATGACATCTGGATGACGATCAACAAAAATGTGCAGCTCAAGACCCAGCAGGCGATAACGGACCAGATCAAATGGCTGCATACCCACCCGGTTCAGGGCAAGACGCATCCCAATGCCATAACGGGCTACGCGGTCGCGATGGAGGTCGATACCGGAAATATCGTGGCCATGGCCAGCATTCCGGATTACGATACGAATGCGTGGGCTGACGGCAGAATTATGGAAATTTGGGATGAGATCGAGTTCAATTATCAAAACGGCGCAATAACGCCGAACTCTTCGGGCAGATCGGGTCATGGCTTCTCCTCGACCGTTTTTATGGGCTCCACCGTCAAGCCGCTTAGTGTATTGCTTGGTCTCAATGAGGGACTCTTTAAAACATCAGATTGGTACACGGATAGGGGGATAACTTCCTTCGGTAAGGCCGGCCATGAAACCAAGGTTCGGAATGCCTCTGGCCACGTCTATGGCAGAATGGACCCCGCTTTGGCTATTGAACATTCCTCCAACGTCTTTATGGTTGATATGGTTGGTAAGAGACTGTATGAAAAATATGCTTCCAAGGGCATCGATGTATGGGATAAATATATGAAGGAGTTTGGTCTTGGCGTATCGACTGGCGTTGACCTGCCACGAGAGTTTTTGGGTCAGATCAACTATACAAAAGAGGCGAAGTCTGGAAGCGTGCAGTCTGCCTTGGTCTATGCCTCGTTCGGTCAGCAGGGTGCTTATACAACTCTTCAGCTTGCTCAGTATGCTTCCACGTTGGCCAATAAAGGCGAGCGAATCAAACCACATCTTGTCAGCAAAATCACGAATTCCTCGGGGCAAGTGGTCAAGACGTTCGGACGCGAGGTGCTGAATACCGTCAAGATGGATGACTCATATTGGAATGAAATTAAGCGCGGAATGAACAGTGACATAAATGCATTTGACAATTTCCCTTACGATTTTGCTCGCAAGACAGGAACTTCGCAACAGACGTATGTTGACAAAAAGACAAAAATCGCAACCAACCTCGACAACGGCGTCTTTATCGCTTATGCGCCGCGCGAGAATCCGAAGCTGGCCGTTGCCGTCGTCATCCCCGAAGGGGGCTTTGGCTCGAACAGCGCAGCGCCGGTCGCGCGGAAGATTTTTGACGCTTACGACTGGGAGTACGGGCTGAACGGCGTGCCGAAAAAGGGCTTGCAGCAGAATCAAACGACTGATACAAACAAATAAAATAGAAAATGGAGGGATGGCAATGACTGCCAAATACCGCCTGCTTGCTTTGGATATGGATGGGACCCTGCTGAATGATGAACAAGTGATTACACCGGACACGGTAAAATGGATTCACCGGGCGGTGGACGCGGGCATCCATGTCTGCTTGTCCACCGGACGTTCTTTCGACTCCGCGTATCCTTACGCCGAGCAGCTTGGACTCAAGACGCCGATGGTGACGGTGAACGGCAGCGAAGTGTGGCGGGCGCCGCATGAGCTGTACCGCCGTTCAATGATGGACCCGGAGCTCGTCAAACAAATGCACGAGATCGCGGTTGAGTCCGGCATCTGGTTTTGGGCGTACGCCGTCGATGGCGTGTATAACAAGGAAAGCTGGGACGGCGATATCGATGGGCGGGAGTGGCTGAAGTTCGGCTATCATACGGAAGATAACGATATCCGCCATCAGGTGCTGCTGAAGCTGCAGGACATGGGCGGTCTGGAGATCACCAACTCCTCGCCTTACAATCTCGAGATCAATCCGCTCGGCGTGAATAAAGCGGCCGGAATCAAGGAAGTGTGCGGCTTGCTGGGCATCAAGATGGAGGAAGTCGTCGCGGTCGGCGACAGCCTGAACGATCTGGCGGCGATTCAGCAGGCAGGCCTTGGCGTTGCGATGGGCAATGCACAGGATACCATCAAGCAGGAAGCCGACGCAGTAACCTCGACGAACAACGAAGATGGAATCGCCGAAGTCATCCGCCGTTTCCTATTGCTTGATGAAGTAGAGGCTTCCCAGCACAGACCGTGATCTAACGCAAGGGCCTGCGGATGAGGGCACGCCGACAATAAAATACAGGAGGGACCAAGCTTGACTATTCTCGGTTGGATTCTGATTATTGCACTGTTTGCCGTCGGCTTGGCCGGAGCCGTCTATCCGATTTTGCCGGGAGCTTTGGCGATTTACTTTGCCTTCTTCGTCTACGGCTGGTTCTTCGGCTTCGCGCCGTTCGGGCCGTTGTTCTGGATTATCCAGACGCTGATCGTCGCCGCGCTGTTCATTGCGGACTATATCGTGGGGGCATGGGGCGTCAAAAAATTCGGCGGTTCGCGCGCTTCCATTATCGGAAGTACAATCGGCCTGATCGCGGGACCGTTCGTGATCCCCGCGTTCGGCCTCATTATTGGGCCGCTTCTTGGAGCGTTTATCGGCGAGATGATCGCCGGATCGAATCCGGGCAAAGCGCTCAAGGTCAGCGCCGGCTCCATGCTCGGGCTGTTCAGCAGCACCGTGGTGAAAATCGTGCTGCAAATCGTTATGGTCATCCTCTTCTTTATTTGGATCGGCCGGTATTAAATTCACTGCAAAGTAGGGGAAACAGATTGTCGAAGAAGGATTCTTTTATCAAAGGCACGATTATTCTCGCCGCCGCCGCGCTGGTGGCGCGCGTGCTTGGCATTTTTCAGCGGGTTCCGCTTGAGCATTTGTTCAACGATGTCGGGGATGCGGCCTTCTCGCAGGCCAACAATGTGTATCTGATGCTGCTGACGCTCGCCACGGCGGGCATTCCCAGCACGCTCAGCAAAATGGTCTCAGAGCGCTACGCCCTGAACCGTCCGGATGAAGCGCGCCAGGTTTACCAGGCCGCGCTTATTTTTGGCGCCGTCGCCGGCGTGATCATCAGCGCGGCGCTGTACATAACCGCACCGCTGTTCGCGAAGCATGCGGGCGTGCCGGAGAGCACGCTGGCGATCCGGGCCATCGCCCCAGCGCTGCTGCTGTTCCCCACCATCGCGATGATGCGTGGGTACTCGCAAGGCCGCAACAATATGATGGCCAACGGGATTTCGCAAATCGTGGAGCAGATCGCCCGCGTGTTTACGGCCATCCTGCTGGCTTTTCTCTTGCTTCATCAGGGGTACGGCAATCCGGTTATGGCGGCGGGGGCCTCGTTCGGCAGCGTGTTCGGCAGCATCGGGGCTTTCGCCATCATGCTGTATGCCGCCATTAAGATGAGACGGAGCGACAAGCACAGCGGAATCCAGGCCTCCACGGAAGCCAAACTGCCGCTGTTCGGGATTTATAAAGATATTTTCAGCTTATCCATACCGATCATTTTGTCGTCCATGACGATTCAAGCGGTCTATTTCATCGACTCTTCCCTGATCGTTCCGCTGCTCAGCGGGCAGGTGGGCGTCGGCGAGGCGACTAGGCAGCTCGCCATTCTCGGCCAGAAGGCGCAGAGCATCGCGGGCATCCCGCCCGTGTTGGCGATCGCCCTCAGTACCTCGCTGATTCCGGTTATTTCCGCGGCTTACGCAAGACGGGACGAGGTTCACCTGAAGCGGCAGATCACGCTCGCGATGCGCATCGCCATCCTGACCGGAACGCCGATCGTGTTGTCGCTTGTCGTGGCGGCCTACTCGGTGAATGGGCTGCTCTTCACGAGCCCCTCTGGCAGCGGCATGATTGCCCTGCTGACGCTGGGAACTATTTTTCAGATTACGATGACCACTTCGAACTCCATTCTGCTCGGTATGGGCAAATCGCGTATATCCATGTTCTATGTGCTGGCGGGGATTATCGTAAAGCTGGCGGCAAGCGTTCTGCTCAGCCGGTTCATGGGCATCTACGGCATTATTATCGCTACGGCGCTGTGCTTTATTGTCATCACCACCCTCAATTTGCGGCTGCTTCGGAGCATCGTGCCGTTCGAGATTATGGGCAAGCGCTGGAGAGGATATCTGCTGGCTGTGATTGTATCGGGCGCGGCCGGTTACGGCCTGAACGAGGCCGGGATCGCCCTTTCCGGAATGATGCACGCGCGCCTGGCCTATCTCATTGCCTGTCTGGCCGCAGGAGCGGCGGTTGTCATCCTTTATCTTGTTATGCTGATTGTTCTTGGCGTATTAAGCGCTCAGGAACTGGCGAGCTATCCTCGTCCGGTGCGGAAGCTGCTAAGCCCGCTCATGAAGCTGCAGCCGTCGCGCGCGCGGGAAAGAGATTAGGAGTATTTGACTTCCGCAGCGCATTTTGCTTCACTTAAAGGGAAACCATTGTCATATCAGAAGGGACGGTGCAAGTTATGGACAAAATCAGCTCTGCGGCCGAATTTCAGGTGGCCATCCAATCTCCAAGACTGACCGTGGCCGTATTCAAGGCAGACTGGTGCGGAGATTGCAAGTTTATCGATCCGTTTATGCCCGAGGTTGAGCGGAATTACGCAGATAAGCTGACCCTGGTAGAGGTTGATGTGGATGCGGTTGGCGAAGTCAGCCAGGAACAGAATATACTCGGCATCCCCAGCTTTGTCGCCTATTCGGATGGAAGGGAACTGGTCCGGTTCGTCAACAAGCTGCGCAAGTCGAGACAGGAAATTGAAGATTTTCTGAACCGCGCGTCCGAGGTGTACCAGACCATTCACAAGTAATGCGATTCGCCGCTTTCGCAGGGTACGTGCGGAGGCGGCGTTTTTAAAATATAAGAATTTATAAGCTGGGCGCTTATCATTTGGTCTTATATTTCTACGAAAAACGTACCTGCGTCTTAAAAAGACGCCGTCAAGCGTTTCTTCTTGAATATCGGCAAGAGAAATTCAAATTATATACTTGCAGGTGTGCCGTATCTCCCCTTATCGGTTATAATGGAAACGCATAACTTTCTGTAACGCAAGCCCGGAAAGCTTCTTCAAAATATAAGAATTTATAAGTTTCACGCTTATAAATGGCCTTATATTTCTACGAGAAATGCACCCCGCGTCCTTCAGGACGCCGTCAGGCGTTTCTTCTTGCTCCATAAAACCCATGAAACGGCGGGTGATCGGAATTGACGGCGAAACAGTTGAAATGGCTTGGGTACATAACCTGTCTCATTATGTTTCTCGCCCTGCTTGGCGGAGCGCTGGTCACCAAAACGGGGTCCGGACTCGAATGCGGAAATGAATGGCCCCTGTGTAATGGCAAGCTGGTTCCGGCCTATACGCTCGGACAGATGATCGAATGGAGCCACCGGCTGATCAGCGGTCTTGCCGGCCTGTTCTCGCTTGCCTCGGCGATTGCCTTCCGGCGCTATGCCCGGGACCGCCGCGATTTGCAGGCGTATGCCTTCATGACGCTGCTCTTCGTCGTCATTCAAGCGGCCATGGGCGCGCTGGCGGTCGTCCGGCCGCAATCCGCCGCCGTTATGGCGCTGCATATGGGCTTCTCGCTGATTGCCTTCGCCAGCTCGCTGATGCTGGCTCTTGGCGCGGGAAGGCGCCCCTCCGCCGAACAGCCCGGCGCTCTTCCGCCGCTTGCGGGAAGCTTTCGCATGCTGACCTGGATCACCGCCATTTATGCTTATATCGTCGTGTATATCGGCGCATTTGTCAGCCATACGGATTCGCAAGGCGGGTGCTCGGGCTGGCCCTTGTGCAACGGAGAAGTAATTCCGGAGCTTTCCGGAGGAGTCGGCATTATGTTCTTTCACCGGGTCGCGGCTATGCTGCTGTTTCTACTCGTGGCGGCGCTTGGGCATTTGTCGTTCTGGCGTTACGGCGCTTACCCCGAGCTTAAGAAGCTCGGAGTTACGGCCGTCATTCTGTGCGCGCTGCAGATTCTTAGCGGAGCGGGCGTCGTGTTTACGTTGGATAATGAGCAGTGGTACCTGTTTGCCGCATTAGCCCATATTGTGCTGATATCCGGTCTGTTCGGCGTACTGTGCTACATGAGCATGCGCGTCTGGCAGCTTGGCAGGATAAAGAAAGAGGCTGTTTCGGATGAAACCAGCCATTTTGGATAGAGTCGGTTTGAGGAGGAACAATATATTGGGATACAGTAATTTACGTCAATGGATAGAGCAACTGCGGAAGGACAAAGATCTTGCCGTGATTGAAGCGCCAGTCGATCCTTATCTGGAGCTGGCGGAGATACACCGCCGCGTCATTCAGGAAGAGGGGCCGGCTCTGTTGTTTACGAATGTAAAAGGAACTCCTTTTCCGGTTGTTACCAACCTGTTCGGCACGGTGCGCCGGGTGGATCAAGCTTTTGGCCCCCGTCCCGAAGCGCTGATGAAATCGCTTATGGGCGCGGTGGAAACGCTTCTTCCGCCTACGGTAACCGGCGTCTGGAAGGAAAAAGGGCTGCTGCTTGACCTGCTGAAGGTCGGCATCAAGAATGTTTCCCAGGGAGAGGCTCCTATCTTAAACGTTTGTCAGAGTACCGATCCGCTGAAGGGATTGCCGCGAGTCACAAGCTGGCAGGAGGACGGCGGCCCGTTCGTCACGCTGCCGCTCGTTTATACGGAAAGTCCTTCCAATTCGAAAGACCATAATCTCGGGATGTACCGGATTCAAATATACGACGATCAAACGACAGGCGTTCACTGGCAGATTCACAAGGGCGGTGGCTTCCACCATCATGAGGCCGAGCAGCGGAACGAAGCGCTGCCGGTATCCGTCTTTATCGGCGGTCCGCCGGCTCTGATCGCCACGGCTATCGCTCCTGTGCCGGAGCGTATGCCCGAGCTGCTGCTGGCGTCCATGGTGCTGGGCGGCCGTCTGCCGATGGTCAAGGACCCGATGGGCGGCCACCGTATGCCGGCGGAGGCGGAATTTGTGATCCGCGGATTGGTTCCGCCGCATGAGCGCAGGCCGGAAGGCCCGTTCGGGGACCACTACGGCTACTACTCGCTGAAGCATGACTTCCCGGTCATGAATGTGCAGCGGATGTGGCACCGCAAGGATGCCATCTATCCGGCGACTATTGTCGGCAAGCCCCGCCAGGAGGATTATTACCTCGGCGATTTCCTTCAGCGGCTGCTGTCTCCGGCTTATCCGCTCGTCATGCCTTCTGTCCGTTCCCTGTGGGCGTACTCCGAATCGGGCTCCCATACGCTGGCGTCCGCCGTCGTGCGCGAAAGCTATTCGCGCGAAGCGCTGGTTTCGGCCTTCCGCATCTTGGGCGAAGGGCAGCTGTCTTTGACCAAGTTCCTGGTCCTTACGAACGAGCCGGTGGACCTGTCGGATTTCCCGAAGCTGCTGGAAACGGTGCTGGAGCGGTTCAATCCGGCGGTCGATTTGTTTATTTTCAACAAAACATCGCATGATACGCTCGATTACACCGGCCAGCGAATGAATCACGGCAGCAAAGGCGTCCTGATGGGTATCGGCAGCAAGGTGCGCGAGCTTCCGCGAAGCTACGAGGAAGGCAATCTTCCCGGCATCCGCGCGGCGCTGCCTTACTGCGGCGGCTGCCTGGTCGTTTCCGGTCCGTCCTATACGGAGGATCCGGAGCTGCCGCAGCGACTGGTGGGCGCCCTTCGGGAGAAGAACACCGCGTGGCCGCTGGTCATTCTGGTCGACAATGCCGCTGAAACGGTGAAGACGCAAACCTCGTTCCTGTGGACGGTATTTACCCGCTTCAACCCGGCTACCGATATTTTTGCCGAGGCTATGGTTAAGAATCATCATATCGGCTACGAGCTTCCGATCGTCATCGACGCCCGTATGAAGCCCGGATACCCGGATGAGCTGTTCCCGCGCGAGGATATTGTGGAGCTGGTTGACCGCAACTGGAAGAACTATTTCCCTACAGTGTAAACGAAAGAGGGACAAGCCAATTCCCCAGGAAATTAATAAACGTTATTAACGATACATTTAGTGCTGTGTAGAGGAGGACGGATATGCTGCGGATTATACTGGGGGAGCCTCCCCGTGAAAATACCGGCGTGCTGGCGGCTGCCATAGACAATATGGCTCAAATGGCGTCCATGCTGCGCACGGAAATGAATGCCCATGAGGACCGGGACCATGAGTACCGGAAGCTGGAAATCTGGATTCGCGGGCTGATTTCCTCGCTTGATGAACTGGAGCAGAGCTTGTTCGCCGCTTCCTTTTTCCGCAAATTGGTTAAGGCGGGCTATATGGATGATATGTCCGTCAGCGAACAGGGCGATTATGCGCGCTATGTCTATTTTTACAAAAACGGCTTCATCCGCGTATTCTCGCTGCTCGACAAGCTTGGGACGGTGCTGAACAGCCTGTACGATCTGAATACCGTTAGGGTTAAAGCCCATTATTCCTACTATACCGTGCTGCGGCGGTTCCGCTCGACCAAGAAGCATAGAGAACTGTCCGGTAGGCTTGAGGAGATCAAGGATTCGTACCGCGATCCGATGCAGAAGCTGCGGGGGCGCCGCAACGCCGAGATTCATTATATGAATTCCGAGATGCAGGACGATCTGTGGCAGCGGCATCAGGGACTGCATGATAAAATCAGGCTTGAAGATCTCGACGAACATCTGGAGGATTTGCGCCAGGGACTGGAAATGGTATGCAAAACCTTGGTCGAAGTGTTCACGTACAGCAACGAACAGCTTGGCAAGAGCCTGGGAAAATCATAAGAAAATAAACGATTTCATTTAAAATATCTTTGACAAAGCATGTAAAAGATTTTATACTAAGGCATGAAAATTTTATATCCAATCTTATCGAGAGTGGCGGAGGGACAGGCCCGATGAAGCCCGGCAACCGATTGATGCGCGGCGAAGGTATATGCCCAATACATCAGTGTCATGGTGCTAATTCCTACATTGCTGTGGCAGGTTCACGGCTTTGCGCAGATGAGAAGGCATTGTCTTTTACACTTAAGAGAGCCTCCCGCGGTCTGCACAGATTCGGGGGGCTTTTTGGAATATAAGAATTTATAATTTTCACGCTTATAAATAGCCTTATATTACTACGAGAAACGCACCCTGCGTCCTTCAGGACGCCGTCAGGCGTTTCTTCTAGAAATATCAGAAAGTATAAACTTCGCGTTTATCCTTAACCTGATATTTTTACGAGAAACAGATGCCTTCCTCTTCCAGAGGACGGCGAAGCCGTTTCTTCTTAGATGGTGTTTTTTATTTGTTGTTTTCGGGGGCATAGGGAGGGCAGAAAGAGTGATAGAGTTAAAAGGATTGACCAAAGTGTACGGAAAAGGCGGCAGCGCCGCCACTGCGCTCTCGGGCGTAAATCTTAACATTGAAAAAGGGGAAATTTTCGGGGTGATCGGCCACTCCGGCGCGGGTAAAAGTACGCTGATCCGCTGCATCAATCTGCTGGAGCGTCCGACGAAAGGCGAAGTGTGGATCGACGGCACCGAGCTGACCCGGCTGGGCAAAAGCCAACTGCAGGAGCGCCGGCGGAAGATCGGCATGATTTTTCAGCATTTCAACCTGCTCTCGTCGGCGACCGTGTATGACAATATCGCTTTTCCGCTCCGGCTGACGCACACACCGAAGGCCGCGGTAGACCGAAAGGTGAATGAGCTTCTCGCGCTTGTGGGCCTCACGGAACACCGCGGCAAATACCCGGCCCAGCTGTCGGGCGGACAGAAGCAGCGTGTCGGCATCGCCCGGGCGCTGGCCAGCGATCCGGATGTGCTGCTGTGCGACGAGGCCACCTCGGCACTTGATCCGCAGACGACCGATTCGATCCTCAGGCTGCTGCTGGACATCAACAAGCAGTTTAATCTGACCATTGTGCTGATTACGCATGAAATGCATGTCATTCAGAGCATTTGCGACCGGGTTGCCGTGATCCACGGCGGGGGGATAGTTGAGCAGGGCCGGGTGACCGATGTGTTCCTGAAGCCGAAGCACGAGGTGACGAAGGAGTTCATCCGCAGCGAAGCCCAGGACGATAGTCCGCTCCTTGCGGCTCTGCATGCTCCGCATCCGACCGGGGCGACGGCGGTCAAGATTACGTTTCTTGGGGAAAAGACATACGAGTCGACGCTGTCGCGCGTGGCCGGCGGTACCGGAGTGAACTTCGCAATCCTGCAGGGAACCATCTCCACCATTAAAGACACTCCGTACGGCCAGTTGATTGTCCGCTTCGAAGGGGACGCCAAAGCCATCGGCAGAACGATCTCCGAACTGACGGCGCAGGGACTTGATGTGGAGGTGCTATCATGATATTCGGACTTGATTTTTCAGCCGTTGACTGGGATGAAATGCTTACCGGCACGCTGGATACCTTGAAAATGCTGGGAAACTCCGCAGTCTTCACAATAATTCTTGGTTTACCACTCGGAATTGTGTTATATTTATGGGGAAGATCGCAAATTCCTTTGGTGCAAAGCTTTTATGCGGTTCTTTCCTTTATTGTTAACATTCTGAGATCCGTGCCGTTTATCATTCTGGTCATTGCGCTGATTCCGTTCAGCCGGGCCGTGGTCGGCACTTCAATCGGCGTTCTGGGAACCATTCCGCCGCTTGTGATCGGAGCCGCGCCGTTTTTCGCTCGTCTGGTTGAAACGTCGCTGCGCGAGGTGGACCGGGGTGTGATTGAAGCAGCGCAGGGAATGGGAGCTTCGACAGCCCAGATCGTGATGCGTGTGCTGCTGCCGGAGGCCCGTCCGGGCCTGCTCGCCGGAATTACGATAACCGTTGTTACGCTCGTTTCGTACACGGCTATGTCAGGCATGGTCGGCGGGGGCGGACTGGGCGATTTGGCTATCCGTTACGGCTATCAGCGTTACGAGAAGGAAGTTATGATTGTCTCGATTATTCTGCTTGTTGTGCTGGTACAGCTGCTGCAGATGGCGGGTGACCGGCTGGTAAGACACTTCACAAGAAAATAAGGCCTATTTATATAAAATACCTTATTCAGGCGAGGGCGCATTCAGCTTCCTTGGAAGCAGAGGCTTTCGCCGAAATTGGCGGACCTGATGGTTGGGGAACCGTACGGGCTTCCGTTAAAAAAACAAACATACTTCAGAGGGGGATTTACAAATGAAAAAATTGCTGTTGACCTTGCTCAGCCTGACGCTGATTGCGGTGCTGGCTGCTTGCGGCTCTAACAACGGAGGAAACAAAGCCTCCAATGCCGCCGCATCCGATGCGCCTGCTGCCGGAGCTTCTGCTGCACCGAGCGCAGAACTGATTACCCTGGTTGTCGGAGCTTCTCCGATTCCGCATGCCGAAATTCTGAATGCCATCGCTCCGCTGCTCGAAGCGCAGGGCATCAAGCTTGAAGTCAAGGAATTCACCGATTATGTACAGCCGAACCTGCAGCTTGCCGAAGGCGAACTGGACGCGAACTTCTTCCAGCACAAGCCTTATCTGGACGACCAGAACCAAAAGAACGGCTGGAATCTGACATCGGTCGCCGCTGTCCATGTTGAACCTTTTGGCGCCTACTCCAAAAAAATTAAATCGATCGACGAATTGAAAGACGGTGCGAAAGTGGCCATCCCTAACGATGCTACCAACGGCGGCCGTGCGCTGATTCTGCTGGCGAAGAACGGTCTGATTACGCTTAAGGACCCTAACAATATTTCGTCTACCAAATCGGATATCACCGAAAATAAAAAGAATCTCAAGATCATCGAGCTGGAAGCCGCCAACCTGCCGCGTCAGCTGGATGAAGTCGACCTTGCGCTGATCAATGCCAACTACGCTCTGGAAGCGGGACTCGTTCCGACGAAGGACGCCCTGTTCATCGAGAGCGGAGATTCCCCATATGCGAATCTGCTCGTAACCCGTCCGGATGACAAGGAGAAAGACGCGATCAAGAAGCTGGCGGCCGCGCTGACTTCCCCGGAAGCGAAGAAGTTTATTGAAGACAAGTACCAAGGCTCCATCATCCCGGCGTTCTAATCATCCGCTATTTGAACAAATCCCGCACCGCCCGATTTTGGGTGTGCGGGATTTTTTAATGGACTGGGCGGTTCTCCTAGGTAGGAGACAAGGTTGTAGAGAAACATAAAATTTAATATAATGACCGATAGGTTAGGGAGGGCGCAAAATGGCCCCGAAATATAAACTCAAAAAAATCCCGGCCGTTTGCCTAAGCAAACAACCGGGACGGTGTATACGCAAAAATTAGAATACTTGAACGACTTCCTGGACGCCTTCAACTTCTTCGATCAGAGCACGTTCAATTCCGGCTTTCAGCGTAATTGTGGAGCTTGGGCAACTGCCGCAGGCACCCATCAGTTTCAGTTTCACGATACCGTCTTCAACGTCGATCAGTTCAACGTCACCGCCATCGCGCTGCAGAAACGGGCGCAGTTTATCAAGAACTTCCAGCACTTCGTCGTACATGCTAGTGCTTTGTGTATTCTCACTCATTTCTCAATCACTCCTTTCGTACGTATATTATAGTACAAATATTTAAAAAATAAAACGGTTAGTAAGGGCCAAGGAGATCAACATGAGACCAATTATTGAATTTTGTGTCAGCAACCTGGGACATGGCACCGAAGTGCTTAAGAATCAACTGGAACAAAATCCGGATTACGATGTTGTCGAGTACAGCTGTCTCGGAAACTGCAGCCAGTGCCGCTTTGAGCCGTTCGCCATGGTAAACGGTGAAATCATTGCCGCCGATTCGGCTGAAGAGCTGGAGGCCGCCATTGAGACCAAGATCAAGGAACTGGAAGCCTGGGACAATCTCGAAATAGACTGACCGGGCCGGGCATTAACCGAAATGCCGCTTGGACATCCACAGCACTCCGCTCTTCAGAAGGCGAGGCACCCGGCCCATGACGGAACGGCTGCCTAGAAGGCCGAAGCCTTCGGTTTTCCCCAAGGAACCAAGCGTTCCCTTCAGCTTGATTTTATGCAGCCTCGGCGTCTCATTTCGCCACAGGGCACGCAAAATCTGCGCCACCTGCTCGCCCTGGGCGCCCGCCGCTTGGGCGCTGGGCGCAAACGGCAGGCTGGCGCAGTCGCCGATCACATAAACCTCAGGATATTCCTGGACGTTATAATACTGGCCGAGAATCACTCTTCCGCCGCGGTCCTTGTCCAAATTTAGAGCCTGTACGACCTTGACCGGCTGGATGCCGCCAGTCCAGACCGTAACGTCCGAAACGATCGCTTGCGAACCGTTGAAGACCGCATCCTTCTCGATGTGGGAGACCGAAATCCGGCTGAGCGTCTGCACCTGATGCTCGCTAAACCATTCCTCGACGTACTGGGACAGCTTGGCGGGAAAGGCGGACAGCACCCGCTCGCCCCGGTCGAGAATAGAAATGTTCAGATCAGGCCGGCTTTCACGCAGCTCGGCTGCAAGCTCGACCCCGCTAAGGCCGCCGCCGACGATGTTGACGGTGCCGTACGCCTTCACATCGTTCAGGCGGCGGTAGGTCTCTCTTGTCCCCGAGAGAGTCTGGATACTGCAGGTATGTTCCTCGGCGCCGGGAATGCCGTGATAGTTATCCGTGCAGCCCAGAGCGATAGCGAGCAGGTCGTAGGGTACAGGCTCGCCGTCTGCCATGAAGACGATCTGTCTCTCCAGATCGATGGAACCGACTTCGCCGTACTTGATGGAGAGCTTCGGGTGGACGGGAAAGGAGATACGAAGATCATGATCGGAAACCGTACCGGCGGCAAGCGCATAATATTCCGTTTTGATGCCTTGAAAGGGCATCCGGTCAATCAGGACGATTTCCACATCGCTCGGGAGATGGTGCTCAAGCAATTCCTGGATCAATGCGAGGCCGCCGTAGCCGCCGCCGAGTACAAGCAGTTTCTTCATGCAGTCCGGTCTTCCTTTCAACTGTGAAATGGGTGTGGTTATTCGTATACCTTGATCTCGTTGTAGAAGGTATCGCGCTCAACCGGGATTTTGCCGGCGCCCTTCACCATCCAAATCAGTTCTTCACGTGTAAGACCTTCGGGAGTCAGCGCGCCCGCGGAATGGCTGATCCGTTCCTTCAGAATCGTTCCGTGCACATCCGAAGCGCCGAAGCTCAGCGATACCTGGGTCAACTGCGGCCCGATATTAATGAAGTAAGCTTTGATATGGTCGATGTTGTCGAGCATCAGCCGGCTGACGGCGATGGTCTTGAGATCTTCGTACGCGGAGTTCCGGCGCATGATGCCGGCGTTCTTGCTCTTGGGCTGCATCGACAGCGGGATGAACACCATGAAGCCGTTCGTTTCGTCCTGAAGCTCGCGGATTTGCAGCATGTGCCGGACGCGGTCCTCATGGGACTCAATGGAGCCGTACAGCATGGTCGTATGGGTCCGCATGCCGAGTTTGTGCGCCTGCCGGTGCACCTCCAAATATTCTTCGACATTTGCTTTGTCGACATGCATTTTTTGGCGGTATTGATCGGAAAGAATTTCCGCTCCTCCGCCCGTCAGCGTCTTAAGGCCTGCCGCCTGCAAGCGTTCCAGCACTTCGCGGATGCTCAGACCGCTGATCCGGGTGAAGAAATCGATCTCCGCCGCCGTATAAGCTTTCAATGTAACTTCCGGAAAGCGGTCATGCAGCGCCTGAAGCGAATCGACGTAGTACTGGAAGGGAACGCCCGCATTATGCCCGCCCACAATGTGGAACTCGCGCACGCCGGGGTGAATATGCTGCTCCACATAGGAGATCATTTCCTCGCCGGAGAGGGTATACGAGCCTTCTTCGCCCTCATCCTTGCGGAAATTGCAGAACGCGCAGCGCGATTCGCACACATTCGTAAAGTACAAGCTCATATTTTCGATAAAATACACTTTGTTCCCATTCTTCCGCCGGTTGACTTCGTTTGCGAGCTGGCCGATGGTCAGCAGATCGCTGCTATCATATAAATAAACGCCATCCTCCAAGGTCAATCGCTCGCCGGCGTGAACCTTTTCAATAATATCAGCCATTCTGGCATCGGTGTGGGGAGTAATAAGAGTAGACATTATGATTCCTCCTAGTAAGGTTTGAGATCAGAGGCTTAGCCAGCATGGGCATAACGTTGCGGCCTACCAATAAGAAAACATCCCGCTGTTTCTCGCAAAGGAAAAAACGACGCAGATGTTTTCAAGAACAACATATCGAAGCGGCAGCAATTTCATTTTTGATGAAGTCTCAAGCCGCGCGTGACAAAATTTCGAATTTTGCGTATTACTTTTTCCTATTATAAACCTCTCTTGAAAGGTGAGCAACCGCCCCGAATTCTTCTCGTCCCTTCATCTGCGGCTTGTGGACCGGGGTGGAGTGAAGTATACTTTACTTTATATAGACAATAACTTTTGGCCGAGCTCGGCCGATACCATAGATAATTAAAGGAGGCTGGAAACCATGATTTCTATCAGCGATGCGGCTGCGGAGCAGCTTAAGACCATGCGCGAATCGCAGGAGATTCCGAACATGTTCCTTCGTCTTGGCGTAAACCCCGGAGGATGCAGCGGATTTTCGTATGCGATGGGTTTTGACGACAACGAGACCGATCAGGACGTCTATATGGATGTGAAGGGCCTCAAGGTCGTCATGGAAAAAGACAGCCTGCGTCTTCTCGAGGGCCTCGAAATCGACTTCGAGGAATCCGGCATGACCGGCGGCTTCACCATCAACAACCCGAACGCCAGCGCCACCTGCGGGTGCGGGCACAGCTTCAGAACGGCGACGGATGAAGGGAAACCGAGCGAGGAGCCTTGCTGAGGTAGGTAAAAACAGCAGAATACTTGATTCCGAAAGCAGCGGAGACTTTGAGGCGATGAGCCTTGGAGTCTCTTTTTTTATATCCCATATTTTTGAAAAGAGGTTATACTGGAGGGGAAAATGAGGTGGGAATTAGGCTGAGTGTGCGCGATGAGCGAACGATTGGGATCCAAATCAACAGGTTCGGCAAAGCGGACATCCAGAAGTTAAAATCTATACCGGGGAGGAAGTGGATGCCAGACGAAGGCATATGGACGATTCCCTACACTATCGTTAACATCGAAAAGTTGCTGAATGCCTGCTCTAATGATGAAGTGAAGGTGGACCGGAACTCTTGGACCCATGAATCTCTCGTTCAGTCGTATACTCTATATTTGCTCAAACGGGAGTACTCCCATGCCTACGTCAACCAGGCGATCAGCGCGCTGAAATTCTATTTCCGGCATGTTCTTAACCTGAAAGAAACCGCTCCTTATATCAGGCCCAAAAAGGAGAACAAGCTGCCGAATGTGCTTTCGCTTGATGAGGTGATGCTCGTTCTAAAAGCCGTGAACAACCTGAAGCACCAGGCGATTCTGTACTTGACTTATTCTTCGGGCCTGCGGGTTGGCGAGGTGGTTCGGCTCCGGATTGAGGATTGCGACAACGCTCGGAAGGTGCTGCGTGTGCGCCAAGGGAAGGGAAGGAAAGACCGGATTACCCTGCTGTCCGATGCCGCTTATCAGCTGGTCCGTAAATATGTGGAGCAGGAGAAACCCGAACCTTGGCTGTTCCCCGGACAAACTCCCGGCCGACATCTGACCGAACGATCCGTGCAAAAAGTATTCGAAAAGGCGCTCTCCGCCTCCGGTGTGATGAAAAAGTTAGGCATCCATGCGCTGCGTCATTCTTTTGCCACTCACCTGCTTGAAAACGGAATTGATCTGCGCTATATCCAGGAGTTGCTCGGCCATCAGAGTTCTCGTACGACAGAGCGATATACCCATGTAAGTGTAAAGGATATCCGGCGGATTCAGAGTCCTCTGGACCGGATGTAGGGCAGGAATATGGTTGGAGGCGACTGGTGGGGTAGATGTGCGCTGGTACATGAATAAAGAATCCAATGTTGGATTCACGAAGTACAGAGATACCCAGTATTAAAGAGATATAGGAA
This sequence comes from Paenibacillus sp. URB8-2, assembly GCF_013393385.1. NCBI lineage: Bacteria > Bacillati > Bacillota > Bacilli > Caryophanales > Paenibacillaceae > Paenibacillus > Paenibacillus sp. URB8-2. Next base: position 4,603,861 of record NZ_AP023239.1, on the reverse strand, counting down.
GTTCAGAGATAAGTCGTTATACGTAATTACCGCTTTGGAAATTCAAAAATAGAATAGTGAGGGCGAACTTCGAATGGTGGAATTCCCAAAGATTGAAACGAAAAGATTGTTACTGAGGGAACTGACTTTATTGGATGCTAAATTGGTTCTCCGGCACTTCTCCGATTCAGAAGTAACACGATATATGGATATAGAGGTATGTCAAGATATCAGAGAAGCAGAGGAGATAATACAATTTCATATAGATGATGCAGGGTGCAGATACGGGATTTTTGATAAGACTAATAATGAATTGGTTGGAACGTGTGGGTTCCATTGTTGGGAAAAAGGACAAAATTCAAGAGCAGAAATTGGTTTTGATTTATCGTCTAGATATTGGGGACAAGGCTTAATGCAAGAAGCATTAGAAGAAGTTATTAGAATGGGTTTTGATATTATGGATTTAACCTATATTGAAGCAACCGTCGAAAATGAAAATATACGCTCACAAAGATTACTTAACAAAATGAATTTTATAAAACAAGTAGAATTGAAGGATAATCTAGATTATTACATATTAATGAAGCAAGCGTGATTTTTAAGCGACTCAAGGAAGGCGGTAACTACGTATAACACAGCATTCACGCTGCGGGCTAACGCCCTCGGTCTGCGGAAGAGAAATCACAGAAGCGATTGGCAGGCAGACAACCCTGCGAGGCTAAGTCTGGCGACCCGGCGCTGGTGCGCCTTAAGCCTCTCGGGTTCGCGAATGCAACAACGTTATGGGAAATTGACACAAAACTATTAGTGAGGGCTAGACATGGATGTAAATGAAAGAAGAAATAGACTTCAATACCTACTTGAACGACAAAAGTCGAAAAACAAAAAGAAAATGTCCAACTCTTTATTTGAAGAATGCTTGGTCGCTCTTGGGGATGAAGTGGCTATTTATAGCCAACAGAAAACGGAAGAGATCTATCAAAAATTTGAAGAAGAATACCCATTTACTACGTATGGCCGAATAGACTGGAAGAACAAGCAATATCAAGAGATAACTATCGAAGATCTAAATAAGAATCTGACTGATTTAGAAGAACGGTGCCTAATTGTATGGAGTCATGGCGAAGAACCGGTTATCGAAGCAAAACTAGTTGAGATTCTAAAGAATATTGATGATGTAACAGCTGTTTCTCCAGATGTATGGATATATAAGGAAAATGATTATGTGATCGAGTTATTTCATGATGGAATGATTAGGAAAGGCTATAAACACTAAGGAACTATCCAAAGATTTATATTGGTTAATCGAAGAAGTTGTCAACATCCCATAACACCGTATTCACGCTGCGTCGCTAACGCTCCTTGGTCCGGCCGAAGTTAAGAAGTCAGGAAGCAGAATCAGCCGGACAACCTCTGCGAACCTAAGTCTGACGACCCGTTCGCTTACGCTCACTTAAGGCTCTCGGGTTCGTGAATACCAGGACGTTATGTGAAATTATCGCAAAAACAAAAAGTCTCGAGGAGAAACAGCCGTGAGTAGAAGAATTATAATTGCTGAAATTGCCAAAGAACTAGCCTCAAGACCTTTGGTTGGAAATGATAAGAAATGTGGACCTGATTTAGAACCAATACTTGGGTATTTTCCTAGGAAGGATAAGAATATAGGATTCGATTGGTGTGCTGCTTTTGTATATCACTGTTGCTGTGAAGCTGGGTTGAAGCTTCCAATTCGATATCCGGAACCCGTTACTTGCAATTTTGCATGGGTTAAAGCTTGGTTAGATTGGAGTCAATTAACTGGATTTTACTTTCAAGCAAGTGACCTAACTTATACCCCAGAACATGGGGATTTGATTATCTTCGATAACATTTTAGGTGACGGGCCCCAAGATCACATTGGAGTGGTTCTGGGCATGGACAAGGATAAAGTAATTACAGCAGAAGGTAATTTTCACAATCGATCAGGCATATTCCATAGGGATCGACTTAAGAATGTTAATGGATTTATTAGGATTGACGATACGTATCAATACATGGCATAGATACTGGAAGTAAACTCAATGAAGGCGATAACATCACATAACACCGCATTCACATATCGGTCGGCATCCGCCGACCTCGGTCCGCAGAGGCAATTCGGAGAAGTGAATTCAGCGGACAACCCTGGGAACCTAACCGCGTCGCGGCCGGGACAAAGCCCCTTAAGGTTCTCGGGTTCGTGAATGCTGAAACGTTATGTGAAATAACACGGAATACAAAAAATTATAAAGGGGTTATATAGGGGGAATGAGAATTGGTGAAATATTTGACTCAAACGATGCTGTATCCAGGTGGGTAATTCAATTTTATTCAATTAGTAATGACCTTTTATTTACTAATTCAAAGATTGAACAACATTCCAAGCAAGAAGAACACTCTGCATTGTCGCTTTATTTTTTTAAATTAGCTTCTTCTCATTTAAAAGAAGCAGTAGATTTTTTTAAGGACTCAATGCAGTACAAGGAGATAACTGACTTTATTTCTATGTTTAATTGTAAGGATCAAGAAGATTTTAACGAATTATTAATGATTTTTGATACAGAAGAAGAACAGAGAACATACACAAACTTAAATAGCTTTAGGAACAATTCATTTCATTATCCAAAGTTAGATAATAAAGACTTAAAACAAGTTCTCAAAAAAGTAAAGAATTATGACTTGGAATTATTTGAACTTATTGAAGGGACTGAGAGGGCTTTATTTCTGACTTAATATCAACGCATTTAGTATTTAAATATCTTGGAGAAGGAAAGAACCTAAAGAAATCTCTTGATACTCTGGGTCGGGCAGCATCAATTTTATTAAGACTTAGAAAGAAAGTATTTAGATATTTTATAGAGATTAAGAAACCTAATATAGAGATTATTTATAAAGATATTTGAGGGTTACCCTTGAAAGCATGTTACTTCACATAACAATGCATTCAAGCTGCGGGCTACGCCCTGGGTCTGCGGAAGAAATTTCGAGGAGGTATTGGCAGGCAGACAACCCTGCGAGGCTAAGTCTTCGACCCGGCAGCTGCGCTGCCTTAAGCCTCTCGGGTTCGTGAATACAACAACGTTAGGTGAAATATATGCAAGGTTATTGAGGGGGAATATCATTGAAGAATATATTAATACCAATCGTTCTATTGATAGTTTTTACAACATTAATATCATGCAGTAGTTCAGATGATTATATTAAAGAAAGTGATCGAGGATATGATTCTAATGCCGCGATTAATCGCGGCGATATTGTTGATCTTCATGGAAAAGTCACGAACGCAGAAAAATTAGATTCATTTATTCTCAATATAGAAGAAAAAAGGAAAGATAAAATAAGAATAACCCGGTATACAATTGAAGGCGATCCAATATTTTATGATTTTAATTTTGATGGAAAATCCATTACATACAAATATGATAATTCAAATGATAAATTTGGTTCGAGCAATGTGAAAAGTACAGTATGTAACAATTTTACCAAGAATATTAATGGAACAACAATAGAATATAAGTTAGAGGAGTGTACAGGAAAGAATGCTGAAATAGGTAGTCATTTTAGATTTGAAATAGAACAATAAAGAATTATCCAGGATATTCAAAGAAGGCATTTACTTCATCTAACAATGTGTTCACGTATCGGCGGAGAAGCCGCCTCAAGGTATGTCGAGGAATTGATTGCCGGGACACATCCATTCACCTAACCGCATCGCGGCCGGTCGAGATCGTGCTAGTCGCACGACTCTGGCAGCTTAAGGTGAATGGACGTCGTGAACACGGTAACGTTAGACGAAAGATCACAAGAACTATTAATTAAGGATTATAGGAGTGTCAAATGAAAAACATTATTGAATACATTGATAATAACTTTCCGAATTTCGGAAGTGATGTTCATATTAGATTTGAACTAGGAGAACCATTTCGTAATGGATCCAATCGAAGAATAAAACAAGTAAACCAAAGAGTTGTAACTATATTTGAAGAAACATTTAATCAAAGTGACTTTATCTATGTTTTTATCAAAGATTGGGGTAATCAAGAAGATCCTATGTTTGGTAATACAACACATGAATATATTTACGAACTACTGAATGGTAAGACAATAGAAGAAGAAACATTATTTGATTTAGATGAAGACGTGGATGATGAAGGAAATAGAATTGAAATAAAAAATGAATATCAAATCAAAGTCTTAACAGGGCTCGTTTCATCATTTCCATATAGAGAAATACTTGAAGGAATTAGTCATTATGAGCAGGGCATAGAGCCATCTATAGGTCAAAGAGTATATTTTATTAGTAAAGATAAGAACATTGTATTTAACATGTATGATGATAGAGGTTGTATCATTCATTCTAGATCTAAGGAACAATTAAGACATCTCTATGTTAAATATAATGATTGGATAGTGAACTATTGGAGAGAGTATTTTGATAGTTTATACAAGGAAGAGTGATCCTTTGTCTAACACCATATTCACGCTTCGGGCCATTCGGCCCTCGGTCCGCCCGAGGCATTTCAGAGGAGAGTAATCAGCTGGACACATCCGCATCACCTAACCGCATCGCGGCCGCCCTACGGGATTAAGGTGGTGGGACGTCGTGAATACACAAATGTTATATGAAATCAACGGTAAGATCATGAAATGTTCTGAATAGGAGGGATTTTGTGGGGCTCATGCTGGAAGAAAAGACAAGGCGGAAAATTGAGGAAGGCAAAAGGGCTGTATTTACATTGTCTGCATATACTTATGATTTTCAACCTGATAACAATGAAGGCTGCTATACTTGTAATATTAGACTGTTTGATATCAATAACCATATTGTTGATGAGTATTATAGGCACTTTCTCGTTAGTGACTATAGTGACAATCATTATAAACGATTTATTTCAAAATTTTGTGGAGACATAAATTACCGGGAACAGTTCAATATCAAGAAGGATACCGTGGAGCGACGTAACAATAATGAAATTGATGAGGAAATTGTAGACATAATAAATAGATTAAACTTAATGGGACTTCGAACTAAATATTCTTGTCAGGGCACTAAGACTCCATGGAAGGACAGGCCACATAAAAGTGATGGACACAGTATAACGGCATATATAACTTTTCAAGAAAATTTGCCGAAACAATTCATAGTACTGGCTAGAGAATGTGATTTTATTGATGTTAACACCACGACAATTCAATCTAAGCGTCGTGAATTTAATACACATTTTCCCGAATGCGTGACCAGAATAATAGATAAGTCGGAATCCGTGAGAAGTAATCATTGAAAGGGCTCTCCCAGTAATTCGAAGATGTCGTTGACATCACATAACAATGCATTCACGCTGCCGTACTCTCCGAGTCCCTTGGTCGCCAGAGGGATATCAGGGGAGCAGATTCAGGCGACAACCCTGCGAACCTAACCGCGTCGCGGCCGGGCCTATGCCCTTAAGGCTCTCAGGTTCGTGAATGCGGGAACGTTATCGGAAACCGTCTATAACATAAAGACAATAAACCATTAAGATCAAATTACAAGAAATAATAGGAGAAGGATGAATAGTGTATGCCAAAGCCACTACAAAGAGCGGAAGGAATTATTTGTAATCATGAATTCACAAGATTTTTAGTTCAATGTGATACGGATGAATCCTTTTACAGATTTCCTGGTGGGAGCATCGAATTTGGTGAAACAGCAAGTGAAGCAATAGTTAGAGAATTACTAGAAGGATTTGATTTAACAGTTTCAGTTGGGACCTCGCATTAATAAATGAAAGTATTATAGAGTATGACGGAAAGCAAAGACATGACTGTACATTACTTCATTGGTGTAAACTTAACACCGAATCAGATCTTGTACAGTTCAATTGCATAAAGAATGTGAAGGAATAAAGTTAAAATGGAAAACAATTGATGAATTACGAATCAAACCCTTATACCCTGAAGGAATATTTGAAATCTTAGAGATGAAGAAGACGACAGAACGACATCATACAATCATTAGAAAGACATATTAAAAGATATTTTGAAAGGTAAATTCAAGGAATACCACAAACTGATTATAGTAACTAACCAGCTCCTAACTACTCTATAACACAATGTAAAACAAGATCGATTCGAGAAGATCAGGCTACACATAGTTAAATTCGTAAACAAATAATTTAAGTTCAAGGGACGATCCAGATCAAAGACTGATTTTAAGATCGAGAACGTGCTTAAGATTAAGAACAATTTAGCAGATTCAAGGAAGGCCCGAACTATCTCATAACACAGCATTCACGCTGCGGGCTAACGCCCTGGGTCTGCGGAAGAGAAATCGGGGAAGCGATTGGCAGGCAGACAACCCTAACGGGTTCGTGAATACCAGAACGTTATCTGAAACCAGCAAGATGGATTTTCTAGTGAATTGAGGGAGAGGAATAATGAAAAACAAGACAATTATCGCAGTCTCTATTTTGACGCTAGTTCTCATTTCTGGAATATTTGGCTTTCTATTAGGTATATCTTTTAAAGGAGAATCAAATCAGAACGACAGTAAAGACCAAAATGGCAATCGATATCAAATGATAAATGTAAACGAAAACAATATCATAATATTTGATCAACAAACCGGTGACTATTGGAGGAGATTCATACCTTCTAATGAAGGGCCTACAGAATGGGAAAAGGAAAAGTCGCCAATAAACAAATAAATAAAGCATGAATAAAGCGATTTTAAGGGTGAATCTTCGAAGTTGCTGGCATCAGATAACAATGTGTTCACACATCGGCGGACAAGCCGCCTCGGTCCCGGAAGATAAGTCGAAGATGTAGTTGCCAGGCCACATCCATTCACCCAACCGCATCGCGGCCAGCCGAGATCGTGCTCGACGCAAGACTCTGGCAGCTTAGGGTGAATGAACGTCGCGAATACAACAACGTTATCTGAAAGAATGCTTACTAAATAAAATGATTATAATAGTGTAATTCAAGAGGGGGAAATTCAATGGCTTCCTATTCATTCTTCGATTTAATAGATGAAGTATTCAAAAAGGTAAAAGAACCTCTATCTGAGCGAGAGATATGGGATAAAGCAAAAGAATTAGGGGTCGATAAGAAAGTTGGTAGTGTAGGTAAGACTCCATGGAAGACTATTAGCGCAAGAATTTATGTGAATATGAGAGATAATTTAAATTCGAAGTATGTTAAGGTTGGAAAACGTCCAACTCGATTTTATTTAAGAGAATATCAGGAAGAAGAAATTCCTTCAGAGATAGAGAAAAAATTAGAAAGTAAAGAGCAATTCAAAAAAAATTATAAGTTTAATGAACGAGATTTGCATCCTATACTCGTAAAATTTATTAATGAAGATCAACACTTTAAGGCATATTCTCGCACAATTTATCACGAATACTCGCTTAAAAAGCAAAAAGGTGAAAATAAATGGATTCATCCAGATATTGTAGGAGTTTATTTTCCGTTTGAAGATTTCGATAAATTGACCACTGATGTACAGAAATCACTATCAGTAAATTCGATTAAACTATATTCATTTGAGCTTAAAGTTAATTTGAATTTTTCTAATTTAAGAGAGTATTATTTTCAAGCTGTCTCGAATTCAAGTTGGGCTAATGAAGGATATTTAGTTTGTTTAGAGATCAAAGATGATGCGGAATTGATGAACGAGTTACAAAGGTTAAGTAGTGCTTTTGGTATTGGGATTATCAAGCTTAATAGTGAGGTTGTATCACAGAGCGAGATTATATTACCAGCTAGAGATAGAAGTGATCTTGATTGGACTACAATAGATAGACTAATTGGACTTAATGAAAACTTCAAAAAGTTTTTTATACATATAACTGAGGATATTAAGATAGGAAAAGTAAAGAGTGAGTATGATCCGATCAAGACAGATGATGAGATGGATGTTTATTTAAGAAATAAGGATTTTGGAAGTTAATTCAAGGCTGGCATTCCATCAGATAACAAAGCATTCACGCTGCGGGCCCTAACGATCCCTTGGTCTGCAGAAGTAGAGGCGAGGAGTTAATGCTGCAGACAACCCTGCGAGGCTAAGTCTCCGACCCGGCGCTAACGCGCCTTAAGCCTCTCGGGTTCGTGAATGCGGAAACGTTATACGAAATTGATTAGAGAATATTTTTGGAGGTAAGTTTTATGAAGACTTCACCAATGCTGAATCATGCCATTGAATCGTTCCAACATGGAGTTGAACATTATTTAGATGGCACTATTGTAAGCAGAAAATTTGCCGTTCTTCACATAGATCATGCATTAGAATTGTTCTTAAAAGAAAAAGTAGTTCAACTTGGTAAATCAATATATAAGTCTGATGGCAACACACTCTCATTACATGAAACACTAAATAGTTTAAAAGAAATCAAGATAATAGAATTACCAAGACTTCAAGAGATACATGATTTACGCAATACAATTCAACATAAGGGCATTACGCCTGATGAGATGACAACCGAGTTTCTTGTAGATGTTGCATATCATTTTATAAAAAGATTTGCTACCGAAGAATTACAACTGGACTTTAACAACATTTTACCTGAGCGATATGTCAGATTAATGGAGCCAGAATCACAGAAGTTTAAGCTACCTGATATTAAATATTTGCCATCAATCGATTATAATTCTGATCAACAACCTATAGATCAAGTTATAAATGCATTTACTGTATTTGATAAGTACGTGAAAGCCTGGCAAGAGAATAATCCAGGATTAATCGGATTTAGACCTACTGTTACAGAATTAGCAGTTGTTAATGGATATGATAAAACAGAAGTAAAACAAATGTTAATGACCATATTTTCACTAAAGACCAAAGTTACTCAAAGTGAATACTTTCCTTCAGAAGATGAAACAAAGAAGTTTATTGATCTAATTAATGGACTTATATTTATGATGGTTATTAACAAGAATAATTTTTGAAAGCGGAAGCGAAGAAGAGTCAATGTCGTATAACAATGTGTTCACGCATCGGCAGACAGGCTACCTTGGTCCCGGGAGATAAGTCGGGGAGTAATTACCGTGACACATCCGCACCACCTAACCGCATTGTGGCCGGCCCTACTGGCCTTAAGGTGGTGGGACGTTGTGAACACGGAAACGTTATACGCAATTGCACTTTATGAAATAAAAAAATAAAATAGAAAAGTATAATTTACATTATCTAGGGGGAATTATGAGAATTTTTCGTTCACATAGATTAGATGAGAGACAGCAAGGCATTGAAAAACTGAATAAATTAAAAAGTAATAGAAATAAAACTTTAGTGATTCACTATTCGTGTGAATCATTTTTTAATCTTGAAGGTAGAACACCTCGTGTTACAAGTATTTGTGTGAAAAACAGAGCAAGTGGTGAATCTAAAGCGTTCTCTATACATTTGCAAGCTCAGTTCAAAAAGATAAATTTAGCTGTTGCATCAGTACAAGATATTGATTTGTTGGAGAAAGAAATGTTGTCAGAATTTAATTCATATGTTAAAAAAAATAGTCCGTATTGCTGGGTACATTGGAATATGAGAAATGCAAGTTATGGGTTTGAAGCAATCGCAAATAGGTGTAGGATCGTAGGAGGTAGAACATTTACAATTGAAGATGATCAAAAATTTGACTTGTCTGATATCTTAGGTAAGTTATATACATATAATTTTGTTGAGCATCAACCATCAGGACAGTTACTTAATATGTCACATTTAAATGCGATTTCCACAAAAGATGCTCTTACCGGTAAAGACGAAGCTGAAGCATTTGAAAATAAGGACTATTTAAAGCTACATATGTCAACTATGAGGAAAGTTGAAATGGTTGATAGAATATTGAATTTACTAGAACAAGATAACACCAAGATAAAGTCAAAGAAAACAGAGATATATGGATTAAGTTTTTTAGGAGTAATTGAAATAGTAAGAAGCTCACCATTGTTATTAATTATTTGGTCAATTATCATTTTCATCTTGGGTGCAGCGATGGAGCCAGTTATTCAAAGATTTTTTGGTACTTCATGAAGAGTTAGTATGTTAATCGAAGATGATGCAACTGCGTATAACATAGTATTCACGCTGCGGGGCTACCACCCCTAGGTTGTCAGATGTATAATCATGGAAGGAGCTCAGACAACAAATGACCCAGCCTAAGATAAGAGCTATCTAAGGCTGGGTCATTTCGTGAATATAAGAACGTTATGTGAAATAATAGGAAACCAGGTGAATAACATAAAAACCTACACTTCTTTTTTAAATAAAGAACAAATAATGATTTTAAAGAGTTATATAGGAAGAACAGTACAAATAATTAATTCCCAGGAGCGGAAACCAGATACAAATCGTCTTATATTGGTTCATACTATAATTTTAGCATTCAAATTGAACCAGACTTTTTTTAAAATTATTAAGAATGAGTGGCTTGAAACAGAACATTATAATTATTACTGGAAATTAACTATAGAAAGATCAACAAAACCCGAAGGAATAAATTATGATAGTAATCGCAAATGCTATTTTGGTCCACATTATTCATTTAATCTGCCTAGATCATTAAAAGTAAATAAAATAGAGATATATGATAGGGCAGAGACCATCGGTGAAGAAATAATTAGATTTGATTACGGAATTATATTTTATTTAGAGGAACAAATAACAATGGCTTTTTTCCCAATGAAAAGCATAGCGGATGGAATTAAAATGAATTTAGATAAGGATAGTATTGAGGATGCTATAAGTGAATGTAGCTTACGACAAGTAATTATGTAGTAAATCAAAGAAGTCGATTACATCACATCACATAACATAACATTCACGCTACGAGCCCTTTCGTTCCCTTGGTCTGCAGAAGCAAAGGCGGGGAAGTTATTGCTGCAGACAACTCTGCGAGGCTAAGTCTACGACCCGGCGCTTAAGCGCTTTAAGCCTCTCGGGTTCGTGAATGCGGAAACGTTATGTGAAACCGCTAAAAAAAATTAAAAATACAAACAGGAGAACCAAATGACAAAAGAACAATTCAATCTCATGAGTTTTATGGAAGGATATGTAAGGAACTATAGAAAATTAAACCTTCATCAAGCAACTAATCGCTCTATGTTTACCAAAAGAGAGATTGATTACTTTGCGAATTTGGGTGAAATGCTTGGCCTATTCTCATTTGTAGAAGATACGAAACCTAATTTGGATTATGGTAGATCACGGCCGATGGACTTGTCGTGGTGGAAATGGGATGAAAGAATCGACAAAGAGAATTATTTATATGTTGTTCTACATCTCGAACGAGAAAATCTATTTAAAAAAGATATTGAAACGATTGATAAATTATTTTGTAAGACAGAGGAGTATTATGTACCACATTATGTAATAGGAATCCAAAATGTTGAAAGTAAAGAGAGAATAACATATCTCAATAATTTGGTAGGAGAAAGAAATTTGAAGCAAGGATCTGAAGTGCTCATGATGTATCGTTATTATGATGAAGTGAATAGTTTAGATAGAATTGAAGCTTATCATTTCAATGAATTAAGTAAGATTATAAATAGTAGGAAAGCCATATCAATAATTGATAATACAGGATATTGGTGCATGGCTTTTGTAGAAGAATACGAAACATGGAAGTGAATTATTCAGTGATTCGAAGATGTGGCGGCATCACATAACATCGTATTCACGCTGCGGGCCTTACGACCCTTGGTCTGCAGAAGCATTTTCGAAGAAATGGATTCAGCAGACAACCCTGCGAGGCTAAGTCTTCGACCCGGCCTGACGCGCCTTAAGCCTTTCAGGCTCGTGAATACAAGAACGTTAGAAGAAATCAATGCAAAGCCATGTTGGGGGAGATTCAATGAAGATAGAATTAAAGCCTTTAAATACATCAGATTTTTCTGTTGTTGTTGAGTGGGTAAATCAACATGATCAAGACTTTTTAATGCAATGGGCAGGTCCAACATATCAGTTTCCTCTTACCGTTGAACAGGTGGAAGAACATTACTCTAAAGGAATCAACTCGTTAGAATCTGATGTGTACCTTTATATGATTAAAGATTTAACAAATAACGAACCAATAGGATCAATTCAAATAGGTAGGTTCGATATAAACAATAAGGAAGCGATTATTGGAAGATTTTTAATGAAAGATGATGAAGGTTACAGGGGACAAGGTATAGGAAGGCGAGCACTTTATCAATTAGTTCAGATGGGATTTGAGATATTTCAATTGAACAGAATAAAACTTAATGTCTATGATATCAACAAGCGAGCAATTGAGTGCTATGAAGTGTAGGATTTAAGAAAGGAAAGATAACAGAAAACGTATATAGATCTTTAAAGAACGAAGAATGGAATAATATTGAAATGGTACTAAATAAGGAATCATGGATGAATTGCAGAGAAAGCAATGACTTCCTCTAACATTACATTCACGCTGCGGGCCCTAACGATCCCTTGGTCTGCAGAAGTAGAGGCGAGGAGTTAATGCTGCAGACAACCCTACGAGGTTAAGTCTTCGACCCGGCTTGACGCGCCTTAAGACTATCGAGTTCGTGAATGCGGAAACGTTAGATGAAATAACGAAGAGATTTGTTATTGGGGGTTGGATCATTGAAGTATTCAACAGTAGTCCTTGATTTGGACGGTACATTATTAAACTCTAAGAAAGAAGTATCAAAGAGAAACTTAGAAGCCGTTTTATCGTGTTATCAAAGAGGAATGAGAATTATCATTGCTACAGCTCGACCGCCTAGGGCTGTTAATTGGTTTCTTCCTAAGGATTTATTGGATATCGGAGCTTTTGTATATTACAACGGAGCACAGGTAATATGTAAGAAATCTAAGATAGAATTTAGTGAATCAATCCCTGCTAATGTAACTTCAGAAATTCTTGATTACTGTTTGCAGCATGATCCTCTGATTGAACTCACGATGGAAGTGAATGACGAGTGGTTTAGTTTAATAGAGCTTGATTATATTACCTCGATGAATGCAAGATCAAACCCCATTGTTAAACCCTTAAATGAGATGAAGCAATATGAAGCAACGAAGATACTCCTCTCTGGAAATAATCAGATTCTGGGACTGTTTACTAAGTTTGAAGATAAAATAAATATAATAACTACGGATAATAATCAATTGATACAAATCATGCCGCTCCTAGCATCTAAGGAGTCAGCAATAACTAAACTATGCAATTTGTATAATGTAGAGCTGGATTCAGTTATTGTATTTGGTGATGATCATAATGATATAGGTCTTTTTAAGAAAGCTGGATATTCCATCGCCATGGCAAATGCTATTGAGGGATTGAAGGAAATTGCTGATGAAATAACCGATAGCAATGATCATGATGGAGTAGCTGTAAGCCTAGAAAAGTATTTCAAAGAAGAGTAGCACAGCGTATAACAACGTATTCCCACTTCGGGCATTCGGCCCTCGGTCCACCAGATGGATTTCGAAGAAGCGGATTCAGCGGACAACTCTACACCACCTAACCGCGTCGCGGCCGGTCCTTCGGATTCTTAAGGTGGTGAGGGTTCGTGAATACACCAACGTTATATGAAACCACTTGATAATTATATTTTTAAGGAGTATCGAGGATGAGACTGCAAAAAATACATTACTACTCATAGTTATAGTTCTTTTCTTAGTACTCTTCACCTATAAAATTATGAAAGATTATAAGTTAGATTCTCAATATGTTAGCGGGCTTCTGGGGGTAATTGTCGGTGGAGTATTATAACGAACTACCAATAAAAATTAGGAAGATTTCCCAATTAAATAACCGTTAAGAGAAGAACTACTGAAATTTTACTATAGCAACCTTAATTTTAGAGAAAGTAGAAACAGTTACGGTGAAATTGTTTTTATACCAACAAATGAATATCTAGGGCATGTATGCAAACTATGATTTTTTAAAAATTGGGTAAATAGTAGGTGTGATAAGACGATACGAAATCTGTGATAACCAATGGGAAAAAATCAAGGATCATCTGCCGTCGGAACGAAAACCCCAAGGAGGGAACACCCCGAAAGACCATCGCCAGATGCTGAATGCCATGCTGTGGGTGGCGCGAACAGGTGCGCCCTGGCGAGATTTACCGGAAACCTACGGCTCCTGGTCCACCGTCTACAGCCGGGTTCGCCGCTGGCAAATCGCCGGCATTTGGGACTGGATTTAAGAGCATGTCTCGATTGAACCCGACCTTGAAAGCATCATGATCGATGCGACGATTGTACGTGTTCATTAATATGGAGCGGGTACAAAAGGGGGGCCTTCAGCAGGCCATTGGCTGATCCCGGGGAGGCTTGACAACCCAAATCCACTCACAAATCCACGCAGTTAACACGGTAAAGGTAAGCGTAAACTCCGGGTTGCCTGGATCGCCGCTGAGCAGCAGCATGCCGACAGGCACGACGAAGGAAATCAGTGAGAGCACGATCACGACAAACAGGCTATAGGAGGCTTTGTACATATCGGTGGTTTATGCGACAGAACCCGGTATTTTTCCACTGCCCGCTTAAAGGTCAGGAAGGATTTGGCTGTCACGCCGAAAATCTTCACCGCCTGGATGCCCCCGCACATACTCGACGCCCGCCGCGTTCATTTCCTCCAGAAAAGAATTGTAATCCCGGTAATCCTGCTTCCCTTCTTCACTGGCAATACACATGGCCCTGCAGCCACAACACAAAAATGACCAGAACCAGCAGCACAAGCGCCATCCGCCAATCGAGCCAGAACAAGTATCCGATCAGCAAAAGCGGAAATACCCCTGTTCATAGATTTTTTCAACTTGTTGGCAATTTACTTTACAAAATAAACCATAGAATATATTGACAGAATATGAACGTAAATATATACTTTGGTCATTGTATACAAATCCTAGCTATTTAGTATGAAATATTACTGTGACTATTGCCTTTACGGATCACCGGGCGTCAAATGGGGTAAGAGAGGATGGATAGCGAATGGGCAAGATCAATTTGAGGTTGACTGAAGTTCAGAATCGCGAGCGGCGGCTCGGCACAATCATCGCCTGGAACGGAACAGCATCGGATCTGCACACGCAATCAGGCTATCAGCAAAGAGGAAGCGGATGTAAAAGCAATAAAGATGGATGCCGGCTGTGTGAAGCCAAAGGACCTTTCACTCAAGGCTCGGTGTGCAGTGAGCAAATGGTTGAATGTCAGGCAGGCAATGTCAGAGATGCGGTGCTGATCCAGCATTCACCTATCGGCTGCGGCGCCGGACAAGTTCCCTACAATTCAATCTACCGCAATGGATTGGCCATGAGAGGCCATAAAGTCGAGAATATTCGAATTATCAATACAAACCTGCAGGAGACGGATATGGTGTTTGGCGCGCTTGGCAAACTCAAGCAATCCATTGACGATGCATGGGAAAGATATTCGCCCAAAGCCATTTTCATAGGAACCTCCTGCCCTACCGGGATCATTGGCGAAGATATTGAAAGTGTTGCAAGGAAGAAACAAGAGGAGCTGGGGATTCCCGTCATTCCTCTTTTCTGTGAAGGATTCAGATCGAAGCATTGGAGTACCGGCTTTGACGCGACCCAGCATGGCATTTTGCGACAGATTGTGAAAAAAAGCACGAAAAAACAAGAGGATCTCGTCAATGTCATCAGTCTTTGGGGTTCGGATATCTTTACCCCTATGTTCAAAGAGCTTAATCTAAGAGTCAATTATGTTGTGGATATGGCATCCGTCTCCGATCTCGAGCAATTGTCTGAAGCGGCGGCAACCGTAGGCTTCTGCTATACGCTCTCATCGTATATGGCGGCGGCGCTGGAGCAGGAATTTGGCGTGCCCGAAGTCAAAGCTCCGATGCCCTACGGCTTCGCCGGAACCGATGCATGGCTTCGCGAGCTCGGCAAAGTCACCCATCGGGAAGAGCTTGTAGAGCAGTACATCGCGAAGGAACACGCCAGAGTGAAGCCGAAGATCGCCGAGCTTAAGAAGAAGCTTCAGGGCTTAAAAGGATACGTAGCTACAGGCTCCGCTTACGCCCACGGACTGATTCAAGTATTGAGAGAGCTGGATATTCAGGTAGACGGCTCGCTAGTGTTCCACCATGATCCCGTTTATGACAGCGGAGATGCCAGAGAGGATTCATTGGGGCACCTGATTGAACATTACGGCGAGGTCCCGTCGTTTAATGTGAGCAACAGGCAGCAGTATCAATTTTACGGTTTGCTGCAGGAGGTCAAGCCGGATTTTATCCTGATCAGACATAACGGTCTCGCGCCGCTGGCTTCCAAGCTCGGTATCCCCGCAGCCCCGCTGGGCGATGAACATATCGCGATCGGCTACGAAGGCATCGTTAATCTGGGTGAAGCGATTCTGAACATTCTCGCCCATAAAAAATTTCACGATGATCTGAAAAAGCACGCAAAACTCCCCTACAAAAAGTGGTGGCTTGAACAAAAAGACCCCTACATTCTCGCCAAGCACCCGGAATTGATCGATGCGTAAACAATGATTTTCATAGAAAAGGAGAACTACCATGGCTGTTACCAAAAATGAGCACGGGCAGACCAATTCAATCAATCAAGTGCGCTACGGCTGTGCCGTCGGAGCCCTGTACAGCGTCGTATCCATTCCGGGCGCCGTTCCCATCGGCCACTGCGGACCGGGCTGCATGGACAAGCAATATACCAGCCTTGCCTTTTACAACGGCTTTCAGGGCAGCGGGTATTCGGGGGGCTCAGTCTCTCCAAGCGTCAATGCCGGTGAGAAAGAAGTGGTCTTCGGCGGCGAGAAGCGCTTGGACGAATTAATTAAATCCACTCTTAAGATCATAGAGGGCGACTTGTTTGTTGTGCTGAACGGGTGCATCGGAGAATTGGTCGGAGATGATGTCGGAGCGGTCGTCAGTAAATATCAGAAGCAGGGAGTCCCCATTGTGTATGCCGAAACCGGCGGCTTTAAGGGCAATAACTTCGTCGGCCATGAGATCATAACTACTGCCATCATTGATCAATACGTTGATAAATATGCGGTTGACAAGGACCACAGGGAACAAGGGCTCATTAATGTCTGGTCGGAACTGCCGTATCAGAATACATTCTGGCGCGGGGACCTGACCGAGCTGAAGCGGATTCTTGAGGGTGCCGGCTTCAAAGTCAATATTTTGTTCGGCGGCAAATCGGGTGGAGTCGAGGAATGGAAGACGATCCCTCATGCCCAGTTTAATCTGGTCGTGTCGCCATGGCTCGGGCTGAAAACGGCCAAGCATCTGGAACAAAAGTACAATCAGCCGTATTTGCACATCCCTGTGTTACCTATCGGTGCGCAGCAAACAGCAGCATTTATTAGACAGGTCGTTGAGTACGCGGGTATTGACCCTGCACCAGCCGAGTCGTTTATCGAGCAGGAAGAGCAAGAATATTATTATTACCTGGAACATTTCAATGATTTCTACTCCGAATATTGGTGGGGGCTGCCGGCAACCTATGCCGTAGTCGGGGACAGCACGTACAATCTGGCCTTAAACAAGTTTCTGGTGAATCAGCTCGGCTTAATTCCAAGGAGACAAATCATCACCGATAATACGCCGGAAAAATATAGAGAAGCCATCGCTCAAGAATATCAAAAGCTCGCTCATGATGTCGCCACCACTGTCGATTTTGTTGAAGATGGCTATATCGTCGGCAAAATATTGAGAGAGACTGATTTTGGGCATAAGCCTCCGATTATTTTTGGAACAACATGGGAAAGAGACACGGCCAAGGCGCTGAAGGGCAACATCGTCGAAGTCGGATTTCCGGCGTCCTATGAAGTGGTTCTGAACAAAAGCTATATCGGATACAGAGGTGCATTACAGCTTCTTGAGAAAATATTCACTACCGCTATAAGCGCCAGCGCATAGCTCTCGTCATGACGCTGCTGATGGAATCAGCCGGGCAAAGCTTGCGGAGTGTTCGATTCTCCCGAAGCCTGCAGGCTCTTCGCTCTATTGCGCTTGCACCACTGCACGTAAGCCGTCGTCGCTTCCTTCGGAGCCTTCCGGAGGAAGCCCGGCTCTGCATTATCATTACCGCGAACCACCCTCTCTCCAACAGTTCCTCCTGACAGTATGACAGATCTCTACAAAGAACGTCATATGATCGAATGCTTTTTCGGGCAAGTGAAGCATTACCGCCGATTGGCGACTCGCTATGACAAATTGGCCTGTATCTTTATGGCTTTTTTGACGCTGGCTTTAATTATGGTGTGGCTCGCTTAGGTTTGCATTCACGCTGCGGGCCAGCAAGCTGTCCCTTGATTCGCCCGAGGATTTTCAGGAAGATAAATTCGGGCGGTCACACCTGCACTGGCTAAGTGGCGAAGCCACCAGGCCCTGGCGGGCCTTAAGCCAGTGAGACGTCGTGAATGCAACAACATTATCAGAAATTCCTGCAAAGCTACTAAAAAAACTATTAATGGATGGGTGATCTCATGGATGTAGTAAAAAGCATTTTAATAGCGAAATTCGAGGAGATACAGAGAAGGATAGTATTAGTTTTAGATCAGTTAAGCGATGAACAGGTCAATTGGCGTCCTAATGAATCTAGTAACAGAGTTAGCAAAGGAATTAATAATAAAGATTACACAAGAAATCGAGATGAAGAATTTGAAGAACTTTATAGGACGAAACAAGAGTTAATTCAAATAACGAATGTATCGTTGCGCGAATTAATTGAAACGACAAAGAGCATGATTGAAGAAACATTTATGAAAACACAATTAGTGAGAGACAGGGAAAGAACGAATTTAGATGTATTGATACAGTGCGCGACACACTTTTCAGAACATATGGGACAGGTGTTTTATATTGGGAAGATGATAAAGGACAGAGAGTATGTAACAACATCAGTACCTAAGAAGAGAATCTAATAAGGATGTCTTTAGTAATTCCAAGAGGGCAAGAACATCCGATAACACCGCATTCCCGCTGCGGACCTATCGGTCTTAATATCAAGTTCCAAATTCCGAGGATTTTCACTCAAAAGTTAAAGATGATCTGAGATACGTTTTTTCAAGGGCTTATCGAGCTTATTTAAGTACTTAACAGATCTATTCGATAATTCAATTTTGAAGGTCATGTAAGATATCCTCTAATTTAATGGTCTTACCTTGAATGAATTCTTCTCGGCCTTCTCTAATTGCTTGAACGTCATCGTCGGTTAAAGGTTCATCATCATAAGGGATATAATAATCGGCAGGATGAATTAACCTTTTTACCAGATCAGCAACAAGAGGAATATCTTTTTCAGAAAGTTTGTCAATTAATTCATTCAGTTCTTTTTTACTAATAGCCATTTGATTCACCCCTTAATAAGAAAATTGACAACAATAACATTTTTCAAACATCATAACACACTTGAGAAGCCGAGGGCATCGCTTCGGCGCTGTGTAATGCTCCCCATTGTCAAGACACGAAGGGACGTTCAGTGTTATAGAATTTCACGTAATTCGTAATGCCTTTTCGCAAATCACGGGGGTTCAAACTCATTTAATAAAGATACACTCGTATTTTAGAGACTTAAAATATCGTTCCGTACGGCTGTTGTCCGTCGCGCGGATACACTGCCTCCAGCCCCATCAGCCTCATCAGGCGGTGTACACGCTTCCGGTTCATAGGGTAGCCTTGATTCTTCAGCGCCCGTGTCATTCGGCGATAACCATAGTAGGGAGGCGCTGAGCGATACATGCTTGTCCGGTTCACCGAAAGCAGCGTAGCTTGCCGTTTAATGGTGATCTTGGGATGATCTCGTTCAACCATGGCCTTACGCTCGGCTAAAGGTTCATTTGCTTGCTTTCGTACTCCCCTCTCATCTTGTCCGCTTCACTTGTCCCTTTCTCGAACACCATGGACGCCCGGCTCAGAAACTCGGCTTTCCACTGGCTAATCATCACGGGACTCATTTCATATTTGGCGGGAATCTCGTTCACCGTCTGCTCTTCCTGTAAGATCTCCAGCACTACCTTCGTTTTAAACTCTGGGTGTATCCGTTCCGTTTTTCCATGGCTTTATTATAACTTATTTATCACGCTCCTATGTCTCAACCTATGGGAGCATTATAGTTGCTTAATGCTACATGATGCTTACATCGAAAGTCATTCTGTAATAAATAACTTATTTATCACGCTCCTGTGTCTCAACCTATGATAGAATTGTGTCGCTTAATACTACATGATATTTACATTGAAAGTCATCCTGTAATAAAATTGTTGAATTTACACGTTAAACTCTGATTGTTATTCGGAGTGATTGACGTATAATGTTGTAATATAACGAAATATACTTAAATATAACGAAACATATTTAAATAATTGTTTATTTAGTGTTTTTGATATAGATAGTTATATTACTATATAAGTAAATTGGCTGATTGGTTATGGACGACGTGAAGGAAAAGGGGACTTTATGAAAAATGACAACTATAAAAAATTGATGCGGTGGATGATTTGCGTTTGGATGATGATTATTTTAATAATCCAGGCAACTGTTCCGGCTTTTGCGGCCTATAATACAAGGCCGCTGAAGATGTATCCGAAATTGGATGAGGTTGAGATTGCAAGCGGACAAAGCAGCAGCTTTGAAATTCACTTGAAGTTTTCAAACAATGTAGGCTTTATTGATGAGACACAGGAAGACCGCTATGATATGACCGGTTATAATGCTAAAAACCTGACAAAGTTTCATATGAAAGAAGCAAAGAGCGGGAAGGAAATTCCTGTTAAAGTGACTCCTCATCCTCAAGCGCTTAAGCATACCGAAGAATCAAAATATCTCTATGTGTATGCGGAAGGATTGGATCCAAAAACCGACTATATTCTGTACATAGATGAGGATTTATACGCCAACATGGGCAACAGCCTTGGATCGCCGTATGAGATTTTATTTAATCTATCTGCTGATCCTCAGGTAATAAAGTGGGGTCCGACAGTACCGCTTCCTATTAATAATGTTACGATTCCTCCTTTGTATATGACAGAGTCGTCCATAAAGAATTCGCAAAAAGGAGTTCCTGTGGACACATCTATAACGCTGACCTTTTCCTTTAATGTTTCCGGACCGGAAATGCTGACGTATAATTCCGAATTGTTTTTCCTATTTGAAGAGGGTACCAAATCAATTCCTATTGAGGTGAAAGCGGGGGAAACGGTCAATGATTTTGTGATTAAGCCTATTCTGCCGCTGAAGGAGGGTACGGAGTACAAGATTGTTGTTGTGAAGGAATTATCGGCGAAAAACGGAAGCACAATGTCAAGCCCGATTAACTTATATTTTAAATCGGTAAAGCCGGGATCGGATGATGATGCGGATCAAGAGGTTGCTGAAAACAACTTCACCTACTTTACAGATATCGCAAACTCATGGGCAAGGGATGAAATAAATGCCTTGGCTGATTTGGGGATAATAAATGGATTTGCTGATGGGACATATCATCCGAATGAATATAATTCTAGAGCTGAAATCGCTGCTATCTTAGTGAGAGCTTTTGACTTGGAGAGTAATACTACAATCTCATTTAATGACACCAAGAACCACTGGGCTGAGAATTACATATCAACTGCTGCTGCAAGCGGTATTGTTAAAGGCATTAATGCAGATAGATTTGCTCCGAACGAAAAGGTTACACGTGAGCAGCTTGTGGTAATGCTGATCCGGGCATCGGGGCTGAATTTGAAAGACAAGAATCCCTCCAAAGACAACAGTAAGGAAAGCAGCGTCACAACAGAAGTGTATCAGGGCAGCAGTGACGGAGCTAAAACACCAGTGCTCCAGGGCAGCAGTGCAGCAACTTTGCTTGACTTCATAGACGAAGCTACTGTATCAGACTGGGCAAAGGATAGTATGGAAATAGCAATTAAAAATGGGATTATTCATGGTTATTCTGATAAAACGTTGGGGCCTCAGGCCAATGTAACCAGAGCAGAAGCATGCAAAATGATCAATACCTTGCTTGGACTTCCATGAGGAAAGGAGTGAATTTGTGGTAATACGTAAAAGCTGGTGGCGGGTAATAGCTGTATTTATTATTTTGTTGACGGCTGCGATTATGTACTGGCCTCTTACCACATTCGCTGACGTTGGTGATGGAAGTGGAGGGGGAGGAGGTCCTGCTGTTCCGCTTTATATGGATTGGTCATATCCCCGTGATGGTGAGACCAATATCAGTATAAATCCAATAATCCAGTGCAAGTTCAGCCATAATGTGGCGCAGTTTGAAGTCCAGAAGCGAAATAAAACGTTGTTTTCTTTAAGAAAAGTGGATGGGACGGATGTTCCAATCAAAGCATTTGCGGCAGATGTTCAAATAGAATTTGATAAACGCCAATACATATATTTATCTCCGATAAATCCGCTTGAAGAAAATACGACGTATTACGTTAATGTGCAAGAAGGAGTACAGGCCAAAAACGGTATGGCCACAGAAAAGGAACAACAATTTAGCTTTGTTACTGGAAGCAAAAATTATTCGGTGCCTTTGCTGATAGACGTTGAAAACAAGGCTTCTGGAGAGGAGCAGGCTGTCGAGAATGTACACAGCACTGATCATTCTGAACATTCAATCCAATCTGAAGATATTACGGATTATAAGCAGATAGAGTCAGAGGCGATGGTTCAGCAGACAGATGCTTCTCAAATGTCGGCTCAAACAGAAGAAGCGCAAAAGGAGACGGAGATAAAACCGCAGACACAGACGCGGATACAGACTACACAGGAAATACAGAGTACACAGGAAAGTGTAAAGGAGGAAGCAGCAGCAGAAGAAGAAGCGCAAAAGGAGATGGAGATAAAACCTCAGGCACAGGCGTTGACACTGAAACAGGCGCAGACGCAGACGCAGACGCAGACGCAGACACAGACGCAGATACAGAGTACAGGAATTACTTCCCGAATATCTTGGATTTTAGTAGCTGTAATACTAATCTTGGCATTTATTCTTTCAACAGTTGTCAGGATAAAATGGGGCGGTTCTCCAAAGTTGCCATGTCTGACTATTACGAAAATAAAGGATCATTATGGCAAGGAACAGTCATTATGAAAACTAGACATCTGATTCTTATTGGAATAATACCATTTCTGCTGTCTGTGGTCAGTCTGTTTTTGGGGCGGTATCATGTTCATCCCAAAGAGGTTTTATTAACGTTTACCCAGTTATTTACCCAGGGCGGAACGAATGTGGGGATACAGAGTGCTACTGTTGTTCTGCAGCTGCGGTTACCCAGAATTATTGCTGCTGCCTTTGTAGGCGCTGGGCTTGCTGTCAGTGGGGCTGCATTTCAGGGGGTTTTTCATAATCCCCTGGTTAACTCCGGTCTCTTGGGAGTTAGCTCTGGTGCGGGTTTTGGAGCAGCACTTGCAATCATTCTTTTTCAAGCCAGTTGGGCGACCTATCCATTTGCTTTTGTTTTTGGATTGATTGCGGTAGCTGCAAGTTACTGGGTTGCGCGTATTTACAAAACAGTACCTACCATTATGCTGGTGCTGGGCGGAACAATCATATCCAGTATTTTCAATGCGCTGGTCTCCTTGTTGAAATTTGTGGCAGATACTGATCGCCAGCTTCCCGCGATTGTGTATTGGCTGATGGGAAGTTTATCTTCCGTAGCTTATAAGGACTTTTGGGCACTGATCCCTATTGGGATGGGGATTCTGATTCTGATCGGGTTCAGTTGGAAGGTTAACGTACTTTCCATGGGTGACAAAGAGGCGCAAACCATGGGCGTCGATGTTATACAAACGAAGGCCATTATTATTGTAGGGGCAACACTTGCCACTGCAGGAGCAGTCTGTATGGCCGGCGTAGTAGGCTGGGTTGGCTTGGTAATTCCCCATATTGGCCGTATGGTAGCCGGAAACGACAACCGCAAACTGATTCCGTTGTCCATTTCACTGGGTGCTGCCTTTATGATCCTGATTGATACGCTCAGCAGGACAATTATAGAATCGGAAATCCCGCTAGGCATACTAACCTCTTTGGTCGGAGCACCGTTTTTTATCTACCTTATCAAGAAAACCAAGGGTGGGGGATGGCGGTAATGACTCTTATAGATATTCGAAATGCCTCATTTGCTTATGAGGAGAAAGAAATCTTTAATAATGTGAATCTTTCGGTTTCTAAAGGAGAGATCTGTTGTCTGATGGGGCCGAATGGATGCGGAAAGAGTACATTGCTTGATTGTATCTTGGGATTTTTAAGATTAAGCCGCGGTGAAATCTTTTTAGGGGGCAGACCGTTTTTATTATACAAAATTGCAGATTTGGCAAGGCAATTCGCATATGTTCCACAGCTGCATACGCGTTCCTTTCCTTATACAGTGGAACAGATTGTACTGATGGGACGGACTACATATGGGAATGGGATTGCCGGTCCGAATAAAAAAGATCGGGAATTAGCTTTTGAGGCTTTAGAGACTGTGGGGATGCTGCATCTGGCAGAGCGGCCTTATACAAAGCTCAGTGGAGGAGAGCTCCAGCTTGTTATTCTTGCACGGGCATTGGTTCAGGAAACTCCGGCTATCATAATGGACGAACCCACAGCACACTTGGACTTCCGCAATGAACTGTTATTTATGGAGACGGTTGCCAAATTGGTGCAACAAAAAAATGTGGGTATTTTGATGGCCACACACTCGCCTAACCAAGCGTTTTATTTTGAAAACAAGGGGCTATCTGTTCAAGTGTCTGTTATGGGGAATCAGACTATTCTTCAAAAAGGAACACCCGACGAAGTGCTTACAGAGGAAACGATCAGACAAGTATACCGGATAGAGGCTAAAAGGGCTGTATATCAAGATGAACAAGGAATCATGCGTCAGATCATACCACGTGGCAGCTTGTGAAAGTGTGAATGAAAAAGGAGCTTTGCCTATGAATACTAGCAAAAGATCAAAAATCTGGCGATTGATGTGCATCATACTTGTTATTTCAATCATTTCTTCACTTACAGCCTGTTACGGTAATACTTCGAGGTTGACTGAGAAACCGAATGGAAGTGTTGTAGCGCGAGAGGGATACAAACTAACCACGGATTGCATAGGGCGGAAAGTAGAAGTTCCAGCCTCTCCGAAGCGAATAGCTGCGCTGGACTCTTTTGCAGGAGAAGCCATGGTGATGATAGGGGCTGGAGATAAAATGATAGCTGCTCCTAACGGAGTCAAGACAGATCTCCTTTTACAAAGAATTTACCCCAATATGCAGAAAGTTGGAGTTCCGATGGCGGGCGCTGCAATCAATGGAGAGTCTCTGATGGCTTTACAACCGGATTTGATTTTCATTAAGGAAGCCATGTATTCAACAGAGGGAGAGAGGGCGAAGCTGGATAAGCTTGGCGTACCCTATCTGGTAGTTGGATATGACAGTATGGAGGAGCAGATTAATGCTTTACATATGATAGGGGAGTCCATTGGGTCAATCGCGGCAGAAAAAGCGGCAGCCATCAATCAATATTATAGGAAAGTTATTGCTCAGGCTAAGGAGATTCAAAAGCAAATATCCGAGAAGGACAGATTCCGCGTTTACCATGCAATTAATGAGATCGTACGTACGGATGGGGCTAAAACACTGGGGAATGACTGGATTTCGTCCGTGGGAGCCATCGACATATCCGCTGGAGGGCAGCTTAAGTTTTATGAGAACGACTACTTTGCCAGCATGGAACAGATCTATCAGTGGGATCCGGATATCATAATCTGCAATGAGGCAGACACGGTGGTCTATTTGATGGAGGATTCAAAATGGCAGGGACTGAGGGCTGTCAAGGAGCATAGGGTTTATAACATTCCCGTAGGCGCAACAAGATGGGGACAGAGAGGCAGCCTGGAAACCTTTTTTGCCATTTTATGGCTGGGAACTACGATTTACCCGGAACAGTACAAAGATGTAGATCTAAAGAAAGAAGTGCTGGATTTCTATAATAATATCCTCGGTTTGAAAATCGATGATCATACTTACGAGCTTATTCTTTCCGGCAACGGGATTCGAAACAAAAGCTCAGGAGAAAAGGAAAAATAGTATGAACTTAAAAAAACACTGCCGCAAGATCTGCTGCAATAGATGCATCCCTGTTTTTTTAATAGTAATGGTGCTGTTCGCTATGAACCCTTATCCCGGGATTGCTAGCGGCGAAGATGCAGGAGGGGCGAAGCTTCTGGTACAGGTTGGAGAGCGCAAAGTGCTGGAAAAAGCTGCGGTGCCTGAGCAGAATGAGAATTTGAATAGGGTCCGCAACCAGTACAGCACAATGACCGCGAATGGGGAACGCAAAACTATATTGGGGGAGGGGATTACACTTTCAGATTATCTGAAAGCTCTGGAAATTAACTTAGAGGAAGTTCGGGATGTATATCTTTATTGGAAAGAAGGGGCTCCTGCTGCATTTACTGCAAAAGAACTGCTGGAAACAACGAGGTATCGTTATACGGATCAATTAAAAACAGAATCGGACACATCGATAGCAGAATCCGGAACAGTGACGGAGCAAACCTATAACCCGACTGTCGGAATCGAAGTTCCACCCATGCTGGCATTGCGGTCAACGGTATTGGATGAGCAGCAGGAGAATGGGGATGCGCTGGATAGCACATCAGGCTTGCGTTTATGCTACGGCCAGCAGAATCCGGATGAAATCAGCAGTGCCATGCTGAAAGGGAATATTCAAAAGATTATTGTCATACTGAAAGATGACAGTACATACGGGCAAAAAAAGGAGCCGGACTTTAAAATCAGCATAAGAGTTGGGACTGATGACATCAAACGTGAGATTCCATACAGCTTTCAACAACTCGAACAATTTGAGAAGGAACGGCAGTACTATACTTCCATAAATGAAAAGGGTAAGCCAGAGACCACATTGGCTGAGGGAGTTCCCATCATAAAGCTGATTGAGTCTGCGGGAGTGGACTTTAATGATGTCATAAATCTTCGTTTTTTCTACGCCGACGGTCTTGATAGCAGTTTTACCAAAACATTCCTCTTTGATCGCAAACGGTATAGTTATCCTGAGTTGGTCAGCGGTAATCTGAGTGATGGAGAAGGGAGAATAATAGACAAAAGTAAGGAATATCAGGAAGTATTGCCGATGCTGGCTCTTCGATACGCAGAGCGGACTGATGAAAATTTGCAGGGTTGGGATACCATCAGCAATAAGGAAGGAATAAAGATATGCTACGGACAGATGAAAATCTCCGACGTAGTTAGTCCGATGTATGGATACAACATCAATCGGATGGAAATTGTTGTAAGACCCAAAATCAATGAAATAGAGCAGGCAAAGACAAAGACTATTGATGATAATGATGTTTTTGGACCGGCTGTTTCTGAAGAAACTGGGGATAAACTGGATGAACTTCCTACGACTCTTACTTTCAACGTTGGTTACTTCGGGCTTGAGTATTTGCCAAGAAAAATATTTTCACTTGAGGAAATAAAGTCACTGCCGAGGGTTACGCAAGCATACACAGCAGTTGATTCGTCTGGAAAGGTAGTGATGGAGACCGCCGTGGGTGTAAGGCTCAAAGACCTTTTGGCAGCTGCGGGTATCGATAGAAATTCTGTAGAAAAGATCACTTTTACTTTTACAGAAAATAGAGAGAAGAAGCGTCTCTCATTTTCAAGGGGGTTTCTTCTGGATACACCGCGGTATTTCTATCCTAACCTTCCGCTCCGGTGGAATGGCTCTGGTCCAACTGCAGGGGCTGCGGTAGATGCGCTGCAGGTTGACACGATCATCGCCTTCCGGGATTTGCAGCAGCAGGGAGCTACAGCACCTGACTTTTACAAGGTGAATGGGTATAACAGGTTCAAGCTGATATTCGGTCAAACCAATACGAGATCTGAAACGGTATCCAAGCATGTCAAATGGATTGACTCGGTTGAAATCCAGTTGCTGGGAAGTCCGCCTGATGAAAAGGGGAACAGCGTTCAAAATGCTTCATTGATTGGGGCAAAAAGTAAGGGAACAACTTCGCAGCAAACACAAAAACCGGAAGGTAAATTAGCATCAGAAGCAACAAAAGCAACAGAAGAAACAGAAGCAACAAAAGAACCAGAAGCGGTAGAAGCAACAGCAGCAACAGAAGCAGCAGGACCATCAGAAGTTTCACAGGAACCCTTACCGAAGTCTTCCAATGCGAAGGGTGTACACATTTATGAAGTGAACGGCATGACGGCGGCTCAAATTCCAATGGCTCGGGATTATAATGCTGCAGTACTGTTCATTGCAATAGGAGGCCTGGTATTTGGGGGGGCTGGAAGTAGATATAAAAAATATAGAGATGAGAGAGGTTAACATGGACGTACAAAATCAGGCTCAGCATATATTTCACACATTTACTCAGGGGCTGATGGTGCCTACCATTGTCATTGTGACTTTCCTAAGTCTGGCGGCTGTGTGGGCTATCGGCAGCATCATTTCGGAAGCTTTAACGGAACGCAGGGGGTTAAAAGAGGATATTCCATTATTGCTGTCATCATTTCATGGAAAAGACAAAGAAGAATTATCATTAATTATTAAAGAGAGTAAATTATTGAAGCGGCAAAAAGCAATTTTATTAGAGTTGATCCAATATAGCAGCCTGACATCAGTAGAGAAGAGGGCCATTGCGAAACGGTTGATTGTGTCTGAGGAAGAACGGTATGAAAGAATTCTGGGATGGACGGATACGATCTCTAAAATCGCCCCCATGTTTGGATTGATGGGTACATTAATACCACTCGGTCCCGGTATTATTGCCTTGGGACAGGGAGATACCATGACTCTTGCCAATGCCTTGTTGGTAGCATTTGACATGACGATAGGCGGCTTGGTTAGTGCGGCAGTATGCTTGGTAATCAGCAAAATCAGAAGGGGATGGTATGACAGTTATTTGGTCTCTATGGAAAGTTTAATGGAATGTATTTTGAAGGAGGAATGATTGGGTCATGAGTAGTCTGAGAGGCGGCAGCGGATTGCGGCATAAAAGAAGCAAAGATAACAGCAGTCCTTTGGAAGGAATGGTCAACATCATTGATGCCATGTTGGTATTAGCCTGCAGCCTTATGCTGTCTGTATTTCTGAATGGTAATGCTTCTTCCGGGCTGGTGGATATGAACGTTGATCTGGGCAAAGAGGTTAGCAATATAGAGTCCGTGCAGAAAAATCTGGATCAGATGATGAATAAAAACGATAAATACCAAAAAATGGGGATGCTGTATAAGGATCCTGTAACAGGAAAGATGTATATGATTTCTGAAACGCCTTAAATTGTATTTATAGGAGAATAGCGATGGTTAGAATCGAGAAAAAAAATACATGTCTGTCTTTCGTGTTTTTAATGATTATGCTGTTTACCATTCTGACTTGTGATATCCCTGCGGTGTATGCAGAGGATGCCGCAGAAAATACGGTGACGGCCAGCTTTACAGGAACCAATACGGTGACGGAATGGGATGTAAACGCTGATGGTTTGACAATAACCATTGCCCTCCCTAATGGCTATCGCTTTTCAGACAATATTACGGACTATAAGAATGCAATCATCGACGGACTGACCTTGGGCGGTTTGTTATTCGACAAAAAGACGAACCAATACAATGTCGTTCCCTATGAAATGTTTGTAGCCAGCGCATTGGATATATACGGTAACTCAGGATATTTCCCGTATATTGATATTTCCAACAGTGTTACGGTTTATGACCGTTTTGTAGGACTGGATCCGGCGGGAGCAAGAAGTACGTCAGCTGTCTCCGATGCATTGAAAGCTGCTTATCCTGGTGTGAAGAAGGGAATCTTGAATGCTTTGAAAGCCGGAGCAACTGTCAGTGTCAACAGGGATGGGAATTTGGTGATCCGATGCACCAAAGAAGCCGCAAACGGCTATTTCTCAACCTTTACTAATTCGGTGTCCGTAGTAAATGGAGGTATCCAAATCGCGAACTGCGATATCCTGCTGTCTGCAGAACTCCCGATAGGTGTAGTTAAGAATGTCAATGAGGTTGTTAAGGTCAATGGCTTTTTCACAATCCAGGAGGTAAAAGTACATACAGAGATATGGGAATATGTGGATAATAGCCGTGCGGGCGAAGACGGTGTATTTTCATTTAACAACCGGATTAATAGTTATGATCGGAATACGACCTCACAGTATCCTTATGACACTACCTATTACGTGAAGCAGGTAGAAGGGAATGTCCTGACCGCGGCAGATATCCGCGAAGGAGGGAAATTGGGACCGGGTGGAACCGGCAGCAAGCTGGTCAAGGTTGTGGTGGATACCCGTGTGGGCCCTACACAGTGGGCAAGCTCCAAGAACATGAGCACCTTCTTTACCAACTTCTTCCGCACCAATAAGGATGCAACCGGGTATGGAGGCAAGAGCGATACTACCTATACACCAGCCGATGATCCGGAATGGCTGAAGGTAGAGGATCAAATCACAAATGGAGGCACAGATAGTGCAAGTCCATATAATGTATGCACGAACAAATATGTAGTCAACTACAGCGGTGACAGCAGAATGGATACGGTAAACCCGGCCAAGATGTGGATATTTTTTGAGCTGCCCCAAACGCCGGACTTTCATATTACATCCGATATGCCGATTTACGTAAACTTGATTGCCGGATTTATCGGCGGTTCCGGTCAGTCAACCACAACAAACGGTCAGCCCATATTGGGGATGGATGGGAGATACCTTTTTACTATAAAGGCGGATAACACAAGAACGGCGGATAACACAAGTGCCAAAACCTTTGATGATCTTGCAAACTACGAATGGGCCAAGAAGCAGATTGAAGCACTTGTATCCAAAGGAATCATTTCAGGTACAGGGGCAACAACCTATTCTCCAGGCGCAAATATTACCAGAGCCGACTTCATCATGATGCTTGTAAAAACACTGGACTTGAAGGCGGATATAGAAGAGAACTTTGAGGATGTAAAGCAGGGGGCCTATTACTATGAAGCGGTTGGCATCGCCAAACAATCAGGAATTGCGACAGGCTCAGGTGACAACAGATTTAATCCAAAAGCGGAGATATCCAGACAGGACATGATGGTTCTGACCGAACGCGCATTAAGGGCTGCAAACAAGATCAAAGGGTCCGCTTCAATAGAAATGTTGGAACAATTCAAGGACAAAGCGCAAGTATCAGGATATGCGGCAAACAGTGTGTCCGCAATGATCGGCGAAGGCTTGGTAACGGGGGCGGGTGGCCGGATTAATCCTCTTGGCAGCACTACCAGGGCGGAAGCTGCGGTCATCCTGTACAGAATCTATACCAAATAAAAGCTATTATTGTAAGTTCCGCTGTTATTCAGCAAACATAAATCATCAAAGGTTATTTGGTAAGAGGGGGCGATCTATGATTGAGGGAAGCAAATAATAATGAAAGAAGCTATCAAACACAAAATTGGTATGAAAGAGGGGAGTAGAAAAAATGAAATCACAGATTAAAGCTTTTACGCGCAAAGTAAGCCTATTCCTTGCACTGGCCATGGTGATCAGCCTTCTATGTGTCGTGCCGGTTAACGCACAAACTACTGTTCATATTGACACCGCCCAAGAACTAGTTGATCTGGCAAACACGATCAACTCACAATCCGTCGGCTCCGGCTCAAGTCCGTCTCTGGGCGACTACTATGTCGAAATTGATGCCGACATTGATATGTCCGGTGTATCCAACTGGCAAGGTATCGGAGTGCCCCAGAGCTGGATCGGCATCACGGGTACCTTTGACGGGAATGGTCATACGATCTCTGGAATTTCGCTCACTAACACACAGTATGTAGGCCCAAAGGGTGGCCTGTTTAATCTGGTCCAGGATATCACCATCAAAGATCTGAAAGTATCCGGCAGCGTGACCTCCAATCGTTTTATAGGTGGTATTGTTGGACGAGCATTAGGCGGCATGACCATACAAAACTGCATTGCCGATATGACCTTGACCCTAAGCAATGGCGCGAGTAATTCCATCGGCGGCCTGGTCGGCCAGTTCGGCTCCGGCCAGACAACCGGCGGCAACACAATTTCTATTACAAACTCCGCTGCGCTGGGGACTTTCACCAGCAACACCTCTAGCAATCCGGTGGGCGGATTGGTCGGCCACATTTACTCCGGTTTTAACGTAACAGTAAGCAACAGCTATGTAGCTGCTTCTCTTAACAACTCGGGAGGAACTACCGGGGCCCTGGTTGCTAACAACGCTTCCACTAGCCTGACTCTAACCAACTGTTGGTATTTGTCCGGCATGAGCAGCAATATCATTGGCACAGACACAGGTAGCACTAATACTGGCAATTGCTATTCTTTTAGTGCAGGGACTCTGACTGCGTCAGCTCTGAATAATGGGGGATCGGCCTGGCAAACGAAAAGTGGCGTCAACGTGTTCAACAGCTACAGCTACCCTGCTTTGAGCTGGCAGTAATTCCAGCAAACATAGCAATGAATCCCCTAAAATGCTTCATTTTTAGGCGGTTTTCAAAATATAGCGCAGCCAAACTGCAATAGTGGGGATAAAAAAGTCATTTAAAACGAAGAACGTTATGGAAAAAAGTAAGCCAAATAAGAAGGATGTGTAAAAATGCAAGTTGCGACAGTAAAATTCAATCAACAGAAGATGATAAGCTACATATTAGTGTTTGTGCTGTTTTTTTGTGCGATATTTATTTCCGTTCCTCAAAAAGCGTTTGCGGCAGATCCTGAACCCGTGGCAAGCTTCACAGGAATCAATGTTGTTTCGGAACGGGACGTCAATAAAGATGGCTTGACCATTAGAATTGCTCCGCCGGAGGGCTATACTTTTGACTCCGTCAATTTGGCAGTCTATAAGGACGACATCATCGACGGCCTCACGTTTTATGGCATGGAGTTTAATAAAACGTTATCCGACTCCAACTACTACACCCAGAAGCCTTGGGATACTTACATTACTTCTGTATTGGATAAATACGGTACCACCTCGGGAGATGAGACGTATTTCCCTTATCTGGACTATGCCAACAAAGTGACCGTTTATGACCGCTTTGTGGGTTTGAATCCTCCCGGCGCTAAAAGCCATGTGATCAATCCAAGCGATGCTTTGAAGGCTCAGTATCCCGGTGTTAAACAGGGCATCATCAATACCTTGAAAGCAGGCGCCACTGTAAACATAGATGCTAACGGAAATCTGGTCATTTACTGCTCCAAGGATGCCGCTGATGGATATTTTGCGAATTTCACAAGTGATCTGCCTGTGGTTGACGGCGGTATAGCGGCAGCTGCCAGCGGCGATATTGCTCTGTCTGGTACGCTTCCGGCAGGCGTGGTTCTTAATTACAGCCAGCCGGTTTCGGTCAATAATTACTTCCTCATCCAGGAAATAAAAGCTCATGTTGAAGTATGGCAGTATGTTGATGCCAGCCATGCAAGCGAACCGGATGTCATTTCGTTTGATCGCAAAGTGGATAATACCGGTACAACATATTATACAGATGCGACTGGGACTGTTGCTGCTAATGGTAAGACAAATACACTTACTTATTATGTAAAGAGAGTCCCAGGAGATGTGCTGACCGAGGATGATATCCGCAACGGAGGAACACTGGGTCCCAACGGCACGGGCAATAAATTGATCAAAATGGTAGTGGACGTGCGTTCCGGTCCTACGCAATGGGCTGAAGGCAAACCGAAACTCTCCATCCTATATAACATGTTCCGCACAAGTAAGATTGCAACCGGTTATGGTTGGAATGACAGCAATACTTATACGCCTGCTGATGATTCGCAGTGGTCCAAGGTTGAGAATAAAATAGTTGCTGCTGCAACAGCAAAAACAGTCGGTACTGATAAATATGCAGTCAACTACAGCGGTGACAGCAGAAGGGATACGGTAGATTCGAAGAAGATGTGGATGTTTTGGGAACTGCCGCAGACGCCCGATTTCGACATTTCTTCCGACATGCCGATATATTTGAATGAAATCGGCGGTTTCTTTGGCGGCTCGGGGCAGATGATCGGCGGCGATACCTTTACAGGTCTGCCATTCAGTGGTATGGACGGCAGATACAGCTTCATCATTAAAACTACAAATCCGGTAATGCCCGCAGCTAATCCCGGAGCAGGGGCAGTAGCCTCTGGCACAGAGGTTACACTCAGCACTCCGACAGTTGGAGCATCGGTTTACTATGCTGTTTACTCAGCAGGAATTGATCCGGCAACTGTGACATTTGGTCTATATGATCAACCCATTGTCATCAACTCTGATACAACCATAAAGGCATATGCGAAAGCATTTGGAGAAGTTAGTGACGTGATGACGGCTGACTATACAATTCTCTCAAATTCTGTTACATCTGTCACAGGAGTAGAGCTTGATCAGCATGCGATAACATTAACCCCAGGAGCAACCGGAACATTAACAGCGACAGTAGCTCCAGCGGATGCAACAAACCAAAATGTAACCTGGACAACCAGTGATTCAACAGTAGCAACAGTAACTTACGGAGTTGTTACAGCAGTAGGAGAAGGAACAGCTAACATAACGGTTAGAACAGCAGACGGAAGCTTCACAGATACTTGTGAAGTAACTGTAAATCCAGCAGCAGTAGGAGTCACAGGAGTAGAGCTTGATCAGCATGCGATAACATTGACCCCAGGAGCAACCGGAACATTAACAGCTACAGTAGCTCCGGCAGGTGCAACAAACAAAAATGTAATCTGGACAACCAGTGATTCAACAGTAGCAACAGTAACTTACGGAGTTGTTACAGCAGTAGGAGCAGGGAAAGCGACCATAACGGTTAGAACAGCAGACGGAAGCTTCACAGATACTTGCGAAGTAACTGTAAATCCAGCAGCAGTAGCAGTCACAGGAGTAGGACTTGATCAGCATGCGATAACGTTGACCGCAGGAGCAACCGGAACATTAACAGCGACAGTAGCTCCAGCGGATGCAACAAACAAAAATGTAACCTGGACAACCAGTGATTCAACTGTAGCAACAGTAACTAACGGAGTTGTTACAGCAGTAGGAGCAGGAACAGCGACCATAACGGTAACAACGGCAGACGGAAGCTTCAAAGATACCTGCCAGGTTACTGTAAATGCTGCGGCAACAAGCGGCAACGGCGGAAGCGGCGGCGGCGGTGGCGGCGGTGGCGGTGGTGGCACTCAGACACCTACCACTACTACGCAGACGCCTACCACCGATTTAGGGCAGGTTATCCAGTCTGGAAACACAGCAACCTTACAGGTAGATGCAAAAAAAGCAGCAGATCTCCTGAAGGACGCTGCACAAAGTGAATTGGTTATCAACCTTTCACAAGTAACAGCAGAACCAGGTCAAAGTAAAGCAGTACAGCTGCCAGCTGAAGTAATAGACCTTGCTAAAGCTGCGAATAAACCAATAGTCATTCAGGACAGTGGGCTGAAAATAGTTATTCCGTCTGAGGTATTGATACAGGGACAGAATATGACCTTCAGCACAACCCAGGTGTCAAGTCAGACAGTTGCATCAGCTCCTGGACATGTTGAAAATAAAGCGGTCTACTCATTCGATGCATGGGCTGGTGAAACGGCAATTCATAACTTTACTAAATCAATTACAATAACCCTTCCAATTCCAGCCGGGGTTACGGAATTGGGAAAATTAGGTGTCTATTACCTCAATGAAACAACCGGGCAATGGGATTACGTGGGAGGAAGAATCGTTGACGGTAAACTGGAATTCAACACAAACCACTTCTCAAAATATATGGTGGCTGAATCCTGGAAGACTTTCGGAGATCTTGCATCCCACTGGGCTAAGTCTGATATCGAAGTCATGGTGGCAAGGAATGTCATAAACGGAACAGGCGCAAATACCTTTGCTCCACAGAACAATATCACCCGTGCAGAATTTGCTGCTTTGCTGTCGAGAGTACTGAAACTGTCTGATGCTGCAGATGAAGGTACATTTAAAGATATAACAGGCAGTGAATGGTACGCAAACGATGTGAAGAAGGCAGCAAAAGCCGGAATAATCCAGGGCTCTAACGGCAACTTCCATCCAGGTGATCCTGTTACCCGCCAGGAAATGGCAGTAATGATCAATAGGGCATACAGCTATGCAGGAGGCAAGATAGGTACACTTACAGATCTAGCCTTCACCGATAAAGGCAGCATTAGCGCGTGGGCCAATGATGCAGTTCAGAGCGTCTACACCCTGGGTATTATCAATGGATACCCGGATGGAAGCTTTGGAGCGCTGGGTCATGCTACCCGTGCCGAAGGTACGGTCATGCTCAAAACATTCATGGACAAGCTGGGGCTATAACAAATAGTAATTGGCTATATAAGAAAACCTCTATCTAGACTTTTGAGAGACCGCGTTCTATTAAAAATAAGGTGAATCCATATTTTGCAGAAGGGCCGATAGGCTCGTCTGCAAAATATTCTTTTTTTTAAATATAAGAATCAGGCGTTTCTTCTTGAAAATTGAAAATCCAGACAGCAGGCTATGCTGTGTAAAGCAGCAGATATCGCTGTTTTTATATAAACTTGAAAAAAATTCGGGCAGAAACCGCTGCCTTTATTTTAAAAATGAAATGGAGTGAAGTAGGTGCAAAAATCTACAGAGAAAAGAAGAATGAGGGGGTATTCCCACTTCACGTTGCTGCTTAGTTTCTTACTCATTTTGACAAGTGTTTTTGGTACAATACCGATGTTTGCAGAAACTTCAAGCTCAAGCAACGAAGCGGCCGCAACCTATGCCGGCGTCAACACTTCTGTTTATGAAGCAACCTATACTGTGACGGCGAGTTTTTCAGGAACAAAAACGGTAACGGAATGGGATGTTAACGGGAGTGGGTTGACGATCACTATTGCGTTAGGCAGTGGATCCAGCTTTGCAGACAATGTTTCGGACTATAAGGATGCCATTATAGACGGGCTGACATTTTACGGGGAGTTGTTCAACAAAACGACGAACCAATACGATGTAATTCCCTTTGATACATTTATAACTAGTGCATTGAATACATATGGCAGCTCTTATTTCCCGTTTCTCCATGTACAAGACGGTGTATCGGTAGACAATGTCACAGTCTATGACCGCTTTGTAGGACTGGACCCCAAGGGAGCAAGCAGTATTGCCTCAGTCACCGATGAATTGAAGAAACAATATCCCGGTGTGAAAAAGGGCATCATTAACGCCCTGAAAGCTGGAGCAACCGTCAGTGTCGACGGAAACGGCAATCTGGTGATCCGGTGCACAAATGATGCAGCTAACGGCTATTTCTCCACCTTTACGAATTCGGTACCTGTAGTGAATGGGGGCATCCAGATTGCTAACGGTGATATCCTGCTGTCTGCCGAGCTTCCTGCGGGCGTGGTCAAAGGTGTAAATGATGTCGTTAATGTGGATGGCTATTTCACAATTCAGGAGGTGAAATTGCATCCGGAGATTTGGGAATATGTCGATGCGAGCCGCGCAAACGAAGCGGGCGTATTTTCCTTTAATAGCCGCATTAATAGTTATGATAAAAATACTTCATCGCTATATCCCTATAGTTCCACCTATTATGTTAAAAAGGTAGAAGGAAATGAACTGACTGAAGAGGACATCCGCGATGGCGGAACAATGGGACCGAACAGCACAGGGAAAAAGCTGATCAAGATCGTGGTTGATACCCGTACGGGTCCAACGCAGTGGGCCAGTGCCAAGAACATGAGTACCTTCTTTACCAATCTCTTCCGTACCAGCAAGGATGCTACCGGCTACAGCGGCGGAAGCTCTACCACATATACGCCTGGGGATGATCCGGAATGGTTGAAGGTGGAGAATCAGATCACGAACGGAGGGCTCGATTCAGCGAATCCCTATAATCTAGGCACCAACAAGTATGTCATCAACTACAGCGGCGACTACAGAATGGATCAAATAAATCCGGCAGCCATGTGGATCTATTATGAACTGCCCAAGACGCCGGACCTCGATATTGCATCCGACATGCCTGTTTATGTTAATATAATTGCCGGGTTGTTTGGCGGTTCCGGACAGTCGACTAACGAAAACGGACAGCCGATATTGGGGATGGATGGGAGATACTCCTTTGCCATTAAAGCAGACGGCCCAAAATCAACGGTAACAACAATCTCATCAAGCAACTACACCGTCAATACGGCGGCGGGAACGATCACCAATGTGCCGTATAATACCTCGAGAGCGACATTTATTGGGAATCTGACCAAGGGGGAAAGCCATCAAACGTGGGACACAGACAATCTGCATGACCCAGTCGTAACAGGGGATACCTTGGTTGTAACTGCCCAGGACGGTACAACAAAAGCTACTTACACCATAACGGTTAATACCGTACCCAGTACTGTAACGACAATCTCTTCAAGCAACTACACCATCAATACGGCGGCGGGAACGATCACCAATGTGCCGTATAATACCTCGAAAGCGACATTTCTCGGGAATCTGACCAAGAGGGAAAGCGATCAGACGTGGGACACGGCAAATGTGCATGACCCGGTAGTAACAGGGGATCAATTGGTCGTAACCGCACAGGACGGCACAACAAAAGCAAATTATACCATAACGGTTAATACCATAGCGGTAAAGAAGAAAGCGCCTGATTTTACTGCAGATGATACTGACAATTATGTCGGAAGGAGAATAGATTTAACGTTTGCCGATGATGCCGCCTATAGGGCAGCGATTACAAGCATCAGTGTGAACGGAACCAATCTGACGGCTGACAGGTATACAATCAGTGAAGGGAAAATCAGTTTGAACGGCGATCTCTTCACCGGTACCAATGACTATACAATTGTGATCAAAGCTCAGAACTATATGGATGTGACAGTAGTTCAGAGTATCAAGCTTGCAACGGCAACGGCCAGTTTTTCAGGAACACAAACGGTAACGGAATGGGATGTTAACGGGAATGGGTTGACGATCACTATTGCGTTAAGCAGTGGATCCAGCTTTGTAGACAATGTCTCAGCGTATAAAGATGCCATTATTGACGGTTTGATATTCAATGGTGTGAAGTTCGCTAAATCGAAAAACGAATACGATGTGGTTTCTTATGATACGTTTATAACTAGTGTATTGAATGCGTACAGTAGTGCGTATTTTCCATATGTTGACAAAACCAATAACATTACGGCATATGACCGCTTTGTAGGACTGGACCCCAAGGGAGCAAGCAGTATTGCCTCAGTCACCGATGAATTGAAGAAACAATATCCCGGTGTGAAAAAGGGTATCATTAACGCCCTGAAAGCTGGAGCAACCGTCAGTGTCGACAGTAACGGCAATCTGGTGATCCGGTGCACAAATGATGCAGCTAACGGCTATTTCTCCACCTTTACGAATTCGGTACCTGTAGTGAATGGGGGCATCCAGATTGCTAACGGTGATATCCTGCTGTCTGCCGAGCTTCCTGCGGGCGTGGTCAAAGGTGTAAATGATGTCGTTAATGTGGATGGCTATTTCACAATTCAGGAGGTGAAATTGCATCCGGAGATTTGGGAATATGTCGATGCGAGCCGCGCAAACGAAGCGGGCGTATTTTCCTTTAATAGCCGCATTAATAGTTATGATAAAAATACTTCATCGCTGTATCCCTATAGTTCCACCTATTATGTTAAAAAGGTAGAAGGAAATGAACTGACTGAAGAGGACATCCGCGATGGCGGAACAATGGGACCGAACAGCACAGGGAAAAAGCTGATCAAGATCGTGGTTGATACCCGTACGGGTCCAACGCAGTGGGCCAGTGCCAAGAACATGAGTACCTTCTTTACCAATCTCTTCCGTACCAGCAAGGATGCTACTGGCTACAGCGGCGGAAGCTCTACCACATATACGCCTGGGGATGATCCGGAATGGTTGAAGGTGGAGAATCAGATCACGAACGGAGGGCTCGATTCAGCGAATCCCTATAATCTATGCACCAACAAATATGTCATCAACTACAGCGGCGACTACAGAATGGATACTGTTGATCCGGCAGCCATGTGGATCTATTATGAACTGCCCAAGACGCCGGACCTCGATATTGCATCCGACATGCCTGTTTATGTTAATATAATTGCCGGGTTGTTTGGCGGTTCCGGACAGTCGACTAACGAAAACGGACAGCCGATATTGGGGATGGATGGGAGATACTCCTTCATCATCCAGTCAGCGAGTCTAAGTTCAATAGCAAAAATCACATCGGATACATATACCGTCAGTACTACAAGTCCGACAAGCGGAACCATAAAAAATGTACCTGAGGACACATCAAAAGAGAAATTCCTTAGTCTTCTTGCCAAGGGGGAAAGCCATCAAACCTGGGACACAGGTAATGTGCATGACCCTGTAGCCACAGGGGATACCCTTGTTGTGACTGCCCAGAATCGGAAAACAAAAATGACCTATACGATCACTGTCGGCGCCGATTCGGGGAAGGCTGGAATAATTACGGCTGAAATACAGATTCTCGATAAAGACTCAGGAATAGCAACTGCAGCAGTAGATTTGGAATCAATCACTGCCGAATTCTCAAAAGTTCAGAGCAGCTTAGATGGATCAAAGACAGTCCTTGTGGTCATTCCGAAGGTAGAAGGGATAAAGGCCTATTTGATTACTCTTCCAGCCAGCGTTTTAACACAAAATACTTCTGAAAAGAAGGTAAAACTGAAAACAGAGTTTGCGACAGTCACCTTACCGGGTAACATGCTGGATAAAGCTCAAGGAGCGAATGCAAAGGACGTAACGTTAAGTGTTTCCAAAGCAAATGTTTCAACGCTTACGAAAGAAGCCAGAACATACATAGGCGATAAGCCTGTTATTGATCTGGAACTGGTAGTGGATGGAAAATCAACTGTCTGGAGCAACAATAACGCCCCGGTTACCATTGCAGTGGAGTATACTCCGACTGCACAGGAATTGAATGATCCGGAGCATATTACCGTATTCTACATCGACGGGTCAGGAAGCTTAATCCCTGTACCGAGTGCGAAATATGATGCGGCAACAGGCATGGTCGTATTCAGCACCACCCATTTCAGCAAATATGCAGTTGTATCGGTATATAACACCTTCCGCGATATAAAAAATTATGGATGGGCGAAAAAGCAGATAGAAGTGCTCTCATCAAAAGGCATCATCTCAGGTACAGGGGCAGAAATCTACTCACCGGCAGCAAACATTACAAGGGCTGATTTTATGATGCTGCTTGTCAAGACACTTGGACTTACAGCAGATGTGAACGGCAACTTTGGGGATGTGAAAGAGGGAGATTATTACTATAATGCAGTAGGTATTGCTAAAAAACTTGGTATAGCTACTGGATCAGGCAATAATTTGTTTAACCCTAAAGCTGCAATATCAAGGCAGGATATGATGGTACTTACAGAAAAAGCCCTGAGAATGGTGAAGAAAATAAGTGCAACAGGTTCTTCCTCTGATCTGGACAAATACAGTGATAAATCAGTGATTTCAGGGTATGCAGCAAATAGCATTGCAGCTCTGGTTAAGGAAGGTTTAATTGTTGGATCCAAAAGTGGAATTAATCCTGCAGGAAATACAACAAGAGCTGAAGCTGCAGTGTTCCTTTATAGGATTTATAACAAATAAGGTAGTACTTGCTTTATCAGAAATAGGAGAGAAGACCCCTATCTCTGCAGGCAGGGGATGAATCGACTTCGGACAAGGGAGGGCCTTGGGCCCTCTGAATTGTCCGACATCTTCAAGTCCCCTAAGCTCCGGCTTGTGCCCCTCCTCGATTGCTTTAGCCTTCCATGCTTTCCTTTCGTTTCCCTCTCACCTGGAAGCAACTTTTTTCCTGGAAACTTCAATTCAGAAGTCACTGGCATCAGGTAACACCCTATTCAGGGGCTACCGCCCCTTGGTTGTCAGAAGTATAATCATGGAAGAAGCTCAGACAACAAACGCCCCAGCCTAAGATAAGAGCTATCTAAGGCTGGGGCGTTTCGTGAATACCAGAAGGTTAGAGGAAATGGCTGCAAACACTATAAACCAATGGGGGTAAATTCATGGGAGTCGAATGGTACGACGTTATCGCCAGAAGAAATGGCGGATATAAGAGTAATGCTCTATTTACGGTAGAGGGGATTTCAGCAGAAGAGATTTTCGAAACGATTAATTGGTATGCTACCTAATTATAAATCGGTCTTAGATGCCGGTTGTGGGCATGGAGAATTTACCGTAAAGATGTCAAGATATACAGAATCATTGGTAGGTTTCGATAATTCTATTGAACTGATGAACATCGCCAACTCATTACTTAAAGAAAGTAAAGTGAGCAATCTAAAGTTTATTTATGCTACAACCAAAACACAGTTACCCTTTCAAGACGAGCAATTTGACTTAATTTATGACAGAAGAGGGCCAACCTCAATATTAAACCATAGTAGAATACTCCAAACTGGGGGAACTGTATT
Organism: Paenibacillus sp. URB8-2; assembly: GCF_013393385.1. Classification (NCBI taxonomy): domain Bacteria; kingdom Bacillati; phylum Bacillota; class Bacilli; order Caryophanales; family Paenibacillaceae; genus Paenibacillus; species Paenibacillus sp. URB8-2. The sequence continues at coordinate 4,561,473 of NZ_AP023239.1, read as the reverse complement.
TGGCATTCATTCAGGTTCATTAGAGAAAGAAAAAAGAACGATTAGAAAGTAATGGATTTACCAACATTGAAATCGAAGAATTTAGTAGTGCGATTTATTATTTCCCTGATGAGAATGAATTTGCTAAGTTCATCACAGGAATACCGGGAAATCCTGATTATACTTCCCCTAAATTAAAAAAAGAGTTAAGCAATAAGATTCAAGAGAATACAATAAACGAAAAACTATGCATGAAAGAATATCGGTATATATGGAAGGCAATTAAGAAATGATTTGTTGGGATTCTCGTAGAAGGCAGTCACATCCTCTAACAACGCATTCCCGCAGCGACCCTGAAGTCTCCTTGGTCGCCAGTTGCTTTTCGGGGAGGATAACTCAGGCGACACCCGCACCACATAACCGCATCGCGGCCGGTCGGGAGTCAGCTTCGCTTTTGGCTCTGTGCTTCCCTTAAGGTGGTGAGGTGTCGTGAATACCAGAACGTTATATGCAGTCCCAGCTAATGAATAATATTGAAGTTAATTCGATGAAGAATAAACAGGGAGCGATTCGTATGGGGCTCGAAGAATTTTATCAGTGTTTGTCTGCCGAGGATCAGAATATGTACTCTGAAATTGCAAATTTTGCAACTCAACTCGGTTATAAACCTAAAAAGGCAAAAACCCAAGCAATAAATTATGTTTTCAATAGTAACAAGACAAAAAAACATATTATGAAGTTTTCAATTGAAAAGAGCAAAGCAATATTGAAAATGAAATTTTATGCTTCAACAGATTACTCCTATATATTTCATGAAAGCGTAAGAGCAGTTATAGAAGAATATAACTACAAGTATACTGGATGTTACAACTGTGGAAAGTGTAAGGACAACTTAGAGGGATATGAGTACACATATTCAGATGGGCGTAAGTATTTTAGATGTGGCGGAGAATTAATAAGTATACAAAGAATTACACTGAATGATATTCCCGAAATCGTAAACCTGCTCAATACTCAACATCAATATTATTTATCGAAAGCGGCGGATTGAAAGAGTATATGAAAGATTGTATTTTCTGGATTTGAAGAAGGCTAGGACTACATATAACACCGTATTCACGCTGCGGGACCTTCCGGTCCCTCGGTCTGCTGAAGCTTTTCGGAGATGCAGATTCAGCAGACAACTCTGTGAGGCTAAGTGGCCGAATAACACTCTAGCAAGCTGCCTTAAGCCTCTCGGGATCGTGAATGCGGGAACGTTAGATGAAATTTAATACAACTTGGAGGATACTTAAATGATAAACATGGAAAAGATCTATCTTGACGTATAACACCGCATTCGCGCTACGGGCCAGCAAGCTTATCCCTTGGTCCGCCGGAGGAATTTCGGGGAAGTAGATTCAGGCGAACACACCTTGCATTGGCTAAGTGGCAGAGCCACCCGGCCTGACGGCCTTAAGACAGTGATCAGTGGAGTAATGAGTGGAATTAAAGAAGCGTTTGATGTATTTATTGAATTTTCAAGAGAAGTAAATAAGCATTACCTGAAAGATTTTTTGTAAGTGAATCATCGCTGCATCGCCTAACAACGTATTCACGCTGCATCGCTGACGCTCCTTGGTCCGGCCGAAGAAATTAGGAATTCAGGAAGACAACCTCTACGTGCCTAAGTCTGACGACCCGTTCGCTACCGTTCACTTAAGGCTTTCATTCGTGAATGCCGAAACGTTATCGGAAATCGGCGAGAAAGGAATAAAGAGATGGAAATTACATTTAAAACCGTTTATCCAAGAGCAAAATTAAGTATATTGACCATGATGCTACTTGAAGGATGTCTACTTATCAACTTTTCGATTAACCAAAATAATATTTTCACATATTTAATTGTTTTTATGATGTTCATCGCTTTAGCCTATATAATTACGATAATTAAACGCCTATTTTTCACTAAACTGAGCATTACTTTAGGAACAGATTATGTAATATCCTCAAACACTAAGAAGTATTATTCATCTCAAATTGAATGTATTTATATGAGTTACAAGAGGATCGGCTTTAAATTGCAGGGTAAGCGATTGGTTCCTATGGATTTGTGTTTTTATTTTGATAAGAGCCAGGAAATAAAAGGATTAGAGAGATTAAATGAATGGGCAGAACATAACAAAAAAGAAGTGAAAAATAGATTTTTTCAAACATTAATGTAGCATATTCGATGGGGCTGCCGACATCCGATAACAATGTATTCACGCTGCGGTCCCTAATGTTCTTTGGTTTGCAAATGAAGATTTCGAGGAAGTGATGGCAGCCAGAACCCGGACAGCCTAGGTCTTCGACCGGGTGCTGGCACGCCTTATGCCTCTTGGGTTCGCCGGGACGTTAGGTGAAAGATCGAAGATATTTTAGTAGGTAGGTGGATTAATGATGCTTGTAGAACGACTTATCAAAATTATGCATACCCATGATTTTTTGAATAGAGATCTTGAATTGGTCCGACAACTTGAACTACCCAATTGGTGGATCGCAGCTGGTTATGTGAGAAATTATGTGTGGGATTATTTGCATGGATATTCTAGTAGAACTCCATTGAATGATGTAGATATCCTTTACTATGATCCAAGTGACCTGAGCGAAGAATCAGAAAAGAAATTTGAAACGAAATTAAAGACTAATTTGCAAGAATATAACTGGAGCTGTAAGAATCAGGCGAGAATGCATATAAGAAATCAAGATCATCCTTATGGTTCAGTGGAAGACGCAATGAAGCGTTGGCCAGAAACAGCAACGTCCGTTGGGATAAGTTTGGATAGAAATCAGAATATTGAAATCGTTGCACCTCATGGATTGAATGATTTATTCGATTTGGTGATTCGAAGAAGTCCATATTATAAGGACCAAGACTATTTTTACAAAAGGGTACAAAGCAAGAAGTGGCTTAAACTATGGCCTAAACTACGATTGATTGAAGATAAATAATAAGGAATTTCTTAAGGCAACACAGTGATCCTTCGCAAAACAACGTATTCACGCTGCGTCACTAACGCTTGATCCGTCAGAAGATGATCCAGAGAAGCGGGATGTAGCGGACAAACCTGAAAGGACGAATAGTTCTAATGCAAAAGTTTGTTTCATTTATTTTAGAATTACTCCGTTTGAGTATATTACTAGGTTTAACATTACTTCTTCTAGGTGGAATGGAAAGAATCATTTATGAAGTAATAAAGGGTAAAGCTATCTTCCATTGGAGTATGACCGTTGGGAATATTATTATTTTCTTTATATTGTACCGGAATTATTTTCAGTTTAAGGGCTGGTATAAATCCCAAAAAAACAAGAAACTAAATAAAATCGCTACAAGAAGTTTAATAACAATTTCAATAGGGCTCTTAATAGTACCTCTTTTAATAAATCAATAAAGAATTAAAGAGAAGTAGTTTTTAAGTACCACACTATACAAATCCAGGGTGATTTCATTGAAGATTGAGTATCTAGAAACAGATCAGACATCTCTTGAATTAGTCAAACCATTATGGGAACGGCTTAGAGACCACCATGCTTCATTGTCCAAATACTTTTCAGAGCACATATCAAGAAATACGTTTGAAGAACGATCAAGAGATTTATTCAACAAATCTAAACAAGGATCATTAAAGATCATATTAGCTCGTGAAGCGGTAACGACGGAGTTAATAGGATATTGCATTAGTTCGATTAGCGAAATGAAACAGGGAGAGATCGATTCGATTTTTATATTGGATGATTTTAGAGGTATGGGCATTGGAAATGCATTAATGAAACGGACGCTTGATTGGTTTGAAACCAATGGCATTCATAATATTTGTCTATCTGTTTTATTCGGAAATGAACCAGCATTGAAATTTTATGAGAAATATGGATTTTATCCAAGAACATATTTATTAAAGAACAGGATTTAGTTTGGGAATTTGCATGCCGGCTCACGGTTACCTTATCACAAGGATTGTTAATATTTTGAAAGAAGGAGATCTTTCATGAAGATAAATAAAATAATTGAAAAAACAAAAAGACCTTCATTATTTGAGAAGGGTAGTTCACAGATGTGGGTTGACGAACATATATCACAACAAATGCTGGAGGCTCATTTAGATCCCAATACTGATGCAGCAAGCAGGAAGCCATATACAATTGATGCTTCGGTGAAATGGATCAAAGAATATATTTGTGGCAACAACGCTGAGCAGAAAGTACTTGATTTAGGATGCGGGCCCGGACTTTATACCAATCGCTTGGCTAAGCAGGGATTTAATAATGTAACGGGGATAGACTTTTCAAGCCGTTCCATTGAATATGCGAGGAACCAGGTAGCGGAGTTGAATCTGCATGTCAATTATGTTTGTCAGGATTATTTGACCCTCAATGTTACTAATGACTTTGATGTAGTCCTACTCATATATTGTGATTTTGGGGTTCTTAACGAAAACGAACGGAATGCATTGCTGCATAATATCTACAGTAATTTAAAGCCCGGCGGAAAGTTTGTCTTTGATGTTTTTACACCTAATAAATATAGAAATCATACTGATTCAAGAACATGGAATTCATATAAATGCGGCTTTTGGAGACCGACTCCTCATTTATGTCTAAGCTCCAATTATTGGTACCCGGAAGAAAGAGTTCATTTACACCAAACCATAGTGATAGATGATAATGAGGATTTACAAGTATATAATATTTGGGATAAGACATATACATTGGATGAGCTTTCTTCAATTCTGAGTTGTATTGGCTTTGAAGAACTTGAATTTTATTCAGACATAACTGGACGAGAATATGAAGAAGACTCAGAAATAATAACAGTAATTGCAAAAAGGAAATGATAGAAAATCGTCTAACAACGTATTCATACTGTGGATCGTAAACAACCCTTGAGTCGCCATAGGCATTTCGATAATTTTGCTTGCGAAAACCCTGCGAGACTAAGTCTAACATCCCGGATTTCACACTTCTTAAGCCTCTTGTTTTCGTGAATGTGAAAACGCTATCTAACTTCTAAATCCAAAAAAACAAATAGGAGAGTGTAATCATGGAAGTACTCATTGAAGAAAAGCAATCTTTTACAGTTATCGGAAAGGTGGGACAGGGACTTTCATCCGAAAGTACAGAGTGGATCCCAAAGCTGTGGCAAGAAGCTAATCGAAATTTTAGTGAAATTAGTAGTTTAGCCAAGACAGACAGTGCAGGCAATCTGGTTGGGATTTGGGGTGCGATGAGTGATGTTTCTGAGAGATTTGAAAGGTGGACAGAGCAAGGGAAATATCTGGCTGGTTGTGAAGTTTTGGATGGCTCCGTAGCCCCAAACGGTTGGACTAAATGGGTTATACCTTCATATAAGTTTGCAGTAATGAAATGCAACCAAAATACATACCGGGATAAATTCAAATACATGGTTAATGAGTATATTCCCAATCACAATTATTCAATCGTAGGAGCCGTGCATGAATACTACAATCCATCAGAAGCAAATGGAGATTTATATTTGTATTTTCCGATAGAAAGAATCTACAACAAATGATCGGTCGCTTTAATAGAACACCCACAGAGCAAGAATTGGAACGTTTTTTAAGTACTGAAGGAGTTAAAGCATTAGCAGTAAAAAACTACAAAGATCATGCCATCATTCTTGGTGATGCCTCTGTATACACCTTGTCCATAACAGCAGATAACGAATTTCAGTATGTAGGAAGCTCATGGAGTGGCGGGCCTGACCGGATAGATATAACGGCTGCTACACAGAAAACACCTTTTGTGGGAGTTATCATTCATAGAGATGATGTACTGGAGCAAGGCAATAAAATGAAAATAACATTTGAAGACGGGAATTCGGTTGAAGAGAGCATGAACCATGAAAAGGCTTATATTGTCGATCATCCGCTTGAAAAGCTGACCAATTCCTCAAAGGCTATAGTAGAAGTATTTAATGATGAAGCGAAATGATATATAGGAATGACAAATAGATACATTTTTGGAAGGTGAGATTATTGTGTTATCTATTTTTTTTATGATATTAGTAATTTTAGGGCTAGTCAGTACCCAAAAAGGATACTCTGTAAGGCTCGATCTTTCTATTAAACCTGAATGGATTCCATTCGATACGGAAAAACCACAAAACCCTAATATTAAGATTGCAGAAAGCCAAAATACCAATATCATACTCCAACAAGTGTGGAATAAAGGCAATGATATTTATTTTAATTTCCATACAACCTTTGATTTGAACTACAATAACGGTAAGTTTCTATACAACATGTTAATTAATGATGACGGTACATACACAACGAAAGGATCGCCAGAGGATTTTCAACTAACCGATCTCCATGGAAGTCAGATTCAAATAGGTCAGACCGGATATGGACCAGGTTCTGATTTTTCCTTTGGAATTGATCCAAGTGAATATGAGCGAATTCGAAACGGATTTAATGTAAGTTATTCGGGGATGATTTTGTATGAGTATTCTAGGAAGTGAATTTCTTCACGTAACACCATTCACGCATTAGGGCATCAAATGAATTGATAAGGAGGAGTTCATATGAGGAATTTCAATTTTACTGTATCGGGATTTATCAAGAAGTATCCCAAACTAGCAATACTTTTCCTGGCTATCTTAGTGTTCGATATCGTTTATTATTTTGGAAAAGAAATAGGAAGAACACTATATTATCTAACCCACTTGTAGATACAATAAGGAGAAGGACGAATGATAACTGAACCTACTATCCAAGAAATTAATAGAATATTTCAACTACATATTGTCAACGATGAGATCGTAAAAATTAAAAGGTTATCTGGAACAACTAGTGGCCGTGTTTATAGACTTGATTCCAATCAAAACAATAATTATATATTGAAATTTGATGAACCAAATCAAATCCAAATGGTTGAACAATTGCTCAATACTTATCAAAGTTCGGTGCTATTACCAAAAGTTCTGTTTACCTCTCAAGATAGATCACATTTTATTTACACTTATATCAAGGGTACAACTCATATTAACCGTGGATCAAAGAAAAAATGGTTAACCATACTAGTGAAGGAATTATTCAATAAATACAACAAATATCATCATACAGACATTTGGGGGAGATTAGAGTATCCTCTTCGTTCTTGGAGGGAATTCAATGAAATAAGTGTGGAGGAAGCTAGAATCAATATTGGTAATGCTTTAACAACAGATGACTATATCTTTGTTAAATCACAAATTATTAAATTGTTTGGAGAAGAAAAAGTACAAGGAGAAAGATATTTATTGCATGGAGATACAGGGGTACATAATTTTGTATTTGATCAATCTTCTTTAATTGGTGTCATAGATCCATCACCTATGGTGGGACCATTAATTTATGATTTTATTTACGCTTTTTGTTCTTCTCCCGACGATATTAATATTGATACTTTATTTGCAGCACATGATAATCTTAAACAAGGACGCATTGACAAAGTAAGGTTAATTGATGAGGTGTCAGTACAACTATATTGCCGAGTGGGGCTTAGCGTAAAACACCATCCAAATGATTTATCTGAATATCTAAAGGCATGGGAACATTGGAAAGAGCTGTGCTTGAATGCAACAACGTTAGGTGAAGCCGACTAGATATCTGAAGTAATGATAATTAAAGAAAAGGTGAATAAAACAAATGAGAGCATCTCAAAAAAATAAATGGGAAAGAACAAGAGCTAAAGGGAAGAAACAATTTTCTCATTTATAATGGGGTAATTGGGTGGGGGATACCAACGGCGATAATATTTACTTTTCTTACTGATTTTTTAGAGAATAATTAATCTATTACCTTTGATATATCCTTTAATATGACCTTACTTAAAACATTGATTATATTTCCTGTTTGTGTTTTCGCTGCGGGTCAATGGCATTGGGTCTTCTGGAAGATCGTTGATGAAAGTATAAACGAGGAAGTGATTATTATAAGAACCTTATTATATTTCGTAAGGCATGCCGAATCTCCTTTTTTTACAGGAATGGAACAATCTCGGGGTTTATCGGAAAAGGGTAAGTTAGACGCCGGTAAGGTAAAGGATGTTTTATTGAATGAACATATAGATGTATTGATTTCAAGTCCATACGAAAGAGCCATTCTTACAATAAAGGATTTAGCTATTGAATTAAATATGGACATCAGATTAGAAGAAGGCTTAAGGGAAAGGCAATTAACGGGGAAAGGACATGAAATAACTAAAGAACAATTTTTTGAATCGAAGAGGAGAGTGTATGAAGACCGAAATTATTCATTTCCAGGTGGAGAATCGAGCAAGCAGGCACAAGAACGAGCCATAAGCATACTAAACAAGATTCTTGAAGAATTTAAAGGTAAGAGAATCGCTATTGGCACGCATGGAGATATCATGACATTAATGATGAATTATTTTGATCCTACATATGATTTTGCATTTTGGAAATCGACAACGATGCCAGACATTTATAAATTGGAATTTGAAGAGAACAAACTAAAACATGTAACAAGACTATGGAATTGATTTCAAGGTTGAAGACATTATAAGAAAGTATAAGTAAGTGATTGGATCAAGTGAAGAGCTGCGTCTAACAACATGTCCCCGCTACTTCGCTAACTAAACACAAATCAATTGTATCAATTCAGGGAGAAAACAATTATGGAAATAATGTTAATACGGCATGGGAAATCCGAACGTTCAAATATTCCTAAATTAACTATAAATGAGTATAAGAACTGGAAAGATGAATATGATAGGTTAGGTGTAATAGAGTCAAAGAGTAAGTTTTTTGTAGAAGCATCCAGACACATTACAAGAGCAGAATATGTATTTACAAGTTCGTTATATAGGTCACAACATTCCTTGACTTTATTAACACCAGGTATCAAAGCAACTCCTAATGATATTTTTAATGAGGTGAATTTTAGGTCTCCTAATTTAAAGGGCATAAGATTAAGTACGCGGTTATGGACATTTCTAACTGGAGCATTTTGGTATAGTGGCTTAGTTAAAGAACATGAGACGTTAGAGCAAGTAGTGGAACGGGCTATAGCTGCCAGTGAGATACTTACGAGAGCGTCAGAGAAGGGTATAGTGGCTCTAGTTGGACATGGATTTATCAACCTGTTTATTTATAAAGAATTAAAGAAAAGAGGGTGGAAAGAAATCAATAAGTTTAGCTCAAAGAATTGGAGTTGTACAAGACTAGAACTATTGGAAGGGTAATGTAAAAAACGAGCTTCCTGAGTTATTAATTAACGGAAAAATTGAAGTGGTAGAAATTATAGATGATTTCTCATAAGTCACTTCATGGTAAGCCAGAGGCAAGAATGGATACAAGATTTTCAAGTCACAAGTAACGAATGAGAATTTGACGATGATGTATCTTGAGAAGATAAATGATTTTAGGAAATAAAATAAACTAGAACATTCCTTCGGATAACAACCTACTTTGACTGACTGAACGGCAGAGATCATTAGCTGAAAGATCTTCAATATCATTCAAGGAGGAAATCATGAAAAAATTTATATTTTTAACGATTTTTCTTGTATTAAACCTTTTGATGACAGCATGTACAAATCATAACGAAAAATTCAATGACTTTAGTCTTAAAGGTGAAAGCACAAACTGGACAGGAGAAATGAAAGTACATACTGAAGAGAGGTATGACAAGAAAGATAAGAAATCATACTATGAATCTTCTTCAAAACACACTTTTGTGTTGGAGTATAAAGGAGATCTTGAGGACCTAAAGAGTTTAAGGCATTTAAGATACAAATATCAGGGAAATGCTATCGGAGGAAACGAAGAACGCACATTTGACAAGGGTAGTAAAGAAAAGCGGTTTGTGTCATCTTCTTCTGGGAATGGTGCATTTGAAACCAAGAGTTCGGTGATAGAGGTTACAGTGGAATGGGATAATAAGAAGGAAACTTTCACCTTAAAGAGCACAGAATAATTTTAACAGTATTCCTAAGAGAATTTTGAACGAAGATAAAACTATTGACTATCATCGTTATTACATAGCGAATTCTAATGCGGCTCCCTATTCGCAAAATCCTTTAAGCCAGTAGGTTCCGTGATTACAATAACATATCATGAAAGGATAATTCCATGCGCCTCCAGAAAATCGATCATATCTTTCATTCTTTTCAACAATAACGGACTCGGATGAAGTTGGAAAATGGCTGGAAAAAATACGCGCACCTAAAATACGTCTCTTCGATGGTATCTTTATATAGGGGTAACTTATAACGTATTGCCAAAGGCCTTAATCGTTATCTTAATCATTTCGTTTCTTTTATATGGGGGTTACCAAGGCTATGAATATTATAGCGATCATATTGTAGATCAAAGAATAATACAGAATATTTTGGAGCGGAATCATTATGCTATCACCAAAAAGGATACTTCAATAAAACTCGATCTTTTGATGACAGTACATATACAACTAAAGGGTCGCCAGAGGATTTTCAACTAACCGATCTCCATGGAAGCCAGATTCAAATAGGTCAAACCGGATATGGACCGGGTTCTGATTTTTCCTTCGGAATTGATCCAAGTGAATATGAAAGAAGACTGCGGACCTTACTTTTATTGCAAAGAGTCCAGTCAGAGAGAAATGGAAACGAACAAAAGGAGATTTTGAAACATGCTTATTACGAGAGCGGAAGAAACGGATATTGAAGAAATTTTGCAATTGCAGCGTAAGGCTTTTATGGTAGAAGCGGCCATATACAATGATTACACGATTCAACCGCTGCGGCAGACCATCGATGAACTGAAATCGGAGTATGAAACACAGACTTTACTTAAAGCGATTGCAGAGGGGGATATTATTGCTGGCTCTGTACGAGCTTTTGTTAGCGGGGATACTTGTTATATTGGAAGATTAATCGTTCATCCGGATTTTCAAAATAGGGGAATTGGCACAAGGTTACTTCGTGAAGTCGAACAGGTGTTTAAGGAATGCCGGAGATACGAGTTGTTTACAGGGCACAAGAGCAAGAAGAATCTCTATTTGTATGGCAAGAATGGATACCAGGTTTTCAAGTCACAAGTAATAAATGAGAAATTGACGATGATGTACCTTGAGAAGATGAATGACTCCCGGAAGATAGTCTTCTGACAGGGTTGCTCAAACTTCAAAGTTCCCCAGCTACTCCCGATATTCCCTGGTCCGTCTTCTTGGTAGTCCTCTTCACAAAATGTCCTCCTAAACAACAATCAGCTGCAAACTCAGACGTTACTTTTTAGTACCTATATTACGAAAAAGTACCTACTGTTCATTTGTGTCCGTTAGAACTATAATAGCAAATACTCATCAAAACCAAGCGTACTTCGGTTTCGGCCCAAGATGATTGAACGCAATGCAGGACGAATCATTAACGTTGCAAGTGAAGCCGGAATCAAACCCTATCCTGAACTTATTCCTTATGGTATATCTAAAACTTCACTCATTACGCTTTCAAGAGGTTTGGCGGAAGTGGCCAAAGGAACAAATGTAACTGTCAACTCGGTTCTTCCAGGGCCGACGTTTTTGTGTTTTATGAAATCTGGAAAGATGAAGAGTATATCAACCTCCATATTGAGACTGACCATTATAAGCAATACCGGCGCAATATAGAGGATCTTATCGAGTCACGGCAAGTATACCGACTGCAGGAAGTTAAATGATAATCTTGATAAAAAACACAGAATTGGCCCTATGCGAATCTCTTGCTTAGGGCCAATTTCAATAATTTTACCCAAATTACCGAGAAAAAGGTGTCAAACCATAGGTGTCCCAGTCTATAATGAATTAAGGTAACTAACTATAAATATATTTGCATAAGTCAGGAGAAAATCAAACGATGTCTTCAACAAAAAATGTTAACCGGCTTAGACTTGTTTTGCTTTTAGGCGCTTTTTCGGCACTTGGCCCACTTACAATTGATATGTATTTGCCGTCATTTCCTGAAATCGCTGCTGATTTTGATGCCCGTGCTTCACTGGTTCAGCTTAGTCTAACTGCTTGCCTAATAGGATTAGGTCTAGGTCAAATGATTATGGGCCCTTTGAGTGACGTTCATGGAAGACGCAAGCCTATAATAATCTCACTTATTATCTACTTGATCGCTTCATTTGTCTGTGCGGTCTCACCTAATATCATTTATTTCATAGCAGCACGCTTTGTTCAAGGCTTTGCCGCCTCCGCAGGAATTGTTATTTCACGGGCGATCATCCGCGATGTTTATAGCGGACCGGAACTCACCAAGTTTTTTTCACTGCTCATGTTAGTGAATAATCTATTCCCTTTAATTGCACCAGTGGCAGGAAGCGGCGTAATATCCTTTACTACTTGGGTGGGTGTTTTTGTGGTTTTGGGTACGGTTGGATTGGTTTTAGTTATCCTTGCAACCGTAAACCTTAAAGAGACCTTGCCTGCTCAGAATCGAATTTCAGGCAACTTTGGCGAACTGATTAGAGGTATTCGAACCTTGCTTAAAGATCGCGAGTTTACCGGATACGCGCTGGCACAAGGCATTATGATCGGAGGAGTATTCGCTTATGTATCAGGGACTCCTTTTATCTACCAGAATATCTACGGTGCCTCTCCCCAGCTGTTTGCAATTTTATTTGGATCAAATGGGATCAGCTTAATTATCGGTTCTCAAATCGTTGGACGCTTTACCCATGTGATCTCGGAGCGGCGATTCCTGCGTTATGGATTGCTGTTATCCGGCGCTTCAAGCCTTGCGGCCTTAATTGTAATTCTTTTAAACGGCCCATTACTGGCATTGGTTATTCCGCTTTTCTTTTTTGTTGCGTCTATCGGAATAACTTCAACAGCCTCCTTCTCTCTGGCTATGGAGTCACAAAGTCATATGGCAGGGAGCGCATCTGCACTTCTTGGATTACTGCCTTTCCTGCTGGGAGCATTCACCTCTCCATTGGTTGGCATTGCCGGTGAATATACGGCAGTCCCAATGGGAGTTATTATCTTGTCGACCAGTTTATTGGCTATCCTTGCTTACTTTGGACTTGCACATAAATCCCAAACAAGCTATTCTCCGTGCTCTTAATTACAGATCATCTGTGTAGAACGACAAAAAGGCCGCAGCACCAGTGCATAGCCCTTTACCTTTAGCCCGCTTTAGTCGCGGGCTTTTCACATTTATTCCTCCCCGGTTGCCACCGGATTCTCCTCATAGTTGATCCAGTCGCTCAGGCTTCCCGCGTCCAGAGATCAATGAATTGATAAATTTCTTTTATTTTCACTTAACCAATAGAGCCCCCAAATGAAGTGTGATAAGATTAATCTATCTTGAAAACGCATTCATCATATTGGTACCGGCGGTGACAGGATGAAGCTTTTTCTATTGAATCGGTTCAGAAATTTCACCCGTAAGCTGGGTAATAAGCTGGGGCTGGCTTTTTCGCTCATTGTCTGTGTGCTGATTCTGGTGCTGGCCACCGTTTCCTATTACCGGACAACCTGGATTATTAAAGACAACTATATTTCCAATACGGCCAAAGAGCTGAAGCACATGAACGAAAGCTTGGATAACTATGTGGCGCAGATTGACGCGTTGTCGCTGTCGTTCAGGCGGGATGACAACTTTATGGAGGCGTTGATGAACGATGAAGAAGATTTTTCAAGCCGACTCTACATGGAGAACCAGCTGCGGAATCTGTTCTACTCCTCCAGCGGGGACATCGCTGCCGTCTCCCTGTATATTCCCCGGACCGGGGCCAGGTACACCATATCGAGGCTGACGGATTCTCCGAAGCTGGTGGTCGATCATCCCCGGAACATCACGTCGAACGGGTGGTACAAGGAGGCAAGCACGAGAGCCAATGCATTCCGCAGCATTGAGCCGCCGGCGCCGGGACCGTCAGCCGGGGCTTATGATGCGGAGAACCAGCGGCTGTTTTTTATTTTTCACAGAGCGCTCATCAATATTCCGAGCCAGAGGCCCATGGGTATGGTGTCCATTACGATCAACTCTGCTTACCGGGATAAGATGATCAGCGATATTCTGGAGCAGGATGCCGAGGTTATTGCGATTTTTGACCGGAACAATATGTCCTTCTATAACAGCAGCGGGAAAACATTAAGTCATGAGGCCGATTTGCTGCGGTCCATTGATTGGACGAAGCCGGAAGGCTATCTGAATTGGAGCAGCGGAAAGCAGGATTATCTGGTCACGTACGACGTTTCGCCGGGGGACGGCTGGAAGCTGATCAAGCTGATCTCCACCAGCGCCTTGAACGAGCGGGCCACAAATACGAGAAACCTGGAGTTTTTAATCGGACTGGCCTTTTTGCTGATCGGTACACTGCTCGTCACGTTTGCAACGAAAACGATTACACGACCGCTGAAGCGACTGTCGAAGCAGATGGAGAAGGTAGGGGGAGCGAATTTCGACGTGATGATTGATATTAACGGAAACGACGAAATCGCCTATCTCTCGAAGAAATTCAACGCGATGGTTGCCAAGATCAACGAATTGATTAATGAGGAGTATAAAGCCAAGCTGGGTGAGAAGACCGCGCGCATGAAGGCGCTCGAAGCGCAGATCAATCCGCATTTTTTATATAATGCCCTGCAGACGATCTCCACGGAGGCACTGGTTCACAGGGTCGATCATATTGACCGGATGGTGCAGGCGCTGGCTTATATTTTGCGGTATTCGATTAGGACCGGCGACAAAGTGAATCTGGCCCAGGAAATGAAAAATGTCGAAAGCTATGTCATGCTGCAGCAGGCCCGGTACGGTGAGAGATTATCCGTCGACATTGCCCTCGAAGGAAGCATCGGCGATATCCCCGTTCCCAAAATGGCCGTTCAGCTTCTGGTGGAGAATTCGATCAAGCATGTTCTGGAACAGACTTTGGACCCGGTACTGATCCAGATTCGGGGTTATTTTGGAGAAGGCCAGGCCATCATCGAGGTTAGCGACAACGGTCCCGGCATTCCTCAAGCCCGGCTTAAGGAGCTGCAGGAACTGCTTCTGAAGGAGAACTGGATGAGTGAACACCAGGAAAGCATCGGGCTGAAGAACTTATCCGAAAGATTAAAGCTGCTCATACACAGCAAAGCCAGGCTGGATATCCGGAACCGTCCGGAGGGAGGAGTATCCGTACAAATCATCATTCCTGTAGAAGACTAGTAGAATAGACAGAGAGCGATCAAACGGGAGGGATCTTCGCATGTATAAGGTGTTGATTGTCGATGATGAGCGTCCTGTCCGGACGGCGATCAGGCTGGCCGGTGAATGGGAGAAGCTTGCGGTGTCCGAAATCGCGGAGGCGCCCGAAGCGCGTACGGGTCTTCAGCTGCTGAAGGAGTGGAAGCCAGATATCGTGCTGGTTGATATCAAGATGCCTGTCATGGACGGGATGGAAATGCTGCGCAGGGCGAGTGCCGAGCATCCGGAAGCCAAATATATCATTATCAGCGGCTTCGACGAGTTTGAATACGCCAGACAAGCCATCCATTACCGGGTATTGGATTATTTGCTGAAGCCCGTCGACAAGGTGGAATTGAACCGCTCCCTGCGTGAGGCGATCCGGCAGCTTGACGAGGATAGAAAAGACCGGGAGACAGAGCAGCGCCAAAGAATGATGAATAATCTGTCCCTGCCTCTGTTCAAGGAAAAGCTGCTGACCATGATTATCGAAGGCGACCGCGTTCATCCCCCCATTATTGAGGATTACAAGAAATTGACTTCCATGACGAAGCAGGGCGTTCTTTACGGCTGTGCGATTATTCAGCTTCTTAATTTCAATAGTGTATGCGCTGCTAGATTCAAGGAGGATTCATTCTCCTGCTATTTTGCATTGACGAATATGATCGATGAATGCTGCGCTCCCTGGAGCCAGGGCTTCAGCTTCCGAAGCTATAAGTCCGATCATGAAATTATTGTCGTGCTTGAAATCTGCGACCATCCGGAGCCCAAAGATTTCAGCGCCGTCAAAATGACAGAACTCATCGCTGCGCTGCAGGACCTGTTCGGGTTCTCTTCCATCGCCGGGGTCGGAAGCTTTTCCCCTTCCTTTGAACAACTCAGCGGCTCTTACAGCGAAGCGCATGCCGTTAAATCCGGCATCAATATTCTGAAAATCGAAAACCGGGTATTCACTGAAATTGAAACCGGACGCAAGGCGGGAATATCATCCATCATGAACAAAAAGGAGCTGCTGATCCGCGCCTTCGAGAGCGGGAATATCGAGTTCACCCGGGGGATTGTGAGCCGGTACTTTGAACATGTCAAACAGGCCGGGTATTTCAGCATGGACGACGCGAGAAGGGCGGCTACCGAATTTATCCTCATGATTGAAGATATTGCGCTTCAGCTGGGGATTGTTGAAGACTTGCAGGGAAAGCCGATGTCCTATGGAACCGCCCAGGCCTATCCTTCATTCGAGGATTTCAGCGAGTTTGTGTTTCGAGTCATCTCGCTCGTATTCGACAGGATTCAGGCCGGACTGAAAGGTTCGGAAACATTCAACATTATTCGCATCAAAAACTATATCGACGACAATTTTTTTAACGATATCAATCTGACGATGTTCTCGGAGCAATATTATTTAAGCAAGGAGTATTTATCCAGACTGTTCAAGGAAAGATTCGGGTTCGGCATCTACGAGTATGTGCTCAAAGTAAGAATGGACAAGGCCAAGGAAATGCTAGATGATCCGGCCATCAAAATCCAGCAGATTTCCAGCAAAGTCGGCTTCAACGACAACGCCTATTTTAGCAAGGCTTTCAAGAAATACTCCGGTCTGTCGCCAAGCGAATATCGGAACCTTATGCTGCAATCCAAAAAAAGCATGTGAATGGCCCGGGCGTTCATTTTCAATTTCAGCAGTGTCGGCTCTTGCTTGTGGGGTTCAGGATATTCCTATAAATCCATCATTTTTGTACATTTCAATCGCGACGGCTTCGCGTTATTCTGGCATAGAGGGACCTTAAACGTTTACGTGGAGCCTGAAAAGAGGAGCTTCAGGATGAAGAAGAAACCGGTATTCCTCGCTTTAAGCTTGATTCTCATGGCCGCGCCGTTCACCGGCTGTTCTGTTGGCGGCAGTTATTCTACGGAAGTTCCGGATGCCAGCGCTCAGCCCCGGCCGGTTATCCTGACAATGTTCAGCTTCGGTGAAGGCCTGTCGGAGCAGCTTCATGATATGGCGGAAAAATATCACGCTCTCCATCCCGAAGTTACGATAGAAACCGAGCTGATTTCCAACGAATACGATTCGGTCCTCAAAACAAAGCTGAATTCCGGCGACGTGCCGGATATCTTCATGACTCAGGGCTATGCGACGAACCGGACGTATAAGGACATCGTGGTGGAGCTCACCGGTGAGCCCTTCCTGGAACAAATTGAAGAGAGCGCTCTGAAGGCCGCCGAATTGGACGGCAAAATATACGGGGTTCCCCTCAGCATTCAATCGTACGGCTTTATTTACAACAAAAGAGTGTTCGCTGCTGCCGGCATTGCCTCCCTGCCAGAAACCTATTCTGAACTGGAGCAGGCAGCCAAGCGGATAAAGGCCAAAGGCATTACGCCATTTGCCAACTCATTCAAGGAATGGTGGGTGCTCAAGCATATTGCTTCCCAGACTCTTGCGGCCGAAGAAGGGAATTATGAGCAGACGGCGCAGGAAATATCGGAAGGAACAAAGACATTCAAGGACTTGCCGCTGTTTGGCAGAACGTTCAACATGATTGACTTGATGGTCAAGTACGGCAGCGATAAGCCGCTGGAGACGGATTATGGTACAGGACTTGCTTTGGTGGCTCAGGGCAAGGCGGCCATGGTTCATAACGGGAACTGGGCGGAAGGGGACATGCTGAAGGCCAATCCGACCGCTGAGCTCGGCTTCTTCCCGGAACCGGTCGGAGACGATCCTTCCAAGGCGAGGCTGATGGTCGACTCCTCCGTACTCCTTCGCATCAGCGACAGCTCCAAGCATATAAAGGAAGCCAAACAATTTCTCGATTACATCGTTGCCGATTATATCAAGCATTACGGATGGCACGGCGAGGTTCCTGTCGTGAAGGGCGGAGCGGTTCCAGGCGGCCAGCTTGCCGCCGAGACGATCCGCTATATCAAGAAGGGCAAGACCTATCCCTGGGTTCAAGGATATTGGCCGGACGGTTTCGATACGCAGCTGGGGGCGCTGTTTCAAGAGTACGTAGCCCATGCCAAGTCAAAGGATGAGGTGCTTGAGGATTTAACGAAAGCCTGGGTGAAGCTGGTTAGAGCCGCAAATATGTAACACGAAAGAAGGGGGATGAAGCTGACAGAATTCTGCGGAAGAAGAGGCCGGCGCTTGAATGTATGCCGGAAATTCCTTTTTAAGGAGGTGAATTTCGCAGCCGGGTGCGATGCTTTTGCAGGTAGGGTTATCCACTCTAATCAAACGGGAGGACACTAGTACAGCATCAGTCTTTAAATTGTGGGTAAAGCCTTTTAAGTTTTATCCGTGCATCTTTGGTAGTGAATTGCCAATCTATACCTCTTTGAGAAGCGTTACGAGCAGATTCCCATTCGGTCAGTTCGCTTGCTAATTCTTCTATTGACGGAATTCGTCTTGCTAAACATTGGCGCGTCATTACGCTCAGCTCAATTTCAGCAATGTTCAGCCAACTGCCATGTTTGGGGGTGTAATGAATTTCGAGCCGTTTGGCTAGACGCAAGGCGGTTTCCGGTTCAAAGGCTTCATACAACGAGGCGATCGAATGCGTGTTTAAATTATCCATCACTAAACGAATTTTGGGTGCACTCGGGTAATGTACGTCTAACAGTTCTCGAACTTGCTCCGCCCATTCCATTTTTGTGCGGCGAGGACGAACGCTGACGTGTCTCCAGCCCACAAGCGGTTCAGTGAAGATAAAGATACTGCAGGTCCCATGACGTACGTATTCGGAGTCTTCACGCAGCGGCTTGGCGGGCTTCATCGGGATCGGTTTTCGAGCGTCATCCAGCAGTTGGAACGGTTTCTCATCCATGCAAATCACGGGACATTCGCTGTCGTAGGGTAAATGGTAGACCTCTAATACATCTTCCATGGCTGCCACAAACGCTGCATTCTGCTTCGGTGGAATGCACCAACACTTACGAAGATGGGGCTTGAGTTCGTTTTTTTAAAATGCGGTCCACCGTGTCGTACGAAATGCTGTCAATGTAACCCAGTTCAACGGTCTTGTCTGCTAAAAGTCGAAGGGTCCACCGACTTCTTCCAGCGGGCGGAGTACTGCAACTGAGCGCGATGATTTTCGCCTCCAGTTCGCCGGTAACCTTTGGAGGATTTGGCGGTGTCAGTCTCTTTTTTCGTTCGACAGCAGCCTGTAATCCCTTTTCCGAAAAGGTCTTACGGACCAGATATACCGTGTTGGTGTGGATGTGTAATTGCTCCGCAATGGTGGTGTCCGAAAGCTTGCCGCCCACCCGGTTCTCGTCCGCCCACAACAGAATTTGTGCTCGCCGGAGTGAGCGTGCGGCCACTTTCCCTTTTGAGCACACCCCTTGTAATTCTTTCTGCTGATCCGGGGTCAAGCAAACCGCATATGCACGTAGTTTCATAGTCGATACCTCTTTTTCTCTCGACTATATCATATCTACCAAAAGTTAACTATTTTAATTCTGATGCTGTACTAGGGGATGCAAAAAAAGAATAGGAAGCGGTTACACCGAATAATGACCTCGGTTATGGCGTTAAGCCTGATCGTGCCGGCATTCGGCTCCGTTCCCGCGATGGCGAGGGACAGCGAGTTCACCAGAAAAGGCTCCGGGCCGATGTACTGGATTACGTACGAGCATCAATGGACCCAAAATACGTACATGCCGGAAGACCGCTGGAAAGCGAATATTGACTGGATGGCGGAAAATTTTCAGCCGTACGGCTACGATATGGTCAGTACGGACGGATGGATCGAAGGTGCCACGCTATTAAATGAGAACGGTTACATTGTATCGCATAACAATAAATGGATGACCGATCCGCTGGGTTCGAGCGATGATAGCGATACGGGGCCCGTATATGGAGTGGTCAATGGTAATTTCAGCGCTCCCGAGACAAAGGGCTGGACCTTCACCGGACCGGCCGCCCACGGGCGAAATACCGACAACGGCAATGATTCCTTGTATACGTGGATGGATGATCCCCATAAGGAAACCGTCAGCCAGAACGTGTATCTGGAGGATACGGGGTTGTACCGTCTGAGCGCAAAGGCGAAGACCAAGAACGGAATGTACACAGACGGCGTTCCGGTCTACATGAAGATTAAGGGCTATGATGCAGCTGATCCTGCGGCCGAAACGGTAACCGCCATTACCTATGAAGATTGGACGGATTACAGCGTCGACTTGAACATTACCAATCCGAATGTGTATCTGGAATTCTCTTATGATGCGGAAGCCAAATCGAAGAAAAGCGCCGGGCTGGACCTTGACGATGTGAAGCTTGAGAAGGTTACGGATGAGGTCGATACTTCGAACCACGTAGTCAACGGGAATTTCAATCAGGGAAATACGGACGGCTGGAATATTACCGGCACGGGCGGCGGCGGATTCGGCATTAATGAAAACGAAATGGGCGTATACAAATCTCTGTACACCTGGAATCCGGGGGCCGATGAGGTACAAAAGGTTTCGCAAAGCATTGATCTGCCGAACGGTCTGTATACGGTAAAAGCCAAAGCCAAGACCAAGAACGACATGATCAAAAATGGAGCGACCGCAGTATTTCAAGTGAACGGCTACAACAACGCGGTACCGGAGGCAACACTGGCCAAAACGGTGTCCAGCCAGGACTGGACCGACTACTCCATGACTGTGGATGTAACGTCCGGCAAGCTGGATCTTGGGTTCATTGTGGACCCTAAAGGAAAGGCCGGCTTCGCGGGGATTGATGTGGACGATGTGGAAGTCAAATGGGCCGGGCCGAATGACTGGCAGGGTTATCCTTCCGAGGTTTACCCGGACGGCCACACCTGGAAGTACTGGGGAGATTACATCAAGAGCAAAGGCATGAAGCTGGGAATTTACTATAACCCGCTGTGGGTCACCCCCGAAGTGCTGAAGCATCCGGACAAATACCATGTCACTGTGAAAAATGAAGACGGCAGCACCGAGCAGATTCCGGTAGCGAGCCTGGTTAAGACGGAGCCGTACAATCTCGGCAACGGCAAGCAGCTGAACGGCGACCGCTTCGACGGCGGACAGGGCGCCGACCAGGCGCTCTACTGGCTGGATGTCAACAAAAAGGGCGCGAAAGAGTATCTCCAAGGTTATGTGAAGTTCCTGGCCGAGCAAGGCGCTTCCTTCCTGCGCGTGGATTTCCTGTCCTGGTATGAATCGGGCTACGATCAAGGCCTAGGCCAGATAGGAACGGGCCACAACTCAGATACGGAATACGCCAAAGCGCTGCAGTGGATGGACGAAGCATCCGCAGATAATCATGTATTCCTCAGTTTGGTTATGCCGGACCTGAAGGGCCATGCCAAGTATGAGCAGCAGTTCGGCGACATGATCCGCATCGACGAGGACGTATTCGGGGGAGGCTGGGATCATACCAGCGGACGCCGTCAGAACTGGACGGCCAGCTGGTCGCAGTGGGCCAACTCTTTCCAGGGATTCACCGGCTTTTCCGATATTTCGGGCCGCGGCTCGATGATTAATGACGGCGACTTCCTGCGCCTGAACACCTACAGCGGCCAATTCGCCGACAACGAGCGGAAGACGGCCCTGTCTCTGTTCACGATGGCGGGTTCTCCGATAACGATTGCCGACCAATACGACACGATCGGGGACAATGCCAAGTTCTATCAGAACCCGGAACTGATCGAGCTGAACAAATCGGGCTTTGTCGGCAAGCCGATTTATTATTCAGGCGAGCATTACAAGAACAACGCCAGCCGCGACAGCGAACGGTGGGCCGGACAGCTGCCGGATGGAACATGGGCCGTTGCCCTCTTCAACCGCAGCGACGAATCCAAGACGCTTTCCATGAATTTCGCGAAAGAGCTTGGACTGGCAGACGGAGCCTATGTCCGCGATATTTGGGAGCACAAAGACCTTGGATACAAAACGATATACTCCAAGACGCTGGAGCCGCATGACGCTGTCGTGCTGAAGCTGATTCCGAAGACGGCCTCCAAGTCGTATCAGGCGGAAGTGGCCTCGTATCAGGGCGGAGCGATTTTCGGCAATGATGAGGCAGGCTATCAGGGCTTCGGCTACATCGGCGGGCTGGATAAAAAAGACGCCAAATTGACCTTTGCAGTCAGCGTTCCACAGGACGGCGATTATCCGCTCAATGTCCGCTATGCCAACGGAAACGAAGCGGACAGTTCTCTGGCGGTGTCTGTGGAAGATGAGGCCGGCAGCCCCGTTGATTCGGACTCGCTCATTTTCAATAGTTTGGGCAAAGACAAGTGGGATAAATGGAGCAGTTCGGAAAAGACGGTTTCACTGAAAAAAGGAATGAATCTGATCACCCTGAAACAAACGGAAGACAGCGCGGGTTCAGTTCATATTGATTCCATATCGTTCAGTTCCGGAACCGGCCAATTGATTAACGGTGATTTTGAAGCAGGGAACGAAACCGGATGGGCTGTAGATACGCAGGGCACGACGATATGGCACGGCGTAGATACCAATGATGCTTATGCAGGCCACAAGCAGTACTTGTACTCTCCGGATGCGGGCGGAAAAGCGATCTCCCAGCAAAAGATCACCAGTCTGAAGAGCGGGCATTACACGTTGTCGGCTATGGTCAAACTAATGCCGCATACCGACCCGACATTCGCGGGCGGAAAAGCGAAGATGATCATTTCACAGCCGGGTAAAGACGATGTGACGGTTAATATTACGCCTAGCCTGAAGGATGGAATTCCATCGACAGGCAAGACGAAATGGGAAGCAGGCGACTTTGAATACAAGGAATTCAAGGCCGAAGCGGATATAACGGAGCAGGAGGCTACGATCAAGTTCATCCTGGAGGCTCCCAAGGTAGATACTTCCATGCAGATCGATAATGTTTCATTTACATCAGAGGAAGTTGTGAGCGAAGCCCCATCGGTTGGTTTATATAATCCTGGCTTCGACGAAGGCTTCACCGGATGGAGCCGCACGAACATGACGCATCAGGCTGTTGCCAAAGACGGGGATAATGCCTTTGCAAGAATTGGCGGCGCCAGTGACTATTCCTCCGATTTATGGCAGTTCAGCAATGCGCCGACAGACGGTGTATATCAGCTGACGCTGAAGACCCGCAAGACCGGGGATCTCGGCAAAGCCCAGGTATATGTAACTTATTCCGGCGGCACCAAGACGCTTGATATTCCTGCCGGGGCGGAATTTACGGAGCTGAAGCTGCCGAATATTCAGCTGGCCATGAATGAAGTGGTCAAGGTCGGCGTGATCTCCGAGGGCAAAGCGGGAAGTATGCTGGGTATCGACGACTTCAAGCTGCAAAAGGACAGCAACCAGCAGTTTAAAGACGTTACCTTTGTAAAAAGTCTGTCAGAAACCGATCCGTATCAGATATCCTCAGGCGGACGGGCGGTTGTGCTGAATTCGCAGGGCAGCGCGAAGGTGAAGCTTGAATTCGTGAAAGCCGATACGGCCAAGGTATGGATGGAGCCGACCGGAACGTTTGCAAAGAAGGACACTTTTGTCGTTGACAGTGAGCAGGGATCAGTAAATCCTTCCGTTACAGATTTGGAAGACGAAGGCTATATTTTGATTCAAACGGATGCCATGAGCGTACGCGCCTACAAATCGCCGTTCCGCCTGGCCTACTATGACGCTTCGAACACGAAGCTGCTCTCCGAGCAAATTGGCGGCGAAGGCTTCGGGTACGACGGAGACACCGGCGTTTACAGCGAAATGGCTCTGGCCCAGGATGAGCATATCTTCGGGCTCGGTATGGACCGCGACGCGCAGTCGTTTGATCGCAGAGGCAAGAAAGTGGTTATGAACAATGCCATGACCGGAGGCTACGGCGGCAATACGTCCGACGTTTCCAGCACCTTCTTTACCAGCACGAAGGGCTATGGACTCTACTTTGACAATACGTACGAGAATGTGGCCTTCGACATGGGCAAGGCGGATGCCGACCGTTACAGCTTCAGCGCGCCAAACGGAGAGATGCTGTACTACTTCATGGCCGGCGAGAACAACGGTTCCTTGAACAGCATTATGAAGAGTTTCTCGAAGCTAACCGGCACCGCTCCGATTCCGCCGATGTGGACACTAGGCTATATGCAGTCCAGATTTGGCTACAGAAGCTGGAACGAGGTGGACGGCATCGTGGATACCTTCCGCGATAAGAATATTCCGCTCGACTCTATGGTGCTGGATGTGTACTGGGCCAAGAAAAATCATTATTTTGATATGACCTGGAACGATGATCCTGCGCAGAATTTCACCAATCCGAAGGCAAATATGGCTGAGCTGAAGGATAAAGGCGTGAATATCGTAACCATCGTCGACCCTTACGTCCAAGTTACGGCTTCCAATTTTAAAGAGGGCGACAGCAAAGGTTATTTTGTCAAGGATTCTTCCGGCAAAACAATCATTTATCCGGCCTGGTACGGCAAAGCGGGACTGATCGACTTCACCAATCCCGAAGCGGCCAAGTGGTACAGCTCTCAAGTTAAAAAGCTGCATGATGTTGGCGTGAAGGGCTACTGGATCGACCTTAACGAACCGGAGCAGCCAACCGATTCTGTAAGAGACCAGTTTGCGGCGGGCAGCGCGGCGGAGATTACGAATGTGTACGCGCTGAATGAAGCGAAAGCTTTCTACGACGGACAGCGCGGCTACACCAATGACCGCGTCTGGACACTGGCCAGATCGGGATTCACCGGCATTCAGCAGTATGGCACCACCGTCTGGAGCGGAGACATCGACTCCAGCTGGGCTTCCTTCTCGCATCAGTTGCAGCTTGGTCTTAGCGCGGCTGCATCAGGCATTTCGTATTACACCAACGATACCGGCGGTTTTAACGGCAAGCCTTCGCCGGAGCTGTATACCCGCTGGATGCAGGCGGCTTCGCTGATGCCGATCTTCCGTTCCCATGTGGCTCTCGGAGACGATCCTTCGGATCCGACCAATATCAGAGAGCCTTGGGCGTACGGAACCGTTGCGGAAGCTGCTGTGACCAAAGCGATTAATCAGCGCTACCAGCTGCTGCCGTATATTTATTCCACGGCTAAACAGACGGCGGATGGCGAAACTTCGCTGATGAAGCCGCTGGTTATGGATTACGCGAACGACAGCAATGTTTACAACCTTCAGGATCAGTGGATGTTCGGCAGCTCCATTCTGGCCGCTCCTGTTCATCAGGAGAAAGCAACGGGCAGAACGATCTACCTTCCAAGCGGAAACTGGTATGACTGGAACTCTGAACAGCAGTTTACCGGCGGCAAGGAAATTACGTATAACGCCGATCTGAACACCATTCCGATGCTGGTGAAGGAAGGCGGCATCATTCCGACCAGAGAAGCGCAGGACTTTACCGGCCAGACTCCAGCGAACGAACTGACGCTCAAAGTGTATCCGTTAAGCAGCGGCGAGACTTCGAAATTCACGCTTTATGAGGATGACGGCAAAACCTACGCTTACGAGAACGGCCAATCGGCGGCAACCGAGATTTCAGCGAGCGAACACAATGATAAAGTGTCGTTGAACATTGCCGCTATAAAGGGCAGCTACACAGGCAAGGTCGAAAGCCGAGTATGGTCTACCGAAGTGAAGATCGGAGCCGAAGACAAGACGGTCTATTCCGTCAAGCGGGGCACCAAAGAACTGACGGAGGTTGGTTCCAAGGACGCTGTGAACGCAGGTCAAGATGTCTGGCACTACGACACCGCCGCCCGCAAGCTGTATGTCAGAACGGCGCAGGTTGCGACCTCCGAGGCGCAGCAAATCACAGCCGTGCTTTCCGCTAAAGGTACTTCGAACATTAAAGACGTAACGCTAGGCGCCGAAATGCACCGTGCCGGAAGCGCCAAGGATGTGCAAATCGCCGTTAATACGGTTAACGTCGCTGACGGAACGGCCGTCAAGGCGATTCTGCTGAAAAATGCCCTGCCGTATGAGGGCGTTCCGGCAGCTTCCGGTTCCATTGCCGGCGGCAAAGCGAGCCTCACTCTGCCGCTCCCGGCCACGTTGCCCGCGGGTCCGTACCAGATCCGGGTCGAAGCCGGAAGCGCAGCGTATACGCTGAACTATACGGTGTTGAAGCGGATGGAAGACAGCTTTAAGATGGAGCCGTCCTTCAACATGAATAAGCTTGAAGCCGGCAAATATTTGGACGCCAAGGTCAAAATTACGAACGCCTTGTCCGAAGACAAGCAAGTGTTGATCATTGCCGCGCTTTATGATGAGAATGGCGGATTGAAGATGGTCAATCACGCCTACAGCTCCTCATTGGTCAAAGCGGGCCAGACCCTGCAGCTGAACGCCGGATTCCAGCTTCCTTCCAGTGTGGCGGGATACAAGGTCAAGCTGATGGTTTGGGAAGGTGAGGATCTGATGAACACAACCATGATGCCTCTAGCCGACGTAGTGGAGTTGACCCCTTGAACTATTAGATGAAGGAACCCGGCGGGAATGCCCCGCCGGGGCTCCTTTTAGAAGGAGGCAAACAATGAAGAAAAGCATAACCGCGCTAATCCTAATCCTTCTCTTTTCCACACTCTGGCAGGCAATGGCCTCCGCTGCGGAACCCGTCTGGTTTACAGATGTTGCCGCAAGCGCCGACGCGTCCACCAAGCAGGCTGCGGTTACAGGTAAAGTGGCGTCCGGAGCCGGACAGCTGGTGACGCTGAAGGTAGTGGATCCCGGCGGCCAATTTTTTCTTGACAGTATAAAAAGCGGGGACGGCGGTGTGTTCACATTTAAATGGAACCTTTCCGCCGAGGGCAAGTATGAGGTTCAGCTCGGCGTGGAGAACAGCAGCGCTCCGTACAAAACCAGCTTTACATACGGGCTGACGGCGCCAACTCCAACCCCAACGCCAAGTGCAACCGCAAGCGCAACGCCCTCAGCTGGTTCGGGCTCCGGTTCGGGCGGCTCGGGCATGCCGGCATCCCAGGCGCCTTCTCCCTCTCCCGCCAATATCGTGCGGGTAACGGAGGATAAGCTCACCCTGAACGAAGGCCTAAAAGAGGCGACGTTCACACTTGGAACAAGCACAGAGGCGCGCATTCCGGTCGCTCTGCTGGAAAAGCTTGCGCAGGGCGGCAACGGTCTCAATTTGGAGGGTGACAAATTCACGCTTAAACTGAGCGCTCAGACGCTCGGCGAACTGCTTGCCCAGGCATCCAAAGCAGGCGGGGAAGTGGCCGTTAGTGTCGCCAAGGTGCCGCCTGCCGACGGCGAGTCCCTGCTGGCGCTCGCGAAGCAGCGCCAGTTTGCCGAAATCAAGCCGGGAAGCGAAATATACGAATTCAAGCTGAAGCTGATTGCGGCCGGCGGAGCGGAAACGGCGGTCTCCGCATTCGGGCATCCGGTTACGCTCCAGTTGAAGGCAAGCGGGCTAGCAACTGGCAAGCTGGCCGGTCTCTATTATATTTCCAATGCAGGGGAGCTTGAGTATATCGGCAGCCTGTCTTCAGGAAATGTGGCGAGCGGCAGAACGAGTCATTTCAGCAAATACGCGGTGCTGGAGTACCGCAAAACATTCACGGATGTTCCCGCCGGAAACTGGGCATATGACGCCGTTACGGAAATGGCGGCGAAGCAAGTAGTGGAAGGGATCAGCCTGAGGGAGTTCGCTCCCGCCCGCAAAGTGACGCGTGCGGAATTCGCGGCGCTGCTGGTTCGGGCGCTGGGACTGAGCGGAGGCGGCGCGGCATTCACGGATGTTCCTGCCGGCAAGTGGTACGCGGATGAAGTGGCGGCAGCCTATCAGGCCGGAATCATCAAGGGGATTGGCAGCGATTTCTTCAAACCGGAGCAGACCATCAGCCGCGAGGAAATGGCGGCGATGCTCGTCAGAGCCTGGAGCGTCCTCCATCCGCAGGCCAAACCGGAAGCTGCCGCGCCGGTCTTCAAGGACCAAAGCGCAATCAGCGTTTGGGCGCGGGAAGCCGTCGGCACAGCCGCGGGACTTGGCCTGATGAAAGGCAGAAGCGCGGCAGCGTTCGTCCCGCAGGGAACGACGACCCGCGCGGAAGCGGCTCAAGCGATTGCGAATATATTGAATGCCGGGAATTGAAGCCGGTATTCGGGTTGAACGAAAGATGCCCCGCACCAGTAGCGAGGCCACTGAAAAAGTCCGTCTCATAGGAAAAGGTACAGATCTTCAAGAAAATTGAAGAGGCTGTACCTTTTTTGTTTTATACTGAAGTCATCTAACAAAAAAGCGGGTGTGAGTGGATGATTCGGCAACAACAAACCTTAGTTTTGAGTCCTTATGCGGCATTGTATGACATCGTTGTCCCGAAGGACAATATACTCCGTCAAATCAATGAATTGGTGGATTTCACTTTCATATACGAAGAACTGGAAACAAAGTATTGCTTGGATAATGGACGCAACGCCATTGATCCGGTGCGCATGTTTAAATATTTACTGCTGAAAGCCATTTTTGAACTCTCTGACGTCGACATCGTGGAGCGTTCAAAGTACGACCTGTCGTTCAAGTACTTCCTCGGCATGGCGCCGGAAGACCCGGTCATCGATCCGAGTTCCTTAACGAAGTTCCGTAAACTACGTTTGAAAGATATCAACCTTTTGGACATGCTCATCGGCAAGACCGTAGAACTTGCCATCGAGCAAAATATCCTAAAGAGCAATTCCATCATCGTCGACGCCACGCATACGAAAGCACGTTACAACCAGAAAACGCCTCAAGAAATTCTACAAGACCGTGCACGGAAATTGCGAAAAGCCGTGTACACCATGGATGAGTCAGTCAAGGTCAAAATGCCGGCAAAGAATACAACGAGCGAACTCGAAGATGAAATTGCGTACTGCCAAAAACTCGTCAACTTCATCGAAAATGAGAGTGGCATTGCACAAGTGCCAAAAATTCTGGAGCCGCTTAACCTGCTGAAAGAAACGGTTGCGGATGACGTCGAGCAACTTCGCCTGGCGGCGGATCCGGATGCGCGCGTTGGCCACAAGAGCGCAGATTCCGCATTTTTTGGATACAAAACTCATCTAGCGATGACTGAGGAACGCCTTATTACGGCGGCTGTCATTACAACCGGTGAAAAGAATGACGGCAAGCAATTGCAGACCCTTATCGAAAAAAGCAAGGCAGCTGGCATGCAGGTCAAAACGGTGATTGGGGATACTGCATATTCCGAAAAAGATAATATTGCGTACACGAAAACAAATGAAATTGAACTTGTGGCCAAACTAAATCCCCTCGTCACGCAAGGTGCGCGTAAGAAAGAAGACGAATTTTTATTCAACAAAGATGCAGGCATGTACGTATGTCCAGCTGGACATATGGCCATTCGAAAGGCTCGGCAGGGTAAAAAAGGGGTCGGCAAAAATCAAACAGACACCTATTATTTTGATGTGAAACTATGCAAGCATTGTCCGTTCAAGGAAGGGTGCTACAAAGAAGGCGCTAAAAGCAAAAGCTATTCGGTAAGTATTAAATCCGATGAGCACACCGAGCAAATGACGTTCCAAGATTCAGAGTATTTCAAGGAAAAATCCAAGGAACGCTACAAAATTGAAGCGAAGAACAGTGAACTCAAACATGGACACGGGTATGATGTCGCGACATCCTCGGGTCTGCTTGGCATGGAAATGCAAGGGGCGATGACAATTTTCGCTGTGAATTTAAAACGAATCTTAAAGTTAACAGACTAAGAATTACCGAATGATGGAGCCGTACTTGACCTAAAAAAGAAGACATCCGTTCCTAAAAGGTGGGAAATGGATGTCTTTTTGTTTGAGACATAAGCCGTCAAAGAAAAATACGTAAGTTTTTCAGTGGCCTCCCAGTAGCGGGGCATCTTTTTGTGCTTGCAGCAGTGGAACCGCGGCGCTTTCAAGCCGCCAATATAAACTTGGAGTTGATCATAAACACGATCAGGGCTGCGGATACGAGCGAGAAGGCGATGCAGCCCGCGCCCAGCACCCTCCGCCGGTCTTTAATGAAGAATTTGAAGCCAAGCGCGCAGACCAGCAGGGTGGTTGCGGCCAATACGACGGACGAGCCGATCATGGCGAACCAGTACAAGATCTCAAACAATTGAGCCATCGTAACGCCTCCTCTAGGGTAAACGAAGGAAAGGTCTACTATAAATATAAGCGATACGGCACCGATCTGAAAAGCGGTTACATTTATTTGACCGCCATCCCCGTCCGCATTGCTGTTCACATTTTACTCCAGGACCGCATTTATCCTTGCAGTAAATTGTCGCTTTGTCTGGGGCGGCGCCACGACATTTCCTCCATATTTTCGCGCCGGATGCCGCTGGCTCGGATTCTGTCGGATCTCCGCGGAATGTTTTTTCGGTCAATGGAACTTAAGCGGGGATATTAGCCGCGGCATAGCCGCCCCTTTTTACACGAGCGCCTTCCCTCACGGACAATCATACAAGAGAGCCGAGGGGCGTTTGAGTACAGTATAGCAGGCTTTTAGAAAGGAGAGAGGAGCAATGGCAGGAAGACAACTGGCCAGCAAATGGCGGAAGACCAAAGCTTTGCTCAGCGACGGAAGGGTCGCCGGTTATATTCCGAGAACGATGCCCTACAGCCATTCCACGCTTCGTTCCATGCTGGGCCAATACGGAAATGTCGTGATCAAACCGATTGTCGGCGGCGGGGGTTATGGCGTCATTAAGGTATTCCGGGACGGCAGGGGTTACGGCTTTACCTATATGGACAAAACACGGACATACCGGGACTTTGCAAGTATGGCGGAATCGCTGAAGAGAGCCAGGGTCAAGCGCGGCTATTTGATCCAGCAGGGCATATCGCTTGCGAGAATCGCCGGACGTCCGATAGATTACAGAGTTAAGGTAGTGAAGAATGGAGAGCATTGGGAATTCCGCTCCATGGTTGGCCGTCTGGCCAGACCCGGACTGTTCGTGACCAATTTGTGCAAGGGAGGCACCATGCTGACCTGCAGGGAAGGACTCCGAAGATCGCTCCCGCGGATCAATTTTTCGGCTAAAAGAAAGGAAATGCGCAATTTGACCCTGACTTGCATCCAGGTGATGGAGCGTCATTTTCCTGGGATCGGCGAGCTGGGGTTCGATTATGCCGTGGACCGGTCGGGGAAAATCTGGATTCTGGAAGTGAACACAAGACCGCAATAATCACGGAATGAACCAGTATGACAAAAAAATAGGCAAATGTATAAAAAGAGTTTTACATTTTCGCGCCAGGTGTGTATCCTTAGTTCCGATATTAGTTCATTTAACAGGGGAAATGAGACCGATTTTTGAAAATGGTTATAGCAAAGTTGAAATTTTTTTATTATACTACCAAAGGCGAATCCTGTGTATAACTGTTATCCCCATTGTCCACCGCATTCTTACTGCACTAATCATCCTTACTCACACATTATGCACAGGATTTCCACATCAGGTTGTGGATAATAAGAACACTTGTTCGAAAATTGATAGTTTGATATGATAGAGAAGAACCAAAAAAAGGAAAGGTAGGTGAACGTTGTGGTCGAATTATCGGACGAGATGCTGTTGGACTCTTATCATAAAGCCATAGAACTTCAGTTGGAGCATGATTTTATCAAGCTTCTGCTCGTTGAAATTCTCAAACGGAACTTACACTCTCCACAGCATGCGGTACTCCATTAATAGACTTCTGGATTATCCATGAAGCACTACATAAAACTATACCGCTACTAGAAATCAAATAGGGTATCCTTGCGAGCTGCGATTTACCTCAACCCGTTAGGATACCCTTTTTATATAAAATAACCCCACAACGTGCGCTTTGGCTAAAGAAGCCTACTCAGGTACTTGGCGACTCCGAAGACCATTGTATGAACGACCGGCGGTTACAGCTTCAGATTGCTGCTGTGGCCCGGGGACAGCTTCGCTTCGGGATCGATGTAGACCTTCGCATTGTTCACGGCGGTCGGCGCCTCGCCGAATCCGACGGCGATCAGCTTCAGCTTGCCGGGATAGGTGGTAATATCGCCGGCGGCAAAAAGGCCCGGGATATTCGTCTCCATCCGGGAATCGACGACTATGGAGCTGCCTTCGATGTCGATGCCCCATTCGGTGATCGGACCGAGCGAGGAAACGAAGCCGAAGTTGACAATGACGCTGTCTACTTCAATGTCTTGAGTTTCTTTGGTCTTGACATTGGAAAGGGTCACTTTCTCAATAAACTCTTCGCCATGCAGCGCGGAAATCTCGGTAGGCGTGATAATCTTGACTTTGGAATTCATCAGGTTCTCTACGCTGTGCTCGTGAGCGCGGAACTTGTCGCGGCGGTGGATCAGAGTGACCTCGGCGGCGATCGGTTCGAGCATCAATGCCCAGTCGACCGCGGAATCGCCGCCGCCGCTGATCAGTACTTTTTTATCTTTACAAGCATTCAAATCGCTTACAAAATAGTGCAAATTCGCTTTTTCGAAGCGTCCGGCTTCGGGAAGCTCCAGACGGCGGGGTTCAAAGGCGCCGACGCCTGCCGTGATGATAACGGCCTTGGCATGATACTCCGCTTTGTCGGTAGTCACGACAAAATGGCGTTCCTCCCGTTTTTCCACGGAAAGGACCTTTTCCTCCAGACGGATATCGCTCTGGAACAGGCTCATTTGCCGGGAAAGATTATCTACCAGCTCTTGTGCTGTGATTTTTGGGAATCCCGCTACGTCGTAAATATATTTTTCGGGATAGAGCGCGGCAAGCTGCCCGCCCAGTTGAGGCATACTTTCAATAAGGGTTACGGACGCCTGACGCATTCCGCCGTAGAACGCGGCAAACATACCTGCCGGGCCGCCGCCTATGATCAGCAGGTCGCTAATGGGAGAATTGGATTGCTGGGAAGTCACAGGATTTTACACCTCCAAGTTGATATATTCAAAATGCCATACTACCCCATTATAAACATAGTTGGGACCTTCCTGCAAAGGTCAGCTTTACAGAATTAACTGGAGTTTCCGCCAATTGTTGTGATCGAATTCTATTTGCTTAATAATAAAGTAAGGATTACAATGTATATGATTATTTTCAAATTCCCTTAAGTTTTATTGGAATTTATTCCAACTTTATGTGTATAATTTCACAATAATCTTAAAAATGAACAGAGATTAAATCAGATTCGCCTGTTGGAAGGAGCCGGAAAATGAACAGTATTCCCAAAATCGTAATTCTAGGTGCGGGATACGGAGGTATTTTAACCGCACAGCGTTTGCAAAAGGCATTGAACTACAACGAGGCGGATGTCACCCTTGTTAATCGCCACGAGTACCATTACTTTACGACCCATCTTCATATGCCTGCAGCCGGAACGGACAGCATAGAGCATTCGCGCGTTTCCATTTCCAAGCTGATCGACGAGTTCAAGATCGATCTTGTGAAGTCGTCGGTGCAGGAAATCCGCACCCAGCAGAAAAAGGTTATTCTGGAGGACGGCACGCTGTCCTACGACTACCTTGTTATCGCGCTCGGCGGCGAGCCGGAGACGTTCGGCATTCCGGGACTGGACAAGTACGCCATGACGATTCGCAGCATTAACTCTGTCCGGCTCATCCGCGAGCATATCGAATACCAGTTTGCCAAATATAAGAACGAGAACAATCCGCAGGAGCATATCAATTTCGTTGTCGGCGGCGCGGGCTTTAGCGGCATTGAATTTGTGGCCGAGCTGGCGGACCGGATTCCGGGACTCTGCAAGGAATACGACGTTGATCCGAGCCTGGTCAACATCTACAACGTGGAAGCCGCTCCAACGGCGCTGCCGGGCTTCGCACCGGAGCTTGTGGAGCATGCCATGAAAGTGCTGACGAAGAAAGGCGTAACCTTCAAGATCGGCGTAGCGATCAAGGAATGCATGCCGGGCAGCGTCCTGCTTGCGACGGGCGAGGAAATCAAGGCATCAACGATCGTCTGGACGGGCGGCATTCGCGGCAACCATCTGATCGAGGCGGCGGGCTTTGAGGCCATGCGCGGGCGTGTAAAAGTGGACGAATACCTGCGTGCTCCGGGGCATGAGAACATCTTCATCATCGGCGATGGATCGCTGATGATTGCGCCGGAAGGACGCCCTTATCCTCCGACGGCGCAAATCGCCATGCAGCAGGGCGAGTGCTGCGCCCATAATCTGGTCGCTGCGATCCGGGGGCAGCAGCCGAAGAAATTCATATTCAGCAATAAAGGAACGGTAGCTTCGCTTGGCAAAGGCGAGGGAATCGCCGTAGTCGGTGACAAGAAATATAAAGGCTTTGTGGCGGCCCAGCTGAAAAAAGTCGTGGATATGCGCTACCTCTTTATTATCGGGGGGATTCCGCTGGTGCTGAAGAAAGGGAGATTCCTGTAAAATGCGTCACTGCAGCGTACAAGTGCGGGGGCTTTTGACCCGGGATGAGCTTGACCGTTACAATGGCCTGATCGAGGCCGGCTCCTACCTGGAGGATCAAGGACGACATGATCTGGCTTATACGATCCAGAAAGAAGTCGACCTGCTCATTTTGCCCGCGATTGAGCGGCTCAAGGAGAAGAGCCGGGCGCGGGACCGGGAGACCGCGGATTATTTGAAGAGCTTGCAGGACGGCGGAGACGATGAAGAGTCTTCGGAAGCATAATGAAACGGCAAAGGGTGTGCCCCGGCGTTATAAACGCTGTAGAGCACACCCTTTTCTCGTATTCTATACCTTAAGCATCTCTTCAAAGGATTCAAAAGTCAGCAGATTGCCGACATAGAACGATCCGAATTCCCCGTAGCGGGCGCTGACTTCGTCAAACCGCATCTCGTAGACAAGCTTCTTGAACTGCAGCGCGTCCTCCGCGAACAGCGTTACGCCCCATTCCCAATCGTCGAAGCCGACAGAGCCGGTAATGATTTGTTTCACCTTGCCGGCGTAGCCGCGGCCGATCAGCCCGTGGGAATACATCAGCTCCTTGCGCTTGGCCATATCGAGCATGTACCAGTTGTCGGCCAGCTCGCGCTTTTTGTTCATCGGATAGAAGCAGATATGCCGGGATTGCGGCAGGATCGGCTTCAGGCGGGCGGCGATATGGGGATTCTGCATCGGGTCTTCTCCGCTCTCTCCGCTCGGATTATAATTGCTAAGCTCCACAATGCTGACATAGGAGTAAGCTTTGGTTGTAAAGGGGGCAAAGGCGGTCTTGTTGAAGGCGACCTCGAGCTTGTTCAGCTCTTCCAGGCTTTCGCGCAGATAGATCATCACAAAATCGGCTTTCTGGCCGACGATCGAATACCAGGCGGAACTGCCCAGCTTCGCCTCTTCGACACCGGACCATTCCTCTATAAAAGCATTTAGTTCATCCAGAGCCACAGCGCGTTCCTCATCATCGGCCGCCGTCCAGGCGGTCCAATCCAGAGAGCGGAAGTCATGGAGCGCATACCATCCTTCCAGCGTCAAAGCGGCTTCACTCATGTGATCACTCCTCAAATGGTTGTCCTTCTAAGCATTGTAGCGCAAGCATGCGGTGAAGAGCAAACGGGGCCTTCGTCCGCTCAGGGAAATTCGTTGCTTCTACCCCTTTTTTCTAGTAAACTGACTACGGGTTGATGCTTTATGCACGTTTCTTTATAGAGAGAGGGGAAGGGTAACTATGGGATTTATTCCTGTGTTTGTGCTCACCGTTCTGTTCTTTGTGATGATGTTCGGCATCGGCTTTATCCTCAATATGTTAATGAAGACCACTTGGTTTCCGGCTTATCTGTTCGTGCTCGTCATTTTGCCGGTAGTGGTGTATTCCATTTGGGACCGGTCTTCCATGACGCTATGGGAGCATTTGTCTTCTTTTCACCTGGTGGACTATTTAACCGGCATTGCCGGTCTGGCCGGAGCGGTGCTCAGCGGCTGGACGATCCGGCGCCTGCGGCTCGGCGGCTATAAAATGTTCTGACGAAAAAGGCTACAAGAGAAAGCGCAGCGGCTGTTTCCCCTGACTTTTGCGGGAGCGGCCGTTTTGACTTTTTGTTTTCATCATATTTTCTAAAAAATCCGCATAGGACAGGATAAGGCGGACCGGATGCGAGCGAGCGGGAGAAAGCGCCTGATTTGGGCTTTTTTCCACATTTATTGACAGTCGATTTATGATAGAATAGAACTCTACTTTGAATAGAAATCGCCTATGAATTCGTGAATTGGAGGTATCCGAAGATGCATATCAGTCATTTACATCATTTCACCGAACATCATCGGTACTGCGTTTCCCGCGAATTCGGTCTTAGTCCCGTCGACGAACGTATGCTGAGTTCCATCTACCAGCCTATGGTCGGCGCTTTTGCCATAAGTTTGTACCGTCTGCTTTTTTCACATGTTCCCGCGGAAGGTATCGGCTATTCGGCCGCTGAACCGCAGCGCCGCCTGTTTCTGACGCTCGGCATTGAACCGAACGAGAAGGGCCGCAGAACGATGATTGAACAGGCTTCCAAGCTGGAAGCGGTCGGTCTGCTTCAGACCAGCCGGGTCTTCATACCGGAATCCGAAGATTATATGTACGAGTACGAGCTGCTGCCGCCGCTGTCTCCGTCCGATTTTTTCGCCACCCAGCACTTAACGCTGCTGCTCCGCGACAAGGTCGGCAAATTCGCCGTATTGTCCCTGAGAGAGCAGTTTTGGAGCCGGGAGCCGGAGGATTGGAGCCGGGGAGCCATAGGCAAGGAAAATATATCGCGGCCGTTTTACGATATTTTCGAACTGAACACGCATGTCATCGATTACGAGTTAGAACAGGCTCTGACCGAGGTTGCCGCCGTCCGTCAACCTGTGCGGGATGGAGAAGGCAAGCTGGCCATCGGCTACAGCGACATTATTTTGCGGTTTCCGCGGGAGTCGGCCAACCGTGCGCATGTCGAGAAGCTGCGCTTCGATTTTGAACAGATGGGCGTCATCAACTATGTGGCACACAAATACAAGCTGGGCGCGCAGGATTTGTGCCGGCTGCTTGACGAGGACGGTGTTTTTACGCCGGACGGCGAGGTTATGTTAGACGAGCTTCAGCACAGGGCAAGCCAGCATTTCCGGCAAAATATGAAGCGGCATGAGCAGCGTGAGGCCGCCGCCGCCAAGGTCGTGTCAATCAGAGCGGCCGAGCAGGGCGAGGAACCGATCGTCCCCGAAGAGCAGCCGGTCGAGATGGAATATTATGTGGAGGTTCCCCCGCAGTTCCTCTCCAAATGCGATATTCACCAATATAATATGATGCTGCGCAACGAGCCGTATACCCGTCTGCTTCAGACTTTTTTCCCGGGCGCGGTGCCGGGCCAGCTGATGGATATTTTCGAGAAGATCGATTTGAATTACAAGCTTCCGGGCGAAGTCATCAACATTCTCATTCACTATCTGATGGCGATGGTCGCCTCGGGAGGAGAGCAGCGGATCAACCGCAATTTTGTGGAAGCCATTGCCTCCAATATGCTGGTTAAACAGGTCAACAGCTATGAGAAGGCGGTACGCTACATACGCGATCAATCCAAGGTAAAAGGAAAAGCAGCCTCCGGCTCGCCGGGAACACGCACGCGTTCCTATGCCAAGGGTGGAGGCCGGTCCGGCAAGCCCGAAATCCAGATTGCTATGGATGACGGTCAGTCTGCGGCGGTGTCGGAGGAAGAATTCGCAGCTATGATGCAGATGGCGGCGAATATCAAGGCCAGCAAGAAAAAAGGAGCGGCGGAATAGCCGTAAGAAAAGTGAGGTGTTATGGGTGGAGTCCATGGGCGAAGTGCTTCGTTCGATGAATAATCCCGCTCTGCGCCTACGTTCGAGGGATTTGGAGCATGAACTGCTGAACCATCCGCTCGTGCTTCGGCTGCGCGAAGAGCACCCCGAACTGGAAGAATCCAGGCTGAGGCTTCATTTAAGCCGCCTGTATCAATATGTGGAGGAATCCCGCAATTGCGCGAACTGCCCGGGTCTGGAACGGTGCCCCAACGATTTTCCAGGGCATTACAGCAAGCTGACCGTGGAGAGCGCGGGCGGCTTTCCCGACTTGTACGAGCGCAAGACTGCATGCCCGCTGCAGATCGCTAGAGACAATCAGGAGCGCATCCGCAAACGGATTCGCAGCTTCTATGTCGATGAGCGTGTGCTGAGCGAAGGCTATGACGAGATTGAAATTATGGGTAAGGACCCGCGGCGCGCTCCGGCAGTGGGCCGGCTGTTCCGATATATCGAGAGTGCGAAAGAGACGGGGCTGCCTGCACGCGGGATGTACCTGTACGGCTCCTTCGGCACCGGTAAGACGTTCCTGATGTGCTACCTGCTGCATGAGCTGGCGATCGCCGGATTCAGCGGCGTTATCGTGTACATGCCTGATTTTGTCGAGGAACTGAAATCGATCATGACGGACGGCCAAAAGCTGAAAGAAACCGTCGATACGATGAAGAACTGCGATTTGCTGATATTTGACGATATCGGGGCGGAGAATTTGAACCCCTGGGCGCGCGACCATGTGCTGGGGCCGATTCTGAACTACCGGATGAACCGCAAACCGACCTTCTACACGTCGAACTATCCGCTGGAGGGACTGGAGAAACATCTCAGCTTCACCAGCAAGGACGGCGAGGAGGTTTATAAGGGGCAGCGGCTGATGAACCGGATTTCGCCTTACGTGGATGTGGTGCAGCTGGTGGGAGAGAACCAGCGGGGATACTCGGGACACCCCTCCTAAATCTGTCGATTGCCCCTCCTAAATCCTCCCCAAGCTTATGCTTCCGATGCGAGTTTTCCTCCGGAAAACTTGTAGGAGGACCCCAAGGGCTACGCCCTCTGGACACCCGGAAATTTTGCGGGGGAGCGGCGCAGGCGGAAGAGAGATAAAGCTGTGTGTACAGCGGTCCCTTCTCGGTCCTGCCCTTACGGGCAAGGCCTCGGGACCTTTCATGCGACGGCGAGGCGGATTGCGCATCAAACGAGCATGGCTCGCTCTCCCTACGGGATCCGCTCAACGTTAACGCAGACAAATAGAAGCGGCAGGCTCCGATCACCGGGCCTGCCGTTTGTTCACTCCGACATTAGGAACTTGATGATGACCATGCCGAAAAACACAACGGCCATAAATGTGGTCATTCCAAAAAAACCGTTCATTAAATCGCCCAGGTCATTGCGGGGCTCTTCGTTCACATGCTCCCGCGGATCTGGTGTCCGCACATTGACATCCATAGTTTGACCTCCTCGCAGAAATGGCCAAGCGTTGTGAATTGCAGGAGTGTGAAAAAAGTCATTGACATATAATGCGCTTTCTTAAAGTATATCTGACTCCCCGGCAAGTTGTAAAGATAGAGATTAAATGAAGAAGATGGCGAAGCGGCGGCGCTGGCGATAAGCCTGCGGGCTCTTTAAACATCCATTGTCATGCCTGGCCTTAGACCCCTTCGGATTAATTGGGTTATAATCTTGAAAATAACGGCAATGTGACATTTCACATATGCGAGTCAAATATGTTATACTGAAAACGTGTCGGTGAATGATAATCTGGTTATCATATTACATGCATGCATCAATAACGCAGAGCTTTACGAAGCGGGGTTAAACGAAAACTGCACCGCTTCGCAAAACCTGGTGAATAGGCCAAGCGGGGGCATCCGCTTTGCACATCCACAACCATCACATATTACGAAGCGAGTTCTGCTTCGCAAAACCCTTAAACACGCTTTTGAAGCGGGCTTTGCTTAAGTTCTACACCGAGGCCCGTCACCACAAACAAAGCTGATGCTTCCGAAGCGAGTTTTGCGAAGGTATTTCAAGGAGCATACGCTATCAAAACTTTTAGGAGGAACATAATCATGGCAATTGTTAACGTGTCTGACCAATCCTTTAACAATGAGGTTCAAGGTCAAGGTACTGTAGTGGTGGACTTCTGGGCACCATGGTGCGGTCCTTGCAAAATGCTTGCTCCGATTCTGGACGAATTGTCCACCGAGCTTGGAGACGGCGTGAAAATCGCGAAATTGAACGTGGATGAAAATCCGGAAACGGCATCCCGTTTCGGCGTTATGAGCATTCCGACGCTGATCTTCTTTAAAGACGGCCAGCCTGTCGATAAAGTGGTCGGTCTGAACTCCAAAGAATCGCTGAAAAACATCGTAGCCAAACACCAATAATTTATATACCGCAACGTTCGGGCCCTTGGCCCTGCCCAGCGCCTTCGGTTTAAACCGAAGGCGTTTTGTGCGCTCTGCACCGGACAGAAGCGATTCCTGAGGGGAGAGCGGCCTTCCGCACGTATGAGACAGCAAGCGTCTAACCGCGAAGTTAAGCGAATCCCGAAGGGATAGCGGTTGTCCGCACGCATGAGCTTTGCACGTATGCCGGAGCGCCGCATGAAAGGTCCCGAGGCCGCCCTTCGGGGGCAAGGCCGAGAAGGGACCACTTGATTCAAACCAGGTCACCACCCCGGGCTCAGCGCCGCTCATTCGTCCATATTCGGGCATCCAGAGGGCGGAGCCCTTGGGGTCCTCCTGCAAGTTTTCCGGAAGAAAGCTCGCATCGGAAGCGTAAGCTTGGGGAGGATTTAGGAGGGGCGCCCGCGGATTTTAGGAGGGGAGAACCACAATGGATTACATGGACAACATCCGCAACAAGCTGGCGCTTCTGCCGGACCTGCCCGGATGCTATCTGATGAAGAATGAAGAAGGCACCATCATTTATGTAGGGAAAGCGAAGGTGCTGAAGAACCGGGTCCGCTCTTATTTTACGGGCAGCCATGACGGCAAAACCCAGCGGCTGGTCGCGGATATCCGCGATTTTGAGTATATTGTTACGGCCAGCAACATGGAAGCGCTCATTCTGGAGTGCAACCTGATCAAAAAGCATATGCCGCGCTACAACGTGCAGTTGAAGGACGATAAGACCTTCCCTTACATCAAAATTACGAATGAAAGACATCCGCGCCTTGAAGTGACGCGCCGGGTGCTTAAAGATAAAGCGAAGTATTTTGGACCGTATCCGAACGCCTACGCGGCTCAACAGACGAAGAAGCTCCTTGACCGGATGTATCCTCTTCGCAAATGCGGGGCGATGCCGAAGGAGGTATGCCTGTATTACCATATGGGCCAATGCCTGGCGCCGTGCGAGAAGGAAGTGCCGAAGTCGGCGTATGACGAGATCACCCAGAGCATTTCGACGTTCCTCGGCGGTGGCCATGAAGCGGTCAAGAAGGATCTTCAGCAAAAAATGCAGGAGGCTGCGGAGGAGCTTTATTTTGAACGGGCCAAGGAGCTGAGGGATCAAATTAACTATATTGAAGCCTTGATGGAGAAGCAGAACATCAACACAGCAGACACGAAGGACCGGGACGTATTCGGTTACGCCGTGGATAAAGGCTGGATGTGCGTGCAGATTCTCTATATGAGACAGGGGAAAATGATCCAGCGCCACTCGTCCAGCTTTCCGTTCTATGGAGAAGCCTTCAGCGACTTCATGTCGTATGTGACGCAGTATTACAGCGAGAATCCGGCGCTGCCGCAGGAGATTTTGCTGCCTGAAGCGCTGCTCGTGCAGGACGCGGCGTCCGTGCTTCCGCCGGAACCGGCTGCGGACGTTGGTCTGGCTGTAGCGGAGAGCGTAGAAGGATACAGCGCTGGTGCAGGCGAAGGGGGAGGAACGGCGGACGCCTGGAACGCGGCGCCGACCGTTGACGCCTCCGCCGCGGAGGAGGCCGGCAAAACGTCTTCCAGCGGCGCTGTCGACCTCGCAGCCGCCGGCGTGTCGGCTGAGAGTGCCGCCGCTGCCACTGCCGAAGATTCCGCCGCCGAAGAGGAAGCGCCGGAGACGGCCGCAGAGACGGCGCACCGCGCAGCCGCCGCTGTGGAAGCCGCGGCGGCAGGCGTAGTGGATGCCGCCGGCGGGGCGGCGGCGCTGCAGGAATGGCTGGGCGTCAAGGTGCTGGTGCCTCGGCGCGGCCTGAAGAAGCAAATGGTCCGCATGGCCTGCCAGAACGGACGCGTGGCGCTAGAAGAGAAGTTCCGCCTGATCGAGCGGGATGAAGAGCGCACCTCCGGCGCGGCGCTGGGACTCGGACAGAGCCTTGGACTGGAGAGCTTGAACCGGATCGAGGCGTTCGACAACTCGAACATCCAGGGGGCGAATCCCGTATCGGCGATGGTCGTGTTCATCGACGGCAAGCCGGCGAAGAAGGAGTACCGCAAATACAAGGTGCGCACCGTTCAGGGGCCTGACGACTACGAAACGATGCGCGAGGTCATCCGCCGCCGCTATGAGCGGGTGCTGAAGGATAATTTGCCGCAGCCCGACCTCATTGTCGTGGACGGCGGCAGAGGCCAGATTTCCGCCGCCGTTGATATTCTGGAGAACGAGCTGGGCCTGTTCATACCGGTCTGCGGTCTTGTCAAGGACGCCAAGCACAAGACCGCGCAGCTATTGGTCGGCGATCCGCCAGAGCCGGTCCATTTGGCCCGGGACAGCGAGGAGTTTTATCTGCTCCAGCGTATTCAGGATGAGGTGCACCGCTTTGCGATCACGTTCCACCGCGAGCAGCGCGGCAAGTCGATGGTCACTTCGCGGCTTGATGCCATCCCGGGAATCGGGGAGAAGCGGCGGAAGCTGCTGCTCAAGCATTTCGGGTCGCTCAAGAAAATCAAAGAAGCGACGGTTGAGGATTTCCGTCCCCTGTCCATCGGCGACAAGCTCGCCCGGCAGATTCTGGACGCGCTGAAAGACGAAGAAACGGTATAATGAGGCAGCGGGTTAACCCAAGCCTCTCCTTTGAGAACAGTTGATAGTCAAGCCATTTATACAGTCGAATATTCTACAAAAACAGCCCGAGAGCAAAATCTATCTGCTCCCGGGCTGTTGCCTTTTTGCCTGTACTCGTCACTGCTGGCCGAAGTCATCATGACCTGCATGGATCGTCTTGACTTGCGTTCGCTGCGGCAGGAAAAACGCCGCATAGGCGGACGTCCCGCCCAAATTCCCGATGCTGGGAACCATCCGGCGGCTAAACGATAGGCCCCGGCTCTGAATCTGGCCCAATCCCTGGACCCGACCCCGGACCAGGCCCGAGATCTAGAGACTGCGGCTTACGCTCTCGCCCCGGCGGGTTGAAGCGATAGACGATGTAGCCGACGATAAACGGCATGACAATCGTAATCAAACCCGCGGCCACATTGACCGGCTCCCGCATGAAGATCAGGGTGGCGCCCATCAGAATGCTGTCGAAGACGACATGGCTGAACATGACGGCGATGAAGCCGTAGCGCAGAAAAATATAACTGAACAGCAGGCCGATCACCGTCAGCTCAATCGGTCGGGAACTGATCGGATAGATCGGGTAAAGCGTATGCCCGAACGCCCAGACAACGGTCGTAATGAGGCTGGCAATCAGGGTGCTGCGCACGATTTTTTTGAGCATCCGGATGCCGAACAGCCGGTAAACCGCTTCTTCGGAAAGTCCGGCCAGCCATGCGACAATCGGCAGCAGCCAGGCATAGCGCATATTGTAAGGCGACTGGGAGGCGTCCGTCGTCGACCAGTTATGCAGTGTGTATTGCAAAATAATGAACATGAGCGTCTGGACGCCGAGCAGCACGAACGCCCAAACATAGCCGGCGTAGACGCTATCCATGACGTATTTGCCGTAGCCCGGCTCCTTGGCCCGGGGCCATGGGTTCATCCCTTCCTCTTTCCGCCACAGGCCGTTTCCGCCGACCAGGGAGAAATAGAGCAGCGAGGACATCAGCAGGCTGTACAGCGTATAAATGACGAACATGACGATGGACGTAATCCGGTCCTCCATGCCCGTTCCGGTCGTTTCGGGCAGCATATTGTACGTGCTGATCATCATAATGGCAAAGTGGACGATGCTTAAAAAGACCCCGCGCGCAAAAGAAGTGTGCTTTCGGCGGAGAATACTGTAAATTAACGCCAGAACGCCGAGAGCGAAGGTAGGCAGCCCGTACCCGAACAGCGTAAACCGGGTCGCCGACGAAGTCT
The DNA here is from genome assembly GCF_013393385.1 of Paenibacillus sp. URB8-2. Classification (NCBI taxonomy): domain Bacteria; kingdom Bacillati; phylum Bacillota; class Bacilli; order Caryophanales; family Paenibacillaceae; genus Paenibacillus; species Paenibacillus sp. URB8-2. Next base: position 4,517,399 of record NZ_AP023239.1, on the reverse strand, counting down.
GCGATTCCACATAGGAGATATGCCACTCCGGCGCGGAGAATCCGGGCTTGAAGACGGATACTTCGCCTGTGGTGAACTTGAAGGCGTAGCGCAGCGGCGCTTCGCCGACCTTAACCGAATGATCGGTATAGATCAGGCCGTAGTTGCCTGTAGAAGAATTCCGCTCCAGCCGCGAAGGGTCGGCTCCCCACTTCTTCAACCAAGGCTCCGCCAGCCGTTCCTTCTGCTGCGGGCTCAATGAAGCGTCGCTGATGACGTCTGCGGTGTCATCTTTGCCGCTCAGAACGGCGACGGTCTCGTTCGCCTTCTTTCCGGTTCCGGCGGGAACGCGGGTGAAGCCGGCAGGCTCGCCGGTATACATATTCAGATCGACCGCCAGATTCGCCCATTTATCATCCTGGGAATCGAGGGAAGCATGAAAGGTATCGAAGGGATAGAGGCGGTCCAGTTTTCTTTTGCTATAATCGTTCAAGAGGCTTTCCCTTGACATGTAGCCGTAAAAAGAGGAATCCGACTTATAAGTGACGATCCAATGGTCGCCGGGTTCCGGTATGTATCCAAGCTGTTTAGTCGCAAAAAGCACCGCCTTCTCGCGGGCCTCCGACTTGCTGATCGCCGGTTCGCTGCCGAAGCCTTCCTGAGTAAGCGAGGGAACAATCTGGAATAGGATAAACAAAACCAGACCGATAAGGCCTGAGATAACGAGTGATCTGGAGATGGGCCGCTGGTGTAAAGGGTGGCCGACGGGATTCATGAAACGCCTCCTTGGATAATGATTTCTATAAAACGATCTAACTTAAGATTGGTTTAACTATCTTAAAATATCACAGCAGGCATGCCCAAAGCCATTATTTAGGGGATAATGAGGGATAAATGGCGGAAAGCACTGAAAAAACGGTGAAATCGCAATCTAAATTTGATAATATCGCTTAATGATAGTATATGAAGAGAAATCGGATTTTATGGACGGGGGATGGTTATGGCTGCACAAGCATCAAAGGTTTCCGAATTCCGCTGGCTGAAGCTGTCACCGCCCCAGATCTTGGTGATCGGCTTTGCCGTCATCATTTTGATTGGAGCCCTGCTGCTGATGCTGCCGGTTTCGCATGTTCCGGGGCATTCTATTGGTTTTTTGGACGCTCTGTTTACGTCCACATCGGCCACCTGCGTTACCGGGCTGGTTGTAAAAGACACAGGCACGTTCTTCACGACCTTTGGGCAGATTGTCATCATGCTGCTGATCCAGGTCGGCGGCCTCGGTTTCATGTCGATGGCGACATTGTTTGCCCTGGTGTTCCGGCGGCGAATTTCGCTGCGGGAGCGGCTGGTGCTGCAGGAAGCGATGAATCAGAGCTCTATGGAAGGGATCGTCCGGCTGATCCGCAGCGTCCTGATTTATTCTCTGGTGATCGAGGCCTGCGCAGCAGTTCTCCTTACGTTCCGCTGGGCTTTTGATATGCCGCTGGGACGGGCGGCTTTCTTCGGCGTGTTCCATGCCGTCTCAATGTTCAACAACGCGGGCTTCGATCTGTTCGGCGAATACCGCAGCTTGACCGGCTATGCCGACGATCCGGTTGTCAATATCGTAGTTATGTTTCTGATCGTCTCCGGCGGCATCGGCTTTATCGTGATGTCGGATATTATGGATTACCGGCGCAAACGCAGGCTATCGCTGCACAGCAAGGTCGTGCTGTCCATGACCGCCGCGCTGATCGTGATCGGGGCTCTCGTGCTTTTTATATTCGAGTTTACGAATCCGCGCACGATGGGCTCACTCGGCTGGGGAGGGAAAATATGGACGGCGCTCTTTCAATCCGTTACTCCGCGGACGGCCGGCGCCAATACCCTGGATATGACGGGCCTCAGGCAGGCCTCGCAGTTTTTTATCGTGATTCTAATGTTCATCGGGGCTTCTCCCGGTTCGACCGGGGGCGGCATCAAGACGACTACCTTTACTATTATGATCGGAGCGGTAATCGCGATGTTGCGCGGCCGTGACGATATTGTGCTGTTCCGCTACCGTCTGGCTCAGGAACGGGTGTTCAAGGCGCTGACGATTACTCTGCTGGCCTTGCTGCTGATCGTCGCCGTCTCGATGGTGCTATCGACCACGGAGGATGCGCCCTTTTTGAATCTGCTGTTCGAGACGACATCGGCCTTTGCTACGGTAGGGCTCAGTCTGGGGCTTACGCCGGATCTGTCTATGGCGGGCAAAATCCTCATCTGTCTCACCATGTTCGCCGGCAGGCTGGGCGTATTGACGCTGGCTTATGCACTGGGACCGAAAAAGGGTAAGGAATTGTATCGCTACCCGGAAGGCAAAATGATTATCGGATAAGGGGATAACGGGAATGAAAGCACAGCAATTTGTCGTGATCGGCCTTGGCCGCTTCGGCGCCGGTCTGGCGCTTGAACTGATGGCGATGGGATATGAAGTGCTCGGCATCGACCACAACGAAGAACGGGTGGAGGAGATGACCGACAAGCTGACGCATGCCGTCATGGCGGATGCCACGGATGAGGGCGTCATGCGGTCGCTGGGCGTCCGGAACCTGGACTGCGGCATTGTGGCGATTGGAGACAATATGGAGCGCAGCATCCTTACAGCCATTCTCCTGAAGGAATTGGGTGTCAAAATGGTGGTGGCCAAGGCGATTTCCATCCTGCACGGACGCGCTTTGGAGAAGCTCGGGGTGGACAGGGTCATTTTTCCGGAGCGGGACATGGGGGTCCGCGTGGCGCATCAGCTGGTGACTCCGCATCTGGTCGATTACATCGAGCTGTCCAAGGAATACAAGATCGTCGAGCTGACCGTTCCGTCCTGCATGGACGGCAAGAGTCTTGCCGAGATCAATCCCCGGGCGAAATACGGCTGCAGCATTATCGCATTGAACCGCGCAGGCGGGATTATTGTCGCTCCGACCGCGCATGATTACTTGTATGCGGGCGATATCATGGTGGTTATCGGCTCCAATGAGAGCATCGACCGGTTCGAGGAAGACGCGATGAACGGCGGGGAGACGGAGGCTTGACCTTACGCTTTCGGCAGATGACAAAAGTCGCAATGGAAGATGCAATGGGAAAGACTCTCTTCGGCCCTGCGGCTGAAGAGAGTCTTTCTTTTTCTCAGCATAGCCAATTTAGTGAGAGGCCGGCCGGCCAGCCTTGAACACCTCTTCCGTCACCTGCACCAGACTGCGCGCCGCAGCGCTTAGGTCGCCGGTGTCGCGGTAGATCAGACAGGTGGTCCGCTGGGTCAGCTCCAGTTCCTTGATGTGCAAGGAGGCCAGTCCGCCTCCCGACAGCAGCTGCGGACGGAGGTAGGAATTGGGCAGCAGCGCCGCCGCCTTGATCGTCGGCAGCAGCCGGATGATCGCCTCGAAGGAATCGATCTCCATGCGGATATCCGGCTGAATGCCGCTGCGCTGGAACAGGTCGTCCGTCATGCGGCGGTACCAGGTTCCCTTTGAGAAGAGGATCATCGGCAGCCCGTTCAAATGCTCCATCTCAAGCCGGGGCAGCCCTGCGAGCGGGTGATGTCCGGCAACGACTAGCCGCAGCTGGTCCTCGAACAGCGGGATGCAGCGCAGGCCGGGCTCGGCGGTGGCGGATGCGATGATGCCGACTTCGGACCGTCCTTCACGCACCGAAGTGACAATCTCATGCGTCTTGCCCGTAACCAGCTTCAGCTCGGCGGCAGGATATTTTTCCATGTATGCGTTTACGAGAGGCGGCAGGGTTGTCTGCAGGGTGGTCAGGCTGGCGCCAAGCGCAACGGACAGCGGCTCGCCCTGCTTGAACTTGGAGATCGCCTCCAAGAATTTGGCGCGCTGTTGCCGCTGCTCCAAGGCATAGGTGTAAGTCAACCGTCCGACCTCGGTTAGCTCCAGCTTTTTGCCGTACCGGTTGAACAGCGTTACGCCCAGCCGTTCCTCCAGCTTGGAGATTTTGCGCGACAGGGCGGGCTGTGACAAATTCAGTTGACGGGAAGCTCTATTCAGGCTTGATTGTTCTACAACAGCGGCAAAAATATCAAGATCGTCAAACATAACGTCACTCCTTCCGGCTTCTCCAGAACGGATTAATTGACTGTCACCTTATGCATATAATTTATAACGTATAATAATTAGATTGCAATTCCCTTATAAGATAAAAAAGAGTAACATACAAAGTGACACAAAATATTCATAATTTGTGAAAAATGAAGCAAAGCCTTATCGGGAGCGGAAGAGGATTGGCGGAACTGGTTTTTTGGCAGATGAAAGCCTGCAATTTCCTGTTTCAACCACCGCCCCGCAGGTGTATGCTGATTAATGAAAACGCTGTTTTATTCGGAAAGGGGACCCCGCATTATGAGAGGCTTTTATTCCAGAAAGATTCATTCCTTGCTCGGCGTAATCCCGCTCGCGTTTTTTTTCATCGAGCACATGCTGACGAATTTCTCGGCGGTGGAGGGGGGCGCTACCGGCTTCAAAGACAGTGTGCTGTGGCTGAACAGCCTGCCGCTCGTCTTCTTCCTGGAACTGCTGTTTATCTGGCTTCCCTTGCTGTACCACGGCGTCTACGGTCTGTATATCGCCTATCAGTCAAAGCCGAACCTGAATCGTTACAATCTTGAACGAAACTGGCGTTATACGCTTCAGCGGGTCAGCGGCATCATCACCTTTATTTTTGTCATCTGGCATCTGTATGAAACCCGGGTTCAAGTGGCGCTTGGCCATGTTACGCATGAAGAGCTCGGCGGCGTGATGCATAATATCGTTACCCAGCCGTTTTGGCTTGCTTTTTATATCATCGGCATCGTTGCGGCCTGCTTCCATTTCGCCAACGGGCTGTGGTCCTTCCTCGTTAGCTGGGGGGTCACGATCGGTCCCCGTTCGCAGCGGGTATCGTCCTATTTATGCATGGGCCTGTTCGTCCTGGTGACGTTTATGTTCCTGCTGTCGCTCGTCACGTTCCGTGACAGCGATTTCAATACAGCTGAGGCTATTGTCCAAACTGCAAATACTGTCATCCAATAAGGGAGTGAACCTGTCATGGCAACAGCCGATATCATTATCGTAGGCGGCGGCCTGGCCGGCCTGATGGCAACCATCAAGGCGGCAGAGGCCGGCGTTCATGTCCATCTCTTCTCGCTTGTTCCCGTCAAAAGATCGCACTCGGTCTGCGCGCAGGGCGGCATCAACGGCGCCGTCAACACGAAGGGCGAGGGCGACTCGCCTTGGGTGCATTTTGACGACACCGTATACGGCGGGGATTTTCTCGCCAATCAGCCTCCGGTCAAGGCGATGTGCGAGGCGGCCCCGGGCATCATCCATCTGATGGACCGGATGGGCGTCATGTTCAACCGCACGCCGGAGGGGCTGCTTGACTTCCGCCGGTTCGGAGGAACGAAGCATCACCGGACGGCTTTTGCGGGAGCGACGACCGGCCAGCAGCTGCTGTACGCGCTTGACGAGCAGGTACGGCGCTGGGAGGTCGAAGGCTTCGTAACGAAGCATGAGAACTGGGAATTTCTCTCCGCCGTTATCGACGATGAGGGCGTCTGCCGCGGCATCTGCGCGCAGGATTTGCGCACGATGGCAATCGAGACGTTCCCGGCGGACGCGGTTATTCTGGCGAGCGGCGGTCCGGGCATTATTTTCGGCAAGACGACCAACTCGGTCATTAACACGGGCACGGCTGCAAGCGCCGTGTACCAGCAGGGCGTTCACTACGCGAACGGCGAGTTTATTCAGATTCACCCGACGGCCATTCCCGGCGACGACAAGCTGCGGCTCATGAGCGAATCGGCGCGCGGCGAAGGCGGGCGAATCTGGACCTACAAGGACGGCAAGCCGTGGTACTTCCTTGAGGAAAAATATCCGGCCTACGGCAATCTGGTGCCTCGCGATATTGCCACACGAGAAATTTTCAATGTCTGCGTAGACCAGGGGCTTGGCGTGGGCGGCGAGAATATGGTCTATCTAGACCTTTCGCATAAAGATCCGAAGGAGCTGGACGTCAAGCTCGGAGGCATCATCGAGATTTACGAGAAATTCATGGGCGACGATCCGCGCAAAATCCCGATGAAAATCTTCCCGGCGGTCCATTATTCCATGGGCGGCATGTGGGTCGATTACAACCAAATGACGAATATTCCCGGCCTGTTTGCGGCGGGAGAATGCGAATACCAATATCACGGAGCGAACCGGCTGGGCGCGAACTCGCTGGTGTCGGCCATTTTCGGCGGCATGGTGTCGGGGCCAAAGGCGGTTGAATACATTAAGGGGCTTAAAAAATCAGTGCAGGACGTATCCTCTTCCGTATTCGACGGCTACCGGCGCGTGCAGCAGGACAAATACGAATCGTTGCTTGGCATGAGCGGGACGGAGAACGCCTATGTCCTTCATAAAGAGCTGGGCGAGTGGATGACAGCCAACATGACGGTGGTCCGCCATAACGTGAAGCTGGAGGCAACCATAGGCAAAATCAAGGAACTGAAGGAGCGCTACCGGGGCATCAATATGAGCGATACCTCGCGCTGGAACAACCAGGGGGTCGCCTTTACCCGGCAGCTGTGGAACATGCTGGAGCTGGCTGAGGCGATGACGCTCGGTGCGCTGCTGCGCAACGAAAGCCGGGGCGCGCATTACAAGCCGGAATTTCCGAAGCGCAACGACGAGGAGTTCCTGAAGACGACGAAGGCGTCCTGGACGCCGGACGGCCCGGCCATTTCGTACGAAGGCGTCGATGTATCGCTGATTCCTCCGCGGGTCCGCGACTACTCCAAGGACTAATAATCGGTTCGTTCCGATGCTATTACACTTAAGCCCAAGCTATTGTAGCCAATGCTGACAAAACTAAGCCCACGCTTTCGAAGCCAGTTTTGCGAAGTGAATTCATAGCAGATTATGCTATCAAAACTAAGTCCACGCTTTCGAAGCAGTTTTGCGAAGTGATTTCATAGCAGCTTATGCTACCAAAACTAAGTCCACGCTTTCGAAGCAGTTTTGCGAAGTGATTTCATAGCAGATTATGCTATCAAAACTAAGTCCACGCTTTCGAAGCAGTTTTGCGAAGTGATTTCATAGCAGATTATGCTATCAAAACTTTTAGGAGGGGTAACCTATGGCGGAAACAGCGGCAGCTCCCAAAAACGTGAAATTTATCATCACCCGCCAGGACGATCCACAGAGCGCGCCTTATACAGAGGAATTCGATCTTCCTTACCGTCCGGGAATGAACGTGATCAGCGCCCTGATGGAAATTCAGCGCAATCCGGTCAATGCCAAAGGCGATGCCACGGTCCCGGTCTGCTGGGAATCAAACTGCCTGGAGGAAGTGTGCGGCGCCTGTTCCATGGTCATCAACGGCAAGCCGCGCCAGGCCTGCGCCGCCCTGATTGACAATCTGGAGCAGCCGGTTCGCGTCGAACCGATGAGCACTTTCCCTGTGGTGCGCGATCTGGTCATCGACCGAACCCGGATGTTCAATGCGCTTAAAAAGGTAAAAGCCTGGATTCCGATCGACGGAACGTACGATCTCGGTCCGGGCCCGCGTATGGCCGAGAAGAAGCGGCAGTGGGCCTACGAGCTGTCCAAATGCATGACCTGCGGCGTCTGCCTGGAGGCCTGCCCGAACGTCAATGCGAAGACCGATTTTATCGGTCCGGCGGCCATTTCCCAAGTCCGCCTGTTCAACGCCCATCCGACGGGCGAGATGAACGCCGAGGACCGGCTGGAGGCGCTGATGACGGACGGCGGGATCGAGGGCTGCGGCAACTCGCAGAACTGCGTGCGCGCCTGCCCGAAAGGCATCCCGCTTACGACTTCCATCGCCGAAATCAACAAGCAGACGACTAAGCATATGTTCAAGCGGTGGCTAGGCGTGTAAGCTCCATAGCAAGTATCTGTAGCAAGTATCCGTAGCAAGTATCCATAGCAGGTGCCGGACCCTCTACAGCGGGCCGCCCCCGGACAACGATCCGGCGGCGGCCTATTCTTTTGCCTTGAATAAAAGCCGGTTTTAATACAACATGGAGATATTATGCGCACAAAGCCTAAACGTTGCATGATACCAGCGCTCGATCTTGTACAGACACAGGGATGAAGGGGAAAACCTCCGTCTTATTTTCGAAAAAAACAATAATTAAGACGTTAAACGGGAAAACCTCCGTCTTATTGTCCGTATTTTCTCTATCACCGACCAAATTGCCGGATTATGATGGAGATTTTCCAGTCTGGACCCTAATCAAGCCCTCTTTTTGAAAAATAAGCGGGAGAATTTCCGTTCCATCCATCCAATGCCTGATTAGCGCGCGAATTTTGGCTTGATCACTGTACGCCAATTTTGTTTTTGTCCAAAGGATGCACTTGACGCGGAAAAGGGGAGCTGCTGTACATGACACACCATTATCAACAATTAAGCCCGCATGTCATCATCATGCATGCCGAGCATGAAACGGACCGTCCCATCCTCGCGGCCATTGCAGGAGAGCGGCGGACTCTGCTCATGGATGCCGGCAATTCGCCGGGGCATGCGGAGCTGTTCCGCAGGGAGCTTAAGCGGCGCGGGGTCCGCCAGCCGGAAATTCTGGCGCTGACCCACTGGCACTGGGACCACACCTTTGGCATGCAGGCCTGGAACCTCCCGGCAGCAGCCTATGTGGAAACAGGCCGGGTGCTGTCTTCGCTCCAAGGGCTGGACTGGTCGGACGGCTGTCTCCTGAGCTTGATTTCGGATGGGATCATTAGCGAAGACAGCGCCGCCGATATTCGCAAGGAGTACGGCAGCCGCCGGGACATCCGCATCACTCAGCCGGATATTCTGTTCCGGGACCGGATCGAGTTCGATCTCGGCGGCGTTGTTTGCGAATTGGTGCATGTGGGAGGGGACCATTCCTCCGACAGCTGCATTTTGCATGTCAGGGAGGATCGGGTGCTGTTTCTAGGCGATGCGCTGGGACCCTCCGTTTACGGCGGTCCGCGCAAGTATACCAGCGCGGCCTTTTTGAAGCTGCTGTCAACGGCATACGGGTATAACGCGGACTGGTATGTGGAATCGCATGGGGTTCCGATGAGCGGGGAAGAATTCCGTCTCGATCTGGCGAACTGGGAAAAGATAGCCCGAGCCGTGGAAATGTTCGGCCATGACCGGGAACGGGTGGTCCGCGAAATGAAGGCATTTTTGCAATCGGATGAACTGTCCAAAGATCTGCTTCAGGTAATAGATTATTTCATGGCAGGCGTCGAGCCGTTATAATCGGTGCGGGAATAGGCGAAGGTTAAAGCTCAGGAGAAAGCCCGGACAACCGTCCAGGCAAACGCCGTGGCCCGGAAGAACGCTAGACGAACGCCAGGCAAACGTCCAAGCCTGGACGAAGGCAAAGGCCGGGACCCACGCCCGAACGAACGCGATGCCCATTCCGGCTATTCTTCCGGCACTTCTTTCGCCGCTTCATGCACCGCTTCTTCCGCTGCCACCGATTCCAAATCCCCCAGGCAAATATGTTATAATCTCCGTATTAATGCATGGAAATGGCATCTACTGGGAGGTATGGCGGTGATTTGTCGGGAGCAGGATGAGAAGTTTGTCATGATCAAACAGCATGACCACGGGCGGCTGGCCGGAGAATTTGCAGCGAGGTTCCGAGAGGAAGAGGTGCCCCGGAAGCGCCATTCGGATGAAGTGCTGTATGCGATAGCCAACCATGACCGGGGCTGGGTCGATCTGGATGAGACTCCCTTCTGGAACGATACGGCCAAAGCGCCGTACAGCTTTATCGATTTCCCCGTCGTGCCGAAGCTGACTTTCTACCGGCGGGGTCTGGACGAGATCGAGACGGTGACTCTTTACGGCGCGCTGCTATGCAGCCTGCATTATGAACGCCTGATCGAAGTGTCCGGCGAGAACAGCCCCGAGCTGACCATCTACCTCCAGAAAGAGGAGAAGCGCCGTTCCTGGATTCACCGGGAGCTGGAACAGTCGAAAGCGGCCATCGGCGAGGCGGAGCTGTATTACGACAGCCGGCTGCTGCAGTTCTGCGACGATCTGTCGCTGTTCATCGGGCTGCACGAGCCCGGAACGCAGACGAAGGATATCCATCCCTGGTTCAAGGATGGCTTCTCAGGTACAGAGGAATTTGATTTTACCGGCGGACGGATTATCACGGCCGAGTGGCGGGGAACGACGCTGCTGCTCGATCCTTACCCGTTCACCGAATCGTTTGAAGTGACGCTGCCGGTGCGCCGGGTGCCCCGGAGCGAGGCAGCCTCCCAAGGACTTGCGGCGGCGTACAGCGCCACGCCGGAGACGCCAATCAGCGTAACCATAGCCGAAGGGGAACTGAAGCGGCGGCCTTAAGGGCCTCGAGCCTGCCGGATGCCGGAGAGCTTCCATCCCGACCCGGCAGTTTTTGGTGCGGCTTTGACGGTTTCCGGAAGCCCGAAAGCGGCGACTGATTAATTTTCCCGGGTGCCCGGGGGACCTCGAACAGGAGCGAACAATCATGGACGGATGGATGTGGGTCCTCAATACGGCGGTGGTGGTGCTGATGGCCGTTTTTTTCTACCGGGTCAAGATCAAATGGGTGAGCAAGGGCGTTTTGGTTGTGCCGCTCCTCATCTATGTGCTGTTTTCCGTGGGAGATTTGCTGAATGTAATCAGCATGAACTCTCTCGTAACGGGAACTCGCGGTTTGCGCACCCTGATTGTATTGTTCTGTTTGGCTTCGCAGGCCAGTCCTCCTTTCAGGGAGAAGGAATCGGGAATGACCTGCTCACGCAGTTGATCTCGTTCCTGTATTTCAGCGTCGCGACCTTTACAACCGTCGGATACGGGGACATCGCCCCGATAGACAACACTTCTCGGCTTGTGGTCATCATGCAGATCGGATTCAGTTTCATTACGGTGTACTACGCGCTGGCGATGCTGGGCCTGTTCCGCAAAATTCTCGGGAACGAGCCGGAGGAAGAGATTGAGGCCGAGATCGAAGTGGACATCGAAACCGAGGTTAAGGATGAAGTGAAGGACAAGGTAAAGGATGAATTGAAATCCAGTGGAGGACATTGAGCGGACAAGCAAAGCAAAGCCGGGCAAAAACCCGGTAAATAAACCGCTCAGGGCGCCGGCGCAAGACGAATGAGAGGTCGGCAGCCGGTGCGGAGCAAAGAAATTCAGGTGCGAAAGGGGAAAAGGCCAATGAACGAACCGGCGCAAAACAAATCTTCAGTTAACGCCGCAGGCGGCGGATACGGCAATTTGGCCGATTCTTCATCACCCGGAACGGGCGGCAAAAAAATAACGCGCCGGCAGTTTCTGGCCCGCGGAGCGGCGACGTTAATCGGCGCGGGTCTGCTGACGGGCGGCTACAGCTGGCAGGGAGAGACGCGCTGGCTGGATATTACCCATCTAACGCTGGCTTGGAAAGAGCTTCCCGCCGCGTTTTCGGGAATGAAGCTTGTTCATTTCAGCGATGTGCATCTCGGCTTCAACAAGGATGCCGATGATGTCAAGCGGCTGGTGCGCCATATCCGGGAGGCGGAACCGGACCTGATCTGCTTCAGCGGCGATATCGTCGACAGCTATCCGGAGGATTTGGTGGAGTCCGTTCCTCTGTTTGCCGGTCTGACTGCGCCGATGGGCAAATTTGCGGTGCTCGGCAATCATGATTACAAGCATGCCGAGCAGCTGGTCGGTCTGCTGGAGGCTGCCGGTTTCAAGGTGCTGCGCAATGATCATGTCCTTCTCGAGAAAGGGGGGGAAGCCATCGCCGTCACGGGAATGGAGGATTATCTGATCAACAGCCCAGGTCCCAATCCGAAGGCGGCGATGGGCGGCATCCCGCCAGGCATGTTCACGGTGCTGCTCATGCACGAGCCGGATTATGCGGATTTCGTGCTGGAATACTCCATTCAGCTTCAGCTGTCCGGACACAGCCACGGCGGACAGATTCGTATTCCGTTTGTGGGGCCTCCCTTTCTGCCGGACGGGTCGGCCAAGTATATTAGCGGCCTCTATACGGTAGGGGAACCGAACAGGAAGCTGTATGTCAATCGGGGCTTTGGGGAAACGTATATGCCGTTCCGGTTTATGTGCCGCCCGGAGCTGACGGTATTTACCCTTCGCCGGACGGAAGGATAGCGGCCACAGCGGGTCAGCACTTGTTACACAAATGAAATAATGCCGTTATCAAACTCTAACAGTGCCGGGGTAAACTGTATACATGACCCCCTTTTGAAAATATAGATTTTGTTGGGACCCGAGAAATCGGGTCCATTTTTTTGTTCGGACGTCTTGGAGACTTTAATTAGGACTATTCAGACTTTCGCCGGTCTGCTTCCGCCGGAGAGCATTGCCTGCGGCCGGGTCAAGCCGTACCGCCTCCAGCGTCGCCAATGAAGCGATGATGCCCAAAATAAAGAAAGATACGGTATAAGCTCCCGAGCTGCCGGAAGATCCGGTAGCCCACTTCGCAATTGGCTCCCCGGCGCGCAGCACCACCGTTGCCGAGGCGATGCCAAAGGCGGCGGCAAGGTTCTGCATCGTCGACGCCAGCGCATTGGCATGACGCGTATTCTCCGGCGAAATATCGCTGTACGCCATTGTGGTATAAGCCGTTAGCGCCGTGGAGCGGACAATGCCGCTGATCAGCGTGAGCAGGGCAATAAGCACGATCGGAACAGCCGGCGTAATCAGTCCGTTCAGAATCATGGTCAGTGCGCCGATTGCTGTAGAAACGATCAGAACGCGGCGAAAGCCGAACCGGTTGATCAGGAAGGTCGTCGCAGGCTTAATGCCGATGTTTCCGACAAAAATAAACAGTACAATGCCGCCCGCAAGCGTCGGACTCCAGCCGAAGACGTTCTGAAACAGCAGTGTCAGCATAAAAGGCGCGGATCCGACCATCATCCAGTACAGGGAACTGCCGAGCTGAGAGGAGCGAAAGGTCGGGATAGTTAATATCCGCAGCTCCACAATCGGGTTGGAGACGGTCAACAGATGCTTGACGGCGATAACGGCGACGATAAGGAAGACCGCTGCCAACAGCAAACCCTTGCTCCAGGCGGCCCCGGAATCTGCAAGCACATGCGCCGCGTAAGTCAGACCGCCTACCCCGATGCCCGTGAGCGCTACTCCGGTTACGTCCAGTCTGGACGGTGCCGATTCGGCGCTGTCGTCGATCAGTTTCCAGGCGGCGATAAATCCGGCAATGCCAAGCGGGATGTTAATCAGAAACAGGTATTCCCACGAGGCGTACGTGATGATGAGTCCGCCGGCAAGCGGCGCGATGGCGGGCGAGATCAGCCCGGGCCAGACAAGATAAGACATGATTTTCAGCAGATCCCGCTTCTCCGTATGCTTGATGACAACCACGCGGCCGACCGGAACCATCATCGCGCCCCCGAATCCTTGCAGTACCCGCGCGGCGACAAGCACTTCAAGAGTTGGAGACAGCGCGCAGGCAAGCGAAGCGATCGTAAAGATCGCGATGGCCGACAGAAATACCGGCCGGGTTCCGAACTTCTCGGCAAGCCAGCCGCTGATGGGGATAAACACGGCCAACGTGACCATGTATGCGGTAACAATCAGTCCCATTTGAGCCGAAGAGACATCAAGCGCCCGGCTCATTACGGGCACCGCCGTTGTAACAATGGTACTGTCAAGGTTCTCCATGAAATAACAACCGGCCACAAGCAAAGCCGTATTGCGCAGCTTGGGAGTAATCACAGGACGGTCCTCCTCTCCCCATAAAGACCGGGGTAAGTCCATTCCGAATGCATTGAGTAATGCTTAAAAATCGAATTGGTAATACCAATATTGGTGTTACCAATTTTATTTCGGTTTTGCCGTTATGTCAATGCGTTTCAGCCAAACATGTCCTTAGTCCGTAACTTGGGCGGGAAACAGCCCTGCCATAGAGAGCGCCGATTGGGGGTATCCATCATTAGCCTAATAGGTAAAATGGAAGTACAGGGAACAAGGAAGGAGGGATCTGATGGACGAGCACGATATTGCCGGTCCGCAAAGCGGGTTTCCCGAAAAACTGAGCAAACCGGCAAGAAGAGCGCTTCAGGGGGCGGGGTATTTGACTTTGGAGCAGCTTGCGGAGGCTGGCGAAGCGGAACTTCTGAAACTGCATGGAATGGGTCCGAAAGCGTTGGATCAACTGAGGCAGGCAATGACGGCCAAAGGATTACATTTTGCGGATAAGATGCAGAGGTGAATTAATAAACAGCGGCAGCCGGGACCTGTCAAAGTCTCCCGAACTGCCGCTGTTATCTTTTTCCCGCCGTCCCATGTTAATCCTTGCACCCTCCAGCTCACGCTGCCGCGGATTATCCATCCTTATAATGGCAGCTCTACTCTCTGCCGCTGCTTGTAGTAAACCCAGGAGGTAAAGCCGATTTCCTTCAACCGGGCCGCCACCGCTTCATGCTCGTCGCCTACCCTTGACGGCTTGTGCGCGTCCGACCCGAACGTTACCTCCACGCCGAAGCGCAGCGCCCGTTCCAGGATGTCGTCCGAAGGGTACCAGCCGCCGCTCAGCTTGGTCTTTCCGGAGGTGTTGATCTCAATCGCCACACCGCTATCGGCAATGACCTTCAGGCAATCGTCGAGCGGTCCCGGGGCAAGAATATTCGAGAAATCGGGATAGTTGCCCTTCATGGCGTCGATATGGCCGAGGATTTGGAACATGCCGCTGCGGGCGGACTCGGAGATAAGCCGGTAATACTCTGTTTTGATCGCAATCTTCTCTTTGGTCTCCAGGCCCTTCCAGCGTCCTTTGTTAAAAATGCTGAGGCCCCCCGTGTTGTGCACCGAGCCGATCACGTAGTCGAAAGGATACGCGTCCAGCATTTTCCGGTACGTCTCCACATGCTCCGGGAAATAGTCGGATTCAATGCCAAGCAGGACGTCGATTACGCCTTCATACTCTTTTTTCAAGGCGAGCACTTCTTCCACATAAGCGGCGAATTCCGATTTGGCCATGGCAATATGCGGAAAAGCTTGATCGCTCGGATCTCCGAAATAGGGGGTGTGATCCGAAATGCCTATGACTCCGAGCCCTACCTTAATGCCGGCCTCAACGTAATTACGAATGTTTCCGTCGGCGTGGCCGCAGCGGAAATGATGGGTATGCAGGTCGAATTTCATTGAAAGAACATCTCCTTAGGCCAAATTGTGTAAATTAATGACGTCCTATTCCGAACCGATAAACTGCGTCTCCGGCATCCCTTTAAGATCGCTGAGGAACTGCCGCATGGCCGAGTTGACATATTTTCCCGATTTGGTGATAACTCCGACGGGATGGGTTACCTCCAGCTCCATGATCGGAATAATCTTGAGTGTTCCCGCACGGACTTCCTCCGCCACCGACTGCTTGGAAATGATGCCTGCGCCCAGATCCAGTTCCACCATCCGCTTCACTTCTTCACTGCTTGTCAGCTCCATGATGACATGGGTCTGAATGCCGTGCTTGGCAAACACCTCTTCTGCGAACATCCGTCCGACCGTATCGGGCGAGAGCAGAATGAGCGGAGTTTGGCCAAGCACCTCGACGCGGGCGCCTCCGGGCGCCGAAGCCAGCGGATGTCTCGGGGACACGACCAGTTCGAAAGTATCATAGTAGAGGGTGGAAGTGCTCATGCTAGGACTGTTTCCGATCAGGTAACCGATGCCGACATCGACGAGGCCGTTCTCGACATGCTGATAGATCTGCGTAGAGGACATGGATTGGATGGATGTTTTGATATGAGGAAATTGGTCCTGAAAATACGATAGAATACGCGGCAGAATCTGGATCGCGATGGAGGTCGTCGTCCCCAGTATGATGTGGCCCTGCGGCGTTTCATCCAGGTCGGCAAGCCTCAGCTTTAAATCGTCGACGATATTTACGATCTGCTCCGCATGCGTAAGGAATACCTGTCCCTTGTCCGTCAGCGTAACGGGCTGGTTCCGGTCCACTAGCTGGGTCTTGAACTCTTCCTCAAGGCTCTTGATTTGAGCGGAAACTGCCGGCTGGGTCAGATTGAGTAGTTCTCCCGCCTTGCGGAAGCTCATCGTTTTGGAGATCATGATAAGCGTCTCCAGTTGGCTGATGTTCATGGAATACCTCCCTTGGCCAACCATTTGTTGACTTATCGGTTATGTACATAGTTTACGCCGAACGTTGGCATTTAATTAAATTATAGGAGATTCTATCCGGCAGGGCAATGACACCGCTCACCCCTTCGTTTATTTCCTTGGGACAAGCATTAATTTTTGGTGAATTGTGCCGATATATGAGATATACTATACCAAGATCGTCGTGGGACTTTTGGAATATGACTTAAGTCCGGCAAAGGGGGACTCAGCACTATTATGAAGGCAGAAGTGATTAATCCGTTTTTGGAATCTGCGCGCGTTGTAATTGAACAGGTGATTCAAGTCTCGCCATCGACCGGAAATTTGGGAATAAAAGATATTGAGCTGTTCGATAACCATATATGGATAAAAGTCGGAATGACGGGGGAGCTTAGCGGCGATATCGTTTTTGGCATTGCGGAACATGTGGCGCTGCGCATGGTGTCTGCCATGATGGGCGGCTATCCCATTGCGGAGATGGACGAGATGGGGCAAAGCGCCATTTCGGAGCTAGGCAACATGATCAGCGGCAACGCGAGCACCATGCTGTCCAATCAGGGCGTTGTGGTGGATATCACGCCTCCCCAAGTACTGAAATCCGAAAATCTGGTAGCCTTCCTGCCCCGCAAAGCGCTGAGTATTCCCCTCGTTATGGACGGAATCGGTGAGCTGGATATTCAGGTGATGATCTCTTAGAATTGTAAGAGAGAGTATGTCATCAAGCAAGATAGGAGCTGAGGGTCGGGCGATGGAGCTTAAGGGTAAAATCGTAGTCATCACCGGCGCTTCCAGCGGCATCGGCGCGCTTACGGCGCGTCTGCTCGGACAGCGCGGAGCCATTCCTGTGCTGCTTGCCAGGTCGGAGGACAAGCTGAAGACTGCTGCGGAAGGGATAACGGGAGGGTACGGACTATACCGCTGCGATGTGAGCCGTTCCGGCGAAGTGGAAGAGACTTTCGCCAAGATTATTGCGGCGTACGGCAGAATCGATATTTTGCTCAATAATGCGGGCTATGGCAGGTTCGGGGACTTCACGGAAATGCCGGTCGAAGAGTTCAATGAAATGATGAACGTTAATTACATGGGCGTCGTCCGCTGCACCAAGGCGGCAGTTCCGCATATGCTGGAGCGGGGAAGCGGACAGATCGTCAATGTGGCCTCGATGGCCGGCAAGATCGGCACCTCGCGGGCGGCGGCCTATACCGCCTCGAAGCATGCCGTCCTCGGCTTCACAAACGCGCTGAGGCAGGAGCTGCGCCACAGCGGCATTACCGTGTCGGCGGTCAATCCGGGACCGATTGAGACCGAGTTTTTCAATCTGGCCGATCCCTCCGGAGACTACGTCAAGAATGTGGGCGGCTTCATGATGAGTCCTCAATATGTCGCCGAAAAGATAGTGAAACTGATGGAGAAGGATAAGGAAGAGCTGGATTTGCCAAGGCTGGCGGCTGCCAGCATTCGCTTGTACGGGCTGTTCCCGCGGCTGGCGGACAAGCTGACTTACAAGATGCTTAACCGGAAATAGCATAAAGAAGAGCAGATGGCCTTCCATTTGGTGGATAGGCCTTTTTGGCATATAATGAATGGATACTATACAGTGAAAAGGATGAATTTCCCTATGAATAAAGCTTCTTTTGCGGCTATCGGCATCCAGGAAGACCTTGAAGCCCGATTGACGGAATTCGGCATCACCTCTCCTTCTCCCGTTCAGGCGGAGACTATTCCGCTGCTGCTGGAAGGACGGGATGTGCTCGCAGCTTCCCAGACCGGAACGGGCAAAACGCTGGCTTACCTGCTGCCCCTTCTGCAAGGAATCGATCCGCAGCTCCGAGCGGTCCAGAAGCTGGTGCTTGCCCCGACTCAGGAGCTCGCGATGCAGATTGTGCGCGAAGCGGAGCGTTACGGCGAGGGACGCGGCATCCGTACGCTCGGGCTGATCGGCGGTGCGGCGGTCGGACGCCAGATCGAAAGGCTGCGCGAGCATCCGCAGCTGGTCGTGGGCACACCGGGACGTGTGCGTGAGCTGATCGGACTGCGCAAGCTGAAGATGCACGAGGTCGCCACGATCGTCCTCGACGAGGCGGACCAAATGTTCCAACTCGGCGGGGCGGGCGAACTGGAGAAGATTATCGCAAGCGCCCTGCGCAGCCGCCAGCTCGTGATGCTGTCGGCGACGATCGGACCGGAGACGCGGGCGCTGGCCTCCAAGGTCATGAACGATCCGGCCGAGGTCGGCATCGATCCGGAGGCTAGGACGGCGCGCGGACTGGAGCATCTTTATATCGCCGTGGAGGAGCGGGACAAGGTCGATGCGCTTCGGCGGGTGCTTCGCTATTACAATCCGAAGCGGGCGATTGTCTTCGTCAACACGGCTGAGGCGATTGCGGAGGTGGAAGCCAAACTGAATCACCTCGGACTGACGGCGGCGGCGCTGTACGGCGACGCCGACAAGGTGACGCGCAGCACGGTGCTGGGCCGTTTCCGGGAGGGCAAATTCCTTGTGCTGGTTGCGAGCGACGTGGCGGCGCGCGGGCTGGACATCGAGGATTTGCCGCTTGTCGTCAGCTTCGATCCCGCGTTCGACGCGGAGCACTATGTGCACCGGGCGGGACGGACGGGACGAATGGGCCGCAGCGGCCTGTCGCTGTCGATCGTCACGCCGCAGCAGACGTTCATTATGCGCAAGTTCGCTCGTGAGCTCGGCATCGACTTGAGCGAACGCGCGCTGTACGGCGGCAAAATTCTGCCGCCGGAGGAAGTGCGCGGCGGCGCAGGCCCGCGCCGCGAGAAGCCGCGCAGCGGCCTGCCGGCGGTGCGGACCGCCGGCATCCGCCCGCACGCCGCGCCGGCACCGGGGGGCGCGGCCGGGCGCGGGCAGGCCGGCCGTGACGCCGAGAATGGGCGTCACGAGGAGCCGCGCGGCGGCAAGGCGCGCCCGGCGGCACCGGGCGGCAGGACGGGCTCCGGGCCGCGCGGAGCCCAGGCGTCCGCTCCCGCGGGCAACAAGCCCCGCAACGCGGAGCGGGAGCGCAACCGCAAGAACAAGGGAGCGCCCAAATGGCTGAAGGACAAAAGGTCCGGAGGTGACGGGCAATGAGTGCGGCTCCCGTACTGGAGATTGCGGGCCTGACCGGCGGGTACAGCCTGAACAAGCCGGTGCTGCACGATATTTCCCTGCAGGTACAGCCGGGGGAGATGGTCGGGCTGATCGGTCTGAACGGAGCAGGCAAGAGCACCACCATGAAGCATATTCTCGGCTTGATGACGCCGCATAAAGGCGGAATCGCCGTTCAAGGCAGAACGCGGGACAACGATTCGGCAGGGTATCACAGCGCGCTATCCTTTGTGCCCGAGTCGCCGCTCTTGTACGAAGAAATGACGGTCCGCGAGCATGTGGAATTTACGGCCAGGGCCTACGGTGTGAGCCGCACCGATTACGAGGCCCGCAGCCGCCGCCTTTCGGAGCTGTTCCGGATGGAAGATAAGATGGACAGCCTGTCCGGCCATCTCTCCAAAGGGATGAAGCAGAAAGTGATGATCATGTGCGCTTTTGTCGCGAGTCCGGCGCTGTATGTAATCGACGAGCCTTTTCTCGGCCTCGACCCGCTCGGCATCCGCTCGCTGCTGGACTTCATGTTGGAGATCAAGCAATCGGGTTCATCCATTCTGCTCAGTTCCCATATCCTCTCCACGATCGAGAACTATTGCGACCGTTTCATCGTGCTGCACCAGGGCAGGGTCATCGCCGAGGGTAGCTTGGCGGAAATAGGGGCTGCCGCAGGCAAGCCGGGCCTGCCGCTGGAGCAACTGTTCTACGAGCTGGTCCAGGGAGGGAAGTAGCATGGATCTGAAAGAGCTGCAAGGGGAACGGCGCAGCCGAGCGGCCGGCAAGCTCCTTCCCTATGTGGGCTATATTATCCAGAGCGGCGTGGCGTTCGTGCTGCTGTTCATCCTTATCGCGTTTTCGGCCTGGTATACTTCGGTGCTGAAGGATATTCCATCCGGCGTGCCGATCCGCTGGATCATGCTGGCGGCGCTGCTGCCGGCCGCGGTTCATAGCAGCTTCCGCACTTATCTGCAGCCTGCGGATGCCGTCTTCCTGCTGCCGCAGGAGCACCGGATGCACGAGTATTTTGCACCGGCCTGGATCAGGGGAACCGTTTGGAAGAGCCTGCGGCTCCTTATGGCGCTCTTAATATTGTGGCCTTTGTACATACGCACGGAGGAATCGCCGAAGTCTCTGTTAGTCACCGCCGCGCTGCTCCTTGGCGTAAAGCTTCTCTCCGCTTACGGCTGCTGGCGGGAGCTGAAGATGCTCTCCCTAGCCGCCTCTGCGGGGTATCGCCTGCTGCGCTGGGCGGTGGGCGGCCTGATCATCGCCGCCTGGCTGTGGCAGCCTTTCCATAAAGGAATGGGCTTCTCCATGCTGCTGGCGGCGGCTTATCTGGCGGCTCTTGCCGTACCTGCCCGGCACGCCGTTCCCTGGGAGCGGCTGATCGCTCAGGAGAAGGTTCAGAGCGGCCGGGCCCAAATGCTGCTCGGCTGGTTCGTCGAGGTTCCCGGACGCCAGCAGCGTGTCTATTTCCGCCGCTGGCTCTCTCGCTGGGGGGCGGGACTTCCTTGGAGACCGGACAGCGCCTACCGCTATCTACTGACCAAAAGTTTTGCTCGCGGCGATATTTTGGGCATAGTGCTGCGACTTGGAGTTTTGGCTTTGGTGCTGGAGTGGTGGAACCGCGGCAGCCTAGTCGGCGCCGGGATTTATTTGTTCTTCCTGTTCATCATCGGCGTCCAGCTCTCCGCCCTGTCGAAGCTGCACGGCGAATCCTTCTGGCTGACGGTCTATCCGCTGCCGGAGAACAGCCGGAGCCGCAGCACCGTCTCCTTCGTGTTCCGGGCGCATCTGGCATTCGCGCTCGCGTTGTGGCTTCCGCTGGCTGCCGGAAGCGGCACGCTCCTCAGGGCGCTTGGCTCGCTGGCCGCTGGAGCGGCGCTCGTTCTGATCGTAAGGACCCGTTTAGGACGGAAAATGAGGAGTGTAGGCGACGACGATTTCTAGCGCGGCCTGAGCCACGGGCCTCAGGCCGGGGAGCAAGCGGTTTTGCCGATGCTAATTGGGACGTTTCATCGACCGAACAGGCGGATCCCGTGAATTAGATGGAGTTTTTCCAGATAAGCTGTTGGACAGCTCGATTTCTTGTGAATTAGAGGGGTTTTTCCCGCTCATATCCGCCAGTTGGCCAACGGGGCTTCTCATCCCCGGACGCAAAAAGGGCTATTCCAAAAGTCATCCTAGATGACTTAGGGACAGCCCTGTTTTTTTGCCAACCTCATGGTTCAGCAGATGTAGGCACAACTCCGCAGCACCGTATTTTTTCTTGATGACTTGAACGTGATGGACCTACGGTATGCTCCGGCTTAGATCAGCCCGCCGTTCAGATTGATATTTTTGTACAGACGGATTTTCGCATCCTCCAGATGCTCGCTCACCACTTGTCTAAGATCGTCATGGGAGCCCGCCTTGAGGGAACCGATAATCCGTTCGTGCTGCTGCAATGAATGAAGGACCATTTCCTTCGTAATCAGGTACGATTTCATCGCCAGGTAGCGGTAATTCATGGTGTTTTGATATATATTCAGAATATTCCGGTTTCCGCCCAACTTCAGAAATTCCATGTGAAAATGAAGATTGTAATCTCCTTCGTGGTAATTTTCCAGCTTCGAGGTGTTGACGATATAGACCGAGGTTTCATGAATCTTCTCCATATTGGAGACGATATCCTGACTGGCCTGGGCCATTCCCGAAGTCAGCTTCTCCACGACCCACAGTTCAATCATCAGGCGCGTATCCATAATGTCGAGCACGTTCTCAGAGGAGAACCCGACGACAAAAGTGCCGACCTTCGGCACCGTCTTGATCAATCCGTCCATTTCCAGCCGGCCCAGCGCATCACGGATCGGCGTCCGGCTTACCCCAAGCTGAGCAGATAATTCGGGAATGGAGAGCTTGTGTTCGGGCGGGAACTCTCTTTTGATAATCAGTTCTTTCAGAATGCCGTATGTTTTCTCCAGCAAATTGGCATTATCGATTCGGATCAGTTTAGGCATGGAATCATTCCTTATCGGGTCAAGTGATTGCATAAATCATGTATACAACATTTATTTAAATCATATTAGCAAGTATTTGTCAAAAGATATTTTCTGCAAAAATAGTTGAGAAAATAGCATTGACAGGAAAAAGAAGGCGGTGATATGATACGTGGCATAGCAGGAATAAAGCCAACTAAACCTATAGACTATACATATTGCTGCTGATAATGTGGAAGTTCATCTTTTTTATTTGTATGTTGTATACAACATATATTAAGAGTGTCGACCGTACAGACGGAGACCTGCCTTTCGGCTATATAAAGCCTCGGCGGGTTTTTTGCGTTTAAACGGTCATAGTCAGGAGGAATGAGAATGAAAAGCGCGGCTGACCGCTCTGCCGGAGTGATTGCCATTCTGGTCGGCTGTCTCTCTCTTCGCGAAGCTTACCGCCTATACCCTTATCATGTCAGTCTGCTCGGCGGAGACCATACCTTCCCCGCATTTATTGGAGCGGGACTGGCCCTGGCGGGAGTCTGGTTGGTATTGTTTCCCGGGCCATCCGTCAAATCGTCCGCTGCCGGATTAACCACTCCGGAGTTGGCGGAAGCCGAATCATCCATTGGCAAATTCAATGCTGACGAGTCCATTGTTGACGGATCTCCACCTTCGGATACTCGCTCGGGGGATCGGATAAGCGGGCGGCTTCAGTTTCTGCCAAGGCAGGGCCTGATCCCGCTCCTGCTGCTGATCTACACTTTTATTCTTCCTTGGGCGGGTTACCTGGTGGGGACCTTCATCATCGCTCTGCTTCTGTTTCGACTGCTGGGAATCGGCAGATGGTGGCGCTGCGCTGTGTACGCTTTGCTGCTGACGGCGGGTCTGTATTTGATCTTTATCGAATGGCTGCACACTCCGTTTTCGGCAGGAACGCTGTGGCTGCATCAAGGAGGCGATTAAATGAGCAATTTATCCATGCTGCTGGACGGCTTTGGACATGCGGTCACACCGATGAATCTGCTGATGGCTGCCATCGGCGTGCTTGTGGGAACCTTCGTCGGCGTGCTGCCGGGGCTTGGCCCGACCTCGTCGATCGCCATTCTGCTGCCCGTAACGGCGGTTCTTGAACCGACGCAGGCGATTATCATGCTCGCGGGCATTTATTACGGAGCGATGTACGGCGGATCGACGACCGCCATTCTGCTCAATATTCCGGGCGAGGCCTCATCCGTCCCCACCTGTCTGGACGGCTATCCGCTCGCACAGCAGGGCAGGGGAGGACCGGCACTCGGCATCGCCGCTATCGCATCTTTTATCGCAGGCGTGCTGGGTGTGCTCGGTCTCGTCCTGTTCGCTCCCGTGCTGGCCAATCAGGCGCTGCGTTTCGGTCCGCCGGAAATGTTCTCCGTCCTTCTCCTGACGCTGGTCATCATGATGGGAATGACCGGCGGACGATTCGTCAAATCGGCCGTTATGGGCCTGGCCGGCATTGCCTTGTCACTCATCGGGCTAGGCGCGAACTCCGGTCTGTACCGGTTCACCTTGGGCTGGAGCCCGCTGGAAGGGGGGCTTGATATGGTGAGCATTCTGATCGGGCTCTTCTCGATCGCCGAAGTTATGAGAGGTTTGTCGGAGAAGAAGACCGCGATTTCCGCCGGAAATATCGGCAGCGTCTATCCGGGCCGGCAGGATCTGAAGCAAAGCGCTCCTTCCATCGCCGCGGGCGGGCTGATCGGTTTCTTCATGGGGCTGCTGCCGGGCTGCTCGGCAGCCGTAACTTCCTTTCTGTCTTATGATTTCGCCAAAAGAATCTCGCGCCGCCGCCATCTGTTCGGGAAAGGAGCCATCGAGGGCGTGGCCGCTCCGGAAGCCGCGAACAACGCGACAAGCTCGGCCGGATTTATTCCGCTGTTCGCTCTCGGCATCCCTTCCTCGCCGCCGCTGGCCGTACTGCTCGCCGGACTGATGATCTACGGGCTGACGCCGGGTCCGATGCTGTTCGAGCAGAAAGGAAGCTTTGTGTGGACCGTCATCGCGAGCATGTTCATCGGCAACGTGATGCTGCTGGTGCTGAACCTGCCGCTGGTGGGCATTTGGGCCAAGCTGACCCGGGTCCCGTTCTCGATTCTTGCGCCGGTGATTCTTCTGCTCAGTATGATCGGAGCCTATACGGTACGCAACAATCTGTTCGATGTCCAGGTGGCCGTTGTCTTCGGGGTCGCCGGTTATTACCTGCAAAAGCATGACTGGCCGATCATGCCCCTTATTCTCTGTTTTATTCTCGGTCCCTTGATGGAGCAGTCATTTTTGCAGTCGATGGCGATTTCCGGCGGAAGCCTCGGCATCTTTGTTCAAAGAGGTCTCTCGGTCGCTTTCATTATAGCCGCCGCGGCCATGCTGGTCTTCTCTCTGTACATGGTCCGCCGCACCAAAAAAAGAATCCGTGAGGAACGCGGCGATTCGCTCAGCATCATCAATGCGGAAGCGTAAAGCCGCCTAAAACATAATTAGGAGAGTGAATGAATTGAAAACATTGAACAAAAAGGCTTCCCGGCTGCTGCCGCTGACACTGGCGCTGCTGTTTCTGGTCTCCGGCTGCGGAGCAAATTCCACGGCGGAGTCCGGCGCAGGCGGGGCTGCCCAAACGGGCGGTGAAACGGCGGTTCCCTCCGCTTCGGCGGCGGGATCGGCCTCCTCGGCTAACGCCGACTATCCGAACAGGCCCATCGAATATGTGGTGCCGTTCTCGGCCGGAGGCGGCGTAGATTTGGTTGCCCGGACGGTTGCGGAAGGGCTCAGCAAGGAATGGGGGCAGCCGATCGAAATCGTCAATAAGCCCGGCGCGGGCGGCGCCACCGGCGCGCAGTACGCGCTCAAACAAGCGGCCAATGACGGCTACACGGTGCTTGCGGATAATGTGGCGAGCACGACCATGCTGCAGGCCGGATCGGCCGCGGCGCCGGTTCTCCTAAGCGACCACGAATTTGCGGCCCGAGTCGTAACGGACGCGCCCGTCTTCGTGGTGGCCGCCGACGCGCCGTGGAAGGATTTCCGCGAATTCTCGGAATGGGCGAAAGCGAACCCCGAGAAATTGACCTGGACCAGCGTAGGGCCTGCGGGCTTCTCTACTTTTGCCGTAGCCGAATGGCTGAAAGCGATTGGAGCCGACTTTTCCAGAACCCGGATGGTTGCCACTAAAGGCGCTTCCGAATCTCTGCCCCTTGTAGCCGGAGGAAACGCGGTTCTGGCCGTTCACACCGTAAATGAGACTTCCACCCTGGTCAAGGCTGGCAAGCTGAAGGTGCTGGCAATCCTGTCTCCCGAGCGCAGCCCGTATTATCCCGATGTCCCCACAACGGCGGAGCAGGGAGTGAAGGATTTGTCCGTCTCCTGGTGGACGGGAATGAGCTTTCCGAAAGGAACGCCGCAGGAGATCGTCAAGAAGTGGGCAGATGGAGTCGCCAAGCTGGCACAGGACCCGGATTTCGTCGCGAAGCTCAAGAAGCTGCAGGTTGATCCGAACGTGCTTACAGGACAGGGGTTTAAGGATTTTGTAAAAAAGGAAGCGGAGTATTACACAGGTCTCGCCACCGAGACGGGAATCCGCAAGTAACGCTAATATGACGAATGGGGGAATGAGCATGCATCATTTTTTGATTCACAAACGGGGAGATCAGGTGGGTGTCGCAACGACGGACATTACCGCCGGGCAGCAGGTCGTCGGGGTCTTTATGGATGACGATTCGGAATTAACGGTGACAAGCCTTCAGAATGTTCCGTTGGGGCATAAAATATCCATCGGCGTTCTTGAGAAAGGCGGCAGGGTCATCGAATACGGCATTCCCATCGGCATTGCACCGGAGGGGCTGACCGAAGGGGAATACGTTCATACTCACAATATTAAATCGGCGAGGTGGTAACAATGGGACAATTATTTGGATATCGCAGAGAAAACGGCAAGGTGGGCATTCGCAATCATGTCATTATTTTACCGGTTGACGACATTTCAAACGCGGCCTGCGAGGCGGTGGCTAAGGTCATCTCGGGCACGCTGGCTCTGCCTCATGCTTACGGGCGGCTGCAGTACGGAGAGGATTTGGAGCTGCACTTCCGGACGATGATCGGAACGGGCAGCAATCCGAACGTGGCGGCCGTCATCGTGATCGGCATCGAGCCGAACTGGACGAAGATCATAACGGACGGCATCGCCGCAACGGGCAAACCGGTTGCCGGATTCTCCATCGAAGGCTTGGGCGATCTGGAAATTATCCGGCGGGCGGCCTGGAAAGCCAAAGAATTCGTGCAGTGGGCCACAGAGCTTCAGCGTGAGCCTGTATCCCTCTCGGAGCTTACCGTAAGCATCAAGTGCGGAGAATCGGATACGACGACGGGGCTTGGCTCCTGCCCGACGGTAGGAGAAACGGTCGACTATTTGATTGATCAGGGGGCGACCGTGTTTTTCGGGGAGACTTCCGAGCTTACCGGCGGAGAGCATCTGATCGCGGACCGGATGGCAACGGAAGAGCTGCGCGGACAATTCCAGCGCACCTATGACCGTTATGTCTCGGGATTCGCTTCCCAGGGAGTGGATCTGCTCGGCTCCCAGCCGACCCAGGGCAATATCGCCGGCGGGCTGTCCACGATTGAAGAGAAGGCGCTCGGCAATATCGAAAAAACCGGCAGCAAGCAGGTCATCGGCGTACTGAAGCCTGCCGAGGCGCCGCAGAACGGCCCGGGTCTGTATTTCATGGACAGCTCTTCCGCCGCTGCGGAGTGCATAACGCTCATGGCCGCCGCCGGAGCGGTCGTCCATTTCTTTCCGACGGGTCAGGGCAATGTGATTGGCAATCCGATCGAGCCGGTGATCAAAGTATCGGCCAACCCGAAGACGGTCAAGCTGATGGCCGAGCATATCGACGTTGATGTAAGTCCGCTGCTGGAACGTACGATTACGCTGCCTGAAGCGCGGGAACGCTTGCTGGAGACGCTGGAACGGACCGTTAACGGACGGCTGACGGCGGCGGAAGCGCTCGGCCACCGGGAATTTGTGATGACGAAGCTGTATCCGAGCGCGTGAATAACAATAAAGTGAAATGAATGGGGAGGCGTAACGCGGAAATGTCGGCAAAGCGCTATGACAGCGGGAAGCTCTACGAATTTGTACAGTCGGTTCTGATATCCTTGGATGTACCGGAGGAAGATGCGTTTATTACGGCCGATTCGCTGATCCGCGCCGATCTGGAAGGGCATGGCAGCCATGGCGTCAGCAGACTGCCGGTCTATTCCCGGCGCATCCGGGAAGGGAGAATCAGCGCTTCGCCGGACATTGCTGCCGAGCGCCACGGCGCTGTGCTGACCGTGGACGGCGGGAACGGGCTGGGCCAGGTTGTCGCCGTCCGGGCTTTGCAGGAGGGTATTCCCGTTGCCCGGGAGTTGGGGGTTGCGGCGGTATTCGTCCGTGGAAGCAATCACTTCGGAACGGCGGCTTACCTATGCCAGGAGGCGGCCAAGGAGAACATGGCGTCGGTCGTCATGACCAACTCCCCGCCGGGCATTGCTCCTTGGGGAGGCCGGTCGGCCTTTCTCGGGACGAACCCGATTGGGTTCGGGTTCCCGTCCGGCGCCGGAGACCAGCCGCCGATCGTCGCCGACCTCTCGTCCAGCGTTGTAGCGCGGGGAAAGATCATGCAGGCGCAGAAGCAGGAGCAGCCAATACCGGAAGGTTGGGCGATCGACAGCGAGGGAAGACCGACGACCGATGCCGGAGAAGCGCTCAAAGGAGCGGTTCTCCCGCTTGGCGGAGCCAAAGGGTATGCGCTGGCGCTAGCCGTGGAGATGCTGTGCGGCATTCTGACCGGAGCATCCTTCGGCCCGCATATCGGGAACCTGTACAAGGAGGGCGACAAGAACGCCGATGTGGGACATGTGATCCTGCTGTTCTCGCTGGACCGCTGGCTTGACACGGAGGTGTACGGCGACTCCGTCTCGCGGTTTGCGGACGAGATCAAGCAGGTTCCTCTGTCGCACGGGGCGGAGGAGATTCTGCTTCCGGGAGAGCGGAGATTCCGCTCCGCCGTGAGGAATCGGCTGTCCGGCATTTCTCTGCCTGACAATGTCGTAAGCGAACTGGAAGACTTGGCGGTGACTGCCGGGGTTCCGTTCCCTCCGCAGCTCACGCAGGAGGATGAAGGAACGCAAAGGGGAAATGAGGCATGAATATTGTTATAACGGAGTGGAACGCTCCGAATGGACTGGCACGGCTTGAGCAAGAGGGTCATCATGTATATTATGATCCTGGTCTGTGGAACAGTCCGGAGCTGAGTGAAGCCGTCAAAGAAGCGGACGCCCTGATTGTCCGCAACCAGACGCGGGTAAATGCGGACTTGATCGAAGCGGCTCCCCGCCTTAAAGTGATCGGACGGCTCGGCGCAGGACTGGACAATATCGATCTGGATGCGGCGGCCCGGCGGCATATCCCGGTCGTTACGGCGGGAAGCGCCAATGCTTCCTCTGTGGCTGAATACGTCATCGCGGCCATCTTTCATTCCGCCCGCCGTCTCGGGGATGCGGCGGACAGCGTGCGTTCCGGGGGCTGGCCGCGGCAGCAGTTCACCCTGCATGAAATCGGAGGCAAGACGCTGGGACTCATCGGCGTGGGCGAAATCGGCAGGCGGACGGGCGCCAGGGCCAAGGCGCTCGGGATGAAGGTTCTGGGCTGCGACCCCCGGCTTGAGAAGGACGGAGATACTGCCGCCGAGGCGGGAATTATTCCCGCCGACTTAAACCGGGTGCTGGCCGAAAGCGACTATATCAGCCTGCATGTTCCGCTGCTTCCGTCGACGCTCGGTCTGATCGGCGCTTCGGCGCTGAATCTGGTGAAGCCGACCGCCGTTCTGATCAATACGTCGAGAGGGGCCGTAGTCGACGAAGAAGCTCTGATTGGGGCGCTCTCTGCGAATAGACTTGCCGGGGCCGTGCTGGACGTGCTTGGCGAGGAGCCGCCGCTGAAGGATCATCCGCTGCTGGCGCTCCCGACCTGTACGATCACGCCCCATATCGCCGGGCTGACGCAGGAGTCGCAGGAGCAAATATCGGAGATCGTATCGGCCGAAGTCATCTCCGCGTTGCGCGGACAAGCCGGGTAACGGGCGTGGAATCGGCCCTTGCTCCTAACCGGATTTTTAAAAATGGTACATTATATCAGACTGCGTTTCCCGACTTTGAACCCGTAATTAAATACGTTCAAAGGCTCTGTTTGTGAATACAGAGTAAACGGGCTCAGTCTGTCCATTTTTATAATCTTCTTTTGCCAGGGAAAATATCTCCTAAAAAAGAAGGGCGGATCATGCTGCCTTTCTTTTTTTATCTTAAAAGCCGAGAAGACTCCTTCCTCTATAGGGAGGAGATGAAGCGGCGGTTTTTCGCTTCAAAGCGAACACATGTGCTATAATGGAAATGTCTTACACGAAAGGAGGCCCTGTGGCATGTTGGTGCATAAAGCTTACAAATATCGCGTCTATCCCAATCCGGAACAACGGCAACTCATCCATCAAATGTTTGGCTGTTGCCGCTTTGTCTTCAATCATTTCTTAGTCAAATGGAACGAAACCTATGCGGCGGCAGGCAAAGGGCTGTCCTATAACACCTGTGCCACACAGCTTCCTGCACTCAAACAGCAATTTGAATGGTTGAAATCGGTAGATAGCATTGCTTTGCAATCGGCGGTGCGAAACGTGGCAGACAGCTTTGAACGTTTCTTCAAGAAACAAAATCAGGCCCCGCGTTTCAAAAGCCGAAAGCATCCTGTGCAAAGCTACACCACCAAATACACCAATGACAACATTGCTATCGACGGAAACCAACTTAAACTTCCGAAGCTTAGGTGGCTTCGCTTTGCCAACTCCAGAGCGTGTGAAGGTCGCATTCTTTCTGCTACCCTGCGGCGAAATGCGGCAGGCAAGTATTTTGTATCCCTCCTCTGCGAAGTGGAAATGAAACCTCTGCCGCAGACCGATAAGGAGATTGGCGTTGACCTTGGACTCAAGGAATTTGCGGTCTGCTCTGATAAGGTGCGGGTTCCCAATCCCAAAGTGTTTCGCAAATATGAACAAAAACTTGCATTTTGGCAACGCCGCATGGCTCGCCGTAACCAAGGGGGCTCCAATTGGCAGAAAGCCAAACAGAAGGTTGCCCAAATCCATGAAAAGATCGTGGGCAGCCGCCATGATTTTTTGCATCAACTCACCACGAAGCTGATTCGTGAAAACCAAACGATCAGCATCGAAAATCTGAAAGTGGCGAACATGCTCAAAAATCACCGGCTGGCCAAATCCATCGCCGATGCGTCCTGGAGTGAATTTGAACGTCAGCTTTCGTATAAAGCGGAATGGTATGGACGTACGGTGAAGGTTGCCGACACGTTCGCCCCAACGAGCCAAAGGTGTCATGTATGCGGCTATATCCATTCCGAAGTAAAGAAATTGTCTGTGCGGCAATGGGAATGTCCATCGTGCCATACCTTTCATGATCGAGATGAAAATGCCGCACATAACATCAAAAAACTTGCTGTCTAAATGTCAATACCACCTTTCCTTTAAATATTGCTAAGGCAAAAATCTTAAAACTGTGGGAAGATCGGTACAGATTTTCCTTTGGAAAACTGCGGGAACCGCAGGGATCGCTTGGTATACGATTTTTCGTGAGAAAATATCGATATGAATTCCCCTCAGTTGAAGGGATTACCCAAGAATCCCCCACTTCAAGTGTTAGCTAAGTGGGGGAGTGTTCAAACCCTTCTCTTTCTTCCGGTTGGCAAGCCGAAGGTTTATTTGGCGGCGGCTATCTTGGCTTCATCCCCAACCCAATAAGGATGGCTCTTTTTCCCTTTACTCCAGATCGCAGGCGGATGCCTGTGATTTTTTATTTTGAGAGGGAGATAAGATATGAATGGAAGAGTTAAAAGCGCCGCGCGCGTTAAAGAAATGAAGTCGGCATTTCAATGTCCGATTTGCGGAAGTCCGGAGACGGTTGACGATTATAAAAGCTTGGTCTGCTCAAGGAAGCACACGTTTGATTTTGCCAAACCGGGCTATCTCAACTTATCGACCCACCCCTCAAGCGGCAATTACACGAAAGAATTGTTCGAGGCCAGACGCCGCATCATTACGGAATCGGGTCTGTACGATCCGCTGCATGAAATTATCGCGAACGTGGTCAATGAACCTGAGGGAAGCCCTGTATTTCCTTATACGGTTGCCGATTTGGGCTGCGGCGAAGGATCACATTTGCACAAGATTCTTGAGGAATGCGGCGGTCCGGGAATGACCGGAATCGGGCTTGACCTTTCGAAGGAAGGTATAGTCATGGCCTCCGGGAGATATGAAAATTCCGTTTGGATTGTGGGTGACCTGGCAAAATCCCCCTTTGCCAACGGGGCAGTACATGCGGTTCTCAATATTTTATCTCCTGCAAATTACAAGGAATTCAAGCGGATTCTGACCGGCGATGGTCTGGTTATCAAGGTCTTGCCCCGTTCCGGTTATTTAAAGGAATTAAGACAAGCGATCTTCGATCACAGTGAAAAAAAGATGTACCGGAACGATGAGACGGCGGAGCTTTTCAAAAAACATTTTCATTTATTGGATGCTGCCCGGCTCAATTACACCAAAGAACTGAATAAAGCGGAGCTTGCCGATTTGGTCCGCATGACGCCTCTTGCCTGGTCCGGGAACAAAGCGGGCATTGAGGCGTTTATCGATCAGGATTCGGCTGAGATCACCGTGGATTTGGATATTTTAATCGGAGTAAATAAGGAAGCGGCAGATAATGAAAAAGGTATGTGTTGAATCCCTATTGACGGCAAGGAAATATTTCCTTATATTCAAACTAACGAGTGTTAGTTAGTCTCGGCGGGAGGGCTGTATCAATGAGCGTTTATGTGGATCTATCCAATAGGGAGATCGTCAATGTCAACAAGAACAGGCTTATCGACATTGCCATCGATGCATTCTCATTAAAAGGCTTCAGCGGGGTTTCCATCCGCGACCTGACCCGGGAGGCCGGGATCAAGGAAAGCTCATTCTATAATCATTTTCGAAGCAAGGAAGAGCTTCAGGAGACGATCTTCGCCAACTTTCGCGTCAGTGTAGCGAAGATCATGCCCCCGGTAGAACAACTGGAGCATATTGTTAAGGCGATGCCGCTGGAGGCTTTTTTAAGGCAGGGTTATCTGAATTTCATGAATCATGTGCTGAGTCCGAAAATGGAGGAAATCTGGCGCATCCTATATCTTGAGCAGGTCCGCAACAAGGCGGCGCGCGAGATTTATCTGAATGAGGTGATCGGAAGGACGCTCTCTTTTATGGAGGCGGCGTTTGCCCGGTATATGGAATCCGGCAGGATACCCCCGAGGCCGCCAGCCATGCTGGCCGCCGAGTATCAATATCCGCTGTTCGGCATGGTGGCCGAATTTCTACTGCTGCGCCTGGACGGAAAGGCCACGGAAGATATCCGGGGCCGCATGGAGGAGCATGTCGCTTTTTTTGCGAAGCTTGCGGAATTTAAGGAGGGTCCATTATGATTTCCATTTACAGAAAGGGCGGCAGCCCCGAACTGCTGGCTGAGGCTTATGACCGGACCGTGGGCTTGATGGGGATAACGGTGGAGGAGCGGTATGCTGTGACTTCCTATGGCAGGACGCATATTCTTGCGGCGGGACCGGAAGGGGCGCCGGCGCTCATCCTGTTCCACGGCTTTTGCTTCAGCTCTACCGAATGGGTGGAGAATATCCGCGAACTGGCCTCCGTTTACCGAGTGTACGCCGTGGACCTTCCGGGCGATATCAATAAAAGCGAACCGGAGCGGCTGATCCGCAGCAAGGAAGACTGCGCCGAATGGTTCGAAGAGCTGCTTCGGGCTCTTGGAGTACAGCGCGCGCATATCGGCGGGCATTCCTACGGCGGCTTTGTTGCAATGGTTCTTGCCGTGCTGCGGCCGTCTCTCGTTGACAAGCTGGTTATCCTAAGTCCCGGTGCGGGTGTGCTTCCGCAGAGCAAACGTTTCTTTATCCGATGCATGCTTGCGGGCTTCTTCCCGTCGGAACGGCGGATTCATGCGCTGATGGATTACATGACAGGCAGAGGAAACGCCATCAATCCGGTTTTGAAGCAGCAGTTT
Source organism: Paenibacillus sp. URB8-2 (assembly GCF_013393385.1). NCBI lineage: Bacteria > Bacillati > Bacillota > Bacilli > Caryophanales > Paenibacillaceae > Paenibacillus > Paenibacillus sp. URB8-2. The sequence goes on along the minus strand of NZ_AP023239.1, from coordinate 4,484,030 downwards.
GTCGTCGCGATGCAGAACGCGCTTCCGCAGGTCAAGCTGTTCCCTTCCTATATGAAGGATGACGAAATGAAGCGGATCACGGCGCCTGCCCTGCTTCTGATCGGCGATCAGGAGGTCCAGTATAATGCGGAGCGAGCTGTACGCCGCGCCCGTGCCGTTATGACCGATGTAAGAGCGTATGTAATCCAAGGCGCCGGCCACGGGCTGCCGCTGGAGAAGCCGGAGGAAGTTAACGGGCTGATTCTGAATTTTCTTGCGGATGAACGGCTTATGAATGGCATAGGTTGAATACAATAATATTTCGTACAAAAAAAGAGATCCTTTGGGCCATGAGTTGGCTCGAACGGATCTCCTTATTTTACTTTCGGACAGTTCAGCTGCGATGCTGATATGCCATAAAAGCGGCGCGAACATGATGGGAGGGAAGGGAGCCCGAAGGCTCTCTTCCGAGAATGAATCAAATGCCAATTAGATAAACAGAGATTTGGAGATGATAACCAGCAGGATGAAGAGAACCAGAATGGCTCCAGTGCTGGTGAAAGGGCTGTATCCGTATCCGCCTCTTACTTCTTCGCTCATGTTCATTCCCCTTTCGGTGAGTTGTTGTACTTGAGTACACCGTATTGTATGTGCCGTCGACTAAAGGGGTATGGGCCAATGCCGCAAAGGCCGCAAAATTAAAAAACGGGTTCGGATAACCATCTTTTATATAAAAAAGAACTGTCCCCCAGCGGTTAGACCACTTTCGGGACAGCTCCAGATATGCAAAGGCTGGACTACAATTAGGGTTAGGCTTTTTCCAGGTCGCGGATGCCGGCATATACCAGGTCGAACAAGTCTTCCAGGTTTTCTTCGGCGATGCAGGAGAAGGCAATGCGCAGGTCGGTGTCGCCAAGGGCGATCGTGCCAAGGCCGTAATTGTGGATCAGATGCTGGCGCAGCTCCTCTGCTTGAACGGTATGAAGCTTCAGGCACATGAAATAGCCGGAGTTAAAAGGATAATACGTCCATACATCGTCTCCGTACTTACCGCTGTCGAGCAATGCCTTGACCTTGTTGGCCCGGCCCTTCATGACCCGGAACTTCTCTTCCTTCTGTTCCTCGAATGCCGGCGCCTTGAGCGCGTCGAGCACGAATGTCTGCGAAGGATGCGGACCGCTGGAAATGGTGGCCCGGATAATGCCGAGCGTCTTCTGCTCCAGGGCGGCCAGCAGATCTGTGCTCTCGGAAGCATAAGTGATGAAGCCTACGCGGAAACCCCATACATATTCTTCCTTGGTCGCGCCGTCGATCTTGACCGCAAGCACGCGCGGATGCACGTTTGCCAGCTTGCCGAACAGCGATTCCTTGAGTGAATCCTCGAAGAAGAGTCCGAAATACGCGTCATCGCAAACCGCGACAACATTAACGCCTTCTTCAGCCGCTTGCAGAATGGCCGCTACGATCGCGTCGCCTTCCTTGATCCCCGGCGTATAGCCCGTCGGGTTGTTCGGGAAGTTCAGCAGCACGATGGCCTTGCCCTTGTCCTTCTGAGCAAGCAGCGCTTGCAGCAGGCCGTCGCTGTTGAAGGTCATATCCTCGGTGAACAGCGGGTAGGTAATCAATTCCGCGTGGCGCCGGACGCCAAAGGTCAGCTCGTAGTTCTCCCAGTTCTTATCGGGGTAGACGACCGCGTCGCCGGACTCGGCGAACAGGTCGGCGACGATGCTGAGCCCGTGGGTCAGCGCATTGGTTACGATCGGATTGCCGAAGGATTTGCCTTCGAGCGAAGGGTTCTCGCGCAGCATTTTCCCGCGCCATACGGTCCGCAGTTCCGGTTTGCCCGCCGGCGGAGCGTAGCCGTACAAGTCCTTCGGATCGAACGCGGAGAGCTTCTCTTGAATGACGCCCAGATGCATCGGGCCGCCATTCTCGGTGGCGATGCCGATTGTGGCGTTGTATTTCTTGGCATGAGCGGTCGCCTCGGCGGATTGGCTCAGAATGCCTACTTTTGGAAAAAAGATTTCTCTGCCGAGAGTGGACAGCATGTCGTACACATGCTCATTTCCGGCTTTAATGCTTTCATTTAATTGTCCAGCCTGTGGATTCATCGGTTTCATCCTTCCGGTTAACTTTGGAATCGGAGCGTCTTGAAGTCGGAACAAACGTGTTAACATTGCCTAACATTATATCATCTGCGATACGGGACAGTCACTTCGGAAAATCGGTTTTTTTCTAAAAGTTTTTGGATAATTTTAAGGGGTTTGATAAACGTTCACACAGCAAACCGGGACTGCCCGCGTTTTGCGGACAGTCCCGTTCGGGTTTCAGCTTTTGGCATAATGCCTGTTTGTCTATTCAGCCATTTATGAGGAGTGGAACGGGCAGAATTTTTTCATCATCTCCACCGTTTCGGCATCGCGTTCTCCGCCCCTTGCCTCAAGTCCGCCGATGACGGCGCTGCGCTCTTCCTCCTTCAGATTTTGTCCAAACTTGAACTTGGCGGTTATTTCCTCTGGAACGATCCTTACGACCGCAACCGCTTTAAGCTGGGGGCGGTACTTCGGATTTTCCGCGTCAATGGTCTCATACCCGCCCTCCGGCTGGAGCTTCTTCATGAACTTTTCCATCGCAGCCGCTTTTTCGCTTAAATCGGTGACGATCTCGGCCGTACCGAAGGCGGTGACGCTTTTGAAATAGGCGGTGGCCGGGCACGCCATTTGAGGGTCGGTAAAATAGGAAGGAATCAGGGCGAATTCGTCCGCCACGGTGAAGCAGACCTTGTCCATCTTGCGAATGGCTTCCATTTTGCCTCCGGCATGGCTGCCGTGGAAATAAAAACATCCTCCGGTATAGACGAAATTGAGCGGAGTGACGCGCGGATGGCCCTGATCGTCGACCGTGCCTAGAAAGCCGAAGCTCATTTCGTCCAGAAAGGTCTGCAGTTCTTCCTCCTGCTCAACCTTGAATTCTTTTCTTCTCATCTGAAGCGCTCCTTTGACTGATAAGGTGGTTAACAAACAGCATAACAGGAGATTGACAAGAAAAAAGAGCCCATTTACATTATTTTTATTGGTCCACTTGAATGGGGGAGAAAGGCATGGATGTCATTCCAATATTAAACTTTGACGAATATTTGGCGGAGTACCGATATAAATATCTGGCGCTGTATCATGCGCTGCGGACGGAGATCCTGAACGGAAATTTACCGGGAGGCGCACGCCTTCCCTCCACCCGCAAGCTTGCCGTTCTATACGGACTGTCGCGGGGTTCGGCGGCTCAGGTCTACGATATGCTCGGCGCCGACGGCTATGTAAAATCCGAAACGGGACGCGGCACCTTCGTGTCCGCTGACGGCTTCGGGATGGACGGCAGGCAGCCGGCGAAGGGAAGAACAGGACAGGCCGAAGCGAGTGCAGGGAATGCGGGGAATGCGGAAGGAAGCGCGGGACAGGCAGAAGGGAATGCGGGGATGGCGGACCATCCCCTCGAAGCGGGGCACGGCGGGGCTTCCGCAAGCCAAAGCCGGCCTGCGGAAGCCGCGGTTCATCCCGGCAGGCCGGAGAGCCCGCTCAATGCAGGAGCGGGAGGCGGAATCAGATTGCCGGCGTCGGAAGCCGCAGCAATCCCGGACCTGACGGCGGACATTCCGCTGTCCGCCTGGGCGCGGCGGCTTGCCGAGCAGCCGCCTGTAAGGGAGGAAGCCGCGGAGGCGGGCTCCGTCATCAGCTTCCGCAGCGGCGGAATGCCGATGGAGCATTTCCCTTACGCGGAATGGCGCAGCGCGCTGTCCCATGCCGGGGGCAGGCGCGGCGGTGCGCTCGGCGTCTCTGCTCCTCCGCAGGGGAGACGAGGGGCTTCGGCGGGCAATCGCGGCCCATCTGCGGATTACCCGCGGCATCCGCGCCGAAGCGGGACATATCGTGACGTTCAGCGGCTCCATGCAGGGCATTGTTCTGCTCACCCAGCTGCTGCTGGACAGCGGGGGCCGCGCCGTCGTAGAGGCCCCCGGCTTTCACGGCATCCGGCGCGCCGTCGAGGTATCCGGCGGCGTGCCGGTTCCGGGCTTCGTGGACGGCAGCGGCCTTGTGCCGCAGGACTGGGACGCCCGGCTGCTGTTCGTGACGCCGAGCCGCCAATATCCCACGGGCGCGGTCATGCCGCTGGCGAGAAGGCGGAAGCTTCTGGAATGGGCGGCGGCCAGACGCGCCATCATTATCGAGGATGATTACGACAGCGAGTTCCGCTGGTCCGGCCGCCCTATTGAGCCTTTGAAGGCTCTGGACCGGGAGGAGCGCGTCGTGTATATCGGCTCTTTCTCCAATACGATGTTCGCCGGGCTTCGCCTCGGCTATGCGGTTCTGCCGCCTTCTCTAGTTGCGCCTACGGTGGCCGCTAAGGCGCTGTACGAGCCGCTGCCCGCCGGGCTGCTGGAGCAGCGGGCGCTGGCCCGCTTTATGGCGCTCGGCGGTTACGCCCGCCATATACGGCGCATGGCGCGCCTCTTCGGCGAGCGCGGCCGCATTCTGCGCGAACTGCTGCCGAGGCTGCCGGGCGGCCTGTTTCATCCGCAGCCCGGCGACGCGGGGCTGCATATATATGCCCGCTGGCTGCGCGGCGAAACGGAATTCGCGCGGTTCCGGGCGGCAGCTCTGCAGCGGAACGTTGATTTCAGAGACGCCGCCCTGTACCGGATGCAGCCCGGCGAGCCCGCCGCCTGCTTCGCTTTTTCCCACCTGGACGAGTCTGAACTGATAGAAGGGATGCGCCGGCTTGCGCTGGCCTGGAACGATGTGCAAAATGAAGCATGAAGAGGTATGATAAGGAAAATGCTACGATAAGGGAGGGGAAAAGGATGTTGCATGCATCGCCTTCCGCTTTTGTCATCCTCCCCGCCTTGGCCAAAATCGTCTGCGAGCCGGGGTGGAAATGGCAGAAAAGGGAGAAGCCGCTCCCTAATTACGACTTGTTCTACGTCTGGAGCGGAGAAGGAACGGTTGTGCGCAACGGCACAGCCTATGAGGTCGGACCGGGAAGCTGTTTTCTGTTTCGTCCCGGAGACCATACAAGCGCAAAGCATAACCCGCAAAAACCCCTTGTGCTTACATACATTCATTTTGACGTCAAAGAGCCTGTCACCGATATCCCGGAGCCTTACCGCAAGCTGACCGAGACGGTGGAGTTTGAGCATTTGCTTGCGCGATACGTCCGGCTGTTCCTGGTTAAGACATTCGCCGCGGAAGAAGAGGGCCAGCTTATTCTCAAGCAGATTATCATCAACCTGCTGCGGGAAGACCGGGTTATGCCGGTAGAACGCAGCGTCAGCAACCAACTGGCGGAAGTTATTCACGAGGTTGCGAATTATATCAGCCAGCATCCCGGCGCCGCCCATCGCGTAGAGGAACTGGCCGCCCGGGCCGGACTGTCGCCGCGCTATTTTTCCATCAAATTCAAGGAGCTGATCGGCTCCTCCGTGCAGTCTTATGTCATCCGCACACGAATTGAACGTGCCCAGCATTTGCTGCTGTACGCGGGTATGAACGTGACCGAGGTGGCGGATGCGCTCGGATACCGCGACATTTTCTTTTTCAGCCGCCAGTTCAAGCAGCATACGGGAAAGAGCCCTTCGGAAATCCGCTGAATTCGGTTTCGGCAGCAGGTCTCCAGGGTAAATACGTTCCGGGTACAGTCTGCGGTGTCCAACGGGACTTCATACAGCCGGCTACCGAAGGCGCTTGTTCAGGTCTTCGGCTTTTGACATTTTGCCGCGCCCTCCGTAAGGCGGTTCTCCAAAGGCTTGCAGCTATTGCTGACCGGGCAATGTGCGGGGCCGCCGTTTGGGCCGGCTGAAATTTGCTTTAAATAGAGAAGATGAGCAAAATGGTAATAAAAAGGGATCGGGAGGAGAGCGCGCATGTATGAAATCGTGTTGATACGCCATGGGGAGAGCGAATACAACCGGCAGAATCTGTTTACCGGCTGGAGCGATCCGGATCTGACGGAGAAGGGGATACATGAGGCCAAGGAAGCGGGCAGAATGCTTAAGGAAGCCGGTTATACGTTCGACCTCGCCTTTGCCTCGGTGCTTAAGCGTTCCATCAAGACGCTCCATCTGATCCTGGAAGAGCTGAATCTGCTGTGGATTCCCGTGCAAAAATCGTGGAAGCTGAACGAACGGCATTACGGCGCGCTGCAGGGACTCAGCAAGTCGGAGACGGCGGTAAAATACGGCGATGAGCAGCTGCAGATTTGGCGTCGCAGCCTGTCGGTCCGGCCGCCGCTGCTGGAGCCGGACGATCCGCGCTACGCGAGAAACGACAGACGTTACCAGGAGGTGCGTCCCGGCGATATCCCCCGCGGCGAGAGCCTGGAGGACACGGTCCACCGGGTCGGCGACTTCTGGGGAAACCGGATCGTGCCGCTCGTCCGCAAGAAAGAGCGTGTGCTGATTTCGGCGCACGGCAACACGCTGCGCGCGCTGATCAAGTATATGGAGGATATTGACGAGGCCGCGCTGCTGCACCTCAATATTCCGACCGGCATTCCTCTCGTCTACGAGCTGGACGACGATGTGAAGCCGATCCGCCGGTTCTATCTCGGCGAGCCGGAGAAGGTGGAGGCCAAGGCCCGCGAGGTGGCGAACCAGGGCAAGGTAAGCGAATAAAGAAGGCGCCCGCCTTCTTTATTTGTTTTTAAAATATAAGAATCTATAAGTTTCACGCTTATAAATGGCCTTATATTTCTACGAGAAACGGATGCCCTCCTCTTGCGAGGACGGCGCAGCCGTTTCTTCTTATCTAATCGGTCTCATAAAACCATAGAGGATCATTGCAATCGACATCACCGTTATAGTTGATTAGTATCTCCTCCCCCGCTTTGATGTCCGTGTACGAATAGAAGTCAAATGTGTGATTCTTGAAGTTGATATCATACGTGGCATTGGGAGTATAGGAATGATTGAACAAGCTGCCATAGCCCAGGAGAACGGCGGTATGGTTGGCGCCATATTGAAACACATAATCTGAAAGTATGGTTTTTTCTATGAACTCATGGTCCTCATTGGGATACGGAATGACCGGCGCTTCATGTATAAGCTCACCCTTTTCGATGTCTCGTGTTGCAAATATACCTCTATTGAACTCCCCGTTGCTAAGCTTCGAAACTTTTACCTCGAACATAATTGGTCACCTGTGCGCTTTCGCTTTTTAGTGTATTAAATTCCATTGGCCTGTTGGCCGCATTTAAAGAGTAATTCTAACTTATCCTCTGCGCTACGGCAAGGAGAAGAGTCCTTAACCCATCTGGAAGAATGAGGAATAACCCGGATGAGCGCTAATGTAAAAAAACCAGCTAATACTTGTCAAGAATTTTGTATTGGTGATTCGTGTTCTTCTTGGTATACTATTTTTTATCATGACAAAGAACCTTCATTGGCGTGAAGGTTCTGGATAATTATGGGTTTTAAGTTTGGAAGGGCTGCTGCTTACAGAGGATGGCGTACACGTGATGGAGTAGCTTGTTGGCGCAAGCGATCACGACCACCTTGTAGGGCTTGCCCTCTTTTCTTTTTTTGTCGTAATACTCCCGTATCCTTGGGTTTGTTCTTCCTCGAATACCGCACTGTACGGCTAGATATAACGCCCGACGAAGCCTCTTGGAGCCGCGTTTTGTAATTCTGGAGCTGGTCGCTATGAATTTGCCGGAGCTGAATATTCCAGGGTCTAAACCTGCAAAAGCTACCAGTTGTTTGGCTTCTTTAAACTGCCGTACATCTCCGATCTCTGCGACAATTGCGGCTGCGAGCTTATCTCCGATTCCAGGTATACTCTTCACGAGCTCAACCTCCGGAAGACCCCTTGCCATCTCATTCATCTGCTTCTCCAGTTCGCTTAATTGATCTGTAAACACTAGAACTAAGTCCACCATACTGCGGAGAACGGAGGTTTGAGCGCGACTTCTTGGTTGTTCACCCCAGCGGGACATCACTTCTCTAAGGGTTTCCGCCTTAGCTTCTACCCACTTCTCAGAATGTGATTTCCCTGCACTTTTTCGGATGACCACATGCAAATCCTCAGTTTGACCTTCCAGACAGCGAGCCAGCACGTACAGAGAGGTTACCGAGAATAGATTGCGAAACACCTTCTCGTATCCCGGGAACACTTGATCCAGCAAGGCCCTCATGTTTAACTTCGCTTGCACAAACATTCCGGTTATAAACTCATGCTGCCGCGTCACATGCTGGAGCTCTAGATAATCCTCCTCCCAAGTCCGGTGCGCAGTCACATCTCCCCGGTAATACATCTCAGCCAAATGCCAAGCATCTGTTGCATCCGTCTTTACCTTTCTTAACTGAGTGCCTTTCGCCCGCTTGGCCTGCAGCGGATTAACGATAAAATACGTCCATCCACTACGTTCCAGATAGGTGACAAGTCCACGATGATAATGACCGGTCGCTTCCAGAACGACAGCTGGAGAAATCCCTGTCTGTGCCTGCAGTTCCGTCAGAATCTCCCCCAATTGCTCAAATCCGCTTTGCTCATGCGAGATGCTTATCGCCTTCCCCCAAGGCTCGTTCCGCTTTAAAAAAGCTTGTATGACACTGAATCCCTTGGCCACATCTACTCCTATAACAGGTTCCATAACAACCTCCCGATTCGTATTTGCCGGCAATCCTACGATGGTTCCAAACCCATAGCTTCGCATGTGATACGGGGTCCATTGCCCCTACCAGCTCAAACATGGTCATTGGGAATAGTAGGAGAACAGTTTTTTTGACGGGGTAACGTCCCCAAAGCAGCCCGCGTTCTCCCGGCTATCGCCATCTTAAAACACCCACAAAAACAGGCCAACCAGAAGTTTCTGGCTGACCTAATAATACGAAAGCAGCCCTGGCGTATGGACCTTCTCCTGTCCATCTGCCGGGCTGTTTGATGCCGCGAAACGGGCGTTGGGCCGATCGGCGGATCTTCTATCCGGACGGCCGCAAAAATCCGAGCAGTTCGCCCATTTTTACTTTCATGCCGGGCTCAAGTCCCGGGCGGGGGGTGAAAATGCCGTTCTCGGCCAGCAGGACCACCGTCGAGCCGAACTCGAAGTAAGCGAGGTCCTCGCCGATTTCCCACGCTCTCTTGCTCTCGTCGGAATAGCGGATGCTGCTGACGTTCATTGCGCCAACCTTGACCACCGCAATTTCGCCGGCTCTGTGGGCAATATAAGTAATCACCCGCTCGTTGCGGCACAGCACGCCTTTCATATGCCTCATGCCGAATTCATTGACGGGATAGCAGCGCCCGCGGATATAGTCGCTCTCCGCCATTTTTCCGGTAACCGGGGAATGAATGCGGTGATAGTCGGTCGGACTTAAATACAGCACGAAAAAAAAGCCTTTCTTGTAAAGCTCTTGGTGAGGAGAGTGGTTGAGCAGCTCCTCCAGTTTATAATCCTGCCCTTTTACATTCAAAATCGTTCCGGAAGATATGTTTCCCATCGCCGTAATCATCGCATCAACGGGGCTTGCCACAGCGTCCGTCTCTTCCGTGATGGAGCGCATGCCCGGTTTCAGCCTCCGGCTGAAGAACTCGTTGAGCGTGGCGTATTCGCTGGGATCTTTTTCCGCCTGCGAAGCGGGAATATGATAGGTCCGGATAAATGCCGGGATAAGCAAGCGGCTGATCCTGCTGTGGGAAAAAGCGCCCATTATACGGGAAATCCATCTATGCGAGGACAGCTCGGTCATCAGCCGCAGCAGTCGTTTAACCATGCTTAGTCTCCCTTCCGTCATGCAGCGGCCCCGGGTCATTGGACCCCGGCCGCTCTGCATTATATTGACATAGAATAGAAGACAAATCAATAACGTTATTGCATCCCTCCGCCGTCCAGCAAATAACGGGCATACCCCATCGGACGCCGGTAGCTCTCCTTCCAGATCTCCGGCAGCCCCGCCTTGTAGAATCCGTACCGCTGGTCGCGTCCGTTGCATTCAATGAAATAAAGCTGTCCGTCCCGTGTCAGGGCGATGTCGAGCCCGATATCGGCCAGCCCGGGCAGACTGCGCTCCAGACAGTGCGCTACCGCAAGGGCCAACCCCGCGGCCGACATGCGGTAGTGGGCGGCGGCGCGGCCGGGAAAGGCCTGCTCCAGCGCATAAGCGGCTTCCGCCGCTTCCCCGCCGCGGGCGATGTTGGAGACAAAGCCGCCGATAGGCGCCAGCTTGGCGAAGAGGCCGGTGACTGCCCATTCGCCGCCCCATCCGCGCTGGACCGTGACTCGCAAGTCAAAGGGGCGTCCGCCCGCCTCCGCAAGCGGAATGCGCTCCTGGATCAGATAAGATTCGGCGTCAATACGGTCCAGCAGCGCAAACGGGAGTCTGTAGGGATCGATATCCGCCGTGATCATTTGTCCATTATGCAGATAATCCAAGGCCCAGCTTTCCTTGTCTTCGCGTCTCAGACGCATGACCCCTTTTCCGACACTTCCCCGGCGGGGCTTCAGAATAAGATCCGAATGCCGTTCCATCATTCTCTTTAATCCCCCGTTTCCAGCATCCGTATCGGGAAGATGTTGGCGAAGCCCGGAATCGAGCTCCAGCAGCCGGTGAATCTCATCCTTGCCGTACCGGCTGCACCGGTTGAACACCTTCACCCCGCAGGCGGCCAGCCGCTCGGTTCCGGCGTTTCCGGGAGGATATATGGCACGGTTATGGATGGCTTTGGGAATCGGTACGGCCATTCTCTTATAACCGCGGGGATCCTTGATATAGGCGATGCTGTAACCGGAGCCGGGATTGATGTCCGACAGCTTTAAATAGCAGGGAGTCAGGCCGTAGGCGGCTGCGGCTTCCTCATAGCAAGCAAGGGACTCCCATCCCGTCTTGCCCCGGGGAATGCCCCGGTGCGCAGCGGCATTCAGCAGTATACCGACGAGTCGTTGCTCCATTGATCGATCCCTCCCGGTTGGTGATTCACACCTGCACGTACAAATCGGGTTCTTCCTACCTCTTCAATCAGGATATGTGCATACCGGCCTGTCAGGGTGGACGAATGAGCGAGTGACAGAAGCCCTTTTTTGTGTTCTTCCTTTAATTCGTGCTGTGTTTGTTCGCTGAATCGAACACGCTTATCTTAAGAAGCATAGATGCGTTCTCTCACCGCCAAGTTTTACGTTCGGGACAGGAAAAAGGGTGTCATTCGCCCGTTCCCGTGCATATGATGCTTAGGCGATAACACAGCGGAGGGAGGGACTGCTTGTGAGCAGATCCAGAAAGAAGCTGCCGGTTAAGGCGAAGAAACGGCTTTATTTTGTGGATAACCCCAACATCAAGGAATTGAGTGTATTGGAAGACGGGCGAAAGCAGTCAGGGAAGGTCGATACGGAAAGTGGTGAAAAAGCGAAAGCTCTGACTTTCAAGACGGATGCCGAATGGGAGAGAGAGGCGATGACGCTGCATTCCTCGGCTGCCGCAGAGCCTGTGGAGGTCATTAACGAGCAGGAGGAGACGGTTTTCGGGACCGTTCCGGAGACAGCTCCCGAGACCAAATTGGAGGAGGCTCCCGAGGTCAAACTGGAGGAGGCTCCCGAGGTCAAGCCGGAGATCGAGCCTTTTGCCGTGAAGCTGGAGAAGGAGAAGCGGCAAGTGTATACCGACGACCTGTCGGACGGAGCGGTAACCGGACCGAAAATCGCTCCGCGCAGCATCGACGGTTCGAAGCTGAAGCCCGGCATCATTGGCGCTCCGTGGCTCCAGGACTATGCAGTCCAGTCCATCCATATCGCGGACAAGGCGATTACTTCGGTCAAGATCGCGCCGGAATCCGTGTCCGGCGTGCATCTGGCCGAGGGCAGCGTGTCCGGCGGCAAGCTGCTCGACCACTCCATCGGCGGCGAGAAGCTGAAGGAGGGCAGCATCGGCCCCGAGAAGCTGGCCGACCGGCTGATCGATGCCAGCAAGATCGCCGAGCGGTCGATTGAAAGCCGCCATTTAAGCGAGTGCGTCATCACCACAGAGCTTCTGGAGGAAGGTGCCGTCACCGGAGACAAAATCCAGAGCGGTTCGATTGGCATCCGGCATCTTGCGAACGGCCTGATTGACCGTTCCAAGCTGGCCGACGGCTCCGTCAGCGGAGATATCATCGAAGATGGTTCAATCACCGGAGCGAAGATCGAGGAAGGAGCTATTTGGGCCCATCATCTGGGAGAGGGTATTGTCGGAGCGAAGCATCTTGCGCCGGGAGCCATCGGCCGGGAGCAGCTCACAGGCCGGGTGATCGGCGGCGAACAGCTTCAGCTCGGCAGCATCGTCAGCAGCCATCTGGCTGAAGGTGCAGTCGGCGCGAGAGAGCTTGGCGAAGAGTCTGTACAGAGTTCTCATCTTGCGCCTGACAGCGTCTCCGGCGGGCACATCGCCAGCGGAGCCGTTACGGGCAGCCATCTTGCGGACCGGAGCATAACGTACGCCAAGCTGGCTGAAGGCGCGATCGGTACGGCGCAGCTTGTGGAGCAGGCCGTCACTTCATCCAAGATTGCCGATCAGAGTATAATCGGGCACAAGCTGGCCGATGAGGCCGTAGGAACCCGGCATATCGCCAAATCGGCCGTGCGCGGTTCGCAGCTTGCGCCTCAGGCCGTGGGCCCCGCCCATATTCAGCCCGAAGCGGTGGGAGAAGAACAGCTTCGGGCCGGTACGATAGGGGCGTCGCATCTCAAGGATGATTCGGTACATTCCCGGCATCTGGCGGCCGGAGCCGTTACAGGCGGAGAGCTCGCCGGGGAAGCGGTGGGCACGGGGCATATGCGCGCCCAGAGCGTGACCGCCGCCAAGCTCGCGGACGGCAGCGTGGTTGCAAGCAAGCTGGCTCCTGGCGCGATTGGAAACTATGCTATCGCGCCAGGAGCGGTTAGCGGCGAGCATATTGCGTTATGCGCGGTGGAAGAGAAGCATTTTGCCGATTCCAGCGTCAGCGCCCGCGTGCTCCAGGACGCTGCCGTGGATGGCGAGCATTTGGCCGCTGGAGCGGTAGACAGCCGGCATTTGCGGAAGAACAGCGTAGCGCCGGTTGCCATTCAGCCGGGATCGGTGTCGGGGGAAAAGCTGGCGGCAGGTGCGGTAAAAGATATCCACATTGCCGCCGAAGCGGTCCAGCCCCATCATCTGGCGGACCATGCGGTCACCTCGCTCAAGCTGTCGCCTGAAAGCGTAACGAGCGACAAGCTCAGCGACCTCGCGGTTACTTCCGCCAAGCTCGCGGACGGCAGCGTTACTTCCGCCAAGCTGGCCGAAGCCGCCGTTGAACCCGAGCATCTGGCGAAAGGCGCGGTAGGTAAGGAAGCGATCGCCCCTGGCTCGATTTACTCGGAGCATTTGTCCCCCGGCATTATCGGCGGCGAGCATATCCGCTCCCTGTCTGTCGGAGTCAGCCATCTTCTTCCGGGCTCGGTCTCGTTCGTCCAGCTTCAGGACGGCAGCGTCACGGCCAGCAAACTTGGTACAGGAGCTGTGCGCTCAGACCATTTGGCTGCGGAATCTGTCACCGGAGAGCATCTGGCGGACGCCTCTGTGGAAAGCCGCCATATTGCGGCGGGCGGAATTACACTTGAGCATCTGGCTGCGGAAGTGCGCTCGCAGGAGCTGCTGCCCGACGGCTCGATTGGTGGAAGCAAGCTTGCGCTGAAGAGCATCGGCAGCGACAGACTGGCGAATGGGGCGGTAGGCGGAGCGGAGCTTCAGGACGAAGCGGTGGACGGCTCGAAGATCGCCCCCCTATCCATCCAGTCCCGCCACCTGGAAGAAGAGAGCGTGCAGAGCCAGCATCTTGCCGCGGAAGCCGTCCAGCCCCATCACTTGGGGGACCATGCGGTCACCTCGCTCAAGCTGTCGCCAGAAAGCGTGACGAGCGACAAGCTTAGCGACCTCGCGGTAACTTCCACCAAGCTCGCGGACGGCAGCATCACTTCCGCCAAGCTGGCCGCATCCGCCATTCAGTCGAAGCATCTGGCGGCGGGCTCGGTAGGGAAAGAAGCAATCGCGGCAGGCTCGCTTCGCTCGGAGCATTTGTCCCCCGACGTGATCAGCGGGGAACATATCCGCTCTCAGTCTGTCGGAGTGAGCCATCTCCAGCCGGATTCGGTCTCTTGGGTCCAGCTTCAGGACGGCAGCGTCACCTCCGGCAAGCTTGGAGCAGGAGCTGTCCGCCCGGAGCATTTGGCCCGAGAATCCATCACAGGCGAACAGCTGGCCGAAGGCGCAGTACAAGGCCGCCATATTGAAGTAGGCGAAATCACGCTCCGGCATCTGGCTGAGGAGGTACGATCCTCGGAGCTGCTGCCCGACGGCTCGATTAACGGAAGCAAGATTGCGCCGAACAGCATCGGCAACGGCCTGCTGGAGGCAGGCGCGGTAGGCGGAGCGGAGCTTCAGGACGAAGCGGTTGACGGATCGAAGATTGCTCCGTTCTCGATCCAGTCCCGCCATCTGGAGGAAGAGAGCGTACAGAGCTATCACCTGGCCCCCACTTCTGTCGGCAGCCAGCATCTGGAGCCATCGTCCGTTCAGCCGGGGCATCTGGCGGCAGGCGCGGTCGAAAGCCGTCATATTACGGCGGGCGGGGTGACGCTGGAACATTTGTCGGCCGAGGTGCGCTCCTCGGAGTTATTGCCTGACAACTCCATCACCGGAAGTAAGCTTGCGACGAGAAGCATTAGTGGTGACAGGCTGGAGGGAGGAGCGGTAGGCAGAGCGGAGCTTCAGGACGAAGTGGTGGACGGCTCAAAGATCGCCTCCCACTCCATCCAGTCCCGTCATCTGGAGGAAGAGAGCGTACAGAGCACCCATCTGGCAGCCGAAGCGGTTCAGCCCCACCATCTGGCTGATCATTCGGTCACCTCGCTCAAGCTGGCGCCGGGGGGCGTGACAAGCGACAAGCTCGGCGATCTCGCGGTAACTTCCGCCAAGCTTCGGGACGGCAGCGTAACTTCCGCCAAGCTGGCCGAAGCGGCTGTTCAATCGAAGCATCTGGCGGCGGGAGCGGTAGGGAAGGAAGCGATCGCGGCGGGAGCGCTCCAGCCGGAGCATCTGTCCCCCGGCGTGATCGGCGGCGAGCATATCCGCTCCCAGTCCGTCGGCTCCGGACATCTTCTGCCGGACTCTGTCGCTTCCATCCAGCTTCAGGACGGAAGCGTTACCGCCGGCAAGCTCGGGGAAGGGGCCGTCGGTTCCGGGCATTTAGCCGAGGAATCCGTTACCGGAGAGCATCTGGCGGACGGCTCGGTGGAAAGCCGACATATTGCGGAGGGCGCAATTACACTGGAGCATCTGGCAGTGGAGGTTCGCTCTTCGGACCTGCTGCCCGACGGCTCGATTACCGGAAGCAAGCTGGCGCCGAAGAGCATCGGCAGTGGCCTGCTGGCGGAAGGCGCCGTAGGGGGAGCAGAGCTTAAGGATGAAGCGGTGGACGGCTCGAAGATCGCTCCGTTCTCCATCCAGTCCCGCCATCTGGAAGAAGAGAGCGTACAGAGCTACCATCTGGCTCACTCTTCCGTTGGCAGCGAACATTTGGAGGCATCGGCCGTTCAATCGGAACACCTGACGGATGGCTCGGTGGAAAGCCGCCATATTGCATCGGGCGAAATTAAACTGGAGCATCTGGCGGCGGAAGTACGCTCTTCGGACCTGCTGCTCGAAGGTTCGATTACCGGAAGCAAGATTGCGCTGAAGAGCATCGGCAGCGACCAGTTGGCGGAAGGGGCGGTAGGGGGAGCGGAGCTTCAAGACGAAGCGGTGGATGGCTCGAAGATCGCCCCCTTCTCCATCCACTCCCGCCATCTGGAGGAGTCGAGTGTGCAGAGTCACCATCTTGCCGCTGATACGGTTCAGCCTCATCATCTCGCGGATCATGCGGTTACCTCCCTCAAGCTGTCGCCCGAGAGCGTGACGAGCGATAAGCTTGGAGATTTGGCGGTAACGTCCACTAAGCTCGCGGATGGCAGTGTCACTGCCGCCAAGCTGGCCGTATCGGCTGTCGAGTCGGAGCATCTGGCGGTCGGCTCAGTAGGGAAGGAGGCCATCGCGCCGGGTGCGCTTCAGACGGAGCATTTGTCCCCGGACATTGTTGGCGGCGAGCATATCCGCTCCCAGTCCATCGGCTCGGGTCATCTCCAGCCGGACTCGGTCTCGTCCGTCCAGCTTCAGGACGGCAGCGTCACCGCCGGCAAACTCGGGGAAAGAGCCGTCCGCTCCGCGAATTTGGCTGCGGAATCCGTCACGGGAGAACATCTGGCGAATGGTTCTGTTGAGAGTAACCATATTATTCCCGGAGGCGTGAAACTGCTGCATCTTTCAGCCGAAGTGCGCTCCCCGGAGCTGCTGCCCGACGGCTCGATTGGCGGAAGCAAGCTGGCGCCGAAGAGCATCGGCAGCGACCGGCTGGCAGAAGGTGCAGTCGGCGGAGCGGAGCTGCAGGACGAAGCGGTGGACGGCTCGAAGATCGCCGACTTCTCCATCCAATCCCGCCATCTGGAGGAAGAGAGCGTGCAGAGCTACCATCTTGCCGCCGACGCGGTCCAGCTTCATCATCTGGCGGATTATTCGGTTACCACGCTCAAGCTGTCGCCCGAGAGCGTAACAAGCGACAAACTGGGCGGCAGCGCAGTAACGGCCGGCAAGCTCGCCGACGGCAGCGTCCAGTCCGCCAAGCTGGCGGCATCGGCTGTTCAATCGGAGCATCTCGCGGACGCCTCGGTGGAAGGCCGCCATATTGCGGCGGGCGAGATTACGCTTCAGCATCTTTCAGCCGAAGTGCGCTCCCAGGAGCTTCTGCCCGACAGCTCGATTGGCGGAGGCAAGCTGGCGCCGAAGAGCATCGGCAGCGACCGGCTGGCCGAAGGCGCGGTAGGGAGAGCGGAGCTGCAGGACGAAGCGGTGGACGGTTCGAAGATCGCCGGCTTCTCCATCCAATCCCGTCATCTGGAGGAAGAAAGCGTGCAGAGCTATCATCTTGCTTCCTCTTCCATCTATGGCGAACACTTGGCGGCATTGGCCATTCAATCGGAGCATCTAGCGGATGGCTCGGTGGAAGGCCGTCATATCGCGGCGGGCGAGATTACGCTCCAGCATCTGTCCGAGGAAGTGCGCTCTCCGGAACTGCTGCCCGACGGCTCGATTGGCGGAAGCAAGCTTGCGCCGAAGAGCATTGGCAGCGATCTGCTGACAGAAGGCGCGGTTGGCGGAGCGGAGCTTCAGGAAGAAGCGGTGGACGGTTCGAAGATCGCTCCGTTCTCCATTCAGTCCCGCCATCTGGAGGAAGAGAGCGTGCATAGCCAGCATCTTGCTCCATCCTCCGTCGGGGGAGAACAACTAATGCGGGAAGCGGTGAGCCCCGAGCATCTGACCTTCAATCCGGTGCAGAGCGCAGGAAACCGGTCGACGCTTCAGCAGTTCGGAATGTCGGCGTTCTTGTTCGCCGCGGGCTCGGACACCGTTGATGTGACAGTGACCTTTGATGAGCCGTTCGGCCACACAGGCTATGTAATAGTTGCCATGACCAACCAGCCCTTCTTCTATGTTTCATTAAAAAGCAGGGGCAGCGCGGATGCCATACTTCAGGTTGTTCGTCTGCGCGATACACAGCAATTCTATGGCGTCATTTCCTGGATCGCTATCGGCGCCCCTGCGGCGAAGCCCGCTCCAGAGGACCGGTTATTCGATTAAGGATAAGGATCGTCGTCTGAACGGCCGGATTATTGAAATCCAGGTTCCCCAATTGAAAAATAACGAAAAGCGCAGCCCGAGACTGCGTTTTTTCTTTATAAAATTCACGCTTATCCTCTTTCTCCTCTTCCGCTTTGTTCATTCCAAATTGGAAGGATAATTGACAGACGTAGACGTTGGCCGTTGCCGATGGCAATTGGTTACATACACTGTGATGAACCCCGCCCTGGGAGTATGTTCTGCAAGGAGGATGAATGAGATGAAGCGAAGAATAAAGCGCTCCCGCCCCTCCCGGCGTAGTCCTGTACGCCGTGCAGTCCGGTCTCATAAAGCCATGTATATCGGCAATCATCCCGAGCCGCTCGTGTCCGTCATCATTCCGGCAATGAATGAAGCCGGAACGATTGCAGCAGCCATTAAGGAAGCGAGAAAAGTCGATTCGCGATGTGAAGTCATCGTTGTGGTCAACGGTTCCTCGGATGGTACCGCAGAGATTGCCGCGTCCTGCGGAGCGCGTGTGATTTCCTATGCGGAGCCTCTGGGACATGATGTTGGCCGCAGCGTCGGGGCGGAGTCGGCGAAGGGTGAAATTCTTTTGTTTACGGACGGCGATCTTGTTATTCCAGCGAAACAGCTTCGCCCTTTCAAGGCGGCTGTAAGAGGAGGAGCAGACATCGCCTTGAACGATTATTCTGGACCGGTTCACCGTTCCCGTCCCCATCCGGTTGTGCTCTCCAAGCACGCTTTCAATATTCTGCTGGGTCGCCCGGATCTTAAGGGCTGCTCGATGACAGCAGTTCCGCACGCGCTGAGCCGGAAGGCGCTGAACACACTTGGCAACGGGATATTATCTTCTCCGCCAGTGGCGCAGGCCATGGCTGTTCTGGAAGGGCTCAGGATAGAAGCGGTGCATAAGGTACCCGTCGGCCGAATGAACGTCATCCGCCCCAAGGCGAACGGAACAGATCCCTTGCAGCAGATTATTGTCGCGGATCATCTCCGAGCGATTACTCTGGTGCTGGAGAGAAGGGGCGAGAGAGCCGGATTCAGCGACGGGACACGGCAGCGGGAAATGGTGAGGTGATAGACTCATGAGAATTGGAATGCATCTGAAGCTTGCCGGCAGGTCCAAAGCCTCCTCCGCTTCCCGCCGGAAAAGCGTCTTGCAGGGACCTGCGAAGCCGCAAAAGATTCGTATCCGAAAAGGCCCTAATGGCGTCAGAACGCCAGGATCGGTGCGCCCCTCCGGCAGAACCGCAGGACGAAGCTCCGGGAAAGCGGCATGGCGTCCGCCGGTACTGCGCGGAAAGTTATCGGTCATTATTACCGCCTGCAATGAGGAATCGACTCTGGGGTCCGTGCTGAAAGAGGCGGAACGGCTGAAGCCGGAGGAGATCATCGTTGTGCTCAACGGCTGTGTCGATAACAGCTTTCGGCGGGCGCGGCAGTGCGGGAAGGCCATTGTCGTCCATTGTCCGGATGCGGCAGGGCATGATGTGGGGCGGGCGATCGGCGCCAAGCTCAGCCGGGGAGATATCCTGCTGTTTCTTGATGGGGACATGGCCATCCCCGCTAAGGAGCTGTTTCCGTTCGCCGCCGCCGTCGACGGAGGAACGGATGTGGCGCTAAATAATCTGAATCCGCTGCTTCCGGTGTTCGGGGAATGCGACGATGTGACCCGCTGCAAAATGTTTCTGAACATGGCGCTTGGCCGGGAAGACTTGGGAGCAGGTTCCATGACCGCCGTGCCTCATGCCCTGTCCCGAAGGATCTTGGATGTTGTCGGGCCCCAGGCGCTGTCGGTGCCGCCCAAGGCTCAGGCCGCCGCCGTTCTGAAGAAGCTGTGCGTAGAGAATGCGGGAACGGTCAATGTAATCAAGCGGAACAGGATACGAAAAGGGAATACGGGGGCGGGAAACGGCGTGGAACAATTGATCATCGGCGATCATGCCGAGGCGTTTGCGGAATTGTTCGCCCACGGTGCGGCAGGGCTGCCCTGGGAAGAGAACGGAACGGACAGCCGCCGGATGCTTGCGGCATGGAGGAACGGAGTATGACGCGGACCAGTATTATTATTCCGACCTTCAACGGACTGGGACTCTTGCGGAGCTGTGTGGATGCAATTCGCCAGCTCACGCCGGAGCCTTATGAACTGATCGTTGTAGATAATGCTTCAAGCGACGGGACGGCGGAATACTGCCGCAGAGAGAAGATTACATTCATTTCCCTGCCCGCCAACGCCGGCTTCCCGGCCGCCTGCAATCACGGTCTTCAGTTGGCATCCGGGGATGAACTGCTGCTCCTCAACAATGATGTCATTGTCTCAAAGGGATGGCTGGCCAATCTGAAGGCGGCCTTGTACAGCGCGCCGGATATCGGCATAGTCGGTCCCGTGACAAATTATGCAAGCGGACGGCAGCAGATCGTCACCTTGTATGCGGACATTGCCGGGTTTCACGCGTTGGCGGAAACAGCGAATATCTCCGATCCCTCCAAATGGAGCGAGACGACCCGGCTGGTCGGTTTATGTTTTTTATTCAAAAGGGATGTGCTCACAAGGGTAGGTCTGTTTGATGAAAGATTTTCTCCGGGGCATTACGAGGACGACGATTATTGCATGCGAACCCGTCTTCAGGGCTACCGACTGCTGATCGCCGGCGACTGTCTGGTGCATCATGAGGGAAGCGCGAGCTTCAAGGAGGTCTATCGCTCCGGATGGAATGAGCTGATTGAACGAAATCGCGGATTGTATATTCAAAAGTGGGGAGTCGACCCCAGGCAATTTATTTAGGTTACATGTGAGGAGGAATGGGCTTTGAAAGGAGTCATACTGGCAGGCGGAACGGGAACGAGACTCTATCCGCTGACCCGGATGATGAACAAGCATTTGCTTCCGGTAGGCAAATATCCGATGATCTGTTACGGCGTCGACCGGCTGCGAAAGGCGGGCATCACCGACATTCTTCTTGTAATCAGCAGACAGTCTGCCGGAATGTATGTGGATTTCCTAGGAAGCGGCGCCGAGTTCGGCGTGTCCCTGACGTATAAAATTCAGGAAGCCGCCGGCGGAATCGCCGAGGCGCTGGAACTTGCCAAAGATTTTATTCCCGCTGGAGAGCGGTTTGTCGTGCTGCTTGGAGACAATTTATTCACGGAGGATCTTACTCCTTATGTGGACGGCTATCTCCGGCTGCCGGAGGGAACCGCCAAGGTGCTGCTCAAACCGGTAGAGGATGCGCGGCGGTATGGTGTTCCCGTCTTCGACAGCACAGACTCGGCCTGGATTGCCCATATTGAAGAAAAACCGAAACAGCCGAAGACGAGCTACTGCGTAACGGGGATATATATGTACGACAAAGCCGTGTTTGATATCATCCGGCGGATTTCTCCGTCCCGGCGCGGGGAGCTTGAGATTACCGATGTGAACAACCTGTACGCGGCGGACCGCAAGCTGAGCTACGATGTGCTCAAAGGCTGGTGGAGCGATGCGGGAACGTTCGATTCCCTGCGCGAAGCGGGGGAGAAGCTGAAGGATGCGCTGCCGTAACGGCGGCGTTTTTTTATCATGTAAAAATAGACAAGCTATTCGCTTAACCATTCCTCTATATGCTGGATAAACCGTGGCATCCGCAGATTTTCATACTTTGTGATTGAAATCACTATCCACCTATATTGCCCATGCTAATCTGTTTTTGAGAAGAATTCTCAATTATATCAGACCTATTCACCAAGAAGCCGGTAAGGGGAGCAGCCGTGTGCATAAAACGTTGAGTATAAATGAATCGATATTCGATCTGGTCAGCCGTGATCCCGAAGTGATGGACATTATGATCGAACTGGGCTTCCGGGATATCGCCAAGCCGGGAATGCTGCAAACGGCCGGACGTTTCATGACATTGACCAAAGGAATCAAGCTTAAAAAAATGGATATAGACACCGTCAAGCAGACGTTTCGGCGTCACGGATTCATCATTCAGGAATAGAGGAGCGGATCAATATGAGTGAATTAATCAATAACCGGGAAGTGCACGGGCCGGAGCAAACCCGTCGGCAGAACATGCTCAAAGAAATCATCAAGGAACTGCACGCCGGCAAAAGCGTCGAAGAAGTGAAAGCCCGCTTTGAGGAAGCTGTCGGAGATGTTACGGTGGCGGAGATTTCCGCGATGGAGCATTCCCTGATGACGGAGGAGGGGATTCCGGTATCGGAAGTCCAGCGTCTATGCTCCGTGCATACGGCCATCTTCAAAGGCTCGATTGAGGAGATTCATCGGCCTTCCAAGCCGGAGGAGCAGGCCGGTCATCCGGTGCATACGTTCAAGCTGGAGAACCGTGAGATTGAGAAGCTGGTCAATTTCCGGCTGGAGCTGCATAAGGATAAATTCCGCAAGAACGATGATGAAGGGATCATCTTCAAGCTGCTGGAGGACCTGAGTCTTCTGCTGGACATCGACAAACACTTCAGCCGCAAGGAGAATTTGCTGTTCCCTTACCTGGAGAAGTACGGGATATACGGCCCGACTCAGGTCATGTGGGGCGTGGACGACGGTATCCGCGGCATGATTAAGGAGGCCAAAGTCCTGCTGTCCGGCTATACCGGAAATCAAGAGGAAGTAGTATCGGCGCTTGAGCTTATCATCAAAGAAGTGAATGAGATGGTCTTTAAGGAAGAGAACATTTTACTGCCGATGGCGCTGGACAAACTGACCGAGGACGAGTGGGTAAAGATTGCCCGGGAGAGCGGCACGATCGGCTTTTGTCTGGCCGCGCCAGAGAAAGAATGGGTGCCGGAGCGCAATCCTGAGCCCGTGGACGCAGAGGCGAAGGAAGAGGAAAGCGCCGGAACCCCGCAAGGCTTCATCCGCTTTGAGACCGGAATTCTGTCGGTACAGCAGCTTGAACTGATCATGAATCATCTGCCGGTGGATCTGACATTTATCGATGAGAACGATGTGGTCCGATATTTCTCCCACGGCAAAGAACGCATCTTTCCCCGCACCAAGGCCGTGATCGGCCGCACCGTGCAGAACTGCCATCCGCCGCAAAGCGTGCATGTCGTGGAGAAGCTGCTGGAGGATTTCAAGTCCGGCCGTAAAGACGCCGAGGATTTCTGGATTCAAATCAAAGACAAATTTATTTATATCCGCTACTTTGCCGTCCGCGACGAAGAAGGGCGCTATCTGGGAACACTTGAATTTACGCAAAACATCGCTCCGATCCGCGCCCTGGAAGGGCAGAAGCGTATTTTGTCTCAATAATAGTAGGATTTTCGGCCGCCGGCACACCTGCCGGCGGTTTTTCTATGGCTTGAACGCAGCTTTCCGGCGCCGGATGACTTTCACATTACGAGTCAGCCGCAAAGATAAATATAATGTAAAAATTTTCCTATTGTAATCGAGGCATATAAACTATAATCAAGAGAATTCATTAACGGAGGTGCTTCAACATGTCACAAAGCCGACAGTATGAACGAACAATTGGCCATCTGTACAAATCTGCCCCCGATTTACACAAATCTCAATCGAAGCGGCAGCGCGGGCTGAGCGGCTAGGCGGCAGCGGAGGATTAGTCCTCCGCCTAAAAGTCATGGCATGAAAGGTCCGCCTGCCTGAAAGGCGGAACATATTTTGAATTGTTGTCAGGCATCGCAAGTGTATTTAAGGATGAAATTTATGACGGCTCTCGCAAGCAGCACCATTTTTACGACGTACAGCGTCTACTATGTGGCGAAGCTGGGATTTAGTCCGCTTCAGCTGATGCTGATCGGAACGGTGCTGGAGCTGACGGTACTCGTGTTTGAGGGAATCACAGGGGTAGTCGCCGATACATACGGCCGGCGGATGTCGGTCATCATCGGCATGTTTATTCTGGGCAGCGGCTTTACACTGGAGGGAAGCGTGGTTTGGCTTGCGGGCGACACGCCTCTGTTCTCCGCTTTTGCCCTGGTGCTGGTCGCGCAGGAGGGGGCGGCCGTGGTGCGCCGAAGCCCGCTGCTGATTACAATCGTCTGTGTGACGCTGTTTGGCGGCGCGGCCTCCGAGGGCTATGACCGCCTGTGGCAGGTGCATTTAATTAACGGCATAGGCTTTCCCGGTCTGCCGCTGCCGATGGCGGCATGGTTCGGCCTCATCAGTGCGGCGTCAACCCTACTGGGGCTGCTCGGCGTGCATTTCGCCGAGCGGAGAATCGATATGGGCAGCGAACGGAAGCTGTCCGCGGTTATGCTACTGCTGACGGCTGTCCGCATCGCTTGCATTGCCGTTTTGGCGCTGTCGCCCTCATTTGGTCTTGCGCTGTTCTCCGTGCTGGTCATCGGCTCGGTTTCTTCGGTCGGTGAGCCGGTGTACGCCTCCTGGCTGAACCGGAATCTGGAGGGCCGGACCCGGGCGACCGTCCTGTCGATGGTCAGCCAGTCCGATGCGCTCGGCCAGACGGCCGGTGGGCCGGTGGTCGGCTGGATCGGCAGCCGGTTCTCGATCAGGGCATCCCTGCTGGCGGCAAGCGTCCTGCTGCTGCCCCTGTTAGCCGTATTCGGCCGGGGAACGCGCAGGCAGCTGTGACAGCAAGCTACGGTTGCAATAACAATCTAAAGAATAGGCGGTTACAACTATGAAGCTGACAGAAATGCCGGGTACGGATTTGACATTTAAGCCTCTGGCTCTGGGTACAGCTGAATTTGGCAGCGCCGTTTCCGATGAAGAGTCCTTCCGGATTATCGACCGTTTTGTGGAAGCCGGCGGCACTTGGATAGACACGGCCAGAGTATATGCGGACTGGCTGCCAGGCGGTCATGGAAAAAGCGAACATACGGTAGGAAAATGGTTGAAGAAGAGCGGCTTGCGGAATCAGGTGCTGATTTCCACGAAGGGCGGGCATCCGAGATTGGAGACGATGAAGGTGTCACGGCTGTCCGAGGCTGAAATTCGTTCGGATGCGGAGGAGAGCCTGCGCAGCCTTGGTGTGGATACCATTGATATGTACTGGCTGCACCGTGATGACGAGAGTATACCGGTTATGGAAGTTCTAGGTCCGCTGGGCCGTCTCGTCGAGGAAGGCAAAATCCGATATTTCGGCTGCTCCAATTGGCGGCCTTACCGGATCAGGGAAGCGGCGGAGGCGGCCGCGGCCCACGGAGTGCAGGCTTTTTCAGCCAGTCAGATCCAGTGGAGCCTTGCGGATATCAATGAAGGCTCCATTGAGGATACAACAACCGTCGAACTCGATAAGGAAGCATATGAGCTTCATACACAAACCGGACTCAGCCTGTTCGCATTTACTCCCCAGGCTAAGGGATTTTTTCAGAAGCTGCATACCGGCGGCCCGGATACGCTCAAAGACACGGTAAGAAAAATTTTCTACAATGAGATTAATCTTGGACGTATGAATCGCGTAGCGGAGCTGTCCGGTCAATTGAATGTTACCGTCTCGTCGATCGTACTCGGCTATTTGATCAGCCAGCCCTTCACGGTGATACCGGTTGTCGGCACCAGCTCGTTCTCGCAGATTGAGGAGACACTTGAGAGTCTTGAGGTTAGATTAACTCCGTCACAGGTCAAATATCTGGAGCAGGGCTGAAGTGTCACTCATCAGATAGAATTCGGCTGGATCCAGCCCTCTCTGTGTTTATTCGAAAGATTCATAAATAAGCGTTAATAAGCGTGTGCCGCCGGTTTCCGGGGTACACGCTTTTTCTTATGGCCCGCGCAGCCTCAGGACCCGTTTCCGTTATCCGCCGCTTCTCCCGTAACCCTCCGGGCCCCCGCTGCATATGTTGTAGCAGGGCGCCTAAGCAAAGGAGACATGACCATGCAAAATCAGATAACCAATATTCTGCAGCACATGGCCCATTCGCATGAACAGATGGCGCGCATTCTGGACGCCGAGCGCCACGTAGCTGTCCGCATGGCGCAAATCGTCCATGATCTGCCGGATGCGGAGCCCGACTTCGGAGGAACTTCCGGCATCATTGAAAGCGCGGGCCAGGTGAACAAGAATATTATCTCCTACCTGAATGCATTCGCAGATCTTCAGGAGGCGATAGCCGAGCAGGTGGGCAAAGTTATCAAGGAACTGATCGGCCAGGAAGAAGAGTAGAGGGAGGCGGAAGATGAGCAGAGAAGAAGCCTATCTGAAAATGCTGGAATCCACCGCCGCCATCCAGTGGAACATCTCGATGATTCTGGAAGCCAAGGCGGTGGAGGCGGAAAAGGTAAAACAGTGGACGCATCATCATATTCATCCCCGTGCATTCGATACGCACGAAGATCAGTTAAAGGAAACGCTCTCCATTCATGACGCAATTGTGGAGCTGGTGGAGGGACTGACCAAGCTGGAAAACGGTTTGTGCAGCAATTTAAAAGCCGTTCTATACACAGGGGAAGAGGAAGAAGCCGGGGGTGGTTTAGGCGCTCTGACGGAGGGCGGTTTCAGTTTCGGGGAAGACGAGAAATGAGCGGGCTGCAGCTCTCGGAACGCGCCGTCAAGCTCGAAATGATCCGCTCCATCGCCCGCAGCCAAGCCGCGCTGGCCGCGATTCTGGAGAACATTGCCGAAGTGACCGGCCATTCGGAGCATGCAGCCCGCAAGCTGTGCGAGAATGTTAGAGTGCTCAGCGAATACCAGAGCGCCATGTGCCGGATGATGTCAGGAATTTCGCTGCATCGGCACAAGGAAGGGATTCCCTCAAAGCCATGGCTGGCTTCGGCTTGTGGTTTGGGAAAACGCGGCGCTCAAGAAGTACCGAAGGAGTGACAGGAGATGAAGAAAGCAAGCCGCAAGCCGTCGCATACGGCAAGAACGGCCCGCAGACGCAAGGTACTGCTGTCGCGGAAGACAAAGGTCCGCAAAATCCGCAAGGGAACCTCGTTAAAGGGACGCAAAAAACGGGCCGGCCGGCCTCTTCGTTCCCGGCTTCGGAAAAGTGGCGTCAAGCTTCGCAGAAAGAAACGGTTAAGCCGGCCCGCCGTTCTACCGGCACCGGAGCACACTCCCGCCGAGCCTTCGGCCAAGGCTGAACAGGTAGTAGTACCGCTGCCCGCGGAACCGGGCGTCGCTCCGGAAACGCCGCCGCCAGACGCCTATCAGCAGGGCTACAACGAAGCTTATGACGTCGGTTTTGATACCGGATTCGCCAAGGGCTTCGAGGACGGACATAAGCTGGAGTTCAGCTGAAGCCATGCGGCGGTGAAAGAGTCTTCCTTCGCCGCCGCACGGCCATACCCCACGATGATGCTGGAATGCGTACGGGCCGCGAATATTTCCGCCGTCTTTTACTATGAAAATATTATGATTTCAGTTCTTCCCGTCATCTGTGGTAGACTGTCAAAGGCAGAGTCTTGTCGACTCGGATACAGACAGAAAGGCGGGTGCGCAGGATTATGAGGCGCAATATCAGACAGGGAAGTGTGGAAGAACTGGAGCAGATTATGGCCTTGATTGCCGAATGCGTGCGCGTGATGCGGGAGGGCGGCAGCGACCAGTGGGACGAGACTTACCCGAACGCGGAAGTCATTAAAGAGGACCTTGAGCGGGGGACGCTGTATGTTTGCGAAGACAACGGCGCGGCTGCCGGCATTATGGTACTGGATGAAAATCAGGCGGAACCGTACGCGGAAATCGATTGGGTGCAAAAGGAAGGTCCCAATTTGGTGATGCATCGTCTGGCGGTTCATCCGCAGGTTCAAGGCAAGGGGATTGCGCGCATATTGATCTCATTTGCCGAGAATTTTGCCGCGGATCACGGGTATAAGAGCATCCGAATGGATACATACGCGAAAAATGCCAAGGCGCTTGAGCTGTACCGCCGTCTCGGATACGAAATCAGAGGGGAATTCCGCTTGCCTGGCAAGACGGCCCATTTTCCGGTGCTGGAGAAGATTTTGGTGCGGGGCGACTAGCCCGTTTTTTGGCCGGTGGCGGCACGGAAATAAAGCTGTTTTTGCCAATGAAAGCATTTACATAGAAAATGGGCGAAAAACCCATCTATCTTTTGAAAGCGTAAGCATTATCCGGGTAATCTCTATTTTTGCTCCAATACCGGGAAATAAGAAGCTATAGTCCGCAATATGAAGTTTTAAAATTTAAAATAAGTAGGCTATAATATAGACATCACCAGAAGAACTGGAAGAAAAAAAGAGCCGGATGGATAACGCTCTGAAGCGAATGTTTGAATAGTTCAGCGGCTAAGCATTTTTCTTACAGAAGCGGAAGGTGATGATCCCAAATTCCTTATTACTAAGGAAGGGAGAGAACTCCAATGGGCTAGGCAAGCGGTGCATACCCCATTTAAGCGAAGCTGAAGGGCGGAAATGATAAGCCGATTTAGCACACTTAAGAAGGTATGTTATCGGAGATTCAAGCGAACCATTGAAGAAGGAAGAAGCTGTTTCAAAGCAAGACGAAAGTCTTGTGAGAAAGGGGCGGGATTCCATTGGAAAAGGTTAGCGAAGCGTACAATGTACGATAATCGCACACAAGGAAAACGGAAGTGACAACGTTTTTTGCGAGAATCGTGTACGCGGGAACCGAAGAACACCCGTATGCAAGACATGGAGCTTTCGGTGTAATACTCCGGGAAGAGTATCGGGGTATGAAAAAGCAAGGAAAATTTGAAAACAATCTGACGATTGTCCAAAGCGGCTAAATACCGAATGGAAATCGGGCAACATGGAATCATCGAAATATGTATACCATGTCAAGGGTATGGATTGTTGCAGGAGGATATGAATTAAATTGCGTAGCCAAGAGGAGACTTAAAACCCCGTTACCGTAAAGAAGGTAAACGGGGTTTTAAGTGTTTCATGCTGTTTGACCGGAATCAGCCGCGTCCGGATTCCTTCAATTGCAGCCACACGGCCGCCATATCCAGTTCTCCCTTGCCGCTTTGTTCCGCGTCCGCGTACGTTTTTCCGGCGGCTTCGGCCAGCGGAAGCTTAAGGCCGACGCGGCGGGCTTCATCAGCAAGCAGCCCCAAATCTTTGGCGACGAGGCTGATCATGAAGGCAGCAGGGTACTCATCTTTTACATACATCGGTTTTTTGCCCTCGAACAGCTTCGTGGATACAGCCGATTCGCTGATCATCCGAAGCACCTGTTCACGGTCAAGTCCGGACTTCTCCGCAAACAGCAGAGCCTCGCCTACGCCCTGCGCGGTTACGCCGAGCAGCAGGTTGATCGCCAGCTTGGCGGAGCTGCCCGCTCCAACATCCCCGAAATGAAGAGTCGCCTTGCCGAGCTTGTCCAAATAAGGCCGGCACGCGTCAACCGCATCGCGGTCTCCGCCGGCCAGGATGACCAGCTGCGCTTGCTCCGCAGGGCCGACCGAGCCGGATACGGGCGCATCCACATAAATTCCTCCGGCTTCGCTGGTAAGCCGGGCGAATTCCTTGGCTTCCTCCGGGCCAATCGTGCTCATGTTCACAACATAAGCATTAGGCTTAAGATGCGCCAGAACGCCGTCTTCCCCGGTCAGGATCGCCTTCACCGAAGCTCCCTTGGTCAGCATAAGGAAGATGAAATCTGCTCCCTCGGCGGCTTCGGCCGGCGTCCGGCGAATAACCGCTCCATCCTTGGCGAGCGGCTGCGCTCTTTCCGCTGTCCGATTATAGACATGCAGGCCGTTGCCCGCCTTTATCAGATTGCGGGCCATTGGCAGTCCCATATGCCCTGTTCCGATCCATGCGATTTTTGTCAATGGTATACACTCCTTTTCAAGGACATCATTGTTATTTTAAACCTAATACGCCGGGATGAATAGTCAATTTTATAGCATCTCTGTGTCGGTTATGTTTGATATGTAAACTTTATTTACTTCTATTGACAAAGAATCTGTCTCTGAATTAAGATGAAGTTAATTCATAAAAATTTGATCTTTTCGTATATCCTTAATGATCGGATTAAGGGTCTCTACCGGAAACCGTAAATTTCTGGCTACGAAAATATGCCCCGGCATGTTTTTGTGGCCTTTTTGCTTTTATTTTTACTTAATTTAGGGGGAGAGAATCATGGGCGGTATACTGATAAAAAATGCGGAACTCATCACGATGAACAAGCGGGAGGAAATCCTGCGCGGCGACATCCGGATCAAGGACGACCTGATTGCGGAAATCGGCAGCGGCCTTGCGCCGCTTGAGGGAGAAACGGTGATCGACGCCACGGGACGGACCGTCATTCCGGGCTTTGTGCAGACGCATATCCATTTGTGCCAGACGCTCTTTCGGGGCAAGGCGGACGATCTGGAGCTGATGGATTGGCTGCGCAAGCGTATATGGCCGCTCGAAGCGGCGCACGACGGGGAGTCGCTCTACTACTCCGCGATGCTCGGCATCGGGGAACTGATCTCCAGCGGGACGACGACGATTGTCGATATGGAGACGGTGCATCACGCGGATTACGCCTTCCAGGCCATCGCGAAGAGCGGTATCCGCGCCCTCTCAGGCAAGGTCATGATGGACCAGAAGGGCGGGGATGTGCCCGAGGCGCTTCAGGAGGATACGGCGGCTTCGCTTCAGGAGAGCGTGGATCTGCTGGAGAAATGGAACGGATATGACGGCGGGCGAATCCGGTACGCTTTTTCCCCGAGGTTCGTGATTTCCTGTACCGAGCCGCTGCTGACGGAAGTGCGCGACCTTTCCGCCCGTTATGGGGTTAAGGTGCACACCCATGCTTCCGAGAATCAGGGGGAGATCGAGATCGTGCAGGCAATGACCGGCATGCGCAACATCGTCTATCTGGATCATATTGGACTGGCGAACGAGCGGCTCATTCTCGCCCACTGTATTTGGCTGGATGAGGAAGAGCGGCGCATTTTGCGGGAACGGGGCGTGCATGTCAGCCATTGTCCTGGCTCCAATCTGAAGCTGTCGTCCGGCATCGCCGACACGCCGGGGCTGATTCACGAGCATGTCTCGGTAAGCCTTGGCGCGGACGGCGCCCCGTGCAACAACAACCTCGATATGTTCAATGAAATGCGGCTGGCCGCGCTGATCCAAAAGCCGCTGCACGGACCGACGGCAATGGACGCTAAATCCGTGTTCCGGATGGCGACGATCGGAGGAGCCAAGGCGGTCGGGATGGAAAATGAAATCGGCAGCATCGAGGTCGGCAAGAAAGCGGACCTGGCAATCCTGAACCTGTATAATTTCCATACGTTCCCTTCCTTTGATGTGGACCCGATCTCCCGGATTGTGTATTCCGCTACGCGCGCGGATGTGGAGACCACGATTATTAACGGCAAAATCTTGATGGACAGAGGCATACTGAAGACGGTCGATAAAGACACGGTGCTGCGCGAAGCGGACCGGTCGATTCAAAGACTGCTGGCCCGCACGCCGCTGGGATAACGAGCCGATTCGCCCGCTGCGCGGGCTTTTTTTCTGTTAACGGAAGTGTAACTTGTCTATTGGGCGGTTCTTCTCATGAAGTGGATGTCGCCGATTTGATTGGTAAATCCCCATTTTTCGTAAAAAGATATCTTATCCGATTTGCAATATAGTTCAATGTGCCGTACGGACTGAAGTTTGGGGTGGGCTGTCACTTGATCCAGCAATATTCGCCCCAAGCCTTTTCCTTGATACGCTTCATGAATAATTACGTCAAATATTAAAGCTTTATAGACAAAATCGGTAAGAACACGGATGAAGCCTATAAGTCTATCTGTTTGGTCCTCACATATGCCAATGACGATATCCGAATGCTCCAGCATTGCCGCTATATCTTCCGGATTTCGGGTGTTGGTCCACCATTCCTGACGGTACAGCTCGCAGAGATCAGCGAATTGACGTTCATTTAACGCTGAGATGATCTTGTAATCCATATTGACTTCATTCCCTCCAAAATATAGATTCAAAGCTAGGATTCAAAGCTTCTTCATCATCTTCATGAGTTTTCTCTCGGTCTCGTCGGCCGCCGGAGTATAGATAATGCACCGCAAATCGGCGCTGCCGTGAACGTGCATCGAGGTCAGCTCGAACAGCATTTTTCCGGCTTTGGCATGCCGAAACTCGATTAACACGTCTGGGGCGTTGTTCACTGTGCTCCGCTGCCAGAGACGGTCGAAATCCTCGTAGTTTCCGTTCATGTCGCGCAAAAATTCAGTGTACCATTCATCATCGACGTATTGTCCGTAATAGGTTCTGAAAATGGCGAGAAAGCCTCCGACAAAATCCTCCCAGTTCACGGCAAGCCTTTGCAGCTCTTTGCGGGAAAACAGCAGACGGATCAAATTGCGCTGCGCGGCGGGAACCTGCTCGAAATCAAGAAACACATGTCTTGCGGCTTCATTCCAGCCCACGATCTGGCACCGGCGGTCCGTTACAATTGTCGGAGCGTATTGAAGCTCCTGAATGATTTTAAGCAGTGAAGGCCGGATTTCCGAATGAGTCTCGGGAGGAAACCCGGGTCCGGTATGCGTATCCAGCGCGAGCGAGTACAAGTAGTTTCGCTCATCGGCGGTAAGCCGGAGAGCCTTGGAGATATTGTCCAGGACGGATACGGATACCTTGATATCGCGGCCCTGTTCCAGCCAAGTGTACCAGGTTGTGCTGACCCCCGCCAGCTGAGCGACTTCTTCGCGTCTAAGCCCCGGCGTTCTTCTGCGGGTGCCGCCGGGCAAGCCTGCCGACAGGGACGAAATTTTGGCGCGCTGCGATTTCAGAAAGACGGACAGCGCTTCCAGCCGGGCCTCAGCATTCATGAATCATCCCTCCAATATTTGTTATCCTAGCACTCATTATACTAGTTTAAACAACAACTTGTAATAGGATAAATTCCATGACATGATAACGGTGAATTTTAAAAATGGAGGATTCATGAGGGGGATTCATGATGGAGAGAGTCGTCATAAGCGGGATGGGGGTCGTTTCGCCTCTCAGCAACGAGGTGGAGGATTTTTGGAATAACCTGAGGAACGGACAATCCGGGATATCCGAAATTGATGCTTTTGATACGTCCGCCTATAAGACTAAATTTGGCGGGGTTGTGCGGAATTTTGACGCGGAAGCTTTGTTCGGGCGCAAAGAAGCGCGGCGTATGGACCGCTTCACCCAATTCGCGCTCGCAGCCGCCGATCAGGCCCTGGCCGATTCGGGATTGAAGGTGGAAAGTATGGACCGGGAACGGTTTGGCGTATACGTAGGGTCGGGAATCGGCGGCATCGGGTCGCTGCTGGATCAACATCAAGTGTTGCTGGAGCGGGGACCGGACCGGGTGAGCCCGACCTTGGTGCCGATGATGATTTCCAATATGGCCGCAGCCTCAATCAGTATTCGTTATGGCGCCATGGGTCCTGTGCTTTCGCCGGTTACGGCTTGCTCCATCGGTAATACGGCCATCGGCGAAGCCTTTCGGACTATCCGGTTCGGCGAGGCCGACGTTATCCTGGCCGGGGGAGCAGAAGCGGCGATCAATGGAATCTCGCTCGCAAGCTTCGGCAACGCCCATGCTCTAACTGTCCGTAATGATGACATCCGGCGGGCCAGCCGTCCGTTTGACGCGGAGAGAGACGGATTCGTGATCGGCGAGGGGGCGGGCATTCTCGTCCTGGAATCACTCACCCATGCGCGTCGCCGGGATGCGCGGATCTACGCGGAGGTGATAGGCTACGGAGCCAGCTCCGACGCCTATCACATGGTGGCGACCCATCCGGAAGGAAGAGGAGCCTATCAGGCGATGAGGCTGGCGCTACAAGCCGCCGGTCTTTCACCGGCGGACATCGATGTGATCAGCGCCCACGCGACCAGCACGGAGATGGGAGACCTCTCCGAAACGAAAGCGATCAAGACCCTGTTTGGAGCTGACGCTTACCGTATTCCGGTTACGGCTAACAAGTCGATGACTGGTCATATGCTCGGCGCGTCCGGCGGAGCCGAAGCGATTGCCCTGGTCAAGAGTTTGGAGAACAACGTCATTCCTCCCACGATCAATCTGGAGCGGCCCGATCCGGACTGTGATTTGGACTATGTCCCAAAGACAGCCCGAATCCAGGAGCTCCACATCGGAATGTCCAATTCGTTCGGATTCGGCGGGCATAATGCGGTGATTGTTATTCGCAAATACACTGAATAAGAAAGACCGTTTCAACAGTACAGCGATGCTGCTATGTTTATTCAGACGCTTTATTTTCCTTCTGACCGGCCATAAGGAAGGCCTTAAGCTCCTGAAGCTCCGCTTCAATCCGGTGCAGATGGCCCTGCATGTCGTCGATCTCCTGCTCCGCCTTGTAGTTGATCGCGAAGTCAATGATCGCCTCATGTTTGTCCCGCGCAGCCTGCCGGTTCTGGCTCATCATGATGACCGGCGCCTGGAACGCGGACAGAAAGGACAGGCATAGATTCAGCAGAATAAACGGCGGCGAATCAAAATGCCGGGTAAAGCTGAGCACGTTCCAAACAATCCACAGCGCCAAAAAGCAAGTGAAATAGGTGATAAACTTCCAGCTTCCGCCGAAAGCGGCAATGCGGTCGGCCAATTTTCCGCCGACGCCCGTCTGTTTGCTGTATTCCTCTTCCAGATGAGCGACGATGCGTTTTTCATAAAGCTCCACATACTTGTCAATGCGCCCTTTATGTTTGTCGTTCAGTTCAATATCGAAACCATTAATGGTCACGTCCTCCGGCGGGACCGTTTTTGCGTTCTCCTGCGCCATTGATTGTCCTCCTTGGGTGAAAAAAGAATGCCATCATCTTACTCCATCCTTTTCCATTTGTATATGGTATGAATAGGGTGTGCTTTTATTTTCCGGGAACGGGAACCGCGGCGGCTGTGACTTCGTCTAATCCAGTGAGGTGAACACTTTGAATTTCGATGAACTGAAAGATGCAGACCATATGGACGAAGATACGCTTCGGGCTGTAATGGAGCGTTTCGGCGGCGACGTCTGGAATTATATCTACTATTTGACGTCAAGCTGCGAGCAGGCGGATGGGCTGGCGCAGGAAGTGTTTGTGAAATGCTATTACCGCATCGAAACGTACCGGGGAGGGTCTTCCTTTCAAACCTGGCTGTTCTCTATTGCCCGCAACGCCGTGTTCTCCTACCGAAAATCCCGTTTTTTCAAAGCAAGTTTGTGGGGAGATTTCGCTGCGCTGCCGGATCGAACGGAAAAGATCGGGGTGAACGCAGGCGGAGGAATGGTAGTTGCCGCTTCGGCGGAAATGCAGTATTTCAGCAGCATGCATGTCAATGAACGACTCGCTTTCCCATTTCCGGCAGGCCGGGCATTTGAGGTTTCCAAACTCGACCATTTTGACCGGCACATTCGGAGATCCCAAAGCTGGCTGTGTTTCTAGCTTGAGATCGATCACCGTAATTTTTTCTTTATCATCGGTATAATTAGGCAAGGCTTCCATCGCCGCTCCTGTTGCCTGGGTAATCAGGGGAATCCCCCGTGAACAGCGCCACTCCAGCAAAAGAAGTAAACTGTTTCGTCCCCGCTTGTTATACAAAATTGAACTCTCTCCCTTAAATTTTCGGATACTTGATTACATATCCAAGCTGATCCGGCTTTGCCGGTGATAGAGACTGAATGTCAATGCTGCGATGAGTGAAAACCGTGTCCCACTTTGATAGGTTGTTCATCTTTTTTCCTCCAAACCTCATATAGTTACTTCACACCCGCCTCCTTTCGGGCAATAAAAAAGGAGCGGCCCATCTGGCAGCTCCTCGGAATAGCTATGTTTTGAGTATAGGCTTATTTCGCTAACCCCGCGTTCGAAAAAAGTATGATTTAAGTATGACTATTTGTATAGCCTCTATTCTATTTCTCGACACCTCAACCAACTTGAAATCGATTCGAAGGTGTTCCAGGTCGCTCAAGCTCTTCTGCTGCAGCCGATACCACTCCACTGCCATAGAAACAGTCTGCCCAATGCTCTCCTTCTTCTTCCCTTTTTTAGGATTTCATATTGCAGTAGTAGATCCTTTATCTCTTTTCAATGAGGATGACATTTTTCGTTTCGTCATATTATTGTGTTATTGTTTTCATAAAGGCTATTACATATTAGATGCCAATATAATTAGAAACTAAAATCTCAAGACTTCTCCAGGGATCACCTGAGCCCGATACATATACATCCTGGTATAGATGACACAGTGCCAGTAGTAATTCATTTTGGACTATTCTCTTTTCTGAAAAGGCATTAATATAGAACGAATACATATTATTATTTCTACTAGATTGTTGGTAAATTATTTTGATAAGCATATTTTCTTTATAGCTTACCAATTTATCCTTATGCATTTTTTCATTAATAACTAATTTGTAAACTTTTATATTCTCAGGAGACATTTCTTGAATAAAATCCATTTTTATTAAATCGATAATATCAAAGCTCACTTTATTCTCAATAATCAGATTATTCAATAAAGAACTAATATCGACTTTTACTGTTCTCAATAAAAGAGAATGATAATAATCCTCTATTTTTCTACCTCTTATCTCATTAAATATACATTGTAATATTCGATAAGTCGGTGTTAGCATGAGATCGTTAAATTTCATTTCTTTAGGTAATATTATTTCAAACCATCGGTTGTTATTTTTCAGTAATGATAATACAGCTATTTGAAGTTGAGGTTCCTTTAATAAAAAATTAATTAGAACTTCGTGGCTAACATTGATTTCATCAAGAGATATGCGTTCTAACTTAGTAATATTATGTTTTATAGGTTTTGGTATTTCCGAGAAATCTATTTTTTTCAGTATCATAATTTCCTCCTTTTTTTTGTCGAATTCTTTTTTTAAAGTAATTTACTCAACTTTCGCAGCTCAAATCTTTAAACAAACCCTTGATATAGCGGGGTAAACTAGAGATCCAATCCTGCAGTTGACAAAAAACAGACGTTTTGTTCTTCTGGCTCTTTGCTTGAGCCATTTCGAGAAATAAAGCCATGAGTTGCCGGAGAGCCGACTGAAAGTCCAGATCGCGGACTTCGTCTGCAAAGAGAAAAAAGAGTCCTCCGAGTGTTCGATCATCACTCGCTTGACGACGTTCGTATTCCATCGCCAAATAACGGCTGAACACAACGGTCGTATGGCTAATCAGTTGGTCAAATGAACGGCCTTGAAACTCCGTTCCCAGTTTTAAATAGCTTTTCGTTACTTTAAAAAAGGTCTCTATGCTCCAACGCATTCCGTAAATTCGCACGATTTCGGCAGAATCCAAGGTGACGTCCGTACTTAAAATCGCAAGCCATTCCCGTCGTTTATTGCGATTACGCACAAAAACGAGCTTCACTGGCAGACCGCAGGTCGTGTGGACGATCACGGAACCTTTCATGTCTTTCGAACTCGACTTCGGAAGGCCTTGAAAGACTTCACGCAGCGTCAATCGCTGTCCTTGAACGAGGTACCGCTGTTTCATTTCCTTCACCATGCCAATCACAGAAAGGCCTTTGGCGGTCAACTGACGAAGGAGTGGAGCTTGAGTAAACCAGCTATCCATGAGCACGTAATCGGCGGTGAATCCCGCCGTTAACGCCTGTTCCAGCAAGGCGACGACGGCATCTGGCTTTCGAGAGAAGGCCTCCATCCGACGTTTGTACCCTGCGCTGCGTTTGGAAATCTTTGAAGTCATTTCGCAAATTCGATTGGCCAGTTTGGCCGAAGAAAGCATCACAAAGTCAAGCGGAGCGAAGCTGAAGCCGTCCGACCAGCCGAGCGTCAGCATGGTGTAGCCTTTCGTGAATGTACCCGTCGAATGGTCAAATACCCGTGCTAGTAATTCCGCTTTTTTACTCCGGTTTCGGCTCAGCACGGAATCGTCGATGATGAACACTCTCACACGAGTCGGTGAAATGAGCGACTCGAAATAGAGCACAATTCGAAGACTTAAGGTATGCAAAAATCGTCGCCAAGCAAAGGAAGCTTGATTCAAAAAACGATAGACGACATCTTTTCCAGGGAGATCGGCTCCACGAGGGCTTTCGAGCAAGCGAAACCAGTTCTTCCCTTCAAAAACCAGGGAGAAGACCATTTGGAAAACTACGAGACTGGAAAGGCCAAACGACTTGGAAATCCCCGCATTTCGTAAGGATTTCCCGATTTGGAGGGTAACAAAAAGTTTGGAAAAGCGAGACTGTTCAGACCTGGAATGTTGTTGTAACATGGAGTTACGCACCTTTCTTGTTTGCATGGTTGATTCGACACTTCCATGATACCAAACAAGCAAGGTGTTTTTTGTCAATACGGACAAATTTATTGGATTTCTTCTTACTGCCTCAAGGGATTAAGCTGATATTCCAGGTGCGAAAGTTGAGTAATTTATTAAGGAAGCCGCAAAAATTAAAATTATATAAATAAGTAACGAAATGATTACCCGCACCATTGGTACAACGCCATCACGAATAGATGTAGCATTTGCAAAATATGCAATAGAGTTCAATTCACTTAACCAAGTATTTTGAGGGTGCCAATAAGGAAATTGTCTAACTACAAGTTCTCTACTTAATGATAATGGAAGAAATTTGGAGATATGTGGGAACATTTTCGTGAGGTATAAATATTCGTAAATTTGATATGTAATTCCAAGAATCAATGCTGATACTTGACTCTTCAGTAATAATTTTAGACCGTATCCTATTAGGGCCCAAAAATTCATAAAAAAAATCGCAAATATAAACATAGTCATACTATGCAGAAACATATTAAAAGGTGTATACTCTTCCACTTTTAGCCCCATAATAAGTTCAGATAAGAAAGTAACAAAAATAATTATCACTAAGTTGTAGAATGAATTTATAAATATTTCCTTTAAATTATTTCTGAATTTTATTTTTACGTCTGTAATAATAATACCGATGACAAATGATAAAATACTTAAAAAAATCAACATATGATTTACTGTTTGAATAATCACGAGATTAGGTGATAACCAATATAAATAATTAACATTTTCATTCAGACGTCCAGCAATTTTTGCGTCTTTGTAAATCAAGAAAAACATACATATACTTAATATAGCAAAAATTATGCTTATATATACTTTTTTTCGATTATGGATAAATTGATTCAAGATAACACCTTCTTTATTCTACTTATATAGACTCTAATTGGTTAAAGGCCGCCCGAGATTCGGATACGAAACACGCTTGGCTATCAGAGGCCAAGGAAAAAGCAAGGCCTTTCTGAAACTGGCAAAAGTCATCCATCTCATCTAATCAGCGTCCGTGGAAGTGTCAAAGCTTACAATCCGCCTAAGAAGTCTTCATGGAAGAAATGTTTCACTGGGATTGACAAACAGTCACTAGATAAAAGAAGAGACAGGCGTTCTTCAAAAAACTCGCCTGCCTCGCGGATATTAACGGATTACGTCTGAATCTGCAAACGGATTTGTCCACCAATTAAGTGTGTAGAATTCCATATAACCACTGGCATCGTACCAAACTTCCTTGGGACCAGTGGAAGAATATTGATGTTGTAAAGAACCTGTAGGATGATAGGTGGCATTTACTAGACCATAAGTAGTTGTATCTGACGACGATGAACCGTCATCCCATTCAACATTGACACTAACAGAGTTTATAGGAAAGTATGCATCATAACCCCAATCCAAATCAGCTAACTTTGAACCAATGGGAACCAAATCAATAGTACATAACCCACCATTACCTGGTTGATTTGCAACCTCAGTGTGGATTTCACCTGGTTCTTGAGGTACGGAATAATTCAATTGTGATTTTTCTTTTGCAAAAGCTTGGGTGACCGGTAACATTGAAATAACCATAAACGCAGTTAAAGCCATTGCTATTCCTTTACGCATCTGAACACCGCTTTCTTCATAAGATAGAATAGATTTAGTTATAAAAAATCTATCCTTCTACCATAAATTACATATTGCAAATCACGCCAATTATCTTTTTTTTGTAAATAAAATGTAAATTTTTCATTATATTGCGAGATAGATTATGAATCTAACGGTAAGTACCGTGACCAATTCCCTTTTGTGTTCATGATTTCTTCAAGTTCCCACCTTCTTTCAAGACAATAAAATGGAGCAACCGATCAGGCAGCTCCTCTGAATCTCTTTGGTATGAGTTTTTGCTTTTTTAGCTAACCCCGCTTCGAAAAAAGTATGATTTAAGTGGCTCAATCGAAAAATCAGTGGTTGATATTTTCAGCCAGATAAGCGATGCCAATTACATTCGACTAAAACACCGGCTTTGTAGCATTCACGATTACATATAAAGTAGTGTCTCCGCTGATAGGCTTTAATACGATTATGCCGCCCTTCTACCGTAGCATTCGTCCAGCGGCAAAGATGGTATTTGATGATGTCATTCTGCCAATTACGCATGGTCTTCAAGGTACTCTGAGCGGATTCATGATCCATGTTCTCGCCTTGCTGAAGCCAAAGGTGAAAGCTAGCAATGGCTACCTGAACATTCGGGGAGTACTCGTACCAGTGGGAAAACGCTTCTTTCCACTCCCAAACCTTGCGTAGCAGAGTAGAGAAGGCAAACAGGGCGTTTAGCCGGATCTTGCTCTTTTCAGAAAGACTGTCACCTGGAGGATTGTGAGTAGCCGGTTGGTCCCTTTTCAAGATTGCCTTAGCCTGAGGAGCAAGCCTGTGCTGGACCGACTTCCGGACAACCTGGATACTTTCAATAACATAGCCGTGAACGTGGAAACGGTCTGCAATGCGAATCGTATCCGGAAAACATTCGCTGATCCACGTGTGGTGCATCTGGGCCAAATCCATGACGATGGCTTTGGGCTTCAGCGAAAGAAAGTCGGGGTGCGTACGAGCATAAGCACGCAAATCCTCCAATTTGCGTCCAGCCAGTACATCCAGCAGGGTTTCGCCCCGAAGATTTTGAATGCCGGTATTGTACGTATGTCCTTATTTTCCGGGAACGGGAACCGAGGCGGCTGTGACTTCGTCTAATCCAGTGAGGTGAACACATTGAATTTCGATGAACTGAAAGATGCAGACCATATGGACGAAGATACGCTTCGGGCTGTAATGGAGCGTTTCGGCGGCGACGTCTGGAATTATATCTACTATTTGACGTCAAGCTGCGAGCAGGCGGATGGGCTGGCGCAGGAAGTGTTTGTGAAATGCTATTACCGCATCGAAACGTACCGGGGAGGGTCTTCCTTTCAAACCTGGCTGTTCTCTATTGCCCGCAACGCCGTGTTCTCCTACCGAAAATCCCGTTTTTTCAAAGCAAGTCTGTGGGGAGATTTCACTGCGCTGCCGGATCGAACGGAAAAGATCGGGGTGAACGCAGGCGGAGGAATGGTAGTTGCCGCTTCGGCGGAGATGCAATATTTTAGCAGCATGCATGTCAATGAAATCTGGGATGTGATTATGAAACTGCCTGCAGGCTTTCGTGAAGCGCTTGTGCTCGATTTGAAATATGGAATGTCGGCAAAAGATATCGCGGAACTCACCGGCTGGTCGCAGGGAACTGTCAAATCGAGGCTTCACCGTGCCCGCCGCAAGGTTCAATCCAAGCTGAAGGAGATGGAATAATGGACAACAAGCCGAAATGGTATGAACAGGCGGGACGAGGCCCTTTTGAAAAGAACGGATTTACGGCGGAGCATGCGGAGAATGTGATTCGCACCATCCGCGAGGGCCAGCCTCAAGCGGCCCGGGAACGCGTCAGACGCCGGTATGCGGGGGTTGCTGCTGCGGCATGCATTGCGCTGACCATCGCCGGACTGGGCTGGACGGTGGGGGATGGCCCATTCTCGGGCTACCGGGGAACGGATAACGTTTCTTCAACTG
Source organism: Paenibacillus sp. URB8-2 (assembly GCF_013393385.1). Taxonomy (NCBI): domain Bacteria; kingdom Bacillati; phylum Bacillota; class Bacilli; order Caryophanales; family Paenibacillaceae; genus Paenibacillus; species Paenibacillus sp. URB8-2. The sequence continues at coordinate 4,442,622 of NZ_AP023239.1, read as the reverse complement.
CTTCGGGAGTGGTCAAGGAAGCGGACATGAGGAATACGGCCGATAAGGCGATGCGGGATATGCTGGGCACCTCTTTTCCTCTGGAATACGCTGACCACCTATCGAAAAAGAAGCAGATGCTCTATTCGTACCGAAGCGGATACAACACCGCCAAAATTTGGATCAGTACGGAAACGGGGGAAATGGTACAGGCGCAGGTGAACAGTTCGCTTAAACCCGGGGAGATCGATAAGAAATTAAGTGATGGAGCCAGAGTTGCGCTGGCGAGTTTGGGGTATAAAGGAAGCTTCGCTTATTCCGCCTCCCGTTATGTCGATTATGATGCTGCCCGAGACAAGTCGGTGGCTATTCATACCACTTTATCAGCAAAAGATGCTACGGTCGGCCTTATTAACGGAAAGATTGCGGAATTTAGTTGCGAAATAGACGTCGGAACCCTAGACCCTGAAGTGGTGGAAGCGGGGATTAAAGCGCTACAGATCATGAACAAAAACAGTAAAAATCCTTCTCTGACCGGAGCCTCCCTCGTGGTTAAAGGAACAGAGGATTTGCTGACGCTGCGTTTCAGCGGCGAGGCATCCGTTACGATGGACAACAGGGTCCGGGTTATCTACGGGGCGAGCGATCATGCTCTGTTCGACGGGAAGGCAGGCTCCGCTTCGGTACAGGCCGAGCGGGACAAACAACTGCTGGCTGTAAGTGAGCAGAAGCTGCGGTTGGAGGTAGAAACTCTGGCTTCGGCCTACGACTTAAATCTTGCGCTTGAGGATTATCAATTCAAGAAAAATCCGAAAGCTCCCGGTATCGCCACATTTACCAAGCCGGGAGTTCCGGCTATCACGATTTCCTACAACATCTCAGGAGAGATATGGAGTTTTTTGGTTGATACTCTAAAATAATATTTCGCGGCTACCCAAAGGCCAGTAGCTGCATCCGTCCGCATACCGTATTAACGGGTTAACTAGCCTTAGACGCAAGTCCCCCGCTCACCGCCGCTTCGCCAAAGCCGCAATCTCCCGGCTGTTCAGGATGGAACTGTCCGCGCCGTGGACGGCGGACCGGATCATCGCCTGCCCCAGCTCCTTTAATGTGACAACATGGCCGGGGAGGAGGACACGCAGCGCCGGGTATAGCCAAGTTAAAGCGTAGTAATAGCGATGGGTGTTCTTCAAGCCTTTGGTCGGATGAATATAGCCCGGGCGATACATGTAGGCCGATTTGAAGGGCAGGCTCAGCAGTTGGTTCTCGGTCTTGCCCTTCACCCGGGCCCACATGCTCCGGCCCCGTTCGGAGCTGTCAGTGCCTTCCCCCGAAACGTAGCAGAACACCATTCCCGGATTCAATCCGGCGAGCAGCTCCGCCGCATGAAGCGTCAAGTCGTAGGTAAGCCGAGTGTATTCTGCCTCGCTTTTTCCGACAGAAGACACACCCAGGCAAAAGAAACAGGCGTCATAGCCCGCAAGCCGTTCCTGAATGGGCGTAAAGTCGAACCAATCGGTATGGATGATTTCCTTCAGCTTGGGATGGGACATGCCGGAGGGTCTGCGGTTGACCGCAAGCACCCTCTTCCACCTCGGGATGCAGCAGGCATTCATGCAGGACGCCTTCCCCGACCATGCCCGTGGCGCCAGTAACGATCACCTTGATCGGGGTAACGGCAGGCGCTTTCCTATTTTCCATGAGTATTCCGCTCCTTTGACGTTTCTGTTAATCGTTTAATTTAAGTACCCTGGCGATATTCTCGCAGGTTCGTTCGACGTTTTGCGAACCCTCCGCCAGCAGCTTCTCCAGGCCGGATGCGCCCGGAACGATACCGAATACCGCATCAATGCCTTCCGCATACAGGGTATCGATTCCTTCTCCAACATATCCGGCAATGGCAATCACCTTCTTGCCGCTTTCTTTGGCTGTCCGGGCTACCCCATAAGGGGTTTTGCCGAACTTGGTCTGAAAATCAATGCCGCCTTCCCCTGTGAACACAAGATCCGCATCAGCCAGCTTTTGTCTTAAACCGGTATACTCGATGACAATCTCGATGCCTTTCCGCAGCTCCGCCTGTGTAAAAATCAGCAGGCCCGCGCCCAAACCGCCGGCCGCGCCAGCTCCCGGGATATCCCGCACATCTTTATGGAGCTGCTGTTTCACGACCTCTGCATAATGGGCAAGGTTGGCATCAAGCCTGCGCACCATCTCGGGCGTGGCTCCTTTTTGCGGGCCAAACACATAAGAGGCGCCATGTTCCCCGCAGAGCGGATTCGTAACATCGCAGGCCACAATCAGCTCCGTATGGCGAAGCCGTTCATCAGGCGAAGAAATATCAATGCTTGCCAGCCTGTCCAGATCGCCTCCCCCTCGGGGAAGAAGATTCCCTTTCTCGTCCAGAAATTTGGCTCCAAGCGCTTCAGCCATGCCTGTGCCGCCGTCGTTCGTCGCGCTTCCCCCGATGCCGATGATAATTTTCCGGATTCCTTGATCCAGACATTCTCGAATCAGCTCGCCCGTTCCATAAGTTGTTGTGGTCAAAGGATTTTTGGTTTCCTTGGTCACCAGATGAATTCCGCTTGCGGACGCCATCTCAATTGCCGCGGTTGTCCCGTCGCCTAGAATGCCATACTTGGCTGTGACCGGCTGTCCGAGCGGTCCCGTAACTTCTACATAATGGATTTGTCCGCCCGAGGCATCCACAAGCGACTGTACCGTTCCTTCACCGCCATCCGCCATCGGGACATGAATATAATTAGCCGCCGGATAGACCTTCCGCAGCCCTTTTTCCATTGCGATACATACTTCTTTGGCCGTCATACTCTCTTTAAAGGAATCCGGCGCCAGCACAAATGTTTTCTCGCTCATCTTCTCACCCCATGTTTAATTTTAAACGTTTGGCTGCGCAATGCGTCAAATCCAAGCGGATATACGAACCGCCTTTGAGGTTCGCTATATTTTGACTATAATGGGTATTAAACGAATTTTACAAATAAGAGGGGTAAGCATGAACGAAAAAAATAAAGGGGCTGCCGGCCGGTTCTATACCGTGTCCGCGCTGCTCGTGCTGAAGCTGCTGCTGCTGCGGATGCTGTTCTTCGACCGGATCGCTTGGGAGTGGGTCCTGGCCGATGCCGCGCCGGTGCTGCTGCTGATGGGAATCTTGGCCGTGGTGGTGCCTTCCATGGCGAAGAACGCCGCATTCTGGATTTTCAACGGCTTGCTGTCGCTGCTGCTGTTCGCCGCAAGCGTATATTTCAATCATTTCGGCTCGGTGCCGACTTATCTGGCTCTGTATGAGCTGAACCAGGTATTTGAGATCAGGGACAGTGTCAAGTCGACGATTCAGCTTGTCGATTATTTGTTCTTTGCGGACATTGCGGTGTACGTGATTTACCGCTTGTTCCGCAGATGGAAGCCGGCCCCGAGAGACATGCGCTCGGCCTACGCTCCGCCGAAACATCGAGGCGTGTATTTGGTCGTGCTTCTGGTCTCCATAATCGGAGGCGCTTCGTTGTCCGCCTATACGATTCATGCTTCGGCGGGAATCACGAACGAACTGGTGCAGGCGGAAAGTGCGGGCTTCCTGAATTACGAAGTCGTCGCCGCCATCCGGGAGCGGCAGAACAGCGAACTGGTCGGCACCGGCAATATCAAGGATACGATCGCCAAGGTTGGCGCGCTTGAGGCCTCCTACAACTATGGAGGAGCGCCGTCCGGCACGCCTTCCGCCGACTACTATGGTTCCATGAAGGGCAAGAATGTCATTGTCGTGCAGATGGAGGCTTTTCAGAACTTCCCGCTGCATCAGTCGCTGAATGGGCAGGAGCTTACGCCGAATCTGAATAAGCTGGCGGATGAAGGGCTTTATTTTCCCCATATCTTTCAGCAGATTGGTCCGGGCAACACATCGGATGCCGAATTTATGAGCAATACGTCCATCTATCCCATCGGAACGCTGGCCATGTCCACAGGTTTCGGGGACCGGACGCTGCCTAGCCTTCCACGCGTGCTGGAGAACAAAGGATACGAATCCTATACCTTCCATGTCAACAAGGTGGGCTTCTGGAACCGGAAGGAGCTTTATGCGGCCATAGGATTCAACGGTTATTATGACAAGCCGTATTATAAGAATGATCTTTTCAACGCTTTCGGCGCTTCGGATGAACAATTGTACATTACGGGAGTGCAGAAGCTGGCCGAGCTGAAGAGGAAAGGGACGCCTTTTTACGCCCAGTTCGTCACTGCCTCAAGCCATCACCCTTTTCAGGTTCCGGATGCGTTCAAGAAGATAACCGTACCGGATAATCTCAAGGGAACGATGCTCGGCGATTATCTGACCGCGATTAACTATACCGATTATGCCATCGGCACGCTGATTGACGGATTGAAGCAAAACGGACTGTGGGACAGCACGCTGCTGGTGTTCTACGGCGACCATTTCGGCCTTCAGCCGCAGGACGTCCCGCCGGAGCAGGTGGAAGGCGCGCTTGGAGTCAAATACGATTCCCGGATCAGCCGGTTCAATATTCCGCTTATTATTCACATGCCCGGCTCGGAGCGGGGGAAGACGGTCGAACGGACGGGGGGGCAGCTTGATATTATGCCGACCCTGGCCAATCTGCTGGGCATATCGCTGAAAAGGGAAGGGGTTACGCCGTTCGGACACGACCTGCTGAATATCCGCCGCAATGTGCTTGGGATGAGGTACTATTTGCCGTCAGGTTCTTTTTTCAACGACGATATAATGTTCGTTCCGGGCAAGAGCTTTCAGGACGGCGAGGCCGTTTCGCTGAAGACGCTCCGGCCGGTCGCCGATTTTGCCAAGTATGAACAAGACTACAAGTATATTTTGCAATGGATGAGTCTGTCCGACGAATATGTGAAGCTGCTGCCGAAACGTTAGCAGTCCGGCAAAGAGGCTGAACGATGAAGAAGAAGCTGGGAGAGAAATTATAATGAAACGATGGTTTAAACCGCATGTTCTGGCGACGGCGGCGGGCTTCGGCCTGCTGCTCGGCCTGCTGTTCCTCGGGCCATTTATTGGAGTGGCCGACAACGGCGACTTTCTGCGAATGATGAACACGATCGGATTGAATTATTACAACGCATCGGAAACTTATCAAGACCGCTTTTTCAGCTACAGCCATTCCCGGTTTGCGTACGAGAATCTGTTCAGGGGGTTCTACCCCTCATCGCAGATTTTCCTCGTGCTGGTGCCGAGGCTGCTTGGCGGCCTGTTCCATGGAAGCTGGTTCGACATCCGGCTGCTGGCTGCGGTGTATGGTATTCTGCTGCTCGCGGCGACCTGGCTGCTGGTCAAACATAACGCCCGCGGCTCTTATATCACGGGGCTGCTGCTGGCGGGAGCGCTGCTGTTCGTCTTTTACGATATCGGCTATCTCGCGTATTTCAATTCGCTGTTCGGTGAGCCGGTCTCGCTCGTATTCATGCTGCTGACTTTCGCGCTGGGACTCAGGCTTGCTTTCAAGGAGAATCGGGAGGTCAAGGACTTGTGGCTCTTCTTTGTGGCAATCTTCTTCCTGACCTGCTCCAAAATCCAGAATGCGCCCACCGGCGTCGCCTTCGCGTTGATCTTTCTGCGGTTCGCGTCGCTACAGGGGGCTACGGGCTTCCGCAAAGCGGCGATACGCTTCTCTATCGCAATCTTTCTTATTTCCGTCATCATGTACGCCGCCGCTCCCAAGGATTTGAAGCATATCAACCTGTATCAGACGGTATTTTACGGTATTCTGAACGGTTCGCCGGATGTGAAAGGGGACCTTAAGGAGCTGGGGCTGCCTGAAAGATTGGAGGTGCTGGCGGGCACTAACTATTTCGAGAGCGGCACGGCGATTAAACAGGATGACCCTTCGCTCGTCCCCGATTTTTACAGCCGGATTTCCCACAAGGATGTGCTGCTGTTCTATCTGAAGCATCCCGGCCGTCTGCTGAATAACATGCGTTACGCGGCAGCGAACAGTATGACGATTCGCCCTTCGTATCTCGGGAATTTCGAGAAAGCGGACAATAAGCCGCCGGGCGCTCTCGCCTATACCTACAGTGCATGGAGCCAGCTTAAAAGTAATGTGCTGCCGCATAGTCTGGGATTCCTTGCCTTGTTCTACGCTGTTTACTACGCCGGGGCGTTGTATGAGTACCTGCGAAGCGCGGACCGGCGGCAGCGGGTGGCTTGCGAGCTGATGATGCTGCTCGGACTACTTGGCATCTTTGCGTTCCTCGTGCCGATCCTCGGCGATGGCCGCGCGGATATCGGGAAGCATTTGTTTCTGTTCAATGTCTGCTTCGACATGATGGCCGTCACGATGCTCGTCTGGGTAGTCCGGAAGCTGACTGGACTTAGCTTCCGGCGCGTCAATTATAATTGACGCGTACAACTCCAAAAGCCGTGACGGCTGTGCGTCACGGCTTTTTTTCACCGACATCTGATATGCACCATGTAAAAGAACCGGGTCAATAATAGTATTTGGATACTCGCTCATACAGCTCTACCAGCTTTGGAAATACGCCCAGCTCTTTGACCGCGGCGATATCTTCGTTGACCGCTTTCTCTTCTTCATACCAGGATGCCGGGCGGGCAAGGGGCAGCGCGACTGAATTATTGTACCGAAGGCTTGCGATCATCAGGTCAAACGTCTGGTTCAGGTAATGATGCAAAGACTGGAACCGGTTCTTGTATATCGCCCGGATATTGTTGTAATCCAACAAATAATCGTTAAGGCCAGGCAGGGTCACAAAATCTGGCACCATGGTTAGAACGAATAATTTGATCTCTATCTCATGAGGATACTTTTCACAAAGTTTAATGAAATTCCAGCGGGCATCGATGTGGTTATTTGAAGAAACCGGATGCTCCTGGTGGTAGTTAACCAACGCGTCATCATGGATAAATATCGCTCCATTTCGGGCAGCGCGGTATCCGAGCTCCCAGTCCTCCCAACCGAATCCCTCTAAATATTCGTCGAATCCGCCTAGCTCATCATAGAAACGTTTGGTCATCGAGACATTATTCGTGATCAGATTTATCCAGGCGTATTGAAATAGTTTAAATCTGCTGCCATAGGTTTGCAGGATGTTCTCAAAGAATTCATTCTGATTGCTCCACTGGTTAAGGTGCCCGGGATCAAACATCATTTCAAAGGGGAGCAGCTGCACCGGCGTCTCGTCTCCCTGTATCAGCCGCTCTACGATCGGCGCGGCGATCGGGTGAGCGGCATACAATGAGCTTATTGCCGCCTTCTGTCCGGAAGAATAACCGGGACCGGTCATCGTATACAGGAGTCTTGAACGCATGGCCCCGGATACAACCTTGTTTTCTCCGCTTTGATGGTGGTTGACATGGTTCATCACAAAGTCGGGCCCGCATATCATCTCGGCATCCACAAAGAGCAGGGTATGGCCAACGGCAATGCTGGTGCCGATGTTGCGGATTTTGGATCTTCCTCTGCTCTTAAGCTGCTGCACATAAATGAACGAGTATTCCGGATACACCGAGTAATAAACGACAGGCGTTTGATCGGTAGAGCCATCATCCAGAAAAATAACCTCCAGCTGCTGAAGCGGGAATTGCTGCCGCTCCAGACTCAGCAGGGAGAAGTAGTTCAAAGGGCAGCGGTTATAGGAAGGCATAATTACGCTGGCTGCAAAGGTTCTTTTGATCCCGCTGATAACCGAAATGCCTCTGCTCGGATCGCGGTAGAAATAGAGGCCGGCCTCTTCTCCGTCCAGCTTCGAGAACATGCAAGCTCGAATCTCTTTCTCGCTCCGGGCCGTCGACCATAAGCGAAACTCCCTGACCTGACCCTTAAAAGTGCCGTACATATGTCCTCCGAGGCCGAGAGAGGGAATAATCCGTTCGACATTGGTGGCCTTGCTTTCTCCCTTTAATCCGATTCCGTTAATATACAGCCGCAGCTTCTTGTTGTCGCAAACGACGGCAACGTGCTGCCATTCCGAGAAATCATGCGCAAAGACGAGCCTTGCGGGAAGATGATTTACGCAATGTTCGAACACCGAGATTCCGTTCGTACCCACGGAGATTCCGCAGCCCGCAGCTCCCACCGGGTGGAAATCCGGTCCCACCAAAAACTTTCTTCCGCCTATGCCGTCCGTCCCTGTATTCCGTTCTTCATCCAGAATTTGTTCCTCTTCCGCTTTTACCCAGAATTCATAAGTAAAGGTATTGCTGATTTCGCAGGTTCTCTGAAACTTAATCCATTCGCTGCCATCAAAATGCAGTGTACTTCCTTCATACATGAACAATTCCTCCTATTTTCACCATTACTCTGAGATGGCTAATTGATACAGATAGAGATAGCTGTCGACCATTTTGGATACCGAAAAACTTACCTCGACATGGTATCTTAATTGATCGGGGTGATAGGGGGCTTGATAATAATAAAGTTTTTCTGCCATTTGTTCGATTGAGTCACACATCATCTCGGGGAAGGGCTCCAGTATTTCCGGAACGGCGCCCTTCGAGAGCGCAAGTACTGGAGTCCCGCAGGCCATCGCCTCAATCAGTACAAGCCCGAACGGTTCCGCCCACTGAATGGGAAAGAGAAGGCATTTGGCGTGCTTTAACAAATCCTGGCGAATTCTTCCGCCGACCGGGCCGACATATTGGAGCAGGGGATTGCAGTTCAATCGGGGAGAAATCTCCTGGTAAAACAGTTCTTCATCATGGATCGGTCCTGCTATGATGAGCCGCTGTCCGGTCATTTCCGCAAGATCCATCGCTTCGAGAATTCCTTTTTCCCGGACCACTCTGCCCATAAAGAGCAGATAATCATCTTTGTCATAGCTGAACTCATACTCTTCAGGAACAATACCGTTGTGCACATCAAATCCGTATCCGCCGCCTATCGATTCCCTGGCGTTTCGGCTTACATAGATTGGAAAATAAACGGGGTTGTAGACAGGCAGATGAATGGTATGCACTAACGGAACATTGACTCCAACACGGCTAATCGCAGAATCAAAGGTATGGTCATGGATAATGTCGATGTCTTGCGGCAGATTTTCTCTTATATAAGAGCCGATGGCATCATCTCCGTAAAACGGGTAGTTGATTACGGTTCCCCAAATATGGCTTCCGGATGGAGCAAAGAGAATGACTTCATGTCCCCTCCGGGCCAACTCTTGGGAAAGTTCATAGATTATGCGTTCCGTTCCTCCATCTCTGAGGGGAGGGACTGTTTCATGATTTGGCGCAACTTGCAGAATTCTCATGGAGAACCCTCCTAACTAAGCGTTGTATATGGACTAAGACATCATATGAATTCCGTTTCGCAACTGCATACGGAGTCCGCCTATAATCTGAATAATCCTTCTGCCCAACCTGGCCAAAATATGCGGATTCCCCGGTTCAATTGTCCATAGCTATAATCCTTCCGCAGGAATCTATTGTAAGTGGAGGAGATGTGGAGGGAGAACCATGATCAAATCGAATGGATGGATGTGTTGAACAGCGAAATTCAACGATAATTTTAAGTGAATCCTGAAAGGGGATATCCTGATGAAAGCAGTAATTCTGGCAGGCGGCTACGGTACGCGCATCAGTGAAGAATCGCACCTGAAGCCGAAGCCGATGATCGAAATTGGAGAAAAACCCATTCTGTGGCACATCATGAAATTGTATTCCCATTATGGATTTAACGACTTTGTAATTTGTCTGGGCTATAAAGGCAATGTAATCAAAGAATATTTCTCCAACTATTATCTCTATAATTCCGATGTCACGTTCGATTACACCAATCACAATGAAATGTTGATCCATCAGCAGAAGGCGGAGCCCTGGAAGGTCACTCTGGTGGATACGGGGCTGGAAACGCTGACCGGCGGGAGACTAAAAAGGATTGCCGAGTTCATCGGAGACGAAACGTTTATGATGACCTACGGTGACGGACTCTCTTCGATTGATCTTAACGCCCTGCTGAAATTCCACCGCAGCCATGGCAAACTTGCCACGGTAACTGTAACCCAGCCTCCGGGAAGATTCGGTTCGATGCAGCTTAATGACCAACAGCGGGTTGAGGCTTTCCGGGAGAAGCCCAAAGGCGACAACTCTTGGATTAATGCGGGCTTTTTTGTGCTCGAGCCGCAAGTATTTCAATATATCGAGGGAGACCGAACGGTATTTGAGCAGGAGCCGCTGGAGCGTCTTGCCAGTGAAGGCCACTTAATGGGTTATCCATTCGAAGACTTTTGGCATCCGATGGATACGCTACGAGATAAGAATTATTTGGACCAATTATGGAAATCGGGGAATGCTCCGTGGAAAAAGTAAACTTCTGGAAGGGTAAAAAGGTGTTTCTTACCGGCCACACGGGCTTTAAGGGTTCATGGCTGTCCATTTGGCTGCATCAGCTCGGAGCGGAAGTCACCGGCTACTCCGATGCGCCTCCGACTGATCCCAGCCTGTACGAATGCAGCAAGGCCAGTCAGCTTCTGACTTCAATCACGGGAGATGTCCGGGATGCCGCCCGCCTTCAGACAGCAATGCGGAATGCCGATCCCGATATCGTGCTTCATCTCGCCGCACAGCCGCTTGTCAGGGAGTCCTATCAGCGGCCGGTGGATACGTATGCGGTTAATGTACTGGGAACGGTACATGTGCTAGAAGCGGTACGCCAGAACAACTCCCAAGGTGGAAGGATTAAGGCGGTTGTTAACGTTACGACAGATAAATGCTACAGCAACAAGGAATGGTATTGGGGATACAGGGAAAATGAAGAACTTGGCGGCTTTGATCCTTATTCCAACAGCAAAGCCTGCTCCGAACTCGTCACCGCTTCGTATCGGGATTCCTTTTTTAACCCCGGTCGGTATGAGGAGCATGGAGTGGCCATCGCGTCCGCAAGAGCCGGCAATGTAATCGGGGGCGGAGATTGGGCCGGTGAACGGCTTATCCCGGACAGCTTCCGAGCCATTCGCAATCAAGTTCCCTTGGTCATTCGAAGTCCGCGTTCGGTACGCCCCTGGCAGCATGTATTGGAGCCGCTTGGCGGTTATCTCCTGCTGGCTCAGCGGTTGTATGAAGACGGAGTGCAATATGCGGAAGCCTGGAATTTCGGACCGGAGGAGCAGGATGCGCAGAGCGTAGAATCGGTGGTCAGCCGTTTTTGCCGTTTATGGGGAGAGGGAGCAGCTTATGAGGTTGTACCTGATGGTAAGCTCCATGAAGCCGCCGCGCTGAAGCTCGACTGCTCCAAGGCAAAGGCTCGGCTGGGCTGGCGGCCCAGATGGAATCTGGATATCGCCCTGGCTCAGACCGCTTCCTGGTATAAAGCTTATTTGAATGGGGAAGACATGCTTGAGCTCTGCCGCGCACAGATTAGGGTGTTTGAGCAGGTAAAGGGCTGATTCGAGAGAGATTGGGGTGTCCCGCAAGCCATGGAAATGGCTGCCGGGATGCCCTTATTTGAGATGGGGATTAAGGTAGGGATACGGGGCGAGCCGCTCTGTATATCTAGAGAAAGACATATTACGGCAGAACTTCATTAACGTTATCGGGAGTAAAATATTTCCATCCAGAGGGGGATGATGAAGCAATAATGCAGAAAACCTGAAATTGTGCATCTTTTGTTCGCCTGAGAACACCTGTTGTATAACATGCCTGCAAAATGCAGGTTTGTTACCGTTCAGCCGCAAATTCAGTCAGAACAGCCTCAAATTCCTGTAAAATCGTAGGTTTTCTCTGTGAATAAACGTTTATGATCGAAAAAAGCTGCATTTTAGCTGTTTTGCAATTACGCTCAACTAAAATCACATCCAACCTGGCCTCGTCCCTTCCTGTTAGAGCGATTGCACCGTTTCCTAACCTGGATCGATAAGGGAGTTGACGAATAGAACAACAGAAGCCGGCAAGTCTTCCAATAACGGAAAGACTTACCGGCTTCTTAATTCCTCTTTGCATTTTAAAATGATTCACATATGGGGGGCCCGGACCTTTTATGCTCAGTGAGCCAATCGGTCCAGGCTGAGGAAGATGAGGCGGATCTCCTTTCGGAAATCCTCGGCTCCCAGGTGTTCCTTGAATCCGTACCGGTCTTCCATTTTCCGCAGGGATATTTCAAACCGGTTCTCCTGCTGCGGCTCCTCCCCTTGAACGAGCAGCTCTACCGGCTCGGGATACATTTCATCATGAACCTGCTTCACGCATTGCGCAGCTTCCAGAATGGTCATATGGAATGGGGAGCCGAGATTCAGCGTATCGTAGGAAGCCGGGAAGTTCGCCAGCACGGTGCTTGTCGCCTTGGCCACACTTTCAACACTGATAAAATTTCTTCTTTGTTTTCCCGAAGAGCGAATCGTAATGGTCTTGTTGAAGAACGCTTCCCGGCAAAAGCAGGCCGGAACCAGACTCCAGCGGTTTATGGTCGGAGACGCAAAGTGGCCGTACACATTCGTCGGCCTGATGCTGACGGCCCGCAGCAGCCCTTTTCTTGCGTACATTTCCGTATACAGTTCAGCCACCGCATGATTGGCGGCGTAATCATTCTCGGGGCGGACAGCCGATGTCTCCGTGATCAACCCTTGCAGTTCCGATCCGAGCACCTGTATGGTCGAAAAGAAAATCATTTGCGGTATTCCGTTGTTTACGGCAAAATCCAGCACATTTTTGGTCCCGATCAAAGAGAGCTTTATGCCTTCCCGGCCATCTTTGGAAACGATATCGTTGGCGGCTGCCAAATGAATCACGGCATCCCCGCAAATGCGGAGTCCCGGAAAGCTGTCCGAGAGCACATCCGCCGCAATATCCTCATAGGCTCCCGCCGAATCGGCTGCATGCTCCGGCAGGCTGCGGAAAATCCGTACCACCTCATGGCCTTCCCGGCGAAGCTGCTCGCACAAAGAGCTTCCGATAAATCCTCCCGCTCCGGTGACTATATACCTCATACCGAATCCATCCTTTTATTTTGCGAAATGAACATATCCAGCGTAGGCAGATTCTGGTCTTTTTCAGAGAGAATCGGAGTTTCCGTAGGCCACTTCACAGCGACTGATGGATCATTCCAGCGGATACCGCCATCTTCTGCAGAAGAGAATTTCCGGTCTACTTTATACTGTACGGTGCAATGATCGCACAGCGTGCAGAAACCGTGAGCGAAGCCGCGCGGAATATAGATCATCGCCCGGTTGTCTTCGGACAGTTCAATACTGTCCCATTCTCCGAAGGTCGGGGAGTCTTTCCGCAGATCTACAAAAACGTCAAGAACGGCACCGGTAGTGACTCTTACGAGTTTGGTCTCAGAACTGGGGGGATATTGGAAATGCAATCCACGGATCGTTCCCTTGCGGATCGTCACCGATTGATTCTCTTGAACCCAATGGCGATGAATATCGTAAGCGGAGAAGATAGATTCGTCGTATGTTCTCATAAACAGTCCTCGGTGATCGCTAAACGGAGACAGCCGGATTTCAAACACGCCTTCCAGCCTTCTTGGAATAATCTTCATCCTTGATCTCCTCCGATCTTAGGGGCGATTGGTCCTTTGGCGGAGGAGCCTATAATACTAGCCTCATCACCGAAAATGCCGGCAAGAACTTCCTTGCCTGTGCCGCTGATTGTGACATCCCGCAGCAGAATACTGTGCGCAAGATGGCATTCCTCCAAATGGGCTCCGGACATGACCGAAACGTAGGGGCCGATCGTGCAGTTTTTTAATACACAGTCGGAACCGATAACCACTGGAGCGTGAACCGTGCAGTTGACTAAAGTGGAATCCTCGGAAATGTCGTTCTTCTCTCCGTAAACCTCATTCATCATCCAGTTGTTGGCCGCAAGCCACCGCTCTGAGGTCCCTACGTCGGTGCAATACTGTGAGGTTATCGCATAGGCTGCCCTTTCTCCGCTGTCGATCAACCGTTGTATGGCGTCCGTTATTTCCAGCTCTCCCCGGTCAGAAAGCGTCAAGGCTCGAATATAATCAAAGATTCCGGGTTTAAAGGCATAGCTGCCGACCACCGCAAGATTGCTTTTGGGGAATCGCGGCTTCTCTACCAGTTTGATAATTTGGGTTCCCTTGATTTCAGCAACACCTAAATGCTGCGGATTGTTCACGTGAGTGAGCAGGATGCAGGCAGCCGAGTGCTCCAGACGGTCGACCAGCGTCTTGAGCGGTTCTTTGATCAAATTGTCGCCGAGAAGCAGGATGAAATCACTTTGACCGATAAAGTCCTCGGCTGCGGCGACCGCATCCGCAATGCCCCGCGGCTCTTGCTGGTACATATAAGTCAGGGATACCCCGAATTTTTCTCCGCTGCCCGCGGCGCCGCAAATCATCTTTTCCTGGGATGGATGGATCACGATACCGATGTCATGAATGCCTTCATCGGCCAGCTTTTCAATCGCATAGAATAGAATCGGTTTATTGGCGACAGGAAGCAGCGTCTTCGGTTGGGTAAGCGTAAACGGTCTTAGGCGGGAGCCTTTTCCGGCGCAGACGATCAGCCCCTTCATATTCCTCCGTCTCCCTCGCGGGAGCCGAAAGGATCGCGGCCTGACTCAAATGCCTGAATATCGCTGCCGTATGCTTTCCTTTCTTGGACAGTTATCGGACTGCCGTCCAGATAATAGTCATAACTCCAGGGGACCTGGGAAAGTTCCTCTTTGCCCATAGCATCAATCTCCTCCAAATAGAGCTGCAGCAGCCGGTACAACGGGTTTCCGCGGTCGGGAATCCACTCGTTCATACAATACTGCAGCATCCCGTGCAGTCCGGAATAGTGATAGCATACGAACGGAACATTGTTTTCAAGCCAATAGCGTCCATTCTCTTCCCGGACAATCTTCCGGCAGGGCTCATGCAGGTTCCAAGCGGCGACATTATACCCTGGATGCTTCCATACCTTAACATTGAACAATCCCGGCGCCAGATCCACCCATTTCTGATCCACAAAAAAAGGGGCGTGATAATGGCAATAGCTGTACAGCCGCTGTCCCCACCATTCCAGAAAGCGCATCGTTTCCTCCGATCTCCGAAGCGCCAGAAAACCGGTATTAAAAATACCATGCTGCAGATAACCGAGAGGCTCCCCGTTTGGTTCGATGCGGTGAGGGCATAACAGGATATCATGATGTTCCAGGGCGGCCAGCAGATCGTCGAAAGGAGCATAGGCGATGATATCGGTATCCATGAATACGACATTCATCTCCTCAGGATGCCGGTCGAATAATAAACGAAGAAACGCCGGTTTGATGGAGGTTACCCCCTCAAGCAGACTGTATTTAAAGATGCTTCCTTCAAACCGGGGAATCCCCAGATCTTTGGCAACAATAACCTCATCAAACCACGGTACGTCAAGTGCCGCCGGATGAATCTCCCGTTCCATCAGACAGATGACAACCCGGGCATAAGGCATATGATATTTGGCTGCTCTTGCCATCATTTTTGCCTCATGCAGGTTGTCGGCACAGGTCACTGAACAAATAATCATGGAGTTCCTCCTTGTCATAATCGGGATTAGAAATCACTGTGGTTTGAAAGAGTGAAGGGATTTGCCTCTACATAATGGTCTGTTTTTGCCGCTCTATAGCGTAATTTGGTCTCATCTGCAATTTTCTCCCCGCTGTAAAAGTAGTCATAGGCCCAAGGCTGGGCAGGATGCTGGAGAGATAGCCAAGCCCAATTTAGCTGATATTCGTTCCACATTTGTCTATAAGTCCCGTCATGGGGAGTATAGGTGTCTATGCAGCTGTTCAGCAGTCCCAAAAAGTTGCTGAAGTTCGCGCAGCAAAGAGGGGTGTGGTTGGTCAGACAGTATTCATCGCCGACGCGATAGAGCTTTCTGCCGTTCTCATGCAGATTCCAGAATGCCAGATTATACCCCGGATGGCGCAGTACGCCCGCATTGAAAAAAGCGGGTACGAAATTCAGATAAGGCTGATCGGTAAAAATTCCGCTTGGCTGTCCGCTGAAATCGCCTGCAATGATCTTCATCCACCATTTTGCGAAATTGCGTCCTTCCCAGGAGTTCTTCACGGCCACAAGACCGCTGTGAAAGGTACCGTCCTGCAGCGTGCCGATTTCACGGGAACAATCCCAAGGAACCGAGGGTTCCAAATGGTGGGGGGTTAATACAACATCATAGTAACTGAGCATTTGTTCGATTTCGTTAAACGGCTTAAACACATACATTTCCGGATCCAGATAGACAATATGCTCTTCACCCGGGAAGGCTTCAAGAAGATAGGTTAACAGCAGCCCCTTCATCGCCGTGCCGCATTGGAGGGAATTAAACTTGAATATATAGTTGTCAAAATCCTCAAATCCGAGGTAAGCGGAAATTTCTCTGGCCGTAAAAATCCAGTCAACGTCCGGCAAGGTTCCCGCCTGAATCTCTTCAACCAGGCAGACTAAAACTTTGGCGAAAGGCATTTGCCGTTTGACTGAATTTGCCATAAGTCTTGCTTGGGCTAATCCGGACGCATTAACTACAGTACCGATAATCAAAATGGTTCATCCTCCTTATTCTGGTATCCGAATACTGCAGTATATAGATTGCATTCGTATACCGGAACGGCGCCTGTCTCCCTGTTCGGACTCCCGATAAATTAAAGGTTTATTAATTGATCGCTGGAGAGTAATAGATTAGTATTGCTGTATACCAATATTTGGATTTATAGTAAATGTTTTGTTGGGATTGCCTCGATTGATCAGCAGTGGCTATGATCCGATGTGAAATGGAAACTTATATTCGGGAGTAGGGGCTTACCATGCAGAGCTTTGCGGAGCAGGCCGGTGTCAATCGGGGAACCTTGAGCGTCATCATCAACAGAAACCCTCCCCGTACCCTATCTGTAGGCGATCATGTTCAAGAAACGGCGTGGATCAGAGAAGTTAATGAAACATTTGGAACGGTCATACTGACCAAGTCTTTCGGTAATAGAAAAAAGATTTGCTGGCTCCTGTTGTTCTATGATCGGAAATGGTTCGAAATAGAGCATTTGGGGTGGCCCGACATCAATATGTATTGCTGCAGGCTTAGGAGAGGCGGATTGACGCTACATTATCTAGTAACGAGGTCTGGTTGGCTGTAAATTTGGTGCAGTGTCTTTCAAAACGGTTAAACTGCAGTTTTTTTAAACCCAAAACGCTTATTCACATTGAAATCCTGCTACTATACAGGAATTTGAGGCTGTGCTGACTGAATCTGAGGGTGAGCCGGAAAAAACCTGTATTTTCACAGGCATGTTATAGAACTTGCATTCCTACACGACCAAAAGATGCACAATCTCCTAGGCCCCCTAACTAAACTGGAGTCATCCCACCCAATAATTTAAACTGGAGATAAGGGGGAGATGACGAGGATGGGAAAGAGGTTGAAAGAGGAAGCACGGCTTAAAATCGTAAAGGAAGCGTTGGCTGGAGTTAAGGTGGGGGTGTTATCCCGCATATATGACATTCATCCAGAAACCATACGCGGGTGGATTAGGGATCATCGTGACTCCATTCCACCAGAAGAAATTCCGGTTGCAGACGAGCATCTGCAAGAACTTCAGCGACTGCAGGATGTGGAGCAACGCTACGAAAAGGCCATGAAGGTGCTCGGAGAAAAAGAGCTTGAGCTTGAGATTCTGCGAGAACTGCTAAAAAAGAAAAACCCCGCTTATCCGAAAAATTCGAAGTAGCAGACCTATTTATTAAGCGGGGGGAACCGGTGGCATGGGTTCTGCGCATCCTTGGATTATCCGAATCGACGTACTACGACCGCAAAAAACGGGCTGCCCGTCCGGCAACAAAACGCCCACCAGAAGGCCAAATGGGCCGTCCGGTACCAGGTTACTCCTTCACGGTTACGGGAAAGAGAGTCAGTGACGAACAAATCAAGGAGTGGCTGCTTGAGCTCCTCGAAGGCGAAGAGCATGTCTATGGCTACAAGCTTCTCGCGCAATGTATTCGTGACCGGTACAGCGTGAAGCTCAACAAGAAAAAAGCGTATCGCTTGTGTAAGGAGCTAGGGATTCTGAAACAACCCCATAAGCGCCTCCCCTCACATCCACGCCGGCTCCCCAAGAACCGGGTCGTCACCGGGTCCAACCAGTTGTGGCAAATGGACATTAAGTACGGCTATATCATCGGCCAGGAGCGTTTCTTTTTTGTACTTAGCATCATTGATGTGTTTGACCGTGTCGTGGTCCAGCAGTACAGAGGACCCGTATGTGAGGCCAAACATGCGGTTCAAACGCTATGGCGGGCGCTACAGAGTCGTCTCCAATCCAGAGAAGCCCTGCCCGTGATTCGAACAGACAACGGGCCGCAATTCGTCAGTAAGTTATTTGGAGATACCTGTGAAAGCCTGGACATGATTCACGAACGCATCCCGCCGCGGACACCGAATATGAATGCATACATTGAGTCATTCCATAGCTTGCTGGAACGCGATCTATTCAGAAATAGAGAGTTCATGACTTTCGACGAAGCCTACGAGGCCCTCGATCAATACATGGACTTCTACAACAACCGTAAGATGCATGGCAGCTTGAAGTTAATGCCTCCAACGAAGTTTTCCGAATGGGTCAAAACACTGGAGGACTCCTCGAAATTTCATAAAGCCATGTAACACCTTGAAATAAAGAGTTATTTTACGAACGCTTGTTAATTGTAGGGCATGACTCTGGATTTAGGGGGCCTAGCCGCAATTTCAGGTATTCTGCATTATCCCCACTTCCATTTGAGTAGCCCCGTCCACCTGCCCAATTCCAGCACAAAAACATTGGCCGCCCAGCAGCCATTTCCATAGCTTATAGGGCACTCTCGCATAAGCCTTCATTCCCCCAGCAGCTCGCGGAGCATTCCCTCGCGGTTATTCATGAACGCCTTGGTTATTGCGTAATGTTCCGTTTCCTCCAAGGCTGCTTCCCGGATGCCTTCCTCTTCCAGCAGCCAAATATCCGCGCCCGGATAGGACATCAGGATCGGCGAGTGGGTGGCGATGACAAACTGGGACTCACTTCGCACCAGCTCATGCATGCGGACCAGCAGCGACATCTGCCGGAGAGGCGACAACGCTGCTTCGGGCTCGTCCAGAATGTACAAGCCGCGGCTGCCGAACCGGTGCATGAAAGCGGCGAAGAAGGATTCGCCATGCGACTGCTCATGCAATGACTTCCCCCCGTATGAATCTTTGATCCTTGGACCGGGAGAAGGCTCCTCATCCAGCTCGTCGATATAAGAGGCTACATTATAGTAGCTTTCCGCACGCAAAAAGAACCCGTCTTTAGGCCGCTTGATCCCTCTGGCGAGCCGGAGATATTCATAGAGGGTGGAGTGCGAAGAACAATCCAAATCCAAGTCCAGGCCTACATGTCCAGTTTGTACGGTTGCCAGAGGGCATCTGCCAATTTATCGCCATTACGGACAGCTGTCCATGAGGCGGATATCTCCGAAGCATATAACTATACTGTCATCAGATTACGACAGGGTAGGGTGAGGCTGTGAAAGCGAAAATATTGCAGGAGCGCAAACAGGGCTACCGTGACGGCTACGGGCAGGGCTACCATCTTGGTCTGTGCGAAGCTGTGAAACGGTTGAATCCGGTTACTGCCGGTCTCCGGCGTCCCTTAAGACTGATGTATGTCCCGCAGGGATTCGATGCGATCGACGCCGGGGTATCGGAGGCGCTGACCGGTCTCGTTACCGAGCTGATCGTATGCCCGGCGCAGGCCATGCTGGAGACTGCCGTCCGGGAATCTCCGGAAGTGGTGCTGGTCATGAACGGGCTGCATGTATTTCCGGATGACCATTTGGAGCAGATCGCAGAAATCCGAAGCCGGGGTATTTCCACCGCCATCTGGTTTGTCGATGACCCTTATTTTACGCAGGATACGGCTGTTCTTTGCCGGCATTACGATCATGTGTTTACGCACGAGCTGGGATGTGTGGAGTTTTACCGGTCACATGGAGCGGGATCGGTGCATTATTTGCCGCTGTGCGTCAATCCGGGAATGTTCAATCCACGCCGTACCGGGCCGGAGTATTGCTATGACATCGTTTTTATAGGCAATGCCTTTTTTAACCGGACCGAGCTTTTCGACCGTCTAGCCCCTATGTTAATCCGGCACCGGACACTTATCGTCGGCGGATTCTGGGAGCGGCTTAAGACGTTCGAAACTCTGTCTCCGTTCATCCACAAAGGCTTTATTCCCCCGGAGGAAACGGCGAATTATTACAGCGGCTCGAAGCTCGTCATCAATATTCACCGTCCCTGGGAAGCGGGACAGGATAACCGCAATTCGTATCAAATTCCCGGAAGGTCCATCAACCCGCGAACCTATGAGATCAGCGCTTGCGGCGCGATGCAGATTACGGATGTACGGGAGGATTTGGCGAAACATTACCGGCCGGGTTATGACATGGAGACCTTCGGCTCGCCTGAGGAACTGGAATCTAAAATTGAATACTATTTGAAGCACGAAAAAGCCCGGCGGAAATTCGCCTTGAGAGCTCTTCGCACGACAATTCAGAACCATACCTTTGCGGCCCGGCTGCCAAGGCTGCTTGATGTGATCGACGAGGCGAGAGCGAGAAATTAATTATTAAAGGAGCGAGTGTACGATGAGCAAGGATTTCATTCTTCCGGTCCCGCCGCTTCCCCTCACGCAGGCTGAGCAAGCGAAGCTGCAGGGGAGGCTGAACGGTTTTAAGAGCGGCTATGATGAAGGTTATTTCCGCGGTCGTTTGGCCATTCTGGACGGCCGTCCAGAAGAGCCGCTGCCCGTACGCGATATTCATGTCATGTACGTCGCTTCCGGCAAAGGCTACCCCTATTCCCCGCTGGACGAAGCTGTACTGTCATCGCTGCAAAGCCTAACGGCGGCAGTGACGGTGACGGATGTCCGTCAGAACTTGTTAGAACTGGCTTGCGCCAACAAGCCGGACTTGGTCCTTGTGCTGGACGGAATGGATCTGCCGCTGGAACAAATCGACCGGATTCGGGGAATAGGCATACGTACGGCCATCTGGCTTACGGATGATCCCTACTATACCGATTTTACGTTGGGCCTCGTAAATCACTACGATTATGTATTCACGCTGGAACGAAATTGCATCGAATATTACCGGCAGCTTGGCTGTGCGGAGGTCCATTATCTGCCGTTTGCGGCTTACCGGCCGCATTATCGTCCCACCATTTCCCGAACGTCGATAACACGCGAGGTAAGCTTCATCGGCTCCGCGTATTGGAACCGGGTCAATTTCTTCCGGGAAATTATGCCGCAGCTGATGGAATTCAATACGGTGATTAACGGAATCTGGTGGGACCGGCTTCCGGAGGCTCCGCTTTACGGCGACCGGATCGAGATCGGAAAGTGGATGTCTCCGCAGGAAACGTCGGTCGCTTACAGCGGTTCGAAAATTGTAATCAATCTGCACCGTTCCCATGTTGATGATGTAGCCAACAATAATACGCTGGCAATTTCGGCGGCTTCGCCGAATCCGCGGACCTTCGAGATTGCGGCCAGCGGTACGCTTCAGCTGAGCGATGTCCGGGATGATTTAGCCACCTTCTACAAGCCGGGAGAAGAGATTGTAACATTCAGTACCCCGCTGGAGATGATCGACAAAGTCCATTATTACCTGACGCATGAGGAGGAACGTCAAGCCATTGCACTGAAGGGGCTGGAGCGGACACTCCGGGATCATACGTATCCGAAGCGGGTCAATCAGCTGTTAACCACTATATTCGGATGAACATCCGCCCGGCTCCAATCTGCCGATTTGTGCTCCTGCCGCGGGCAGTTGTCACATCCGCTTCCTCGGCCGCTTTCATACGATAAGCCAAGACGAAACCGGTATAAACGCCGGACCATGCGGGAACTTCTTTCCGGTACGGAACTTTGGAAAGCGGCAAGGGATTCTTTCTATTCGGGCGGCGGAACCGGCAGGAGGTTCCCGCACCGTCCGGGCACCCATACCTAACAGGGAGGTGAGCGGCTGCTCCGAGGTCATCTATCGGAAGCGCCAATACGCCAATGGCTGATAAAGCTGCCGTTGTCCTTTTTTCCCATGTATCCAATGACAACAGCATAACCGGCGCCGAAAAGCTGCTGCTGTTCTTCGCCCGGGAACTGTCCTCCTACTTTGACTGCCTGCTTGTCGCTCCTCAGGAAGGTAAGCTGACGCGTCAGGCCCGCCACCATGGAATATCGGTGGAGCTGCTGCCGATTCCGCTTGTGTACGGCATGTATACTCCCTATGCGGGACTAGAGGAGGACATCCGATCGTTTCAGGAAGCCAGGGAATTCAAGGAGATGAAGGTATGGCTGGAACAACGCCGCCCCGCCTTCATCGTAACAAGCACCTGTGTGCACGTACTGCCGGCTGTTGCCGCCAAATCGCTGGGCATACCGGTGGTATGGAAGATCAGCGAGATCATTACCGAGAACGAGAATACTCAGCTGAGCATAAATGTGATCGACCGGTTCAGCGATCAGATTATCTGCATATCGCAAACGGCGGCTCTTTCTTTTACGGAGGAAATGCGGGCAAGTAAAATCGCACTGCTTCCGCCTACCTGGGACGACAAAGGGATGATGACGGGAGCGTGGAGCAAGCTGAGAGGTGAACGTCGGCGCGAGCTGCGCTTAAAGCCCGGAAATCCGCTCGTTGGCTACATCTCTTCATTTATTATCTGGCAAAAAGGGCTGGAGCATTTTATTCATATGGCCATACTCGTGGCACAGCAGCGTCCGGACGTCCGTTTCCTCGTTATCGGCGAGCCTCGCGACAAGGAATACTACAACCGCTGCAAACGCAGGGTGAAGCTGGAGGGTTTGTCTTCCCGCTTCCGGTTTGAGGGCTATGAGGAATCTCTTTCGGAGGCCTACTGCGCCATGGATGTGCTGGTCGTTCCGAGCCTCGTCCGCGAGGGCTTTGGCATGACCGCCATGGAAGGACTCTCTTTCGGCACGCCGGTCGTCGCTTATGATTCTGGCGGATTGGGCGAGATCATGCGGGCCGTAGATTGCAGTGAAGACCTGGTTCCGCCGGAGAACAGCGAAGCGCTCGCGGAACGCGTCGAAGCTCTGCTCGCGCAGCCGGTGCTGGCGGCAACCATCGGCGCCAGGTCACGCGGCCGGGTGATCGCCCTCTACGGCCCGGCGGCCTACCGCGAGCGCCTGCGCGGGCTGGCGGAGGCGTGGCTCCTCCGCTGGACCGGACCGGCCGCGGAGGCGGTCCCGGCGGAGCCGCCCGCCGGCAAGGCCGCGGGCGAAAGCGCGGTGCCCGAGCAAGCGCCGCAGCGCTCGCCGCGGGGGCGCCGCGCAGCGAAGCGGCGCGGCCGGCTCCGGCGCAAGCTGGCCCGCCGCGCCGTACCGCCCCGGAGCGCGCGGCGGGTGAAACGCCCCCGCCGCGCGTCCCGGCGGAGGCGGACATCCCGCAAGCGCCGAAGCGCTGCGGCGCGGCGCCGGTAGCTGCGCCGGGCTGCCGGTCCTGAAACTAAATCATCATCAAGATTCGAGCAGGGGAGTGAACGAATGAAAATCATGACCATTCTGGGCACGCGCCCCGAAATCATTCGCCTAAGCGTAATTATTCCGCTTCTGGACCAGTATGCTGACCGCCATGTGCTGGTGCATACGGGCCAGAATTTTACCGCCAGTCTAAGCGGCGTTTTCTTTGAGGAGCTTGGACTGCGGGCGCCGGATTACGTGCTGCAGGAGAAGCAGGCGGGACTTGGTGGACAACTGGCCGCCATGTTCGGCGGGCTGGAGCCGATCCTGCTCAAGGAACGGCCGGACCGCGTCCTGCTGCTCGGCGATACGAACAGCGCGCTCTGCGCCATTCTGGCCGAGCGGATGGGCATTCCGGTGATTCATATGGAAGCGGGCAACCGGTGCTACGATCTCGGAGTGCCGGAGGAGAAGAACCGGCGCGTCATCGACGCCGTTTCAACCGTCAACATGCCCTATACGCCGCAGAGCAAGCGGCATCTGGCAGCCGAGGGGATTCCGAACGCCCGGATCATGCTCACCGGCAACCCGATTCATGAGGTTATGACGCATTACGCTCCGCAAATTGCGGCCAGCGATGTTTTGAACCGGTTGAACCTTACGCCGGGGCAATATTTTCTCGTCACTGCGCACCGCGCCGAGAACGTTGACCGTCCGGAGCCGCTGATGGAGATCATGAAAGGCTTAAACTTGATCGCCGAGCACTTCGGCGTCCGTCTGATTTGCAGCATCCATCCCCGTACCCGGTCGAAGCTTTCGGACTCCTTTCCGCTGCAGATGCACAGCCTCGTCGAATTTTACGAGCCGTTTGGTTTTTTCGACTTTGTCGCTTTGGAGAAGAACGCGCGCTGTGCCGTCACCGACAGCGGCACCGTTCAGGAGGAATGCTGCCTGATGGATGTGCCGACCGTCACGATTCGCCGGACGACCGAACGCCCGGAGACGGTGGACTGTGGAAGCAATGTCGTATCCGGAGTGGACAGCGAAAGTATTTTGCGGTGCGCCCGGCTGATGACTTCAATGAACCGCGAGTGGGAAGTTCCGGACGGCTATCTGGTTCCGGATGTTTCATATAAGGTAGTTAAATTTTTACTTGGAGGGAACCTGTATGTTCAATAATCAACGGATTGCGGTTATCGGCGGTACCGGTTCCTGGGGACATGAGCTGATCCGGCAGCTTCTGCCGCAGAATCCGAAAGAAATTATCATTTTCTCTCGCAGCGAATCCGCCCAGGTAGCCATGAGTAGGGAATTCGAGGACAGACGTTTAAGCTTCGTCATCGGTGATATCCGCGATAAGGAAGCTCTAATTGCGGCATGCCGAGGTGTGGATTACTTGTACCATCTGGCGGCGCTGAAGCATGTTCCCGTCTGTGAGGATCAGCCCTACGAGGCGCTCAAGACGAACGTCATCGGTACGCAGAACGTCATAGAAGCGGCCATAGCGAACAAGGTGAAAAAAGTGATCTATATCTCGACCGACAAGGCGGCCAATCCGTCCAACTTCTATGGCATGACCAAAGCCATCGGCGAGAAGCTGATCGTCTACGCGAACCTGCTCGGCTCCAGCACAAAGTTCGTCACGGTGCGGGGCGGAAATGTGCTCGGAACGAACGGCAGCGTCGTCCATTTGTTCATGAAGCAGATTCGGGAAAAAGGCGAGGTGCGGATTACCGATTTCAACATGACCCGGTTCTTCCTGACGCTTAGCGATGCAATTTCCCTGCTGTTCAAAGCTTCCGAGGTCAGCGTGGGCGGCGAAATATTCGTGATCACCATGCCGACCTGCCGGATTGTCGATTTGGCCGAAGTGCTCATCGAGGCATCTGACAGACAGCATGTAAAAATCATCGAGACGGGCATCCGTCCCGGAGAGAAAATCAATGAAATCCTGATGAGCGATTTCGAAAGCATGACGACCGTAGTATACGACGAGCAATATCTTGTCATACTGCCTACGCTTGATATGCCTTATCTGAAGTCGCGGTATCAAGACTGCGAGCCGGTATCCTTCAGCAGTTTCAGCTCCGCGAACAATCTGATGTCCAAACAAGAGATCAAGGATATCCTGATCCGGGGAGGTTTCCTCCAATGAAGCTGCTGATCCTCGGCGGAAACGGCATGGCGGGGCATATGCTGGCAGATTACTTCCGCCTTCAGGGAAAGCATGAGGTTTTTCACACCACCCGGGACAAAAGCGATCACAAGGGACTCGTACTGGATGCGGACGATATTGCCGCTGTGGAAAGAACGGTGAGTATCGTCTCGCCTCACTGCATCATTAACGCGCTGGGCGTACTTAACCAAGCCGCGGAAGACCATAAAATCGCAGCCTATCACATCAACGGTTTCCTTCCCCATCGTCTGCGGCGTGCAGCCGACGCTGTATCCGCCCGGCTGATCCACATCAGCACCGACTGCGTGTTCGAGGGAACGCGCGGCGGCTACACGGAGGAGGATGCGCCGGACGGAACCTCCGTTTACGCGGTTACGAAGGCGCTCGGCGAGGTTCGCGATTTCGGCCATCTGACGATCCGCACGTCGATTATCGGGCCGGAAATTCGTAAAGATGGCATCGGCCTCATGGGATGGTTCCTGGCGCAGTCCGGCAAGGTTCCCGGCTACCGCCGCGTCATGTGGAACGGGGTGACGACGCTGGAGCTGGCCAAAGCCATCGATACCATGCTGGAATCTGAGGTGTCGGGTCTGATTCACCTGGCCCACCCTCGGCCAGTCAGCAAATACGAGCTGCTCGGAATGATTCAGGACGCCTTTCACAAGACTGACGCCGAGATTGTTCCCGATGACGTTCATGTACAGGACCGGACTCTGGTCAGCACGCGTTCGGACGTAGCCTTTATCCTGCCTTCCTACCCTGATATGCTTGCCGAGCTTGCGAAATGGATGCAGCAAAGCCGGAGATATTCATGACCGGCAGAAAGCTGCTGATTACCGGCGCCGCAGGATTTACGGGCCGTCATGCCGTTGCCTATTTTGCGGCGGAAGGCGCGGAGGTTACCGCCGTGCTGCGGAAGGCGATCCCGGACGAAGACCGGGAACGCTTATTTCCGGAAAATGTTAGAATATATATTTGCGATTTGAACGACGGCGAAGCCGTGAAGAAGATGATAGAGGATATCGTTCCGGGCGAGGTGCTGCATTTAGCCGGCAAAAATTCTGTACCGGAGTCGTGGCAAAGCCCGGTTCAATATATGGAAACGAATGTGATGGCGGCTGTATATCTGCTTGACGCGCTGCGTTCCCGTACTGAGGTCCGTCTGCTGGTGGCAGGATCGCGGCTGAAGTTCAACCCGGGAGCCGGAGAGCGGGCGGCGCATCCGTACAGCCTCAGCAAGACGCTGGAAGAACTTATGTCGCTGTCCTGGGCAACGCTGTTCGGGCAGCAGGTGCTGATGGCGGAGTGCTGCAACTTGATTGGCCCCGGACCTTCCACCGGCTTCTGCTCGCTGCTGGCCGGACATATCTCCCGCAGCGAACAGGGGATTGTCCAGCCGCCGTTTCAGCTGTCTTCCCGGCTTGCGCAGCGGGATTTTCTTGATGTGCGGGATGCTGTAAGGGCGTACGATTGCATCTTGAAGGAGGGGGAGCCTGGTACTGTATATCGGGTCGATTCGGGGAAACCCCGCAGCCTGGGTGAGGTTGCGGGGGGGATGCTGAGCCTGACCCGGGCGAATGTGCCAATGGAATGGGGAACAGAGTCCGGCCAAGAGCCGGTAAATGCCCCCATTTCGGACGCCCCGCAGAAACCAGTGAACGCCCCGGATCGGGGGGCACCGCAAAATCAAGCAGAGGCAAGCTCTTTTACTGTGCATGCTTCCGCCTTAAACTGGCTTCCCGAAGTGCCGCTGGAGCGTTCGCTTGCCGGAATTCTGGAATATTACCGCAGCAGCAACCGGAAAGGAGCATCGCCATGAATCCGAAAGTGTCGGTCATTATTCCTTTTTATAATTGTCCGTATATTGAGCAGGCGCTACAGAGTGCGCTGTTACAATCCCTGACTCCTTATGAGATCATTGTCATCGATGACGGCTCCACCCAGTACAGTGACAGAATTGCTCCGTTCCTTGCCCATCTGCATGTTCATTATTTGGGCAAAGCCAATGGAGGTACCGCGTCCGCACTGAATCACGGTATTCTCCATGCCGCTGGCGACTATGTCGCCTGGCTCAGCTCCGACGATATCTTTTACCACGATAAAATTAGAAACCAGGCGCTGTTCATGGAACAGAACGGACTGCTGATTTCCTACACCAACTTCAATTATATCAATGCCGCATCCCAGCTTGTTCAGCTTAATGCCGGAGCGGTTTTTGATAACAAGCTTGATTTCCTGCGCTGCTTTCTGCAAGGCAATCCTGTAAACGGCTGTACGGTCATGATCAAAAAGGAACTGTTCGGCGCCATCGGCTTGTTCGATGAATCGCTTCCTTTTACTCATGATTATGATTTATGGTTCCGGGCGGTTCTGAACGGATATCCTCCGGTGATGCTGAACCAATCCTTAACCGGGTACCGGCGTCATGAAGGCATGGGCACGATCAGGCATTATGACCGGATTATGGCTGAAGTGTCGGCGTTAAAAGAGCGATACAGCCCGCCGCTGCGCAGTCTCATCACGTCTTTGGGAGGATAATAGAGCTGCAGCATGCCAAATCCTTTCAGCATAGCCCGCCCTCAGGGGAGCCATCCTAACGATTGTTACACAGCAATCATAACAGAGTGGAGGGTGAATGCATGTTGCGATCAAGAATCGGCTTGTCCGTCTCCGCCGCCCTGCTGTTGGGGATGGTCGGAATCGCGGGCTGCGGAACCAACCAGGGGGCGGCTGGGAATTATGGCGTGAAGAACGTACAGGATGGCCGTATGAATGATGGCCGTATGAATGATGGTATGCGGCATGGACAGGATGGCCGCCTGAATGTCAATTCGGCGCGTGGAGGACATATGATCGACAGGCTGGATATGAATCAGAAGCTTGCCGACCGCGTGGCCGCTATGAAGGAGGTGCGCACTGCCAATGTGCTTACCGCTGGCCGAAGCGCTTATGTAGCTGTAACGCTGGACAATAATATGACGGGCGGAATGCGCGCAAAAGGCGTCGATGGTTTGGGTGCGAACATGATGCCGGGCAGCACTGGATACGGAACAGGATACGGTACCGGTTACGGAACCGGAGTCGGTACCCATTACCCGACACGGGGAACCAGCATGCCGGGAGCTGTTGCCAATAATAACCGAAGCTTGACGGGAACAGGTGTAACGGGAACAGGCACAGCGATACCCGCTCCGTCCGTCCGCGGAGGGCTTTTCACAAACAAAGGGGTGACCACGGGAACCGCGGCGACCAGCGTTCAAGATATGCTTTCCAAAGAAGTGAAGGCCAAGATCGCTGATGTCGTCAAAAAAAATGAATCGGGTATCGACCGGGTGTACGTCTCGGCCAATCCCGATTTCGTTCAGCGTGTCAACAGCTATGCCGTTCAGGCGCAAAGCGGTCATCCGCTGAAAGGCTTTGTCAATGAATTCCGCACGATGGTAGAACGCATCTTTCCGACACCCAGTGGGGACGGAATGAACAGATAAGCAGCTTATCCCTATAAAGTGCGAAACGGCAGTACGCAGAGATTCTTCCTTTGGGAATGAACTTCTGCGTTAATGCCGTATACATAATAAACTAGAACTGCTGAAGGCGTCCGCCAATCCATACGCCGCGCAGGTTAAGAGCGCCGTCCAGCAGCAGAATATCCGCCCGCTTGCCGGCTTCCAGCGTGCCGATGCTGCGCTCCATGCCAAGCGATATGGCCGGGTTCAGACTCGCTGCCCGTGACGCATCCTCAAGAGTCAGGCCGGCCTCTTGTATAAGATAGCGGAAGCCCTTGATCATGGTAAGCGTGCTTCCGGCAAGAGCATCAGGATTGTCCCGAAGACGGGCGACACCATCCTGAACTTTAACCGGCAGGTCCCCGATGGCATACTCCCCGTCGCTGAGGCCGGCAGCCGACATCGCGTCGGTAATCAGAATCAGACCTTCCGGCCCTTTAAGCCGCGCCAAAATGGAGATAGCCGCTGGATGAACGTGAATGCCGTCCGCGATAACCTCCGCGCGTATCCGTTCGTCGGACAGGACCGCGCCTGCCGTTCCGGGCTTGCGGTGATGCAGCGGAGTCATCTGGTTAAACGTATGCACCGCCTGATTAAGACCCGCGTCCGCCGCGGCGATAACCTGCTCGTAAGCGGCGTCGGTATGGCCGAGGGCGGCCGTAATCCCGCGTCTGCGCAGCCAGGTAATCGTGGCTTCCGCACCTTCCCGCTCAGGGGCCAGGGTAACCTGCCGGATCAGACCGGGGTAGCTGCGCTCCCATTCCTCCAGCCATTCGACGTTTGGAGGAACAATATGCTCAGGGTTCTGCGCGCCCGGCCATTTCGGGCTAATGAACGGCCCTTCCAGATGGACTCCCGCCACCTGCGCATATGGCATATCTTCGGAGCGGTAGGCGTCGACGACGGCGAGTACGCGGTCAATCGCTTCCTTGGATGCTGTCATCGTCGTTGCCAGCATCGTCGTCGTTCCGTTCGAAGCATGGAAGGCGGCAGCCTCCGAAACGCCCTGGGCGTCGGCATACATGAAATCATGGCCCGCGCCGCCGTGAACATGCACATCGACAAAGCCCGGAATGAGCAGGCCGTCCAGCACGCGTTCGCTTTCCGGCCAACCGGAGAAGGCTTCTGGCAGCCACCGCGCTGCTCCTGCATATACAATTATGCCGTCCTGCACCGCGATGACGCCGGATTTGACTATTCCTTCGGGAGTCAGCACGATGCCATACAGTAAATGTCCCGGTTCCTGATTTACTTCAGCCATTGTCCCGCTCCTTCATCAACCAGCACGACGACATTCGGATGGATCTGAAGCAAAGAGGCAGGACACTGGGTCGTAATCGGTCCTTGCACTGCGTTTCGGATCGCTTCGGCCTTTTCCGCGCCGCGCACGAGCAGCAGAATTTGCCGCGCCTTCAGGATACTGCCGACGCCCATCGTAATCGCTTGCCGGGGAACATCCGCAAGCGAAGGGAAGAAGCGGGCATTGGCCTCCCTCGTATCAGGCAGCAAATCAACGACATGCGTTCCGCTGTTCAGACCGGCGTCCGGTTCGTTAAAGCCGATATGCCCGTTGCTTCCGATGCCGAGAATTTGCAAATCGACAGGACCTTCATTTTCCAGCATTTGATCATAGGCCAGGCACTCAGCTGCCAGATCTCCGGCATTGCCGTTTGGCACATGTGTCCGGGACAGGTCGATGTCAACCTGACTGAACAGATGCTTGTTCATGAAGCTGCGGTAGCTTTCCGGGTGATCTACCGGAAGTCCTACGTATTCGTCAAGATTGTAGGACGATGCTTTTGCAAAGCTCACAAGACCACCCCGGTACATCTTAACCAGCCGTTCGTAGACGCCGATGGGCGAACTTCCGGTGGCGAGTCCGAGGACAGCTTTCGGATTGCTCTGCAGCAGGCCGGCGACCAGATTGGCCCCTGTCTGCACGAAGTCTTCGTCGTTATGAATCTTCATAATATTCATCTATTCTGTACCTCCCCGTTTGTGACGGAATTGCCGGACATTCCGATACGATTGTTCCAGCTTTGGAATATAATCGCCGAACCGTCTGCTGACCATCCCGGTAAATAAAATATCAATAACGTGAAGCTGGGCGATCCGCGAAGCCATGTCTCCTCTGCGCATTCCCTTTTCAAGGGAGGAGGAAAAAAGTGAAATCCCGCTGAGCGAGGCAAGCGAGCTGCTGCCATATGAAGTAAGCGAGATCGTAGATGCGCCGCTGTTCTTCGCGCAGATGAGAGCGTCGATCGTCTCAGGCGTTTCCCCGGAATACGAAATGGCAAAAGCTACATCCCCTTCCGAAAGGGAGGAGGCCGAGGTGATCTGCATGTGCGAATCGGCAAAGGCGGTGCAGTTCACACCGATCCGGATCAGCTTCTGGTAGAAATCCTGCGCGATAATGGACGAGGTGGCCATGCCGTACAGATCCACCCGCCGGGCGCGGCAGAGCAAATCCACCGTCTGTTCAAGCCGCCCGATGTCCAGCAGCGACGTTGTGTCGCGGATGGAAGCAAGGTGATTTGCCTGCATCGCTTCCACGATGACGGAAAGCGGATTACCCGCCATAATATCCTGGTAAGAGGAACGGCCGTCCTGAGGCGCTCCATCGCCGTGGGCGATTTCGGCCGCCAGCTTCACCTTGAAATCAGGGAAGCCTTTAAAGTGAAACACTTTGCAAAAGCGTGTGATTGTTGCGGCGCTGATGCCGCATTGCTCCGCCAGCTCTGTGATGCCCATATGGACAATCTCGCCGGGAGAGGCAAGAATCCGCTCCGCCAGCCTGCGCTCCATTTGGGAGAGCTTGGACTTCTCGTGCTCCAGTGCATGCAGGATTGGAGTCATAGGCCACCTCATATTCCAATACGATTATTGAAATTATTTTTGTTATTATGCATCAAATAAAGAAAATTATTTTCATGAATAGAATAAAGGAAAAGCTTGCGAGATGCAAGAGGGGCTTTTCAGAACAAAACGACCGCTTTCCGGTTGAATACCGGTAAACGGCCGCTGTAAGATATTTTTTAATTCACGTCGCGCCTAATACAGCAGCTTGATATTTTTCTCCGGCCAGTCTTTCATCCGCAGAACCGTATTCGACAAACTGGAATAGCCATTGCCAATAAAATAGTCGCATTGAACGGCAAGATACGTGTCTTTAATAATGTCCGAGGTATCTTTTATGAGTTCAATTCCTTTATGACGCTTGTTGGGATAATTGGACCGGTTCGGATGGACTCTGCCTCTGAAGAAGGCTTTTCTGCTGTCACTTACAATTAATGTTTCGTACTTATCATAAATTTTTTGGAATTGGCGGACGAACTTGTAATGGTCGGTAATTAGAAACAGATGACGGCATTCGAAATTGCTCATAAAGCTCCATATATTGGGGTGGTAATAATCATTGATATTATAAATCTGCCCAATTTCACTGACGAGGCCGTTGGCCCGGATATGAACGCCCAAGATCGGTTTCTCATCACGGAACTGCGGATTCGCATAGACAAACTGCTTGGCTTCGTCAATGATGCTAGGTTGGATTTTAATGTATTTATCGAACAGATACCGGTATAACTGATGTGGTGTTTTGCCGAATAAAGGGTGCCGCTCGGGAATCCAGGGTGCGATAGCGCCGATATGGTAATACACATCGCTGACAAGCACGTTGGCGTCACTAGCGATCATGTCCTGTAAATCCCGCAGCTCCCATTTCAATTTGTCCGGGTCCTCCATCAGAACAGTATGACTGGTCCAGATGGGCGGATAATACGAATAATCGGACCGGACGGCTTCATGAGGCATATGTTCATTGATTGGCTCGAAAAATAACTCGAACGAATTTTTCGTCACTGACTCCGAATACAGACTGTCCATGCCCCAGTACACAATCGGGGTCCGGTCTGTGATCTCTGCAATGAGCAGCTGGCCAACCACATGATCCACATCTGCCCAAATGCTGTACCCCCAAGGTTTAATCAGGAGAAATCGGTTTATGCTCATGCTGGTTATCACCTCCGTACAGACTTGGATAATGAGCCCGGCGCTGCTTGGCCCGATAATATTTGGTGGCCAATTCGGCTCTTGCCCGTTTGCGGGTATTTATTCTATCCTGCTTCAAAGTTCTGTAGAACAGCTTAATGTGGCTGTCCGGCCAATCCTTCAGCCGGTTGACGAAAAAAGAGACGTTGGAATAGCCGTTGCCGATAAAATAGTCGCATTTGGTGGCAAGATACGTATCCTTGATGATTTCGATACCTTTTCTTTTTTTTACGACAAAGTTCTGCAGATGGGGAGCCTCGTTAACGGAGTTGCGGGGAGCTCTCACGCAGTCGGTGTATACGACTATAGAACCATAGCGCTTGTTGAAGTCATCGATCGCATCATCGCAGTCAGTGATCAGGAATAACTTGCCGATGTTCCCTTCCTTCAATACTTTTCGGATTTCTCCATCATACTTCTTGTTAAGCTGCTGAAGGTTCTCCACCTCGCGCACTTTGTCACTGGCCCGGATATGAACGCCGAGAATCGGGTGATGATCCTTCAGATGCGCATTGTAAAATTCGTTGATTTCCGCTTCAATATCGGGCTTTAATCGCAAATACTTCCGGATCAGCTGCCGGTAGATCTGTACTCCGGTCATCCCGTACGCCCAATGACTCTTCGGAATATACCTGAGCAGGGGCTTGGAGAAGAAATGGACGTCGCTGACAGCCACATCTGCCTTGCTGGCCATTAGTTCGCCAATGCCGCGGTGAAGCCGCGCCGTCTTATCCAGATCCTCTACCAACGCGTTGCTTGCATTCCAGATCGGCGGGAAAAAGGTGTGTTCAGGCTGCAGCACGTCATCGATGGTGTATGAGGAGACAGGTTCATAATACAATTCAAAGGCATTCGTATCGATATATTCACTGTATAAGCTGTGCGGCCCCCAATACACCACCGGTATCCGTTTCGTCAGCTCGGCTACAAGCAGTTGCCCGGTCAGGTGGTCCATATCCGACCAAAAGCCCCACCCCCACGTCTTAATAAGCAAGAACTTTTGCTGGTGCATCCGTTCGGAGCACCTCCAATCCAGTGGTTTATAATGAATTAACGATCCTTCAGCCTCTTCCATGTACGGGACGTGCTATAAGCGATCTGCTTGAATTTTCCTACGAATTTATTGTCGGGATAAACGATGGAGTCGGTCACCGCATAATTGGCTAGACCCGAATTTTCAGGCACCCAGTACATCAATTTGATATTGGTATCGGCCCAGTCTTTAAGATACGTGACTGCCTGAGACATATTCGAATAGCCATTGCCGATGAAGAAGCTGCAGTTCGCGGCAATATAAGCGTCCAGTATGGCGTCTATTCCGTTTTGACGGCGGTGCATATGCGTTTCCAGATAAGGAATTTCGACGTCATTAGAGGAATGCCGCAGCGCATCCGTATACACAAGCATCGATCCGTATCGTTCCCGGTATTCATCCAGAATTTCCGTGCAGTCCGTGAGCAGGAAAATCTTTTTAATGTTGAATTTGCCAACCATATACTGGATTTCCTTATGATAGACCTTGTTTGACGTTTTAAGTTTGTTCACTTTATGAATCCGGTAAATCTGGTGAAGCTTAATTGCATCGTTGGTATTCTGCTCCGGCTGTTTTTTCATCTTATACACGTTACCGTGATAGCGTTCGTTTAAACTGTTCTTCTCAAATGCATTAATGCTAAAGTTTTCGCGGACATGAACAGCTAGAATAGGTCCTTCATGCAGGGAATTGGTATAAAAAAACTTCATGATCTTGTTTGTCAGATCCGGTTTGAGTTTCAAATATTTGCGCATTAAAAAGCGGTACGCATGCATCGTATCCATCCCGTACAAAGGGTGATCCTCCCCAATAAAAGAGAGGGCGGACAATTTGTTCGGATACGTGTCGCATACCACGACATCAGCATCGCTCTCCAGCATTTCCCCGATGCTCCGCTCGGTCAGCGAGACCTGCCCGGGGTCAGGCATCAGCAGGTTGTCATACTGCCATACGGATGGAAAAAAGCTGTAGCCTGGTTTCATTAGGTCTTCGATCACATAATTAGACAACGGTTCAAAATACATATCAATAGCATTAGTATATACCTTTCCGTTATAAAAGCTGTTGCTGCCCCAATGCACCACAGGAATTCTGCCGCTGAGTTCTGCGACAAGAAGCTGCTCCAGCAGCTGGCGTATATCCATCCAAATACTATGACTGTAACCTCTGATCAGCATAAAACGTACCCGGTTCATTTCCTAATCACCTCCGTGTATCCTTTACGTCAGGCGGGATAAAGCGGTCCTCTATGTCCGCTCCCCGTATCCGGTACGTTTCAACAATTGGACGAACGCTTTGACATCCTGAGCCCGCTCCTTGGGACAGACCAGTAATACGTCTTGCGTCTTAATAATCATCATATTCGAGAGACCAATGGAAGTGACAAGTATATCGTTGCTGAATATAATCGAATCTTGAGTATCCATTCCGACGTAACTGCCGCTGACGGAATTACCGCTGCTGTCGTGGCCCATCAATTTTCCCAGTGCGTCCAGACTGCCGATATCATCCCAGTCGAAGTAGCCCTTAATGGCCGTAAGGCTGCTGCTGTTCTCAAGCACACCGTTATCGAAAGATATATCGGGCAGCTGGCTGAAAGCCTGCTCTATCACTGAATCGAAGCCGGGGGAATCTATCTGGTCCAGCGCTGCTGACAGGATATTGAAGTGTTCCGGCATATGCTGCTGAATTCCGCTCTTGAAGGCCTGCAGATTGCCTGCGACCATACCGCTGTTCCACAGATAATGCCCGGATTCCACGTAGGTGCGGGCAGTGGCGGTGTCGGGTTTTTCCTTAAACTGCTGAACATGGGATACCTGGGGTCTGGGATCGGTATCCTCGCTCGGATCAATTTTGATATAACCGTAGCCGGTGGCCGGATATGTCGGATTTACGCCGATAACGGTCAGAGCGGAGCTGTTGAAGCTCTCCCTATACGCTTGGTGGATCGCTTTAAGGTACTCATGCTTATTGTTGACATAGCTGTCTGCCGGAATGAAACAGACCGGGCTGTCATGAAATCGGCGTTCCAGCAATAAGGCCGCATACGATATGCAGGCCCCGGTATTTTTTCGGAGAGGCTCGAGTATAATATTTTGCAGGGGAATGATGTCCTTAAGCACTTCCCGGGTTATCTCCGCATAATTTTTATTAGTAATGACATAGCATTTGTCCGGCGTTATCAGCTCGGTAATGCGCTCAAGGGTCTGCTTAAGCATGCTGCTCGTTCCTTCGACGCTGATAAACTGCTTGGGCTTGTGTTCCCTGGAGAGGGGCCACAGCCGCAGTCCGGCGCCGCCGGCCATGATAACCGCATATTTATCCATTTATTCACCTTCCCTATAGTCGAGATCTAAGAAAGCAAAGGCTGCCGCTTCAGCAAGTCATTTGACGTGGTCTAGATAGTAGCGGTAGGCTGTATCAAGTCCTTCTTTCAAACCGGTCTTTGCCTTCCAGCCCAGCTTCTCCAATTTGGACACATCCAGCAGCTTGCGCGGTGTTCCATCCGGTTTGCCGGCATCAAACAGCAGCTCGCCATTGTAACCGACAACAGTTTTCACCATTTCCGCGAGTTCGCGGATGGACAGATCCTCTCCTGTACCGACATTCAGGTACTCTGTTCCGTCGTAATGCTCCATCAGGAACACGCAGGCGTCCGCCATGTCGTCGACATACAGAAACTCCCGTCGCGGCTTGCCCGTACCCCACAGAGTCACGCTGGGCTGATTTAACGTTTTGGCTGCATCTATTTTGGCGATCATGGCAGGAATGACGTGGGAGTTGTTGATATCGAAGTTGTCATTTGGCCCATACAGGTTGGTGGGCATCACGCTGATATAATTGGTTCCATACTGGCGATTATAGTACTGGCACATTTTGAGTCCTGATATTTTAGCCAGCGCGTAGGCTTCATTCGTCGGTTCAAGCGGCCCCGTAAGGAGGTACTCCTCCTTAATAGGCTGGGGGCAAAGTTTGGGATAGATGCAGGAGCTGCCCAGAAAAATAAGCTTTTTGACCCCGTTCTTAAAAGAACTGCGTATGATGTTGCACTGGATAAGCTCATTTTCCATAATATAATCTGCGGGGAATGTGTTGTTTGCCCCGATCCCTCCGACCTTGGCGGCCGCCAAAAATACATAGTCGATGTTCGACTCTTCAAAGAAACGTTCTACTGCCGCCTGGTTTGTCAGATCAAGCTCCTGCTGCGTCTTGCCGATAATATTCTTGTATCCTTTGCCCAGCAGGTTTCTGACAAGAGCGGAGCCGACAAGACCTTTATGTCCGGCTACATAAATCAGACTGTTCTTTTCCAAGCTAAAGCGACTCCCTTCTCACCTGATGTTTAAGTGCCAATAATTGATGTGAAGCTACATAAATGCAGGGATGGAAGCGATCAGGAACCCTGATCGCTCTTGACCATCATTTCGACAAGCTCCTTGAAAGACACTTTTGGCTCCCAGCCCAGCTTCGTTTTTGCTTTGGTCGGGTCGCCAAGGAGCAGATCGACCTCGCTTGGCCGAAAATACTGTTCACCTACCGTGATCAGCACGCGTCCCGTGTCGGCATCAATTCCTTTTTCGTCCAGGCCTTCCCCTGTCCAGGCAAGCGTAATCCCGGCATGCTGGAAGGCAAGCTCGCAGAATTCCCTTACCGTATGGGTTTCGCCTGTGGCTATTACATAGTCTTCCGGGTGATCCTGCTGGAGCAGCAGCCACATCGCTTCCACATAATCGCCGGCAAAGCCCCAATCCCGTTTGGCGTCCAAATTGCCGAGCACAAGACGCTCCTGTTTGCCTTTTAAGATGTTAGCGAGGCCGGTTGTAATTTTACGAGTGACGAAAGTCTTGCCCCGGCGCGGCGATTCATGGTTGAACAGGATGCCGTTGCAAGCATACAGATTGTAGGCTTCGCGGTAGTTAACGGTTATCCAGTAAGCGTACAGCTTAGCTACGGCATAAGGGCTGCGGGGATAAAAAGGGGTCTGCTCACTTTGCGGAACTTCTTGGACGAGGCCGTACAATTCGCTGGATGAGGCCTGATAAAACCGGATGCCGGGGTTTATATCACGAATGCTCTCCAGAAGGCGCATCGAACCGAGAGCGTCTACATCTCCCGTGAATTCCGGAATATCGAAAGACACTCTGACGTGGCTCTGCGCGCCCAGATTGTAGACTTCGGAAGGCTCGATTTTGCTGATTAACCTGCTTAATCCTCCGGGGTCCGAAAGATCACCATAATGTAAAATGAAATCCGGCCGGTCTCCGGATTGATTGTCCAGGAGATGATCAATTCTTTCCGTATTGATTGAGCTGCTTCTGCGGACCATCCCGTGGACTTCGTAACCTTTGTCCAGTAACAGTTCTGCCAGATAAGAACCGTCCTGACCTGTCACGCCGGTAATTAAGGCTTTTTTCAAGTAAGATTCATCCCCTTTCATGGTATAGTCTATGTATATGAATAGAAATATGGTAATGTTTGGGTGATTGTATGCTGACCGCAGAATAAGGGAATGCACCCAGCCGTTTGAGTGGTATGCAAACGTATGAACAGGGCGGAATTTGGGCTTGAGGACAGCAAAAAAGGGCGGCAGCACAACCGATTGTTTCCTAACCGGATGGCTGCCGCCTCATAAATATATTTTTAGGCGTTAACGTATCAATAGATTTTTAGAATGTGCGATTATTAGTCATTAGCCTGAACGGTTACCGGCATGCCGGAAGAATCATGCGGTTTGCTCTGCATGGCAAGCAAAGCTTGCTCCTTGTTGAACAACCCTTCCCAACGGGCGACAACGAATGTGGCCACTGTGTAGCCGATAATGTTGACCGTCGTACGGAAGTTGCCCATAATTCGGTCGGGGGCTAGCATCAGCGCAACGGCTGCGATGGGGATAGAGCCTGTGCTTGCTGCGGTAGCCGACAAGGCGACGAACGCCGATCCCGGAATTCCCGCCATCCCTTTGGAAGTAAGCAGCAGTACGGCAAGAAGTATGAGTTGTTCATATATGCTGAGTTCAACACCGGTTGCTTGGGCCAGGAAGACGAGCGCCAGCGATAAGTAGATGGAGGCGCCATCCAGGTTAAAAGAATAGCCGGTCGGAACGACGAGTCCGACAACCGAACGATGGCAGCCCGCCTTCTCCAGCTTGCTTATAATTTGCGGCATAACGGCTTCTGTCGAGCCGGTTGCGAAGGCAAATACAATTTCCTCGCGCACAAGCATAATGGCTTTCCACAGGCCGATGCCGACAAACACCCGCATAACCACCTCAAGAATGAGCAGGAAGAGCAGACAAGCCACCGTCATGGCGAGGAACAGCTTGCCAAAGGCGATCAGCGTCTGCATACCGTACTGGCTCACCGTGAACGCCATCGCGCCAAAGGTCGCGATTGTCGTCAGCTTCATAATGAATCCCATAATTTGAAAAATAACATGGCTTAGGTGCTCCAGTAGGTCGATAATGACCTCTGAGGTCTTGCCCCCTACCCGTACGAGAGCGAAACCGAAGAGACAGGACACAAGCAGCACTTGCAGCATCGTGTTCGTGGCGAATGCCGAAACCACACTGTCCGGAATAATGTTCATAAAGAACTCAGTTCCGTGAGGGAGTTCGGAGTTTTTGGTCGCTTTGCTTACATCGTCGACAGACAACGAAGCGGGATTCACATTCATCCCCGATCCCGGGTTCATTACATTTGCGACAAACATGCCGATAATCAGGGCGATTGTCGTTACAATCTCAAAGTAGAGCAGCGCTTTGCCGCCTATCCGTCCGACCGTCTTAATGTTGCCCACTTTAGCAATACCAAGCACTACGACAACAAAGACAAGCGGAGAAATAATCATCTTGATGAGTTTTATGAACCCGTCTCCGAGCGGTTTCAAAGCGATTCCGAATGTCGGCCATACATATCCAACCGCGATACCCAGTACAATGGACATCATGATTTGAAAGAACAGGCCTTTATAAAAAGGCTGGCGGACCTTAGCTGCTGTCTTGTTCACGTTTGTCATCCTCCCAATGTTTTTTTCATAGATTCAAACCTGTTCAATATTTTATCCTGCTCAATATTTCTATGCCGGCTCTCCATTAGCGCTAACCTTTCATGTTATTTTTTGTAACTTGTTTTGTTCTTTGTGAACACATTATAATCGATTGGTATCCATAAGGCATTATCCAACATGAACAAAAACGACCGCAATTTTTGTTTATGTTGTATAATTAAGACATGACGTGTTAGGGATTCGCAATTCACTTGTAAATGATGAGGTTAATTAATCTGCCATGAGAAAACGGAAGGATGGGTTTCTATGAAATTAGCAGAGCTCTTGAAAATTCCATTTTTGCTCGAATCCAAAGTCATATGCGGGTTTCAGGGACTGAACCGGGTTGTCCGCTCCGTCAATATGATGGATGCCCCGGATATTATTGATTTTGTAAAACCCGACGAACTGCTGATCACAACGGCATATGCGTTAAAGGACAGTCCCGAGGAGCTTGTGGCGCTTATCCCTGAATTATCGGCGGCGGGCTGTGTCGGACTTGGAATTAAAAAGCGTTTCTGGTCTGCGATCCCCCAAGAGGCGATCGCCGTCGCCAATGAGGTCGGTTTTCCGCTGATCGAGCTGCCGCTCAACGTTTCGCTTGGCGATCTCATTAACCAGGCCATTGATTCGATTCTGGACAAGCATGCTGATACGCTGCGCAATGCGCTGAAGAGCCACCGTCAATTTTCCAGCCTGATTCTAAAGGGGCAGGGGATTCCCGAGATTGTGCGCGATTTAGCGGAACTGCTGGACAGCCCCGTCATCCTCCTGGATCAAAGAATGAATCTGATCTCGGCGTCTTCGCATTTCCGGGAGCAGGCTTATCAGGACTTGCTGCCGCAAATCCGCGAGTCGGCAAGTCAGCTTCCGGATGAAGAACGCACTAGCGTAAGCTTTCTTACAGATGCCGCTCCCGAAGCGCTAAACTATATCGCCGCGCATCCCATAATGACGTACCAGCCGCAGGGCTTCCTGCTGACCCTGCAGCAATCGGCCGAGCTTCATCAGCTTCCGGTCATGATTATGGAACAGGCTGCCAACGTGATCAGTTTTGAGCTGCTCAAGAAGCAGGCGGTAAAGGAACGTTCGCGCCGCTATAAGAATGATCTTTTTACGGATATCGTTAACGGGTTCATGACCTCCGAGCAGGAATTGATTCACCGCGGCAAGCGGTACGGACTGTCAGAGAATTTGCCCTCGCTGTGTATTGTCATCAAGCAGGACGATGATCTGAGCAGAAGGGGGCCCACTCTCCCGCTTTCTGAGGAGCAGCAATTGTCCAAAAGGGAAGAAATGTATGAGGTTTTGAAGGAAGCGTTTCGGTCGAGGGGCCATTCGTTTGTGCTATTCAGCAACAAGGACCAGTTCGTGCTTATCCTCTCCATTTCAATAGATAAGACAGCTCCTGTCGATGCGGAACGGATGCTGCGGGAACAACTGACCGAAATCAGCGACGATCTTTATCATAGGGAGGGCCTTTCTTTATCGTTCGGGGTTGGCAATCCGATTGACCGAATGACGGACCTCCCCGTCACTTATAAGGAAGCGGTTGAAGCATGGGAGACGGCCTATAGCAGCAAGAAGCGCCGCTTCGTCCAGTTTTATCATGTGAAGAAATTGACGGATCTACTGCGGATGCTGCCGGTTGAAGAGCTGAAGAAATATTATAATGATACCTTTAAAGAATTGAACCGGCTGGATGAAAAAGAACGGCAGGACTTGATGCGCACGCTGGTCGCTTATCACGACAACAACTGCCAGATAGCCGAGACAGCCAAGCAGTTGTTCGTGCATCGGAATACGGTCGTCTACCGGCTGGAAAAATGCGAGCAGCTCACCGGCCGCAAAATCAGAAATACCAGCGACAATCTGCGCTTCAAGGTCGCCTATCTTATGGAGCAGCTTATTGATGCCGACTGAAACGGCTCTGGCAACAGGGGCTGTCCCCAAAGTCATTTTTAGATTTTTGGCCCGTGGGACAGCCTCGAAATAATGTGCTCTTTAGTGGGGCATTCGCCGCCGCCCATTTAATCCCATAGGCAGCACCATTAAGATTACAAATACATACTATAAATTTGACTGTATCCCTTTACCTTGTTAGACCAAACAATCCCGGGCAAGGAGGGGTGACACCACCATGAAAGGGAACGAACATCACAGCAAATTTTTGTTAACGCATCGTGAACGCGAAGTATTTGAACTTCTTGTTCAGGACAAAACGACCCGCGATATCGCCGGTTTATTATTTATCAGCGAGAAGACGGTACGCAACCACATCTCCAACGTTATGCAAAAATTGAATGTAAAAGGCCGTTCGCAAGCGGTTGTCGAGCTGATCAAGCTTGGGGAGCTGAAGATATAGACGGGGCCTGCGATTATGCGTTAAGCCTTCTTTTGGCCGATGGCCAGGGAAGGTTTTTTGTTTGCGTGAGGAAACCAAAATATGAAAACCATTAATAACAGGTTGCCAGTTGATGGAACCTGTTTTTTAATGCCGTTTTTGTATTTAAACGGGGGAAAAAATTTGTTAGAGTTTAAAACGTAAACAATAAACCGCTTACAAAAAAGTGAATGGAAAATGATGAGGGGGGGCTTTTGATGAAGGATAAAGTTGTAAACAGTATGCAGATTTTTGCAAGAGCGATCGTTGTTCCGGTTTTGTTTTTGCCGATCGTCGGTTTGATTTTGGCCATTACTACAATTTTCAGCAATCCGACAATTGTTGGTGAAGGCAGTTCCTTAATTAATGTCGGCAAGTTTCTGGCCAGCGGGGTTTGGCCTATTTTAACCAACTTGGGAATTGTCTTCTGTGTTGGCATCGCGATGGGAATAGCGAAAGAAAAGAAAGCGGAAGCGGCGCTTATAGCTCTATTGTCATACTTGACATTTCTGGGTGCTAACAACGAGTGGCTTAAGTTAACTGGGAAATTAATCAAATATACAAATCCCTCTGAATTGCAGGGAACCGGGCAAACCATCGTATTAGGCTTTCAAATCATTGATATGGGGGTTTTCCTTGGAATGATCCTCGGGATCACCGTAGCGCTCGTCCATAACAAGTTCTGCAATAAAGAGTTGCCGGGAGCGATTTCATTGTATGGCAACACCAAGCTGGTATATATCGTTTTAGTTCCGATTTTAACCGTACTGGCTGTTGTGTTCAGTTATATTTTGGCCATTTGCTGCCAGCGGTATACGGGCAACAGCGGATTTCATTAACTTCTCAGGATCGATAGGCGTGTTTATATACGGATTTTTAAACAGATTTCTTATACCTACAGGGTTACACCATCTCATATATTCACCATTCCTCTATTCTAACATGGGTGGAGAATTGACTATAAACGGACAAACGTATTTGGGCGCTTACAATATATTCCTGGCGCAGATAACAGATCCATCTGTCAAGCTGTTTGACCCATCCGCAAAGTTCTTGCAATATGGCATGGTTAAAGTTTTCGGTTTGGTAGGAGCGGCTCTGGCCTTTTATAGAACAGCGAAACCAGAAAAAAAGAATACGCTAAAAGCCCTTTTAATACCAGCGGTAGCAACTTCGTTTTTGGTTGGCATAACTGAACCTATCGAATTTACATTCTTGTTTGT
This sequence comes from Paenibacillus sp. URB8-2, assembly GCF_013393385.1. Lineage (NCBI taxonomy): Bacteria > Bacillati > Bacillota > Bacilli > Caryophanales > Paenibacillaceae > Paenibacillus > Paenibacillus sp. URB8-2. Next base: position 4,398,808 of record NZ_AP023239.1, on the reverse strand, counting down.
GGCGCCGTTTCTATGGGTAGTTCACTCGGCTTTAGACGGCATATTTGAGGTTATTACAGTACTCTCGGGGGTTAGAGCTTTTGGGGCAGGCGGACTCATAGAATTCCTGACCTTTAGTTTGCCTGCAGGAATCGGCAGAACAAGATGGCCTTTATTTGTTGGCATAGGATTGGTTCAGTTAGCGACATATTACGTTGTATTCACCTTTTTAATTAAAAAGTTTAACCTCAAGACCCCGGGCCGGGAAGATGATGAAGTGAAATTGTTCACTAAAAAAGATTACAAAGAGAAAACAACAAGCCAAAAATCCGTCGAGACAGCTATAGCCGCAGGCAAAGATACCGATTTAGCTGCTGCTATTGTGGAAGCCCTTGGAGGTAGGGGAAATATTGAAACCGTTGACAACTGCTTCTCTCGTTTAAGGATCAAGGTAACGGATGCTGGTATCGTTGATGAACTGGGTTTAAAAGGTACAGGAGCATCGGGCGTTATTAAAAACGGCGAAAATATTCAAGTCGTCTATGGAACTAAAGTCAATGGGGTCAGAAATGCCGTTGATAAATATCTTGCAGGTTAAGCGTTTACCAATCAAAGAGGTATTAAATTTATTCATTAAATTTAATATACAAAAAAAGTGGAGAGAGGGACGAATCATGAGTAAAAAGTTTACTGTAACAATCGCGGGCGGAGGAAGCACATTTACGCCGGGTATCGTCTTAATGCTGTTGGATAATCTGGACAAATTCCCTATTGGAAAACTAAAGTTCTATGATAACGATAAGGAAAGACAAGATATCATAGCCGGAGCATGCGACGTTATTTTAAAAGAACAAGCGCCGGACATTGAATTTGTTGCGACTGTTGATCCGGAAGAAGCCTTCACAGATATCGATTTTGTTATGGCCCATATCCGGGTCGGCAAGTACGCAATGCGCGAATTGGATGAAAAAATCCCTTTAAAATACGGTGTGCTGGGTCAAGAAACCTGCGGCCCCGGTGGAATAGCTTATGGGATGAGATCCATTGGCGGAGTAATTGAAATCCTTGACTACATGGAAAAATACTCGCCAGATGCATGGATGCTCAATTACTCGAACCCGGCGTCGATCGTTGCCGAAGCGACCCGCAGATTGAGACCGGATTCCAGGGTTTTGAACATTTGCGATATGCCGATAGGTATTGAAGCGCGGATGGCTGAAATTTCAGGATTAGAGTCCAGAAAAGATATGACCGTCCGTTATTATGGACTGAATCATTTTGGCTGGTGGACGGATATTCGCGATAAAGACGGAAATGATTTAAAGCCGAAAATTAAAGAGCATGTCGCAAAACATGGCTATGTTGTTTCGGTTGGAGACAGCCAGCACACGGAAGCAAGCTGGAATGATACCTTCGCTAAAGCCAAAGATGTGTATGCTGTGGACCCGGACACTTTTCCTAACACCTATCTGAAATACTATTTATTCCCGGATGATGTTGTTCAGCATTCTAACATAGAATATACACGAGCAAATGAAGTCATGGATGGAAGAGAAAAGTTTGTATTTGGCGAAGCCAGAAAAATTATCGAACAGCAATCTACAGAAGGCTCCGGATTGCATATTGATGAACATGCTTCCTATATTGTTGACCTTGCAAGAGCCATTGCCTTTAATACGATATTACTAAGTAATCATTTCCACTTTACAATCTATTGTGGGTGGCGAAAGCATGGGGTTAGATATTCATAAGCTGGTAGACAAATATCAGTTGAATCAAACGGAAGAAAAAATATTATTATATATTATCGACAATATAGAGAATGTGAAAGTAATAGGGGTAAGAGGCATCGCAAAGGAATTTTATACATCTACAACGACAATTATGAATTTGGCAAAAAAATTGGGCCATACCGGCTTTCTGGATATGTATTATCATCTTAATTTTACATTGAAGGATAAAAAGTCTCAATTTTCCGGCGAAAAAAATAATCAATTCTACGGTGTTGATTTGGAACAATTATTATCATTAATAGATCACAAAAAAATAGACGAATTTGTAAACTTGTTGATGGAACACAATGATGAAATTATATATACTTGCGGAGGAGGATTCTCCACACCTATTACGGAATATATAACCAGAAAATTAGTCGTTCTCGGATTTAAATGTATCTATTCCGAGTCAATTGAAAGCTACGATGTAAACCCTGTACAGGCAAAATTGTTTATCAATGTTTCCAAATCGGGAGAAACGGATTTTTTGCTGAAATTGTCTCATTCGGCAAAGAGAAATGGAATTAAAATCATTTCATTTACAGGAGACACGGAAAATTCTTTATCCAAACTATCGGATATAAATTTGAAAATAGTTGATATGAATACGATGGATGACCGTAATAAGTCAGCCTCTTCCTTCTATGCGAATGTGCTGATGCTATTTGAGTAATTTGGTTGGTGAATATTTGGAGAGAATAAAGGAAGACCCCGATAATAATTGAAATATGAGAACAACAAACTCTTATCCTGAAAACGTGTTTCTTTTGTAAAGAACATGTTTTTTTGCGTTCTGAAAATATTTACATAAGTAAACGCTTTAATATAATATCGGTGTATAAGAATAAAGTAGCTTGAGAGAGGGAGGGTAAATTGGTTCTTAAAGGAAAAGTAAATCAAATACTCTAAATCATTTGGAGGTATTTCTCATGTTTAATAAAATTAAAGCGCTTGTATTCCAGGATAAACCGGAGGATCAAGAATATGGATTTATCGTTCCTGTTTCCGGAGAAATTATCGATTTGGGCCACGTGCCGGACGAAGCATTTTCCCAGCGAATGATGGGGGACGGATTTGCTATACAGCCTGAGAATGGAGAAGTCTTCTCGCCGGTTGATGGAGTCGTTACGACAGTGGTTCCCAGCAAGCATGCTTTTTCCATTAAAAGCAATTCCGGGATTGAATTTTTAATCCATTTTGGCGTGGATACGGTTAAGCTAAAAGGAGAAGGCTTTGATGTTTATGTTAAGGAAGGAAGTATAGTTAAAGCGGGGGACTTGATCTTAAAGGTTAACCTCGAACAAATCAAGGACAAAGTGCCGTCTGTTGCTGTTCCGGTTATTTTTATCGAACTGAACGGAAAGAGCTTCAGTTACAAGACCGGTAAAGTAGCAGCAAAGCAAAGAGACGCTGTTACTATACAATAGGAGGATATGCGACCGAGCATATTGCAACCGGTAACAATAGATATACCAACCATCCTGCTTAAGGGGACCTACAACATTACAAGGAATGATTTTCAATTCTGAACCGGTAAGGCCTGGGAAAAAATCAGTTTAATAACGGGGAGTCGGTAAACATGAGGGCAGCGGTGTTTAAAGGAAAGCATAATATGGAAGTGCTAGATTGGGAAACGACGGATCTCGAGCCGCATGAGGTGCGAATTCGGGTCGAAAGTTGCGGCATTTGTGGCACGGATCAGCACATTTATCATGGCCATCCCGGATCTGCGGTGGTAAACCCGCCGATCGTGCTCGGCCATGAACTGGCAGGCGAAGTAATAGAGTTGGGGTCCAGAGTTTCGAACTTGAAGCTAGTACCTTGACCTATTTTTATTCTAGTTTTATGCTCTTTCTATAAGAAAAATATGGGAGGGCAAGCAAATGAACAAAAAATACGAGGTTCGGCTTGAGCCGAAAGAACGTGAAAGAATTGAACAACTTCTTCATGCCGAAACGACATCTCCCGGCATTCGCCGCCGCTGTCTCGTGCTGCTTCTTTCGGATGAAAATCAAGGTGCTATTCCCAAGCAGACTGAAATTGCCAGTCGTTCAGGAGTCAGTAATGCAACCGTTTTTTACACCGTTAGAGACTACTGTACCCACGGACTGGAGCAAACGCTCTGTTACCGCCGCCGTGCTGAACCGGCACGCCCTTCACCGATCACCGGTGAGGTGGAAGCCCGAATTATTGCATTAGCCTGCTCTGAGCCTCCAAAAGGGTATGCGCGCTGGACGATTCGTTTGCTAACGCGCCGAGTCATTGAGCTGAATATTTTAGAATCGGTCGGACGAGAAACCATTCGGACGACTTTAAAAAAACGAAACTTAAGCCTCACCTGAAAAACAATGGTGCATTCCCGCCAAATCGAGCAGTGAATTCGTCGCTCGGATGGAAGACGTCTTAGAGACCTATGCCCTGCCTTATGACCCTGAAATCCCGCTCATTTGTATGGATGAACAGCCGATCCAGCTGCTCGATCATTCGCGCCCACCGCAACCTATGAAGCCAGGACAGGTTCTGCGAGAAGACTACGAGTATGTTCGCAAAGGCAGCTGCAGCCTGTTTCTGTTCACGGAGCCGCTCGCCGGGTGGCGTCACGTGCAGGCTTCGGAAAGACGCACAAAATCCGATTGGGCTCTGCAGATCCAAGAACTGCTGGAGGTCCACTACCCAGAGGCGAAACGGGTTCGGCTCGTGATGGATAACTTGAATACCCATACGATCTCGTCCTTGTATGAAACCTTTCCGCCTGAACAGGCGTTGGCTTTGGCAAAACGGCTAGAGATCCATTATACCCCTAAGCATGGAAGTTGGTTAAACATTGCTGAGATAGAACTCAGTGTAATGACGATCCAATGCCTGAACCGCCGAATCACCTCTATTGAAGAATTGCAGGGCGAGGTGTCCGCTTGGGAAACCGAACGCAACCGAATTCAGAAATCTGTCGATTGGCAATTTACCACGGAGCAGGCACGAGGCAAGTTAAAGCATTTGTATCCTGAAATTTGATCTAGTCAAGGTACTAGGAGACAGAGTATCGATAGATCCGAATATTTATTGCGGCGAATGTGAATATTGTCGGAGCGGCCGGTCCCATTTGTGCGATCATCTTCAAGCAATCGGCGTGACGCGAGACGGTGGCATGGCGGAATATTGCATTGTTCCTGCGGTAAACGCTTACTGTATCCCGAACGAGATGAGCTATGTTGAAGGTGCGATGGTAGAACCTGTCGGTTGCGTCTTGCACGGATTGAAGACAATCGATGTTCGCCCGGTTCATACGGTACTCATTATCGGTGGCGGTTTCATTGGCCAATTGTTCCTCCAGCTTATAAAAAAACAAGGAGCGGCAAAAATTATTGTCAGCGAACCTGCGGTGGAGAAACACGAGCGGCTTCTTGAACTTGGGGCGAACGAGGTCGTGCGGCCAACGAGTCCGGAAACGGTACGGCAACTGATCAATATTGCAGATATTGTAATCGAATGCGTGGGACGCCAAGAATCGATGGAGCTTGCAATCAAAGCAGCTCGAAAAGGAGGTCAAATCCTTCTGTTCGGCGTACCCTCGCCAGACACTCTGATTAATGTTTCGCCGTTTACCATTTTTTCAAAAGAACTAAGCATAAAGGGATCCTTTATTAATCCTTTCACACATGAGGAAGCGATTTCTTTCATTCGGCAAAACATAGTACGGATTGAGCCATTAATCAGCCATTATTTCGCACTATATACCCGGCGAAAAATAAATTGAGTTGAGCGATCATGCACAACCCACAAAGAAATAAATTCCAGTATAATAGTCTTCAATACGATGATTATTGGAGACGATACAAATGAGTGTACGAGTTGGTGTGGCAGAAGAACACAAAGCAGCAGCCATTCTGGAAATCAAAGCCGCGATGAAAATAAACAAAGATTTACGGATGCACGAAAGGTATCAGACGATCCTCCTGCTGTTACTTGGCGAATCCTACGAACGAATTTCCGAAGTGACAGGACGAACGGTTGCGACCTTATATAACTACAGCAAAGCTTACCGAGAGCAAGGGATGCAGGGGCTACAAATCGGACGTCCTCCAGGACGACATCGCTTGTTAACTGCTGAACAAGAGCAACAAGTGTATGAAGTGATAACGAATCAAACGCCGAGGATCAAGGATTTCCTTCCCAGATGAACTGGACTTCTCCACTCGTTCGGAAATGGATCGAACAAAAGTGGAATATTCGGTATTCGGATCGAGGGACACGAGACCTTTTGTACCGTTTGAAGCTTAGCTTTACGAAGCCGACCTACACACTGGCTAAAGCAGACCCACAGAAACAAGAAGAATTCAAAGAACACTTTCAGGAGTTAAAAACTCCTCGCTGGGCGCATCGACCGGATTCTGTTTGAAGATGAGTCCATGATCCGGGATTACCAAGCGCTTTCTCGTACCTGGTTTCCCAAGGGGCAGCAAAAAATCATTCCCACCTACGGCAAGCATTGGGGAGCGAAGCTGATCGGGACGCTGGATTATGAATCCGGCGAAGTGTTTTGCGTACAAGAAGAACAGTATACCGCCAAAGAATTCTTGTCCTTTCTGGAACGCGTCTTGAAAAGTATGAAGGCGACCGAATCGTGATGATTTTGGACAATGCACGAATTCATCACGCAGACCTCATCCAGCCTTTTTTAAAAGAATATCAAGCCAAACTCACCTTGGTTTATTTGCCTCCGTATAGTCCGAATTTGAACATGATTGAAGAATTGTGGGGCTGGTTAAAATCATCCGTAATTCATAATGTCTTCTTCGACTCGGTACAAAAAATTCGCAAAGTTGTTCAAGGATTTATCCGTTTGATTAATGAAACGCCCGCTGCCACAGTTGAACGCTTATGTCTTCAATTCTAAATATTAAATGCCGAATATATAGATGACATTCCGGGAGTGATGAGGGAATATCCGCAAATGAATGTAGCGAAAGGTGTAGTCACTCATTCTACATAATCTGCGATGTCACAAGCATCATTCGGCAATCTCTTCCCATTTCATCGGCTTCACCTCGCGGTTGTCTACTTTATTCAATACAGCATGGTTAGAGATGTTAAACTTATAAGTGGAAGACAGTAAGTTTGGATTTGGATATGGTAATGTCATAAAGTGATTTCGGTTCGCAACCACATCTCCAACGTGATGCAAAAAATGAATGTAAAAGGCCGTTCGCAAGCGGTTGCCTGGGCTGATCAAGCTTGGGTAGCTGAAGATGGAGACGGGGCCTGCGATTATGCGTTAAGCCTTCTTTTAGCCTAATGGGCGAAAGGAGGTTTTTTGTTGTGGCCGCCAATAACAATGGGAAGTCTCCGAGTCGAACCTATCGCGCGATTGACGAAACATCCGCAAGTTTTACATTCCGATTATCTCCAGTTAAAGAAGCAGGTTTAAAGTTCATAATTGTAGTCTTTATCAGGCTAAAGATGAACACGAGGGAGCGTGTAATTCGAATTGAAGAATTGGAGGAGAAACTTGAAGAAGTTGCTGGCGGGATGTTTGGCGGGAGCATTGGCTCTATCGGGGTTTGGTCAGGCTCGTTCCGTTAAGGCGGAGGAAATTCCCAAACTGCTGATTACGGAAGTGGTGTTTAATTCACCCAATACCAACAGTGCGGATGTGAAAGCTTGGGAGTACATCGAAGTCTACAACAATAGCGCGGAAACGGCCTCTTTGAATGACTATTATGTGAATATTGAGAATTTTGACGGCTCGAAGGTCTACAAGTGGACGATCAAGGGCAGCAAGAGCATTTCTCCCTACGGGACAGCCGTGCTCCGCGGTTACCTTGACGGAGAGCAGGGCAGTCTTGCGAAGTTCAATGCCGCCTACAGCATGAACCCGGGTCTTGCGGAAGAGCAGAGCGCTTTTCTTGACCAGCCTTCAGGAAATCTGGTAAATACGGGAACATATAAAGTGACTCTTCGAAAAGCTTCGGATAACGGCACAGTCTCTGTGGCCAGATATAATGATTCGGTCATCAGCGACACCGACAAAAGCGACGATAGTAACGGAAAAAGCGTTATATATGCTTACAATCCTGCCGGCGGGGCTCTGATGACGAAGTTGTCTTCCAAGCAGACCCCGACACCGGGAACGCTGCTGAATGGACAAGTTCCTCCGCGTGCGGAGCTTCCGGCGGAAGCCGTAGCGCCGCTTATCCGCCATACGGCAGCAATCGCGGAGACTGAACCGGTGAATGTAAGCGTCACGGCTCAGGTATATGACGAGACGTGGCTTGGCAGCGTCAAGTTGTTCTATAAGGCGGAGGAAGCCGATGCCTATACAGTGACATCCATGACCTACAGCGAGCGCGGCGCAGAAGGCTGGAACGATTATTCCGGTGTCATACCGTCCTCCGTAATGACCGGAACCAAGAGCGTTAAATACTACATTGAAGCTTCCGACGGCGTGAACACCGCCCGCTATCCGCAGCAGCCGGACAGCTTTGAGACGATTACGGTTAAGGATGCAGCCGGCGGAGGAAAGGGACCCTATCTTCTGATTTCCGAAATCATATTTAATGCCAAGACGGCGGCCGGGGCGACGGGCGGGGGAGAAAGCTACGAATATATCGAGCTTTACAACAACAGCAACCGGCCGATTCCGCTGAAGGAATATAAGGTGCTGTACGGGTATTATGACAACCGTTCTCCTATCGTTCTTGACATTGACGATGACTATATTTTGCAGCCTCAAAAAACGGTTCTGCTATGGAACTACGTGGTCAACACGAGCGACACGCTGGCTAATTTCAACAAGACTTACGGCACTTCCTACACGGAAGATCAGATTATTGTCCTGAATCCGGGATACGGCTTCTCCAATACGGGCGGCCGGAGCCTGGCTATCGCCACGGATACGGATGAAATCATCTCCAAGGCGGTCTACAATGACGCCGACGGCTACAACTCCACCGATGTGAGCGATAGCAAGGACCATACCGGTGTGGTTTACAAGGCGGCGGAAGACGGTTCCGCGACAATGGTGAAGCTGGCATCGAAGCAAGCGCCGTCACCCGGGACGCTCATTCCTGACCAGGTCCCCGCCCAGCGGATGGAGCTTCCCGCTGACTTTATCAAGCCGGTGCTCAGTCATATGATCCCTGCGGGATCGACTTTGCCTAAAGCGCTGGAGCTGTCGGTCAAGGTTAGCGATGATCAGAAAGTCGAAGATGTGAGCTTGCATTATAAAACGGATAAAATGTCCGACTATGCCGCATCTTCCATGGCCTCAGTCGGGGACAGCGTCTACAAGACAGTCGTTCCCGAAGCGGCGCTGACGGGCGCTTCCAGGCTGCAATATTACATTTTGGCATCGGACGGACGGAACAACGCCGACAGCCGGGACAAGGAGGGCAAAGACTACGAAATTAAAGTGGTTTCCTCCCTTCATCCGCTGGAAAGCGGGCTGCTGATTACGGAAATCATGCCGGATAATACGGGAAATGACGATTATGAGTTTGTGGAGGTTTATAACAATACGAGCCTCCCCATCCATCTTGACCAGTACAAGCTGGTCTATGAAACCCGGACCGGAGTGGCAAGTCCGATTGATCTGACGGAAGACTACGTGCTGGCCTCAAAGGGAACAGCCGTGATCTGGCTGCAGACTTCCGTCACCCGGGGAAAACCCGTAAGCAACTTTAATAGCCTGTACAATGTGAATCTTGAAGATTCTTCGCTGCTCCCTGTCTTATGGGACGGCACCGGACTGCCGGACTCGGAAGAGGGCAGGATATTGATCGCCGAAGATGCGGCTTATCCTTACCATCACGCGGGGGATATTGTTTCGCAGGCCTGGTTCAGCGTAAGCCAGGATGAGGCCGTAACGGGCCGGGGCGTTGTGTTTGAATATCCGCTGGACGGAGGCAACAGAATGTTCCGCCGGGGATACGACCAGACTCCTACGCCCGGGACGCTGCTTGAAGGGCAAGTACCGGAAACGCCGATTGAGCTTTCGGCTGACACGGAGCCGCCGGTAATCACGTATATTCCCGCTGCGGGAACTCAACCGGTGCAGGATCTTACGCTGACCGCTTCGGTTGCCGACAGTCAAAAGATAAAACAGGTCAATCTGTATTATAAAAAGAACGGCGCAAGCGACTATACCCGTGTGAATATGCTGCGCGCGGGCGCCGAAGCTTACGTATCGGACATCGTCAAATCCTATAATCTGCTGAACGCGGAATATGTGGACTATTATTTTACGGCGTCGGATGGCACGAATACCGTTTCAACAGTTGAGACGGAAGGCCGGCCTTACCGGCTTCAATTCTCCCCGAGGGCCCAGCTGTCCCTGAATGTGGAAGAAGGAGAGTGGCTGCGGGGAACCCTGACACTGAAGGGGTACGCGGGCACGGAAGACACTTTGAGTCTGTCGGTTGACGGCAATGCTGTGGAAACGGCACCGGAACCGGGCGGCGACGCTTATATCGTATTCGAAGCTAACGATCTGCAGTCTACCTCATTCTTGAACGGTCTGTATATCAATGAAGAGTTTGTCGGCTACCTGCCGGCAGGGTCGAATTACAGCACTTTGGCAGTTCCTTTAGAGGGACATTGGTTCAAGCCCGGGGAAAATACGGTGGCCTTCACGTCGGGGAATGGAGTATCGCCGAGGGGGCTTGAAGGCAACAATGACGATTATAAGCTGCAAAATGCCCGCTTCCTCAACTGGGACGGTACCGCTCCTCAAATCTCCGCAAAGACCAAGAGCAGCAGCGGGAAATTTGTCAGTCTGGCCAATGCGACGAACCGGATTACGATAAACGATGATGTGCCCGAGGTTCATTTTGCGGTCCAACTGCCCGCATCAACGTTTACCGGAGTGAGGCATGAACTTGATACCGCTGTGTTGGCCGACGGTCCGCATACCTTTAAGCTGGATGGAGCCGCCGGACAAACGATAAGTGTGCCGGCTTCCGTTGACAACACGCTTCCGGCTATTGAGAATCTGTCGGTTGAGGAAGGGAAGAGTTACAGAGGCCCTGTAACCCTGAGCGGCACGATATCCGATGCATCATCCGGCATGGATGCCGTTACCGCGACTGTAGACGGTGCGGCAGTTCCGTTTCCGTCGGACCGGCCGGCCGCTCTCCCGGCAGGAGGACACAAGCTTGAAGTAACGGCCGTGGACAAGGCCGGCAACGAAACGAAACGCTCAGTTTCGTTCGAGATTCAGAACGATGCGCCGAACAAGCCCTCCGAGCCTTCTCCACAAGCCGGCGGGAAGGTTGACTCCGGAAAGGCGGTCCTCAGCGTGAAGGCGTCCGATCCGAACGGCGACCCGTTGGACGTGACCTTTTACAAGGGCTACCGCTACGACTTTAATGGCGCCAAGTCCCAAGCCGCTTATGCGAACTCGGTGGATCGTGAGCCGCCGCTTGAGCTTGCGCCATCCGGCGAAAAAGAGCTTGCGGGGGATGATATAGCCAAGATAAGCCAAAAGGACGGACGGTATTTTGTAACGGACGCCGATGGTCTGTTCCCGTACCACCGGTTTGACTTCACTCTTGATGAAGAACCGGCAGCCGAAGATGAAGTTGAAGTCGTATGGGAAGGACATTCTCTCGCGGGACGGCAAGTGACCATGTACACCTGGAATTACAATACGGGAAAATGGGAGCGGGCAGCATCGGGCCTTGGCGAACAGGATTTCCGTCTGGAGGCCAAGGTGAAAGCCGGCGGTATGGTTCGCGGCAAAACTGTGCATGTGCTTATTCAGGATTTGCTGCCATCTCCGGACGACGTTGATTTTTCATTTGCATGGGTAAGCGATACCCAATATTATTCAGATTCGTACCCGGGCATTTATAAATCCATGATGGATTATATCGTCGATCAAAAGGATAGCAAGAAGATTGTCTACTCCATCCATACCGGCGACCTTGTCGACGACTGGGACCGCGCGGATGAATGGGCTGTGGCCAGCAACAGCATGAAGACGCTGGAGGAAGCCGGAATGCCGTACGGCCTGGTGGCCGGCAATCATGATGTTAACCATAACGAGGCCGACTACAAGGAGTATTACAAGTATTTCGGCAAATCGCGGTTCGAGAGCCAGCCGACTTTCGGCGGCGATTTCCACAATAACCGCGATCACTACGATCTGATATCCGCAAGCGGCCAGGATTTCATTATTATGTACCTCGGGTGGAATGTGCAGAAAGATACGGTCGCCTGGGCCAATGAGGTGCTGAAGCAGTACCCTGATCGGAAGGCTATCGTCGCCACGCATCAATACATTACACCTACCGGCGATTACGCCGGCGACGGACAGGAGATCTGGACGGATATTGTTGCACCGAACAACAACGTGTTCATGGTGCTGTGCGGACATCATCATGGCGTGGCCTATAATGTAAAGCACGCTCCCGACGGCCGGACCGTTGTCGAGATGCTGTCCGATTATCAATCGGCGACCGAGGGGGGTTCGGGGTACCTGCGGATGCTGCAGTTTGATCTGGATAACAGCAAAATTCATGTCAATACCTACTCGCCTTACCTGGACGACCAGAACTACTATGACGAGCCGGGCAAGGATGAATTCGATATCGATTATACGCCGATGGCGGCAAGCAAGCAGGTCGCCACAGATTATATCGGCGTGAACGTCTATACCAAGAACCGGATTGGCTCGAGCGCCAATACCGTCAGCGGCTCAAGAGCCGAAACGGAGTGGAACGGCCTGTCCCCGGATAACAAATATTCCTGGTATGCGGCGGCGGATGACGGCCACGGCGGAATGGCGTATTCCGACATCTGGTCGTTTGGTACAGGTCAGGCAGACGCTGACCGTACGATAACGGGCATTGAACTGGAGGCTCCTTCTTCTCTGAAAGAAGGCGAGGAAAGAACTGCAGTCGTGAGAGCCGTGTACAGCGACGGCAGCCGGATGCTTTTGAATGAAGGGATTGTGTACAGCAGCAGCAACCCGGCTGTGGCGGCAATCGACAATAAGGGTACCATCAAAGCGCTTCGTTCCGGAACGGCTGATATTCAGGCAAAGTACGGTTCGTTTGCAAAAACGCAGCTTCTGACGGTAACCGCTGAGGAAAGCTTTGAGCCAACGCCTACACCTCAGCCGACATCGGCGCCTGGGACCAAGCCTTCACCTTCGCCAAGTCCGGCGGCTCCCGGTCTGGTACGGACTGTAGTCGAAGCCGAAACAATCAGGGCCGCAGCCGCTGCCGGGTCTGTCACATTGGAAGTTCCGGGAGAAACCGGCGAGCTTGTGCTTCCGGCCGCCGCTCCGGATCTGCTGCTCGGCGCTCCGGTAGCCATCAAAGCATCGGAATGGACGGCTACCGTTCCGGCTGAACTGCTCCAGGCCGCCCGCGATCTGCTTCCGGTAAGCGAGAGAAGCAGCGGGAAACTCGTCTTCTCGGCGAATTCCGTTCCTGCTGAAGCTGCCCAGACCGCGCTTCGGCAGGCATCGTCACTGGAGAGAGCCGGGATCCGGCTTGCCGGCGGGCTCTACGAGTTCGAATTGGCTGCCGTCGACAGCCAGGGCAACAAGCTTTCGCTGAAATCCTTCGGCAAGCCGCTCAAGCTTGCGTTGCGGATCGATCCTTCCGCCGATGAGAGGCTGCTTGGCGTGTACTTTATAGGTAATGGAGGAGAGCTTGAATATCTGCCGGGCACGTTGTCCGGCGGTGTAATAACTGCTCAAGTTTCCCATTTCAGTAAGTACGCCGTGCTGGAGTACGACAAATCCTTCACGGATTTGAATACCGGCCATTGGGCCGCGGAAACCGTGCGCGAGCTGACTGCCAAGCATATAATTCAGGGGACCGGCGACAAATTCGAACCCGGACGCCAGGTGACCCGCGCCGAATTTGCGGCTATGCTCGTTCGTTGGCTGAAGCTTGAAGGCGGGAACGCAGGCGCGTTTACCGACATTTCGGGCGGAGCCTGGTATGCGGAGGAAGTTGCGGCTGCGGTTCAGGCAGGCATTGTGAAGGGAAGAACGGCTTCACGGTTCGATCCCGCATCGGCGGTAACGCGCCAGGAGATGGCGCTTATGATTGTCCGGGCTTATCAATATAACACCGGTCTTCAGACAGCCGGAGCTTCGCCCGCTCCGTTCAAGGATATTGGCAGCGCCGCAAGCTGGGCCAAAGAAGCTGTTCAGCAGGCTTACGGTCTCGGTTTAATCGGCGGCCGCTCCAGTCAGAGCTTCGAGCCGGTCAGCTCGGCGACTCGGGCCGAATGCGCCAAGATCATTCTTAATACGCTGAAGAAGAGTCAATAAAGCAATCCGAAATTCTATATTTTATTACGAGAGCAAGATAAGGAGCAAAGAGTCTTTAAGGGACTCTTTGCTCTTCATCCATATTTGGAGGTCGCACACCGTGAAAGTAATCAGCCTGAAATCATCCGGATGCAGTCTGCTGGCCGTTCTGATTGTTCTGTTTCTGCTGCCTATCCGGCCCGCACTGGCTCATCTGGCCACTATAGGGTATTCCGATATATCCGCCGCCGGCTCGGCGGTGCGCTATCAATTGTACTTGGACCCTCAGGAAGTCGCCCAGTGGATGGACATGACAAGCGGCCGTACTGTGTTTGTCATTGAGCCCGGCGCTTCAACCGCCAAAGCCCGGACCGGCGTTCCCGGCTGGAGCAAGGAGGAATTGCAGCGTCTCGTTGACGATTGCCTGACGATAACGAGCGGCGGCGTTTCCGTGAAGCCGGAAATTACCGAAGCCTCCATGCGAAACAGAGGAGGAGCGCAGTACCTTTACCTCGATATGACCGGGGAATTTCCCGCTGCCGTACATTCCTTCGATATCGGGTACAATTTTTTTTATGATTTGATTGATCCGAAGCACCAGAATTTTGCCACCGTCCGAGTCGGGGGCCAAGAGGCATCAGCCGCGGTATTTACGGAGGGAAGCCGGGTTTTGCACCAAGAATTATCGGCGGAAGGCAGATCTTCCGTCTCCAATAGCATTCCCGGCTGGCTGGCGACGCTCGCTGAATTCACCGGAGTCGGGATCATGCATATCTGGACCGGATTCGACCATCTGTTATTTATCGTCTCCCTGATTATCCTGAAGCAGCGCAAGCAGGATTATATTCAAATACTAACCGCTTTCACGCTCGGCCACAGCGTCACCATAGCGCTTGCCGCGCTGAATATCGTTGACGTGCCGCAGCGGATCGTCGAGCCGCTGATCGCCGCAAGTATCATCTACGTTGCCATAGAGAACATCTGGCTGAGGAGAGTACGCCGCCGATGGCTGGTCGCGCTCGGCTTCGGTCTTGTTCACGGCTTCGGCTTTGCGCAGGTTCTGCAAGGGATGATGCGTGATGACTTTTTGCTGACGTTGTTCTCTTTCAATCTTGGAGTGGAAATCGGACAAATCGCCGTGCTGCTGGCTCTTCTGCCGCTGATTATTATTATTGGCCGCAAAAGCTGGTACGGCGCCGTGAACTATGCCGTCTCGGGCCTGATTGCGGCGATGGGTATTGTCTGGTTTCTGCAGCGGACGCTGCTTTTCTGACGACGCTTCTTCGGAAGCGGACGACCGTCTTGCCTTCTTCTGCCTCGCCCGGGCGGAAGAAGGTTTTTTGTTATGTGCGGGTGAAACAAGCTTTTCTGTTTTAATAGGACATTTTATATGGAAAATAAATGAAAATCTCTTTATAATTAGAAAGAATTGAAAAAAGGAGGATGAGATTTTGAAGAAAAAGCATAAACGTACGCCGGGATTCACGGCCAAAACCGCATTAACCGGAATGGTAACGTTTTCTCTTGTGATGCCGGCAGGATTTGCCGGAGCGGCTTCTTCTTCCGCTGCCGCCGTTGCCCAGCCTGCTTCTTCCAACGTGGTTGCCGAAAAATCCCAAAGCGCCGCGGCGTCTGCGCAGACGAATGAAGCGGATCCTACCAAGGTCAAGTTCACGAAAGAGCAGGCACTCTCTAAGCTGAAAACGCTGTTCCCCATTTTGGCGGAGGCGGAAGTATCGAATGTGGAACTGGGTATTAACAATATGTATCCCTCGCCGTCCAATCAAATGATATGGAACATTCAGTGGAACTACCAGAAGGGCAACAACGGATATGGCTTTAACAGCCAGGTGGATGCTGTTAACGGAGATTTGATCAATACATATCTCTATTTTCCGGACCGGCAGCAGAACGAGAGTTACTATCCGCCTGCGATCACAAGGGAAGAGGCGCTGGAGAAGGCTAAAGTTTTTATCGCCAAGGCTGCTCCCTCCCTGTCAGTTAACGATCTGGAACTGCAGGACAATGTTGATTATATGAGTAATCCGGCACTTTTCGGTCCCGTACAATACGGCTTTAGTTTCACGGTGTTAAGAAATGGCATTCCCTCTCCTCTTGAAAATGTCTCCGTGGCCATCGCTGCGGACGGCAGTGTAAGGCAGTTCAACAAATCGCCGGAGCATTGGAGCTACCCGGCGGCTGCCGCGTCGGTTGCGCAGGCCAAGGCGGAGCAGACATTCAGCGAACAGTTTGACGTGGAACTGGCTTACATCCCCGTCTACAAGAATGGGGGCGCCAACAGCTGGATTCTGGGCTGGCGGCCGACCGAGCGGGCGCTGTCTGCCATCGATGCCTTAACAGGCAAACGGCTGACTGCTTTAGGCGCGGAAAGCACGGTTACATCCGCCGTATACAGCGATGTACCGCAGGCGTCCAATCGCTTTATCTCGAGAAGCGGCGCCACAGAATTGACGAGTGATGAGGCGGCCAAACGGGTGAAGCAGGTTGTCTCCATTCCTGCTGCGAGAAAGCTGGTATCCAGTTCTCTGGGCAGTGATTATGCTGATACCAGCCGTAAGATCTGGAGACTGAACTGGCTGGACAACGCGTCCCTCAGCAGCGGTTATCCATCCCAATCCTTCGCCGAGGTGGACGCCGTTACTGGGCAGATTCTGAGTTTCAATGAAAATAAGTATCCTGTCCCAACCGGCGCTTCGGAGGCGGATACATCGAAAGGAACCAAACTGACGAAGCAGCAGGCCCAGAATAAGGCAATCGCGCTGATTAACCTCCTGTACCCCGATGCTTCCTCCAATCTGAAGCTGGTCGAGCGGGGAGACAGCGCGCTAAACGGGGGCACGGGTTTCAGCTTTCAATTCCTTCGCTTCTATAAAGGCATTCCAGTGGGCGACGGCGGTCTGACGCTTGCTTTGGATAACAAAGGTGCGTTGCAGTCCTATTACCTACCCCGGGCATCAGACCTTGAGAAAGCCGCGATTGACTCTTCGGCAGTGAAAGTTACTAAGGACCAGGCGCGGGCTCAAAGTTTCGACCGATACAAAGTGAAGCTGCAGTATGGAAGCTTCGGAGGCTATACCCCCGCGGGTTATACCGAGCAGAAGATCAAGCTTGTGTATTCGCCGGTATTGGCAGATCCCGTAGGTGCGCCGGAAGTCATTAATGCGGTTACCGGCAAGTGGACTGCGCAGTATCAGGCGCCAAGCCAATTGAAGAAAGCGTCCGCCGCTTCCGATATTCAAGGGAATCCGGCCGAGCAGGCGCTGTCGACATTGGTGAAATACAGCATCCTGATACCGGATGAGAACGGGAAGGTGAATCCCGATTCCGAGATAACAGCCGGAGACTGGCTGAGCTGGATGGCCAAAGCGGTTACGCCTTATTATACCAACATGTATAACGGAAACGAGCGCAAACCGGTCGCCGGCGTAAGCCCGGAAAGCCCTTATTATGATGCGGTCTCCTTCGCTGTGCAGAACCGGTGGATTGACTCGGAGACCGCGTATCAGCCTGACGCCAAGCTGACCCGTGAGGGGCTCGCCGTGCTGCTGACCTCCATCGTCAAATACAACAAGATTTCCTCGTATTTGCAGGCTGATCCGGTCATCAACCAATTTGGAGATGCCGCCTCGATCAGCCGCAAGGGCGAAGTGGCGGTTGCCGTGAAGCTCGGCCTGCTCCAGGGTGAGAATGGCAAGTTTAATCCGGCCGACCTCGTAACCAAGGCCGAAGCTGCTACGGTATTGATCAAGCTGGTGGAGCTCCAGGGCAAAACGGACCAACCCATCGGCCAATCCATGTACTATTAATATCTACTATTAATAAAGCAAGCGGAAAGTCGCAAGCCGTTCAGCGGAGAGAAATATTCCTTCGCGGACGGCTTTTTTCAAAATATAAGACTTATTAGCTTCGCGCCTATCGTTTTGGTCTTTATTTCTACGAGAAACGTACTTGCGTCTTAAAAAGACGCCGTCAGGCGTTTCTTCTTGATTTATCCCTCTTGTTTTAATTAAAAAAATTTGGGACAATAATATACGATTGCCATTTGGCAGCTTTAGTTGAATGACAGGCTGGAGACAGCCTTGAAAAGAGGATAAATAAATGAACAAGATTTCCATTTACGGTTTAACCTTTGAACAACTGGCGGCCTGGCTGCTGGAACGCGGACACCGCAAATACCGGGCGCTGCAGGTCTGGGATTGGCTGTACGTGAAGCGGGTAACGGATTTTTTCGAAATGAGCGATGTTCACCCCGAGGCTTTGAGCCTGCTGAATGAGCATTTTGCAATCCGCACTTTGTCCGAACACGTGAAGCAGGAATCGACGGACGGTACGGTAAAGTTCCTGTTCCGGCTGCCGGACGGAAATTTGATCGAGACGGTATTGATGCGGCAAAAATATGGACTGGCCGTATGCGTAACGACCCAGGTCGGCTGCAACATCGGGTGCAGCTTCTGCGCGAGCGGGCTTTTGTCCAAGGACCGGGACTTGTCTTCCGGAGAGATCGTGGAGCAGATCATGCAAGTCCAGTTGCATCTGGACCGGGCCGGGAAAGGTGAGGCGGTGAGCCATATTGTCGTTATGGGTATCGGGGAACCGTTCGACAACTTCGGGAATATGGTTGACTTTCTGCTGATTATCAAAAATCAGAAGGGGCTGAACATCGCCGGACGCCGTATCACCGTCTCGACCAGCGGCCTTGCGGACAAAATCATCGAATTTGCGGACCTAAATCTTCAGGTGAATCTGGCCATTTCCTTGCATGCGCCGAACGATGAGCTTCGCACCCGCATCATGAAGATCAATCGCGCGATTCCAATCGAGAAGCTGATGGGCGCGATAGACTACTATTTGGAGAAGACGAAGCGGAGAACGACGCTGGAGTATATTTTGCTGCGGGACGTGAACGACCAAAAGGAACATGCTCTGGAGCTGGCCGAATTGATCGGCGAACGGAGATCGCTCATCAACGTAAATCTGATTCCTTATAATCCGGTGGATGAGCACAGCCAGTATCAGCGCAGTGACAGGGAGACGGTCCGGGCCTTCTTCGATACGTTGAAAAAGCAGGGAATAAGCGTCAGCACCCGTCTGGAGCAGGGATCGGATATTGATGCAGCCTGCGGCCAACTGCGAAGCAAGCAGATTAAGGAGTCGGCACTGGGTTAACAATGCCATCCGGCCTCTCTGATTGCCAGATATGTTACACATACACTACATGTAATTAACATAGATATGCCATGTGAATAACACCTCACCCAATGAGGTTCTTCTAAGACAAACAGCCCGCTCGCGCATAATCGCGCAGACGGGCTGTTTTTCTCGCTTTAACTCGCTTTAATTAGGAAGCTTCCTATTTTCCAAGTTGCTTATCCAATTCTCCGACGGGGTTTTCTCCCTTATTTTCTTCAATAGTATCCTTGCTCAAGAACCAGCCGATGGCGGCGATAAGTACGAGCACGATATAGAATGTCGCTTTCCACCAGGTGCTGTGAGCAAAATCCTCGGATAATACGCCTAGCGAGGGGTGCGCGAGCGTGATAACGGCCAGCTTGACGCCGACCCAGCCGACGATAATGAAGGCTGCAACCTCAAGTCCCGGACGGGAATGGAGTAGCTTGACGAAGAACGAAGCGGCGAAGCGCATGATAACGAGTCCGATAAAGCCCCCGGCAAAAATGACGAGGAACACGCCTCCGTCGAGTCCGCCGATTGCGGGAAGACCGCTTGGCGGAAGCGCGACGGCAAGGGCGACTGCGGCAAGAATCGAGTCGACGGCAAAAGCGATGTCAGCGAGCTCCACCTTGAAGACGGTCAGCCAGAAACCGGATTTCTTTTTGTCCGCGCCTTCCTTCGTGCCGCTCTCCGAAGCTTCTTCCGTTACCGGCTTTTTGGAAGCGACGATTTTGCGGATGATGTGATTGGCTGCAATGAACAGCAGATAAATAGCGCCGATTGCCTGCACCTGCCAGATGTCTACAAGGAACGAAATGACGAACAACGAGCCGAACCTGAAGATGAATGCCCCGAACAGCCCGTAAAAGAGCGCCTTTTTCCTCGCTTCCTCGGGAAGGTGTTTCACCATGATTGCCAGCACCAGCGCATTATCCGCGGCGAGCAGCCCTTCCAGCCCCACTAGCACAAGCAGTACCCAGCCGTATTCCAATAATAATCCCAAATCCATTGTTGTTACCTCCTCGTGTTTATAATGACCTAAAACTATATAAAAAAGACCTTTACCAAGCAGATCGGACTCAAAAAAGTCTCAATCTGAATGGTAAAGGTCTCGCTAACAATAAAATATTGCCAATAAAGCCGGAGAACCATATCAACGCTCTCGTACTGACGACTTTATTTAACAGCTACTCCCCTTTACGGGATATTCAGTTTTCTCGTTTCTTCCTATAAAAGATCATATAGTAGTTGATAAGCAATGTCAACAGAGTGAAGTTCAAGGTCGCTTTCTACTATATAAAGTTCAAGGGCTGCTAGATTTGGGGTTCTTTTGCCTTAGCAAGAGGGAAGCTGAGGAGAATCCTTGTGTAAAGCCGCTGTAAAAGGAAATCAAAATGACATTGATTTTCAATGAAAATAGGTTATGAAAACGGAACCATGAAACATATGTGTTATATAATCTGACATTTCATTTGACGAAACTGTAAACACCAGACTATACCGGGTTTTTTCGTGGTTGCGCTAATTGACGATATAGGGGATTGAAAATATGATGAGTGTACAGCAAAGCTTTTCAAGAAAGGTTGGAGTCAGGTTAACTGACACGTCGGATATAGGTTATATAACATTTAACCTATTTGTACCTTACCCACGGAAGTCGGGTCCGAAACACCTGAGGAGCTGACGCTCCGCAAAACTGACGCATGCTTCCGACGCGAGAACGAAGTGGAGCATGCGCAAGGAGTACAACTCCTCATTACATTAAGGAGGTGGGAAAAAATGAAGCCGCAGCCGACGTCGTGTTTATCAAATGCAGCAGAGGACGACATCAGTCGCCACCCTTGCTACAGCGAGGAAGCCCATCGGTTTTTTGCCCGGATGCATATCCCGGTCGCTCCCGCCTGCAACATCCAATGCAATTACTGCAACCGTAAATTCGACTGCGTGAACGAAAGCAGACCAGGGGTTGTCAGTGAGGTGCTGACTCCGGAACAAGCGGAGCGGAAAGTAAAAGGTGTGGCGGCACAATTGATGCAGCTATCGGTGGTCGGCATAGCCGGTCCCGGAGATCCGCTTGCCAACGCGGATAAGACGTTCGATACGTTTGCCAGAGTCAGAAAGAATGTGCCTGATGTGATGCTTTGCCTCAGCACCAACGGACTTACGCTTTACCGGCACATCGATCGGATTGTAGAACTTGGCATCAATCATGTGACCATTACGATTAACGCGATCGACCCTGATGTAGGCAAAGAGATTTATCCTTGGGTGTTCGATGAAGGAGTAAGGTACGAAGGAAGAGAAGCCGCCGCTATGCTGATCAGCCGCCAGCTTCAAGGCGTGGAGGCATTGGCTAAGCAGGGTATTCTCGTCAAAGTCAACTCGATAATGATCCCGGGGGTCAACGATCATCATCTGGTTGAAGTATCAAAGAAAGTCAAAGAACTCGGTGCGACGCTTCATAACGTAACGCCGCTGATTATCGCCCCGGGTAGCCAGTATGAGAAAGACGGTCGCAAAGCTCCCCGTCCAAGGGAATTGAACCAGCTGCAGGAGCAGCTGAGCGAGGGCGGAACCAAGCTTATGCGCCACTGCCGCCAATGCCGTGCAGACGCAGTGGGACTGCTCGGTCAGGACCGGAACCAGGATTTCCAATTGGAAACGATGGAAGCCGATCCTGTAATCGACCTCGACGCAAGAGAACAATTCCAGCAGGAGCTTGACACCAAAATCCGTCAGCGTGTTATCTCGAAGCAGAATCGTCGGAACATTCTTGACGAGAATAAGAAGACTAGAGTCGCGGTTGCTTCCAGAGGCGGAGACAAGGTCAACCAGCATTTCGGACATGCGACGGAATTTATGATTTTCGATACGGACGGCGCCGAAGTGGAATTCGTCGGTATCCGGAAGATTCAGGCCTACTGCCACGGCACAGCCGATTGCAACGGAGATAAAGGCGAAACGCTTCAAGAGATCACCTCAATCCTCAGCGATTGTCGTATTCTTCTCAGCTCCGGTATCGGCGACGCGCCCCGCGCGGCGTTGAACAAAGCAGGCGTGCTGCCTCTGGTCCGCAAAGGCGGAATACAGGAAGCCATTCTTGAAAGTGTGAAATACGGTTCTTATTTTGAAAATATTAATATATCGAAGGGATGATTAATCATGAGTAAGAAACCAAGACAAATCGCATTTTACGGTAAAGGCGGTATCGGTAAATCCACGACTTCCCAGAACACTTTGGCTCAGCTGGCAACGACTTTCGGTCAAAAAATCATGATCGTAGGTTGTGACCCTAAAGCCGACTCCACTCGTCTGATCCTGAACACGAAAGCTCAACAAACAGTACTTCACATGGCCGCTGAATTGGGTTCGGTTGAAGACCTCGAACTGGAAGACGTAGTAGCAACTGGCTTTGGCGACATCCTCTGCGTTGAGTCCGGCGGTCCGGAACCAGGCGTAGGCTGCGCAGGCCGCGGTATCATCACTTCCATCAACTTCCTGGAAGAGCAAGGCGCTTATGACGGCATGGACTTCATCTCTTACGACGTACTCGGTGACGTTGTGTGCGGCGGTTTCGCAATGCCTATCCGCGAGAACAAAGCCCAAGAGATCTACATCGTCTGTTCCGGCGAAATGATGGCTATGTACGCAGCCAACAACATCGCACGCGGTATCCTGAAATATGCTCAAAGCGGCAGCGTTCGTCTGGGCGGCCTGATCTGTAACTCCCGTAACACCGACCGTGAAGACGAGCTGATCATGGAACTTGCACGTCGCTTGAACACGCAAATGATCCACTTCGTACCTCGCGACAACGTTGTACAACATGCCGAGCTGAGAAGAATGACGGTTACTCAGTACAACCCTGAGCACAACCAAGCCAACGAATACAAGCAACTGGCTGACAAAATCCTGCACAACGAAATGCTGAACATTCCGACTCCGATCGAAATGGACGAACTGGAACAACTGCTGATCGATTTCGGTGTGGTGGAAGACGAAGAAACAGCCATCAAAAAGCTGGAAGCTGCTGGTCACTAATAATAAAGCGAACGAGCTTCGCGTAACAATAGAAATTATCCGGTGAATGGAGTGGAGAGACGGTCATTCACCGGATGGAATTAAAAGATCAAATGCCACGCAGGAGGCAAAGTCCTGCATATGAAAAAGGAGGCTCAACGAATGGGACTGGATATTGAGGCGAACAAAAAGTTAGTTGAGGACATACTGGAAGCCTATCCCGATAAAGCGAAAAAAGACCGTAAAAAGCACTTTCAGATTAACACGGAAGAAACCAAGGAATCCTGCAGTTGCTCCCTGAAATCGAACATTAAATCCCGTCCGGGCGTAATGACGCCGCGCGGTTGCTCCTATGCCGGTTCCAAAGGCGTGGTATGGGGACCAATCAAGGATATGGTTCACATCTCCCATGGCCCGGTTGGCTGCGGACAATACAGCTGGGGTACTCGCCGTAACTATGCGAACGGTACGCTTGGTATCGACAACTTCACTGCAATGCAAATCACAAGTGATTTCCAAGAGACGGATATCGTCTTCGGCGGCGACAAGAAGCTGGAAATCATCTGCCGCGAGATCAAGGAAATGTTCCCGCTGGCTAAAGGTATCTCTGTTCAATCCGAATGTCCGGTCGGTCTGATCGGCGACGATATTGAAGCAGTATCGAAGAAAATGACCAAAGAACTGGAAATGCCAATCGTTCCTGTACGTTGCGAAGGTTTCCGCGGCGTCAGCCAATCACTTGGTCACCATATCGCGAACGATGCCATCCGCGACTTTGTAATGGGTAAAGCGGATTTGGCCGAAACGGGTCCTTACGATGTAAATATCATCGGTGACTATAACATCGGCGGCGACGCTTGGGCTTCCCGTATCCTGTTGGAAGAAATGGGTCTGCGCGTAATCGCTCAATGGTCCGGCGACGGCACACTGAACGAGTTGGAAATCGCCCACAAAGCGAAGATGAACCTGATTCACTGCCACCGTTCCATGAACTACATGGTTGATCATATGGAAAAAGCTTACGGTATTCCGTGGATGGAGTACAACTTCTTCGGACCGTCGAAAACTTACGAGAGCCTGCGCGCGATCGCTGCCAAGTTCGACGCAACGATCCAAGAAAACTGCGAGAAGGTTATCGCCAAATACAAGCCGCAAATGGATGCCATCATCGGCAAATACAGACCTCGTCTGGAAGGCAAGAAAGTTATGCTGCTGATCGGTGGTCTGCGTTCCCGCCACACCATCGGCGCTTACGAAGATCTGGGCATGGAAATCGTTGCTACGGGCTACGAATTTGCTCATAAAGACGACTATGAAAGAACCTTCCCTGATATGCAGACAGGATCGATCATCATGGACGATCCGACAGCTTACGAGTTGGAAGAGCTCGCTCAAAAATTGAACATCGACCTTATGGGATCGGGTGTTAAGGAAAAATACGTATACCACAAAATGGGTATTCCGTTCCGTCAAATGCACTCCTGGGATTACAGCGGTCCGTACCATGGCTTCGACGGCTTCAAGATTTTTGCCAAGGACATGGATATGACTGTGAACAACCCGATTTGGAATTTGTTTGACAAGAAAGAAAAAGTACAGCCAGAGGGGGCGAGCGTATGAGTAAGGAAAGAATAAACATTCCAGACTACAACACCTTGTTTACGGAAGAACGCTATGTACAACAGCGTGAGAACAAGAAACAATTTGAAGCGCCTTGCACTGAGCAGGAAACAGCAGAAGCGCTCGCTTACTCCCAATCTGCGGAGTATATGGAAAAGAACTTTGAACGTAAAGCGGTCGTTATCAATCCTCACAAAGCTTGCCAACCGCTCGGATCGGTTATGGCAGCACTCGGATTCGAAAAAACACTGCCGTTCGTACACGGATCGCAAGGCTGTAACTCTTACTTCCGCAGCCATTTAAGCCGTCACTTTAAAGAACCTACGCCAGCCGTTTCTTCCTCGATGACTGAGGATGCAGCCGTATTCGGCGGCATGAGCAACATGATCGACGGTCTGGAGAACGCCGTTGCTCTGTACAAACCGGAGATGGTAGCCGTATGTACCACTTGTATGGCGGAAGTTATCGGTGACGATCTGACGGCCTTTATCGGCAATGCTCGTCAAAAAGGCGCTATCGCCGAAGATTTCCCTGTTACGTATGCCAACACGCCTAGCTTCATCGGCTCGCATATTACTGGGTATGACGCAATGATCAAGAACATTCTGAACCAGCTGTTTGACCGTTCCGGCCTGACTGCCGCACCGGGTACTGGCGAAGAAGGCGAGAAGCTGAACGTACTGCTCGGATTCGAGCCTTACACAGGCAACTTTGCTGAAATCCGCAAAATCCTGAACGCTTTCGATACGAAGTACACGATTCTCGGCGATCACAGCGGCAACTACGATTCCCCGGCTACCGGCGAATATGAGTACTACTATGGCGGAACGAAGCTTGCCGATGTTCCGAAAGCCGCTAACGCGCTGGGTTCGCTCGTACTGCAAAAATATACTCTGAAGAAGACTCAAGAATATATCAGCGGAACCTGGAAACAACAAGTTTCCTCCTTGTCCACTCCGCTCGGCGTAAAAGCTACGGATAAGCTGCTCGCAGCTATCAGCGAACTGACTGGACTTCCGGTTCCGGCATCGCTCACCGAAGAACGCGGACGCGTGGTTGATGCTTACGCTGACAGCCATCCTTACCTGCATGGCAAACGTGTTGCGCTTGCTGGCGACCCTGACCTGCTGCTTGGCCTTATCGGATTCTGCCTTGAAGTCGGCATTGAGCCGGTACACATTCTGTGCTCGAACGGCGACGTTGAATTCGACGGCAAGAAGTGGAAGCTTGAAGTTGAAGAACTGCTGGCATCCAGTCCTTACGGTTCCGAAGCAACTGTCTATGTGGGCAAAGACCTTTGGCACCTGCGTTCGCTGCTGCTTAACGATCCGGTTGACCTGGCCATCGGCAGCTCGCACGTTAAATTCGCCGCCAAGGATGCGGGAGTACCGCTGGTCCGTGTAGGCTTCCCGATCTTTGACCGTCATCATATGCATCGCAATCCGATTATCGGCTACCAAGGAGCACTGAATCTGCTGACCTTGATTGTCAATATTGTCCTCGATCAGTTGGACAACAACGAGTCCGGTTTCGGTGATTTGGTTCGCTAATCAATAGGTAAAAAAGGGAGCAGATTTATCTTGGATAAATCTGCTCCCTCATCCTATTTTACAGAGGAATTATGTTATAATTTGTATGGATGATAGTTTTTGGAACAGTGTCGGGACAATGAGGATTGGGGTCCAACGTGTCGTTCTTTCCATATTTATTTCAGTTATTTTAATCCGGGTGTTATGAATATTGAAGCACTGAGTCTTAGCGAAGGAGATGATAATCCGATGGAGCCTATTCGAAAGGAAGAGTTAGACGATCAGGCCTGCGGGAGCCTGGCTCCCAAATCCAAGCCTTGTCCACGGCCAAAACCGGGCGAGGCAGCTGGAGGATGCTCCTTCGACGGAGCGCAAATTACATTGCTTCCGATTATGGATGCTGCGCATCTCGTGCATGGACCGGTCGCTTGTGCCGGCAACAGTTGGGAAAGCCGGGGAAGCCTTTCGAGTGGACCCAGCCTCTCTCAATACGGCTTTGCGACGGATTTAAGTAATAATGACATCATTTTTGGCGGCGAAAAAAAGCTGAAAGACAGCATCGACTATATTGCCGGGCGTTTTGCGCCTCCGGCTATCTTTGTATATTCAACCTGTGTTACGGCGCTGATCGGCGAAGATATGGATGCCGTCTGTAAAGAGGCGTCGGATCGTCTGGCTATTCCGATAGTGCCTGTCAACAGCCCCGGCTTTGTCGGAAGCAAAAATCTCGGCAACCGGCTCGCGGGCGATGCGCTGCTCCAATATGTTATCGGTACGGGAGAACCGGAGCAAGAGACTCCGCTTGGTGTGAACCTGATTGGTGAGTATAACATCGCCGGCGAGATGTGGGACATTGAGAAGTTGATGAACCAAGCGGGAATTACGCTTCTATCCCGCATTACGGGCGACGCCAGATACAAGGAGATTACTTGGGCGCATCGCGCGAAAGCCAATATGGTCGTATGCAGCCGCGCCCTGCTTGGACTGGCGAAGCAGATGGAATCCAAGTACGGCATACCGTATTTTGAAGGATCGTTCTATGGCGCGAAAGAGACGACCTATTCTTTGCGCCAGATGGCCTTCCTGCTGAACGACAGGGAAATGGAACGCCGGGTAGACCGGTTGACAGAGCGCGAAGAGAACAGGCTGGCTCATGATTTGCGTCCGTACCGCAAAATTCTCAAAGGAAAAAAAGCGGTGCTTTATACAGGCGGAGTAAAGAGCTGGTCGGTCATTTCGGCGCTGAAAGAACTTGGCATTCAAGTCGTGGGCGTAGGCACCAACAAAAGCTCGGATGAAGATGTGCAGCGGATTGCCGACCGGGTAGGCGATGATACGGAATACATTCCGGAAGGCGGAGCAAGCCGCATTATCAAGACGGTGAAGGAACGCAAAGCCGACATTATGATTGCCGGCGGGCGGAATATGTATGTTGCAATGAAAGAACAGATACCGTTTGTGGACATCAACCAGGAGCGGCATAAAGCCTATGCGGGATACGAAGGTCTGCTTCGGCTGGCCAAGGAACTGGTAGATTCCATGGTCAATCCGATCTGGAAGCTTGCGTCATCGCCTGCTCCATGGGATAAGGAGGGCAACTATGACCGTTAAGAGACGAAGCAAACCGGTATCGGTCAATCCCCTCAAAATCGGGCAGTCTTTGGGCGGCGTCCTGGCTATGCAGGGCTGCTACCGGGCGATGCCGATTGTCCATGGTTCGCAGGGCTGCAGCGCTTTTCCCAAAGCGCTTCTAACCCGTCATTTTCGCGAACCGATTGCGGTGCAAACCTCCGCGCTTCAGGAAATGGACGTTATTTTTGACGCGAACCGAAATTTAGAAGAGGCTCTGAATGCGGTGCTGTCCAAGCATCGCCCCGATATTATCGGGATTATCGGGACTGAATTGACCGATGTTGCCGGAGTGGATTACCAGAGCATGCTGAAGTCATACAAGAGAGAGCGGAATATGCGCGGCGGGCTTGCCTTCTCTGTAACGCTGCCCGATTTTCGCGGATCGCTGGAATCGGGATACAGCGTAACCGTAGAAGCGATGGTCGATGAACTGATTCAGCAGGCTGGTCTCAGGGGACAGCGAAACGTGAATTCCCGCCAAATTACGCTGCTCCCGGGTTCGTATCTCACGCCCGGTGACGTAATGGAGCTAAAGGAAATCGTATCTTCCTTCGGCTTCGAGGTTATCGCGCTTCCTGATATTTCGACTTCTTTGTCAGGGCATCTGCTTACGGGATTCTCGCCGCTGACCAGAGGCGGTGTTCCTTTGGATTCCATGCTGCAGAGCCTGCAGTCGGGACTTACAATCGCCTTTGGCGCCAGCATGGAGCGTCCGGCAAGAAGATTGCATAACGCTCTGGGAACGCCCTACAAAGTGTTCCAGGGAACGATGGGACTTAAGGCATCCGACGAGCTGCTGAATTTTCTGCATCAAATCAGCGGAGTTCCTGTTCCAATCCGGTACTGTTGGCAGCGGGAAAACCTGCTTGACTGCATGCTTGATGCACACTTTCAGTTCGCCGGCGTCTCCGCGCTTGCTGCGCTTGAGCCGGATCATCTGCGTTCCGTATCGGAGTGGCTTGATGAACTGGGAGTTGAACAAAAAGCGCTCATTACTTCCTACGAAACTCCGGTAGTAGCCGAAATGGAACGTGAAGTATGGGTCGGCGATCTGGATGACGCCGAAGTTCTGGGAAGCGGAGCCGATCTGTGGATCAGCAGTTCACACGGAATAGCAGGAGCTGAACGTATCGGAGCGGCTTTCCTGGCTGCGGGCTTCCCGATTTGGAATGAGCTTGGATCTTATATGAATGTCTCCGTCGGCTATCGCGGTGCGATGGAGTGGACCAATAAAGCAGGCAATCTATTGATGAGAAGGGAGGCGGAGCATCGTGAAAGTCGCGTTCGCCACAGATGACGGAGTTCGTGTAAATGCCCACTTCGGGCAAAGTTCGATGTTTGCCATTTATAACATTACAAAGAGCAGCAGTGAGCTTGTGGAGCTCCGCAGAATACCCGACATTGCAGCCCAGGATGAAATGGGCAAGATTGACAGCCGGATCGAGGCTATTGCCGATTGCACGCTGATCTTTCTGATGCAGATTGGAGCCTCGGCGGCGGCAAAGGTGACCCGTCGCAAAATCATGCCGGTCAAAGTGCAATTTGGCAGTCCGATTGATGAGCAGGTAAAACGGCTTGCGGACATGCTGCAAGGCAAGCCTCCTATGTGGCTGGCCAAGGTGCTTCGCGCGGAGGAAGAGGAAGGAGCTGGGGTTAATGGATCAAACGGCTAACGAAATCGCATCTGCGAATGAACAACCGGCTGAAAGACAACCGGCATTGCCGAAGCGCCGTTCCAAACCGGCCCCCGATCCTGAAAAGGCGGCTCATCTTATCCGCCGTTTGAACGATCTCCTTAGCGCAAGCGATTATTTCGGCCGGCATGCGGCCCTTACTCCTGATGAGAAGATTGCGAAGCTGTTCTTGGCATCAGCGGAGGATAAAGCTAAGTCGGACTTCAACTGCACCGCATCCGATGAGGTCCGCCGCCAGGTACCGGTATTGTTCCAGGCCATCGCCGGCGTGATAGAAGAGAACTGCGGCTTGATGATTCAAAGCTCTGCGGAAATCAACGTTGAGGGTTTCGGACGCGGGCTGCTCTATAGCGGCCGCGTTATCCTTGTGATGAAGAGCCTCCGCGCAGGCTTTCCGTTCCCGTTCACTTCCCTGGACAAGACGGTTGCCTATGGGGTTGCTTGCATAGAAGAGGGTCTTGCCTTTTTGGATAAATATAAAGAACTGACTGCTGTGCACGGATTGCTCAGTCTGGAGGGATAAACTTCACTGTCAGGAAACACCTCCGATTCTATACTATATGAAACTATTAAACCATGAGCGATAACGGAGGTAGAAGACGATGGAGCACGCATTGGCCGGATTGGTGGAGCAGCAGCGGTATGCACGGCAGTTGAAACTGCTCGGAGAGAGCGGACAGAAGGCGCTAAAAGAAGCGACGGTAATGATCGCGGGTATCGGCGGCCTGGGCGGGACGGCAGCAATTTATTTGGCAGCCGCCGGAGTCGGAAAACTGATACTCGCGCACGAAGGCATAATTGTTATGCCGGACTTGAACCGGCAGATTCTGATGGATAACGATCACCTGGGAATGGAGCGGATGAGCACGGCCGTGGAGCATTTGCGGCGGCTCAATCCCGAGGTGGAGATCGAGGGCTACAATTCCAAGATTGAGTACGACAAAGCTAAACCTTGGATTGAGAGCGCCGATATTGTCATCGACGCCCGCTATGATTTTCCGGAGCGGTACGAATTGAACCGTCTCTGTGTGGACGCCGGCAAGCCGATGGTGGAAGCGGCGATGTACGGCTTTGAAATATCGCTTACAACGATGATTCCCGGAGAAACGCCATGTCTGGAGTGTTTGTACCCCGATAGCAAGCCTCAGTGGGAGCCCTTGGGATTTCCAGTTTTGGGTGCAACCTCAGGTATTGCGGGTTGCCTGGCTGCGCTGGAAGCCGTAAAATGGATTACAAGGGTAGGAACGGCCTATACCGGCATTATGCATCGCTTTAACTCACTCGACTTTACCACTTACAGTGTCCGACTTACCCGTAATCCGAATTGCGCTTGCTGCGGAGAAGGAGGTAAACCGTGAAAAGTCTCAAGCTATGTGACACGACGCTAAGGGACGGCGAACAGGCGGCTGGGGTTTCATTCACGAGGGCGGAAAAGCTGGAAATCGCAAGATTGCTGTCGGAGTGCGGTGTAGAGCAGGCGGAGATTGGTATTCCGGCTATGGGAGTACGGGAGCAGGAGGACATCGCGGCTATTGCCGCGCTCGGTCTTCCCATCAAGCTGATGACCTGGAACCGTGCGCTCAAAAGCGATATTGACAAGGCTTGGGCGACGGGAGTGAATTGGTGCCATGTTTCCATTCCCGTCTCTGAAGTTCAGCTTCGCGGCAAGCTCGGGCTTACGCCTGTTGAAGGCTTAACGAAGCTGCTTCGTGCGGCGGAATATGCAGTAGGACTGGGTATGACCGTGTCGGTCGGTATGGAAGATTCATCCCGTGCGGATATGGATTTTCTGGTGGAATTGGTCAATTGTCTTTATAAGGAATGCGGCGTAAGATGGTTCCGTTATGCGGATACGGTATCCGCACATCATCCCGGACAGATGGCTCAGCGGGTAAGCGCCCTGCTTGGAGCTGTACCGCCGGATGTGGAACTTGAAGTGCACTGCCATAACGATTTCGGACTGGCTGTCGCGAACACGCTGAGCGGCATCGCCGCGGGTGCGACGTGGGCGAGTACGACGGTCGCGGGAATTGGGGAGCGCACCGGGAATGCGCCGATGGAGGAAGTGGCGCTGGCCTGGCGTTACTTGTACGGCGGCGACACCGCCATTCGAGCCGAGCTGCTTAAGCTTGCCGCGGATATGGTAATCGCGGCTTCGGGACGCAGCGTTGGAGACTCTAAACCGATTGTCGGCAAGCTAGCCTTCACACATGAATCGGGCATACATGTGGACGGACTGATGAAGGATAGGGAGACTTACCAGACCTTCAATCCGTCGGAAGTCGGCCGTGAGCACAATTTTGTGCTTGGCAAGCATTCCGGGACGGGCGGCGTTGCCCATGTACTTGGCAAACAGGGACTTGAAGCTGACCCCGAGATGGCGGCCAGACTGCTGGTACGTGTCCGGGATTATGCCGAGGCGAGCAAAGGGAATGTGCCGGAATCCTTGTTGGTGAAATGGCTGTTGGAAGAGCGGAAGCAGGCTCCAAACGCGGTGTAAGAACCCGGGTGATGACATGAACGTCATCGTCCCGAAATAGGACTGGACGGAAGCGATCATGCGAAGCAGATTAGCGGAGGAAATAAGGGGCTGATTCACGGGACATAGCTGTCCTTGTGAATCGGCCTCTTTTTGAATGCTTTCAAGAACTGTTATTAGTCTCCGTGCGAAAGGTTAAGATATATTAAATGTACTTCGCAAGCGGGGTACAGTCCGCAC
The DNA here is from genome assembly GCF_013393385.1 of Paenibacillus sp. URB8-2. Classification (NCBI taxonomy): domain Bacteria; kingdom Bacillati; phylum Bacillota; class Bacilli; order Caryophanales; family Paenibacillaceae; genus Paenibacillus; species Paenibacillus sp. URB8-2. The sequence goes on along the minus strand of NZ_AP023239.1, from coordinate 4,366,382 downwards.
AAGGAGGCAGGGACATGAACCCGAAATGGTGGAAGGAAAGTGTCGTGTACCAGATTTATCCCGTGAGCTTCATGGATTCGAACGGCGACGGAAGGGGAGACCTGCGGGGAATCATCTCGAAGCTGGACTATCTGAAGGATCTCGGAGTGGATGTCATCTGGGTGTGCCCCATCTACAAGTCTCCCGGCCATGACAACGGCTACGATATCAGCGATTACTGCGACATCAGCAAGGAGTTCGGAACGATGGCGGATTTCGACCTGATGCTTCGGGAGATCCATGCGCGGGGCATGAAGTTGATGATGGACCTGGTACTCAATCACACCTCCCATCAGCATCCCTGGTTTGTCGAATCCCGGCAGTCGAAGGATAATCCGAAACGCGATTTCTATATATGGAGAAAAGGCAGAAACGGCGGCCCTCCGAATAACTGGGAGTCATATTTCAGCGGCTCGGTGTGGGAGTACGACGAGCGGACGGGGGAGTACTACCTGCATTTGTATTCCAGATTCCAGCCCGATCTCAACTGGGAAAATCCCGTCGTCATCGATAAGCTGCATGAAATGGTAGCCTGGTGGCTGAAAAAAGGCGTGGACGGCTTCCGGTTCGACGCCATCGCGCATATTGTCAAGGCCGAAGGGCTCCCCGACGCCCTGAATCCAAAAGGCACCACGACGGTGCGGGCCTACGAAATGTTCTCCAACCTGGAGCATGTTCACACCCTGCTGCAAAACCTGAATGACAAGGTGCTTTATTATTACGATATTATGACGGTCGGGGAGACCTCCGGCCTCGGGCCGGAGCAGGCGCTGGAGTATGTGGGCGACGGACGCCGGGAGCTGAACATGACGTTTCAGTTCGAGCATATGTTTCTGGATGCCGCCTCGGCAGGCAGCGGGAAGTGGGATATCGTTCCATGGAATCTGTTGGCGCTAAAAAAAATCATGAGCGGTTGGCAGACGACTCTCCATAACCGGGGCTGGAACGCCAATTATTTGTGCAATCACGATCAGCCGCGGGCGGTATCGCGGTTTGGTGACGATGTTCGCTACCGGGACTGCTCGGCCAAAATGCTGGCTACGTTTCTGCATATGCTGGAAGGGACGCCATACATGTACCAAGGCGAAGAGATTGGCATGACGAATGCCGCGTTTCAGTCGATTGAAGATTACCGCGACGTCGAAACGCTCAACTACTATGAGGAGCGGCGCAACAGCGGCGTCTCGGACGAGGAAATCATGAAGGCGATCCACAAAAAGAGCCGGGACAACGCCCGGACGCCGATGCAATGGGACGATGGCGAGGGAGCCGGATTTACAACCGGAGTGCCCTGGATCAACCTGAACTCGAATTATGTGGAAATCAATGCTGCCAAGGCGGTTAAGGACCCTGATTCCATTTATCATTATTACAAAAAGCTGATTGAGCTGCGAAAAAAACACAAGGTGATCGTCTATGGCGAATACCGGCTGCTGCTGCCGCTTCATACTGAAATTTATGCGTTCACCCGGACGCTGGAGGATCGGCAGCTTTTGATTATTCTGAATTTTTTTGACCGCAATCCGGTCTTTGAAATGCCGCAGGATCTGTCGCCGGACGGAATGGAACTGCTGATCTCCAATTATCCGTTGGAAAAGACCGAGGATCTCCGCAAGCTGCCGCTGCGTCCGTACGAGGCGCGGGTTTATATAAAAACCATTCCGGGGGCGCCGGAGGGAGTTTAGAAATTAACCGAAAGATTTGCAGGGCAGGTTCTGGTGGCGGCAGCGCCGGGGACCTGCTTTTTTGGAAGACCGGCTGACGTGGAAACCGATCTGCGCCAGTGATTATCAGCATTTTTCATGGAGTGAGAGTGACTTGCTGCTTTGAGTTTGCCGGCAAAAGGGGGTAAAATAAGCGGTACATTTGCAGATACATAGATTGGCTGAATGAAAAGGGAACTGCGGGAGGAGACCGGACATGAGTGAATGGTATGAAAAAAGCTTTGGCGAGGACTATCTGATCGTATATAAACACCGGGATTTCGGAGGCGCGCGGCGGGAAGTCGAGCGGATGATCGGCTGGCTTAGCCTGCCGGCGGGCGCCAAAGTGCTTGATCTGTGCTGCGGCATGGGCCGGCATTCGCTGGCGCTCGCGGAAGCGGGTTACGAGGTCACCGGCATCGACCTGTCGGAAGCGCTGCTGCGCGAAGCGCGCGCCCAGGAAGGCGCGGAGCGCGTGACCTGGGTCCGGTCCGATATGCGCGAGCTGCCGCTTGAGGGAGGCTTCGATGCGGTGGTCAACCTGTTCACCTCCTTCGGATATTTTGAGGAGGATGAGGAGCATCTGAAGGTGCTGCGCGAAATCCGGCGGATGCTGAAACCGGGCGGCAAGTTTATCATCGATTTCCTGAATCCATCCTATGTGATTGCGCATCTCGTGCCGCATTCCAACCGGGAAGACGGCGACAATCTGATTGACGAGAAGCGGCGGATCGAGGACGGCTACGTGAAGAAGGACATCATCTTGACGTCCAAAATCGATGGGACGCCGCGCCAATACCATGAGCGGGTGAAGCTGTACCCGCTGGAGAAGTTCCGCGATTTGCTCGCGGCTGCCGGTCTTTCCCTTGAAGCGGTGCATGGGAGCTACGAGGAGGATGAATATGAGGCGGAAACCTCGCCGCGCATGATCTTCGTAGGGAAGCGTCCGTAAATGGACGGCGGCAAGAGCAGGCGGGAGGAAACCGCCCGGTATAAGATTCAGGAGGGCGGATTGATTCAGGTGCTTGTGCCGATGGCACCGCCGCTGCTGCTGATGAACGGCTATCTGCTCAGGGACGAAGACGGCGGTATTACCGTGGTCGATCCTGGGCCCCGAAGCCGGGAAGCGGAGGCGGTCTGGGAGGATCGGGAGCTTGGAGCATCATGGAATGCTGTGAAGCAGATCGTTGTCACCCATCACCATCCGGACCATTACGGATTGGCAGGTTGGCTGCAGGAGCGCAGCGGCTGCAGTCTGGATGTCGAAGCGGGCGCATGCCGAGGCGGAGATGATGTGGGGGCCTGCGTCCGTCATGGAGTCGGCGCTGCCGGAGTTTTTTGCCCGGCACGGCATGCCGGAGCAGCGGGTGGCGGAGCTGAGGGAGCATCAGGCCGCGATATGGCCTGTGATTTCGCCGCAGCCGGAAGTTTCACATGTGGAGACGGAGCGGTCTTTTGCCATGGGCGGCCGGGAGTGGCTGCCGGTTGAGACCGGCGGACATGCGGCGGGGCATCTGTCCTTCTTCCACCCGGGCAGCGGGCAGCTGCTGTGCGGGGATGCCGTGCTGCCCCAGATTTCCCCGAATGTCAGCCTGCTTCCGGGCAGTGATCCCGAGCCTTTGCGGTCGTTCATGGACGGGCTGTCCATGCTCCGGCAGCTGCCGGTGAAGACGGCGTTTCCGGGGCACCGTGAGCCGTTCGGTTATTTTGCGGGCCGGATTGACAATCTGCTGCTCCATCACGAAGAGCGGCTGGACGCGGCGGAGTCGCTGCTGGCGGATCGTCCGCGCAGCGGATTCGAGGTGTGCAGAGAGCTGTTCCGGGGACGGATACCGGGCATTCATCAACTGCGTTTTGCCATGAGCGAGACACTGGCTCACCTCGTTGAATTGGAACGCAGAGGCCGGGCCGTCTCGGAGGAGAAGAACGGAGAGATTCTGTTTTATAAGATGGATGGTTATTGATCTCATGCGGCAGACAAACAAGCGGGACCGGACAAGAGCGACTCTTGCCCGGTCCCGCTTTTTAATTGTAGAAACTCCAGGTTTTGCCCTTATTCCGTCTGCATCTTCTCCGCATATAAACGTCTTGCCGCCTCTTCGCTGTCCTCCGGCTCATGCGGCAGTCCGAGATCATGCTCACGCTCCGCCTGCTTCCGGTGGGCGATTCGGCTGCTTGCGGCAGCGGCGACGGCGCCTACGATATCGTCCAGGAAGGTGTTCACTTTCCCGGTTCCCTTGTCGTTCAGCCTCTCCAGGACGCCCGGCTTCAGCTTATCGATATAGCCGTAGTTGGTAAAGCCTATGCTTCCGTATACATTCACAATGGAAAAGGCGAATATTTCATCTACGCCGTAAAGGCTTTCGTCATGCTCGATCATATCCTGCAGCGGAGGAAACAGCTTGCCCTCTTCTGCCAGCAGGTCCAACTGGATGCCGGTCAAGACGGCGTTCTGCACTTCCCGCTTGCTGAGCACCATCTCGATATTGTGGATGCACTCTTCCATGGTTAGATTGGGATAATATTTTTGCTGAAGCAGCATGACTAGCTCGGCAATTTCCTCGATCTTTACCCCGCGTTTGTGAAGCCAAGCTCTCGTTGCCTGCGCGACGGCTTTGCTGTTCAGACTGTAAGGGATTTTTGCATCGGCCATGTTCAGTCACCCCGTTAAGTTGTCGTTATTGGACGTTGCTATGGCGGCATGGTCTACCATGCTGCGCCGTAGTCAAATTGTACGTGTACAGGAAGTATTTGTCCAGAAGTGGAGACTTATGCGGAAAGCGGTTGCCTGGCGGAAAAGGGATGCTGGACACCGTCAAAAGCAAGCGTAAGCGATTTTTGGATAAGCCGTTGTTATTTTTTGTCCGGGGGGCTCGTATACATAGCAGTACAAACCGTTCGATTATCTATGAAAGGGGCAAAACAAGATGATAAACAAGAAAAAACTGGCTGGCGTTTCCGCAGCCTGCCTGCTGGCGTTTCCGCTGGCGCTGTCCGGCTGCGGCTGGTTCGGCTCGGAAAAATCGGCTGCCATTGACCCGCCGCCAAGCGATGTGGAGGCGCAAATGCTGCAGACAAGCGATAACACGCTGGATAGCGGGGTCTTCGCGCCTGTTGCGGAGGACGGTGCGGACAGCGGCTCAACCGGCAGCGATTCAGGCGGGGGCGCAGCCGATTCAAGCACCGCGGCGAATAACGCCGCAAGCGGCAGCGCAAAGTCGGGGGCCAAAGGTGATAGCGACTCCAATGCGCCGCGCACGACCGTATATTTGCAGAATGATAACGGCCTGCTTGCTCCCGTCGCTCTCAGTCTGCCAGCGGCAGACCAAAACGGAGTGCTGAAACAGTCGCTCGAAGCTCTGGTGGACAAAGGAGCCTACGCAGCGGGCCTGCCTGACGGATTTCATGGGGTCCTGCCCCAAGGCACAGAAGTCAAAAGCGTGACGGTGGACCATAATCTGGCCGTCGCCGAGTTTGGCGGCAATTTCGGCACCTATGCTCCGGCAGACGAACGGAAGCTGCTGGAGGCCATTACCTGGACGCTGACCGGGCAGGAAGGAATTAAGGGAGTGCAGCTGTGGGTTGACGGCAAAAAGCTGAACGAAATGCCGCTCAAGGAAACGCCGCTCGATCGTCCGCTGACCCGTAGCCTGGGAATCAATCTGCCGTCTCAGGGCCCGGCTAAGATGAATTCCAGCGCCGTCACCGTCTACTTCTCGGCTGCTTCGCCAAGCGGAGTTCAATATTATGTACCCGTTACCCGGTTCGTGACGCCGGGACAGGACCCGCTTAAAGCGGCGATGAACGAACTGATTCAAGGCCCCGAATCGGAGGACGGACTGGAAACGGTTATGACCCCAGAGACGTCGCTGGATTCGGTGGAGAAGGGGCAGAACGGCGTGGTTACCGTATCGCTGAACGACGATATGTTCGATGATGGCAGTCAGGTGCCCGCCGAGCTGCTGGAGTCTGTGGTGCTCACAGTGGCCCAAAATTCGGAGGACGCCATGGTTCAGGTCCGCATGAATGGCAAACAGACGGTCACCGGCACCGACAATGTCGATTACGGCAAGCCCGTTTCGGCTCCGCAGTATGTGAATGAACTTCCGTTGTAAAGAGGAAGGTCAGACTCGGTTTGTTCTGTAGGCTTCCGGCTCTGCGAGCGACGGGCGGAATCAGGCATCGGTGCTGCCGGGCCGCCGCCCGGGTCGCCAGGGCGAAAAGATGCTTTTGCGCCTGCACTTTGGTAGAATAAAGGATGCTTAAACGAAGCTTACGCTATACAAATGTAGGAGGCAGACAAAATGAGATCAAACGGGCGAAACGACGATGGGCTCCGGCCGCTCAAGATTACGACCCAAACCAATAAATACGCCGAAGGCTCCGTACTCATTGAAATGGGGGACACTAAGGTCATTTGCACGGCAACCGTAGAGGAAAAAGTCCCTCCCTTTCTGAAGGGCCAGGGGAAAGGCTGGGTGACGGCGGAATATTCCATGCTTCCACGGGCGACGCAATCGCGCAATCAGCGCGAAGCTGCGCGCGGAAAGCTGACCGGACGCACCATGGAAATCCAGCGGCTCATTGGACGGGCGCTTCGCTCGGTAGTGAATTTGCAGGCTTTGGGCGAACGGAGCATCACGCTGGACTGTGACGTCATCCAAGCGGACGGCGGTACGCGGACCGCGTCGATTACGGGTTCTTTTGTCGCGCTGGCATTTGCCGTGAACAAAATTGCCTTGCAGCACCGTCTCAGCGTGTTTCCCATCACCGACTATCTGGCGGCGATCAGCGTCGGCATCGTGGGAGATCGTCCGCTGCTTGATCTGAATTATGACGAGGATTCCAAAGCGAAGGTCGACATGAACGTCGTTATGACCGGAAGCGGTGAATTCGTCGAGCTGCAAGGAACCGGGGAAGAGCGTCCTTTCTCGCGAAAGGAGCTGGATCATCTGCTGAGTCTAGGCGAAAAAGGGATTCTCGAGCTGATCACCGCCCAGAAAGAAGCTTTGGGACCGATCGCGCTCAAAATTCCTTTCGGCCAGCCTGGCCAGGAGGTATAGCATGATCTCCGGAAACGGTATTCTTATCGTCGCAACCAAAAATGCCGGCAAGGTACGCGAGTTTCAGCATGCTTTTGCGCCGTTTGGCTTGACGATACAAAGCATGTTCGATTATCCGGAGCTGCCGGACGTTGTTGAGGATGGGACGACCTTTGCGGAGAATGCGCTGAAGAAATCAAGGCAAATCGCCGAAGCGCTCGGTCTGCCTGTGCTTGCCGACGATTCCGGCCTCTGCGTGGATGCGCTTGACGGCCGCCCCGGCGTATACTCCGCCCGCTATGCGGGCGAAGGCGCCTCGGACGAGAACAATAACCTCAAGCTGTTAAGCGAGCTGGAGGGGCTGAAGCAGGGCGAGGATACCGGACAGCCGCTGCTCAGTACGGCGAGGTTCGTCTGCGCCCTGTCATTGTACGACCCGTCCACGGCCATAGAACTTACAGCCGAAGGCGCTGTGGAAGGCTGGATTACTTCCGAGCCCGCTGGCGGAGGAGGCTTCGGCTACGATCCCTTGTTCTATCTTCCGGGGTTCGAGAAGACGATGGCCGAGCTTACGCTGGCAGAGAAACAGTCGGTCAGCCATAGGGGAATGGCGCTGCGCCTCCTGACGGAGAAATTGGCCGTACACCCGGAGGACGGCGCCGGACAATAATATATCAGAACAAAGATAAGAGCGAAGCTTATACTTTCTGATATTTCAAGCAAGGCCTCAAGTCTGAATCTGTCGCTTTCGCGAAATTCAGGCTTGAGGCTTTTTTCGTTCCCCCGATGCCCGTCATCGGAAGTCGCAATGGTGAAGAATTTCGTTGTCATCATAACGCCGCATCTGCAGAAATATAATGAATATAGCAGCTGTTCATTGCTATGCAAAAAGATGCAACGCAGAAGATTTCTTTTCGTTATTGTTAGTATAAAGCGAAAAAGAAGGTGACAGCTTTGGTTAGTTGGATGATCTGGTTCATCGCCGCCGGCATTTTGCTGGTTGCCGAAATGCTGACGCTCACTTTTTACCTTCTGTGGCTGTGCATCGGCGCCGCCGCTGCCGGTCTTGTGTCGCTCGCCGCACCGGACGCTGTATTGATGCAGGTGCTGACCGGCTCTTTGGTCGCGCTTGGACTTACTCTGTTCTCGAAACCGATGGTGTCGCGCTTCCGCGCTTCACGGGGATTCAAGGACATCGGCACCGATATTGTCGGCAAGCAGGGGATCGTCATTCAGCCTATTGAGCAGGGCCGCTACGGACAGGTCAAAGTCGGAGGCGATACATGGAGCGCTACATCGGCGCAGAATTTGGCTGCGGATGAGAAGGTTAGAGTGATCGGCAGGGGAAACGCCATTATCGAAGTAGAACGCTGGGAGGTATGAAAAAATGGAATTGGCGGTTATTGTAGTAGTCTTGGTTGTAGTGGTCGCATTTATCGCGCTGACGGTCAAAATCGTTCCGCAGCAGCGGGTTGGCGTCGTTGAGCGCCTGGGGAAATTCCACCGGCTGCTGACGCCCGGTCTGAATATTCTGATCCCGGTCATCGATCAGGTACGGGTTTATCACGATCTGCGGATTCAGCAGGCGAATGTGCCTCCGCAAACGGTGATTACGAAGGACAATGTTCAAGTGCAGATCGATACGATTATTTTCTATCAGGTCGTGGGCCCGGAAGAAGCGACCTACGGCATTTCCGATTATGTATACGGCGTGCGGAACATCAGCACGGCCACCATGCGGCAAATTATCGGCAAGCTGGAGCTTGACGAGACGCTGTCCGGCCGGGAAAAAATCTCGACAGAAATCCGCCTCGCCCTCGACGAAGCGACGGAGAAATGGGGCGTGCGGATTGAGCGGGTCGAGGTGATTGATATCAAGCCGCCGGTGGACATTCAGGAAGCGATGGATAAACAGATGAAGGCGGAACGGAACAAGCGTGCCATCGTTCTGGAGGCGGAAGCGGCCAAGCAGGATATGATCCTGCGCGCGGAGGGCGATAAACAGAGCAAAATCCTGAAAGCCGAGGGAGACCGAGAAGCGCGGATTCATCAAGCGGAAGGTCTGCGGCAAGCGCAGGAGCTGGAGGCTCTCGGCCAAGCCAAGGCCATTCAGGCGGTCGCGGAGGCGGAGAAGCTGCGGATTGAGCTGATCCGAAGCGCGGGGCTGGATGAGCAGGTGCTGGCGTATCAATCATTCGAAGCCTTGGGGGAAATCGCCAAAGGGCCGGCCAACAAGGTATTCCTGCCGAGCGACGTCGTCAGGACCCTCGGAAGTGTGGGCGCGATTGCCGAAGTGTTTAAAGCGGGAAAGGACAAATAATCACGGCATGGTCATACACGGCATGGTCTTACAGGGTTCTATTTTACAATTGCGGCTTTTTCGGCTAAAGTAGGGTCATTGGCCCTAGACCTATTTATAAGGAGAGAAGACCATCGTGACGCAAAAAGAACTTTCGCCTTTTGTGGAATTGCTCGGCCTTGAGCGCCATGTCGAAGGTGGCTGGTTTAAGGAAATTTGGCAATCATCCGTTCAAATTCCCCGGGATCTCCTGGGCAAAGACTACTCCGGCCCCCGTCCTGCGGCATCCACTATTTATTTTCTGCTGCACCCGGGCGAGGTTTCACAGTGGCACGCCGTCCTGTCGGATGAGCATTGGCTGTGGCATGCGGGCGGTCCGATTGCATTAAGCCTTGGCGGCAGCGAAGAACATCCCGGCGAAGTAGAGGAAATTATACTGGGCCTCGATATCGCCGCAGGCCAGCAGCCGCAGGCACTCGTACCCGCCGGAGTATGGCAGGCCGCAAGACCGCTCGGCGACGAACCGGTCCTTGTATCTTGTGTGGTGGCCCCGGGCTTCCACTACGATGATTTCCGGCTGATCGGCAAGCCGGAGGAATAACGCCGGGTTCCTTTTGGAACCAGCCGGGCCAGCGAAATGGTTGCGGTAAGAACGGAGCGCAAGCTCCGTTTTTTTATATGAAAGAATGAAAGAAAGCACCGAATTTTGAATTGCCGGTAATCCATCTGGTATACTTGATTTTGGAAATCCTGCTTAGAAGGACAGCATACGCGGTTAAACACTTTTGTAGAATCCAATCCATATACGAATCTGGAGGGAAAAACGATGAGTCAGTTGAATGGACCTTTTACCGGCGGACCTACTCTGAGTGACGGCGTAACGATGCCGTGGCTGGGGCTTGGAGTATGGCAGACCAAAGACGGCGATGAAGTTATCCATGCGGTCAAATCGGCGATTGAAATCGGCTACCGCAGTATTGATACGGCCTCGGCTTACAAGAATGAAGAAGGCGTAGGGCAAGCCATCAAAGAAGCCGGAGTGTCCCGCGAGGAACTGTTTATCACCACCAAAGTATTCAATGATGAACAAGGATATGAGCAGACTTTGAAGGCCTGCGAGTCCAGCCGCAAGAAGCTCGGTCTGGATGTCATCGACTTGTATCTGATCCACTGGCCGGTTAAGGATAAGTTCCGCGAGACATGGAAAGCGCTCGTTCATTTGCAAAAAGAAGGTTTTGTCAAATCGATCGGTGTCAGCAATTTTCAGACTCATCATTTGAACAGCATTATCGAGGACACCGGCGTCGTGCCCGTGGTCAATCAAGTGGAATTCCATCCGCTGCTGACCCAGCGCGAGCTGCTCAAATACTGCCAGGATCAGAATATTCAGCTCGAAGCGTGGAGCCCGCTGCTGCAGGGCAACCTGGATATTCCGCTGCTGCAGGATCTCGCGCAAAAATACGGAAAGACGCCTGCCCAAATCGTTCTCCGCTGGGATATCCAGCAAGGTGTCATTACGATTCCTAAATCCATTCATGCCGATCGCATCCGTGAGAATGCCGGTATTTTTGACTTTACGCTTAGCGATGAAGATGTTGTAGCTATTGAGGGATTGAACAAGAACCACCGATACGGTCCCGACCCGGATAATTTCGATTTCTAACAGGCAGTTCAGCTCTAGGATGTCTCCAGCCGTTTTACACGGCCTACGGAGGCATCCTTTATTTTATTTGTAAATTAGTCATGAAGTTTGGGGGTTCGTCCCAGTCTTTTCATCAGGAGTATCCCTTGGACAATGACCAGCATGCTGCAGACCATTGCCATGACCTGTCCGGCTTGATCGCCGGCTGTGAGCGTATCGAAGATGCCGTGCCAGAGAATGACCGGAATGATGCTCCACCGGCTTCCCTCGCAAATCCAGGCGAGTACAACGGAACCGTAGGTCAGGCTGATTCCCCAGCCGATGACGCCGAAGCCCATGCCGAGATAACTTTCGTTAAACCAGAATGCGGGCAGATGCCAGAGCATCCAGACGGCGGCCACAATGAGGGCGGAAGCGAATAAGGACCGGCGGCGGTGCAGTTCAGGCAAAAGAAAGCCGCGCCAGCCGCTCTCTTCGCCGATGCCGAAGGTGAGCATCCAGACAAGTGAGGTTTCCCAGACGTTAAAGCCGGCGGGGAGATCGGAGGTAAGCCCGAACCGGTGCATATCCGGAAAGCTCCCGGTAAAGAGGCGATGGGCCAAAATGGCAATGTACCCGTAAATGAGTGGAAGTCCGGCTGCAGTCAGCAGCCATTTTCGGGGGAAGGAGAAGGAAAAAGCCGTTTTGATCCAAGCAGAGAATCCTTTGCCGCCGGGCAGCAGTTCTGCCGCTGCGGCTCCGGCGAGCGGCCCGAACGAGCCCAGGTAGAACTGTCCGGGCAGGACGGGGAGATGGGCCTCGAACTGTCTGTTCGCAAGCAGCGGGAGCCAGCAGGCCCAGGTAAAACCGAAAGCGACAGACAGAAACAGAGTCAGCCTGTTTCTTCCGGGCTTCCGGCTTGGGGACAAGCAGGAATTCATGAATACCAACTCCTTCATATAGAAGATGCTCTATCTCCATAATGGGAGCAAGGTCTTTAACAGGTATACGGCAAATGTCACCTTTTGCGGGGAAAATCATTAAGCCTGCAGGGCGCTAAGACGGATAGCTTCCTGCAGGCTGTTTTTTTGAAAAATGAATGGTATTTACGGGTCGCGGGCGGGTTTAATTGGAAAAGGATCGTTGTTTTAGCGGCTGACCGCTTCTACTCGATTGAAATATTGTAAGTGCGCAGCCAGAGATCGACCTGGGCCAGGTAAGCGAACAGCTGCGGACCGGACATCAACTGACCGAACCAGGGCAGATTGCTGGAGGACTCCGGCGATGCCGCAATTTCGCGGATTTTGGCGGAATTGATCAAAGGCAGAATCGGCGAAGAAGGATCGTCGAGAATGCTGAGCGCCCGCTGACGTACGGTATTCAGATAGGCGGGATTATGTGTTTTGGGATAGGGGCTTTTTTTACGGTACAGCACATCGTCCGGCAGCACCCCTTCAAGAGCTTTACGCAGGATACCTTTTTCCCTGCCTCCTACGGTTTTAATTTCCCAGGGAATATTCCAGACGTATTGTACTAGCCGGTGATCGCAGTAAGGAACGCGCACCTCAAGACCGACACCCATGCTCATCCGGTCTTTACGGTCCAGCAGAGTCGGCATAAACCGGGTTATATTGAGGTATGACATCACCCGCATTTGCGCCTGTTTGCCGGTCTCGCCTTCAAGCTTTGGCGTCTCGGCCACCGCATCGCTGTATCTGTCGCCCAAATATTCGAGCGGACGAATCCATTCCCGAATTTCGGGTGAGAGCAGACCGGACCGCATCTTGGGAGCGACTGCCCATGGAAAAGTTCCCGAGGACAACATTTCTTCGCGGTGAAACCAGGGGTATCCGCCGAATATTTCGTCGGCCGCTTCGCCGGAAATCGCGACCGTGGCGCCTTTTTTAATTTCCCGGCAGAACAAATACAGCGACGAATCGACATCCGTCATACCCGGCAGATCGCGGGAGAACAGCGCATTATCAAGCGCTTCCACCAGCTCATCCGTGTCGAACTGTATATAATGATGGCGGGTTCCCAGCTCATCAACCATCCGTTTAATCCAGGGTCCGTCGGCTCCCGGCTGGAAGGAATGGCTTTTGAAGTATTTGTCGTTGTCGACATAGTCGACGGAATAGGTGTCCATCTGTCCTTGGCCGGTCCGTTTATAATAGTCGACGGCAAGCGCGGACAACGCGCTCGAATCCAGACCGCCGGATAACAAGGAGCAGACGGGTACGTCGGATACCAACTGGCGCTCCAGTGTATCCTGAAGAAGATCCCGCACCTTGGCGGCTGTTTCTTCCGGACTGTCCGTGTGGGGAGAGCTTTCCAGCGTCCAGTAGGCATAACTCCGTAGACCCTCGCGGCTGTAGATCATGGCATGGCCGGGGCGAAGCTCCGACAGATCCTTGTATACGCCATGTCCCGGCGTCCGGGCCGGACCGACAATGAAAATCTCCGCAAGCCCTTCCGGTCCAACGACCGGGCGGACCTTGGGATGTTGAAGCAGCGCCTTCGGCTCTGACCCGAAGATAAGGGTATCGTCTGCCTTGCTGAAGAACAGCGGCTTCACGCCCAACCGGTCGCGCGCGAAGAATACCTGCTCACGAAGTCCGTCCCAGACGGCAAAGGCGAAAATACCGTTCAGCCTCCCGGCGCAGTCCGGACCCCACTCGATGTAAGCATGCAGCAGCACCTCGGTGTCGCACTGGGTGCGGAACTCATGCCCCCGGAGCTTCAGCTCATTTTTTAATTCGGCGGCATTATATAATTCTCCGTTGTAGACAATGGCATAAACCTGGTCTTCATGGCGGGCGATCATCGGTTGTGCGCCGTTCTCGGGATCGATAACGCTGAGTCTGCGGTGTCCGAATGCGATAGGGCCCGAAATCCATGTACCCGACGCGTCCGGACCGCGGTTCGCCAATGTTTCAGTCATTTTGACCAGCAGCTGGGAATGTTGGGTCAGATCTCCGCGCCACTGGATAAATCCGGTTATTCCGCACATGACGGTTCATCCTCTCTTGTGGGTAGCCTAAGTGTGGTGTCCCTATCTTTTTGCCAATTAATACAGATATATGCCGAAGGAAGGCATAAAATGTATGTCCTTATCCGAACACTAGAGAGGGGGAAATATGGCTTGGAAGGAAGGATGACCGATGTATTATATTAAGGATGCCAAAATACGCAGAATGCTTAAATATGACGGAGCGCCCTGCGCCGAAGTGGGGGTGCTGCCGGGGGCCGTGGGCGAATCTGCGCTTTTGGTCTATATTGTGGAAGACAAGCGGGAAGAGGGGTACGAAATTGTCCGTATTTTGACCAATGACGCCGATACGGCCACCGATTGGTATGACAATAATATGCATGACGCCTTTGTCGATGTGACATCGAGCGCATTTCCAGGCAGTCCGGTCATGAGCCCGGAGGAGGAGCGGGACAAATTTCAACGGGAGCTGCTGATATTCGGGGATTTGAAAAAACAGCTGGGGGTGCGGTTTCAGGAGTATTCATAAATTAACCAAAAATATTAAAGGGAGTGTGGTTTGGCCGGCAAGGCTAAAAGAGCACTCCCTTGATGTATGTGCAAAACATTGCTGCGAATCAGCGGCTCTTCAATATATCCATTTCAACCTCCAGCTTAAACTGGCGGCGGTTAAGGAGCTCCAGACCGGATTCAAGCGGAATGATCTGCTTGGCGGTTGCCTGCTCAAATGCTTGCTGCGCCGCTTCAATACGCTTTACCGTCTCAAGCGTCTCGAAGAGAGCCTGCTTAAGCTCGCCATAGTCGGTCCGATGCTCGGCTCTCATCTGCTGCCGTTCCGCCCGCATTTCCTGTAGCTCTGCCCGAACTTCCTGCTGCTGTACTCTCATCTCGTGCTGTACCGTATTAATCTCCTTCAGTTCGTTTAAAATCAGTTCGAACATTGCTTCGCTCATGGTTAGCCGCCTCCTTAGAAATGTTAATAGGTAGCTATGGACTTTAAGACTTTTCCGACTATTCTGATATCGGTTCCGTAACTCGCGCCGGCTTCGCGTATGATGGGGGAAAGCTTGACGTTATCGGATAAAAGAATAAAATGATCGCCCTGACAATACACCCGACGAAGCGCCGGTTCACCATTAACCAGAACGACCGCAATCTCGCCGTCTGCTATTTTGTCTTGTCTTTGAATCAGCAGCAAATCGCCTTGGATAATGCCGGCGGCGGCCATACAGTCGTCTTTTGCCTGAAGATAGAAATGTTCGCCTTCATTCACCCAAGCCTTGGGTGTGGCTTCATAGCCTTTAATTTCGCGATACTGGAGATCGCCGTTGTTAAAAGAGACCTTGCCCGCAACAGGCAGCCGCACCAGTTCGGCTGCCCTCGGCTCCGCGCCCAGCATAGATTCCGTTCCTTCCAGCAGCGCGGCAAGCTCAACGCTCAGAGCTGAAGCGATCTCCGCCAGCCGGTCCATATCTACTTTGATTTCTCCGGTCTCATACCGCTGGACGGTCTTCTTCGTCAGACCGAGCGCATCGCCAAGGGCTTGCAGACTGAGCTGTCCAATATTTCGATAATTGCGAATATTGCCGCCGACAATTTCATAGAACCGGGAAATATCCTGAGCATGGTTTATTGTACTCACGCCTTTGTTTTTTAATAATACGAGTAAGTTGTTGAATCAATTATACCAAAAAAAGACACATAATCAATAATAATTTGATCGTGTGTCTTATTATCTCCGTTGTCGCGTCTCCAATATTTCGAAGAATTGTAACGCGTCAAAACTTGATCTCTTCAGCACACCCGTTATATAATAGATAACGTTGTTGAAATACATACTTTGTGTCCCAATAGCTCAGCCGGATAGAGCATGCGCCTTCTAAGCGCACGGTCGGGGGTTCGAATCCCTCTTGGGACGTACGCAAAAAGCCTTCCTTCGGGAAGGTTTTTTGCGTACAGGGAAGAGACCCCCCGGAGGTTCGTCGGAGCATAGACATCGTTAGCAACGGCATCGCAGTCAGCCCGACTGGGCTGTATCCCTCTTGGGACGTATTACCTTTGATTTAACTGGAAAACCCCCCGTTTATTTCCCTTTAAAATAGATTTCTTCCCCTTTTAAAGGGAAAACCTCCAGCTTATTAAACTATTTCACTTCATTTCAGGCCGAATCGGCAGATTTAACGGGAGAAATTCCAGTCTATCTCTGCTGCAGGCTCTTTTTATGCAAATTAACGGGAGGAATTCCACTTCGTCCGCTCCCCGCGCGAAAATCAGTTACTGCGTCTACTAAAAAACCGATTTTTACATAAAAGTGGAGCGGGCGATGGAACCAGATCGTGCAGACGTTTAAACCTGAGTAATGCGGGACGATAGGAACCGAAGTTGGACGGCAAAGATACCTGAGTGGTGTCGCCGATGGATCTGGGTCTTTACACAAGCTTAGGCCCAGCCTGTAAGGTGTGCACGATAGAACCTAAGTGTTCTCTCGCTGATGGATCTGGGTCTTTACACAAGGTAAGATCCAGGCTGAGCAGTGCACACGGTTGAACTAGAGTAAAACGGCCGGGTGAGCCGGAGTCGAACAGACAACGGCACTGGGCGGAGCCATTGATTGGGGCTGTTGAGAGGATCGTAACCTCTCGCATAATCGGCTTCTCTGCCAGACCCGAAGCGGCCACCTCGCAGTCAGCGGCAGCCTTACAGCCGTTCCGGCGCAGGCAGGCCCAGCAAATCAAGCGCGTCCTTCAGCGTATCGGCGAATTTCCGGGCGAGCCACAGTCTGAAGCGCTGCCGCTCCGGCTCGGCCTTTAGGATCGGGCAGGCGGAGTAAAAATTATTGAACAGGGTGGCGAGCGTGTGCGCATAACTGCAGATGGCATTCGGCGCCAGCTCCCGTCCCGCCGTGTAGAGCATATCCGGCCAAAAGGCGATTTGCCGCAGCAGCGCGGCCTCGGCTTTTTCCATAGGGTCCGGCATACAAATACAAGCTTCCGATGCCTTATCCGGGGCCGTATCCGGCGCTTTGGCCAGAACGCTGACCGCGCGCGCATAGGAATACATCAAATACACGCCGGTGTTGCCGGATATTTCCGTCGCCTGGCGCAGATCGAACACCACCTCGGTTCCGAGGTTGAAGCGCAGCAGGTAGTAGCGGATCGCGGCGATGGCGATTGTGCGGCTGGGCAGTCCGCTTTTATCAGCGCGGTTCCGCTCAATGCTGTCCTCCACAAGTCCGATCAAATCACTCACCTTGATGCCGATCCCCTGGCGTCCGGACATGGCGTATGAGGCTTTGCCGTCCGAAATGTCGATGCCAAGATCGGCAGCCGAAGCGGGACTCAAGGATACAACGCCGTATCCAGCATGATGGAGCTTGTCAGCCTGAGCGGAATATCCCAGCGCCCGCAGCGCCTCCTTGACCATGGTCTGAGGATATTCCTGCCTGGAATCAATGACGTTAATGACGATATCGGCTCCGCCGAGCGGCAGACGCTCTCCTCCCGTTACCGTCGTCGTGTACAGCCCCTCTTCAAACTTTTTATAAGTGAAATCCTTACCCAGCAGTCCGAACTTCCAGAGATGGTAGGCAATATCCTTGGCCGTATAGGTCAAAATCCCGTTCGAGCGCACCAGCACCTTATCCGTAATATGCTCCGAATCCTGTGCTCCCTGTTCCGTTCCCTGCTTCAGCACCCAACAGCCCGCAAGCTTGCCTTCGGTTTCCCGATAAAAGAAAGGTGTCTCCCGCAGCCGCTCAAATGCCGCCGACCAGAAGCCTTCCCTGACAATGCTGCTTTCCCAGACGAGCAGATCGTATTCGATGCCGAACGGCTTCATCTCCTCCACATGTTCCCGAACGATCCGTTCGGCGGCCAGGCTCCCGAGCCAGGCGACGTTTCCCGTCCCTTCTTCCAGCTCATGCAGCGTTTCGCGCGTTTCGCCGCCATCTCCGGATTCACTGCATACTCTCTATTAATTGCCGAGTAAATGTCCCAGCAGTAATCGCCGAAACGGACATGCTCTCCGCTCAAAGGCACATTCAGCAGACCGACGACAGTATCCGCGAGCTGGTTGCCCAGATCGTCTATATAATTGTGGACCTCGACCGTATAGCCGATTCTTCTTAACATGCGCACGAGCGTATCGCCGATGCAGGAATTCCGAAGATGGCCGATATGCATGGATTTGTTCGGATTGACGGAGGTATGCTCAATAACCACCTTTTCATCCGGCGCCGGAGGCGGCGCAAATTGGCGTCCGGCCCACGCGCTCCAGCAGATATGAACGTTTAGAAAGCCGGGGGCAGCCGTTTCCGCTTTTTCCACCAAGCCCTCCGCCAGACCCGCGGACTCCAATTCCTCCTGAATCAGCCCAGCAATGACAATCGGCGGTCTCCGCAATTTTTTGGCAAGCTGCATGGCAATATTGCTTGAATAATCGCCGTGGTCCGGGTTCACGGGCCGCTCCACAGCCACGGACAGCTCTTCGGGAATCTCCGCCCCCAGACGCTCCATAACACGTATTACGCTTTGCTCAATCTCTGTTTGAATTAACCGGTTTAACATCCTCACGACCTCCTTCAGAAAATAAAAAAAGCCCGCGTCTCAAAAAGAGACGAGGACTTGAGTTCTCGCGGTACCACTCTACTTGCCGGACCGGAAGGTCTGGCCGCTTTGCAGGATAACGGATCTGTGCCGGGGCTTCCTACCGGGTTTCGTTTCGGAAGTCCGTCTCCCGGGTGCGCTTCATGAAGGTCTGCCGCCGGCTTCCACCATCCCGGCTCGCTGGGCATCAGAGGCCCTTCATTACTCTCCCGATCATCGACTGTTTTCATTTACTTGCCGAAACCCCCAGACGAATGTGGCAGTCGCTGCATAATCTGGTGACGTACTCTACTTGAGAGGAGGAGTTTTTCATGGGCGAAGCTGGAGGATATGGCGCTGGTTTTACATCCGCAACCGCAATTCTCGTACTGTTCATTTTGCTGGTCATCATCACAAAGTCTCTGTGGGTGTAACTTTCGCGTAACGTTAAAATCCCGCCGGGCACAGGGCCTGACGGGTTTTTTTTTGAAAATATAAGGAAGTATAAGCCGCCTTTGCAGGTATGCTCTCAGACGCCCCGAGTTCCCGGATCTGCTGCAATTCCATGCAAGATGAACCGGATCAGCAGCTCGATTTCTTCCTCGTCGTTCCAATCCTTGTCCGGCTGCAGCAGCAGACGGGTCATAATGTAGCCGACGGTCGCGGACACGGTAAAGCGGATAACGGTTGGCGCCGGAACGTCAATGATTTCCCCTTTTTGCTTAAAATGCTCAACTTGCGCGGAAACCCTTTCGAATACCTTGCTCATAATATCCTCCATGAACTGCTCGCGCAGCTTTGGATGAAAGGGGATTTCCTGAATCAGGATTTGCAGGATTTTAAAATTTTTCCGGGCGAATTCCAGCCGGTTTCGGATCAGGGAGCGGAGAAAGTCTTCGTAGCTATCAAAAGACTTATCCAGCAAATTCCCAAAGTTTCTCATGACAAAAGGGGCGAGCAGGCGGCTCATCGTCGGTCCCACAATGGACAGCAGTAGGTCTTTCTTGGTCTTGTAATAGCGAAAAATCGTTCCTTCCGCCACCCCAGCCTTCTGTGCGATTTCGCTGGTCGCCGCGCCCGCATAGCCTTTTTCCGCAAACACATCCACGGCCGCCTGCAAAATCGCGACTTGCTTCGGCGTCATTTTCTCATCACCGCCAAGGGCAAGCAGCTCCAGAGCCCACTGCTCCGTATCTTTGTCAGCAGAAAAATGTTCTGCCATAATGGCAACCCTCCAGACGTTTTCTGTTTGCTTATCGTACCATATAGGAGAACCCAAGTTACATTTTACGGTGTTTGCGGAGGGCAAGCACGTTCAGGATCATGAACAAAAGCGAGAAGGCGATCAGCACATACACATCATTTTCAATCGAATTCCAGCCTTTCCCGCGGATCATCACATTCATCATCGCCTGCGCCCCATAGTATAACGGAGTGGCATATCCGATCTGTTGAAGCCATGTTGGAAGCGTGTCGAGCGGAAACAATCCGCTAAGAAAAATCTGCGGCACGATGACTAGCGGAATGAACTGAATCATCTGCAGCTCGTTTCCGGCAAACGCCGACAGCAGCGTACCGAGGGTCAGGGCCGTCATCGACAGCAGCAGCGTAATCAGGAGAACATAGCCGAAGCTTCCGGCCATCATAATGCCCAGTACCTGAATGGAGATCCAGGAAATGAGCAGAGCCTGAAACACGGTGAAAATACCGAAGCCGCAGACATAGCCGATGACGATTTCCCACCGTTTAAGCGGGGTGGCGAGCAGGCGCTCCAGCGTTCCCGTCGTCCGTTCCCGGAGAAAGGAGACCCCTGCAATCAGGAAGACGAAAAAGAAGACGAATACGCCGATCATAATCGGTCCGAACCGGTCGATGGTCTTCATGTCGGCGGAGCCGTACAGATAGCTGATTTGCGGCTGGGCGGAAGGCTGCATCTTCTGTCCTTGCGCCTGCTGTCCCTGTGTCTGTTGAACCTGAGACTGAGCTGACCCGGTTGCCCCCAGGTCCCTTGTCACCTGCTCCAATGCCTGCATTACCGCCCGATTGGCCGCCGGATTGCTTCCTTCCAAAATGACCTTCGGAGCACCGCTGTCGATTGAGATCAGGGCGTCGATTTCTCCATTCTTCAGTGCCAGGGCGCCGTCTTCCTCCGAGTTATACTTCACAACCTGGGCGTCATGTTTGGCCAGCGCTTCCGAAAAGACGGCCGCTTGACCCGACACGCCGATATTCGGCTTATAGGCATCGCCGCCAAACACCAGGCTCATCAGGCTGAGAACGAGCAGGGGGGCGGCGAACATGAGAGCCATCGTTCTTTTGTCGTGAATGAATTGCCGCAAAATACGCAGCGTAAGCGCGCGGATTCTCATGAACGGACACCTCCGTAATATAAAAATGCTTCTTCAATGGAAGACGAGCCTGTAGCCATAAGCAAGTTGGCGGGAGTGTCCTCCGCAAGCAGACGGCCTTCCCGGATCATGCCGAGCCGGTCGCATTTTTCGGCTTCATCCATGACATGGGTCGTGAGCACTATGGTCGTTCCCCGTTCATTCAGAGCTTTAAGCTCCTTCCAGATGGACAAGCGCAGCACCGGATCGATGCCGACCGTCGGTTCGTCCAGAATAAGCAGCGGCGGCTCGTGCAGAAGCGCGATGGCCAGCGACAGCCGGCGTTTCATCCCCCCGGAGTATTGATCGACCCTTTTGCGGAGATGCTCTTCCAGACCCACAATCTCCATGACTTCCTTGATTCGACGGTTTCTCTGTTCTTTCTTCAATCCGTACAGCGAAGCGAAAAATTCAAGATTCTCCTTGGCGCTCAGCTCACTGTACAGGGCGTCGGACTGGGCCATATAGCCGATTTGCGAGAGCAGCGAAAGCTTGGGAACTTTCACCCCCAGCACATGTACTTCGCCTGAGTCGGCTTCATCGATTCCGGTCAGCAGCCTGACCAGTGTCGTCTTTCCGGAGCCGGAGGGTCCGAGTAGGCCGAAGGTCTCGGCTTTGAGGACCTCAAGGCTGATGTCTTCCAGGACAACTTTGCTTCCGAATGCTTTGCGAATATGATTCACCGTAATCACTGGGACTTCCCGGTTCATATGAATCTCTCCGTTCTTTATTAAAATGAGTGAGTACTCACTCACTATAATAAACGAGAGACCGCCGATTGTAAATCTTTTTCCTGCGTTAATCCTGAGTTGACAAAAGTGCCGGATTCCGGCAGATAACACGTGAAAAATGAGGACAACTTCATAATTACCAAATATTTCTCGGCAACAGATTTTACAACCAGGGCGGAAAATAACATTAGTAGTTACCTATATGAAAAGGGTGAATCCATTTGAAAAAAAATCAGTTGTTTAGCGTACTTATGGCTTCGGCGCTTCTAGTATCTGTAGGCGAAGCAAGCGTGTACGCGGCGGCAGGCCCGGGCAGCGGAAAGACGCCTACCGTTAAAACATCCGCCAAGGCGGCGGTAAAAGTCAAAGAAGGAGTAAAGGCTTGGACGGTAAACGGCGCACAGACTACATTCAAAACGGTCGACGCCGGTGGATATAAGCTATATTCAATCAGCCAGCTGGCCGCTTCTCTCGGCGCAAGTATCGCTAATGAGTCGGGAAGCCTGGTGCTGAAAGACAGAGCAGGATTACATACGATCAAATTGAAGGCCGGCTCCAAGAGCTATTCGCTGGACGGCGAGAAGCGGAATTTCACGACGGCTCCGACGGTATCCGGCGGCAAATTGTACGTTGAACTTAGCGCAATTGTATACGGTCTTGGCGGCGAACTGTTTGGCAGCCCGCTCCAAATTCTTGGCGCAGCGCGGCCGCAAGGCGAATTCGATACGCTCCACTGGGCCGCAGACGGAACGGTTCTGGCGAACCTGGAAGGAGAAACGGCGCAGGTTTATAAGTTTGCGGCGAATCCGGGCAGCTACGGATTATTTTCCAGCGACGAAAGAGCCTCCGATTTCTCGGTTTCGGCCGACCGGCGTTACGGCGCTTTCACGGATGAGACAGGCCTGCTGTACGTAATCGATTTGACTTCGGGAGCAGTGAAACCTCTCGGAACGGATACCGCCACCAAGACAGACCTTACATGGTCGGCTGATGGCACGAGCATCTATTATATCCAAGGGGACAAGCAGGAGAAGATTTCGCAGATTTCAGTGGATACCGGTACCGTAAAGGAACTGCTGGCAGATAAGGTTGAGAACAAATCCGAATTGCGCATTTCCGCGGACGGCAAGAGAGCGGTTTACATCGTCAACATTACCGGATCAGCCAAAAATGATGCCGACAGCACGGAAGATTCCCTGACGATCGATTACAGCAAGGCGGGAGAACAGCTGTATCAGCTCGACCTGGCTACAAAGGATGCCAAACCGGCCGCTTTGACCACCTCGGACGACAACAAGCTGTACCCTGAAATTTTGGCAGACGGGACGGTAGTCTACTTAAGCGCTGATCCGGAAGGCAAAACTGCCAATGCACTGAAGACGGTTAAACCGGACGGCACAGCCGCCAATATTGCGCTGGATATTGAGGTAACTTGGGCGCAAGCCGCAGGCGGCGGAATTATCGCATCAGGAACGGCGGCGGACGGCACTTCCCGCATTTATTCCGTTCCGGTCTCCGGATCGGCACAAGAACTGTTCCGCACCAAGGCCGACATTTCCGAAGTCTCGGTTTCGGCTGACGGCGGCAAACTGGCTGTGATCACAGGCGGCAAGCTGGTGGAAATCGAGAACGGCAAGGCTGTACAGCTGACGAGATAAGACGCTTTTTGCAGGACGACCGACACATACTATAGCGGCTTCGAGCCGAGAGGAGAATAAATCATGAAATTGTTTAAAAAAATCACGTTTACAGCTTTGGCTGCCGTGTTTGCTGTTACGGCATCTTTTGCGGGAGCGGCATCTGCAGCGGGATCGCTGTCCGGTAAAATCACAGTTAACGGATCGACGGCTCTGCTGCCGCTGACGCTGCAGGCCGCCAAGGAATTTCAAAAGCTGAATCCGAAGGTCAGAATCGCCGCTTCCGGCAAAGGCTCCGTTACCGGCCCGCAAGCTGTCAAGAAAGGCATCGCCGACATCGGCGCGTGCGACTGGGATGCCAGCATCGACGTTCCCGGATTTAAAGCATTCAGCGGACAAGTAGCGAACAAGGTTGCGGTCATTCCTTTTGCCACCATTGTTAATAAAAATGTCGGTGTAGACAACCTGACCACCGAACAGCTTAAAGGCATTTTCTCCGGCAAAATTACGAACTGGAAGCAAGTCGGCGGCTCGGACGCGGACATCGTCGTTATTACCCGCGCTTTCGGTTCGGGCACACGCGTCAACTACCAGGCCAAGGCTCTGGCGGGCGGCGAAATTGTGAAGAAAGAGAAAAACTATAAAGAAGCTGGATCCAGCGGCGATATGAAGACAGCCGTTGCAACAACTCCGAACTCCATCGGGTATATCGATTTGGTCTACGTTAGCGGCGATGTGAAAGCCGTCAAGTTCAACGGCGTAGAACCTACCACCGGAAACGTCATTAACGGTTCCTACAAGATTTGGGCATACGGCTACTACATGACCAAGGGACAGCCGACCGGTGCTGTTAAGGCCTTTATCGATTACGTCCAAAGCAAGAAGTTCCAACAGGGTTCGCTGAAAAAGCTCAAGTTCATTCCGATTTCGGCGATGAAGTAGATTTAGGCAAAATATTTCGGAAGAGCGTCATCATACGGCCAGCCTCCGGCGAATGCGGGGCTGGTTTTTTATAGGAGGAAATAGCATGGTACAACGATCCTATGATCCGAACCCTGCGGTAAAAAGTTTTCAGAATAAGGCGGTCTCCAGCGGACGCCATCTCCGGCATTCGATTGCGAATATCGCCGCCCGCTATTATTTCTTGTTCAGTATATTGGCGCTTTGCTTCGTGCTGGCGCTTGTCATTCTCTTTATCGGCAAAACGGCGCTGTTGCTGTTCGGGCAGGTCGCGCCGGCAAAATTCTTCCTCTCGTTCGACTGGACGCCAGAGGAGGACAGATTCGGGGCGGCGGCCTTTATTGTGAACACCTTGTCGCTTACCGCGCTCACGCTGCTGATTTCGGTTCCCATATCGGTAGGCATGGCGGTGCTGACCGCCGAAATCGCGCCGTCCTGGCTCAAACGCTTGATCCGTCCGGTTCTTGATCTTCTGGTCGGCATTCCTTCTATTGTATACGGTTATCTTGGTTTGACCGTCCTCCTGCCGTTTCTTCGCCGCGTCAGCGGGGAAAGCCTCGGAGACGGCTTGCTGGCCGCGGCGCTCGTTCTGGCGCTGATGGTGCTGCCAACCATCGCCCGGATCAGCGACGATGCCATCACCGCCGTGCCGCGCAAATACCGTGATGCAGCCTATGCGCTCGGCTCTACCCGGCTGCAGGTCATTATGCGCGTCGTGCTGCCTGCGGCCGGCAGAGGCATCCTTACAGCGGTCATTCTCGGGATGACGCGCGCGATCGGTGAGACGATGGCCGTCGTTATGGTGATCGGCAACACGCCGCAGCTGGCCAAGACATTGTTTACCCCGGCGTCGGTGCTGACAAGCAACATCGTGATGCAGATTTCCAACGTGGAATTCGACTCCACCTGGAACTATGCCCTGCATATGATGGCTTTTCTACTGCTGCTGATTTCATTTTTATTGATACTGGTTGTCCGGTTTTTGGGACGCAAAAGGAGGGAAGGATAGATGGACGGATTCTCCCGTTCGCGGCAAACCGCCCGGTCCATCCGGCGCGATAAGCTGGCGACCTACGGCTTCTACGGCCTCGGGGCTCTGGTTATGCTGCTGATTTTTTGGCTACTGTTCACCATCTTGAGCAAAGGGTTGCCTGGGTTTGATTTCTCCTTCCTCATTCGCCAGCCCGAGGAGATCGATACCGGCGGCGGCATCGGCCCCGTGCTGTTCAATTCTTTTTATATCCTGCTGATCTCGCTGGTCATTTCGATTCCGATCGGACTGGGTGCAGGGATCTACATGGCGGAATATGCGCCGGACAACGCCTTTACCGGAGCGCTGCGGATCTGCGTGGAATCGCTGTCGTCCGTGCCTTCCATTGTATTCGGACTCCTGGGTTTGGCGATATTTGCGGAGTATTTCGGATTGGGTCTGACCATTCTGGGGGGCGGCGTCAGTCTGGCGCTGCTGAATCTGCCAATGCTGGCGCGGGTGACGGAGGAAGCGGTTCGGGCCGTCCCGGACGAACTGCGCGAGGCGGGCTACGCGCTGGGTCTGACCAAATTTTATTGCATCCGTAAAATCGTTCTGCCGGTCGCGCTGCCGTCCATTATTACGGGTATCTGCCTGGTGGCCGGCCGGGCGTTCGGGGAATCGGCCGTGATTATCCTGACGGCGGGCCTCAGCACTTCGGGGGAAATGTGGGACTTCAATCTGTTCTCCCCGGGGGAGACGCTGGCCGTGCATTTATGGTATGTGCAATCGGAAGCGATTGTCGAGGACGCCCGGCAGATCGCCGACAAATCCGCAGCCGTGCTCGTCATCGTCGTGCTGCTGATCAATCTGGCGTTCCGCGCGCCGCTGTGGTGGGTCAAGCGCGGGACCGGGCGGTAATTCCCGGGATCTTTATCCCTTGACGCAAAAAAGGGCTGTCTCTCACTAATATGCTCCCCTTTAGATAGACAGGTAAAAAAAACCTGTAGATCTAAAGGGGAGCTATTCAGTTTAAAACCGGGGACAGCCTTTTCCTATGAAGCAGAAGGTTACACCGGTTTCCCTGCCTCAGATTCCTGTTCCAGCGGTTAACACTTTGGTGAGTTATGGTTCTATGGGAGAGCCTGTGAGGTTTTAAGTATGGGTGTGCTACAAGTATATGAAGAATCGGAAACTACCGAGAGGTGCGGTTGTCCTTGGTTGGCCTGAGTACACGTTTGGGAACTGTGGTCAGCTGCAAATTATTGGATAGCCAGGGACCTGAGGGAGAGTGAAATGGAATTTCTCCTTTTTATTTTGATGAAATGGACCTTTTGACAAGCCTGGGAGGGAATTTCTCCCCCTTAATCAGGCGCTTTTGCCCAAACCGAAGAAAATGCCGCCAATAAGGTGGAGTTTTTCCCGTTCATGAGGCGGGCCGGCCCAATTATTCGGAAATGAAAGGGAGGTTTTCCCGTTTATGATTCTACTGCCTGTGTGAGATCGAGCGTTTCTCCTACGTCCAGATGGGCCTCACGGATAGCCACGACCTTGGTCGCTCTGAAGCCTCCCTTGGGGGTTCTCACCCCGGACGCAAAAACGCCTTCCCGAAAGGGAAGGCATTTGACGTCCCAGGAGGGGTACAGCCCTACGGTCTGACTGCGAAGCGGAAGCTTACGATGCGTCGCTCCGACGAACCCATTCGGGGGTTCTCACCCCGGACGCAAAAAAACGCCTTCCCGAGAGGGAAGGCATTTGACGTCCCAGGAGGGATTCGAACCCCCGACCGTGCGCTTAGAAGGCGCATGCTCTATCCAACTGAGCTACTGGGACATATTAAAGATTAAAGCAGTGGAACTTATAATACTGAAAAGCAAGCAAAAATTATAATACCATAATACCGGTGGATGTTCAACCTGTTTTTACAAAGCAATCACAGGGTATGCTATAATCATCAACTGAGACGTTTTGGAGAATCAGGAAGGAGGTGCCCTCATTCGAAATTCCAATTCCCCCGCTAAAGAAAATATCGTGCTTTTTCCAAAGACGCTGGACTATTATCAGATCCAACTGACGGTCATGCTGGAAAGTGAGCGTTACGGAGAAGCCATCGGACTGCTGAGATTTTTGCTGCAGTGCCAGGGGCAGGAAGAGCGGCACTACGAGGAGTGGCAATCGCTGCTGGATTGGCTGGAGGCGGCGTTTCCTTACGCATCGCAGGGCGAATATGTCGGCGAGTCGCCTGCTCACGAAGAAGATATGGGCGCACAAGAGATGGCCCGGCAGATGGCAAAAGCCAAGCTTCAGGAGGATGCGGACTACGCGAACAAGCTTTTGCACCGGGTCATGCACGAGCCTTTGTCGGAAGCGACGCTGCTTGCTCTGGAGCAGCTGTCTTTTTTTGAAGGAGAAGAGGTGGATTATGCCCTGACCGACTGGGTTCAGAAACCGGGGATTCATCCCATTCTGCAATTCCGGACAATGCAGACGCTTCGCCGTCGGGGCGTCCAAGGGGCCGTTGAGCTGAAGAGAGGCTCGGAGAACGTCGTGGTGGAGATCGAACAAGTTCCTTTGCAGAACGATGATTTTCCTCCGCAGGTTGCCCAGGTGCTGGAACGGGTCGCGGAGCAGACGGAGACGCATGAGCCTACTTTGTATTATTTTGCGCAGGAGCTGTGGGGGCAGTTTATGATGTCGATCTACGGCTCGGAGGCCTATTATTCGATACTGACCGGCGAAGACGGAGTGCTGGATTTATGGGCGGGAGCGCTGCATCAGACGGTTTCCGAAACGCTGAACGGAACAAGAAATGAGGAAGAGACCAGAACGATGTATGGCATCACCGAAAGCATGCGATTTCCATTTGAACAGGCTTACCGGATGCTTAACAGTTTTGCGGGAAAGCCTTTGTAACCCCGTATCTCGAAGCGAAAACGCATAACACTACTTGAAAAGTATAATAATCTTTTATATAATATAATGGTTATTCTGTGCGTGATATGCGAACCAATTTTGGAGGGGAAAGTATAACATGAAAGCAACTTGGGAAAAAATAGAGAAGAACCTTGGCGTTCTTGAAGTTGAAGTAGACGCTGAGCGTGTAGCGCAAGCTCTCGACAAAGCCTTTAATAAAGTCGTTAAGAAAGCAAACGTACCTGGTTTCCGTAAAGGAAAAGTGCCGCGGCCGATTTTCGAATCCCGTTTTGGCGTGGAGAGCCTTTACCAAGACGCCATCGACATTCTGCTGCCTGAAGCTTACGGCGAAGCGGTTGAACAAGCCGACATCTTCCCTGTAGACCGTCCTGAAGTGGATATCGAGCAGTTCGGCAAGGGACAATCCTTCAAGTTCAAAGCGAAAGTTACCGTTAAGCCTGAAGTGACTCTCGGCCAGTACAAAGGAATTGAAGTTCCCGTGCAAAAAGCCGAAGTGACGGACGAAGAATTGAACGCTGAACTGACTCGCCTGCAAGAGCGTCATGCTGAGCTTGCGGTTATCGAAGACGAATCGGCAGCGAGCGGCGACATCGCCGTAATCGATTTCGACGGATATGTTGACGGTGAAGCTTTTGAAGGCGGCAAAGCGGAGCGTCACTCCCTTGAGCTGGGAAGCAACTCCTTTATCCCGGGCTTCGAGGATCAAGTGATCGGTATGGCTACCGGCGATTTGAAGGACGTGGAAGTGACTTTCCCGGAGAACTATCAAGCCGAGAATCTTGCTGGCAAACCGGCTGTATTCAAAGTGAAACTGCATGAAATCAAACGCAAGCAGCTTCCGGAACTGGACGACGAGTTCGCGAAAGACGTTAGCGAGTTCGAAACGCTGGCCGAATACAAGGAAGACTTGAAGAAACAACTGGAATCCCGCAAGGCGGAAGAGCTGAAAGGCGTGAAAGAAAACGCCGTTGTCGACAAAGCCGCTGCCAATGCGGAAGTGGAAATCCCTGAGGCCATGATCGACAGCGAAGTTCAGAACATGGTTCGCGATTTCGACATGCGTCTCCGTCAGCAAGGCATGAACATGGACATGTTCCTCAGCTTCTCGGGCCAAACTCAGGACGATCTGCGCGCACAAATGAAGAATGATGCGGAGAAACGCGTCCGCAACAATCTGGTTCTCGAAGTGATCGCCAAGGAAGAGAACATCAAGGTTTCCGATGAGGAGTTTGAAGAAGAGCTCTCCAAAATGGCTGAGACTTACAAACGCTCCGCTGAAGAAATTCGCGGTATTCTTACGGCGAACGGATCGCTCGACAGCCTGAAAGACGAGATCTCCCTTCGCAAGACCATCGATTTCCTCGTTGAGAACAGCCAGGAAGTTGAAGCTCCTGCAGAAGAAGCGGCCGAGAAATCGGAAGAAGCAAGCGCCGAATAAATCGGCGATTAATACGTTATAACCAGAGCGGCCTGTTTCGGGCCTCATACTCAAGCGATAAGGCACGTATATTTATGGTACGTGCCTTATTTTCATGAAAGAAAAGCCTTCAGGAAGTGAAAAAATGACATTGCGCTTTGAACGTGTTAAAATACTTCTGAAAAGGCAAGACTAATTATATATAGAGAAATGAGGTTGGTGGCATGAGTCTGGTACCAATGGTTGTGGAATCGACAAATCGAGGAGAACGCTCTTACGACATCTACTCCCGATTGCTCAAGGACCGCATCATTTTCCTGAGCAACGCAATTGATGATGATGTTGCCAATCTGGTTATTGCCCAATTGCTTTTTCTGGCAGCCGAGGACCCTGAAAAGGACATCAACTTGTACATCAATTCACCCGGTGGTTCTGTAACAGCCGGCATGGGTATATATGATACGATGCAATATATCAAGCCAGATGTATCTACTATTTGTGTTGGGATGGCGGCCAGTATGGGATCGCTGCTGTTAACCGCCGGGGCGCCGGGCAAGAGATATGCGCTTACCAACAGCGAGGTGATGATTCACCAACCGCTTGGCGGCGTTCAAGGTCAGGCGTCTGATATTTGGATTCACGCGGACTGGATTCTCAAAACGAGACAGAAGCTCAATCAAATTTATGTAGATCGCACCGGACAGCCCCTTGAAAAAATCGAGCGCGATACGGATCGCGACAATTTCATGAGTGCGGAAGAAGCGAAGGCTTACGGCCTGATTGACGAGGTTCTGGCTTCACCGATCAAATCCTAAGGGGTGGTTAAATGTTTAAATTTAATGATGAAAAAGGACAGCTGAAGTGCTCCTTCTGCGGAAAATCGCAAGAACAAGTGCGCAAGCTTGTAGCCGGACCTGGCGTTTATATATGTGACGAATGTATCGAATTGTGCACGGAAATCGTGGAAGAAGAGCTCGGACATGAGGAGGAGCTGGATCTGAAGGATATTCCGAAGCCGAAGGAAATCCGCGACATTCTCGACCAATATGTTATTGGCCAAGACCAAGCCAAGAAATCGTTGTCCGTAGCGGTGTACAATCACTACAAACGCATTAACAGCCAGAGCAAAATCGAAGACGTTGAACTGACGAAGAGCAATATTTTGCTGCTCGGTCCGACGGGCTCCGGTAAGACGCTGCTGGCTCAGACGATGGCGAAGATCATCAATGTGCCGTTTGCGATTGCGGATGCAACTTCTTTGACGGAAGCTGGTTATGTCGGCGAAGACGTCGAGAATATTCTGCTGAAGCTGATTCAGGCTGCCGATTATGATGTTGAAAAAGCGGAACGCGGCATTATCTACATCGATGAAATCGATAAAGTGGCCCGTAAATCCGAGAACCCGTCGATTACCCGCGACGTTTCCGGCGAAGGCGTTCAGCAGGCGCTGCTGAAGATTCTCGAAGGAACAGTCGCTTCGGTGCCGCCGCAGGGCGGACGGAAGCACCCGCATCAGGAATTTATTCAAATTGATACGACCAACATTCTGTTCATCGTCGGCGGTGCTTTTGACGGACTGGAACAGCTGATCAAACGCCGTGTCGGTAAGAAGGTCATCGGCTTCAACGCATCCGAAGGCGGCCAAAAGGAACTGAAGGCAGGCGAATATCTGTCGATGGTTCTGCCTGAGGATTTGCTGAAATTCGGACTGATTCCAGAGTTTGTTGGCCGTCTGCCGGTTATCTCGACACTGGAGCCGCTTGACGAGAAGACGCTTGTGCGCATTCTTTCCGAGCCGAAGAACGCATTGACGAAGCAGTACGCCAAGCTGCTGGAAATGGACAATGTGTCGCTGAAATTCGAACCGCAGGCGCTGGAAGCCATCGCCAAGGAAGCGATCAAGCGCAATACCGGTGCACGCGGACTTCGCGCCATTATCGAGAGCATTATGCTGGATGTAATGTACGAAGTGCCTTCCCGCGACGACATCAAGGACTGTGTCATCACGGAGAAGGTCGTTCATGAGAAGGCGCTGCCTGAACTGAACCTCAAGAAAGACAAGAAACAAGAGGAAAGTGCGTAAATACGAAGGAACGACTGCATCCTTCTCCTTTGAGGAGAGCATCCGTTTCTCGTATTGCGGCCTTTACAATATTAGCCTTACGTCTCCACCTTCTTCCGCCCCCCGTCTGTCTTAGCGGGAGCGGAGGGGGTGGAGCTTTGGCGTTATGGGGGAAGAAACCATGTTTCTCAGACATCAGACGCGTCCCGTCAATGTAGGCGGGATCACAATTGGCGGAAACAATGAGGTTGTCATCCAAAGCATGTGCACGACCAAGACAGCGGATGTTGAAGCGACGGTAGCCGAGATTCTTCGGCTGGAGGAAGCGGGCTGTCAGCTAGTACGGGTCACAGTCAATAACGAAGAGGCTGCAGCGGCCATCAAGGAAATCAAGCAGCAGATTCATATCCCGCTCGTTGCGGATATTCATTTTAATTACAAACTGGCCCTGCTGGCGATTGAGAACGGTATCGACAAGGTACGAATCAACCCCGGCAACATCGGACGGCGCGAGAAAGTCGAGGCGGTTGTCCAAGCCTGCAAGGATAAGGGGATTCCGATTCGCATCGGCGTCAATGCCGGTTCACTTGAGAATCACCTGCTGGAGAAATACGGCTACCCGACTCCGGAAGCGATGGTGGAGAGCGCTCTGTACCATATCGGAATTCTGGAGGAACTGGACTTTCACGACATTATCGTGTCGCTGAAGGCTTCAGACGTTCCGATGGCGATTGAAGCCTACCGCAAGGCGGCTGAAGTGATTCCTTACCCGCTGCATCTGGGCATTACCGAATCGGGCACGCTGTTCGCCGGTACGGTGAAGAGCTCCGCGGGAATCGGCGCCCTGCTCTCCATGGGAATCGGCAATACTGTGCGGATTTCGCTCAGCGCCGATCCAGTGGAGGAAGTCAGAGTGGCGCGCGAGCTGTTGAAGACCTTTGGCCTGATCGCGAATGCCGCGACACTCATTTCCTGTCCGACCTGCGGACGGCTTGATATCGATCTGTTCTCCATTGCCAATGAAGTCGAAGAGTATATTTCCAAGCTCAAAGTGCCGATCAAGGTGTCGGTGTTGGGCTGTGCGGTGAACGGTCCCGGTGAAGCGCGGGAAGCCGACATCGGCATTGCCGGAGCGCGCGGCGAAGGCCTGCTGTTCCGATACGGTGAGATGATCCGCAAAGTTCCTGAGACGGATTTGCTGTCCGAGCTCAAGAAAGAGATCGACGCTATTGTTGTCCATTATGAAGCCACCGGGGAAATTCCCGGCCGCAAGGCTCATTATGAGTCCATCATGGGGACGGGGAAATAATTCTTATAAATCATATGGCTGCGGTCTCTCCCGGTGCGGGAGGGGCCGTTTTTTTAAAGTGCGTTTATCGTTTCATGGACTCAAATCCATCACGTTGTCCCGCCTTAAATCTGCTACATGCGTTTAGCCCTTACGGAAACGGCTATACTACCTAGTAGCAGAGTGAATGAAAGGGAGGATGACATATGGAACTGAGTCTATTGCTGATGGTCGTGCAGCTATTTTTCGCGCTGGTCATCGGCGTTTACTTTTGGAATTTGCTGCGGGGACAAAAGACGAACAAGACGGCGGTGGAGCGGGAATCACGCAAGGAACTGGAGAAGCTGCGGAAGATGCGGGCGGTTTCGCTGACCAAGCCGCTGGCCGAGAAGACCCGCCCGGCTTCGATCAAGGATATTGTCGGGCAGAAGGACGGCCTGCGGGCGCTGAAGGCGGCGCTGTGCAGCGCCAACCCCCAACACGTCATCATCTATGGTCCGCCAGGAGTGGGCAAGACGGCGGCAGCCCGGGTTGTAATGGAGGAGGCGAAAAAGAATCCCCTCTCCCCCTTTAAAGCGGACTCCAGGTTTACGGAAATCGATGCGACGACGGCGCGTTTTGACGAGCGGGGTATCGCCGATCCGCTGATCGGCTCGGTGCATGATCCGATCTACCAGGGAGCCGGAGCGATGGGCGTGGCGGGTGTGCCTCAGCCCAAGCCGGGGGCGGTTACGAAGGCGCATGGAGGCATTCTGTTCCTGGATGAAATCGGGGAACTGCATCCGATTCAGATGAATAAGCTGCTTAAGGTCCTGGAGGACCGCAAGGTTCTGCTGGAGAGCGCCTATTACAACTCGGAGGACGGGAATACGCCGGCGTATATCCACGATATTTTTCAAAATGGCCTACCCGCTGATTTCCGGCTGGTCGGCGCCACAACGCGCTCGCCGCAGGAGATTTCCCCTGCGCTCCGGTCGCGCTGCATGGAAATTTATTTCCGGCCTCTGCTGCCGGATGAAATCTCGGTAATCGCCAGGGACGCGATTCAGAAGATCGGGCTGAAGCCAAGTCCGGAAGCCGTCTCCGTCGTGCAGCAGTATGCCACGAACGGACGCGAAGCGGTTAATATGATTCAGCTTGCGGCAGGCCTTGCGCTCACGGAGAATCGCGATACTTTGAGCGCGGCCGATGTGGAATGGGTTGCGGGCAGCAGCCAGCTGCCGCTGCGCACCGAGCGCAAGATTCCTTCCGAGCCGCAAATAGGGGTGGTAAACGGGCTGGCGGTCTACGGACCAGGTATGGGAACGCTGCTTGAAATCGAAGTCTCGGCGGCCCCCGCCTTTAACGGAATCGGCAGACTGAACGTTACCGGGGTCGTCGACGAAGAGGAAATCGGCGGCGGCTCGCGTACCATACGCCGTAAGAGCATGGCGAAAGGATCGGTTGAGAATGTGCTGACCGTTCTCCGGAACATGAATCTTTCGCCCGACCAATATGATATACATGTGAACTTTCCCGGCGGCACGCCGATTGACGGACCTTCCGCCGGCGTGGCGATGGCGGTCGCGATCGTGTCCGCGATCCGGGGCCTTCCGGTGGACAACACGGTGGCAATGACCGGAGAGATCGGCATTCATGGCAGAGTGAAGCCGGTCGGCGGCGTAATTGCCAAGGTGGAAGCGGCCTTGCAGGCCGGCGCCACGACGGTGCTCGTGCCCAAGGAGAATTGGCAGTCGCTATTCGCCGATCTGTCCCCTCTGCGAGTCATTCCCATCGAGACGGTGGAAGAGGCTTTCCGCCTTTTGTTCGGCGCCCATCTCGAAGATATTCGCTTGCCCGCCGTTGCCGGCGAGACCTTTGCGGCCTCACCGTCGCTGCTGAAGGCGGACGCGTCGGGAGA
The DNA here is from genome assembly GCF_013393385.1 of Paenibacillus sp. URB8-2. NCBI lineage: Bacteria > Bacillati > Bacillota > Bacilli > Caryophanales > Paenibacillaceae > Paenibacillus > Paenibacillus sp. URB8-2. The sequence goes on along the minus strand of NZ_AP023239.1, from coordinate 4,331,820 downwards.
AAGCGCCAATCTTTAAGGCCGTCCCGAAGGTTAACCGGTCAATATGCTAAGTGCCCGTTTATACTCATTTTGCGCCAACCGGCCGCTTTGTGCGGCCCGTTGGTGTTTTGATGCCGCTTTTGATAAAATATAAAAACAACGATATGACACACACGAGAGCGATTGGAGGTCCGAAAGCGATGGTATCCAAACTGACTAAAGGTCGTCGTTTTCCTTTATTGCCGCTCAGAGGTCTTCTAGTGTATCCCAGCATGGTCCTCCATCTGGATGTGGGACGCGAGAAGTCGGTTAAAGCGCTGGAAAAAGCGATGGTAGAAGATAATTTGATCCTCCTCTGTTCACAATCCGAAGTCAATATTGAAGAGCCGGGTCAGGAAGATATTTTTCGGGTCGGTACAGTCGCGAATGTTCGGCAAATGCTGAAGCTGCCCAACGGCACCATCCGTGTCCTTGTGGAAGGCGTCGAACGTGCCGAGATCATTCACTATACCGATAATGAAGAATATTACGAGGTTATGGCGCGCGAGCTGCCCGAGCAGCCGGACGGAGATCCCGAGAGTGACGCTCTGATGCGCACCGTGCTGAGCCAGTTCGAACATTATATTACATTATCCAAAAAGGTAACGCCCGAGACGCTCGCTGCGGTATCGGATATCGAAGAGCCCGGACGTCTCGCCGATGTGATCACAAGCCACCTGGCGCTGAAGATCAAGGAGAAGCAGGAAATTCTCGAGACGATCGACGTGCGCAAGCGTCTGGAGAAGCTGCTGGATATTCTGGGCAATGAGCGCGAGGTACTGGAGCTGGAACGCAAAATCAACCAGCGCGTCAAGAAGCAAATGGAAAAGACCCAGAAGGAATACTACTTGCGCGAGCAAATGAAGGCGATCCAGAAGGAGCTTGGCGACAAGGAAGGCCGGGCCGGCGAAGCCGAGGAGCTCCGTGCCCAGGTCGAGGAGAAGGATCTGCCGGAACGGGTTCGGGAAAAGATCGACAAGGAAATCGACCGGCTTGAGAAAATGCCTGCAAGCTCCGCAGAAGGCGGCGTCATTCGCAACTACGTGGAAATGCTGCTCAGCCTTCCCTGGAACGACTGGACCGAGGACGATCTGGATATCGTCAAGGCCGAGCAGGTGCTCGACGAAGACCACTATGGACTGGATAAGCCGAAAGAGCGGGTGCTGGAATACCTTGCCGTTCAGAAGCTTGTCAAAAAGCTGAAAGGCCCGATCCTCTGTCTCGTCGGTCCTCCGGGCGTCGGTAAAACTTCGCTGGCGCGGTCGATCGCACGTTCCCTGAACCGCAAGTTCGTCCGCATCTCCCTTGGCGGTGTGCGCGATGAAGCGGAGATCCGCGGCCACCGCCGGACGTATGTGGGCGCGATGCCTGGGCGGATCATCCAGGGCATGAAGACGGCGGGTTCGCTCAATCCCGTCTTCCTGCTCGACGAAATCGACAAGATGGCTTCCGATTTCCGCGGCGACCCATCCGCCGCGCTGCTGGAGGTTCTCGATCCGGAACAGAATAATACATTCAGCGATCACTTCGTGGAGATTCCGTTCGATCTGTCGAGCGTCATGTTCGTGACCACAGCCAACGCCGTGCACAATATTCCGCGTCCGCTGCTTGACCGGATGGAGATGCTGTATATCCCCGGCTATACGGAGCTTGAGAAGCTGCAAATCGCAGGGCGCTATCTGCTGCCGAAGCAGAAGAAGAATCACGGGCTGGAGGACGGCCAACTGACGATCGAGGAAGGTACGCTGCTCCGCGTCATCCGCGAATATACGCGGGAATCCGGCGTCCGGAACCTGGAGCAGCAGGTTGCCGCGCTATGCCGGAAGGCGGCGAAGCAGATTGTATCGGGAGAGAAGGAGAACGTCAGCATTTCCCCCGATGACGTCAAGGATTACCTCGGAACGGCCAAATACCGTTACGGTATGGCGGAACTGGAAGACCAAATCGGCACGGTAACCGGCCTGGCCTGGACAGAGGTGGGCGGAGATACGCTGCTGATTGAAGTAACGGTGTTGCCGGGAAGCGGCAAGCTCATACTGACCGGTCAACTGGGCGATGTCATGAAGGAGTCGGCGCAGGCCGCATTCAGCTATACGCGTTCCAAGGCGGATGAGCTTGGCATCCCGTCCGATTTTTACGAAAAGAACGATATTCATATTCACATTCCTGAAGGCGCGATTCCGAAGGATGGACCTTCGGCAGGCATTACAATCGCAACGGCGTTAGTATCCGCCCTCACGAAGCGTCAAGTCTCGAAGGATGTGGCGATGACGGGCGAGATTACGCTGCGCGGTCGGGTGCTGCCGATTGGCGGGCTTAAAGAGAAGTCGCTTGCCGCTCACCGCGCCGGCTACAAAAAAATCCTGCTCCCCAAAGATAACGAGCGGGATCTGAAAGAAATTCCAGAGAGCGTGAAGAATGACGTGGAATTCGTGCCTGTCTCCCATATGGACCAGGTGCTGCACCACGCGCTTGTGGAACAGGCGGCGAAGATCGCAGATCATCCCGTCCAAAGTTTGCAATAGGTTTTTTAGAAAGGAAGTCAAATGAAAGTAACCAATGCCGAGTTTATCATCAGTGCCGTCGGCCCGAGTCAGTACCCTGAAGACGCCTTGCCGGAGATTGCTCTGGCAGGGCGCTCCAATGTGGGGAAGTCGTCCCTGATCAACCGAATGATTAGCCGCAAGAATCTGGCCCGCACCAGCTCCACTCCGGGCAAGACGCAGCACATGAACTATTACCGTATTAATGATCTTATGTATTATGTCGATTTTCCCGGTTACGGTTACGCCAAAGTATCCAAGGTCCAACGTGCGGCCTGGGGCAAGATGGTGGAGAAATATTTGGCCGAACGCGAGACCCTCAAGCTGGTGCTGCTCGTCCTCGATCTTCGCCACCCGCCGACCGCTGACGACAGGATGATGTACGAATGGTTGAAGCACTATGACATCCCGATGTGCGTCGTCGCGACCAAAGCGGACAAAATCCCGAAGACCCGGCTGCCGAGGCATATCAAGATTATGAAAGAAGCGCTCGGGGTGCTTCCAGGCGAAAGCTTTATTCCATTTTCTTCGGAACTTGGTCTTGGAAAAGACGAGCTGTGGGCGCTGATCGAGAGTCAGATTGCCACGGAGGAACCGGAGGAAGAGGCGGACCTGAACGCCGAAAATGAGTAAGCTATGTGCAGGATGATATCAGGCAACCATTTCCAAGTGAAATGGTTGTTTTTTTTTATTAATACTCTACAAATTTTAAGTGAAAGGGTCGATAAAATGATTATGATCGATATTCATAGTCACATCCTGCCTTTTGCAGATGATGGCGCATCCGATTGGGAAGATGCTCTTGCCATGGCCCGGGATGCCCATAAGGACGGTATTCATACCGTCGTCGCAACACCCCATCATGCCAATGGCCAATATCTGAATCCGGCAGATAGCGTATTGGATGGGGTAGAAAGAATGAATGAGAAGCTCCGTCTGGAGGGCATACCGCTGAACGTTCTTCCAGGCCAGGAAATTCGGGTTTACGGTAATCTGCTTGATGACTTGGAGAGTGGGATATTATTGCCGCTGGCTTCCTCGCGTTATATCCTGCTGGAAATGCCTTCATCAAGGGTGCCAAGCCGAATGGAAGAGCTGTGCCATGAGCTGGTCATTCAAGGCTACGTGCCCGTTATTGCCCACCCGGAACGCAATGCCGAGATTGCTGCTCATCCGGAACGCCTTCAAAGACTGGTCGAAATCGGAGCTCTTGGACAGTTGACGGCGCAGAGTTTGACGGGCGTATTCGGAGGCAAGCTGCAGAAGCTGTCGCTAGAATTATGCCGCCGGAATACGATTCATGTATTGGCTTCTGATGCCCACAACGTAGGACCTAGGTCTTTTGGTCTATATCAGGCCTATGAGATGATTGACAAACTATTAGGGGGGGAGACTTCAGACTATTTTCGCAAGAATGCGCAGAATATTGTCGGAAATTTTCCGATAGATCAGAGAATTGTTGAGAGACCAGGAAAAAAACGTCATAATTTTTTCGGATTATTTTTCAGAAAAAGCTAACCAAAATTTTTATATAATGATAGAATAAGATTCATGACTTTGTTAAATTTTGCACAAATGGGTACATGGCACTGGGATTTATCAAATACTAATACATAAGAGGTGGATGAAGAGTGACATTGAAGAAGAAACTGGCCGTATCGACCCTTGCGGTAAGCATGGCGGCGGCATCCGTAGCGGGACTTCCGCTCAGCGGCAAAGGATTGGCTCAGCAATTGGGATTTGTTAACGTGGCTTCGGCTGCAACCACAGTAACCAATGCTCAGGTGAAGGCGAAGCTTATTACACTTTACGCTAACTTGCAAAACGAAGATTGGAGTAAGCTTGAAGCCTTTTACAAAGATATCAACGCTCTTTCTCAGCCAAAATACGAGGAAATCTTTGCTCCGATTCTGAATAAACTTCAGCTTGACGGAACGCAAACGACAACTTCGTATCATTTGTTCCAAAGCGCTACCAGCGTGGTCTATGATGTGTATCAGGGTGATTACGCCGCGATCAACAAAATTCAGACGAATGTCGAATATGCGAACCTGCTGGACGATATTGCTGTAAAAGCTAAAGTAAATGATTTGAGCATCGACGATTTCGTAGAGTTTTTCTTTGGAACCTCCGGTGTTGAGGCTGAACTCCGCACACTGCTGGCCGGCAAAACACAAAGCGAACTGAAAGCGATTATTAATGATCCTTCCGCTTCCGAAACTCTATTCGAACAAGCCTATGACAAAGTTCTTAACCATGCGACCGGTTCCCAGCAGGCAACAACGGTTAGCCAAGCGGTTTATGGCCTCGGAATTACCCCGACGAATGTAAAGACGGCGCTCTATAACCTGGACGTTGCCATCCCTTCCGCAAAACCGGCTGCACAGGCGCTCGCCCAAGCTTATATCCGTGCATTCGGGCTTGGTATTGCTGACAGTACTGACAGCACTCCAGGCAGTAGTATTCCAGGCGGAAGTATTATCGGTGGAACGACTACAACACCATCTACCGATGTAGCAGTATTCGACGCCTCCAAGCTCGTTACCGTAACTAACGGCAAAGCGACAGTGGCTTTGGTTGACGCTGATGTAATCAAAGCGATTCAGGCGCTTGCCGCTGCCAAGACAGGAACCACACTGACTCTTAACCTCGGTACGGTGAATGCAGCAACGGTGGAAGTTCCACTCTCCAAAGCGATTATCGATGCGGCCAAAGCTAACGGCATTGCCAATATCGCGGTTACCTTTAACGGCGTGACTATTACGATTCCGGTATCCCAGTTTGACGCAGCCGTGACATTGACCGTTACGAAAGCCGATCCTTCTGTGGCGACTTCCGTTACTTCCTTGAAGCTGGCATCCGATGTATATGAATTCGGACTGACGGTTGGCGGTGTCTCGACATCGACATTTAAACAGCCAATTACGATCAAGCTTCCGCTTAAAAATACAGACGGGTTGGATAAAGAACTGTTGTCCGTAACGAAGATCGTATATGGGGCTCTCCAGTTCCAAGGCGGCGTACTTGACGGTGAATTCATCGTTGAGCCGCGCGATACCTTCTCTTCCTACGTAGTCGTTGAAAACAAGGTATCTTTCAACGACATCGGTAAAGTCCAAGCCTGGGCAGGAAGACAAATTCAGGTAGTAGCCGCTAAAGGCGCGATTGAAGGCGTAGGCGGCGGCAAATTCGCTCCGAAGAATGGCGTTACCCGCGCCGAGTTCGCGAAGATGCTCATCCGTGCGCTGAACCTGGATAATAGCTCGGCTGTTAACACCTTCAGTGACGTGAAGAAGACCGACTGGTTCGCGCCATATGTTGCCGTTGCAGCCGAGAAGGGCATCATTAACGGACGCGGCGCTTCGAAGTTCGATCCGAACGCCACGATTACACGGGCCGAAATGGCAACAATGATTTCCCGTGCTCTCAAATCCGTTCATAATTTGAAGGACAGCGGAACTTCCGCAACGGCTCTCAGCGTCTTCTCGGACTCCGCGAAGATTAATTCTTCGCTCAAGGATGGGGTTGCTTTTGCAGCCAGCAAAGGTTTGATTATCGGTAATTCCGGCAAATTTAATCCGAATAATACAGCTACACGGGCCGAAGCTGCAGTCATCATCTACCGTACAATCAATTTCAAATAAGTAATTACCGGCCTCCTCTCATGCAGGTGAGAGGAGGTATTTTTAACAAATGCAAATAATAAGCTTCGCGCTTAGAACAGGTCAGCTACTTCTACGAGAAACGGTTGCCGCTATTTAAAGGAAGGGGTAGGCGTTTCTCGTAGAAGTAAGGCTTGAAATATTTCAAGAAGAGCTTGGAGGGAATTATACGTGTTATCACAAGAATTGGATCTTCGCGACTATTTCCGGATTATTCGGAAACGGTTGTGGCTGATCGTCGGAATCGTTATTTTAGCGTGCGGTATCGCCGGAATATACAGCGTATATATCAAGAACCCGGTATATGAGGCTTCAACCAAGATTATTGTCAATCAGACACCTAACCAAACGGCGGTTGCCCAACTGGATCTCAATCAAATCAACACGAATATCCAATTGATCAACACGTATAAGGAAATCATTAAGACTCCTGCCATATTGGACATCGTTGCCAGCAAATATCCACAGTTCAATCTGACAACGGATGAGCTTATGAAAAAGGTCAATGTCAGTTCCGTAAATAATACGCAGGTGATGACCCTCGTAGTCCGTGATAATTCCTATTCAAGGGCAGCCGAGGTAGTTAACGCCATCTCGCTCGTATTCAAGCAAGAGATTCCAGATTTGTTCAACGTGCAGAACGTTTCGATCCTTAACGAAGCCAAAGTAGATCCAGTACAAGCTCCCGGTCCGGTGGAACCGAATGTCATGCTGAATCTGGCTATCGCTTTTGTCGTATCCCTGATGATCGGTTTGGGGATTGCTTTCTTGCTGGAGTATATGGACGACACGCTCAAGACTGAAGCAGATATCGAGCAAGTGCTCGGACTTCCGACCTTGGCTATGATTACGAGAGTGGGAGCGGAAGAAGTGAAAGCCGGAGAGCCAGTCTCCGCAACGCAAATCAGAAAGACGGGAGAACTCGAACATGTCACAGCAGCAAAGTAAACAACGTCATTTGATTACTGTCACCAATCCGCGTTCTACCGTCTCGGAAGCGTTCAGGGCTCTTCGGACAAATATTGATTTTTCCTCAGTAGATGACAAGATTCAGGTCATTATGGTTACCTCCTCAGGGCCTGAGGAAGGGAAATCAACAGTTACCGCCAACCTGGCCGCCGCCTATGCACAAGCGGACAAGAAGGTAGTGTTAATTGACGCAGATATGCGGAAGCCAACCGGACACCGGACCTTCTCGCTAAGCAACCGATATGGCTTGTCCTCTCTATTATCGCAGCAGGCGAACCTGGATGAGGTTATTCAGGGCTCGGAAGTTCCCAATTTATCGATTATTACCTCAGGTCCGATTCCGCCGAATCCAGCCGAAATGCTTGCATCCAACCGGATGAGCGCAGTTCTGCAGGAACTGAGACAACGTTTCGATATCATCCTCATAGATACTCCGCCCTTGCTCGCTGTCACGGACGCTCAGATTATGGCTTCCAAGAGCGACGGAGTGATTATGGTAGTAAGCTACGGGAGAGTCAAACGCGATATCGCAGTGAAAGCCAAAGCAAACTTGGACCGGGTAGGAGGCCGAGTGCTTGGCGTCGTTATGAATAATGTTAAACGCAAAGCCAGTGAAGGCTATTATTACTATTATTACGGCAATTAACCACAGGTTGAAACAGGCTTTAATAGTCACCATATGTTATTTTTCGGAGGCACTGAAAATGACAGCGAACAAACGATTTATCCTATTATTCATGATCGATCTTATCATCGTGTGGTTTAGTATTGAAACGTCCTATCTTCTGCGGTTCTATGGAGATATTCCCGATAATTATTCCCGCCAAATGCTGCAATATTGCTTAATTTCTTCGTTTACCTTTGGAGGCAGTCTTTACTACTTCGGCTTGTACCGAAGAATATGGAAATATGCGAGTATTGGCGAGATCGTAGCCATTCTCAAGGCCATCCTTGTTGGAGCGATATTGTCTTACATCTTTTCTTTGCTGCTGTTCGATGAACGTCTTCCGCTTGGAGTTGAGGCGCGGGTAATCGAAACGACCCTGCTGCTGGTCGGCGGGACCCGCTTTTTATGGAGGGTGGTCGTTCATAAGGAACGGAACGGACGCCATGAAGAGCAGAACCGTGCGCTGATCGTGGGTGCCGGTGATTGTGGCACGCTAATTGCTAAGGAAATGAAGAGTTCTTCTTTTACCCATACCCAATTGGTAGGATTCATAGATGACAGTCCCTACAAACTTCGGATGTCCATTTTGGGCGTTCCGGTGTTGGGAAACCGGCACTCTATCCCGCGCATTGTAAGTGAGCAGGAAATCAATGAAATAATCATAGCGATGCCCTCTGTATCCCGAACGGAAATATCGGAGATTATCGGCATTGCCAAGCAGACCGGCATCAAGTTGAAGATTATTCCGGCGATTAATGACTTGATCACCGGCAAGGTCTCGGTTAAACGGTTGCGCGATGTCAGCGTAGAAGATTTGCTTGGACGCGAACCCATAGTCGAGGACTTGAACAGTATTTTAGGTTATGTTCATAACAAAGTGGTTCTGATTACCGGGGCCGGAGGCTCCATCGGTTCGGAGCTCTGCCGTCAGGTCGCCAAATTTATGCCGGACAAGCTTCTGCTTCTCGGGCACGGAGAGAACAGCATTTACACGATCGAAATGGAGCTTCGAAAAAGCTTCCCGAATCTGAATCTTGTTCCGATCATCGCCGATATTCAGGACCGCGCCCGTATGATGGATGTATTTCGTGCCCATCACCCGCAGGTTGTCTTTCACGCAGCAGCGCACAAGCATGTACCGCTTATGGAGGGTAATCCTTCCGAAGCGATCAAGAACAATGTTTTTGGCACTCGCAATGTAGCGGACTGCGCGGATGAATACGGTACAGACCGCTTTGTCATGATATCCTCGGACAAAGCCGTTAACCCGACGAGCGTTATGGGGGCTACGAAGCGGATTGCGGAAATGTATGTACAGAGCTTGAATACAAGAAGTAAGACCAAGTTCTCAGCTGTGCGTTTCGGTAATGTGCTCGGCAGCCGGGGAAGCGTTGTTCCGGTCTTCAAACAGCAGATCGCTGAGGGGGGGCCAGTTACCGTCACCCATCCCGAGATGGTTAGGTACTTCATGACGATTCCTGAGGCGGTACAGCTTGTGATCCAGGCGGGAGCAATTGCCGAAGGCGGCGAAGTCTTTGTGCTGGATATGGGTAAACCGGTGAAGATTCTGACTCTGGCCGAAGACTTGATCACCTTATCCGGTTACGAGCCTTACAAGGACATCCAGATAGCATTTTCCGGTATCCGCGAGGGCGAGAAGCTATACGAAGAGCTGCTTACGGCGGAAGAGAATTTGGGGTCAACTCAGCATGACCGTATATTTATTGGCAGACCGGCGGTCTTAACCTCAAGCCAATTGGAGCTTGAATTTAAACGTTTGGAGCGTGCACTATCAGAGAGCAACACGGCTTCAGTCCGGGAGATTATCAATCAGATTGTACCGATGATGCCTGTTGCCAATGCGGCCATCAGTTAATCACAAGCTAACGGAGGATTACAATGTTCAAGAAGAGATGGACTAAAATACTGGCCTGGGCGTTGTCGGTCATCATAATTCTGGGTATAGGCGGAGCATTTGCTGCCAATTATGCGGTGAACAAACTGATGAATTCCATGGCGGAGGGACTGGAGACGGGGACTGGGGGCATAGCCGAACCTCAAGTATCTACGGCACCGGCTTCACCAACGGAAACAGCTGTTCCGCAGGTGACGGATTCAACAAATACCAAGCCGATAGACACTGCAGCCAATGCTAATGCGGACGACAATACCGGTACCAAAGCCGTCAAGGAGCAGAGTCAACCCTCATCTTCACCTGCTGCCAAGTCGGATTCTCTAACCCAATACACTCCGCAAATCTCCACGGAGATGGCCAAGAAGATCCAGGAAAATGTAAGTGTAAAAGATAAGGCCGACGTCGTCTCCATTGTTTTGGGCGAATTAAGCATGTCTGACATAAAACAACTTCAGGCATTGGCTCAAGGCGGTTTGACAATCGATGAGAAGAAGGAAGCCCGAACTCTTGTGATGGGAAAAGTCTCGGAACAGCAGTATAACGAGCTCGTGCAGATTGCCAAGAAATATGGCGTCAGCGAGGGGAAATCACGCAGCCAGACACTAGCAGAAGAAAAGGAAAGTGAGTAAATATGGGCAAATTAAGATATTCCGCTGCAATACTATGGCTGACGCTGCTGATCAGCATTGCCCCAGTTTCGGCATACGCTGCTCCAGTCATCATTAAAGCGCAGACTGTAAAGGCAGCAATAACGTTTGACGGGATCAACCTGCAGCCTCCTGAGGGACAATATATCATTATTTATAACAATTCCACTTATGTGCCGCTGCGCTTCATCTCTTACGCGCTTCAGAGGAGCGTAAGCTGGGACGCCAAGAATGTCAGAGTAACAGTCGCTGAGCCAAACAGCCGTGAGATGACCGTGATCCAAGAATATTTAATAAACGCGGGCAATCAGGAAACTTCCACAGGAGTAACCAAGACCGTTGCTCTCAGTAAAGTAAATGCAAGCTATGTCTTTAACGGCTCCATCAAGAGTATCCCCCAAGGTTTATCCAGCTACATACTGAACGGCACCATGTATGTGCCGCTGCGCTTTCTATCTGAAGCGGCAGGGACCACCCTGAAATGGGATCAGAAGACCAAGAGCATTACAGCCTTTACCAGCGCATATAAGGCGCAAAATCCGGATGATACGAAGAGTAAAAGCGACGATTCCTCAAGCGTAAGTCCAACGGAACAACCAACATCAACACCTGCGCCGACCGCACAGGCTGGAACGGGCGCTTCCGGAGGTGCGGCAGAAAGTAAACCTTCCTACGAACAGATCACCAGCGAAACGGAAGCGAAACTTACCTCGCTACAATCCCAAGCAAAATCTGTCTTGATGGGACTGGCATTGGAATATCTGAACGCCAAGGATGACAAAGCCAAGGCTGCAATTCTCTCCAAAGGCGAGCAGCAGTTGAGTTCATTTACTTCATCGTTTAATAGCATAATTTCCGCTGCTGAATCGAAGCTGAAAGCGAACGGTTATGATACAGCCATTATTGACCAGTATCGCAGCGCCTTTGAGTCACAAGTCAATAGTGGGCTTGAGTTGGTTAAAGGCATGGCAGGTTAATCGAACATACCAATGGAGGTATAACTATGAGATTGAGAGACTTGTTAACCGTTGTCGAGAATACCGTAACGCTTGAAATATCGGGTCAGCAAGAAACGTATGCGACCAAGGCAAGTATACCTGACACCCGCATGAACTCTGAAGTTAAACGGCTTGCGACGATGGACAGCGGCTTGATCATTCAACTGGGTGAGCCGAGAAAAGTGCCAACGCTAGAAGAATTGGGCTATTCGTTTGAAGTTGGGATGTAGTAACGAAAACTGGAATAAGGGTGAATTCTATGAGGTCTTATACAAGGATTAAACCGGTCGTGGATATTCTGCTTGCTCTCATCGCTCTGCTTTGCTTGTGGCCTTTCCTTATCATTATCGCAGCGGCCATAAAGCTTGAGTCCAGGGGCCCGGTTCTCTTCAAGCAGAAACGGATCGGTAAGCATAAGAGTGAATTCTTTATTCTGAAGTTCAGAACGATGCGCACCGACACACCCAAAGATATGCCCACCCATTTATTGAAGAACCCGGAAGCCTGCATTACTAGAGTTGGCAAGTTCCTCAGAAAGACAAGCTTGGACGAGCTGCCTCAGATTATCAATATAGTAAAGGGAGAAATGAGCATTATCGGACCCCGCCCTGCCCTTTGGAATCAGTATGATTTGCTTGAGGAGAGAGACAAGTACGGAGCAAATGCTATTAAGCCGGGCCTGACCGGATGGGCACAGATTAACGGACGCGATGAACTCCCTAATGAAGAAAAGGCGAAATTTGATGGAGCTTATACCAAGAAAGTTTCTCTCATTTTTGATGCCAAAATCTTTGTCATGACCATTGCCCGAGTCCTCAAATCCGACGGCGTCGTTGAAGGAGAGAACCTCAAATCAGCATCCAAAGCTAAAGGAGTTGCCTCTTAAGAAATGAGCAGAAAGAAGATTCTGATAACCGGCAGGGGAAGCTACATAGGAACAAGCTTTATCAAATGGGTAAGCCAATGGCCGGATCAGTACGAGGTCGAGGAGATATCCGTTAGGGGGGAAGAATGGAAAAACCACGATTTCTCAGGATATGACACAGTTCTGCATGTTGCTGGTATAGCGCATGTCTCGGCTGATCCTAAAATGGAAGATTTGTATTATAAGGTTAATCGGGATCTTGCAATAGAAGTGGCGACTAAGGCGAAGATAGAAAAAGTAAAGCAATTTATATTTATGAGCAGTATGATCATTTATGGTTCTGATAGCAAAATTGGAGAACAGCAAATAATTACGGCTGATACTAAGCCGAACCCGATCGATTTTTATGGGAAAAGCAAATTAGAAGCTGATGTCGCTATACAGGGGTTGAATTGCGAATATTTTAAGACCGTTGTAGTTAGAACGCCAATGGTATATGGACCGAACTGCAAAGGGAATTTTCCTAGGCTTATCAAAATCGCAAAATATACTCCAGTTTTTTTTGACATAAAAAATGATAGAAGTATGATCTACATTGATAATTTAATTGAGTTCTTAAAACTTATTATCGTGAATAGGGCAATGGGGGTATATTATCCGCAAAATAAAGATTACATGAATACAACTCTAATCATAAAAGTAATAGCCAAAATAATGGGAAGAAAGATATGGTTTACTCGTAGCTTTATGGGGATTTTAAAGTTCATGGCTATAAAGTTAAAAATTATTAATAAAATATTTGGGAGTAAATATTACGATAGACAAATGTCTGATCATTTCAATTGGAGTTATTGTATTGTAAATTCTATTGATTCATTAAAGATGTATATTGACAAAGAATCAACATGAAAGAGTTGACGAGTATGAAATTTTCAGTGTTAATGTCGGTTTATAAAAATGATCGTGTTGCACATGTGAAGCAAGCTATAGATAGTATTATTAATCAAACTGTTAAGCCCGATGAAATAGTGATAGTTATCGATGGTAAAGTACCAGATGCTACAGAATATGAATTAAAACAATACCAAAATATTTTTAATTTTATGAAATTGGTTTGGCTACCTGTAAATGTTGGTCTTGGAGCTGCATTAAGAGAAGGGCTTCAGTATTGTAGTCATGAGTTAGTAGCGCGTATGGATAGTGACGATATAAGTATGCCAACAAGGTTTGAAAAGCAACTTGAGTGCTTTGGGAACAACGAAGAAATAAGTTTAGTGGGTACAAATATTTCAGAATTCATTTGTTACTCCGATAACATCGTTAGTTATAGAAAAGTTCCATTAGAAGATCAAGATATAAAAAGATATATGAAGACAAGAAGTCCATTTAATCATATGAGCGTCATGTTCAAGAAAAGTGATGTGGAAAAATGCGGAAGTTACATGCATTGGTATTTAAATGAGGACTATTATCTATGGATTAGAATGTTCCTTGCTGGGTGTACATTTGCAAATCTTAACGAGACACTAGTAAATGTTCGAATAAATGAGGATACATTTCGTAGACGTGGAGGATGGAGTTATTTTCTAACACAGAAACGAATATTTGATTTTATGCTAAAAAATAAAATGATAAATATTTTTGATTATTTTTATAATAATTCTGTTAGGTTTGTTACACGTCTTATGTTACCCAATAAAGTGAGAAAATGGTTATATATAAAATTACTAAGAGGATAAACAATAATCTAACTATAGAACTTGAAATAAAAAAGGTGAGTACTAATGAATGTTTACTTTGTCAGTTATATTATAATGTTTTTATTATCAGTTAAAGAAGTAGTGATTCAACAATATTCAAAAAAGCAGATTAGATTTTTTGTTTTTTTGTTTATTTTATCATTTTCGTTCCTTGCTGGAATACGCTTTGGTATAGGGACAGATTTTTTTCGATATTTAATTATATTTGAAAGTATAAATCATTATCACGATTATGAATATCTGGAGCCAGGCTTTCGATTAGTAGTAAGTATGCTAAAGATGATGGGATTTTCGAGTTACTCCTTATTTTTTATTTTTTCCCTATTTACACTTTATTTTATGTTCGAAGGAATAAGAAAGAAAAGTGTATATCCAATATTTTCTTCTTTTATTTTTATTTTAGTTTTTTATATAGGTTATGTTTTTAATGGAATTAGACAAGGGGTTGTGATGGGGATATTCCTATATCTTTTAAAAGATATTGAGGAGAGAAACTATAAAAAAGTATTCATTTTTGCATTAATTAGTATAAGTGTTCATACTTCGGGTATTTTTATCTTTATAGCTTATTTTTTTTATAACATAATGATAACAAGGAGAAGATATTTTAGCCTAACTGTTTTGCTTCTAGTTATTTTCTTAACGAATAGATACTTTTCTAATTTTGTTATTGATATAATGCCAAATTTTGTGAAGACCAAATTAATAATATATTCTGATAACTTTGAAGTCTCTGTTGACAGTCTAGGGATTTTGCAGAGAGTTCTGCTTCTATTTCCTTTTCTTTTTTACTATCCCAAATTAATACGGTCAAATAATAGCTTCGAAGGGTTATTTAAATTATATTTCTTAGGTTTTATTTTATATTGTATTTTTTCATTTCAAGAAATGTTTGCAACAAGAATAAATATGTTGTTTAGAGTGTTAGAAATAGTATTATTTCCATTTTTATTAAAGCTGGATATCAACAAATATGAAAAAAGCTTTATCTTCTTCATAGTAATTATTTGGGCATCATTATTATTTTTATCAGAATTAAAAAATCCAGCAAATTTTCCTTTTGTATTTTTCTTTCCAAAATAATTAAAAATAAAATTTATTGTCTTATCACAAAAGGAGAAAAATATGTGTGTATTTAGTATTATTGTTCCATGTTTTAATTTGGAAAATATTATAAACATAACCATTGAAAGCGTCTTGAGCCAATCTTTTGAAGATTTTGAGCTTATCGTGATTGATGATGGTTCAACTGATAAAACATTGGAAGTAGTAAAGAAGTATAAGCAAAAAGATAAACGCATAAAAATAATTTCCAAAGAGAACGGTGGTGTGTCATCAGCACGGAATAATGGAATTAGTTCCTCTTTAGGAGAATACATTCTTTTTTTGGATGGAGATGATAAGATAACTTCTGATTTATTAAAGAATGCTGATGAGATTCTTAAAGACAAGGATATAGATATGTACTCATTTGGATATATTCATGTTTGTGATAATCATATTATTAAAAAATACCAAACATTGAAATTTGATGAAGGCTTATTTTCAAATCAACAATTTTTAAAATTATTTTTAACTAAAAAAATAAGTCAGTGTATGTGTTCTTTTATAATCAAAAAAAATATTATTAAGAATAATGCTTTATATTTTGATGAAAACACCAAATATACCGAAGATCAAGAGTTTCAAATAAAATGTATCAATCATTGTAGAAATATTTATTATGATTCTACAATTTATTTTTATTATATACAACGAGAAGGCTCGGCCATAAATAATAGAGTTATAAGGGAAAATTTTGATGTGTATTTTCGTTTAAGTTCTCTTATCAGTGATGAATTGAAAAGTGAATATGAAAATTACCTTTGTATTTTATTTGTTTATAATTTTAGAGAAATTTTAAATAAAGGTTCTGATGAAAAGACTGTAAGCAAACTACTAAGTATAGATTTTGTTTTGAAAAATTATAAATTTCAATTCACAAAGCACAATGTACTTGTTGGTTTGTTTATTCTTTTATATAAACTTAGATACAAAACTATGCTGGAAGGGAAGTATTTAATTTAAAGCAATAAGGAATTTAAAGAATAAGTGAAATCATAGCAGGGGGTATTATGTCAAAAAGATATAGTGTAATCATTCCAGTTTATAATATAGAAGATTATTTGCATCAGTGTATAGATAGTATATTGAATCAATCATACTCAAGTTTAGAAATTATATTAGTAGATGATGGTTCTACAGATCGTTGTCCACAAATTTGTGATGATTATGCGAAACTAGATGATAGAATTAAAGTCCTACATCAGAAAAATAATGGCCAATCATCTGCACGTAATGCTGGAATTAGTGCTTCAACAGGCGATTATTTGTTTTTTTTAGACGGTGATGATTACTTGATAGATGATGTATTTACTTCTACCGATTCCATTATTGCCAAACAAAATGTAGATATAATATTTCATAACTATAAAATTTTAAACAGTTCGACTGGAGAACTTACGAATTCATCTATTGATTACTCGGAATTACAAAATAGTAAATATTCATCTACTGAAGGAATGATAAAATTACTACAAATAAATCCATTGTTTGATTGGTTTCCTTGGCAATTTATTATAAAAAGAGATATTATTTTTGAAAATCATTTGTTTTTTGAAGAAGGAGTCTTATATGAAGATGTTAAACTAGTTTTCAAACTTATTTTGAATTCAATTACAATCTCTTTCAATAACTGTCAGGTCCTAATTTACAGAATAAAGAGAAATGGTGCTACAACTTCTATTAAAAAACTAAAACCAGAACTTGATAGAATAAATGCAGCTTGTCAAAGCATTGATTGGATTAATAATCACTTAAAAAATGAGTATTTATCAATTAGATTAAATAACAATTTTGCATGTATGATATTTACAAGTATTATTAATTTGAATTATTTACCAATAAATGAAAGGAAGTATCTGTTAGATAAAGTTAAGAAAGAATATAATCGAACTAAATATATTAAATCAAAAAAGCAAAGGTATTCAAAAATTTTATGTGATATTTTGGGGATTCGAATGACAGCGAAAATCTTATATATAAGATCGTTACTGAAATTCGGGGGAGAGTAAAATGGTGAAGTTTAGTGTGGTAATTCCTGTATATAAAGTTGAACAGTATATTCATCAATGTATTGACAGTGTCCTAAATCAATCGTATATCAACATAGAAATTATTTTAGTTGACGATGGGTCACCAGATAATTGTCCTAGTATATGTGATAGTTATAAACAGTCCGATAGTAGGGTGCATGTTATTCATAAAAATAACGGAGGGTTATCTTCTGCTAGAAATGTGGGAATGAGTATTGCCTCAGGGGAATACATAGTTTTTTTGGACAGTGATGATTGGTTAGATGTAGATTTCTTTGATAAACTAAGTAAAAGAATATTAAGACAAGATTTAGAAATATTGGTAGTCCATATTAAGTCATATTATGACAAAAATAATTTTTATAGAGAAAGAAAATATCTTACTAAAAGTAGTGAGATCTATTCGGGTGTTGAAGTATTTGAATTTCTATATAATCAAGCTGACTTCTGGGGGGCCGCTTGGCAATTTGTAGTCAAGAGAAGTTTTTTGATAGAAAATAAACTCAAATTTGTTGAGGGAATTTATCATGAAGATGAAAGATATGGCCCTGAGTTATTGCTTACTGCTAACAAAATTGGATTTTGTTATGATTCTTTCTATGTAAACAGAGCAGAGAGAAAGGGATCAATTATTAATAGCCACAAACTAAAAAAAGAAACCGATAAATTATTTATCCTTAATGACCTATTAATGTTAGCTCAAAGTGAAAAATTTAAGGGAGTAAAGGGAGACTTGATCTTATCTCGGTGTGCCCAATTATACTTAGGACTTATTAAATCATCTTATAAATATTATCAAACTCATAAAAAGGAAATGAATCAGTTTAATAAGCAACTACAAAGCAAAAAGTATGTATTGAAATATAATAAAAATAGAAAATATAAATTATTATTTATTGCTGTTAATATTTTTGGAATTAAAGTTATAGGCAAGCTTTTTAATCGATTATAGACTGTTCTAAAGGAAGTGCTATTAGTGAATCCAGTAATTAGCATAATTGTACCAATTTATAATGTAGAAAATTATTTAAGAAAATGTATTGATTCTATATTAAATCAAAGCTTCAGAAATTTCGAATTGATACTTATTAATGATGGTTCTCCAGATAATTGTCCTGAAATATGTGATAATTATGCAGAAATAGATTCTAGGGTTAGAGTTGTTCATAAAGAAAACGGTGGTTTATCTGAAGCGAGGAATTTTGGTATTGATATTGCTAAGGGGGATTATATCGGATTTGTAGATAGTGACGACTGGATTGAATATGATATGTTTGAAGTAATGTATGAACAAGTTATAAAATATCAAGCTGATATTGTAGTATGTGGTCGTTATGAAGTTTTTAATAATGTTGCAACAGAGTTTAAAGAGTATTCTGGAGAAGTCTTTATCTATAATAATAAACAATCTGTCAGTATGTTATTGGAAGATAAAGAGATTAATCATTTTGCTTGGGATAAAATATATAAAAAGGAGTTATTTTCGAGTATTAGATATCCAATTGGTAAATATTATGAAGATATTTTCACTACACATAGATTATTCATTAAATCAGAAAAAGTTGTTTTTGTTAGCAGGCCTAAATACTATTATTTAAAGCGGGCAGAAAGTATTACTGGGTCTATTAGTAGTAAGAAAGTGTATGATAAATTTTGCGCATCAGTCGAACAGTATAAAAATATTAAAGGAAACAATTATAATAGTTTGGTTAAGCTATCGCTAAGTAAAGCTTTAAACGATGGAGTGGGAGTTTACAATTATCAGTTGAGAGAAGACGATGGATCTAATAAAAACTATAGCAAAAATTTTATTCTCTTTATTAAAAAAAATTTATTTGCAATAGTTTTTAATAAAAATGCTAGAGTAGAATTGAAAATTGCTATTTTGTTAATCCTTTTGTATAACCCTTTATATAATTTTTTTTATAAAAAATATAGCAAAAAAAACTACGTCTGCCCGTTTCACTAACCTATGTGGAAAGATTCTCCTATGGGGTAATAAAAGGTAAGGAAGGAGGAGGTATGTATGCCTTCAACCAAGAACCGGATTACCCCGGAAAAAAGAGTCTATTTTCATAGTGAACTGCGACAATGCCCGCACTGCGGAACCAAACTCAAACGACATCATACGGCCTGGCATAAATACGTCAATACATTGACAGGTATTTTTGACGTCTGGAATATGGCCTATGCTTGTCCTCACCCGGAGTGTCCTTATCCGGGGTCTTATTATCGCTCTGTCGAAGCCGATGCTCTTGTCATGAAACATACTTCCTATGGATTCGACGTTCTTGCCCTTGTGGGTGAACTTCGGTTTAAGCACCACTATACGCTGTCCGAACTGCATACGGAACTGAACCGACGCGGGGTTGTCACGTCTGAACGAAACTGTGAACGACTCTTACGAGCGATACTTGACGCTGCTTCGTGCTTCAGTAACAGAGCATCTTCGCGAGATCTTAGCCGAAGTTGTGCAGGAACATGGAGGTTTACTTCTTTCCATGGACGGCGTTCAACCGGAAAAAGGCAATGAAACCTTGTACGTAGTGCGGGAAGGATTTAGCGGCAGCATCTTGGCGGCCAAAAACTTAAAAAGCGGCAGCGCTGAAGAATTGAAGCGTCTGCTTGAACCGGTAGAGCAACTTGGCTTCCCCGTCATTGGACTCCTTAGTGATGGCCAGCACTCCATTCGCCTGGCGATGTCCGGTATGTGGCCGGAAGTGCCCTACCAATATTGTCAGTACCATTATCTAAAAGATATTGCCAAACCGGTCATGGAGCTTGACCGCAAGCTCAAGACCGGGATTAAGAAGAACTTGCGGGGGATTCGCCAATTGGAAAAACAGGTCCAGCCCGACGATTCTGAAGATGCCGCCATTGCTAAAGACTACCTGGCGGCGGTGCGTTCCGTGTTGCTCGAAGATGGCAACCCGCCACTGGATCTCCCGGGCATCCGGGTCTATGAAGAAGCCCAGGCGATTCGGAACTCGCTTCAGCGAAGCGCTAAAAAAGGGGGTTCGCCTACAGCGAAAAGCTACTGAAGTTGTTTGAAAAGCTGGATGGCTTCCGCTCCTCGTACGAGAACGTGAAGCGCTGGCTAAGACCTCTGGAAGACGCCGCCCATATTTTGAGTGCTTCTGCGGAGCAAACGGCGGACTGCGTTCGTGTACAAATGCAGTGGTTGAAAAATGAATTGAAGAATACCTATACCCGCACAGAAGATACCGTAATGGTGGAGAATTTTGAACGATACACGACCGGATTTTGGGAGGGCTTGTTTGCCTGTTACGACACGTCTTACTTGCCAAGGACCAATAACGACCATGAACGATTTTTCCGCCGGACCAAGACGCGCCACCGCCGAATGATGGGACTACGCAGTTGGAATCGCTACATTTGGCGCAGTGGAGAATTCGTGATCTGGGTCGATGATGCCTTGAAGTAGGATAAATTGCTGAAACGACTGCAACATGTGGACTATGAAAGTTACCTCCAAGAACGAAAGAGTTGGGAGTCTCGGTTGCTGGAAGGAACAAACCGACTTCGTTTCCGCCGGGACCCTACCTTTTATTTGCGTCGTCTCGAACACCGCGTCTGTTCGTTAATTGAGCAGTCGTAGAAAAAAATGAATCGGGTTTAATAGGTCCACTATACCTTGGATAAATTCATGAGAACATTAACAAGTCATTGTTTTATAGTTAGTACGGTTGTAAATGAAATTGTGTATCTGACATAGCTTTTGAGTCACCTCCATAGTCCTTTAATCGGGTCAAGCTCAGATGAGTACTCCGGCGTGAATAAAACATAAACTTAAGGCGAAGCTGGTTCTCCACAAATCCTTCGAACGCTGCCGTCTTGTAATTGCGTCTATTGTCTACCACCATGGAAATATTCCCAGTCGGGTATACTTGCAAAATAGAATCTAAAAAACGCTCCAGATCAGATGCATCGTACGTATCATCTTCCTTGTAATACACCTTGTTGGTTTCGTAGTTGAGTACACAAAAGAGTTTTGCTTTATTTATTTTGCGTTGGTGTTCTTAAGAAAACCAGTTGTATTGTAAGGATTGATAGGCACAAATCATGAACTCGTTTCTCTTATAGGAGGTGTGCGATTTCTCGTCCAGTATCTTTTATTAAACTGGGCAGCGTCTTCTCACGAATGGCCTTGATCCGCACGAGCCAACGCATACATCGCCTTGGTGTAGTTGAGTCCAAGGCAATGTAGCAGCAAAGACAGACGCGTTAACTAAGGTATGACATTATTCGCAGATTTAAGATCCAAGTGTACTTTGTCTTTAACCCAAACGTACATAGGACACTTATGATTAAGTAAGTCTAGGAGCTGCTCGGTTTGCTCTTTTGTTAATTTTTAGCGGTTTACGATTTGGGGAATGTTCGGCTTGCAATGAAGCACAGCTAAGTAGTACTCGTACATTTGTTTGTATGAATTTGCTTCATGGTTTATTCCCGGCTTTCCATTCAACGGTCGAAGTTGTTATTCATGTCCTTAACGATAGTTTTACTCTTTATTTAACCGATTTGAACGTTCTCTTAGATTTCAGTAGTTCTTTAAATCATTACTATACATCTGCTATTGTTTTTTCTATTTGTCTTAGTATTTTTACTATTTTGTTTCCTTTTTTACTAAAAAAGAAGTATCGTAATTAACACTGATCTTTTTAATTATTATTTCGATTTTGAAAAATTTATCAAGAAATTTAGTTTAATCGCTTTTTACTTTCAGTGTAAAAGTGATAAAGCTTTGGAGAATTCGTTTAAATTAGACAAGTATTATCAAAAAAGATGTGATTGATTCTATTAAAAACTTCATAAATGCAGAAAGGAAAATTTATAAATGAAGACTCTAAAGAAACTCGTTCCCTTAAAAATGAAAATATCAATTCGAGATTTTGTTAATTACTATACTGGATATTCAAAAAATAAAGGAAAATACAACTTAAAAGGAAAAAAGATCTTTGTTGTAGGAACTCCTGAACATGACAATCTTGGTGATCATGCAATAGTACTTGCTGAAATTAAATTACTTGAAAAATATTTTTCTGAATATGAGATTTTAGAAGTGTTGACTGTTGATTTTTTTCAAAACCTGAGGTGTTTGAAAAAGTTTGCAAATAAAGAAGATATTTTTGTTTTACAAGGTGGTGGGAACTTTGGAATAGAATATTTTAGAGAAGAAAAGATAAGAAGGGAGATAATAACAAAATTTCCTAACAATAAAATGATATTATTTCCACAGACAATTTTTTTTAGTGATACAGAACAAGGAAAATCCGAATTTAAAAAATCACAAGAAATCTATAAAAAGCATAAACACCTAACATTAGTAGCAAGAGAACAAATTTCATATGATATCATGAAAGAGGGATTCGGGAATAATAAAGTTTTACTGACTCCAGATATTGTAATGTTTCTTGAGATGAGTTATCCCTATAAGAAAAGAAATGGTGCTTTACTATGTATTAGAAATGACAAGGAAAGTGCCTTAACGGAGATTGATAAACAAATTATCCAAAAATGCTCGAAAATTTATGAGCAGGTAATTTACACGGATACGTGTGTTCATCATAATGTTTCAGTTGAAGATCGGGAAGAAGAACTCAATAAATTATGGAATCAGTTTAGGGAGTCTAAAATTGTTATTACAGATCGTTTGCATGGAATGATATTTGCAGCTATTACTTCGACTCCTTGTATTGCTCTGGGAAATTATAATTATAAGGTTGAAGGAAGCTATAATTGGATTAAACACTTAGAGTACATTAAATATACGAATAGTGTTGAAAAAATTCCTGGACTTATAGAAGAACTCAAGAAGATAGATCCGTCTGAGTACAATAACTCTTTTTCCCTAGATTATTACGAAAAAATTGTCGAATCTATGAAAGCCTCAAGGGACTCGATGTAATGCTAAAAACTAATATCAAATTAGCAGCAATAATAACTTATATATCAATTTTCGTGGGAGTTGCTATTTCTCTTGTTTCAACTCCCTTTATAGTTTCAATTTTAGGGAAATCGGAATATGGTTTGTTCTCTCTTGTCAATTCAATAATTGCATATATTGCTTTGCTTGATTTAGGATTTGGGAGTGCAGTTGTCAGATTTAATGCGAAATATTTGTCTGAAAAAAACGAAGTAGGGAAACAAGGCGTTAATGGTATGTTTTTAATGCTTTATTCTTTCATAGGTCTTGTTTCACTAATAATAAGCTTTATTTTGTTCCAAAATTTGAATTCTATTTTCCATAATACTTTAACTTTAAGCGAATTGGTTATCTTTAAAAAAATATTTATTATTGCTGCAATAAATGTCGCGATTTCTTTCCCTCTAAACGTATTTAGCTCAATTATTACTGCGAATGAAAGATTTGTTTTCTTGAAAATAGTAAATCTATTTAAAACAATACTAACCCCCTTAATAATGGTCTTAGTATTATTTATAGGATACAAATCTTTAGGTATGGTTATAGTTACCTTAATAATTAATCTTCTAGTAGGAGTTATCAATATCTTTTTTTGTCGATTTAAATTGAATTTAGTTATTAAGCTATCCACTATTAATCTCAAGTTGCTTAGAGAAATATTCAGTTATTCTTTTTTTATTTTTTTATCGGCAATAGCTTTTCAAATTTATTGGAATGCTGATCAATTTATAATTGGTTTATATCTAGGAGCCACTCCAATAGCTGTTTACGCGATAGCAACTCAACTTAATTCATATATTACAAATTTTTCAAATGTTATATCCAGTTTTTACTTGCCCAGATTTACTAAAATGATAGTCAATAAGGCAGATACAGAAGAAATAATGAGTGAATTGATTAGAATTGGAAGAATTCAATGTTTTATAGTTGGATATATATTTTCAGGCTTTGTATTGTTTGGGGAATCTTTCATTACTTTATGGGTAGGAGAAAGCTATAGATATTCATACACAATCGCCATTATAATAATAATTCCTCAAGTTTTTTCAATTATCCAATCGTTATTTGCTACAATGTTGGAAGCGATGAATATGCATAGAGTAAAAGCATACATCTATCTTTCAATTGCAATATTAAATATCTTTTTAACCGTATTGTTTATTCCAAGATGGGGGATTTTAGGCTGTGCAATCGCAACTGCAATTGGAATGCTTATTAACGCATTAGTTAACAATCTTTATTACAATATGAAGTTAAAACTAAGTATTCGGCATTTTTGGGTTCAAATTATTAAAGTGTTCATTCCTATATTCATTATCACTTTGGGTAGTAGTATAGCATTGAATTTTATAAGTATAACTTCATATCTCTCACTTTTTCTTTTTGTCTGTTTATATTCTTTATTGTTTGCACTTACAATGGTGAGTTTTGGAATGAATCAGGAGGAAAAGAACTTATTGATCTTACCAATAAAAAAGGTAGTGCTAAATTTATTCAAATAGAGTAAAATGACCAGAACAAAATGGATTATTGTAAGGTCAGATAATAGATCTAGTCAACTAGTCTGGTGGTTCTGTTGGTTCATGTCATATCTGCATTTTTTAACTTTCATAATGATCATTGTTATGAGCAGAGTTGGAATATGATGAAAGCCAAAAAAGCCCTTGATTTGTTCAAGGGCTGGTTCCGCTAACTCTTATCATTTCCGCCAATTAGAACTGGACTACACTAATGAAACTACCTCAAACTTAAGCCTCTAAACAACATCTCCACCCGACTTGTCCGCCGCTTGTCTCCGCAACAACCTCCGCGGCTTCGTTCCAAACTTAATCCAAACGCGGTCCTCATCATCACGGAAGAAACTGATCCGAAACAGCTTTAAGGGGGTCCAGATTTCTTTGAAATAGTAGTTGGGCATAATTCGATTTCTCCTTACCGATTGCTATATTACTCCAATTATAAGCTGGTTCGTAAGTAATGTTTGTCGTTTTTTGACCCGGAAAATAATTATTATACATATCCTTTCTCGAATAGTACCCTACATAAATGGTTATATATTTGATCTGCAAATGGAATTATGCCCTTAATATGTTGTTTTCTTGTTGGCGATCTTGACCAATTATTCGCATCCGGAAAATTTCCTTGTTGTTTTAATCTCATAGGTGGATATGTTTTTTTGAACTTTTTTGCTGAATTGAATTAAATTGTACATGATGTAGGACTTTATTGCGCGTTTGCGAAAATAATGAAATCTTTATGATTGTCTTGCTCCATTCTTTTCCCTACATTATAATTATTCTAATTTCATAAAGTATTCAAAAAAATGAGTAAGAAGCGTTATGTCTGTGTGATATACTTTATATAGTGTGTAGCGAATGTATGAAATGGGTAAACCCGATTGTTTCGGACTGAACATGCAAATGCTAATATACAGCAAAGAATTAAGACTAGGATGGTGAACTTGCAGATGCACATCGTCGCCGTTGGCCTGAACTACCGTACAGCGCCTGTCGAAGTGAGGGAACAGTTTGCTTTTGCTGAGAAGGACCTGCCGGCAGCGCTTCATCAACTGATGCGGACGAAGAGCGTACTGGAGGGGGTCATTGTCGCCACCTGCAACCGGACGGAAATTTATGTGGTTGTGGACCGTCTTCCGATGTGCGGGCATTTTATCCGCAGCTTCATGGAGCAGTGGTTTGGCGTGAAGAGCGAGCAATTTACACAACATATGTATATATATGAGGACGAGCAGGCGATCCGGCATCTGTTCCGGGTGACCTGCGGTCTGGATTCCATGGTGATCGGCGAGACGCAGATTTTGGGTCAGGTTCGCAGCGCCTTTTTGACTGCTCAGAGCGAAGGCGTCACGGGAACGTGGTTCAACCGGCTGTTCAAGCAAGCGGTAACCGTGGGCAAGCGGGCGCACAGTGAGACGTCGATCGGAGAGAGCGCGGTATCCGTTAGTTACGCGGCGGTTGAGCTGGGTAAGCGTATCTTTGGTATGTTCACCGGCAAAAAAGTGCTGATTCTCGGCGCCGGCAAAATGAGCGAGCTGACGGTCAAGCATCTGTACGCGAGCGGAGCGGCGGAAGTGGTTGTGGCGAACCGCACCCTAGCGCGCGCGGCGGAGCTGGCGGAGAAGTTCGCGGGCCGTCCGTGCACACTGGAAGAAGCGGCTTCGCGACTGTATGAGTTCGATATTGTGATCAGCTCGACGGGAGCTGGAGGCTATGTGCTTACGGCTGGTAGAATCGCGGAAAGCATGAAGAACCGTCCGTCCCGTCCGCTGTTCATGATCGACATTGCGGTTCCGCGCGATATTGATCCGTCCGCGTCTGAGCTTCCGAATGTGTTTTTGTACGATATCGACGATTTGGAGGGTATTGTGGAGAGCAATCTGGAAATGCGGCGCAGCGAAGCCGCGAAGATCGAAGGGTTGATTGCGGAAGAGAGCGACAGCTTTCAGCATTGGGTCAAGACGCTGGGCGTGCAGCCGGTCATCCGGGCGCTTCAGGAGAAATCAAATGCCATTCATGAAGAAACGCTGGACAGCCTGTTCAACAAGCTGCCTGAACTGGATGAGCATCAGCGCAAGATTATCCGCCGGCTGACCAAGAGCATCGTGAACCAGATGATGCATGACCCGATTAATGTAATCAAAGAAATGTCGGGCGACAAGAACGGGAATGAATCGCTTGAGTTTTTTACGAAGATCTTTGCGCTTGAGGATCGGCTGGAGTCTGGATCGGAGGGCGGGAGCGCCGCTGCCGAGAGGAACCGCAAACCGCCCGAACCTTCGTCCGGCAGCGGAAACGCCGCTCTGCCCAAGACTGCTTTTGCTCCGGCTGGCCTCTAATGGGAGGATAGCGGCATGCAATACCTGAATGGAATATATGACGCAGCCTTGCTGCTGTACGCCCTGAGCCTGCTGTTTTATTTCTCGGATTGCCTGAAACGGAGTCCGGATCGGAAGCGGTTAGGCACAGGGCTTCTTGTCTTTGTCGGTCTGCTGCAATGTGCCGGACTTGGCATACGCTTTTACGAGGAGCGGGGGTTGCCGATTTTTACGCCGTATGATTTCCTGTTCTGGTTCTCCTTCACCATTGTGCTGATTTCGCTGGTCCAATCGTTTATGAGGCGTTCCGAGTTCACAGTGCTGCTGCTCAGCGTGGCAGGGTTCAGCGCTTTTTTGCTAAACCGGGTGTGGCTGACGGCTGAGGATCATACGCTTCAGAGCTGGAAAGCGGTGCACGGCTGGCTGGCTATGCATATTATTCTCGCCAATTTGAGCTTTGCTGCGCTGACGCTGGGTGCGGTGTTCGGGATTATGTACCTGTTCCTGCACGCCAGGCTGAAGCACAAGAAATGGAATGACCGGGTCCGTCGCCTGCCAAGTCTGGAAGTCCTTGATAAGTATGCTTACACATCGGTGCTTGCCGGGACGCCTCTGCTTGCGGTGTCGCTTGTGGTGGCCGGGATCTCGATTGTCTCCGAAGGGCGTCTGCCGCTGTTTCAGGATTTAAAAGTGCTGTCCACGCTTATCGGGCTCGGGATTTACATAAGCTATCTTATACTTAGACGATCGGGCCGGCGCAGCGGGATTGTCATGGCGCGTTGGGCGGTCTCGGGCTACGGGTTCATCATCCTTAATTTTTTGCTGAATTCGTGGTCTGATTTTCATCGTTGGGGCGGAGAGTGAGTAGACAATGGCTGTATATTTGCCGGTAATGCTGGATGTGCGGGGAAAACACTGCGTCGTTGTCGGAGGCGGGAAGGTGGCGGAGCGCAAGACGCTTGGGCTGCTGGAGGCAGGAGCAGCGGTAACGGTAATCAGCCCTGCGCTGACGCCGCAGCTCTCGGAGCTGTCGGAACAGGCATCCATTGTCTGGCTGAACCGTATCTATGCTCCCGGGGATGCCCGAGGAGCTTTTCTCGTCTATGCGGCAACCGACGATCCGGCGGTGAACGTGGAAGTGGCGCGGGAAGTGGACAGCCTGGGCGTGCCGGTCAATGTGGGAAGCGATGCGGAAGCCGGAAGTTTCATCACGCCGGGCGTGCTGCGTCGGGGCCGTCTGACCGTGGCGGTATCGACTTCGGGCTCGGGTCCCGGCATCGCCGCGAAGATCACGAAGCTGCTGGAGGAAACGCTTGGCGAGGAGTACGAAGCTTATCTGGATTTTTTATATAAAATGCGGCAGGAAATCAAGCGGCGGGAACCGTTGCCGGAGGCTCGAAAAACTCTGCTGAAGAGGCTGGGCACACTGAGTGTGCTGGATGAGATCAGGATGGGCACCTTTACAGAGTGGGATTCGGAGCAGATCGGGACCTGGATCGCACAACATCGGGAGGAATAAAAGAATGCGAACGATTATAGTTGGCAGCAGACAAAGCGCGCTGGCATTGACGCAGACCGGCCAGGTGATCGACGATTTGAAGCGGCTGAGCGCGGAGCACGGTTTCTCTTTTACATTCGAGGTGAAAAAAATCGTCACCAAAGGCGACCGCATCCTTGACGTTACGCTGTCCAAGGTGGGCGGCAAGGGGCTGTTCGTCAAGGAAATTGAACAGGCGATGCTGGACCGGGAGATCGATATGGCTGTGCACAGCATGAAGGATATGCCCTCCGAGCTGCCCGAAGGTCTTGTCAACGGCGCGGTTCCTCGGCGCGTTGATCCAAGGGACTGCCTGATTTCACGCGGGGGTGTGGCACTAGCAGACCTTCCTGAGGGAGCGCGAGTCGGCACAAGCAGTCTGCGCCGTTCCAGCCAGCTGGCTGCGCTGCGGCCGGATCTGGTCATCGAGCCGGTGCGCGGCAACATCGACTCCAGGCTGCGGAAGCTCGAGAGCGGCGAGTATGACGCGATCCTGCTGGCGGCAGCGGGCCTGGCCCGGATGGGCTGGCAGGACCGCGTGACGGCCTATCTGCCGCCGGAGGAGTGTCTTCCCGCCGTAGGGCAAGGCGCGCTGGGGATTGAGTGCCGCGAAGACGATGCCGAGCTGCGGAAGCTGCTTTCATTGTATAATGATGAAGAGACTGCGCTCACGGTAGCGGCGGAACGCCGCTTTCTCGGCGTGCTTAATGGCGGCTGCCAGGTGCCGATTGGCGCTTTTGCGACCCTTACGAAGAGTGGGGAGGATGGCGCGGCGGCCGAAGGCCGGAGCATAACGCTTACCGGCATGGTCGGCACGCCGGACGGAGCCGTGATATTGAAGGAGACATGCACCGGGACCGACCCGGTGCGGCTGGGCGAAGAAGTGGCGAAAGCGTTGACCGTGAGAGGTGCGGAGAAGATTTTGTCACAGCTAAGGGGTTGAGGAGATTGACGGGCAAAGTATATTTGGTGGGCGCAGGCCCCGGCGATGCAAAGCTGATTACGATTAAAGGCATGGAATGTATCCAGAAGGCGGATGTGCTGGTTTACGACCGGCTGGCCAGTCCCCGGCTGCTGAAATGGATGCCTCCCGGCGGAGAGAAGATTTATGTGGGCAAGCTGCCGGACCGGCATACGATGAAGCAGGAGGAAATCAATCAGCTGCTCGTCGATCTGGCGCTTCAGGGCAAGACGGTGGTGCGATTAAAAGGCGGCGATCCGACGATCTTTGGCCGGGTTGGTGAGGAAGCGGAGCTGCTCCGCAGAAACGGCATTTCCTACGAAATTGTCCCGGGGATCACATCGGCGATCAGTGTGCCGGCTTATGCCGGCATTCCGGTCACGCACCGCGATTATGCGTCTTCTGTGTCGATTATTACCGGGCACGAAAGCCCGGACAAGCTGGACCACTCGATTCATTGGGATAAAGTGACGAATGCGACGGGCACGCTGGTCTTTCTGATGGGAGTCGCCAAAATCGGCTATATCAGCGGCAATCTGATCAAGCACGGTCGTTCGCCGGAGACGCCGGTGGCGCTGGTGCGTTGGGGGACGCGCGCGGAGCAGGAGACGCTGATTGGCACACTCGCCGATATTGAAGAGAAAGTGAAGGCGGCGAATTTCGGGTCGCCGGCCGTTATCGTCGTCGGCGATGTGGTGAAGCAGCGTGAAGAACTGAAGTGGGCCGAGGAACGGCCTCTGTTCGGCAAGCGGATTCTAGTCACCCGGGCGCGCAGCCAGGCGAGTGAGCTGGTGGACCGGATAGAGGACCTGGGCGGAGAGCCTTATGAATTCCCGGTTATCGAAACGGTCATGCCTGAGAGCGAAGAGAAGAAGGAAGCGATAGCCTCGGCGCTGTCAAAGCTTCCGGAATATGATTGGGTATTCTTTACGAGCGTCAACGGCGTGGAGTTCTTCTTCCGCCATCTGGCGGAGCTTAAAGTGGACATTCGCGGCTTGTCCAGCGCCCGCATCGCCGCAGTCGGACCCGCAACCGCGGCGGCGCTTGCGCAGCGCGGTCTGATCGCCGAGGAACTGCCGGCCCGCTTCCAGTTAGAAGGGCTGATCGAAGCATACGGCGAGCAACTGCTTCCCGGGCAAAAGGTGCTGCTGCCGCGCGGCGATCTTGCACGGAACTGGCTGCCGCAGAAGCTGGCGGAGCTGGGGCTGCCGGTGACGGAGATTGACACGTACGAGACGGTCGTTACCGGCGAAGATGACATCGAGTTATTGAAGCTGCTGGAGGAAGAACGGATACATGCCGTCACCTTCACCAGCTCGTCCACGGTGCAGAACCTCCTCGAAGTATTGAAGCGGATGGGGCTGGAAGATCCTCTGCCGCAGCTTGAGAAGGTCAAGATTGCATGCATCGGCCCGCTCACGGAGCAGACGGCTGTGGAAGCGGGGCTGAAGCCTGGACTGCTGGCGGCGGAAGCCACGATCGACTCGCTGGTTCGCGAGCTGTGCCGCTGGAATGCGGAGGAGCAGTAGAAGGATTAAGGGTCTAAAGAAGTCGCTGAGTATTTGAGATTGGCGGCTTCTTTTTCTATACATGTACCAGTAGTTATGATCAATACTAAAAAGGCACTTTCGAATTTATGCTATAATAAACCGATAGTCGGAGGTGTTTGGTTATATATGAGCTGATGGATTTTTCCTCCTGGCAAGTAGAAGAGATTCCTGTTTCAGGTGCTAATCGAAAATTATGGTTGGTTAATAATCAAAAGCGTGGTTTGTTTAAATACCAAAGAGATGCATATAGTGACTACTGGGTAGAGAGTTTGGCTAGTGATATCTTTTTTCTTGCCGGTATGGTATGTATGAAAGCCGATATGGGGATATACCATGGAGCCCTAGGATGTCTATGTTATGATTTCACACTTGAGCATGGCACTTTCTTCGAAATGGATGATGAGTTGGCTCTTTTCCCCAATCGCAAAAAGGGATGCTATGACTTAACGATGCTTCGTAAGGTGGTATCCCCAACAACGTTTAATGAAATTCAGCACATGCTGATGATTGATTATCTTATTGGCAATTTTGATCGACATACTAGAAATTTTGGGATTTTGGCTAATGGTGTTCTTGCACCAGTATATGATAACGGCTCATCTTTATCCTATAGACTGAAACCAGAAGATATTCCAGCGCTATACAGCAATAAAAAAAGGTTTTATGCCAATGCGTACGTCAATCCCATTTCCAGATGTTTGAAATCTGATGGGAAAACAGTTTATACAAATCTGGATTTAATGAAGGTATTGCATGCAACGGATCATAGAACTTTTAAGGAAAATCTGGATATGTGCTGCATGATTTCCGAAGAAAGTCTAAGTTCAGTAATGCATAACTTTAGCGGTGTGGTTGATAATGATTTGCTTGGATATATTAAGTATGTAGTAACTCATCGATTAAACACTCTAAAGGAGATGACATGACGTGAACGAAATCCTGTACGCAGTTAACGTAGAGAAAAGAGATAAGGGTTTTAGTATAACGGTAGTCGCTACGTTAGAGCGAGATGGGAACAATTACATTTTTAAACCATATAACCTTGAAATAGATAACA
Source organism: Paenibacillus sp. URB8-2 (assembly GCF_013393385.1). Taxonomy (NCBI): domain Bacteria; kingdom Bacillati; phylum Bacillota; class Bacilli; order Caryophanales; family Paenibacillaceae; genus Paenibacillus; species Paenibacillus sp. URB8-2. The sequence continues at coordinate 4,299,755 of NZ_AP023239.1, read as the reverse complement.
TTCCACGGCCTAACCAAACAATCAAATCAAGGGGGTTGCCGTCTATTGCAGCTAGACGCTTGTACTCAAGAAGGCGCCCCGATATACAAAACATTTTGGGTAAATATGGTTTGGATCACTATGATGCATGGGAACTGTTAAAAAGGACCAAGGGAAAGCTAGCCACTGATAATGTTATATATTTGACTGAGGATGAATTGAAAAGCATCAAAGGTAGTCCTGATATTATAAGTTTTTTCGGGTTGGAGGATTCTGCGACCTCTGAAAGGTACGAGATTTATCCTTGAATTATATGGAGCCATGTTCCTCATCCAAGCCATCCTTCAGACTTCTCATTATCTAATCATATCGGTTTGCCCTTTCGTCTAAAGAGCCTCCCGTCGGGACTGTTTCCGTCGGGCTTTTTGGCGTGGAAACTTTTTAGCCTTAATGTGTTAATTGTATGGGAAGCTCTCTATGTGTTATGATAGGAACGGGTGTTCTTATCGGGAGGGTGAGACAATGCCGAAGACATACGAACCGGTAACAACGAAGACGGGAATGACACGGGTAAAAGAGGAACGAATGCCCTTCGGCTGGTCGGTCAATCCGTACCGGGGGTGCGCGCATGGCTGCAGCTTCTGTTATGCCAGAGGATTTCAGGGATTCATCGACAAGAAGGCGGACGACGAATTCCAGAACCATATTATGCTCAAGTTGAACGCGGCGGAAGCGCTGGAGGAACAGCTGTCGAGACTGGCCCGCAGACACCGGCATGATCTGGAAGCCATGCGAGAAGGGCTGGGCGAAGTGGTGATCGGGACAGCAACCGATCCTTATCAACCGGTTGAGGGCAGAACGGAACTGACCCGAAAATGTCTGATGGTGCTGGCCAAGTACGGTATCCGCACCTCGGTGACCACCCGCTCTCCATTAATCCTGCGGGACCTGGATCTCCTGGAGCAAATGTGTTCACTAACGGTCAATATCAGCATCAATACGCTGAATGACAGACTGGCGCGCAGGCTGGAACCGGGATCGCCGCTCCCTTCCAAGAGGCTGGATACGGTCCAAAAGCTGGCGGAACGGGGAATTGCGACGAGCGTGTTCATCGCTCCGATCCTTCCTCTGCTGAACGATGATCTTGAGGGGCTTGAAGCGCTGTTCGCCGCCTCGGCGCAGCGGGGAGCGGAATCCGTCATGACTTCGCTGCTGCGCCTTTCCCCGGATGTGAAAGGCTGGTATTTCCGCACGCTGAAAGAACAGTTCCCGGATGTTCTGGAGCGGTACCGGAGAATGTATGCGGACGGAAGTTATGCCGAAGCGGGATATCGCGAGAACATGTCCCGGCTTCTGGATGAACTGCACCGCAAGTACGCTTCAAGATTCCGCGCCGCGCCGGAGTGGTCTCTCTCAAGAGGAGCGAACCGCGCTGGTGAAGAGCCGGGGCGTCCCGATCTGGCTGAAATCGCCGGAGAGCCGCCGGTCGAGCAGTTGTCTTTTCGGTTTTGACAATGGCTAATGGGCTATGTCCCCCGGCGCGGATCGGAGAGGACAGTTCGGTCTTTGGCTGGCGATTCTGTTGTCTCTAGGTGTCATAGGGAAGAGCCGTTAGAGGCGGACTTGAGCGTAGACGGACCTCTTTGCCTCTTTTTCAGAATGGATAAAGATGCTTTTCCCGGCAGGCTGCGTTAAAATTAAAGGGTTAATCATCGGCTTTAATATTCATTGAGAAATGAGGGATGGATATGAAGAAACGCGAATTGGGTAAATCCGGTCTGGAGGTTTCCGCTCTCGGTCTCGGCTGTATGGGCATGTCCGAATTCTACGGCGGCCTCGACGAAGAGGAATCTATCCGTACGATCCACCGGGCGATTGAGCTGGGCGTTACTTTCCTCGATACGGCTGATATGTACGGCGTCGGCAGAAACGAAGAGCTGGTCGGTCGGGCAATCAAGGGACAGCGGAATAACGTTATCCTGGCTACGAAATTCGGCAACGTTCGCGCGGCTGACGGAACACCGCTCGGTATAAACGGCCGGCCCGAGTATGTGAAGCAAGCGTGCGACGCCAGCCTGCGGCGGCTTGGTGTGGATCATATCGATCTCTATTATCAGCACCGGGTCGATCCGAATACACCGATTGAAGAGACGGTTGGCGCGATGGCCGATCTTGTACAGGCCGGCAAGGTACGGTACCTCGGCTTATCCGAGGCATCGCCCCGGACGATAGCCAAAGCGCATGCCGTTCACTCAATCGCCGCGCTGCAGACGGAATATTCGCTGTGGAGCCGGGAGGTTGAGGATGAAATCCTGCCTTTCTGCCGGGAACAGGGGATCGGCTTTGTGCCATACAGTCCGCTGGGCAGAGGATTTCTGACCGGTCAGATCAAATCCTTCGACGATTTGGAGGAGAATGATTACCGGAGATTCGCTCCGCGGTTTCAGGGGGATAACTTCCGCAAGAATCTCGATTTGGTCGATCGCATTCATGAGATTGCCAAGGAGAAAGGCTGCTCGTCCTCGCAGCTGGCGCTGGCCTGGCTGCTCAGCCGGGGAGATGACATCGCGCCGATTCCCGGAACGAAACGCAGATCCTATCTGGAAGAGAACATCGGCGCTCTCGATATAACGCTGGATGAGAATGATCTTCATCGGATCGAAGAAGCGGCTCCGCAGGGAGCAGCAGCGGGCTTCCGGTATCCCGAAGCTTCGATGAAGAACATTGACCGCTAAGACCGCGTTCGTTGAATTACTGCGGATGGGAGCCGGATATTTGTTAACACTAACGGAAATACAGGAGGAAGTAGAATGAGCTTTCCGATTACGCGGCACCGCCGCTTGCGGTCTTCCGCCGGAATTCGCGGAATGGTGCGCGAGACGGTGCTGAATCCGCTTGATTTGATACAGCCTATCTTTGTTACGTATGCAACCGGGATCAAACGGGAGATCGGCTCCATGCCGGGCGTCTATCATTTCTCGCTCGATACGCTGAAGGAGGAAGTGGATGAAATTGTCTCTCTCGGCATACCGGCGGTACTGCTGTTCGGCATTCCCGAGACGAAGGACGCCGTCGGCTCCTCCGGGTTCGACGAGTACGGAATCGTGCAGGAGGCGACACGCTTAATCAAGCAGTGGTATCCAGATCTGCTCGTTGTCGCCGATACCTGTCTGTGCGAGTTCACGGACCACGGCCACTGTGGCATGGTGCATACCCATACCGTGGACGGCACCCTGCACGGGGATGTGATGAACGATGCTTCGCTTGAGCTGCTGACCCGCACGGCGGTATCGCAGGCGAAGGCCGGAGCGGATATCATCGCGCCGTCGAACATGATGGACGGGTTCGTCCAGGCGATCCGCGCCGGGCTTGACGAGGCCGGGTTCGAGCATGTGCCGATCATGTCCTATTCGGTCAAGTACGCTTCCGCGTTCTACGGTCCGTTCCGCGAGGCTGCGGATTCGGCGCCGCAGTTCGGCGACCGGAAGACGTACCAGATGGACCCCGCGAATGTGCGCGAAGCGATCCGCGAAGCGGAGAGCGACGTGCTGGAAGGCGCGGATATGCTGATGGTGAAGCCCGCGCTCGCTTATATGGATGTCATTCGCGTGATCCGCGACCAGTTCGATCTTCCGCTCGTCGCTTATAACGTCAGCGGCGAATACTCAATGGTCAAGGCGGCTGCACAGCAGGGCTGGATCAATGAGAAGGCGATTGTACTGGAGCTTCTGACGGGCCTTAAGCGCGCAGGCGCCGATACGATCATTACGTACCATGCCAAGGACGCGGTCCGCTGGCTGCGCGGGGAGTAACGGAGAGGCTTTTTTAAAATACAAGAATTTATAAGTTTCGCGCGTATTATTAGCCTAATATATCTACGAGAAACGTTCGGGCGTCCTTCAAGGACTCCGTCAGGCGTTTCTTCTTGAGACAGGAGGGGTTCTGGAATGGGCAAGGAGAGCTTGGCCCGGAGGGAGGAAGCTTCCCGGGCAGCCTTTGAAGAGGCGAAGAACTACATTCCCGGCGGGGTGAACAGCCCGGTCCGGGCGTTCAAATCGGTCGGGTTGACACCGATCTACGTGGAACGCGGGGAAGGCTCCCGGATTTACGATATCGACGGGAACAGCTTTATTGATTACGTCTGCTCCTGGGGACCGCTCATTATGGGCCATGCCCATCCGGAAGTAGTCAAGGCTCTGCAGGAAACGGCGGTCAGAGGAACGAGCTTTGGAGCGCCTACGCTGATCGAGACGGAAATGGCCAAGACGGTCGTGGAACGCGTTGATTCAGTGGATATCGTACGGATGGTCAACTCCGGCACGGAAGCGACTATGAGCGCGATCCGGCTGGCCCGCGGGTATACGGGCAGAAGCAAAATCCTGAAATTCGAAGGCTCCTATCACGGCCATGGCGACAGCCTGCTGATCAAGGCCGGCTCAGGCGTCGCGACGCTCGGGCTGCCGGACAGCCCGGGAGTGCCGGAAGGGATAGCCTCGAATACAATCGCGGTGCCGTACAACGACCTGGAATCGGTCAAGCTGGCTTTCGAGCGGTATGGCAGCGATATCGCCGCGGTTATCGTGGAGCCGATTGCCGGGAATATGGGCGTCGTTCCGCCGGCTCCCGGATTTTTGGAAGGCCTGCGCAAGGTGACAACGGGCTATGGAGCCTTGCTTATTTTTGACGAGGTTATGACCGGCTTCCGCGTGAACCGGGGCTGCGCGCAGGGCCTGTTCGGCATCAAGCCGGACCTGACCTGCTTCGGCAAGGTCATCGGCGGCGGACTTCCCGTCGGTGCCTATGGCGGAAGCCGGGAGATTATGGAGCAAATCGCCCCATCCGGTCCGATCTACCAGGCGGGCACGCTCAGCGGCAATCCGCTGGCGATGGCGGCGGGTCTTACGACGCTGAAGCTGCTGACACCGGAAGTTTACGACCGGTTGGAAACCCTGGGCGCGCGGCTGGAAGAAGGGCTCAAAGCGAATGCGGAGGAGACCGGAGTTCCGCTGACCGTTAACCGCGTCGGCTCGATGGTGTGCCCGTTCTTTACGGCGGGGCCGGTAACCAATTACGAAACGGCGAAGGGCAGCGACGTGAACCGTTTCCGCGCCTACTTCGGCGAGATGCTGGAACGCGGAATCAGCGTGCCTCCTTCGCAATTTGAGGGTATGTTTATTTCCGCGGCCCACACCGAGCAGGATATCGACGATACGCTTGAGGCTCACCGTGCGGCCCTGAAGACGCTGTGAGGCCGGGAGAATCCGCCAAGAAGCCCGGTTGGGCGCGGCGCGGGGAATGGCTGGAGACGATGCCCGGCCGCAGTGTGACCTCCGCCGAGGACAAAGGCGAGGCCATTGACCGGTGGCTGAAGGAGACGGTCGGAATGCCGGACAAGCTGCTGTCCCGGCTTCGCCGCGAGGACGGCATCCAGTGGAGAGGGGACCGGCTGCGGCTGGCCCTTTTTCCGCCCAGGGAACCGGGGATTGAACCGGTCTGGCATGAGCTTGAAGTGCTGCACGAGGACGACTTCTGCCTCGTCGTTCACAAGCCTGCCGGGATGGCGGTGCATCCCGACGGAAGCGGGAACGGCGTGACGCTGGATCATGCGGTCGCCGCCCATTACGCCGCCTCCTGCGAGAATTGCGCCGTCCGGCATATTCACCGTTTGGACAGGGAGACGACCGGACCGGTGCTGTACGCGAAGAATGAATTTGCGCAGGCGATTCTGGATGAGGCGATGCGGGACAAGGTGATTTCCCGCCGGTATGCCGCCATAGTCAAGGGAGAGGTGCCGAAATCGCTGACTGTGATCGATCAGCCGATTGGACGCGACCGCCATCATGCCGGACGACGGAGGGTATCCCCCGGCGGTCAGGCGGCGGTGACCCGGATTGTCGGCCGCGAGGTGTGGCAGGGAGCATCTCTGCTGCATATCGAGCTGGAGACGGGCCGGACGCACCAGATCCGGGTGCATTTAAGCCATGTGGGCCATCCCCTATACGGAGACGCACTGTACGGCGGGCCGAAGGCGCCGGAAGTTCAGGGGAACCGTCCGCTGAACCGGCAGGCGCTGCACGGGGAAGCCCTGCGCTTTGCGCATCCATGGAGCGGGGAAGAGCTTGACATTGTCGATCCCTGGCCGGACGATATGCTGCTGCTGCGGAACGTTCTTGGCGGCGGCATCGGGTAAACCGACAAAAAAGGATCAAAAGCGCATCAGCTTAGCTGCCGAGCGCTTTTGATCCTTTTTTCGTTTAGCTGTTGCGGAAAAGTAGAAGCCGGGAGTGGGAAGCGAATGGATGAAACGGAATTTCTCCCTTTTATTTCTCAAAAAGTGGCCTTAGGCTACGCCTGGGCGGGAATTTCTCCATCTTAATTGGACGTTTCCACTGAAAACTGCCCAGATGCAAGTCGATAAGCCGGAGCTTTTCCCGCTTAATGGCATGGTCTTCCCATTTTTCAGGAAATAAGAGGGAGGTTTTCCCGTTCACGCCAGAGTCCTCGGAGACTAACGGCCCGGCCCTTCGCCCTTTCATAACCTGTGCGCCGGGTGTCGGTCCAGCCGGATTTCCAGCCATTCTACTCAGTGACGCCGGGTATCAGACCAGCCGGATTTCCAGCAGCTCATACTCAATTACGCCTGCAGGCGCATCCACCTTGATGACACTGCCGGCTTTTTTGCCGATAAGCTCTTTGCCCAGGGGACTTTCGTACGAAATTTTACTCTGGGCTACATCGGCTTCGGCGGGGCTCACAATCCGGTATTCGACTTTCTCGGAGAACTCGATATCATTCAGTACGACGAGCGACCCAATGACGACAGACGAAACGTCCAGACTGTCCGCACTGACAACGCGGGCGTGCTTCATCATGTTCTCAAGCTGCTTGATCCGCGTCTCCATGAACGCTTGATCGTCTTTAGCGGAGTGGTATTCGCTGTTTTCCTTAAGGTCGCCATAGCTGATCGCCACTTTCAGGCGCTGGGCCAGCTCCTTGCGTTTGACCGTTTTAAGCTCTTTAAGCTCTTCGTCCAATTGGGCAAAGCCCTCCGGAGTCAGGATAATTTCATCTTCTTTGTTCGCCATTTAATCACAACTCCCAATTTCTCGCTTTTAAATCTGTCTCTATTGTACCCTAAATAGGGGCGGATGTGATAATGGCCGTTTACCCGCGGAATTTCCGCAGCTTCAGGTGGCTGGTGGCGGCGCTTTTCGAACGGATTGTCATGTGCTCTTTTTAGAAGCATATACATGGGGAGAGTAACATTTTTGGGCTTACGCTCTGGGCCTGTCCCGGGGTTAGATTATGCCAAGAAGGAGGACATTTCCCGTGTTTGACCAGTCCCACGGCCTGCGGTTTGATATTTACGAACGCATTCACCTGTCTCAAGACCTTCCGGGGATAGCCGAACTGGAAGAGGTTGAGCTGCTGCCGGATATTCAGGTCATTCAGCGTGAAGACCGGGCGGAGCTGCGCGGACAGCTGCTGCTGACCGGCCTTTACCGGAGCGAAGATGACCGGACCCACCGTTTGGAGCACTCCATTCCGGTTGAAATCACGGTGCCGCTGGCCCGGGTCAGCTCGCTTGATGAGATCGGTGTGGAAATTGAAAATTTCGATATCGACCTGCTGACAATGCGCAGTGTGAATATTACCGGTGTGCTGTCGCTGCGCGGAATCGGAGGGGCGGAGGCGGTTCCCGCCTGGCAGAGCGGAGAATTTACCGTTGCTTATTCGCCGGATGAGGGAGACAGAGCTTTATCCGGAAAGGCCAATGCCCCGGCGGAGGGAGCGGAGGGATTGTATGAAAATTCCCTTTGGACTTTCGGGGAAGGAGCAACGGAGGATGCCGTCCAGGAACGGGAGCAGACGGAAGCATTCAGTGCCGCTCAAGCGTTTCCGGGAATCACGGAGGATGAAGACGGCGATGAATCGCCCAGTTTGGATCTGGAGGAGGACCGGTATGCCGAGATTCATACGGAGAGCGGCCAACCGTTCAGCATTGAACAAAAGACGGAACTTGGCGGCCACCGGAAGACTGCGGAAAGCTGGAGCCATTTTGCCACGGGCGGCACGAACGCAGGCGGCGGCAGTCCGTTTGCCGGCGACCGGACTGCCGCTGCGGACACGGCGGATATTGCGGCGGCGGACGGCGCAGAGAGTGCGGATATCGCAGACGTTTCAGACGCGGGTTCCTTCGATTCCCTCGCTGCGGCCAACGGCGCTTCGGAGGAAGAACAGCTTGCGCAGGACGCCGGCAGCCTCTCGGAGACGGCCTTGTCCCCGGAGGAGAAGCATGATCTGAAGATCGCTCTCGGCAGCAAAAAGGACACCGGCGAGCAGGCCAAGGAGCACCTGAGCTTCTCTTCCCTGTTGTCCTCCAGCCGCTCGCACAGCGAGAATGAGGAAGCTCTGGCGGAAAAAGCCGTCTCCGAAGCTGCTGCGATTACTGCGGCGGAATCGTCTGAGGATACCGAGTGGAAGAGCCGATTCATGAGGAACAAGGACGGGGAGGGGGCCTTCCGCAAGGTTCGTCTCTGCATTGTGCAGCGCGAGGAGACGCTGGATACGATTGCGGAGAAATATCAGCTCAGCGCCCGCGAACTGGTTCTGTATAACCGGCTGCCCGGCCAGGCGGTGGAGGAGGGGCAGGTCATTTATATTCCGTAAGGACTTTCCGGCGGAACATAATCAAAATCCCGGCTGATTAACAGTCGGGATTTTTGTTTGGAAGATCTTAACAAGACGTCTTTCCTGGAGAGGAAACTCATGATCATAACGCTTGATTTCAAGAGTGAGACGCCTATTTACATGCAGCTTCGCAATGCGGTGGTCGTGGCTATCCGCAGGGGCGATTTGAAGGACGGTGAGAAACTGCCGACGATCCGGCAGCTGGCAGAGGAGCTCGGGATTAACGCGATGACGGTAAATAAAGCCTACGCAATTTTGAAGAACGAAGGATTCATTTCGATTGACCGCAGGCACGGAGCTACGGTAACAAGGCCCGAGGGCGGACGCGCAGAGTACAGAGAGAAGCTGGAACAGGAACTGACTCTCGTTATCAGCGAAGCCAGCCTAAAGGGAGTGGGCCGGAAGGAATTCCTCGATACCTGCGCGGATATTTTCGCAGCGCTCGCCGCTGGACAACCTTCGATTGCAGAATAGAAAGGGGCCTGTTGAAATGACAATGGTATTGATATTGATTCCCATATGTCTCATTATCCTCTTAACAATGCAACTGTCTTACGGTATGCGGCCGTACGTTACTCGAGGAATCATCGTTTTCGGTATTGGCATCCCGGAGCATGCCAACCAGGCCGAGGAACTGGAGAGCCTAAGGGCTTCTTTCCGTCAAAACAATATCTTCTTTATCGTTATGGGCTCGTTGACGCTTCTCCCGATGTTTGCGTTGAATCGTTATTTTTCACTGGTCTTTGTATACTGGTGGGTCTGGATGGGGCTTGTAATATGGGGCGGATACCGATTGTTCGTAAAATATCACCGGGCCGCGGCCCGGATCAAGCGTGAGCATGATTGGAGCATGGGAGAACGGCGCATCGTTCGAGTCGATACCACGCTTACCAGGGCGTACATATTCAAGCACTCGCCTCCTTATATTGTCATCAGGTTAGCGGATGAATATATCGTGTTTAACGATAAAAAAGCTTCGGATACCCGGCGGATGTTCGAGGAGCTCAGACGCAAACTTCCGCATTAAATATCCGTGAAATATCCGTGGCTGCGATCAGGCTGTACTGGCGAACTGGTCGATTTTGCGTTAGACTAAAATATAGGAGACGAAGAACGTCCCGATCCATTCCCGCCGAATGGATCGGGACGTTCTTCGTCATTTTAGAGGAGATGATCAAAATGAATGTTGAGGAAGCGCATGCAGCATTTATCGAATACCATTTGCGGAGCAGAACGGGAGAACGAAAAGGCCGTCTGGAGCGGGGACACCGTGATGCAGAGAGGTTGTTTTGCCACAGCATATGGTGGCCGCTTCAAGGAAACTTCAATAATTTGCATCCGGAATACGAAGTATTGGATTGGCGGGGGCTATCCTATTTCTGCGATTTTGCCTGGCTTACGCCGTTTGCGAAGCTGATCATCGAAATTAAAGGTTTCGGTCCCCACGTCACGGACATGGACAGAAAAAAATATTGCAACGAACTGAACCGGGAAACTTTTTTAACGGCGATGGGTTTCCAGGTCATTTCTTTTGCCTATGACGACGTCGCTCATCATCCTGAACGAACGATCACGCTTCTGCGCATGGTGCTTAGCCGTTATCAGTCCGAGTCTTCTCCGGTTAACCTGAACAGTGTAGCGGAACGGGAAATCATCCGTCTGGCCTGTATGCTCGCCCGCCCCCTTCGCCCCATCGATGTGGAGACTCATTTAAGCATCAACCATCGCACAGCCGTTCGAATGCTGCAAGCACTTTGCGAGAAAGGATGGTTTACTGCTGCAACCGGAGCGGCGGGCAAACATATAGTGCGGTACGAGCTGCAGCGAGGCGCGATGAACCAAATGTTGCAGAAAACCTGAAATTGTACATCTTTTATCGGCGTTGGAACGTTCACTGAATAAGATGCCTGCCTAGATACAGTTATTTTCCCGTGCAAGCTCAAATGCAGTCGGCAGAGCCTTGAATTCCTGCACAATAGCAGGTTTTTCCGCCTAACCACCGCTTGTGTTCGAAATAACCTGCACTATAGCTGCAATTGCAAGGCGCCGATTGTCGATTAGCTGCTTTGCAAGGCGCCAGAGTAATGCCTGCAAAATGATGAGACCCCAACAAGCCTTCTTACTCTGCAAAAACTTTCCTTCAAAAATTCGTAAGCGATTGTCCTGCTATGACCAGTCTTCCGGTTGACTACGCCGAACTCAAAATGTATTATGTAAAGTATTAAGCAATATTTCCTTAAAGACTGGGAACGGGAAGAGTAGGCGGTCAGCCCTTCAGAGAGCGGAATGCAACAGCTGTGAGCTTCCGCAGGATGCAGCCAGCCGAAGTCGCCCCGGAGTCGCACGCTTGAGCTGTATAGCCGCTTAAGGCCATACCGTTAGAGCGCGCCGGCCGCAGGCCGTTATTTCTGCATTGAGTGTCGCGTTTTGCCGGCGTTTTTTATAGAACGTACCGGCTCCGCCGTTGCCCGGCGAATTACGCGAAACAAAGGTGGTACCGCGAAAGAATGACCTTTCGTCCTTTGAGGACGGAAGGTCTTTTTTGTATTTAATTTAGGGACTCTTAGCTGCGCGCTTATCCATGGCCCTATATTTCCAAGTGAAACGGTTCCGTCCCTGAACGGATGGTGCCAGCCGTTTCTTCGGTTCGACAGTTAGACAAATATGGAGGTAAAAAGCAATGACAGAACATAATCCATTGACTCCGGCGCAGCAGCCGGAACTTGAAGAGATCGGAGGCAGCCCGGCGGAGGGCGGCGCCAAGAACGATATGCCGACCACGTATGATCCCAAGGCTGCGGAGCAGAAGTGGTATCCTTACTGGATGGAGGGAGGCTTCTTCCGCGCAGGACTGCGTCCGGACGCGAAGCCTTATACGATTGTCATTCCGCCGCCGAACGTGACGGGGATGCTGCATATCGGGCATGCGCTCGATTTTACGCTGCAGGATATTCTCATCCGCACGAAGCGGATGCAAGGTTACGATACGCTGTGGCTGCCGGGTACGGACCATGCGGGCATCGCGACTCAGACGAAGGTCGAGCAGAAGCTGCGCGCCCAGAACGTATCCCGCTACGATCTCGGCCGCGAGAAATTTCTCGAACAGGTATGGGAGTGGAAAGACCAGTACGCGGCAACCATCCATGAGCAGTGGTCCAAAATGGGGCTGTCGCTCGATTACACCCGCGAACGGTTCACGCTGGACGAGGGACTGTCCAAGGCGGTGCGCGAGGTATTCGTCAAGCTGTACGAAAAGGGCCTGATCTACCGCGGCAAGCGCATCATCAACTGGGACCCTGCGGCCCGCACGGCCCTGTCCGATATTGAAGTGGAGTACAAGGAAGTCAACGGCCATCTCTATCATCTGCGTTATCCCCTTAAGGACGGCAGCGGCTCTATCACCGTGGCGACCACGCGTCCGGAGACGATGCTGGGCGATACGGCGGTTGCGGTGCATCCGGAGGATGAGCGCTACAAAGATATGATCGGCAAGACGCTGATTCTTCCAATCATCGGCCGCGAGATTCCGGTCATTGCCGATGAGTATGTTGAAAAAGAATTCGGCAGCGGCGCGGTTAAAATTACGCCTGCCCATGACCCGAACGACTTCGAGGTCGGCCAGCGCCACAATCTGCCGCAGATCGTCGTCATGGACGAGAGCGGCACGATGAACGCCGAAGCGGGGCCTTACCAGGGCCAGGACCGCAGCGAATGCCGCAAGAACATTACCGCCGACCTGAAAGAACAGGGCGTGCTCATCTCCATTGAGGACCATGTCCATCAGGTGGGACACAGCGAGCGCTCCGGCGCCGTGGTTGAGCCTTATTTATCGACGCAGTGGTTCGTGGCGATGCAGCCCCTCGCCGAAGCGGCGATCCAGGCGCAAAAAGACGGCAGCGGCGTGAACTTTGTGCCGGACCGGTTCGAGAAGATATATCTGCACTGGATCGAAAATGTGCGCGATTGGTGTATTTCCCGCCAGCTCTGGTGGGGCCACCGCATTCCGGCCTGGTATTCCGAATCCACCGGCGAGATGGTTGTCGCCCGCGACGAAGAGGAAGCGCGCCGGATCAGCGGCCTGGACGATCTGAAGCAGGACGAGGATGTGCTGGATACGTGGTTCAGCTCGGGCCTGTGGCCGTTCTCCACGCTCGGCTGGCCGGATGACAGCGCAGATTTGAAACGCTATTACCCGACTGACGTGCTCGTGACGGGTTACGATATCATCTATTTCTGGGTGGCGCGGATGATCTTCACGGCGCTGGAATTTACCGGCGAGAAGCCGTTCTCCGACGTGCTGATTCACGGCCTTGTCCGCGACTCGGAAGGACGGAAGATGTCCAAGTCGCTCGGCAACGGCGTCGATCCGCTCGAAGTCATCGAGAAATACGGCGCCGACGCCATGCGCTATATGATTTCCACAGGCAGCACGCCGGGACAGGACCTGCGTTTCCGCTGGGAGAAGGTCGAACAGGCGCGTAATTTTGCGAACAAGATCTGGAACGCCTCGCGCTTTGCGCTGATGAATCTGGAAGGCGTGTCCTTTGGGGATATCGACATTTCCGGCAAGCTTGGCACCGCCGACCGCTGGATTTTGCACCGCCTGAACGAAACTTCCCGCGATATTTCGCGTCTCATTAATGCATATGACTTTGGCGAGACCGGACGTCTCCTGTACAATTTCATTTGGGATGATCTCTGCGACTGGTATATCGAGTTCGCGAAGCTTTCCCTGTACGGCTCGGACGCCGCCGCCAAACGCAGCACGCAATCCGTACTGGCTTATGTGCTCGACCGCACGATGCGCCTGATCCACCCGTTCATGCCGTACATTTCGGAGGAAATCTGGCAGCATCTGCCGCATGAGGGCGAGACGATTACGCTGGCCGCATGGCCGGAATATGATGCTGCGCTTGAGAATCCGGATGCGGTGGCCGAAATGAATCTGTTGATGGATATGATCCGCGCCGTGCGCAATATCCGGGCCGAAGTGAATGTGCCGATGAGCAAAAAGGTCGAGCTGATCGTCAAGGCGGGAAGCGAAGAGACGCTGGCTATTATCGAGCGGAACAACGCCTACATCAGCCGTTTTGCCAATACCTCCTCTTTCGAGGCGGGCCTGAATCCGGACGCTCCGGAGAAGGTCATGTCCGCCGTTGTGACGGGGGCCGAGCTGCTGCTGCCGCTGTCTGGTCTGATCGATATTGAGCAGGAAATCGCCCGGCTTGAAAAAGAGGTGCAGACGCTGAACAGCGAAGTGGAACGCGTGGAGAAAAAGCTCGGCAACCCTGGCTTCGTAGCCAAGGCGCCGGCCAAAGTCATCGAAGAGGAACGGGCCAAGCAGGCTGATTACTCGGCCAAACGCGAGAAAGTGCTGGCCCGTATCGCGGAGCTGAGAGGATAACGGATATGGAAGAGATGAACGGGGCCGGCTCAGCCGCCCCTTTACAGTGCTATACTGCTGCGGTGGATTGGATCAACGGCCTCATTCCTTTCGGCATCCGTCCGGGCCTTGAACGGATCGAACAGATGATGGAAAGACTGGGGCAGCCGCACCGCCGGCTGAAATTCATTCATGTTGCGGGAACGAACGGCAAGGGATCAACCTGCGCTTTCCTGACGTCGGTGCTAAGACAAAGCGGATATTCCGTCGGAACGTTTACTTCCCCCTATATTACGAAGTTCACGAACCGGTTTCAGTTTAACGGCGAGGACATTCCCGAAGAGACGCTGACGGCGATTGCGAACCGCCTGCATCCGCTGGTTGAAGAAATTGCGAATACCGAGCTGGGTTCTCCTACGATGTTTGAGGTAGCAACCGCGCTTGCGATTTTATATTATGCGGAAGAATGCTGCCCTGACGTTGTCGTATGGGAAACGGGCCTGGGGGGAAGGATGGATGTAACGAACATCGTTACCCCGATCGTGTCGGTCATAACGAACGTTGGCTACGATCATACGGATGTTCTTGGAGATACGCTTGAGAAAATCGCCTACGAGAAGGCGGGCATTATCAAGCCCGGCGTTCCTGTCGTCAGCTGCGTCTCCCAGCCCGAAGCGATCTCCGTGCTTAAGGATAAGGCTTCGTCCTGCAAGGCGACCCTGTATCTCGCCGGGGATCAATTTGCCTATGAGAGCAAAGGGATCGAAGAGGGTGTGCAGACCTTTACCTTCAGAGGTCCTTTCCGCTCGCTGGATATCGGCATTGCCATGAAGGGGGAGCATCAGGTGGCCAACGCCGCTGGCGCCATGATGGCGCTGGAGGTGCTGCGCCAGTACATGGCGTTCATTCTCGAGGACGAGGATGTGCTCTCCGGCTTTCGCCATACGTTCTGGGCCGGAAGGCTGGAAGAAATTCCGGGCACCCCGCGGATTGTTCTTGACGGCGCGCATAACCCCGAGGGGGCGCAGAGCCTGGCGTCAAGCCTGCCGAAGTACTATCACTACCGAAAATTAAATTTACTGATGGGTATGCTGTCAAACAAGCATCATGAGTCGTACTTCAAGCATATACTTCCTATAGTGGATACGCTTATCCTGACCGAACCGGATTTCCGGAAGAAAATGGACGCGGAACACCTTCAGCTCATCGCGGAGAGTCTGCGGGAGAACTATGCCAAGGATCATTTGCAAATCATTGTGGAGCATGATTGGGGCAAAGCGCTCCAGCTTCTGAAGTCGATGACGGAAGAAGACGATTTGGCGGTCGTGTCCGGTACGCTTTATTTGATCGCTGATGTACGGAGCGCGCTTTTGCGGCAACCCGATTCTGAAAAAGGCTGGTGACTAACTGTTGGATACTACGGAACGAGTTCATTTTATAGGGATCGGCGGTTACGGGATGAGCGCTATTGCCCGTGTCATGTTAGAGATGGGGTATACCGTAACGGGCTCCGATGTGGCCGCCCAGGAACTGACGGAGAAATTGATAGCCAAAGGCGCAAAAGTATATATCGGCCATACGGCGGAGCAGGTAAAGGGCGCCGATCTGGTCGTCTATTCCACGGCTTTGTCGAAGGATAATGTGGAACGGGTGGAAGCGGAGCGCCTGAATATTCCGATTCTGCACCGGTCGCAGATGCTGGCCCGGCTGCTTAACGAGCGCAAGGGTGTAGCCGTAGCCGGAGCGCATGGCAAAACAACGACCTCGTCGATGATTGCCCTCGTCATGGAAGAATGCGGGGTTGACCCTACGTATATTATCGGCGGGGAGATTATGAACGTAGGTACGAATGCAAAGGCAGGCCAGGGGGAATTCGTTGTGGCCGAAGCGGACGAGAGCGACGGTTCTTTCCTCCAGTATCATCCTTGGCTTGCGATTGTCACGAATATTGAAGCCGATCATCTTGAGAATTACGGCGGCGATTTCGAACGCCTGAAGAGCGCATATGCGCAGTTCATGAGCCAGCTGCGTGCGGACGGCACGGCGATTGTCTGCGCGGACGACGAGACCGTCATCTCCCTTCTTCCCAAGATCAAAGCGGATGTGACAACCTACGGCATCCGCTCGGAGACGGCGGACTATACCGCGACGGACATTGCGCTCGGCGACCGCCAGGTAACGTTTACGATGAATCACAAGGGAGCGACGCTCGGACGGATCGAGCTGTCGGTGCCCGGCCAGCATAATCTGTACAACGCGATGGCCACGGTTATCGCTTGCCTGAAGGCGGACATTCCGTTTGCGGCTATCGCCTCGGCCATCGTGAAATTCAACGGGGCCAAGCGGCGTTTCCAAGTCCTCGGCGAAGCGGACGACATTCTCGTAATTGACGATTACGCCCATCATCCGACGGAGATCCAGGCGACAATCAGCGCGGCCAAAGCGACCGGCAAGCGGATTATTGCGGTCTTTCAACCGCAGCGCTACACACGCACCTTTTTTCTGCTTGACGCGTTCAGCCGGGCCTTCGGCGAAGCCGATGAGGTCATCATTACCGATATCTACTCTCCGGCAGGCGAGAAGCAGATCGAGGGCGTGACTTCCGCCAAGCTGGTTGAACTGATCATTCAGAACAGCAACCCCGGAGCACGCTATCTGCCGACCAAAGAAGATGTTCTTGCGGATCTCAGGGACCGACTGGCGCCCGGTGATCTTGTAATCACCATGGGAGCAGGCGATATTTGGAAAGTCGGATACGCGCTCGCGGACAACCTTCTGAAGCGCGGAGCCTCGAAATAAAGCGGAGCCGCATCCGCAGAATAATGCGCCGCATTTGAGGCGATGACGCTTGCGGTTTTGCAAATGGACAGAACGCATTCTCTTCACGATTTCGGAAGAAGGGGATGCGTTTTTTCTTCGATGATTCCCCATAAATCGACAGATATTAGCATCATGATATGGTACTGTTTTACTAATATTCTTTTTACATAGTGTTTGCAGCCCGTCATTTTACGCACATATGTGGTGGTGAACGTCGTATGGATTTCCAACTGGACATAAGAACAATACTGATTACGCTTATCCTCGGAAATATGTTCATGGTGCTGCTTATCGCCGCATACCGTTTCCGCTCTCTCCACGATAAAGCGACTTCATTTTTTGCTGTCTCCAAATGGCTGCAGGCGGCTTGCTGGCTGCTGGTGATGATACGGGACAGTCTTCCCGGGCCGCGATTTGTTCTGCTCAGCAATGCGCTGATGCTTGGAGGCGGCGGGCTGGAAATCATCGCCCTGCTGATGATGGCGGAGGGGTTCGGCGCGGACGCTAGACGTTACTATAAGGTCATCACAATCTTGAGCGTGCTGAGCTTCGGATTGATTTATTTTTTCTATAATTCGGACAACCTGCGCATCGCTTCCGCTTCCCTGGCGGCAGGGCTGTTCATCGCATTCCCCGCTTACCGCTTTACCGCAACCCGAGGAGGATCGCCGCTTCAGACGGTTATGGGATTGGTGTACACGCTGCTTGCATCCATCTTGCTCGCCAGGGCTTTTGCAGCGCTTTTCTCGGAGCGGAATATGAATGTATTCTCGCCGGGGCTTGCCCAGCATCTCTACTATATCGGCATGTTTTTGATCATGATTCTGGGAACCGTCGGCTTTGTTCTGCTGTCAAAGGAACGGTCTTACGACGAGCTTAGAAGGATGGCGAATGTCGATGAGCTGACCGGAATTCTGAACCGCAGGGCATTTATTGTACAAGCGCAGCTTGCCGCTGCCGTCGCGGCCGAGCGGAGAGTGCCGATATCTTTTCTGCTGATCGATATTGATCATTTCAAGCTGGTCAACGATAATTACGGGCATGTCGCCGGTGACAGCGCTCTCCGGAGTTTTGCGGCCACCGTGGAGTTTCGTTTGGGCCCCAGAGATTTGTTCGGCAGATACGGGGGCGAAGAATTCGCGGTTCTGCTGCCAGGTGCGGACGAGGAAGAAAGCGACCGGAAAGCGGAGCTGCTGAGACAAGCCGTAATGAATTCGCGGATTGAAGGCCACCCTCTCCAATATACGATCAGTATAGGCGTGATTACCGTTATCCCGGGCAAAAAGCCGCAGCTGGATTTACTGTACAAGCTTAGCGACGCCGCTCTCTACAAAGCGAAGCAGGATGGAAGAAACCGTGTGGTCCGAAGCCGCTGGCCGGAAGAGCCGGAGACGAGTTGACCCGCCGCTCCTTATCATGCCCCCGTTTGCCGTCAGGCAGGCGAGGGGCTGTTTGTTATGCATTGAATAGCCGGATAACCGTGACTTATACCCGATATAATCAACAACTATTTAACAACCTCCATCTCACGGCTCTATAATAGGACCATAATATAATTCCTAGTTAACTCATTGGATTATATATTGATGAATGGGGTGGAGACATGGCACAGAACAACGGCAAAGCCAAAAAAGTGATGCTGCTCGGGCTCGACGGCGCGGACCCGACACTCGTTGCGCGTTACATTGCACAGGGGAAACTGCCCAATTTCAAAAAAGCGCTGAATCTCGGGGTATCGACAGAGGACCTCAGCATGCAAAGCGTGCTCCCGGCAATTACCCCGCCCAATTGGGCGTCGATCGCTACAGGCGCTTATCCGAACACGCACGGCATCACCTGCTTTTGGAACCATACGCTCGGCAATGAACTGGATGTGCTCGATTACGGTTTCGATTCCAGCCTGCTGAAGGCCGAAACGATTTGGGAGGCTTATGCGAGAGCGGGCAAGAAGAGCATTATTTTCAATTATCCGACCTCCTGGCCGCCTCAGGTGAAGGACGCAATCTACGTCGACGGTACTAGCATCTATACCAATCTTCGCGGATATATTGATTACGAGAAAATATATGAAGGGGAAACCGGGGATTTTGAATTGATCGAGATTCCACATATCGTGGACAACACCGGCGCCAAC
Organism: Paenibacillus sp. URB8-2; assembly: GCF_013393385.1. NCBI lineage: Bacteria > Bacillati > Bacillota > Bacilli > Caryophanales > Paenibacillaceae > Paenibacillus > Paenibacillus sp. URB8-2. Next base: position 4,280,748 of record NZ_AP023239.1, on the reverse strand, counting down.
TGCCGCTTCGAAGGCGAGGAGACGACGCAAAAAGCCGAGATCAGCAAGGACACCTACGAAGGCTTCGGCTACACACAGCCGGGACTCGTAACAACAACCCAGGACGGCGAACTCTCCGCCGATGTCCCGACGGCCGATCAGATCAAGACGCCGATTAAGCCGGCATCCGGCTGGAAGAACGCTCCGCAGGGCGCGCGGGAGTTTATTGTTCCGGTCAACGGCGGAGCGGAGCGGCGCTGGGGATTGCTCACAGCCGACGACGGCGTTACTTACAACCGTATTGCCATTTATTCGTCCAAAGAGAGCGAAGTCCCTCTCGGCGATGCGGCATCCGGAGAATGGAGCGATTGGATTTACGACCGATATACCATTAACGGTGAAGCGGTGGATGTGGCTTATAAAATCCGTGTGCTGGAGCTTGACCCTTCAGGCGAGAGCTTTACGTTCTATTCCTCCTACGTGCTCGATCTGAAGACGGGAAAATACTTTTACCCGCAGAGCATCGGCGAGGAGCTGTACACCAATGTCGGCCCGATGCTGCAGCCTTCCAATTACAGCCGGTTGAACCCGCAGGCCGACGGTGTGCTGCTGGAGTCGATCGAGGAAATGTACCGCTGGCATGAGGGCGCCATCAATTACCTGCTGGACAACAAAGAGTGGGATTTGTTCTACACCCATATGCACGGCATCGACATGTTCATGCACTTCTATCTCGATCATACGCTGGAAGCCGCCTCACCCGAGTATGAACGCTACCAGGAAATCGTCTATAAAATCTATGAAATCACCGACCATTTTATCGGGGCGCTGCTTAATCGGCTGGACGGCGAAACGGCGATATTCATCGTATCCGATCATGGCGGCGTAGCCAAAAATCCGGAAACCGATCATCCGCTGATCGGCGATATGTGGGGGATCAACGTCGGGATTCTGGGACAACTGGGCTACACGCAGCTCAAGGAGGACGCTTTCGGGGCTAAAGAAATCGACTGGAGCCGCACCACGGCCGTCGCCCAGCGCGCAACCTTCATATATTTGAATGTAAAAGGCAGAGACCCTCAAGGGATTGTCGACCCGGCCGATTATGACAAGACGGTGGAGAAAATTATTGACGATCTGTACAGCTACCGCGATCCGAAGACGGGCAGAAGAGTGATCAGCTTTGCGCTGAATCGCAATGATATGGAAGTGGTTGGCCTTGGCGGAGAGAACAGCGGCGACATCTTTTACATTCTGGAGCCCGATTTTACCCGCTGCCACGGCAACGGCCTCAGCAACCACACCTTGTCGGGATATTCCATGAAGGCGCTGTTTATCGCACTCGGCGCAGGAGTGAAATCCGGCGAGACGATTGACCGCAAAGTCAAGGTGGTGGATCTTGTGCCGACCATTTGCGAGTTGACCGAAACGCCGGTTCCGCGGAATGTGGAAGGCGGGGTTATCTATCAAATTTTGAGCGGGGAAGGAAATCCATCGCCGCAGCGGGAAAATGAAACCGAGCAGCCTGTTCCTGCCGGATTGGGCGAATTGATCTAATCATCTTCGGAAAATAACAGCCGACCGTTTCGCAATGAGCGGCACTTCTCCTCTATAATCTTTATCCTAGTATTCACATTGGATTTATAATATACTATGGATTACTAAAGGGTAAAGAGGGAGAAGCGCATGCGTGTGGAACAGCTCTATCATATCGTGGCGATTGCGCAGACGGGTTCGATTTCACTTGCCGCCGAACGTTCCTACATTTCGCAGCCTGCGCTGAGCTCCTCGGTATCCAAGCTGGAGACGGAGCTCGGAATTACGCTCTTCAAACGCACCAATCAGGGAGTGCATCCTACGGAAGTTGGAGAAGCGGTTATTAAGAAGGCGATGGAAGCGATCGGCCTGCTGGAAGATATCCGCTCCATCGCGGAGGAGAGCACGCAAACGCTGACCGGCAGCATTCATTTGGCGGTAGAGCCGTTTATCAGCAACTCGATAATGGTCAATACGTTGACCGCCTTCAAAAACCGGCACCCCAATGTCAATGTGCTGATGAAGGTGGGAGAATCCAATAACAATTTGCGCGACATCGCGGCGGGCAAGGCTGACTTCGGGGTTCTTATGAAAACCGGCAAGCATCCCGAAGAAAAGGATCTGTGCATCAAAGAGCTGTTTGGGGATCAACTGGTGCTGATGGTCAGCCGCGAGTCGTCTTTGGCGGCGCGTTCCTCGGTGACGCTTGCGGAGGCGATGGCCCAGCCGCTTGTGTTGTACAATACCGAATTCGCCACCGATTGCGGCGTATCGGAGCTTTTGAGAAAGTATGGCACCTTCCATGCGGCTTACCGGCTCGACAGCTTCCCCATGCTGGAAAAAGTCATATCCCTGAATGAATGCTCCGCATTCGTTCCGAAATTCATGAGTGAATACTTTGTCAACCGGGAGAGCATTGTGCCGCTGGACATATCCGACACGCGGCTCGATATTTCCATCGTTCTGGCCTGGAGCAAGCGGCATCATCTGTCGCTGATGGAAAAAGAGATGATGGGGACGATCCAGTCGTTCTGTTCGATGTTCCATTTACCGGTTAAAGGAGCAGAACTGTAAGTGAAACAAAAGCTGCAAAGTCCGGATAGCCCGACTGGAAACAAGGCGGCCTGGATGGTTGTGATTACCGGAGGGCTGATAGATGTAGTCTGGGCGGTTCTGCTGCAATTTTCGGAAGGATTAACCGTACTTTGGCCGAGTGTATTCGCATTGGCCGCCATAACAGTCAGCTATTTTTTGTATGTATTGTCGTTAAAGCTTCTTCCGGCCGGAACAGCGTATACAGTATTTACCGGGATCGGAACGGCCGGGACAGGGCTGATCGGCATCCTATTCCTTGGCGAGCCTGCTGGGGGCTGGAGAATTTTTTTCATCGGAATACTGCTTGTGGGGATCGTAGGACTGAAGCTTTCGTCCGGATGCGAGACGGCTTGGAAAAAAGGCGGTGATCCAATCTAATGGCCTGGATTTGGCTGCTGCTTGCCGGAGCGGTCGAGGTAATCAGCGTTCCGCTGCTTAAGGAATGGCAAAGACGGAGACAGAAGGGATGGGCCGCGGCCGCAATTGCCGCTCTGGCGCTAAGCGTCTATGCGCTTTCCCAGTCGCTGTCTTCCATCCCGGTCGGAACGGCTTATGCGGTATGGACCGGAATCGGCTCCACGGGAGCCATTGCAACCGGCATTTTCCTATATGGAGAATCCGTAAATCCGCTGAAGCTGGCATGCATGGTTTTGATCGTCATGGGAATGGTCGGACTCAAGCTGACCTCGTAACAATAATGATATCTTCAAGAATGGGGAAAGGGACGCAAATATGATGCAGACAAAGATACGGGAAACCAGGACAAGAGAACGAGGAAGCGGCAAATCGGACCGGCCGGTCCATCCATCTTTCACAGGAAAGTGGCTGTACCGCTGTATTTCCGTCGGATCACTGCTGGTTGCAGCACTGATCTGGGCGCTGGCAAGCGGCCGCGGCTGGGTGAATCCCCTGTTTCTCCCTTCTCCGCATACGGTCTGGGCCGCCTTCACGGATATCCTTCATGAGGGGTACAAAGGGGAGAGTTTGCTAAGCCATATCGGGGCAAGCATGCGGAGACTGTTTCTTGCTCTTGCCGCCGCATTCGCAACCGCAGTGCCGCTGGGCGTTTTATGCGGACGCTATCGCTGGCTGCGGGCAGTCTTTGATCCGTTTATCGAATTTTACCGTCCGCTCCCGCCACTGGCCTATTATACGCTGCTGATTCTCTGGTTCGGTATTACCGATGTGTCCAAAGTCATACTGCTGTTCCTGGGAGCGTTCGCGCCATTGTTCATTACTTCCGTATTCAGCGTTCAGCGTCTGGGCGGCGAAGTGATCAACGGGGCCAAATCGCTTGGCGCAAAGGGCTGGAGACTCTATGTCTTTGTCATCTTTCCGTCCATCCTTCCCGAGCTTCTGACCGGGCTGCGTACCGCTGTTGGCATCAGCTACGCCACACTGGTAGCCGCGGAGATGGTGGCCGCCGTGTCCGGCGTCGGCTGGATGGTGCTGGACGCCAGCAAATTTCTGAGAAGCGATATTATGTATCTCGGCATTATTATCATGGCGCTGATCGCGATTGTTATTGATCTGTGCATTCGCGGACTGATCCGGCGCGTGTCGCCATGGATTGAGCAATAGAAAGGTTCACGCAGTTGATGTACTAGACGTACTAAAGGGAGAGAAAACAGGAAATGAAACAACCTAATAAATTTAAATGGATCTTTGCACTCAGTCTATTTGCTATGCTGCTCCTATTATCGGCCTGCGGGAACAATGGCGGAACGGCAGGCGGCAATACTGCCGGGGATGCAGCGGCAAGCGCAGCGCCTTCCCCGGAAAATTCGGCCGGGCCATCGGCGGCGGCTTCTTCGGACCCGGCGGGCGCGGCAACAGGAGAACTGCCCAAAGAAGTCCGAATTGGTTATCAGGTGTCTCCAAACGGTGAGCTTTTAGCCAAATCGCTCGGCCTGCTCGAGAAGAAATATCCCGACATTAAAATATCCTGGCTGAAATTCGATTCCGGGCGTGATGTCAATGTGGCGGCGGCCAGCGGCGGCATCGACTTCGGACTGGTTGGCACTCCTCCCGGATCTTCGGGCATTGCTCAAGGACTTCCATACCAGATCTATTACATTCATGACGTTATCGGCAAGAGTGAAGCACTGGTCGTCAAGAAGGATTCCGGCATCAAGTCGCTTCAGGATCTCAAGGGCCATAAAATCGCGACCACCTTCGGCTCCACTTCCCATTTCAGTCTTCTGTCCGCGCTGAAGCAGGAAAACATCGACCCGTCCACGATAACCATCCTCGATATGCAGGCACCCGATATTGTCGCCGCATGGCAAAGGGGAGACATTGATGGCGCTTATACCTGGCAGCCGAGCCAGTCTAAGCTGACCGAGGACGGCGGTGAAGTCATTATCAGTTCCGCCGAGGTTGCGGCCAAGGGCGGCATAACCGGAGAGTTCGGCGTTGTCCTCAAGGATTTTGTCGACAAGTATCCGGATTTCGTCAAAGGATATATCTCCGTGCTGGATGAAGCGGTGAAAACCTACCGCGAGCATCCACAGGAATCGGCGCAGGCGCTGTCCAAGGAACTGGGATTAACGCCGGAAGCCACTCTCAAAGCGATGAATGAAATCATCGTGCTTGACGCTTCCCAGCAGACCTCGCCGGAATATATGGGGACACCGGACAAGCCGGGAGCATTCGGCCAACTGCTGAAAGACACCGGAGATTTTCTGGTGGAGCAGAAATCGATTACGGCTTCGCCGGATTTATCCGTATATCAACAAGCGCTGCGAAACGATCTTTATCCGGTCAACTAATCTAAGCGCGTCGGGACAGTTATTTTAGCGGAAGGAAGGAGAGGCACTATGATCTTGGAGGAGCGGCTTGGCGGCCAGGAGATATTGAGCGCGGGAGTTTACGGGGAAAATGCACAAACATCGGAGGGCGCAACCGCCGCCCGGAGTGCTTCCTCCGATACAAAGGCCTTGACTGACCGGGGGCACGGTATTGTGCTTGAGGGAATTGGGCTGTCCTACCGCGGCGGAAAGGTCCTCAAGCAGGCGCTTGACGACATCAATATGAAGCTTGAACCGGGCGAGCTTGTGGTGGTACTGGGTCCCTCAGGATGCGGCAAAACCTCGCTGCTGAACATCATCGCTGGGTATCTGCGGCCTACCCGGGGGACGATCACCATCAACGGACAGCGCCATACCGCACCCGATTCCGATGTGGGTGTCGTCTTTCAGCAGGCGAATCTGTTTCCGTGGCTGTCGCTTGCCCGGAATATCGAGTTCGGCCTGAGGATGAAAGGTATGCCCAAGGCCCGGCGCAAGGAACGGGTGGCGGACTTTCTGGAAATGATGGGCCTGACCTCTTCGGCGGGTCTGCTGCCGCATCAACTGTCGGGTGGCATGAAGCAGCGGGCCGCCATTGCCCGTACGCTCGCGACTGAGCCGGAAATCGTCCTGCTGGACGAACCCTTCAGCGCGCTCGACGCCCTAACCCGGGAGAACATGCAGGCGCATTTGCGCCAGATTTGGAGCCGGACGGGGAAATGCATGTTTTTCATCACCCACGATGTGGACGAAGCGCTGCTTCTGGCCAGCCGCCTTGTCGTTATGCATCCCGGACCGGGCCGGATTGTGGAGGATTTCGCCAATCCGCTGACAACCGGAGAAACGCAGCGTCCATTCAGCGAGATAAGGGCCAGCCAGGAATATACCGTATTGCGGCAGTTTTTGGTCTCGCGAATCGGCGGACATTAGGCGGTCAACGGTCACTTGAAGGGCACAATCGGAGGACTCCCATTTTCCTGTTTAAGGAAGATAGGGGTCTTTTTCTCATTCTTGCAGGAAGCCAGTTCATTCACTGCTGAGATTAGAACAAACTGTATCAGACTTGTTAAAACTTGTTGAAAATTGTTTGATGTTTTTCTGAAAATCGCCCTGTTTTTTTGCCTTATTCTCCCAGAGTGCTATAGTTAGGTAAGGGCAAATAGTACTAATCGTTTGCCGTGCTATCTAATTCTTTCAAATTTACACGTACAGAGGAGATGCACGAAAATGAGTAGAGTTGACGAAAAAGTGGCGTTGGTGACTGGCGGAGGACAAGGAATTGGCCGGGCTATCGCGATTCGACTTAGTCAAGACGGATTTGCTGTTGCTGTAGTGGACCTGAATGAGGACAATGCGGGCAAAGTCGCCCGGGAAATCGAAGCGGCAGGCGGTCGCTCCATTGCGCTGAAGGCCGATGTCTCGAGCCGTGATCAGGTATTTTCTGCAGTGGAGGAGACGGCCGCGAAGCTGGGAGGTTTCGATGTTATTGTCAATAACGCCGGTATTGCGCCTGTAAAAATGCTTGAAGAAGTAACGATCGAGGACTTGGACAAAGTATTTCATATCAATGTGGCCAGCGTCGTCTGGGGAATTCAGGCTGCGACGGCCAAGCTGAAAGAACTGGGACATGGGGGCAAAATCGTCAATGCCTCTTCGCAGGCCGGCCATGTTGGCAATGCGAGTCTCAGCGTATACTCCGCATCGAAATTCGCGGTGCGTTCGCTGACGCAGACCGCCGCTCAGGAGCTGGCGAAATACGGAATCACCGTAAACGCATATTGCCCCGGTATTGTTCAGACGCCAATGTGGGGTTCTATAGATAAACAAATCACAAGCTCCAAAGGGGAAGAACAAGGCGAAGCAACCAAGGAGTTCGGCAGCAAAATTACGCTCGGACGCCTGTCAACGCCGGAGGATGTCGCTGCTTTTGTTTCCTTCCTGGCAGGGCCCGATTCGGATTATATGACTGGTCAATCGCCGCTGATTGACGGCGGGATGGTTTTCCTGTAATCATACGCATACTTCTCTACCGTCTATCATATCTTTTCTTATAGACTGGACAAGGTGAGGTGGACGGATTGAGTAACGGTAGAATGACGTTCCGGTTCGATGCCGGAAAGGACAAGCCGAGGGAGCTTCAGCCGGAATCCGGACCGGAAAAGGCGAAGCTGGAGCAGCAGGCGGAAGTATACAGTCTGGACGAGGTCCGGCGTACGGCCGGGGGAAGCCGGCCGGGAAGAACCTTGGACCCTATACATCCACGGGGCAGATTGCAGGATCGCGAATATCGGTTGGAGGAGCTGGAACAGGCTTACAACAATAACAAGAAAACCGCCGGCAGCGGCGTAGATTCGGACGACTGGGACGATGACAACCGAGATGGGCGGGACAGTGAAGGTGCTGTGGACAGAGAGCTGCTGCGCGATTCGTTTCTTCGCTCCCGGCGGATCGGAGATTTCCGGGAGCGACAGCCGGAAACCGATGTGAGCTATGCCGATTTCGATTACAGCTCTCCGGCGTTCACGAAAGACGATAGTCCACCGGCTAAAGGTCCTTTGGGGGAATGGCCGGAGGAGACGGAAGACGCCGGCGGGGGATACTACACAACCCGGCGTTCCTCTTCCTGGTGGAAGTTCCCGGCTTCGGTCGCGGGCGCCATCGGCATCGGCTTAATGCTTGGATATGCCGCGCTGACTTTTATCGGCGGAGTCCATAACGGCGATTCCGCCGATACGGCATCGTCAAATTCAGCCGTGGGTCAGCATACCGCGGGCAATGCGGCAACCGCCCCGGCGGTTCCCGTACAGGTGGCGTCACAGAGCTATTATCTGCTCCAGTACGGGGTGTTCAGCACACCGGAAGGAGCGGCGCAGGCGAAGCAGGAGCTGGTGAGCGCCGGACTGGCCGCTGGAATCGACCCGGAGGACGGCAACCGGGTGTACGCCGGACTGTCATCCGACCGGGAGCAGGCGAAGCTGCTCGGGAGCAGGCTGGAGGCGCAGGGCATTGATCTGTATGTTAAGGAAGTAACACTTCCAAACGAAAGCAGGCTTGTATATAACGGAGACGGGGAAACGGTGGCCCAGTATTTTGAAGCCAGCGGAGCGCTGCTCGGCGAGCTTAGCTCTCTCTCCGCGACGCTGCTTGGCGGCGATACGGCGGCGGATACGACGAAGGTAAGCGATCTCCATCTGCAGTGGACGGAAGCGGTGAAGGCGCTGGAAGCGGGACTGCCTTCCGAGGAACAGGCTGTAGCCAAGGAACTGGAGAAATCCGTAAGCCAGGGTGTATCGGCGATGAACGAATATGGTAAAAGCAAGGCCGACGGCCTGCTCTGGGAAGTCCAGTCTTCCATGCTCGAAATGCTCAGCGGCCAAAAACGGCTGATGGCCGCAATGGAACAAGGTTAGACAGAACCGGTTATGATCATGCGTTGACCGAATCCGGCGCGGAAGGGAGGGATCTCAATCCGCGCCGGATTTTGCGTTGTATTTCACTGTCTTTTCACCGTATAATAATGAAGATGTCACAAAGGTGAGGGAAGACGGTCGATGAAGAAGAAAAATATAGGTACGCTTCTGTTGTTTCTGATTCTGGGCTGGCTGGCCGGCTCCTGGATCGCCAGGCTGCTGCAGCCGGTTAAAGCTCTGTCGTTCCTGACAAAGTCAACTTTGATCAAATGGTCGCCGCAAGCCGACTTGGACATCATCAGCTATGACATTACGATTCGGTTGAAGCTATGTCTGCTCAGTCTGGTCGGCATTATTATAGCCGTTTGGCTGTACCGCAGAAAATAGCCGTTTAGCCTATGGAAAGGATAATACGACGTGAACGACAACAGCATAACTCCGATCATTCTTGCTTCCGGTTCGCCTCGCCGCCGGGAGCTTTTATCATTACTGGGACTTCCCCTTGAGGTTATACCGAGTGAAGCCGATGAGAGCTTCCCGCCGGAATGGGAGCCGGAACGCATCGTAAGCGAGCTTGCTCTCCGCAAGGCGGAAGCGGTTCTTCCGCTGGCGGGCGAACGGGACGCCATCATCGTCGGAAGCGATACAATTGTCGTCTTGGACGGCCGGGTTCTCGGCAAGCCGGTTGATGCGGAAGACAGCAGGGCAATGCTGGCCGCCCTGCAGGGAAGAAGCCATAAGGTATATACGGGCGTGGCCTGCATCAAACTTGGGGACGGCAGGAATGATACTCTTCGGCCGGAAGTCACAGATAATAGCGGTAGCCAATCGGTGCGGCTGGGGGACCTTGGACAATACAGTGTTCTCTCGGAATCGCCTGATGGCGAGCCTGTCGTTATGGCCGGTTATACGGAAAGCAAGGTCACGTTCCGGCCGATGTCGGAGGAAGAAATCGAAGATTATATCAAGACGGGCGAGCCACTGGATAAGGCGGGTTCGTACGGGATACAGGGGATTGGGTCCGTTTTTGTTGAGAAGATTGAAGGCGACTTTTACAGCGTAATGGGGCTTCCTCTGAATCTGCTGTATCAAATGCTGCTGAAATACAATGTCTGTCCTTTCAAAATCGGCTAAGGCGCAGGCAGGACACAAACGGCCGGCGGAGCCCGGCTGAACTGCAGCATTTCGGAAACGGCTTCCGAAGGATGCGTTAATCCATGGACTCTTTCATGCCGGTAAAACGGCCTGGAGGAGTCTTTTTGCATCGCTTGATGCCGTGATTTGGTAATCCTTCCCCTGCCCGATTTATATTTGTATTGAGCAGGCTTTACCCGTATAATGATTGAGGGTGTAAGATATTGGCGTTGCCTGAAGGGATTTCGGGCTTGTCCGGTATGTATAAGCAATGAACTATCACATTTATACAGCAATACCGCGTTATCTGCGGCTGAAAGGAAGAGAACAGGGATGGAATCGTCGACGTTTATGCTGCGAGACCTTCCCCATGAAGAACGACCTAGAGAGCGCATGATGCAATATGGGGCGGAATCACTCAGCCAGACCGAACTGCTGGCTATTCTGCTGCGGACGGGAACCCGCCGGGAATCGGCGATTCATGTCGCGCAGCGCATATTGGGACAGGTAGGCGGTCTTCGCCGTCTGGCCGACCTTAGCATTGAAGAAATGATGCAAATTAAAGGAATCGGTCCCGCCAAAGCCGTACAGCTGAAGGCCGGTATGGAGCTGGGACGCCGGATGGCGAATACGAGGCTGGATCAGCCGGTTACGATTCGCAGCCCGCATGATGCGGCGGACATTTTGACCGAGCAGCTTCGTTATCTGCAGAAGGAGCACTTTGTCTGCCTGTTTTTGAATACAAAAAATCACGTAATTGCGCAGGAAACGCTGTCCATGGGCAGTCTCAACGCCTCCATTGTTCATCCCAGAGAGGTGTTTCGGGCAGCCATCAAATGCAGCAGCGCTTCCATAATATGTGCGCATAACCATCCCAGCGGGGACCCGACGCCGAGTCCCGAGGATATTGCTTTAACCCGGAGACTGCTTGAGGCGGGAGAAATTGTCGGAATCGACGTTCTCGACCATCTGATTATCGGAGATGACGGATTTATCAGCATGAAGGAACAAGGTCTTATGTAAAATTAAACGATGCACATTGACAGGGAAAGGGAGTTTACAGCATGTTAGGTGGCTTTACAAAAGATTTGGGAATCGACTTGGGAACGGCAAATACACTGGTTTACGTCCGCGGGAAAGGCATTGTGGTCAGAGAGCCTTCCGTTGTGGCGATCCGTACCGATACGAAAACGATTGAAGCCGTAGGGGAATCCGCCAAAAAAATGATCGGCCGCACGCCGGGGAACATTCGCGCCATCCGTCCTATGAAGGACGGGGTTATCGCCGATTTTGATACAACTGCTACGATGATTAAATACTTTATCCGCCAGGCTCAGAAGCAGCGGTCCGTGTTCCAGCGCCATCCAAACGTCATGGTGTGCGTTCCTTCCGGCATTACCGCCGTGGAGCAGCGCGCCGTGGAAGATGCGACCAAGCAGGCAGGCGCCCGCGAGGCGTATATCATCGAGGAACCGTTCGCGGCCGCGATCGGAGCCGACCTGCCGGTATGGGAACCGACGGGCAGCATGGTCGTTGACATCGGCGGAGGAACGACGGAGGTTGCCGTCATCTCGCTCGGCGGCATTGTGACCAGCCGGTCCGTTCGTGTGGCCGGAGACGAAATGGACGAGTCGATTATCCAATACATTAAGCGTCAGTACAACCTCATGATCGGGGAACGTACCGCCGAACAACTGAAGATGGACGTTGGCTCCGCTATGCCGCTGGAAAAGGCAGAGACGATGGAAATCCGCGGACGGGACCTGGTAACCGGACTGCCTAAGACGCTCACCATCACATCGGACGAAATTTCCGAAGCGCTGGCCGATACGGTCAATGCGATTACCGAAGCGGTCAAGGTAACGCTGGAGAAATGTCCGCCGGAACTTGCAGCCGACATTATGGACCGCGGGATTGTTCTGACCGGCGGGGGCGCGCTGCTGCGCAATCTGGATAAGCTGCTGGCGAGCGAGACCGGCATGCCCGTTATCGTTGCGGAGAATCCGCTCGATTGCGTAGCGATTGGAACCGGGAAAGCGCTGGACAATATCCATCTGTTCAAGACCCGCAGCAGCGGATCTTTTCGCACGAAACGGTAAGCAGGTGAGGAGAGGGAAGGACGAAGGGAACCTCTGGAGCGGGAGAGAAAAACGGTTGTTAGAGGGTGTTGAAACTGTTTAAGCTGTTTGGCAATAAGCGACTATTTATTCTATTGATTACGTTGGTGCTTTTTATTGTGGTCATGGGCTTCTCTCTCGGAACAAGAAAATCGCTGTCGTGGCCCGAGAACTTCGTCAGGGATACTACCGGTTTTGTGCAGAATCTCTTTTACAAGCCCGCTGGATTTGTAGCGGGCTTGTTTGAAGATATCGGCAACCTGAAGGATCTGGCCGAGGAGAACGAGCGGCTGAAGATCATCGCAGCGCAGTATACCCGGGAGAAAGCTCAATATAACCTGATAAAGGCCGAATATGAACACTATCAACGGCTGTGGAATTTAACGCAGGCGCAGAGAACGAAATATAATTACGAGTATCATTACGCTCAGGTGATCAGCCTGACGACGGAGCCGAGCAACAATTCGCTCGTTATTGATTTGGGGGCGCGGGACGGCGTCAAACCGAATATGTCTGTTATTTCCGAAAAAGGCCTGGTCGGCATCATCAGCCAGGTGAGCAACTTTACGTCGACCGTGAAGCTGCTGACGATGATGGACAGCAGCGATCCGAATTCACAGCCGCCGATCGCCGCCACGGCCATCGGCAAGATCGACCAGACCTTTGGCATGGTTGAGCGTTACGACCAGCAGACCGGTCGGCTCATTATGACCCGGATTGACGAGAAGGACCCGATCGCTGAGGGGGACACCATTATATCGTCCGGACTTGGCGGTCTCTATCCTAGGGGGCTAACGATTGGTACCGTCGAGAGCGTCAAGGACGGGGAGTTCGGGCTGACCAAGACCGCTGTCATCAAGCCGGCGGCTGAATATGAGGACTGGAAACAGCTGCTTGTCGTCTTTACTCCGGAGGGGCCGCAGTGAGAGCGCACAGGTCGGTCCTAGTTTTGCTGTTGTTTCTGCTGTTTATTCTTCAGGGCGCCGTGCTGCCCTGGCTCATACCGAATTCATGGGAAATGAGAATTGTCCCGAATCTCGTCTTTATCGTTCTATTATTCATAACGGTTTATCATCATCGGCACATGGCGCTGATGCTGGGGTTAAGCTTCGGCATGCTGCATGATATCATATTTTACGGAAGAATCATCGGAGCCCATTCTTTTGCGATGGGAGTGTCGGCCTATTTGATCGGCCTGATATTCCAGACGCCCCGCGCACCGCTGCCGCTGATGATGACTGTCTTACTGCTGGGAAGCTGGCTTGAGGACAGCATCCTGTTCGGCATTTACAGCATTTTCAAGTTGAACCGCGAGCCATACAACTGGGCGCTAATGAACCATATGCTGCCTACCATGCTTATTCATTTTGCCCTTGGGCTTCTGCTGTACATTCCTGTCCGCCGTCAGCTTGAGAAGCTGAAGAACGAGACGCGCAAGGAAGAGAAGGCGTAAAGGCCGGCGCAATTTCTCTCGGATAAAAGCAGGAACTTGAGGGGCGCGGCACGAATGAATGAGAATGGGGGGAGGGTCAAATGACAGTAAAATCCAAGCATGTACGGATCAAAGGCATCAAGGACGGCCTGGTCTTCCTGTTAGACGACAAATGTCCCTTTGAAGAGATGCTTGGCGAGCTTCGCTACAAGCTGGAGCACAGCCATCAAAATATTTTGACCGGACCAATCGTGCATGTGGATATCAAGATGGGCAAACGCTCGGTGACTGAGGAAGAAAAGGAAGCGGTGCTGGATATTTTGCGCGGACAGGGCAACTTGCTGATTCGGTCGGTCGAGGCGCAGGATGCCGTGAAACCGGGGAACGGAAGCTCACTGTATGTAATGAGCGGAATTCTTCGTTCCGGGCAGGTGCTGAACCATAAGGGAGACTTGCTCTTTCTCGGGGATGTGAATCCCGGCGGCGCGATTACCTGTACAGGAGATATTTTTATTCTCGGGGCTCTGAGAGGCGTGGCTCACGCGGGAGTGGAGGGCAACGAAGGAGCGGTTATCGCGGCTTCCGTGATGGCTCCGACCCAGCTTCGCATAGCCGAGATAATCAGTCGCCCCCCGGATGAATGGGAAACCCGTGAGAGCAGCATGGAGTTCGCTTTTTTGTCGGAAGGTGTCATGCAGATCGACAAAATACACAACATCGTCAAGCTGCGTCGGGATTTAAATGTGTTTAAAGGGGTGTAGCCTCATGGGAGAAGCGATCGTTGTTACCTCCGGCAAAGGCGGCGTGGGCAAGACGACCACAACGGCCAATATTGGAACCGCGCTTGCGCTGCAGGGAAAAAAAGTATGTCTCGTTGATACCGACATCGGGCTGAGAAACCTGGATGTCGTTATGGGACTCGAAAATCGAATCATTTACGATTTGGTGGATGTAGCCGAAGGCCGCTGCCGTCTCGGGCAGGCTTTGGTCAAAGACAAGCGGTTTGACGAGCTGTATATGCTGCCGGCCGCGCAGACAAAGGACAAAACTTCAGTCACCCCGGAACAGGTCAGAGACATCGTGCTGGAGTTGAAGAAAGAGTATGAATATATTCTGATCGATTGCCCTGCTGGGATCGAGCACGGCTTCCGCAACGCGATCGCCGGCGCCGACAAGGCGATTGTCGTGACGACGCCTGAGCATGCGGCCGTGCGCGATGCCGACCGTGTGATCGGACTGCTGGAGCAGTCCGAAGTGCAGTCGCCCAAGCTGGTCGTCAACCGCATCCGGCCTGGACTTATTAAATCCGGCGACATGCTGGAAGTCGAGGATATTCTGCAGGTGCTCAATATCGACCTTCTTGGGATCGTGCCGGATGACGAACTGGTGATCAAGGCCGCCAACCTCGGAGAGCCGACGGTTATGAATCCGGATTCGGGCGCAGCCATCGCCTACCGTAACATTGCCCGCCGCATATTGGGCGACGCGGTACCGCTCATGCAGCTGGACCGCAAGCCTGGCACATTCAAGAAGCTGAAGAAATTTTTCGGTCTGGGCTAACGCCTTGGGCCGGAGGCCCCCGAAACGCATCAGTCCCGGATACCACGTTCTTCAGTGGTCATCCGGGACTGTTTTGTTTTTGCGTCAGGCATGGGATGCAGCTCTTCGCGTGTGGGAAAGGGACGCTTGTTCTAAAATACCTTCATTCCCTCATAGGATGGTATAAAACAAGCCCGCCGGAGGGATGGATATGGGTCATAAACCAAACGCAGGGAACTACCGTAAGGAGCATATCCGCAATTTGCCGAACACCAAGCAGGACTTCGCCAAACCGCCGCGGTTCGGCATGCCCGAGGACAGCGGCGCGGACGATTGGCGGGGATTCCAGAACGGGAGTACGGGCGAGCCCGATCCCGAAAAGCTTTGGAAAGAGCGGCGCCAGGACTGGAACGATGAAGGGAGACGGGAGAAGCCTCGCTTCCTGTCCGGATTGATCCGGCGAACGGTCATCAGCTGTCTTTTGTTCGGGACGGTATGGGGGATATTCGCGGTGCAGCAGCCCTGGGCCTATCGGGCGCAAAATTTCATAACGGGTGCCCTTAGCAAGGACATGGACTTTACTTCGGTCCGGGCGTGGTACGAACGTTATTTTGACGGCGCTCCGGCATTTATTCCGATATTTGGGGATAGTGAGACGGCTCGGAAAGCTTCGGTTCATCATAAGCTTGCTCCGCCGTTGACAGGCAGTATTGTCAAGCCGTTCGCTTCTACGCTTAAAGGCGTTGAAATTATACCATCGGCCGGTTCATCCGGAAGCGTAACGGTCAAGAGTGTAGATATGGGAAGGGTGCTGTCCGTTTCTAGAGAAGCGGAAGGAGGCATTCGGGTAACCGTTCAGCACAGCGGCGGAATTACCGCCGAATACGGACATTTAAGCGGAACGAAGCGGAAAGCGGACGACTGGCTTCAAAGCGGAGATACCGTGGGATGGATGGAGGAAACCGGCGCTTCTTCAACCAATCTGCTTTATTTTGCGCTTATACAGGACAAGGCTTATATCGATCCGGCGGAAGAGATCGGCTTTGATTAGGGTCTGGGGCATTTCCTTTTCCCTGCATCCGCTGCTCGTAATCATCATGCTGATTTCCGTGCTTACCGGGCAGTTTCTCGAATTGCTTACGCTTTTTGCCATCGTTCTCGTTCACGAATTGGGGCATGTCTGGGCGGCGCTCCTTGCAGGTGCCACTGTCAAATCGGTGCAGCTGCTCCCGTTCGGGGGAGTCGCGGTTCTCGAGGACAACGGGAAGCTGACCGCTTACCGTGAAATCGGAATTGCGCTTGCGGGTCCGCTGCAGAACGTCCTGATGATTCTGGTCGCGGCGGCATTGAGGGAAATGGGCTGGGGCAGCGCCGCTTTTATGACTTATCTTATTCACGCCAATCTCATCATTGCCCTGTTCAATTTACTTCCGATTTTGCCGCTTGACGGGGGGAAAATCGTACAGGCTGCAGTCAGCCTGCAAGCACCTTATTATTCGACTCTGCTGTGGTGCGGAAGAGTTAGTATATTCGCAAGCGCCTTGACGGCCGTGTACGCCCTGCTGCCCTTGGAAAGCGGAGGCGGACTACGGCTTAATCTGCTGATGATCGCCGCTTTTCTGCTGTATTCCAATATAACGGACCACCGGAACCTTCCTTTCCGGTTTATGGCTTTTCTCATGAGCCGGGAGGCCGTTTATGAACAACATATGGACAAAGGCACTCCGGCACGCCCGATAGTTGCGCCTCTTGCGAAACCTTTGGATGATATTTTGCGTCTATTTAAAAGGCACCAGTATCATTTGATCTATGTGCTTGACGCCAAGGGAGGCGTGATGGGGGTCGTACCGGAACAGCGTCTGCTCTCATCTTATTTTGGAATGTGATTATTTCTACGAGAGTGCGGTCGCTGTCCTAAAAAGGAAATGAAGCCGTTCTTCTTATGTAAGCCAGAGGTGAAGCCATGAAACAAATGATCGTTCACTGCTCTCAGCATATGACCCGGATGGCCCTTCTGGAGGAGGGGAGACTGGTGGAATATGCGGCGGAGCGACAGGAACAGCAGGGACTTGTTGGCAGCTACTACAAAGGCCGGGTAATGAATGTTCTTCCAGGCATGCAGGCTGCTTTTGTCGATATCGGTCAGAAAAAAAACGCGTTTCTATACGTCGATGATGTGCTGCATCCGCATTTGGAGAAGCAGCCCAAAGTAAAGCCCTCGATTGATACGCTCCTTCGTCCCGGACAGGAAATCGTCGTTCAGGTCAGAAAAGAGCCCAGAGGTAACAAGGGAGCCCGGGTCACCACGCACTATACGCTTCCCGGAAGATGGATGGTATACATGCCGTTTGCGGAATACGTCGGGGTTTCCAAAAAAATCGGACGCGAATCCGAGCGCAGCCGATTGAAGGCGCTGGGCGAACGTTTGCGGAAGAACGAAGAGGGCCTGATTATACGCACCGTTTCCGAGGACGAGCCTCCCGAAGCGGTGGAAGGAGACCTTTCCATTCTGCGGGCGCAGTGGAAAGGGATTATGCGTCGCGCGCAGAAGGTGGAGGCCCCTGCTCTTCTGCACAGCGACCTCAGCATCGTTCAGCGTTTCATCCGCGATACGTTCGATCCTCTGAGGGACGAGCTCCTGATCGACTCGCAGCAGGCCGTCCGGGAGGCCGAGACCTTCTTAAGCGAGATGGCTCCGGATGGGTACAAGCCGGTGGAACGGTACACCGGAAACTTGTCGATCTTTGCCGCATATGGAGTGGAAGAGCAGCTGGAGCGAGGTTTCAGCCGAAAAATCACGCTCGACGGAGGAGCGACGCTGATCTGGGATGAGGCGGAGGCGCTGACCGTAATCGATGTCAATACCGCCCAATATACGGGCGGAGCGTCACTGGAAGAGACGGTTACGCGAACGAATCTTCTTGCCGCGGAGGAAATCGGGCGCTTGATCCGGCTTCGGGATACCGGCGGGATTATCGTCATCGACTTCATTGACATGGAACTGGAGGAGCATCGTAAAATGGTTGTTGGCCGGCTGGAGAGCATCGTAGGCCGAGACCGGACGAAGACGCACATTTTGGGCTGGACCCGGCTGGGGCTTCTGGAGATGACGCGAAAGAAAGTGCGGCATGACGCGCTGGAGTTCTCGTCTCGCCTATGCGAATGCTGTGGAGGCACCGGGAGAACGCCGCTGTGGAAACCGGGCCAGGGATAGCTTATTTATAAACGTTGACTATTTCAGTTCTCCGTGCTATTATCTATAAGTATGTGTCCGGTTTATTATTTTCCTGCACATGCTGTAACCGCTCCGATCGGGTAATCAAGCGCGATTCCGAAAGGGAGAGCCACCTGGACCAGGCGAGTCTGAGACATGAGGAGGTGCAAAACCAATGTATGCAATTATCGAAACTGGCGGCAAGCAATACAAAGTCCAAGAGGGCGACGTATTGTTCATCGAGAAGCTTAACGCGGAAGACGGAGCAAGCGTAACGTTTGATCGTGTCCTGGCTGTATCGAACGAAGGCGGTCTGACGGCGGGAACTCCGCTCGTAAACGGCGCTTCCGTAACGGCGAAGGTCGAGAAGCATGGTAAAGGTCAGAAGGTTGTCGTTTATAAATACAAACCGAAGAAGAACTACCATAAGAAGCAGGGCCATCGTCAGCCTTACACGAAAGTAACGATCGAGAAGATTCAAGCGTAAGAAGGTGCGTTAATGATTAACGTGCGGATTACGAGGTCTTCCTCTCAAGGCGCGATCCTCGGTTTTGCCGTAAAAGGCCATGCCGAGTATGACAGAAAGGGTAGAGATATCGTATGTGCCGGCGTTTCGACCGTAACGGTCGGTACCGTCAATGCGATTGAAGCCTTAACTGGAGTCGTGCTGGATTCGTCCCTGAAGGACGGGTTTCTCAGCGGGACGCTGTTGTCGATTGAAGACCCCGAGACTGCTGCCAAAGTGCAGCTGCTTATGGAATCCATGGTCGTTATGCTCAATACGATTGCAGAGTCGTACGGGAAGTATATTCAGATACAGGAAGTCATTATTTGAAGAAGGAGGTAGACAGCATGTTGAAATTGGATCTTCAATTGTTCGCATCGAAAAAAGGTGTGGGTTCCACAAAGAACGGACGCGATAGCCAAGCGAAACGTCTTGGTGTGAAACGCGCCGATGGTCAAGCCGTAACCGGCGGAAGCATTCTGGTGCGTCAGCGCGGAACGAAAATTCACCCCGGCACAAACGTGGGAATCGGCAAAGACGATACTTTGTTTGCCAAAGTGGACGGCGTTGTGAAGTTCGAGCGCCTGGGCCGCGATCGCAAGAAAGTGAGCGTCTACCCGGTAGACGTCGCTCCGGTAGCGGCGGCTCTGGAAGCGTAAGCTTACGGACCATAACTGCTAGTAAAGCCTCCGGCGATCATGCCGGAGGCTTTTTTTCAAAGAAATAGGGAACTGGATCTGGGAAGATCTTACAACCTCTTGGTGAATTTGCGGGAATTCCTATGGTATACTGGTAAACATGAAATGATCTGGTTACGGTAGAATGCTAACAATTCGCGAACGCAAGGGACGGGGAAGACAGTATGAAATCCTGGAAAAGCGCAATAGGAGCAGCGATGTTGTCGGTAGCGTTTCCTTTGGGTCTCGCCTGTATATGGCCGACGCTTTGGACATGTCTATTGCTTGGCTTGTGGGCAGTTGCTGCGGCTTTATTCAGCGTTTTAACGGTCCGTCGGCATTTTGAACGGGAACTATGGAAACAGGAACGGATTCTGCAGCAGACAGCGATTCGGACGCTTAATCATCACCGTCATGACTGGATGAATGATCTCCAAGTGCTGTACGGTTATATTCAGCTCGGCAAGCCTGATAAATCGGTGCAGTGTGTGGAAAGAATAAAGGAACGCATCGCGCTGGA
Source organism: Paenibacillus sp. URB8-2 (assembly GCF_013393385.1). Lineage (NCBI taxonomy): Bacteria > Bacillati > Bacillota > Bacilli > Caryophanales > Paenibacillaceae > Paenibacillus > Paenibacillus sp. URB8-2. The sequence continues at coordinate 4,260,801 of NZ_AP023239.1, read as the reverse complement.
CAGTCGGATCGCCAAGCTCGGTATTCCTTCGCTGGTCTTCTACCTTCAATCCTTCCGGACTGTGGGCGGCAGCCTGCAACTGGATATCGAGGTGGAAGAAGGGTTGCATCTGGAAGACATGCTGACGCCCGAAGCCGGAGATGAGCTGACCTCGGTTATTGTGCAGATGGTCAGAGCCTGTCAGTTCGGCGGAATGGCCGCTCAAGGCGAGACCCGCTCGCTGCGTCTTACTTTTAAACGGGATGAAGGGGACATCGTAATCGTATTCGGCAGCGATGGTCTGCGCGGGAGAGCGGAGTTGTTCCAGAAGCAGATATTTAATATCGTGCAGGGCAAAATTGTAAAAGCGGAGCGGTTGACGGCCCATAAGTCGGACTTTCAGCTGCGCCTGCCGATGGGAATGTGAAGGAAGGTGAGACATCCATGTTTGTAGATAAAGCGAAGATATTTGTAAAAGGCGGCGACGGCGGCGACGGTCTGGTGGCGTTCCGCCGCGAGAAATATGTGCCGGAGGGCGGTCCGGCCGGCGGCGACGGCGGCAAGGGCGGCGACGTTATTTTCCGCGTGGACGAAGGCCTGCGGACTTTGATGGATTTCCGCTATCAGCGGCATTTTAAGGCTCAGCGCGGAGAAAAAGGGCGCAACAAGAGCCAGCACGGCGCGGGAGCCGAAAATATGATTGTCCGTATTCCGCCGGGAACGGTGCTGATCGACGACGATTCCGGCGAGATCATCGCTGATATGACGCGTCATGGCCAGGAAGTCATTGTGGCCCGCGGCGGCCGTGGCGGCCGTGGCAACATCCGGTTCGCGACGCCGAATAACCCCGCTCCCGAGCTTGCGGAGAATGGGGAGGAAGGTCAGGAGCGCTACGTTGTGCTTGAGCTTAAGGTCATGGCGGATGTGGGGCTCGTCGGCTTTCCCAGTGTAGGCAAATCGACTTTGCTGTCTGTTGTTTCGGCGGCCAAGCCAAAGATTGGCGCTTATCATTTTACTACCATTACGCCAAATCTTGGCGTGGTTGACGTCGGGGACGGCCGCAGCTTTGTCATGGCGGATCTGCCCGGGCTGATCGAAGGCGCCCATGAGGGCGTCGGTCTCGGACATGAATTTTTGCGTCATGTCGAACGCACGCGAATCATTATCCACGTAGTCGATATGGCCGGTTCGGAAGGACGAGATCCTTTTGAGGATTGGGTGAAGATCAACGACGAGCTGAAGCAGTACAATGTAGGGCTTGCCGATCGTCCTCAGATTGTGGCGGCCAATAAAATGGACATGGAAGAAGCGCAGGAGAACTTGGCTTCTTTCCGTGAGCGCGCCGGCAGTGTTCGGCCCGATCTGGAAATCCTTCCAATCTCCTCACTCACCCGCCAAGGGGTGCAGGAGCTGCTCTACCGCGCCGCCGATCTGCTCGATTCCATCCCGCAGGCTCCGGCCGTGGAGGAAGTCGTAGAGAGCGCCGAGCGCAAGGTGTACAAGCTGAATGCGGCGGAGGACGATTCGTTTACCATCACTCGCGATAACGAAGCCTTTGTCGTCAACAGTCCGAAGATTGAGCGGATGCTCAAACGGATGCAGCTTAATTCGCATGATGCGATCCTCAAGCTGGCGCGGACACTGCGGCATATGGGCGTTGACGAGGAATTGCGCAAACGCGGAGCGGTAGAAGGCACTATCGTGCGGATCGCTGATTTTGAATTCGAGTTCGTCGAGAACAGCAGCTACTATTAATTAAATAATTAAGGCACGCAATCAGGCGCCTGTATTGGTTTTCCGTTAGGGAAGACCGTGCAGGCGCTTTTTTCTTGCTTTTTTCAAAGAATGGATCGTACATGGGGTGGTCCCCGGGGGGATACGGCTGAAACAGAAGTTGAATTTCGGAGAACAACGGTTTTGTGAAAAGTATTGCAATTCCTTCTGAATAACCTTATAATGTCCACTATGTAAAAACAAAAGTCTTTGAGGAGAGGACGTTTGTGAAAGAACGTTATTATTTGGTTCGTGAAGATATTTTGCCCGAGGCGGTGCTGAAGACGATGCAGGTCAAGCAGCTGCTGGAAGCCGGCGATGCCAAGACGGTGCATGAGGGCGTGGAGCAGGTGGGTCTCAGCCGAAGCGCTTTTTACAAATACAAGGATGGCATCCATCTGATTCACCAACTGGAAAGGGAGCGCATCGTAACGATTTCGATGGATCTCGAACACGAGTCCGGTATGCTGTCCAAGGTACTCGGAGCCGTAGCGGGGCATGGAGCCAATGTGCTGACCATTCATCAGAGCATTCCGCTGCAAGGGTGGGCGAACGTTGTCCTTTCCATTGAGATTACCCATTTGAACGATGAGCTTGGAGACATGCTGGACAGCCTAAAGGGGATGCCCGGCGTCAAACGCGCTTTGATTGTAGGACAGGGTTGACGATGGAAGCGTCTTTGAAAGAATGTGTAAGGCTAAGAGTGGAATACACGTTAAGGGGGATTCAGATTCAAATGAAACCGGTGAAAGTAGGGTTGCTCGGGCTGGGAACGGTCGGTACGGGCGTGGTGCGCATCGTGCAGGGGAACCAGGAGGATTTGAGCAGCCAGGTCGGTTCGCCGATTTATATTGAACGTATTGCCGTTAAATCCGCAGATAAAGCGCGCTCGATCGAGATCGATCCGGCGAAGCTGACCACAGATCCGTGGGCGGTCATCCGCGACCCGGAAATCGATGTGATTGTTGAGGTTATGGGCGGAGTCGAGACCACCAGAGAATATATTTTGGAGGCGCTCGAGCGGGGTAAGCATATCGTTACCGCCAACAAGGATCTTATGGCGCTGCACGGCACTGAAATATTGGCCAAGGCGCAGGAGAAACAGTGTGATGTCTTCTATGAAGCCAGCGTGGCGGGGGGCATTCCGATTATCCGGACATTGATCGAAGGTTTTTCATCCGACCGGATCGTCAAAATCATGGGCATCGTCAACGGAACGACCAATTACATACTCACCAAAATGAGCCAGGAAGGCGCTTCATACGACGATGTGCTGAAAGAGGCGCAGCAGCTTGGCTATGCCGAATCCGATCCGACTTCGGATGTGGAGGGACTGGACGCCGCCCGCAAAATGTCGATTCTCGGCACGCTTGGCTTCCGCACCAATGTTGAGCTGCAGGATGTGAGCGTAAGCGGGATTTCCGGCGTTAGCAAGGAGGATATCCAGTTTGCCAAACGTCTCGGCTACGAAATGAAGCTGCTGGGCATTGCCGAGAGCCAAAATGATGAATTCAGCATCAGCGTCCAGCCGACTATGATCCGGGCGAGCCATCCGATCGCTTCCGTCAATGGCGTGTTCAACGCGGTTTATGTTTATGGCGAAGCGGTTGGAGAGACGATGTTCTACGGAGCGGGAGCCGGTGAAATGCCGACGGCAACCTCTGTCGTGGCCGACCTGGTGGCGGTGATCAAGAATTTGAAGCTGGGCGTTAATGGCCTGAAACAGATTGTTCCCTACAAGCAGAAGAAGCTGAAGAGCGACGACGATATTTACTTTAAAAACTTTCTGCTGCTCCATGTGGACGACAAGGCGGGAGTGCTTGCCAAAATCACCCAGGTGTTCGCCGAATGCGACGTCAGCCTTGATTCTGTCGTGCAGCAGGCTAATCCGAACAACCCGAATGCCGAAATCATTATCGTTACGCACGATGCCAGCAAAGCCAGCATGAACAAGGTTCTCCGCCGTTTCGAGGAACTTGAGGTCATTCGCCGCGTGAAGAGCCATTACCGTGTCGAGGGCTAAAGCAAACCGCCGGAAAGGCAATTATCTTTAAAGGAGAACATGGCTTGTGAGATATTTCATATTGAAGGATAATATAGAGAAGTGTCCCATGATTTTTATTCAAGGCCTTATGGCTGCCAAAGGGCGGTGCAGACATGAGTAACGTCCGGAAGGTAAGGGTAAAAGTTCCTGCCAGCACCGCCAATCTGGGGCCGGGATTCGATACGCTCGGGATGGCGCTGTCGCTGTACGCCTGGATCGAAATGGGAGAAGCGGAGCAGACCGAGTTTCACCTTTACGGCGATGAGATGAAGGATGTGGCCCGGGATAAAAGCAACCTGATTTATAAAGTCGCGCAGATGGTGTTCGACGAGGCGGGCGTATCCGTCCCCGAACTGGAAATATCAATGTATTCCGAGATCCCGCTGACACGCGGTCTCGGCAGCAGCGCCTCCGCCATTATCGGTGGCATGGTTGCGGCCAATGCGCTGATCGGTTCCCCTCTGAGCCATGAGCGGATCTTCGATATGGCTACGGCGCTGGAGAAGCACCCCGATAACGTCGGCGCTTCCCTGTTCGGCGGGATTATCGCCGCCGCCTGGGATGGCAGCCATGCCGATGTCATCCGCATCGAACCGCCAGATGATCTGGAGACCCTCGTCGTCATACCCGAGTTCGAGCTGGCGACGTCCAAAGCGCGGGAAGTGCTCCCGTCCAGCGTGACTGTCGCCGATGCCGTATACAATGTCAGCCGATCTTCGCTGCTGACAGGAGCGCTTGCCAGCGGGCGCCTCGATCTGATCGGGGCGGCGATGCGGGATCGCCTGCACCAGCCGTACCGGGCCGCTCTGGTTCCCGGCATGGAAGCCGTTCTGGCCGAAGCTACGCGGCACGGCGCCCTCGGCATCGCCTTAAGCGGCGCCGGCCCGACGCTGATTGCGCTTGTGGATGGGCGAGAGTCCCGAAAGAGCGAACTGGAAGCCTTTCTGACAGAAACTATGCGTAAACATGGCATTGAAGCGCGTACCCGCTGGCTTCTGCCGTGCCGAACGGGAGCGCTTGCGGAATCTGTAGACGAAAATGGGATGCAAAATCAATCATTTTTGGATATGATAAAAGGAGAAGTACGGTCATGAAATCAATAGCGGTGCTGCCGCAGGGAACGACCTCTCATGAAGCTTTGCTGTATCTAATGAAAGGGGAGCCCTGCCGGCCTGTGTTCTATAAGCTTATTTCCGACGTGTTTCTGGCCACGGCCAAAGGAGAGACCGATTACAGCGTCATTCCGGTCGAGAATACGATTGAAGGCTCGGTCAGCCTGCACATGGACTGGCTTATTCATGAAGTGGATTTGCCGATGCAGGCCGAATGGATTTATCCTTCCGTGCAGAACCTGATCGCTAATCCCGGCGAGTTTACGGACGGAAAAGGCGAGGTCGATTACTCGGGCATCGTAAAAATCCTCTCCCATCCGGTTGCAATGGCCCAGTGCGGCCATTTTATCCGAAGTCATGCCCCGTCAGCCGAACTTGAAACCGTGGGCAGCACCTCGGAAGCTGTGGAAATCGTCAAGAACAATCCCGGCAAAGGCTGGGCGGCAATCGGCATTGAGCTTGGTGCGAAGACTTTTGGACTAGAGATTATCGCAAGCAAAATTACCGATCATCACAACAATTTTACCCGTTTTGTGCTGGCGGGACCCGGGAAGCTTGATATCCCCCGCGTAAGCACTGGCAGCAAGACCAGCGTGCTGGTCACGCTGCCGGAGGATTTTCCGGGCGCGCTTCATCAGGTGCTCTCGGCTTTTGCCTGGCGCAAGCTGAATTTATCGCGGATTGAATCGCGGCCGACGAAGAAGAAGCTGGGTACCTATTATTTTTATATCGATGTGCTCGAACCGTTGGAATCGGTCCTCCTGCCTGCCGCTATTGAGGAAATCAAAGCTTTGGGCTGCCAGGTCCGAATTCTGGGCTCGTATCCCACATACACCTATGAGGAAGAGAAAGCGGAGGTGCAGTAAGTTCATGTCTGAGCAGTTGATTTATCTAGATGGACAATACGTAACGAAGGAAAATGCCATGGTATCCGTTTTTGACCACGGCTTTCTGTATGGCGATGGGATTTTTGAAGGGATCCGGATTTATAACGGCAACATTTTTAAATGCAAAGAGCATTTGGACAGACTGTATGATTCGGCTAAATCCATCATGCTTGATATCCCGCTGACTTATGACGAGATGCTGGAAGCGATGGCAGAGACGATTCGCCGCAATGAGATGCGCAACGGTTATATCCGCCTTATCGTTTCCCGCGGCCCCGGCAACCTCGGACTTGATCCGCGCCGGTGCCCCAAAGCCAGTGTCATTATTATTGTAGAGCAGCTGGCCATCTATCCCGAAGAGGCTTATCTGAACGGCCTTCGCGCCGTTTCCGTGTCCCAGCGCCGCAACATTCCGGATGCGCTGAATCCGAAGATCAAATCGCTTAACTATCTGAACAACATTCTGGTCAAAATCCAGTCCAACCTCGCGGAAGCCGATGAGGCGATCATGCTGAACGCACAGGGGTATGTAACCGAAGGCTCCGGAGATAATATTTTCATCATCAAAAATGGCGTTGTCTACACGCCGCCTTGCTACCTTGGCGCTCTCGAAGGCATTACGCGTCTTGCCATTATCGAGTTGTGCGAGAAGCTCGGCATCACGCTTAAGGAACAGCCTTTTACGATGCACGATATTTATATTGCGGACGAAGTATTCTTCACCGGAACGGCGGCGGAGGTTATTGCGGCCCGTGAAATCGACGGACGGATTATTGGCGAAGGCCATGCCGGTCCGATCACACTGAAGCTACTTGAGGAATTCCGGAGCATTGTGGACAAAGACGGCTACAAGGTGTGGCAGTCCTAAGTTTTTTGAATAGCAACGACCAATCCTTTGATGCGCATGCACTCATGCCGTGTCAAAGGATTTTTTTTGCTTCCGGGATGTCAATCGCCCATGGGCTGCATAAGATGTAGTAACGAAGGAGGCGGCTCTACCGCAAATCACTGCGCCAGAAGAAACGAGCGTCCCGTTCTCATGAGAGGCAGCATCGTTTCTCGCGGAAATATAAGGCCTTGGGTAAGCTCAAAGCTTATGCATTCTTATATTTCAATAAGCATTGCTCCACAAAACGTTAGGAGGTTATTATTGCGTGAAAATACACATGGTCAAGCAAGGCGATACGCTCTATGAATTATCGAAAAAGTATGGGGTGCCGCTCGATAAATTAATTGAGGCCAATCCGCAAATCGCAAATCCCGAAGTTCTGGCTATCGGAGACAAGGTGAAAATCCCTTCGGTTCCCGTTCCCGTGCCGGACGGCGGCGAGCTGTTCCACAAACATACGGTCATGCAGGGAGACACCCTGTGGAAACTGTCAAAGGCATGGGGGATTCAGCTCAAGGATATCATCCAGGCCAATCCCCAGCTCAAGAATCCCGATGTGCTTAAAATAGGAGATATCGTCAACATTCCGAAAAAAGGGGCAGCTCCGCTTGTACACCAACCGGAACATGCAGTGATGGGCGTTTCTGACAAAACCGTTCCCGGCGGAAAAGCATATACGGGTCCCATTGAAAAAGCGAAAGAGACAGCTCCCATTGCTCCGGTGCCAGTTGAGCCAGCCCCTGCGCCTGTTAACCCTATGCCTGTTATCCCTGCGCCTGTGATCCCGGCACCTGTGGCGCCGGTTACCGAGAAGATTCATACCGAGTCGCAGAGCCTGTTTGTACAGATTTCGGTTCCTGCCCAAGAAGCCGTTTCTTTGCCACCGATGCCCGAGCATCCCAAAGAATATTGCGCCTGTGAACCTGTAACCCCCTGCGATAAATCCTTTGGATACCCGGGGATAGCCGAAAATCCGTACTATTACGACTGCCCTCCAACATACCCGCTGTATGAGGCTGTGCAGCCGATCCCTTATGCTCCTAGCAACGTTCAGCCTGCTGCGTATATGCCTGAAATGCAGGCTCCTTATTGCTACCCGGCACCGGTTTATCCTGTCGCCAATATCGCGGCGCCGTGCTATCCGGGAGTCATGCCGGGCTATACCGCAGAGATGCCCGCCGCCAACGTCAAACCCTACCCGGAGCATCCGGCCTATACCTCACCGCAGTACGGCATTCAGCCGGCAACACTTCCTTGGCCTTCCTGTGGATGCGACGGTCTCCAGCCGTACCCTGGCGGCCATGAGGCACCGGTATATGGCGCAATGCCTGTTTATACGAGCGAAGCCCAAAGCTTTCCATATGGAATGGGGTTTCCCCCACCCTATTCGGCGCCTTCATACCCACCCGGAGCTTACGGCTCTCCCGTTACCGCAGGCATTCCACAGATGCCGGAATATCCGGGCAAGGACGATTGGGACTACTTGAGCCGAATCCCGGGAGAGACGCAGGCGGATGCCGCAGCAGGAGAATTGTCTTCGCAGGAGGGGCTGAATACGGTCAACGGGACTGCGGCAGTCCAGAATGCCGCCCCTGTTGAGACCAAAGCAGCTTCCGCTACGTCCGCAGCCAAAGTCAAAACATCAAGCCGTTCCGGCAAGGATGTCAAACCGAGCGGCTCCGCTAAACAGAATTCTAGCAAAAGCAGAGGGACGTCGAAAAAACGCCGGAATCCCTGGATTTCCGATTAAGGTGTCAATATTATAGAAATTGCGCGTGCAGATCCATTATCTTTGGGTGCGGTCTGCACGCTTTTCGTGTGCGTTTCCTTTACGGGACTTTAGGGCGAATTGAGTAAGGAAATGATACCAGCTCCAAATTGGTAAAATTTACGGGTTGTTACTCTTGCCGGGACATGTTATATTATAAATCCAGTCGCTGATGCAGCTGTTTAACAACAATTTTTTAATAGGGAAAAAGAGAGTCTTAATATAAAGACGCTGACGCTTTTAAAAAAGTTGTTGCAATCGGTCGAAAAAAGTGATATGATAAAGATCCGGTTGAGAAATGCTCATCCGCACTGAAGATTTAAAACGATAAAGTTTGATCTTTGAAAACTGAACAACGAGTGAGTGGGGATTCGCTTTAGCGAGTTCCAAAATGAAGAGAATGCAAATTCTCGTCAGATGTTTCAAAATGAGCTTATCGCTCTATCGATAAACTTTTCGGATGGTTATTTTCTCGGAGTGATCCGGGTGGTAACCTCACGAAAAAACCTTATTGGAGAGTTTGATCCTGGCTCAGGACGAACGCTGGCGGCGTGCCTAATACATGCAAGTCGAGCGGAGTCCTTTTGAGAGCTTGCTCTCAAAAGGACTTAGCGGCGGACGGGTGAGTAACACGTAGGCAACCTGCCCCTTGGACTGGGATAACTACCGGAAACGGTAGCTAATACCGGATAAGACCTTCTGGTGCATACCGGAAGACGGAAAGGCGGAGCAATCTGCTACCAGGGGATGGGCCTGCGGCGCATTAGCTAGTTGGTGGGGTAACGGCTCACCAAGGCGACGATGCGTAGCCGACCTGAGAGGGTGAACGGCCACACTGGGACTGAGACACGGCCCAGACTCCTACGGGAGGCAGCAGTAGGGAATCTTCCGCAATGGGCGAAAGCCTGACGGAGCAACGCCGCGTGAGTGATGAAGGTTTTCGGATCGTAAAGCTCTGTTGCCAGGGAAGAACGTCTTGTAGAGTAACTGCTACAAGAGTGACGGTACCTGAGAAGAAAGCCCCGGCTAACTACGTGCCAGCAGCCGCGGTAATACGTAGGGGCAAGCGTTGTCCGGAATTATTGGGCGTAAAGCGCGCGCAGGCGGCTGTTTAAGTCTGGTGTTTAAACCATGGGCTCAACCTGTGGTCGCACTGGAAACTGGGCAGCTTGAGTGCAGAAGAGGAAAGTGGAATTCCACGTGTAGCGGTGAAATGCGTAGAGATGTGGAGGAACACCAGTGGCGAAGGCGACTTTCTGGGCTGTAACTGACGCTGAGGCGCGAAAGCGTGGGGAGCAAACAGGATTAGATACCCTGGTAGTCCACGCCGTAAACGATGAGTGCTAGGTGTTAGGGGTTTCGATACCCTTGGTGCCGAAGTTAACACAGTAAGCACTCCGCCTGGGGAGTACGGTCGCAAGACTGAAACTCAAAGGAATTGACGGGGACCCGCACAAGCAGTGGAGTATGTGGTTTAATTCGAAGCAACGCGAAGAACCTTACCAGGTCTTGACATCCCTCTGAATCGTCTAGAGATAGGCGCGGCCTTCGGGACAGAGGAGACAGGTGGTGCATGGTTGTCGTCAGCTCGTGTCGTGAGATGTTGGGTTAAGTCCCGCAACGAGCGCAACCCTTGACTTTAGTTGCCAGCAGGTGAAGCTGGGCACTCTAGAGTGACTGCCGGTGACAAACCGGAGGAAGGTGGGGATGACGTCAAATCATCATGCCCCTTATGACCTGGGCTACACACGTACTACAATGGCCGGTACAACGGGAAGCGAAACCGCGAGGTGGAGCCAATCTTATAAAGCCGGTCTCAGTTCGGATTGCAGGCTGCAACTCGCCTGCATGAAGTCGGAATTGCTAGTAATCGCGGATCAGCATGCCGCGGTGAATACGTTCCCGGGTCTTGTACACACCGCCCGTCACACCACGAGAGTTTACAACACCCGAAGTCGGTGGGGTAACCCGCAAGGGAGCCAGCCGCCGAAGGTGGGGTAGATGATTGGGGTGAAGTCGTAACAAGGTAGCCGTATCGGAAGGTGCGGCTGGATCACCTCCTTTCTATGGAGAATCGTTTCCCGAGTGGAAACATTCAAATCGGAAGCTAAGCTTCCAAAACTCAGGTTTAGGCCTGTTGCTCACTCGTTGCTCAGTTTTGAGAGCTCAAACTCTCAATCTTGATCCTTGAAAACTGGATACCGAAACGAAAATTGCGTTTTAGAACATCTTTTAGCTGAACTTGTGTCAAGCGATTGATCAAGTGAAGATAAAGTGCTTAATTGGTTAAGCTATTAAGAGCACACGGAGGATGCCTAGGCGCCAGGAGCCGATGAAGGACGTGGCGAACAACGAAAAAGCCTCGGGGAGCTGTAAGCAAGCGTTGATCCGGGGGTGTCCGAATGGGGAAACCCGGCTGTGGTAATGCACAGTCACTCCTACCTGAATTCATAGGGTAGGTGGAGGCAGACCAGGGGAACTGAAACATCTAAGTACCCTGAGGAAGAGAAAACAAGAGTGATTCCGTCAGTAGCGGCGAGCGAACGCGGAACAGCCTAAACCAGGGAGCTTGCTCCCTGGGGTTGTGGGACGTCTCACATGGAGTTACAAAGGAACAAGATAGGCGAAGAGGTCTGGAAAGGCCCGCGATAGAGGTAAAAGCCCTGTAGCCCAAATTTGGTTCCCTCCGAGACGGATCCCGAGTAGTGCGGGGCACGTGAAACCCCGTATGAATCCGGCAGGACCATCTGCCAAGGCTAAATACTCCCTGGCGACCGATAGTGAAACAGTACCGTGAGGGAAAGGTGAAAAGCACCCCGGAAGGGGAGTGAAATAGTACCTGAAACCGTGTGCTTACAAGAAGTCAGAGCCCGTTAAATGGGTGATGGCGTGCCTTTTGTAGAATGAACCGGCGAGTTACGTTTAACGTGCAAGGTTAAGGCGAGAAGCCGGAGCCGCAGCGAAAGCGAGTCTGAATAGGGCGACTTAAGTACGTGGGCGTAGACCCGAAACCGTGTGATCTACCCCTGTCCAGGGTGAAGGTGCGGTAACACGCACTGGAGGCCCGAACCCACGCACGTTGAAAAGTGCGGGGATGAGGTGGGGGTAGCGGAGAAATTCCAATCGAACTCGGAGATAGCTGGTTCTCCCCGAAATAGCTTTAGGGCTAGCCTCGGTGATTAACAGTACTGGAGGTAGAGCACTGATTGGGTGCGGGGCCCGCAAGGGTTACCAAGCTCAGTCAAACTCCGAATGCCAGCTACTGATGCACCGGGAGTCAGACAGTGAGTGCTAAGATCCATTGTCAAAAGGGAAACAGCCCAGACCATCAGCTAAGGTCCCCAAGTGTGTGTTAAGTGGGAAAGGATGTGGAGTTGCACAGACAACCAGGATGTTGGCTTAGAAGCAGCCACCATTGAAAGAGTGCGTAATAGCTCACTGGTCGAGTGACTCTGCGCCGAAAATGTAACGGGGCTAAACACACCACCGAAGCTATGGCTTGATGCTTTGCATCAGGGGTAGGGGAGCGTTGTATGTGGGTTGAAGGTTGACTGTAAGGACAGCTGGACAGCATACAAGTGAGAATGCCGGTATGAGTAACGAAAAGATCAGTGAGAATCTGATCCGCCGAAAGCCCAAGGTTTCCTGAGGAAGGCTCGTCCGCTCAGGGTAAGTCGGGACCTAAGGCGAGGCCGACAGGCGTAGTCGAAGGACAACAGGTTGATATTCCTGTACCACCGTAATCCGCTATGAGCGATGGGGGGACGCAGGAGGGTAGTGACGCGGACTGATGGATGTCCGTCCAAGCAGCGAGGCTGGTGTATAGGCAAATCCGTACACCATAAGGCTGGGCTGTGATGGGGAGCGAAAATTACAGTAGCGAAGGTCATGATCTCACACTGCCAAGAAAAGCCTCTAGCCAGGAGAAGGTGCCCGTACCGCAAACCGACACAGGTAGGCGAGAAGAGAATTCTAAGGCGCGCGGAAGAACTCTCGTTAAGGAACTCGGCAAAATGACCCCGTAACTTCGGGAGAAGGGGTGCCTCGGTAGGGTGAATAGCCCGAGGGGGCCGCAGTGAAAAGGCCCAAGCGACTGTTTAGCAAAAACACAGGTCTGTGCGAAGCCGCAAGGCGAAGTATACGGGCTGACGCCTGCCCGGTGCTGGAAGGTTAAGGGGAGCGGTTAGGGGTTAAACCCGAAGCTGTGAACCGAAGCCCCAGTAAACGGCGGCCGTAACTATAACGGTCCTAAGGTAGCGAAATTCCTTGTCAGGTAAATTCTGACCCGCACGAATGGCGTAACGACTTGGGCGCTGTCTCAACGAGAGATCCGGTGAAATTTTAATACCTGTGAAGATGCAGGTTACCCGCGACAAGACGGAAAGACCCCATGGAGCTTTACTGCAGCTTGATATTGAACTTGGGTACGATCTGTACAGGATAGGTGGGAGCCTTAGAAGCCGGAGCGCCAGCTTCGGTGGAGGCGCCGTTGGGATACCACCCTGATCGTATCTAGGTTCTAACCTGGCACCCTCATCGGGTGCGGGGACCGTGTCAGGCGGGCAGTTTGACTGGGGCGGTCGCCTCCTAAAGCGTAACGGAGGCGTCCCAAGGTTCCCTCAGAATGGTTGGAAATCATTCGAAGAGTGCAAAGGCAGAAGGGAGCTTGACTGCGAGACCAACAAGTCGAGCAGGGACGAAAGTCGGGCTTAGTGATCCGGTGGTACCGCATGGAAGGGCCATCGCTCAACGGATAAAAGCTACCCTGGGGATAACAGGCTTATCTCCCCCAAGAGTCCACATCGACGGGGAGGTTTGGCACCTCGATGTCGGCTCATCGCATCCTGGGGCTGAAGTAGGTCCCAAGGGTTGGGCTGTTCGCCCATTAAAGCGGTACGCGAGCTGGGTTCAGAACGTCGTGAGACAGTTCGGTCCCTATCTGTCGTGGGCGTAGGAAATTTGAGAGGAGCTGTCCTTAGTACGAGAGGACCGGGATGGACGTACCGCTGGTGCACCAGTTGTTCCGCCAGGAGCATGGCTGGGTAGCTACGTACGGACGGGATAAGCGCTGAAAGCATCTAAGCGTGAAGCCCCCCTCAAGATGAGATTTCCCAATTTAGTAAGACCCCTTGAAGACGACGAGGTAGATAGGTTGGAGGTGGAAGTGCAGCAATGCATGGAGCTGACCAATACTAATCGGTCGAGGGCTTATCCAAATTAAACGCAAGATTCGTTTCGGTTCCAGTTTTCAGGGAGTAAGATCTCTGTAGCGCGTTTTCTGTAGTCGATGATTTTCCTGAAGAGATTCGGGAAGCGAAGCGACCGGAAAACATCCGTTTGGTGGCGATGGCGGAGGGGTTCCACGCGTACCCATCCCGAACACGACCGTTAAGCCCTCCAGCGCCGATGGTACTTGGACCGAAGGGTCCTGGGAGAGTAGGACGCCGCCAAGCACATGAGCCACTGCTGAATTTCAGCAGTGGTTTTTTGTTATGTCGATCTTTAAAGCAACTATATGAAAACAATATTAACTATTGCTTTATGTGCATAAATTTGATATAATAAATTTTGTCGTCACGAACAAGAGTTGATTAGTATGGCCCGTTGGTCAAGGGGTTAAGACACCTCCCTTTCACGGAGGTAACAGGGGTTCGAATCCCCTACGGGTCACCATTTATTTATCAGATTTGAATTTTTGTTTGTTGACGCGGGGTGGAGCAGCACGGTAGCTCGTCGGGCTCATAACCCGAAGGTCGCAGGTTCAAATCCTGCCCCCGCAACCAATTCTTCTTAAAGAAGAGCCTCTTGGAACCGTGGTGTAGAGGCCTAACATGCCTGCCTGTCACGCAGGAGATCGCGGGTTCGAATCCCGTCGGTTCCGCCATTATTGTATTTTCCTAATTTAAAAGCGTTATGCGGACGTGGCTCAGCGGTAGAGCATCGCCTTGCCAAGGCGAGGGTCGCGGGTTCGATTCCCGTCGTCCGCTCCATATTTTGCGCCCTTAGCTCAGCTGGATAGAGCGTTTGACTACGAATCAAAAGGCCGGGAGTTCGAATCTCTCAGGGCGCGCCATCTTACTTTATTAAATGAGTCGATACCTAATTTAGGGTTGATTAAGCTGAGTGTACAGCTTGATTAAGCCTTTTTTTGTGCCTTCGTATTTAGAGCCTGCCTCGAATTTGATCCTCCGGCAAAACGTCACTTTCTGATTAACGAAGTCTGGCGTAATCATCATTAGTTTCGGAAAGCAAATCCATCGAACGAAAAAGCTAAAGCTTGCATAAATCCCGCCTACCCCGGGCAAATTAGGGAAAAAAGCAGAATGAAGGGATTAACATGAGTGCTTTTCGTTTGAAAAAGCAGCTGTGGCGCCGGTGGAGACGCTGGAAAAAAGCGCTGTGGGTCGGAACGGCCTGTGCGGTCCTTACGGTATGCGCCTGGTCGGGATTGCGGGTATCGGATCGCTTGTCGGATCTGCTGACGGGATCGATGTCGGCGGTGGAAGCAAAGTTTGCCGAACTGAACAACCATGCCGTTTCCAACTATACTCTGCTGCATGAGCAGGCTTCGGCCGTATTCGGACAAGAAGAGCCGGGGGAACGAATTTTGGGTCTGGGCGATGCGAAGTCGCTTAGCATGATTATTGAAGATACCGGCCTCAGCCGTAAAGTCCATTACAAGACATCCTACGTTAGTGGTGATGAAGTCCGGGATACTTTAGGACCAATGAATCCCGAGAAATTGCAGGCTCTGCTTTCGGAACAACCGGACTGGCAGGGAAGAATCGGGTCTGACGGAGATGTCTGGCTGGAGCGGAATGTGAATGATTTATCGCCTTCCTGCAAGAAGGAAGCGTACATTGGCATAGATAACGAAGGAAATCTCACCCTGTTCAAAGGACCTCCTAAACGGGAGGAGGCGCTTAAAACCTTTTTTCAAATCGATATTGGAACGATGAAATCCTCGCTGCCGGAAAAAGTATGGAAGCAGCTTCAGGGCGGAATCCGGGTACAGGATATTGATGAGTACAATAGTGTGCTTTCGACCTTTAGCGATTATGCGCGGGACGATTCCGAGCAGACGATGTAGGGCGGGTTTTTGAAGAGAATTCTTGAGGAGATGGGTAATGAAGGCCGTTGGTGAAAACCGGCGGTCTTTTTTTGTTGTATGATTTATCAGTTTCGGGTGTTTGGTCAAGCCCTGAGTGAGGTTGAGGCTAAGGTTACATTTTGTGAAACTATTTTATATATCGGGTATGGAAAAGTTTATGCTCCCCGGACAGCCTATTTTTGCTATAATGGGTAGAAGGAATACATATGTTCGCTTTCAAGGCGGGGAAATGAACCGTGCGGGAAGGCTACCGATAAATAGGGGAGAGATGGTTTTGCGAATTCTGGGGATCGATCCGGGGATAGCGATTGTCGGCTTCGGCTTCATTGACAAAAATGGCAGCAAGCTTACGCCGGTTCAGTATGGCTGTATCCAGACGGAAGCCCATACGCCGGAGGAGGAGCGGCTGCTCCACGTTTATGAGGGTATGCTGCAGCTGATTGACCGTTACAAGCCGGAGGCCGTAGCGCTGGAGAAGCTGTTCTTCAACCGCAATGTGACGACGGCAATGTCGGTCGGACAGGCGCGCGGTGTGCTGGTGCTGGCGGCTGTGCAGCGTGGGCTACCGGTGGCGGAATATACCCCGATGCAGGTGAAGCAGGCGATTGTCGGTTACGGCAAGGCGGAGAAAAAGCAAGTGCAGGAAATGGTGCGGATGTACCTCAAGCTGTCCGCCGTTCCGAAACCCGACGATGTGGCCGACGCGCTGGCGGTTGCGGTCTGTCATGCTCATTCGTATACGCTGAATTCAAAGATAAATGAGGTATTGCGCAAATGATCGATTTTTTAAGGGGACCGGTTGTCCATTTGGAACAAGAATATGTGGTGCTGGATGTTCAGGGCGTTGGATACCGGGTCTTTTGCCCGAATCCTTATGCTTTTGCCAAACAAGAGGGACCGGTGACTGTATATATTCATCATCACGTGCGGGAGGACGCGATTCTTCTGTTCGGGTTTCCCACCAGAGAGGAACAGAAGCTGTTCCGCAAGCTGATTGAGGTGTCGGGCATCGGCCCCCGTGTGGCGCTCGGGATTTTAACGGGAGGCACGCCAGACCATGTCATTTCGGCCATTTATCAGGAGAACATTACATTTCTGACGAAACTGCCGGGCATCGGGAAGAAGACGGCGCAGCGGATGATTTTGGATCTCAAGGACAAGCTGGACGGACTGGGAACGGCTAATTTCCAAACCGGATTGTTTGCGTTGGAACAGAATACGGAGAGCGGCGAGCTTTCCTGGCAGGAAGCTAGAGACGGGCTTAAGGCGCTTGGATATACGGAGACAGAGCTGGACCGTGTCTGGCTGGCGCTGAAGAAGGAAGGAGCGGAGACCGATTCGGTTGACGTCCTGATGAAAAAGGCGCTCAAGCTGCTGTATGTGGCGAAGTAGATCCGGCCAAGCAAGAAGTGGATGAGCATCGGTTGACGAAAGGTCCGCTAAGTACATGATGAAGTGGAGCGATGGGAAGATGGAGGACCGGATCATATCCGCGAATTTAATGATGGAAGACCAGGCGGTGGAGCTCAGTCTGCGTCCCCGCTATCTGGCTGAATATATAGGGCAGAATCAAGTTAAAGAGAACCTGAAAATCTATATCGAAGCGGCAAAAATGCGGAGCGAGGCGCTGGATCATGTGCTGTTGTACGGGCCGCCGGGGCTCGGAAAGACGACGCTAGCCAATATTATCGCCAACGAACTGGGAGTGAACCTCCGGACGACGTCCGGTCCCGCGATTGAACGCCCAGGTGATTTGGCGGCGCTGCTGACCAATCTGCAGGAAGGCGATGTGCTGTTTATCGATGAAATTCACAGGCTGCACCGGACGGTTGAGGAAGTGCTGTATCCGGCGATGGAGGATTTTGCGCTTGATATTATGATCGGCAAAGGGCCAAGCGCCCGCTCGGTCCGGCTGGATCTGCCGCCGTTTACACTTGTGGGGGCCACCACGCGAGCCGGCTTGCTGTCCGCACCCCTGCGCGACCGCTTCGGCGTTGTCAGCCGATTGGAGTTCTATACAGAGGATGAGCTGAGCTATATCGTCTCTCGGGGGGCTGATATTCTTGGTATTGAGATTGTTGGCGACGCAGCCGAGGAGATTGCGCTGCGCTCACGGGGAACTCCCCGGATCGCCAACCGGCTGCTGAAACGGGTCCGTGATTATGCCCAGGTCAAAGGAGATGGGATTATCACTCCGGAAATTGCCGGGGAGTCGTTGAAAATGCTGCAAGTTGATCCCAGGGGCCTTGACAGTATTGACCATAAAATGCTGCGCTCGATGATTACGGGCTTTCGCGGCGGACCTGTCGGGCTGGATACGATTGCAGCTACGATAGGCGAAGAGAGCCAGACAATAGAAGATGTTTATGAACCGTACTTACTGCAAATCGGCTTATTACAGCGTACACCACGGGGAAGAATGGTTACCCCGGCCGCTTATCAGCATTTAGGAATTCCGCTCCCTCCGGAGCAATCTTGAACTTTATCGACTTTGGCGATTGGAGGAGAACGTGAAGATGAGTCATGCATGGAGGAAAAAGAGAACGGCTCTGGCAAAAGGCTTGCTGGCAGCCGCGCTGGCAGCGGGAAGTCTGCTGCTGCCCGCCGGGGCCGGTTACGCCGATTCCGCCCGGACGATCAGGGTCGCGCTTTTTGCGGATATCGGCAGCAAATATAAATTGACGGTCCCGGCGGTCACGCTGCTCTCGGGCCAGGCCTGGAGCCTGACCGCCCAAGATGGCGGGACCGTTCTCGTTACGATTCCTTCGGGGACGAAGGTGCGCGCAAGCCTGGACGGATACCGCGTCAAGGTGCTTGAGACATCTTCCTGGCAGACGGTAGCCGATGCGGCGAAGAAGCTCCAGTCCACGTCGGACAAGCCTTTGCTGTTTCTGAACTCAAAGGGAGGCAGCAATGTATATCAGCTCTATACCGGGATATACGCCAGCGAAAGCGCCGCGAAGAATGCGGTTGATAGAGTGGCCAAAGCCGGTTTGAACCTCCCGGCGGACCAAGTTCCCGTTGTCAAGGGCGGCAAGCATTTGACAGCGGGCAGCTATGCCACTCAGCAGGAAGCCGACACCGCAAGGGCAAGTATAGCCGCGGCCGGCGTTGACGCCTGGACCGCCGTCGTTCCTTCCGAAGGCGGAGGGTCGCGGTACGAGGTGTGGGTAGCCGAAGCTGCCAATGACAGCGACTTGGCCGCAGCACGGCTTGTGCTTGGCCAGGTGATGCCGCAGCTGATATTGACGACGGCATCGGCGGGTCTCATGATCCGTAGTGATGTCGGACTGGATTTGAACAGCGAGACTCAAGCAGTACACTACGCGGTATCCGGTGATGCGAAGTTTAAGGCTTCAGCGGGCAGTTCAGGCATTCAGCTTGCCGAACGATCAAAGCGGACCTACCGCGGAAGCCTGGAGCTTGGTGGATCGAACGGATCGCTGTCCGTTGTTAATGAACTCTCGCTAGAACAATATCTGTACTCGGTCGTTGGCGGGGAGGTCTCTTCGAGTTGGCCGGCCGAAGCGCTTAAGGCGCAGGCGGTGGCTGCTCGCAGCTATGCGCTTGCGCAGGGGCTGCGATTCGACATTGCGAATGTCGTGGACACTACGCTCAGCCAGGTCTACAACGGGACTGGAGCCGAGGCGGCATCGATTACGTCGGCGGTGGATTCCACGGCAGGCGAGGTGCTGAAGAGTGGAGGGAATATCGTTGAAGCCGTATTCTCATCCAACAGCGGCGGAATGACAGCCGATCCGTCCGAAGTATGGAATAATGGAGGAAATGTATTTTCCAGCGTAGACAGTTCAGGCGACAGTTCCGCTGTGGCTACTGCGAAGAAATGGTATTATGTGCAGCTGTCTAACGGCTTGGACGGCTATGTCCGGGAAGACAATGTGAAATTGACTGGCGACAAGACCGCCGCCGGCCTGAACATGCTGACGGCGACGACCAAGGATGTCAATGTGCGGGCGCTGCCTGTGGTTGACAGCAGCGTAAGCCCCGTCGGCAAGCTGAACCCGGGAGAAAATGCGGTCGTTCTGGACAGTGTGCTGGAGTCGGGCAGCTACAGTTGGATTAAAGGACCTTATTCATCCGGCGAGCTTCTGAAGAGTCTGCAAGGGAAGACGAGCGGCACTCTGCCTTCATCCATCGTCAGCCTTCAGGTAACGGAGCGTGGTCCGTCGGGCCGGGCCGTTCTGGTCCAGGCCAACGGCAATGCCCTTACAGTGAAGTATCCCGATTTGTACCGCTCCGCATTAGGCGGACTGCCCAGCACTTTGTTTGATATTGTGCCTTCGGGCAGTTATACTGTACTAGGCGCCGACGGCCAAACCGCAACAGTAAGCGGTTCACAGCAGACGGGCGTACTGTCCGCTTCAGGTATGGTAACGCAAAGCGGCAGCGGGACCGTCGTTATGGACGTGGACTCCAAGGCGCGGGTAGTAGACGCCAATCCAGGCTTTCTGTTCATTGGCTGGGGCAACGGCCATGGACTCGGCATGTCCCAATGGGGCGTGAAGGGAATGGCGGATAAAGGGTATGATTACAAGGAGATTTTGCAACACTATTTTCAGAATGTCACTATAGTTAAGGAATGACTAGCAATGAATGTGGATTTGTATGATTTTCATCTGCCGGAAGAACTGATTGCCCAGACTCCGCTTGCCGACCGCAGCGCATCCAGGCTGCTCACGTTGGACAAGCGAAGCGGAAGCACAGAGCATCGGCAATTTACCGATATTCTTGATGAACTGCAGCCAGGCGATACGCTTGTGCTGAATGATACGAGAGTGATTCCCGCCCGGTTGTTCGGCGTTAAAGAAGATACCGGAGCCAAGGCCGAAGTGCTGCTGCTCAAAAGCTTGGGCGAAGACCGGTGGGAGGCTCTGGTGAAGCCGGGAAAAAAGCTCAAGTCCGGTGCCGTCATATTCTTCGGTGAGGAACTTCGGGCGGTAATCGAGGATGAAAGCGACATGGGCGGGCGCACGCTGCGGTTCATGTACAATGGGATTTTCCAGGAGATTCTGGACAGGCTCGGAACGATGCCGCTTCCGCCTTATATTAAGGAGAAGCTGGACGACCGGGAACGGTATCAGACCGTATATGCCCGCAATGAAGGCTCGGCGGCCGCACCTACGGCCGGTTTGCATTTTACGGAGGAACTACTGAAGAAGATTAAGGAAAAAGGGGTTAAACTAGCCTACATTACCCTCCATGTCGGGCTTGGCACATTCCGGCCGATGTCCGTGGATACGGTTGAGGAGCATGTTATGCATGCGGAATTTTTCATGCTGTCACGTGAAACGGCGGATATGCTGAACGAAGCCCGGGCAAAGGGAAGCCGAATCGTGGCGGTTGGAACCACCTCATGCCGTACGCTGGAGACGGTCGGCGGCATGTTCGGCGATGGACCGCTCGAAGCATGCAGCGGCTGGACGGATATTTTTATCTACCCTGGATACGAATTCAAGCTGGTGGACGCCCTGATTACGAATTTTCATCTGCCGAAATCGACGCTGGTCATGCTGGTCAGCGCCTTGGCGGGCAGGGAGCATATTCTTGATGCCTATCAAGAGGCGATTCAGAGGAAGTACCGCTTTTTCAGTTTCGGCGACGCAATGTTCATTTACTAAGTAAGAGGATGGGTTACGAATATGGCAGCAATAACATACGAACACATTAAGACATGCAAACAATCGGGGGCCCGTCTCGGCAGAGTTCATACTCCTCATGGGGTTATTGAGACGCCCACTTTTATGCCGGTAGGCACCCAGGCGACTGTCAAAACGATGAGTCCCGAAGAGCTTAAGGATATGGATGCCCAGATCATTCTGAGCAATACGTACCATTTGTTTCTCCGTCCGGGACATGATATCGTCCGTGAAGCCGGAGGCTTGCACAAATTCATGAACTGGGATCGTCCGATCCTCACAGACAGCGGCGGTTTTCAGGTGTTTTCTCTGAGTGAGATGCGTAAAATCACGGAGGAAGGCGTTCACTTCCGTTCCCATCTGAACGGGGATAAGAAGTTTTTGTCGCCGGAGGTTGCGATGGAGGTTCAGAATGCGCTGGGCTCCGACATTATGATGGCCTTTGACGAATGTCCGCCTTTTCCGGCAGAGTACGACTATGTAAAAAAATCGCTGGAACGGACGACTCGCTGGGCGGAACGCTGCCTGAAGAGCCATGCCCGTCCTCATGATCAGGGCCTATTTGCTATCGTTCAGGGAGGCATGTTTGAAGATCTTCGCCGGCAGAGCGCTGCCGAGTTGACTTCCATGGATTTCCCGGGGTATGCTATTGGAGGACTCAGTGTCGGAGAATCGAAGCAGCTTATGTATGAAGTGCTGGATTATACGGTTCCGCTGCTGCCGCAGGACAAGCCGCGCTATCTGATGGGTGTCGGTTCTCCTGACGCGCTGCTGGAAGGCGCAATCCGGGGTGTTGACATGTTCGATTGCGTGCTGCCGACCCGTATTGCCCGCAATGGAACGACAATGACCAGCCAGGGAAGACTCGTTGTCCGAAATGCACAGTATGCCCGCGACTTCGGGCCGCTTGATCCGGAATGCGGCTGCTACACCTGCCGCAATTATTCGCGTGCGTATTTGCGTCATTTGATCAAGAGCGACGAGACCTTCGGACTTCGTTTGACGACCTATCATAATTTGTACTTCCTGTTGGAACTGATGCGTAAGGTGCGTAAAGCCATCATGGAAGACCGGCTGCTGGATTTTCGAGATGAGTTTTTCGCACAATACGGTTTAAATGATAATTCAAAAGGTTTCTAAGCTCTGGATTGTGCTTTAGCGAAGATTTGAAAGGGGGGTGAAATATGTTTCAGTACGCTGCAGGTGCAGGATCCCAATCCTCAAGCATTTTAGGGCTTGTTGGGCCGTTTGTCTTGATGTTTATCGTGTTCTACTTCCTGCTGATCCGTCCTCAACAGAAGAAGACCAAGACGCGCAATTCGATGTTAAAGGCATTGAAAAAGGGTGACAAGGTCGTTACGATCGGCGGCCTTCACGGCACGATTATGGAGATTTCGGACGATATCGTGGTTCTCCGGGTGAATGATGTAACAAAATTGACCTTTGACCGTGGTTCGATCAGCCATTCCGTAGCAACAACGGAAGCGGATTCAAAGCAATAGTTTGCAAGTTTCTGTTTCACTAAGCGGTGCGCTTTCCATGAATGGGAGGCACACCGCTTTTTATTGTGTGAAAAAAGAAGCCCCGGTTCGGGACTTCTTCGATGAATGTTATAAGCCATGCGCATGAAAAGGAGCGCTCAATACCGAATGGGGATACTGACAGCCTATTGCAAAGGGGTAGCTTCACTGCCGACCCGCAGAGCAGCCTCACCGCCGCGAAGCGTAAGCTTGGCGAGTTTAACGCTGAGCGAGGAAGAAAGCACGGCAAGAAGTGTACCGCCGATCATATCGGTAAACCAGTGGATGCCCAGATAGAAAATACCGAAAATAATGAAGGCGGCCGAAACGCCCGCGACTGTCATCCAGCGCCTGTTGCCCGACCTGAAAGCCAGCAGCGCCGATGTCAGGGAAATGGAGGTATGGAGGCTGGGAAAGCAATTATTCAGTCCGGACAACGCCCGGTACTCCTGCTCAAATCTCGGAAATACATCCAGCATCACGAACCGGACCCCTGCGGGTGCATAGGACCAAACCTCATTTACCGGAAAATAAAGATAGAAGGGAATGGCAATTGCGTAATTTAGAATAACGGCGTAACAGGTCGCGTAGAGCATCAGACGGTTATTGTCCATCAGATACACTCCAAGCGAAGCGGCAAGCACCGATTGCAGCATAAAAATGTAAAAGAACACGATAATCGGAGTCAGCCACGGAGTGTAGAAGAGATGCTGTACTGCCTGAACGAAATGTCCTTCGAGACCGAACACAAAGCCGGTGAAATCGGAGGTGAGATGCAGTTTTTTCTCAATTTGCAGCTCATACTTGTTAAGGGCCAGCACACCGGACATGCCGGCGATCAGAAGCACGAGTTTATAGGATCGCAGCATTTCTTTGGCGAGGTAAACCAGTGCCATAAACGGATTTCGGCGGGTGACAAGGCCGATCAGCAGAAAGACAATCACTACGGTAAACCCTGAAACAGTATTCATAGATTGGTAAAGCAAAGCGATCAAAGCCTCCTTGAATGTGCAAAAAACAGCAATTAGATGATGACAGTGTATCACATTTTGGGAAGCGCTGTTTCAATTTTTTGAAAATATAAACATTATACTTTCTGGAAATTGACCCCGAACATTCCTCCAAGCGCGCCGATGAACGCTGCAGCCGCAATCCACAGCAGATCAGGCGCTTTCAGAGGGCTGTCCAAAGCCAAGAAACCGATGATCAGCACAATGACTCCATAAAAAGCGCCTGTAAGGCAGCCTTGATACCATCCCCTGCTGATGGCTCTTTTGCCTGCCGTCCAGCCTCCGAGGGCAATAGCCAGTCCATGTACAACATAGGTATACAGCGAGAGATCATGTTCGCTCAGCCCGCTTCCCCAAAGCAGCAGCGAAAGAATGAAAGCTCCCATCAGCATCCACAAAAAAGCGCGGCACAGGCCCGACAGCACGGGATTCCCTATTTTCAGCGAGAACAGTTTCCGGAGCAAATCCATGGTTTAACCTCCTCTTATTCAAAGTGCTAAGTCAATTACTTCATACTATGAGACGGCTTGCCCCAATAGTACACGAAAGCGATGGACGGGCATTTACCAGTAATTGAGCGCCGGGTTTCCGAATGTTACATGGGACTCGCGGTCAGAATAGGACTACATTGTTCCATCCGGCGCTGTGTGCCCGGGGACCTGTAAAGGAGAGCGAAGCAATATGTTCCGGCATATCACCGCACATATCTTTATGACCTTGCTGATGTATCTCTTCATTTTCCTGAGCTTGCGCATCATGGGGAAAAGGGAGATTGGGAAGCTGTCGGTGTTCGACCTTACGATTTCAATTCTGATCGCCGAAATTGCCGTATTCGCAATCGAAGATATTGAGCGTCCGTTGTATGACGGAATCGTGCCGATAGTGACGCTTGTTCTGACGCAGGTGGTGCTTGCCCATTTCAGCCTGAAAAGCCGTAAGCTGCGGCTGCTGATTGACGGTAAACCGAGCATTCTGATATCGGACGGCAAAATTCAGCGTAAGGAAATGCGTAAACAAAGATATAATATTGACGATCTGCTGCTGCAGCTGAGAGGACAAAATATTACCAGCTTGGCAGATGTCGAGTTCGCGATATTGGAGCCTACCGGACAGCTGACCGTAATTGAGAAAGACAATGACATTTCTTCCTCCAACCGTTCAGGGAACAGCAGTTCAGGCAAAATCATTTCAGACAGCGAAGCGTCCGTCAATGAGTTCCCTAAAGACAAAATCCGGTATGAGGGACTGCCGGTACCGCTGATTATGGACGGCAAGGTACAGGATGATAATCTGGAGATGATTGGGAAAACGCGTTTTTGGCTAAGAAATCAGATTCGGCAACAAGGCGTCTCCGATTTTCGTGACGTATTTCTTTGTTCCATCGACCACAAAGGCAAGCTTTATGTGGATCATAACCGCTCCAAATAGCTACAGCCATCGGCCGATAAGCGGAATTCGTTCAAGGTCGCGGCGGGAAAATAGTCCGGTTAACAGGGAAATCCCCAGATACAGCGCCATGCCGAGAGCGGACGCGAACAAAAACTGCATCCACTGGGCCTCGGCTATCGATATGTGGGTGTATACATATTTTACGCCGGCGCCCATGATCGTCATCGCCGCTCCAGTCTTGAGCAGGTCGTTCAGCTTCAAGCGAAGGGAGATCAATTTGACGACGCTGTAACCGTGCAGCAATGTGACCAGGATGCTGTTGGCAATAATAGCGATCAGAGCGCCGTTGATTCCGTATTCCGGTCTTGAGGCGAGCGAAAGGATCAGCAGAATTTTTACAGTCGCGCCGATCAATGTATTGATCAATGCCGTTCCAGGGCGGTCCATCGCCTGAAGGACAGCCTGAAGCGGAGCTTGAACGTACAGAAACAGGGCGAACGGCGCCATCATTTGCAGCATGGGAGCAGTGTCTGAACTGCCGTACAGCAGGGTACATAAAGGGACGGCAAGCACATACATAAGCACGGCGAACGGGGCGCCTGTGACCATGGCCAGGCGCAGGGCCTGATGAATCCGTTTATGAATCGCCTTGAGATCGCGGCGGGCCGACGCTTCGGACAGTGAAGGCACCAGCGAGACGGCAAGCGCGGTGGTAAGCGCGCCCGGCAATAAGAGCAGCGGGATTACCATACCCTGAAGTGAACCGTATTGAGCAGTTGCCATTGAAGTGGCAATCCCTGCCATGGCAAGGCTCCGCGCAGTGATAATCGATTCCAGCAA
Organism: Paenibacillus sp. URB8-2; assembly: GCF_013393385.1. NCBI lineage: Bacteria > Bacillati > Bacillota > Bacilli > Caryophanales > Paenibacillaceae > Paenibacillus > Paenibacillus sp. URB8-2. The sequence continues at coordinate 4,234,822 of NZ_AP023239.1, read as the reverse complement.
ATAGGAAAACGAGCCGACGAGCCTTCCGGCGGTTACGGGGACGGAAATGCCAAGCAGACGTCTCAATATTCCGCCATTTCGGCCGGCGCTCCCTAGGGCGGGGTCTTGTTTTGTCGCTTCAACCGGTTTGTCGTTCTGCTGGTCAGGCTCCGGTTTGTCCTTTTTTAAGGCGGAATAGTACTGGATAAGCAGCACCAGCATCCCTGTAATTTCACCCGCGGTAACTCCCAGCATGGCTCCGGCTGCGGCGAAGGCGATCCCTTTTGGCAGCAGCTGCCAAGAGAACCACAGCATGAAGAAAATTCGCGTTACCGTCTCCAACACAGAAGACAGCGCGGAGGGAATCATATTTTGCAGACCTTGAAAATAACCCCGGTATACGGCGGAAACTGCGACAATGGTGAGCATTGGAATCATGGCGATGAACGTATAATATACACGGCTGTCTGTTAAAATAACGTTGGATACCCAGGATGCGCCGGCAAGGGCGATTCCCGTAAACAGAATGCCCAGCGAGATGCTAAGCCCCAGAGCCGTATGCAGGATGCGTCGCGACCGCTCCGGATGTCCCTTGCTTTCGGCTTCCGCCACCATTTTGGCGACGGCCAGCGGAATCCCACCGGTAATGACCGTAACGAGCACTAAAAAGAAAGGATAGCCCAGCTGATACAAGCCGACACCCTCGGCTCCAATTACACGCGGCAGGATAATGCGCGGAATGAAGCCCAGCATCCGGTTAACAATACCAGCCGAGAGCAGAATCATCGTTCCATAGATAAAGCTTTGCCTTTTCGGTTTCCTCAAAGGGCATTCCTTCTTCCGGGGTGAAATGTGGCGGCAGCCGAACGTTGTCCTTTTAAATGGATATGCCGCATGTGATCGGACATGACAGTCTTCCCCGCATAACATTTTGACGGTAAAGAAGGAAAGCGCGAATGAAGGTCGAATATTATAAAATTATGAAGAGAGTTCATGGACATTGTTGATAGACGTAACAGGGAGGTGTGAACACGTGGAATCGGAGCGTAAGGATCAAGAACTGCTGGACAAGGAGTTCGAAGCCATGTGTCTCAGCAAAGCGGAGGAATTTCGGCTTCTCGGCTATGAATATGTTATCGCCCAAGATATTTGGGAATGTGTCAGCCGGAATTATGCCAAGGAAGGAACGCCGCCGCTCCACAGAATCGTGAATGACATCTATTCCCTGAAAGTAACCACCTATATGAATTATTTGACCATTTCCATGTACAAGGGACTAAAGTGAACGGAATTTGCGAGGATATTTTGCAAACGGCTCCACAAAGGCGTAAAGTAGGAGAAAGGTAACTTCATAGAAATTCAGGAAACGGATGGCTATTCCCGGCAAGCGGCTGAGGGCTGCCGTTTCTTTTTGATTGCGGCGCTCTTTTGGCCGCTTGTTTCCGCATGCCGTCAGGCAGGATTATAATTAATAGGAGCTTGCCGGAGGAACGCCGCGAACACAGCGCTGCCAATGCTTGCTGAATTGACGCTGATTTGGCGCGTAGCTATAATAGGAATATTGAGTTTAAGAAAGGGGAACTAGCAAGAGCATGAAAAGACTTCTGAGCTTCATCATTACCGTGCTCGTCTTAGCGGCCGTTATGGCGGTATCGACTCCCGGGCTGCTTGACAGAGTACGGCTGGGTCTTGATTTGAAGGGCGGCTTCGAAATTTTATACCAAGCCCAGCCTTCCGAGCAAGGCAAGGAAATAACCCGGGCTTCTTTGCTGCAGACCGCTGCCAGCCTTGAGAAACGGGCCAACGTACTAGGAACGAGCGAACCGGAGGTTACCACCGAAGGAACGGATCGTATCCGTCTGAAAATCGCCGGTGTCACCAATGAAGCTGAGGTTCGTGAAAAGATGAAGGAGCCGGCAGTTCTTACCTTCCGCAGCGCCGCGCCTGGCGACGCCGAAGGAACGTACAGCAAAATCGAGCTGGTAGGCAGCGATTTCGTTGAGAACGCCGCGACCATCGGCCGCGACAGCCTGAATCAGATCGAAATCAGCATCAAGGTTAAAGATAAACAGAAATTTGCGGAAATTACGAAGCGTCTGCTCGGTCAGCATCTGGCCATCTACCTGGATGATACTAAGCTTTCCGATCCGCAAGTAAGAGCGGAGCTTACGGAAGGAACCGCATCGATTTCGGGGAATTATACAATCGAGGAAGCCCGGAATTTGGCCGATACGATCAATCTCGGAGCCCTGCCGCTGAAGCTGACGGAGAAATACTCCCAGAGCGTAGGCGCAACCTTGGGCAAGCAGTCCCTGGATCAGACGGTTAAAGCCGGCCTGATTGGTTCAGTGTTTATTCTGCTCTTTATGATCGGTATGTACCGTGTTCCTGGCCTTATCGCCAGCTTTGCCTTGATTCTGCATACATGGCTGCTTATTCTGGTCTTCGTATTTGCCGATTTTACCTTGACGCTTCCGGGCGTGGCGGCATTCATACTCGGGATCGGGATGGCGGTTGACGCCAACATTATTACAAATGAACGAATTCGGGAAGAAATGCGGAGCGGTAAGAGCATCATGTCCTCCGTCAAGGCAGGCAGCAAGTCCTCCTTCCGTACTGTTATGGACTCGAACGTCACCACGATTATCGTCGCGGCCGTCATGTTCGCTTTCGGTACAGGCTCGGTAAAAGGCTTCGCGCTCGTGCTGATTGTAGAAATTCTGCTCAGCATATTTACGAACCTTTATTTCGCCCGTTGGCTGCTTAATATGCTGGTTAAGGCCGGCAAGCTGAGCAAGCCAAAGCAATTCGGGGTAAAGGAGAGTGAAATCAGTGCGCTTTAAGAAAGAGCTCGATTACGTCCACTTGAGCAAATATTTTTACATTTTTTCCATCACGCTCACGATTCTCGGGATTATTTTCCTGGCGATATTCAATCTGAATTACAGCGTCGATTTCAAAGCCGGCTCCAACGTTGACGTTTCTCTTTCCAAGAATTTGACGGTGGACCAAATCCGTACGGCTGTCGCTAACATAGGAACAGATCATGAACCGAATATTACACCCGGAACGCAGCGCATGACCATCCGCTATGACGGAGTACTGACGAGTGAGCAGGATGCTGCGCTGAAGAGCGCCATTTCCAAGCTTGACGACAAGGCATCATTTGAAGTCAACACCGTCGATACTGAAATGGCAAAAGAACTCGCCCGCAACGCGATTTATGCGGTTCTCATTTCCTGCCTGGGCATTATCGTGTACGTAAGCATCCGTTTTGAATGGCGCTTTGCGATAGCTGCGATCGTTGCATTGATCCATGATGCGTTCATGGTCGTTGCCGTATTCTCCATTTTCAGACTGGAAGTGGATCTGACATTCATTGTCGCTGTGCTGACGATTATCGGTTATTCAATCAACGATACGATCGTTATTTTTGACCGGATTCGCGAAAATCTGCGCTTCGGCAAGCAAAGGACCTACGACGATCTGAAAGTTCTCGTCAACAAGAGTATCTCTCAGACTATCATGCGTTCTCTTTACACCGCCTTTACCGTATTCATCGCCGCATTCTTCCTGTTGGTGCTTGGCGGCGAGTCGATCAAAATGTTCTCTCTGGCCATGGTTATCGGTCTGTTGTTCGGTGCATATTCCTCGATCTTCATCGCAAGTCCGCTGTGGCTGCTGCTGAAGAAGAACCAGAAGGTTAAGCCCAAGAGCAAGCCTGCCAAAGCGTAAATGATCCTTTAAACGAAGCCGCGTCCATGACGACGCGGCTTTTGAAACCTCAGGCGGGATGTCGGATATTATACCCATCAGCACAGCGAGTACATGGAGCGGCAAGGAGGAACCCAGATGAATGAAAAGTATTCGTCTCAAAACGAGCGGGTGGCTTGGACGGGAATTGCCGGCGATTTCACGCTGGCTCTGGCCAAAGGAGTCGCAGGTTACTATTCGGGGAGCAAGGCTTTGATCGCCGATGCCTTATACTCGGGTGCGGATGCCGCGGCGAAGCTGGCCGAGATTCTTCCGTGGCGTAGCGGCGGAGAAGGCAACAGGGCGCGGAAACCGGATTCGCGGGATGGGAAGAATAAGAACGAGCCTTTATTATCCGTTGTATTTGCGGTGCTAATTTTAATGGGCGGTCTGCAAATCGCTTTTTCCGCAATCCGCGACTTGACGAGCGGAGACCTGAATCCTTCAGGAGAACTCGCGTTGTTGACGATCTGTCTGTCTCTGCTGGTGAAAGAAGCTATTTTTCAATATCAATACCGCACTGCCCAAAAAATCGGAAACGGAAGTCATGCCGCTTATGCCGATAATCATCGCTTCAGCCTGTATACTTCGCTGACCGTATTAATCGGCGTGGCGACGTCCATGCTCGGAGGCTATCTGAATTGGCATCCTCTCTTGTACCTGGACCCGATCGCCGCACTTCTTGCTGCTTGCCTTATTCTCCGCAAAGGATATTTGCTTATTCTCAGTACGATTTACGGCAAGAATAGCCAGGAGCTTCCGCATGAAGATGCCGCAAATTTTATCGATACCGTTCAAAAAGTTCATGGAGTCATTCGCGTGGAACATTTAAAGGCGCTTGAGGAAGGCCGATATGTCAATCTTCAGGTCACGATCAGCGTCAATCCGCGAATCAGCGTGATGGAAGCGCGCGAAATCGCAGATTGCGCCAAAAAGCTGCTGCAGCACCGTTTCGTCCATGTCGGCCACGTTCATATGGATATCGTGCCTTACGAACCCGGTTATCCTTACAAAACCAATTATGAGCTGACGGACAGTGAAATGCCGACGCTGCTGCAATAGCCGGCTCAAGCGCGAGAGAAAGGTGAACCGCATTGCTTCATTCAAAAACCAAATGGCAATCTCCGGTAGCCGATCCCGTTCAATCCAGGGAATTGGCCCGGAGACTTTCTGTTTCTCCGCTCGTTGCATCCCTGCTTGTCGCGAGAGGGATGAGCGACCCGGAAGAAGCACTTAGCTTTATAGAAGGCGCAGTGGTAGAAGATCATGATCCATTCTTGCTGAAAGGGATGAAGGAGGCCGTCCCCCGCATCAAAAAGGCGCTGGAGGAAGAGGAGCATATCCTCGTCTACGGCGATTACGACGCTGACGGCGTATCCAGTACTTCGCTGATGATTCATCTTCTGCGGCACCTGGGCGCCTCCTTCGACATTTATATCCCCCACCGTTCCAATGAGGGCTACGGGCTGCATAACCACGCGCTCGATTGGGCGCTCCAGCAGGGCGTCTCGCTGATCATTACGGTGGATACTGGAATCAGCGCCTGCAGCCAAATCGCTTATGCGAATGAGCTTGGGATGGATGTTGTTGTTACGGATCATCACGAGCCTCCGGCTGTTCTGCCTCCCGCATATGCTCTGATCAATCCGAAGCTGCCTGGCTGCCCGTATCCTTTTAAGGGATTAGCCGGTGTAGGGGTCGCCTACAAGCTGGCTCAGGCGCTTCTGGATGGACAAGTCCCGGAAGAATGGCTGGAAATTGCAGCTATCGGAACGGTAGCCGACCTGATGCCCCTTCTTGACGAGAACCGAGCCATTGTGCGAAGGGGACTTATAAGTATGCGCCAATCAAAGTATCCCGGCATTCGGGCGCTTCTTGATGTGAGCGCCGTAAACGTGGAGAAGGTAGGCGCGGTCAATGTCGCTTTTGCGCTGGCGCCTCGCATTAATGCCAGCGGGCGCCTCGATCATGCCGGACGGGCGGTGTCTCTGCTGACCACAGAAGATCCCGTGGAGGCAGAGCGCCTTGCCGCAGAACTGGACATGCTGAATAAAGAACGGCAGATGGTCGTTGACCGGATTGTTGCCGAAGCGTTAGTCCGCTTGGAAGAAAGAGTTAAGGATGGAGAACTCCCAAGCATCATAGTTCTGGCGGGGGAAGAATGGAATGTCGGGGTAGTCGGCATTGTCGCTTCCAAGCTGCTCGAACGTTACTACCGGCCTGTGATTATACTGGACATCCATCCGGAAACGGGCTATTGCAAAGGCTCGGCCCGGTCCATTCCCGGCCTAGATATCTACGCGGCGCTTTCATCCTGCGCGGATCTCATGGATCACTTCGGCGGCCATCCGGCGGCGGCGGGCATGAGCCTGCACCGTGACAACCTGGACGCATTTGCCGCCGCGCTTGAGGAGTTCGCTTCCGGTGTTCTGACGGAGGAACACTTTGTGCCGGTGGTCACGGCGGACGGAGAATATACGCTCGCCGATTTATCGCTACGGGCCGCCGAGGAGCTGGAGCTGCTGGCTCCTTTCGGAATGAGCAATCCGCTACCGAAATTTATCGTTCGGGGAGCGGCAGTGAAAGAGACGCGTACTATGGGACAGGGCAATCGTCACCTGAAGCTGGTTCTGCAGCAGGAAGGCAGGACGGTCGAAGCCGTCGCTTTTGGCAAGGGAGAGCTGGCCGAGCTGCTGCCGCCAGGGACCGGCATTGATGTGCTTGCGGAATTGTCCGTCAACGAATGGAACGGGTCCCGAAAGGCGCAGCTTATGCTGCAAGATCTGGCGGTCCCACAGCCACAGCTGTTCGATTTCCGCGGTGCGCGGGATGCCGCAGGCAGGACACAACGTCTGCTCGATCTGCTGCTTCCGCAGACCGCCGCCAGGCAAGATCTTGCGGCGGTGGTGGTCCGCAAGGAACGTCTGCTCGAGCGGGAGCAGACGGAATGGCAAGGGATGTCCTTTTGGGTATATGATCAATATAAAGGAATTTCTCCTGTAGACGATCTGCCGGCGGGAGGACATTTGGAGAACCCATTATCCCTGCTATGCCTGCTGGATATGCCGGAGTCGCCGCAGCAGCTTGACGTGCTGCTTAAGACTTTTCCGGAGGTGCAGAACATCGCGCTGCTGCACTCGCTCCGCCAGGAGCGAGATCGTCTGCTCGTTCCAACAAGAGATCATTTCAAGACCCTATATAAATGGCTGGCCGTCATCGCCGCCAAGCCAATTTCAGAGCAGGAAGTCCTTCTGCGGCTGAGCCGGAAATCGCCGATGAGCCTGCGGATGCTGAAGATGATGCTGGACGTATTCGAAGAGCTTGATTTTATTATGAGGGAGCAGGGACAATTATCCTTTGTGACCCGGCCCGCAGCCCGCGACCTGGCTTCTTCAAGCCATTTCATGTACCTCAGTGAATTGGCGGAAATGGAGCAGTACTTCACGGAAGGGAGTACAGCCGAGCTTCAAGAATGGATGGAGTCGCGCAGACTCGGTGCATCCTAAATCCATTGAGGCCTTGTGAGAAAGCAGATGCTTTCGAAGCGAGTTTTGCGAAGATCATTCAAAGAAGTTATGCTATCAAAACAAAGCAAATGCTTCCGAAGCAAGTTTTGCGAAGATCATTCAGAGAAGTTATGCTATCAAAACTTTTAGGGGGAGTTATTTTGGATTTCAAAGAATTTATCCGTGTGATACCGGATTTTCCGATGGCGGGTATAAGCTTCAAAGATATTACGACTCTGCTGAAGGATGGCGAGATGTACCGCCAAGCTATTGACGCGCTGAAAGAACGCGTGTCTCATTTGAATATCGATGTCATCGCCGGTCCGGAAGCCCGTGGCTTTGTGGTAGGGGCTCCTCTTGCCTATGCGCTGGGTGTAGGCTTTGTACCGATCCGCAAGAGCGGAAAGCTGCCGTACGATACGATTGAAGCGGGATATGATCTGGAATACGGCAAAGACCGGCTTGCAGTACATACCGACGCGATACTTCCCGGCCAAAATGTGTTGATCGCCGACGACCTGCTGGCAACAGGAGGTACCATTTCGACTGCGGTTAACCTTGTTCACCAGCTCGGAGGCAATGTGGTCGGAGCGGCATTTTTGATTGAACTGGAGCAGCTTGAAGGCCGAAAGAAGCTTCCTGACGTTGAAGTGGTTTCCCTTCTTAGTTACGAAGATTGACATTTATCTCTAGGTAGATTTCGCTATTTTCCGGGAAATAAAAAGCCGGCAGCCATTACCGTACTCAAGTACGATGAGGCTGCCGGCTTTTTGCAAATATTAGAATGGATATGCTGAGCGCATATTATCAAACATCCGACGCTTTGGCCTGCTTGATCTCTTCCTTGTCATTGGACAGGCCAAGAACCTGGAACAGCTTGAACAGCAGGGAGAGCACAATGCCAACTATTGTCGCAAGCGCCATGCCTTTGAGCTGAACGCCTCCGATGGTAAGGGAGGTGCCGCTGATGCCCACTACGAGAACGAGCGTTGCCAAAATCATATTGGTCGGCTTTGAGAAATCGACCTTCTGTTCAACAAAGATGCGAAGTCCGGAAGCCGCGATGACACCGAACAGCAGCAGCGATACGCCCCCCATGACCGGAAGTGGAATGTTGGCGATGATGGAAGAAAACGTGCCGGAGAACGATAGCAAAATGGCGATAACCGCCGCTCCTCCGATAACATAGACGGAATAAACTTTCGTAAGGGCCATAACGCCGATATTTTCGCCGTAAGTCGTATTTGGAGTGGAACCGACAAACCCGGAAATAATCGTCGAAATGCCGTTGACCATGAGCGAGCGGTCAAGTCCGGGATTCTTGGCGAGATCTTTGCCCACAATATTGCTGGTCACGAGCAGGTGCCCGATGTGTTCGACAATAACGACGAGGGAGACCGGAATGATGGTCAAGATTGCTTGCCAGTCAAAGGAAGGCGTAGTAACCGTCGGATGGGCAAAGAAATGCGAGTTCGCAATTGCCGAGGTATCAACCCTGTGCATAAGATAAGCCAGGACGTATCCTGTGACGATACCGATCAGAATGTGAATGATTTTGGGGAATCCCCGGAACAGAACCGATCCGATAACCGTCACGCCAAGAGTAACCATGGAGAGCGTAATCGCGCCCGCATCCGGTTTCCAATCCACAGCGCCCGATGGAGCGATCAGCCCGGCCATTCCCGCGGCCACCGGCACAAGCTCGAGTCCGATTGTAGCGACGATGGCGCCCATTACCGCAGGCGGGAAAACGACGTCAATCCAGCCCGTTCCTGCATAGCGTATGATTAGGGCGACAACCACAAAGATTACGCCCGTTACGATAAAAGCGCCCAGAGCAAGCGAATAACCATGACTGTGATCGTCTTGATGCGCAGCCAGCACAGCCGTAACCGGCGAGATAAAAGCAAAGCTGGAACCGAGATAAGCGGGGATTCTGCCCTTGCAGATCAATATGTACAGCAGTGTGCCGATGCCGTTCATCAGCAGAATCATTCCGGGGTCGACCCCGAACAGGTTGGGCACAAGCACCGTGCTGCCAAACATGGCGAACAAATGCTGAAGGCTGAGTAGAAAACCTGGGCCCAGGGGGAGTCTTTCGTTGACTTGAATTTCGCGTTGCAAAACATTCACTCCTCTAATTGTTTTAAATCTGGATGTTCACGGAAATTTGCCCCGCAAAGTAAAGAATGTCTTCAATGCGTTTTCCGATGGCTTGCGGACCTTACGAATCTATTACATTATCGGTAAGGAAAACCGCCTTTACTAGATTAAATAGATCGGACCGTTTTTTCAACAACATTTTCACAAAGTCCGTTATTTTTTTCACAGCCGTCTTATAAATCGTTCAGAAATGCCACAGAATGGCAAGTGTTGACGTAATCCGCCGCAAGCGTCATAATAATAGGAAACTTTCAGTATAAGGGAAGTTGTCGGCTTTTTTAAATTGAAAAGAACCGAACCCTGCCTGCGGATGCGCAAAATACGCGGGTTCATTTTATTATAGAAAGGAAACGGATACGACGAGTATGGGCATTGAGCGATTACTGGAAAGGGCCGGAGCCTATATAAAAGAAAAAGATCTTCCACGCATACAGGAGGCGTATATATTTGCGGACCAAGCCCATCACGGGCAGGTGCGTAAATCGGGGGAGCCATATATCCTGCATCCGCTTGCTGTGGCCGATATTGTCGTGAGCATGCAGATGGACGTCATCTCCATTATCGCGGCTCTTTTGCACGATGTTGTGGAGGATACGACGGTGTCGCTCGAGCAGATTCGTGACAAATTCGGCGATACCTGCGCCATGCTCGTGGACGGTCTGACCAAGTTGGAACGCATTCGTTTCCGGTCAAAGGAAGAACAGCAGAACGAGAATTACCGCAAAATGTTCATCGCCATGGCACAGGATATCCGCGTCATTGTCATCAAGCTGGCGGACCGTCTGCATAATATGCGGACGCTGAAGTATCAGTCGGAAGAAAGCCAGCGCCGCATTTCTTATGAAACGCTTGAAATTTTTTGTCCCATTGCGGATCGGCTCGGTATTTCGGCCATTAAATGGGAAATGGAAGATATTGCGCTTCGTTACCTGAATCCCCAGCAGTATTACCGGATTGCCAATCTGATGCACAAAAAGCGCGCCGAGCGCGAGCAGTTTATCGACAGCGTCATCACCCGCATAGGTGTCAAGCTGGACGAAATGGGCATCGAAGGCGACCTCTCGGGACGGCCCAAGCATATTTACAGCGTCTATAACAAAATGACAACCAAGAACAAGCAGTTCAACGAAATATACGATCTGCTTGCGATACGCATTATCGTTGACAACATCAAGGATTGTTATGCCACCCTCGGCATTATCCATACGCTGTGGAAGCCGATGCCCGGACGTTTCAAGGATTACATCGCTATGCCGAAAGCGAATATGTATCAATCGCTGCATACGACGGTGGTTGGCCCCGGCGGCGAACCGACGGAAGTGCAGATCAGAACGTGGGAAATGCACCGAACAGCCGAATATGGGATAGCAGCTCACTGGGCATACAAGGAAGGAAGCGGCGGGGCCGCCAATCCTGAGAACCGGATGCCTTTTTTTCGCGAAATTTTGGAGCTGCAGCATGAAGCCAAGGATGCTTCGGAGTTTGTCGAATCGCTGAAAATGGACTTTTTCTCCGACCTTGTCTTCGTTTTTACTCCCAAAGGGGAAGTAATCGAGCTGCCTGCGGGTTCCGTGCCGCTGGATTTTGCCTTCCGGATTCATACGGAGGTGGGCAACCGCACAATCGGGGCCAAGGTGAACGGGCGGATCGTACCGCTCGACCATAAGCTTAAGACCGGCGATATCGTGGAAATCCTGACCTCGAAGCACTCTTATGGGCCGAGCCGGGATTGGCTGAAGATCGCCCAGTCTTCGCATGCGCGAAGCAAGATCAAGCAGTGGTTCAAGAAAGAAAAGCGCGAGGAAAATGTCGAAAAAGGACGCGAAGCGATCGAGCGCGAGCTGAAGCGGCTCGGAACCGAGCCTTCGGACTGGATGTCGGACGACAAGCTGCTGGAAGCGGCGAAAAAGTTCGCTTTCAACGATATAGAGGATATGCTCTCCGCTGTGGGCTTCGGCGGCATAACGGCGGCGCAAATCGCTACCCGCTTAACGGAGAAGCTGCGCAAGGAGCAGGAGGAAGCGGCGGCGGCCCATTTGGAACTGACGACCGAGAAGAAGGAAATCAAGGTCGCCGAGAAGCGAAACCAGCCGACGAACGGCGTGCGCGTCAAAGGGATAGACAACCTGCTGGTCCGCTTTGCCAGATGCTGTAATCCTGTGCCGGGCGACGACATCGTCGGCTATGTAACGCGCGGCCGCGGCGTTTCCGTACACCGTTCGGATTGTCCGAACATCAAGGCGGAGGAGAGCGAGGAAGCGGCGCGCGTCATCGAGGTCGAATGGGAAGGCAGCATGGAGGCGAATTACAGCGTTGATATCGAGATTACCGGCCATGACCGCAACGGCCTGCTTAATGAAGTGCTGCAGGCGGTATCCGAGAGCAAGACGAATATTTCGGCGGTCACCGGTCGTTCCGACAAGAACAAGATGGCTTTGATTCATATGACCATCCTGATCCGCAATACGGATCACTTGTATTCGGTCGTGGAAAAGGTGAAACGGGTTAAGGACGTCTACACGGTTCACCGGATTATGCAGTGAGTCAGGAGTTGTGGGATTCATGAAAGTGGTTGTACAGCGCTGCAAAGAAGCGCGGGTCGAAGTTGATGGAAAGACCGCCGGGGAGATCGGCGAAGGCCTGATGCTTCTTGTCGGCGTCACCCATGAAGATACGGAGCAGGACGCCATGTATTTGGTGGGCAAGATCGCCGGTCTGCGGATTTTTGAGGATGAAGCGGGAAAAATGAATCACAGCGTCAGTGATACGGGCGGATCGATTCTGTCCGTATCGCAGTTTACGTTATATGGCGACTGCCGCAAAGGGCGGCGCCCGAACTTTATGGCAGCGGCTGCGCCGGTTGAAGCGGAGCGGCTCTACGACTACTTTAACCGTGAACTGGCGGCTACCGGACTAAAAGTCGAAACAGGCGTCTTCGGGGCAATGATGGATGTGTCCTTGATCAATTGGGGACCGGTTACGCTGATTCTGGACAGCAGGGGATAGAAGCAGTTAAGGTTAGCGGGTCGCCGGAGGCGGTATGATATTAAACGGATGGCTGAGAACTTAAAATAAGTTCTCGGACCATCCGTTTTTTTGTTGATTTAGGGTCGGGGTTATCATGTTGGATAGGCTGTTAGCGGTCGGGGCACACTTCAAGGGAAGAACGACAAGCATAAGACCAAGGAGCGCTAGAAATGAGACAGCCGACAAAAGCCTGGGCCTGGAGAACGTTGGCCGCCTTTCCGGTCGGAAGCCCCAAGGAAGCCGCCGCAAGCGTGAAGGAGTCCGAATGGCTCAGCAAGGATGTACTGAAAGGAAGAAGCCGCAATCTGCTGCCGCGCTCGTGAGTGAAGGGGCGAAGAAGAGGCGGCTTTTTCGATATTCGGTTAGAAAGACGCCGATTTCGGGTAATATGACTACGAGACCAAGAACAACAGAAGGGAGAATATTTTACAATGAGTAAAGTTGCTTTTCTGCTTGCCGCTCAATTTGAAGATTCCGAAATGAAGGTTCCTTACGATGCGGTTAAAGGAGCCGGACATGAGGCCGATATTATTGGATTGAAAAAGGGCGAGATGCTCAAAGGCAAAAAGGGCGTAGCCTCTTATACGGCCGACAAGGCCATTTCCGAAGTGAAGGCCGCCGACTATGACGCCGTTGTTATTCCTGGCGGTTCCTCGCCGGAAGGGCTGCGTTCGGATGCCGATATTGTCAAATTCGTGAAGGAAGCGGACAGCGCCGGCAAGCCGATCGCGGCTATCTGTCATGGACCGCAAATCCTGATCAGCGCGGGCCTGTTGAAAGGCCGCACCATTACGTCCTATCCGCCGCTGAAAGACGATATGGTCAATGCGGGTGCGAAGTTCAAGGACGAAGAAGTCGTTGTGGACGGCAATTATATCACGTCGCGCACACCGAAAGACGAGCCCGCCTTTGTGCGTGAATTGTTGCAGGCGCTCCAAGTCAAAGTGACCCAATAAGCGCATCACCCTAAGTTAATTAAGGGAGGCGATAAGAATGACCAAACGGATTCAGGCTTACTTCAGAACGGAAGACGAAGCGGAAGGCGCCAAGACGGCGCTGCTTTCGTTTGATGTGGAAGGGCTGGACGTAGGGGCGTTAACCGATCCTTTGGGGGAAGACAGGCGGTTGCTACTTCCTCTAATGCCGCCGAATAATTTGGCGGGAAGCGGCTCTACCTTTGCAGCCTTCGGTGCTGCCCCAGCGGCCGTGCCGGTGGTTACGGTGGACAATAACGCCGGCAGAGCGCCGCTGAGTGGCGATGATTCCCTTGGCACGGATGATCTTCGTGCGGACCGGATGTACTCAGGCGGAGATTTGGATCATTTGCATTATGTCATGGAGATCAAAGCGAGCGATGAGGATTTCAACGCGGTGGTTCATACCCTGCGGAGCAAAAATGCCTATGTCGAAATTTTTGATTAAAAGCTTAGGCATCATGCCTGCAAAATGTTTTACTTATAAAAGCCCCTGCGCCTTAATGGCGAAGGAGGCTTTTGTAATCCAAGGAAAATAAAACGCTTTCTTTTCTGTAATATAAGAGTAATATTACTATCATGATCGCTTAATATATTGTGTTTATAATAAAGCCATGACCCCCTTTTTTATAATATATAACGTTGGACCTGCAGCAATCGGCTGCAGGTCATTTTTTTGAAATATCAGAAAGTATAAGCTTCGCGCTTATCCTTAACCTGATATTTTTACGAGAAACGGATGCCTTCCTCTTCCAGAGGACGGCGAAGCCGTTTCTTCTTATGGATTTTGAAAAAGACAAGGGAATGTGCTTCTTGAATTTTTTTTGACAGCGTTATCAAAGGGTGCTATGATTTAACTATCGAATGGGTAATCGATTACTCTTATAAATTTCGAAGGGATAGGAAGATACAAATGAAGAACGGTCAAATCTCAATCAAGGAAATTGCCCGTTTAAGCGGTGTTTCGGTAGCGACGGTATCCCGCGTGATCAACGATAACGGCAGATTCTCGAACGAGACGCGGGATAAGGTGCTGAAAATAATTCAAGAGCACCAATATGAAACGAACAGCATCGCCAAAAGCTTGCGCATGAACAAATCCCAAACGATCGGCGTTCTGGTTCCGGATATCAGCAACGAATTTTTTGCAGCGGTCGTGCTGGAGATCGAAAGTTTCTTTTTCGAAGAAGGTTATTCCACCATCATATGCAACACGGCCAAGGACGCGAAGAAAGAGAAAGAATATCTGAAGACGCTGGACGGCAAAATGGTGGACGGTTTGGTCTGCATCTCCGGCCAGGAGGAAGTGCCCACGGATATTCTGAAACGGAAAGTGCCCACCGTCTGCATCGACCGTCGTCCGAAAATGGATACCAACGTGGCTTTTGTCGAGTCCGACCACTATGAAGGCGGCCGGCTGGCCACGCATAAGCTGATTGAAAAGGGCTGCGCAGAGATTGTTCTGCTGACCAAGAAAAACAATCTGTCGTCTGTGAATGAACGTTTGAAAGGTTACAAAGACGCGCTGGCCGGAGCCGGTCTTCCCGTAAAAGATGAACGAATCGTGTACACTGATCCGAAAAAAAGCAGCCTTGAGGCAGCCAAGGAGGCCATTCAAGGCCTGGTTGATGCCGGTGTCCCCTTTGACGGGATTTTCGCCACCAATGACTGGCTGGCTCTCGGGGCGCTGCTTTTTATTCAAGAGACGGGATATAAAGTGCCTGAGCAGGTTAAAATCGTCGGGTTCGACAACAATTTGATTTCTCAATACTGCGACCCTCCGATTACTACGATCAATCAGGATAAAGCTTCATTGGCCAATAAAGCATGCCGGATTCTTCTTGATATGATTGACGGCGTTCCGGGAAGCATCGAAAGGCATCAGATCGTGCCGGTCAGTTTGGTGGAAAGGAAGACCACATAAAAATGAAAGAGTAATCGTTTACTCCAAGAAAGGGGATTGCGATGAGCAAGCTGCTGTGTCCTTCGATGATGTGCGCCGACTTTCGTTCTCTGGAAGATGAGGTGGCCGCTTTGGATAAGGCGGATGTGGATGTGTATCATATTGATATTATGGACGGGAAATTCGTTCCGAACTTCGGCATGGGTCTCCAGGATTTTGAATATATCCGCAAGCAGACGAGCAAGCCGGTAGACGTTCATTTAATGATTGACAATCCCTCCGCCCATATCGATATGTTTTCGCAAAAAGGCGCCGATATTATTTATTTTCATCCGGAATCCGACATGCATCCGACTCGCACTATTGACCGCATACACGCTAACGGGGTAAGAGCCGGGATCGCCATCAATCCGGGTACTTCCATCGCGGCCGTCGAAGCTTTGCTGAGCCTGGTCGATTATGTGCTGGTCATGACGGTTAACCCCGGATTCGCCGGTCAAAAATATCTGCCCTATGTGGATGACAAGATCAAAGGATTGAATGAGTACAAGTCGCGGAATCACTGCGGGTTTGTTATTGTCGTTGACGGTGCCATTTCAGAGGAGAAAATATCCGAGCTCACTCAATACGGGGTTGAAGGCTTTGTGCTGGGCACTTCTACTTTGTTTGGCAGGGGGGAGTCTTACCGGGAAATTATTGACCGATTAAAAACCAAAGAACGGGAGTGCAGCCGATGAAAATCGCCATCGCCAGCGACCATATAGGATTCGAATTGAAGCCGATTATTTCGGCGTACGTCGAAGAGCTGGGACATGAGCTCATCGATTACGGGCCGCACAGCGCCGAAAGAACCGATTATCCGAAATACGCTAAACTGGTGGCCGAAGCGCTAATCGGCGGGCAGGTGGACGCGGGAATTCTGATTTGCGGAACGGGCGTCGGCATTTCCATCGCTGCGAATAAAGTAAGAGGGATTCGGGCGGTAGTGTGCAGCGAGCCGTACACCGCGCAGATGTCCAAGCGGCATAACAATACAAATATTCTCGCTTTCGGGTCCCGGGTGATCGGCGGCGAACTTGCCAAGATGATCGTCAAATGCTGGCTGGAAGCGGAGTTTGAAGGCGGCAGGCATGTGGACCGGGTCGGAATGATTGGAGAAATCGAAGAACAATATTTATGCTGAGGCGATTCCTTCCCTTGACTTTAGCGCAGTGGTTCAGTAGAATCTAACAATATACGGTTTAATATTATGTTTTGATGACGGGACCCAGTAATTCGACCCCCACAACCCCAGAGAGGAATCCCATCGTTGAATTTTACCTGCCTTCTGAAGAGGTCAACGTAAATATTCAGCTTGGCTGCAAGGATTCTGTTGATGAGCGAATGAATGACCTCCCCGAGAACGCACGGCGAACAGCGGCGGATGTCCGCGTCAGTAGCCGTTTTGCGCGTAGGCGGGCGTTAACCGCTTGGAGCGGTCAGAAACTTCGAGTTTCCGGCTGGAATGTGGGTGGTACCACGGGTGAAGATCGTTAGCGATAATCCCTCGTCCCTGTTGATCAAACAGGGCGGGGGATTTTTTATGGAATTTTCAAAGTGGTCAAGGGTACTTTCAGGAGGGATCAGCTGTGGCTAAAGAAAGATTTGAGAAGCCGACTGGCACGCAGGATGTGTTGCCAGGCGCGGTGGAAAGATGGCAGTTCGTTGAAGAGAAAGCCAGAGATTTGTGCCGGCGCTTCAACTATCGTGAAATCCGGACCCCGATGTTCGAGCATACGGAGCTGTTCGAAAGAGGCGTCGGAGAGACGACCGATATCGTGGAAGGCGAGATGTACACCTTCAAAGACAAGGGGGACCGGGATCTGGCGCTGCGTCCGGAAGGGACGGCCGGCGTCGTCCGCGCTTACGTACAGAACAAGCTGTACGGAGAACCGGATGTCAGCAAGCTCTATTACATCGGTCCGATGTTCCGCTATGAGCGTCCGCAGGCTGGAAGATACCGCCAGTTTCACCAGTTCGGCGTGGAAGCGTTCGGCGCGGTCGATCCGGCGATCGATGCAGAAGTTATTTCGCTCGGTTACCAGTTCTGCAAGGACCTTGGCCTCAGCGGCGTGCGGGTCGAGATTAATTCGGTCGGCAATATTCCAAGCCGGGCCGCATACCGGGAGAAGCTGCTCGGCTTCCTGCGTCCGATGAAGGACAGCCTGTGCAGCGACTGCCAGCGGCGCATGGAGCGCAACCCGCTGCGCGTGCTGGACTGCAAGGTTGATCAGGCGAAATTCGTCGATGCCCCGTCCATCTTGGACAGTCTGGATGAAGAGTGCACGGTTCACTTCGCCAAGGTGCGGGCGCATCTGGATGCGATGGGCGTCGATTATGCCATCAACACGCGGCTTGTTCGGGGGCTCGATTATTATACACACACGGCGTTCGAGTACAAGGCGGCCGGCATCGGCTCCATTGACACGGTCGGCGGAGGCGGGCGCTATAACGGCCTGGTTGCCGAAATCGGCGGACCGGACCAGCCTGGCGTCGGTCTCGGCAT
The DNA here is from genome assembly GCF_013393385.1 of Paenibacillus sp. URB8-2. Lineage (NCBI taxonomy): Bacteria > Bacillati > Bacillota > Bacilli > Caryophanales > Paenibacillaceae > Paenibacillus > Paenibacillus sp. URB8-2. The sequence goes on along the minus strand of NZ_AP023239.1, from coordinate 4,216,972 downwards.
TGGATTGGAACGCATTCAGCTTATTCTGGAGAACCAGAAGGTGGAGCTGGAAGCGTCCAAGCCGCTGGATGTGTATCTCATAGCGCTCGGCGAAGAGGCGGAAGCCGAAATCACCAAGCAGCTGTTCATTCTGCGCAGCCAAGGCTTCTCGGCGGAGCGGGATTACCTGGGACGCAAAATGAAGGCACAGATGAAATCCGCCGACCGCATGTCGGCGCGTTATACCGCCATTCTTGGCGAGGAAGAGCTGCAGCGCGGGGAAATCGCCCTCAAGAGCATGGCGACAGGCGAGCAGCGCACCGTTAAACTGGAAGATCTGGGAGAAGTGCTGGCGGAGCAGGCTTGATCCAAAAGTCTGCTCAGAACGGCAATGAAAGATAGATTTTAATTACAAAGGGGTATGATATATCATGCAAAGAAGCCATAACTGTGGACAGTTGACGACGGAACATATTGGACAGACCGTAACATTAAGCGGCTGGGTGCAGACCCGCCGCGACCTTGGAGGCGTGCTGTTCATCGATCTTCGCGACCGCAGCGGAATCGTACAGACCGTCTTCAACCCGGATTATTCCGGCGAAGCGCTGGAAATTGCCGACAAGACGCGCAGCGAGTATGTTATTGCGGTTACCGGCCAGGTAGTCAAGCGCGACCCGGAAACCGTGAACCCTAACCTGCCTACCGGCGAGATCGAAGTACGCGTTACCGCCATTGAGGTGCTGAACGCGGCCAAGACCCCTCCGTTCTTCATTGAAGACGGCGTCGAAGTGGACGAGTCGCTTCGCCTGAAATACCGTTATTTAGACCTGCGCCGTCCAGAAATGCAGAAGACGCTGCTGCTCCGCTCGAAAGCGGCCAAGATTTTCCGCGACTTCCTTGACGGAGAAGGCTTCATCGACGTGGAAACGCCGATTCTGACCAAGAGCTCGCCGGAAGGCGCGCGCGACTATCTCGTGCCAAGCCGTGTGCATGAAGGCGAATTTTTCGCCCTGCCACAGTCGCCGCAGATTTACAAGCAGCTGCTGATGGTCGGCGGTGTGGAACGCTATTACCAAATCGCCCGCTGTTTCCGCGACGAGGACCTGCGAGCCGACCGGCAGCCGGAATTTACCCAGGTGGACATCGAGACCTCATTCCTGGCCCAGGACGACCTGCTTGCCATGATGGAGCGCCTGATGCAGCGCCTGTTCAAAGAGACGGTCGGCGTAGATCTCGCCCTGCCGTTCCAGCGCCTGACTCATGCCGAGGCGATGGGCAAATACGGCTCGGACAAGCCGGACCTGCGTTTTGGTCTTGAACTGATCGAAATGAACGATATCGTCGCAAGCAGCGGCGTGAAGGTGTTCGCCTCCGTCATCGAAAAAGGCGGGGAAGTGAAGTGCCTGAACGCCAAAGGCTGCGGCACCTGGACGCGTAAGGAGATCGACGATCTCGGACCTTATGCGGCACGCTACGGAGCGAAGGGCCTTGCCTGGATTCAAGTGAAGGAAGGCGAATTCCGCGGTCCGATCGTGAAGTTCTTCACCGAGGAAGAGATTGCAGCAGTTAAAGAACGCACTGGAGCCGAGGAAGGCGACCTGCTGCTCTTCTCCGCAGACAACAAGAAGGTCGTCGCCGACGTCCTCGGCGCGCTCCGTCTCAAAATCGGCCGCCAGCTCGGGCTGATCGACGACAGTGTGTACAAGTTCGCTTGGGTAACCGACTTCCCGCTGCTCGGCTATGACGAGGAACAGAAGCGATATATGGCGGAGCATCATCCGTTCACCCGTCCGCGCGAAGAAGATGTGGCCCTGTTCGACACCGATCCCGGCGCAATCCGCGCGCAGGCTTACGATATCGTGCTGAACGGCTACGAAGTCGGCGGCGGCTCGATGCGGATCTACAAGCGCGAAGTACAGGAGAAAATGTTCGACGCGCTCTCACTGTCCAAAGAAGAAGTGCAGGATAAATTCGGCTATCTTCTTGACGCATTCGAATACGGCACGCCTCCTCACGGCGGCATCGCCTTCGGCTTCGACCGGCTCGTTATGCTGCTGGCAGGCCGCAATAATCTGCGCGAAACGATCGCCTTCCCGAAAACGGCCAGTGCGACCGATCTGCTGATGGACGCTCCGTCTCCGGTAAAAGACGCGCAATTGGACGAACTGCACATCAGAGTCGCTATCAAGGAAAAAGCCAAGAAATAGGAGGCTGGCATCATGCTGCATCAGTTCTCACGTACCGAATTGGCTATCGGACCCGAAGGTCTGGAAATTATGAAGAACAGCACGGTAGCCGTGCTCGGCATTGGCGGCGTCGGCTCCATTGCAGTGGAGGCTATGGCCCGCACGGGAGTCGGCCGTATTATCCTGATTGACAAGGATTCGGTCGATATTACCAACATCAACCGCCAGATTCATGCGCTGACGACAACGGTCGGTCAGAAGAAGGCGGACCTGATGGTGGAACGGGTCAAGCTGATCAACCCGGAGTGCGAAGCGATCGCGCTGAATATGTTCTATACCGAAGAAACGTATGAAGAGCTGTTCAAATACAAGCTCGATTACATCCTCGACGCATCGGATACGATTCATTACAAAATCCATCTGATCAAGGAATGTCTCGCCCGCAAAATCCCGATGATTTCGAGCATGGGCGCGGCGAATAAGATGGACCCGACGAAATTCCAGGTCGCTGACATCTCCAAGACGACGATGGACCCGATCGCCCGTGTCATACGCCAGAGATTGCGCAAGGAAGGCATCAAAAAAGGCGTTAAGGTCGTGTTCTCGACCGAGGAGCCGATGAAGCCCCGGCAGGATGTGACGGACAAAATCGTGCCGGAGAATGCGCCCGAGATCCGGAAGGCGAAGCAGCCTCCCGCGAGCAACGCGTTCGTGCCGCCGGTGGCGGGACTCATTATGGTCAGCGTCGCCGTGCGAGAGCTGCTGGAAATCGGCGGGGTCAAGATTTAAAAACGGTCATAAATAGAATCGAGAAAAGAGCGAGCGCCGAAAGCGGGCGGCTCGCTCTTTTGCTGACCGTGAAGCTTTCACGTTATTTTTGGCATACTTAGTAATACCGGAGGTAAACTTGCATGAACAACGACTTTTGGCGCCGCAGCCTCGGGATTGAACCGGAGCTTAATCTGAAGCGGGAATGGGCAGCCGGCATCGTCTCCTATTTCGCGTCGGTCTATATCGTCATGGTCAATGCCGCCATTCTGCATGATGCGGGCATGCCGCTTCGGGCGGGGATGGCAGCCACGCTGCTGACGGCCGTCGCCGGCTGCCTGCTGATGGCCTTCGGCGGAAAGACGCCGATTATCGTAGTGCCCGGCATGGGCATCAACGCTTTTTATACGTATACTCTGGTTCATTCCATGAAGCTGGACTGGAGAGAAGCGCTGGCGGTTGTCGTCGTCACGGGTCTCCTGTTCGCCCTGGTGGCGTTCACTTCGCTCTACCGGATACTCAGCGATGCGATTCCGTCCAATCTTCAGCATGCGATTACCGTTGGAATCGGGCTGTTTCTGACCTTTATCGGCCTGCAAAAAAGCGAGATCGTGATCGCCCACCGGACGACCTTTGTCGCCATCGGGCATTTCAGCGATCCCGCAGTCATTACATCCTGCGTCACTCTTTTGCTGGCGATTGTGCTGTTCCTGCGCGGCACGCGGGGCGGGCTCCTGATCAGCATGCTGGCCGGGAGCGGCCTTGCTTACCTTCTCGGCGCAGGACACGGGCCGGACAAGACAGAGACGGGGCCTCTCTTCGCCGGCTACGGGAAAGTGTTCCTTGGCATGGATTGGACCGGTGTGCTCAGCCTCGTGTTCTGGATCGCCGTCTTTCTGCTGCTGCTGATCGTCGTATTTGAGAACATCGGCCTGGTCTCCGCGCAGACCTTGATGGCCGGACATCCCGAACGCTTTAAGAGCAGCCTGCGGGCGCTCTCGGTTGCCAACATCGCCGCCGGGCTGCTGGGCAGCAGTCCGGTCGTGGCCGCTGCCGAATCGTCCGCCGGAATCGCCGCCGGTGGACGTTCCGGCCTGACCTCATTTATCGCCGGGCTGCTGTTCGGCGCCACGTTCCTGTTCATTCCGGCGCTGGCCTATATACCGGACAGCGCCATCGCGCCGATTCTGATCATTATCGGCGGCCTGATGGTGCAGAGTGTGCGCCTGATGAACTTTAGCGATCCCAGCGAAGGCTTTCCCGCCTTTTTGATCATGGTCATGATTCCGTTCACTTACAGCATTGTCGACGGCATGGCCTTCGGATTCATCGCCTATCCCGTCGCAAAGCTTGCGCTGGGCAGAAGCAGCGAGGTTCCTCCTGCTTTGTATGGCATTGCCGGTCTGTTTACAGCGAATTTTATTCTTCATGCCTTCCTTTGAAATGCAGGTTTCACATTCCGGGATATGGTAATTGCTTATGACCTGTGCTACAATGAATATCCTTTTTGTGCGAGCATGGCGACAGGGAGCGCAGCTCCTTCGGACCGGTTTTGCCTTAACATGGACGGGGGAAGGCTTTCCCCATATTACTTTTAGGAGGTAACTGAAATTGGAGGACAACTTTCAAAGTGCCTATCAAGAGGAGCACGAAAGGCTGACCACAGCGCTTGCGGAAATTGACCGGCAGCTGACAACGCTGACAAACACACCGGTGTACACGGGCAACGATTACACGGAACAGATTCTGGAGGCATCGAGGGAGCAAAGACGCGGCAGTCTGGGCAAGCTGCGACAGGAGCCTTACTTCGGACGGCTGGACTTCGAGGAGAGCGGCGACGGGGAACGCAAGGCGCTTTATATCGGCAAAATCGGCGTGGACCGCGAACAGGTTAGCGACCGCCCGCTCGTCATCGATTGGCGCGCACCGGTGGCGAGCCTGTTCTATTCGTTTACCGGGGGCATGGAGCCGGCTTCTTACGAATCGCCGGAGGGTATTGTCGAAGGGCTTGTGTATCTCAAGCGCAACGTGGTGATCCGCAAGCGGATTTTGGAACGGGTTGCGGACACCTTTGACCGCGAGAGCGACGGTCCGGCGGTGTCGGATGAATTTCTGGTCTACCGTCTGGGAGAGAACAAGGATAACCGGCTGAGAGATATCGTATCGACTATCCAGGAAGAGCAGGACCGCATTATCCGGGCGGCAAAAAACACGGCGCTCATCATCCAGGGCGTTGCCGGTAGCGGAAAAACGACAGTGGCGCTGCACCGGCTCGCCTTTTTACTGTATCAGTACAAGGAGCAGGTGGCGGCGGAGCGGATGATTATTTTTGCCCCGAACCGGATGTTTCTGGACTATATTTCCGATGTATTGCCCGAGCTTGGCGTCGGCAACATTCAGCAGAGCACCTTTGCCGACTGGGCGGGGGATATGCTGGGTTTGGAGCTGCCGCAAAATGACGCCATGGAGACGCTGAACCGCTGGTTCGAGGCGCCAGGCGGGATGCCCGAAATCACGGAACAGACACCCGGACGTTTCAAGGGGTCGACGGTACTGATGGGAATCATCGAAGACGCGGTGCGGCGGCTGGAAACAAGCTCTGTCCCGGAAGGGGATTTCTCTCCGTGGGAGGGGGCGGTTCTGCCCCGCAGAATGATTCTCAAGTGGCATAATGAAGAATACGCCCCTTATCCGCCTGCCAAGCGAAAGGAACGGGTCATGGCCCGGATTCACCGCTGGATCGAGATGGAGCTGAAGAAGAGCCCTTCAGCAGCGGCGCTGAAAGACCGGAAGAAGAAAGGGGCGCAGCGCGAGAAGGCCTATGGCGCCAAATGGCCCAAATACGATCCGTTGACGATCTACAAGCAAATCTTCCGCGCTGTGAAGACGCCTGCGGATTGGCCTAGCGAAGACCCAGAGGCCATTCCGGCGGCCGTGCTGAAGGAGACGCGCGGTCAGCTCAAGAAGGGGATGGTGCTGGAGGAGGATTTACCGCCGCTGCTGTATATTCATTACCTGCTCAACGGGGATGAAGGCGTGCAGAAGTTCGACCATGTCGTCATCGACGAGGCGCAGGATTTCTCGCCGTTTCAGATAGCGGTGCTCGATCTGTATGTGCGCGGACATTCCTTTACAATTCTCGGCGATTTATCGCAGGGGATTCATGCCTACAAAGGGGTGCATGACTGGAACGAAATGCAGTCCCTGTTCGCGCCGGAGCATACATCGTACCACGCGCTGACGCGAAGCTACCGGTCCACGATGGAAATAATCGATTTTGCCAACGGGATTCTGTCGGCGGGCGTTCGCAGCGACCTGCTTGCCGTCCCTGTATTCCGCAGCGGCAGCCCCGTTCGGCTGATTCAATACGGTGAGAGCCGGGAAGGCGACATCCGGTCGGCGCTTGCGGACCTGTCTGGAAGAGATTTCCGCACCGTGGCGATCCTGACCCGGACGTTGGCGGACGCAGCGCATCTCTACGAAGTTTTGTCGGCGCATTTTGACGATATCCATCTGATCGACGGCGGAATCGCGGAATACCAGGGAGGGCTCTCGGTGCTTCCGCTCTATTTGTCCAAGGGACTGGAGTTCGATGCTGCCATTGTGGCCGACGCCGATCTGGAATCTTATGGCGAAACGGCATGGGACGCGAAGCTCCTCTATGTCGGCTGCACCCGGGCGCTGCACGAGCTGTGGCTGCTCCATAACGGCAGAATGCCGGACTATTTGCGCGAAGCGGCGAACGGCGGGGAGACGGCTAAAGGGTGGCCCGAAGCCCCTTCTGCGGCGAAGACGGAATAGCTTGAAAGGATGAATATAAATACAGCCTGGAACGGGTTCCGGGCTGTATTTTTTTGGCAAAAGAAAACCATACGCTATGCGTATGGTTCGGGAGAGCTTCCAGCGATGTATCAAAAAAAATTCCTCCTAATGTTACAATAAATTTGGTTCGCCAACCGAATTTATCGCACAATAGGAGGAATACAGATGTCATCTGATGTGAACAGTTTAGCACATACAAAATGGAATTGTAAGTACCATATCGTGTTCGCCCCAAAGTATAGACGCCAAGTAATCTATGGGAAATTGAAACAAGATATTGGGAAAATACTGAGACAACTATGTGAAAGAAAGAATGTAGAAATTATCGAAGCAGAAGCGTGTAAAGATCATATTCATATGCTGGTGAGTATTCCACCAAAGCTCAGTGTATCGGCGTTTATAGGATATTTAAAAGGAAAGAGCAGCTTGATGATCTTTGACCGACATGCCAACCTAAAGTATCGGTATGGAAATCGGAAATTTTGGTGTAAAGGGTTTTACGTGGATACCGTCGGAAGGAACAAGAAAGTGATACAAGAATATATCCAAAATCAACTGCAGGAGGATATCGTCGCGGAACAAATAACAATCATGGAATACATTGATCCATTTACAGGAGAAGAGATCAAAGATAATCGAAAGAAGAAGAAATAGAAAACCCCTTTAGGGGTAGCAGTAAAAGTAGTGCGGTTGGCGAACCATTCAGTGCCCTTTAGGGCTGGCCAGTAATAAAGGCTTTCAGCCGCAGAACAAACCACCCGTTATACGGGTGGTTTTGATTTGCCTGACTTAACAAGATGAGCCGTGAAAGAGTGGGGTGTTAAGGTGGCGCGGCCGGTTCTATATAACTTCGAGGCTGTGCTCTATATCCTATGAAATGGTATGATAGAGCAATACAGCTTAAAGCAAGGAGTGTAGATATGGATTTATTTTCTTTCGGGAATGAGGCCGGCGACGGCCGCCTGCTGGCGGACCGCATGCGCCCGGAGACTCTCGATGAATATATAGGCCAGGAGCATATTGTGGGCAAAGGCAAGCTGCTGCGCCGGGCGATTGAGGCGGATCAGGTCTCCTCCATTCTGCTGTACGGGCCTCCGGGCTGCGGCAAAACGACGCTCGCCCACATCATCTCTCACCATACAAAGGGAGAGTTCGTAAGGCTTAACGCCGTGGAAGCGACGGTTAAGGATGTAAGGGAAGTGATCGAACGGGCCCAGAACGCGAGAGCCCTGTACGGCACGAAGACGATCCTGTTCCTGGACGAGGTGCATCGCTTCAACAGCTCGCGCCAGGATGCGCTTCTCCCGGCGGTGGAGAAGGGAACGATCATTTTTATCGGGGCGACATAACATTATATACATTGATCATTAAAGAGAAAAAATAAAAAGGCAATATCTTAAACGGTATATGATTAATATTGTTTGGAGAATAAGTAGTTTTGGAGAAAAAGTATTTAATCATTACTTTTTCTCAAAATATTTTTTGATAGTAGAATGTACGACAGTGAAAAAGCGGACTTTTGTTGATTTTGAGGGATCACTCTTTATTTCTGACCTGGTAATTCTTTTGCATCTGTCTTACAGTAAAGTAACGATATAATCGCTAGGAGGCACAAAACAAATAAGCAAGTAGAACGCGGTCAAGTCGTGTCCTTCTTGCTTGTACTTGATGTAGATGAGTATGGAATAAAATATTTTCTGGAACCCTTGAAAAAAAGAGGAGCAAACTGAAGGTCCAACGAGAACAATGATTGTTCTTCTAGAGTCTGTCGTTCCTTCATCCCCGATCCTCTTATACAATTATTTTTGAAATTCATAATGGCCTTTTCTTCACAAACTCTTCAATATATTTGCAAGCCGCCCTGAATCCTGCTTGTGAATCATCAAATTTTTTACCGTCAACTATTATCGTTGTAGCAAACAAGTTTATAAAAAATCGATAATGATTACGGTCAATCTCACAATATTCTTGCATTTCCATCGAACCGTATCCATCATCTATATAAACCGGGCCACCACAAATAGGACAAGTTATATCCTTAAGAAGTATGCTTTTGATGACGCGTTCTTCTTCACTCTGATGTTCCATGATATATACCTCCTTGGAGCTCCATGTCTATTCAACCCCGATACCCATCAGATGCCCAACGTACTGTATATAACTTTTCGGTTTCTTCTAAGGGCATTTGTTTAAGAAGCTGCTCAAACTCAAGAATAACCGCTGCTGCATCTATTGGATCAACATATCCAACTTTATCTAGTACAGCTATTAATGTGCCTATCGCCTGTTTGAAAGAAATTTGGTTACTCAAAATATGAAAAAAGTTGTCAATAAACAATTCACTATTAGAAAACGCAGCCTTTTGGAGGATTGGATCGTTAGTATTTAAAAAACAACGGATTGAATCAAGATAATTTGCAAAGATGTCTTCACTTGAGAGTTTCTCTATATGGCGCTCTAAGGCATTGATTAAAAAAATGACTTTCTCAGTATCATTTAACAATGTCATGTTCTTTCAACCCCGATACATTTGGTTTTCTAAAAGCCTTGTCGCACTTCATCATTCACTGTCGTTGTAGAGTCCATACTCCGGTTCGGTATAAGTACAGCACGCTTTAGCTCGTCAACCTCCCCGCCAGCTGCATGAGATAAGACTTTCCTTCGTCATCATCATCCGCCAATGGGGCAACAATTCAGGCACACAAAAAAAACGTAAACGTCCAGGAAGGTCATTCATGTGCGTTATCTTGGAGATAAGGTAAGGGAAAATCGAGAATCTGATCCGTATATCGCAAAACCCGTATAACAAATCTATTTTATTATGAGTGACAGGCCGCAGCGCGTTTGCCACCTCAAACTTGGATTTCCGCCTCTTGTCTACTTGGTCAACCGGAATACTCCGGTAAACCAACAATAAACCAAGGTATACCATCGTCTAGCGTGAAGAGCGATGAATGGCCATCCCTGGATCAAGCTTTCTTAGTTGTAATTGACATAATGGAATGCCTCGAGATAAAAGCAAGCTATGAAACGAGTCATGTATAACTATCTGAAATAGATTGCATCTTCCCCCATTTGAAGAAGAAATGGCAATATATCTAGCGGCTGATCTTGATTTGAAATTTTAAATTGAGTTGATGTCTTATTTTTAGAAGTCGTTTCATTATAACTTATTCCTATTGCCCAATGTCGTAGAGGACCATTTTTAATATTTTTACAGAAAGTTTTGGATAAAGCATCTGTAAGTTCGTCTTCAGCAGGATCCAAGAAAACTTGATTATCTGCTAAGTAAAGCTTATAAACGTAAAACTCGTAATTTTTTTTAAATAGAAGATAGCAACATTCTTTCTCGAAGACTAATTTTTCAAAGGAATAGGATTCACGATGACCATTTTCACTTAATAAGATAATAGTTTTTACATTATAAACTTTAGGTAGCATGTCTAGTGCCCCCTTATGAATTTACTCGGGCAATAATTGAGCAATTAAATCCGCTGCCAATGTTTTTGAACCGGACAGACCTTTGAGATACTTTAATCTTCCTGATGCGGACCAATCGAATTTTTTAATTTTCTTAATCGTCTTTGTTATTGCAGCATAATTAATATTTTTTTTATTTTCAGAGACATTCCGTCCAATTAATTCGCACCCTGCTATGGATAGAGCATTGATACAAACGATATGTGTAATCCTGTAATCTTTGTAATCCATCCACTCTTGGCTAAAGATTTCCTTTACTGAATTAAAATACACTAACGATAACAGCAACTTTTCCTCTCTTGGTAAAGAAGCGATATGAGGTTGGTTGGTAAGTAGTTCAAGGGCACGGTATAAATTTTGTAAAGTAATATGTCTTCCAGAACTTCGTTTACCAGTAATAGTTCCAATATTATGAAACGGACTATCATTACGTATGATCAGCTCGGTTGCGATCCAACTTAGGTCGTCTGAGCTTCGGCGTAAATATCTACTGAGAGAAAGACCGATACCCTTTGCTTTAGTATTAATGGTATCGAACAAATGGATCTCTTCGTCTTCGTCAAGATAATGGAATGCTAAAAAGGGTACTGATATTTCCGCATTGGTTTCTTGGGAATACCTTTTTATGCCACCAAGGCGATGCTGCCCATCCATTAAAGAAGCTTTTTCTTTACATAAAAGTCTTCCATAACTTGGTCTTTGTTTGTCGTACGATACAAATTCCCAATTGGCTTCAGCATTCAGGAGAATAGGAGTAAATAATGCATTCTCACCCTTGGATAAATATAAGGCAAAATCAGTACATCGCTTTCTATCAACTGGTCTTTGGTAGCCTTTACCTGAAGGAAGGTCATATGGTTTTACATAAGTAAGATGAAGGGCTACATTGGAATTCATGTGACCTAAATAAGCGACTTTTCCCCGCATTTTATATTGCAATACATTTTCAATGGCATGTTGATTCGCTAACGTATTCATGTATTCTTCTCCTTGATAGTGTATTGTATATTATAATAATAGGTGTTATAATACCTAAAATCAAATGGAATAATGTAGAATAATACTCTTTATATTTCAAAAGGACTTGCCTACTCTTTAGAGAGAGGTGGTCCAATTGTCATATTTCTATAAAGAAGTTGGTCAAAATATTAGATTCTATAGAAAATTAAGAAATTTTACACAAGAGCAATTAGGTGAAAGGACTAATTTTGATCAATCTTACGTAGGGAAAATTGAGAGAGGAGAAATAAACGTTTCGTTAGAAACGATTGAAAAGATTGCGAGTTCTCTGGATGTTTTACCTAATAATTTTTTTGAAAGGAAACAAGAGGTAAACTCGGATGCTGAACGGGCACATCTTGAAAAGATTAACTTAATGCTGGTTGGGAAAAACTCTAAGGAGTTAAAACACATTCAAAAAATTATAAATGAAATTCTTCTTTTGAAAGAAGGTGATTAAAATAGAAAGGTAGTCAAAAACCTTTCGAGTTTATATCTATTGGTATTCTCCAATTTTTATTTAACGTCCGGATAAAGCCAAGGAATTAATGATATCTTATAAACCTGAAGGAACACTTCATGCGATTAGAAGAGTTTGATGGGGGATTTAAATTGATATTTAAAATTACTAAAAAGTGGAAAATAAGATTAGGGAATGGGACTCGTGTAAGGCGGTCGATACGACAGGTGCTAAATTTGGGTACCCATTCATTCCAACAGGTATTGGATTAATCATTGAAGTTCACTGCGATGTTTGCAATAGAAAATTGGATCTTACCGAAGACTGGTGATGAAGAAAAATTTGTGGTTGTAGCACAATAGAAACGGAAAATAATGTTTAAAATAAACGGCTCAAAGGACATTAATACTAAGAGTAAGGAACTGCCATTTAACTCCCAGTGAGTTTATGGTCAGTTCCTTTTTCTTTTGTCAGCGGACTGCACCGAACTTTGAAATCTTATCTAGTACAGCATCAGTCTTTAAATTGTGGGTAAAGCCTTTTAAGTTTTATCCGTGCATCTTTGGTAGTGAATTGCCAATCTATACCTCTTTGAGAAGCGTTACGAGCAGATTCCCATTCGGTCAGTTCGCTTGCTAATTCTTCTATTGACGGAATTCGTCTTGCTAAACATTGGCGCGTCATTACGCTCAGCTCAATTTCAGCAATGTTCAGCCAACTGCCATGTTTGGGGGTGTAATGAATTTCGAGCCGTTTGGCTAGACGCAAGGCGGTTTCCGGTTCAAAGGCTTCATACAACGAGGCGATCGAATGCGTGTTTAAATTATCCATCACTAAACGAATTTTGGGTGCACTCGGGTAATGTACGTCTAACAGTTCTCGAACTTGCTCCGCCCATTCCATTTTTGTGCGGCGAGGACGAACGCTGACGTGTCTCCAGCCCACAAGCGGTTCAGTGAAGATAAAGATACTGCAGGTCCCATGACGTACGTATTCGGAGTCTTCACGCAGCGGCTTGGCGGGCTTCATCGGGATCGGTTTTCGAGCGTCATCCAGCAGTTGGAACGGTTTCTCATCCATGCAAATCACGGGACATTCGCTGTCGTAGGGTAAATGGTAGACCTCTAATACATCTTCCATGGCTGCCACAAACGCTGCATTCTGCTTCGGTGGAATGCACCAACACTTACGAAGATGGGGCTTGAGTTCGTTTTTTTAAAATGCGGTCCACCGTGTCGTACGAAATGCTGTCAATGTAACCCAGTTCAACGGTCTTGTCTGCTAAAAGTCGAAGGGTCCACCGACTTCTTCCAGCGGGCGGAGTACTGCAACTGAGCGCGATGATTTTCGCCTCCAGTTCGCCGGTAACCTTTGGAGGATTTGGCGGTGTCAGTCTCTTTTTTCGTTCGACAGCAGCCTGTAATCCCTTTTCCGAAAAGGTCTTACGGACCAGATATACCGTGTTGGTGTGGATGTGTAATTGCTCCGCAATGGTGGTGTCCGAAAGCTTGCCGCCCACCCGGTTCTCGTCCGCCCACAACAGAATTTGTGCTCGCCGGAGTGAGCGTGCGGCCACTTTCCCTTTTGAGCACACCCCTTGTAATTCTTTCTGCTGATCCGGGGTCAAGCAAACCGCATATGCACGTAGTTTCATAGTCGATACCTCTTTTTCTCTCGACTATATCATATCTACCAAAAGTTAACTATTTTAATTCTGATGCTGTACTAGAGCCTCTAAAGATACCCCGTATTTACACATAGCATCGCAATCGCAGCGTAAATCAGAAAATAAAATATCAGAAATACTTGGAATTTTTTCTTGCTGGAGGGAAGGGCGGAGCAGTTGAGCCTGAACTTCCTTCTCGCGGTTATCGGGATAAATGAGGTAAAGCCGGGAATTCGGATTTCCAAGTAACTCCCCCTAAAGGAGGGCGCTACTACACCCCTTCCCAGCGATAAATTCAATGGGTTCTGATACACTTATTCCACCCCTTTTTATATCATTAATGTAAATATTTTGTGTAAACATCGTTTCTCCATAGAATCCACACAAGCTTATTTTACAATGATCCTGATTGGGAATTGTTAAAAAAAGTATTTTATAATTAGTTTTAAATCTGTCCTCAACGAGGGTGTTCAGGGTATTAGTTTACAATTACAAGAAAACTAATCCTACCAATTTTCGAATAGAAAGGACGAGCGTTTTATATACTTATGTTTCGGTACTAAGTCGTCTGGAGCAACCGGGAAAATATTGAATACCTGACAAATACAATGATCCGAGGGAGTGAAATGATGAAGATTAGCAGAAGAGATTTTCTTAAATGGTCTGTAGCAGCTGCAGTATCACTAAAGGTTGATCTTGATATCGATAGACTAAATACCGTGCTTGCAGCAGAAACCGATCCACCGGTTATTTGGCTTAATGGCGCAAGTTGTTCAGGATGTACACTATCAACTTTAAACGTTACTAATCCAACAACGATCGATGATGTACTGTTAAACAAAGTTAGTTTGAAGTATACTACAACTCTTATGACTACAGTAGGGGAAAGTGCTGTACAAATTCTTGATCAAGCAGCTAATCAGTATACCGGAGAATTTATACTTGTCGTTGAAGGTGCAATACCAACTGCAGAAAACGGATATTATTGTGTGATTGGTGAACTAAATGGACAACCGATTACAATGATGAAGGCAATACTTAAATATGGTCCTATGGCTAAGTATATAGTATCAGCAGGAACCTGCTCTTCTTTTGGAGGTGTACCGGCAGCCGCCCCGAATACAACATCTGCTGTATCGGTAAAATCATTATTAAGCGGCAAGACTAAAAATCCTATTATTAACCTCCCAGGTTGTCCAGTTCATCCAACGGTTTTAATACAAACTTTGCTTGATCTTATCTTAATAGGGACACCTTCATTGGATATGTCTAATAGACCAACTAAATATTATAGAACAATGATTCACCATGTATGCCCTAGAATAACTACTCCTAAGGTATCGCAGCCAGGTATCTATGGATGCTATATGGAGATTGGCTGTAAAGGGCCAATGACTAACAATGTATGTCCATCCTTCAAATGGAATAACGGAAATGGATGGTGTGTAGAGGTTGACCATCCATGCATTGGATGTGCAAATGCAAGTTTTCCAACTAATCCGTTAACTAGTGAAAAGTGCTGAATATGATGCATATGACAGGTAGAAACAACTTTATAACTTCTTCATAATTCCTACATAAAACCTACACGTCTCTTAGGTAAGATATAATCAAGGAGGCGAAAGAAAATGAAGAAAACTTGGATTGTATTGGCAGCAGTTACCATGGTGTTTGCTCTGGGTACAGCGGTGTACGCCGCAACGGATAAAGACAAGGGCTTTCAAGAAATGCTCCCTCAGATGAAGCAAATGCATCCGGATGTATCGGAGCAGCAGCTTCAGGAGATGTATAACAACTGCAAGAGCAATGGGAAAGGTATGTCCGGCATGATGAATGGCGAAGCGGGCGGTATGATGGGGAACATGATGAATGGCTCCATGCAGAACATGATGAACAGTTCGACAACTGCAAGTCAGTGAACGGGACAACTTGGTGCTCAAAAGCAGAAAACAATCAGACTCTCTTGTCAACAGAGAGTCTGATTTTTGTTATGGCTTCAGCCAGTTGAGTGCGTGAAACGCGCGAAACAAAAAACTACCCGCTATGCGGGTGGAGGGATCGAGGGTTTGACCAACAAGACCATTCCGATAAAATTGAGATGTTCAGGCTCAAAGAAAGGAATGGTCTTAGATGGCAAACAAGAGCTATAGTTTAGCTCACACAAAGTGGATGTGCAAATACCACATTGTATTCACCCCGAAGTATAGACGGAAAGAGATTTATAATCAAGTGCGGAAAGACGTAATCGAAATAGTCAAACGTCTATGTAAGTACAAGGGAGTCGAAATTTTAGAAGGTCACATGATGCCAGATCACGTACATATGCTGGTCGCCATACCTCCCAAAATTTCAGTATCGGCATTTATGGGATATCTGAAGGGAAAAAGTGCGCTCATGATCTTTGAGAAGCATGCCCAACTAAAGTATAAATATGGGAACCGAAAATTTTGGGCGGAAGGGTACTATGTGAGCACCGTGGGTTTAAATGAAGCCACCGTAGCAAAATACATTCGAGAACAAGAAGCACATGACCAAGCTATAGATAAACTGAGTGTAAAAGAGTACGAAGATCCATTTAGCGACAAAAGGAACAAAAAGAAATAAGCCCGTTTAACGGGTAAGTGGAATTGACAAATTACACTGAGCCTGAACAAATTTATGGTCAGGCTAGCGTCTTTAGGTGCAGTTTGGCAACAAGGGGTTATACCCCAAGAGCAAACCACCCGTTGGACGGGTGGTTTTGATTTGATGCCTCTAAAACGCTTTTGCCACCACAATCTTAAACTCTTCCGTCTACTGTTGAGTGTAATTGGGGGGCAATTACCCAGCGTTCGTATTAATAAGTACTACCCAGATTTCCGGTTGAAATCATCAGTTTGATAATGTGAAAACTAAGCTTTTAGCCGTAAAATATACCCTGACTAATCACTAAAACCATACTTCCTTATTGGTCATAGTTCTAACTCTTGATAATAATCAGTATCCAATTCTAATGGAATACGTGCCGTGTCAAGTTGTAGGTAAGCTTTCTCAACTAACTTGAACAAGGGTGAAGGAAGAAGGGTTCTTGCATATTCCGCGCCAGAGGATTTAATCAAGTCAGTCGTTCGAAACATTTTTTGTTCATTAATGATTTGGCCCTTACAAAATTGAATTTCATGGTCAATCGATTTTTGTACCAATATATTTGCTTTTGGCGTGATAAAAACTTCAAAAAGAGTGGATGGATACACAATGCCGTTAAAATTCGGATTGTTGACATGATCGTAGGGATTGTGTTTAATTTCGTATTTTACAATGGATTTTACGAAGATTTTCTTTACCTCTTGATTAGAAAAATAGAACATCGTTTCTGTAAACCCACGAACCTCCAATTTGGATTTGTTAACATAACTTTTTAAAGCCTGATTAATAAAATCTGAAATTAACGTGCTGTCTCCTTTACCGGTATTAAGAGCTCTATGCACTAAGTCGGGATTAATATTCAAATTGTTTAATGAAGATAGTTGTACAGCCATTCATTTTTCCTCCTTCAATGGAATTTGTAGGTCCAGTTTAGCGAAAAAGTATAGAGAAACCATGTAGTTTTAATGATAATCTTGTGAAAAAACAGTCTGGTGGTAAATTACCTTGTTGAACGATGAGAACAGTCAGGAAATGATTAAAATGATGAAAAGTTATGCAGGAAAACAGCTAATGGGGGAGCGTTCTGTGGGAAGTTATAATTGGAACACATCTTGGTGTATGGTATAAAAATAGGGGCACATGTTAGTCACTATACTTTCGTCTGTGACTTGAAGGATTCAGTTACTTTTCGTCTGTTTAAAATTGCTTGAACTTCTTCAACAGACAAAAGAAGAAAACGTGCCGACCAAGAATGAACCATGGGTCGGCACGTTCTAACTTCTGTAAGGATTAATAAATGATATAATCTATCATAGGATCCACAACGGGAGCACCTCGTTGCTTATACAAGCAGTTAAAGTCATACAATTCAGACGCTTGTTGTTTTAATATTTTCAACGTCTTTTGAATAAAAAGGAAGGACTTTACGTAGGAAAGGAAGTACATAAAAGTCCCCTCCAAATTTTCCTGCATTGGCTCCCGCCACTAGGATTATGCTTCCAAGTAGGATAAGCCATGGATTGACCGACACAGTTCCGGCAAACAAAAACATGAAATTCATTAACAGTCCAAAAAATGCTGCTGCCGTGGTCAAAATACCGAGGATTAAGCCCAAGCCAACTAAAAATTCGCCCAACGGAATGAGGAAGTTAAACAGTTTTGCATTAGGAAGCGCAAAGTACTCAATAAACCAGGTGAAATTGGGGTAAAGGACTTCTTTCGTCGCATTGTCCAGAACCGGTTTGGAGACCGCATTGTTTAAAAAACCAGTTGCATCAAAAGCCTTATCACCCGTTAGTTTTCCCCATCCGGATTCTAACCATTTCCAACCTACTATCAATCTCAGAAGGAGTAATACTCCAGCCGCAAATACATTCTTCCTCAAAAAACGAAAAAACATGATTCATCATCCTCTTCTTTTATATGAAATTTTTCCCTTCATGCGTATTATAAGAAAAAAGTATGAAGAAACAATGTGTTAAAAATGTATACTTCATGACAAATAAGGTACCATTGAGCTATCTGGCATAAATAAAACAAGCAGCTATTTATCCGTTTTTCAGATAAATGGCTGCTGATTTTGTCTGTTTTTAGAACAGACTTTCTTAATTGTTATTTTCCATTTGCATGTTGCTATGATCCATATTCTGCATGTTCCCTTGATTTTGATTATTATTTGTTTGGCTACATCCTGCTGCGCTAATTAGTAATATTGAACTACAAATTAGAATCAGGATAAACTTCTTGCGGTTCTTCATTTTTTAATTTCACCTCCAATAGGAATCGAAGGTGATTATACTATATATAATACAATTTTAGACACTTGTTTTTATTAAATTATTTAATTAAGAGTGCTCCCACCAAATAGAAATCGTTTTTCCCATTGAGTCCCTGGGATATTATCAATCCTTACACCTCCGGATTTTTTGGAGTAAGTGTGGAGTATTTTTCCGTTGCCTAGGTAGATCCCGTTATGGGTGATTCGGGCTGTATTTTTATCAATTCCTGTGTAAGAGGACTCGTTATTTCCTCGATAAGACATAAAAAACATGATATCGCCGGGCTTTAATTCCTGCCAGTTTTTTGTGTGCGAGCCATTCTCCTTAACGTAAGCTCCTTGTTTACGTGAATCGGGAGGTATGGTAACTCCTGTACCTTCTTTGTAGGCTTGTCTTACAAAATCGGAACAGTCAAAAGTCTGTGTATTACTGCGACTGGAACCAAATTCATAGGGGGTGCCCAAATATTTCATTCCACTGTTAATCACATTTTCTCGCAGATTACT
Source organism: Paenibacillus sp. URB8-2 (assembly GCF_013393385.1). NCBI lineage: Bacteria > Bacillati > Bacillota > Bacilli > Caryophanales > Paenibacillaceae > Paenibacillus > Paenibacillus sp. URB8-2. The sequence goes on along the minus strand of NZ_AP023239.1, from coordinate 4,198,202 downwards.
AGTTTGGACAGCTGTAGATTGACTTGCTGCGGAAATAGATGAAACATTCAGTGAACCAAAAGAAATTGAGGCAGCTAGTGCTACGAAAATAAATGACTTCTTCTTCATGTTCTATCCCTCCAACAGGTTGTAATAAATATGGGACACATCATAACATAGTTTTAAAACGTTTGTAGATATATAAATTTTGGTAATTATAACTTTAAGCACTAATCCGTTGACTATAGATCTAAAAGAAACTACAATGTGTAGTAGTTAAAACATGCAGGAGGATTACAAGGTCCTATTATGACGAAATGGATTATGTTATTGTTTGTTTTATTAGTCGTTATGTTGATTATTTGGGGAGATAAGCTTTTGGAAGATACTCCTTTAAGTAGTTCTCTATTCCAAAAGTATCTAGAGAGAAGGGGGTAAAACGTGTTGGTTAAACGTATTAATTTAGAAGGAGAAGGGATAAACCGCTTTTTTGGATCTCTTGAATCTCAAATTATGGACATTATCTGGGCTAACTCAAAAGTCACGGCGAAGCAAGTACAATCTCTTCTCAAAGAAGAGCTGTCGTACAATGCTGTGATGACAGTAATGAATCGGCTTTTTGAAAAGGGTCATCTCAAGAAAACAACCGTAGGTAAGGGAAGGTTTAAGCACAGTTATTTTGAACCCATCCAAAGTAAAGAGGCATTTATAAATGAGCAAACGCGAATTGTGACCGAGGAACTTATTCATGATTTTGGGGGCCTAATGGTCAACCACATGGTTGATGCTGTACAGGAGGCCGACCCAGAACTAATGAAGCTGTTGGAGGCTCGCTTGGAGCAGTGGCGCAAAGGTGTTAATGATAATGAGCATTAAAAAGCATCAAGTGGCTCTTAGTTTGATGATCCTTATTAGTTTACTAATATGGAGTCAAATGATCTTATATGTTTTACATGAGTTTAGAGGATATTCTCCAATATGGGGATTGCTGGAATATTGTCTTTCTGCATTGGCAGAGAGGACGATATTACATCAAGTGATTTTCGTCGGACTGAATATTATTATCTTGTATAGCTTCTTTGTAGTCATAATCATGGTTTATCAGCAGATCAGACTAGAACGACAGTGGAATAAGGTTGTGCAAACTCAATGTGATATCACTTTAACTAACAGGCTTAATAAACGGTATGATTTTATAGATGGACGGATTGTCGTCATTCACCGTGATTCGTTATTAGCTCTCACTTCGGGTTTTTTCAGGCCGAAAATTGTGCTTTCATCAAAGCTTGTTCAAGAGTTTACAGAACACGAAATTCTTGCTGTTTTATTACATGAGTACAACCACGCTCAAAAGTTTGATCCGCTTCGCTTACTGATCATTCATCTCATTAAGAATAGTTTACCGTTTGTTCCCATCTTAAAAAAGCTAGCTCATTATATTATGGTCTGGACTGAAATTGAAGCGGATCAGTTTGCGGTTAGTCAGATGAAATCACCGTATGAATTAGCTTGTGTGCTCTATAAATGTTCCAGAAGTAAACAAAAACGACCTATTGGGGTTGGTTTCGCTGATGATGCAATTAATTATCGAATTCAAAAGCTGGTTCAACCGAAGGCTAAGATTAAAATTCCTGTATTAGAAATAATCCCAGTGGTTATGTCATCCATTCTATTTGTATTGCTTAGCATCATTATCATAAGCGGCTGCAGCTAGCCGCTTTTCTTGAAAGTTAAAAACTACGCATTGTAGTTTATGAAATAAGGTTAACCAACTGAAGAAGGTGCTTTAAGTTGTATATTAAACTACAATATGTAGTTTATAAATAAGGAGAGGACTTTTTTATGTGTGGAATTGCAGGGATTATGAGATTTGAAAATGACCAAGGGCCAACTGTATCCATGTTAAGGAAAATGACCCATATGATGCAGCACCGTGGCCCTAATCACACCGGAATCCGAATCATCGATAATCAGGTCGGTTTAGGATTTACCAGATTATCAATTCTTGATTTATCGAATGGAAGTCAGCCACTATCCAATGAAGACCAAACCTTTTGGCTAATTTTTAACGGTGAAATTTATAATTATCAGTCCTTAAGAATAGAATTGGAGGGATTGGGACACCGATTCCAAACGAATACTGATTCTGAAGTTATTGTCCATCTATATGAAGAATATCAGGAGCGCTGTGTAGATAAGTTACGTGGAATGTTTGCTTTTGCTATCTGGGATCGGAAAAACAAACAAATGTTTGCTGCCCGGGATCACTTTGGCATTAAGCCATTTTATTATTACTTGGATCATAAGAAGTTTGTATTTGCATCGGAAATTAAAAGTATTATAGCGGTGGAAGATATTAATCCGGCAGTCGATCCTAAAAGTTTACTGCATTATCTCACACTTCAATACGTTCCGCAGCCAGCTACAATGTTTCGTGGAGTCAGTAAACTCGAGCCAGGTCATTTTTTGAAAATAGATTCCAGGGGAAGAATCACAAAACAGAGATATTGGGAGCCAAGCTTTGAAGCAGAGGATCGTCCGCTTGAGACCTTTATCGAAGAAATTAGATACAGTCTTAGGAATTCGGTTAAACTGCACACGCAGAGTGATGTCCCCCTAGGAAGCTTTTTATCTGGTGGTATTGATTCTACAGCGATAGCAAGTTTCTTAGCGAGTCAACGTTCGGTTAAAACCTTTTCAGTCGGTTTTGAAGGAGAACAAAATGAAAATGTGGTTGCTAGACAAATCGCCGAAGCGCTGGGAACAAATCATTTCGAGGAACTGATTTCGGCTCAACATTTTTTTGAAGATACCATGAAAGCTGTATGGCACATGGACGAGCCCATTGCAGATCCATCGGCCATTGCCGTTTACCGGTTAGCACAATTAGCAGGGGAACAGGTTACTGTGGCACTGTCCGGTGAAGGAGCCGATGAATTGTTTGGTGGATATCGCATTTATAGGGAGCCTCACTCGCTAAAACCATTATCGTGGATGCCTGCAGGAGTAAAAAAACGATTAAAACAATATGTAGGTGAAATCCCTTTCTCATTTTATGGAAAGAATTATATCCGAAGAGCACTGACCCCTTTGCAAGAGCGCTTTTTCGGAAATGCCAACATTTTTTCGGAAGATGAAAAAAGGATGGTCCTAAATTTTCATCCTGACCTATATAAAAACTGGGAACCTACGACGGAAATCACGAGAGCCATTTATGAGGAACATAAGAATCTGGATGACATAACCCGCATGCAGTTAATAGATCTCCAACTTTGGTTGCCCGGTGATATATTAATGAAAGCGGATAAGATGAGTATGGCTCACTCTTTAGAAGTCCGCGTTCCTTTTCTTGATAAAGAGGTTTTTGAAATTGCTCGAAAAATTCCTGCCTCTCTACTGGTGGCAAAAGGAACTACTAAATATGTGCTGCGCAAAGCCTTAGAAGGTATAGTTCCCTTTCCTGTGTTAGACCGTCCTAAGCTGGGCTTTCCTGTACCCTTAAGAAAGTGGTTACAAACTTCCATTGGTGACATCATGATCGAGCAAATCGAGAACAGTGGAATTGATCAGTGGATTCAAATAATCTATGTTAAAGAGATGCTGAAACAACATCGAAGGGGAAAAGTGGATTACTCCCGCAAGATTTGGACAATTTATATTTTTTCGTTGTGGCATTCTTTGTATATCCAGCAGTCTTCTATAAAGCGTGCTTTGGTAAATTAAGATAGTAAGGCAGGATATGGGTCTTTGGACTAATTATCAGATTTCTCATATCATTGACTAGTAGGGTCGTAAACGAAAAAAGTGAATAGTCATTACAATTTTGTTGCTTTTAGTTTTAGATATCTTTATTTGTATTTGATAGAAATGTAGTAGAAAGGATTTTTACTCGTAAGTAGCTGATATTCCCCATTGCCTTATCTTTCCTTGTTATATTAAGATTTTAGAGCAAATTGTACTACAAAAATATGTAGGAACTATGTGGATCGAAAATAAAACAAACGAGTAAGAGAAAGTATTGACAGGCGTCTTCTAAATATTATAAAGTAGAAATAGTTACAAAATATTAACTTGCTGCCGAATTTCGTTTTGAAAACGGGGGAACCATTCCGGGTGAATTATTCTTGTAATCAAGAGAGTATAGGGAACCTTTAACCGAACCCTCAGCTAACTCCGTAGGCATTGAAGGGAGAATAAGGTTCTGAAGAAAGTCATCATTTCTCTAATAGGAGCTGCAGTTTTATTTACTTCAACAGCACCCACAATCTTTGCAAGTGAAATCAAGCTTCAAAGCACAGTGAAACAAGTAATTGGAACCCCATATTTATGGGGAGGAACTACTGTTTCAGGGTTCGATTGTACAGGGTTTATCTTATATGTAATGAAAAAGTTTAATGTAAATAGTCTTCCGCGTACATCCCAGTCCCAGGCCAAGGAAGGAACTCCGGTAGCTAAAGAAAATTTGCGATCAGGTGATTTGGTGTTTTTTAATACCTTCGGTAAGGGAGTATCTCATGCAGGAATTTATATCGGTAATAATCAGTTTGCACACGCCTCCAGCAGCAAAGGAGTAAGAATAAGTAAGTTATCGGAATCATACTACCAAAATCGTTACGTTACCGCTCGGCGAGTGGTGAATGATAAGAGTTTCCGAACAATGATAAGTGACTAACCAATAGGACAATAAGGGCAAGTTCGTGTTTATTCACACGGGCTTGTCTTTTTTCATTTGAAGGCCCTAAGAGAGTGGTGGAGAGTTGTTGGGGACAGATAGAATGCAGTAATACTCATTTCAAAAATAAAAATAAATAGGGGCTTTACGAATGAATAGCTTCTAAGGCTCGTTTCGCATTTAAGGAGTTTGGAACTAAGGGAATAATTGGTTTGCGAAATGAAAATGCTAGTGATGGGAGGAATGTGCAATGATGTATGGTTCCAAGATGACCATGATGTGCTTCATCATGGTGATTGGTTTACTTCTTCTGATCATTGCTATTGGCATAACAATTTATGTAGTTATCCGATTGCTAATGAGGAAATACAGAGTGGATGATGGACCCCTCATGATATTAAAAGAACGTTATGCCAATGGTGAACTCAGTGATGAAGAGTTTAATCATAGACGAAAATTATTGGACAATAAAAGTCAGACTTGAATTAAACAGGGGCCTGCTACGTAGAAGGCTCCTGTTTAATTCATGTCGCTTATCAGGCTCGATTACGATAGTAGACGTCTGCTCCACTAAAGCTTCCACATTTCCTACCCTAGTTATATCAAGCAGCACCATCCGCTTCGTTCTTAATGGATAGTCAACCCTAAACTGAACAATAATTATGAGGGCGCTTTTCTGGCTTGTACAGGAGTAAGATACCTCAATGTACCGTGGATTCGGTGATAATTAAACCAATGAACATAGTCCTGAAGTTCGACAGATGAATGGAAATATGAGGAACTTAATCCGGATTTTTTAATGAAGGAAAGGATCCCAGGTTGAAGAGGCTGGTAAAGGACAAGAAATATGATCTATTATCAAGAAGAATTCCGTTGATATTATTTAACTCGATGTTATGATGCTTGATATGGATGGCTTGCTTTATTTGGTTATATAGTTTCCTTATTCTATGTCTGAATATTTTGCATCCGAGTATTTATCCTCGACTAGAATCCTGTCTACATGATTTCCACATAATTTTAAAGTAAAGTAGTATTAATTCTAACGCTTAACAAAAATAGATGGGCGAGTCCATCTATTGGTAAATGGAGGTATAATGATTGAGCGAAATACTTACTTTTCTGATTTTGGCTGCTACAACTGCCGCCATGAGCGTTAACTCCAGTAAGCCACATGTCATTTCTGAAACCATTGAAGACTTGCAGTTTTTGTCACAATTGGCTGATGAGCTATTGTCGGATCAAGAGCGAACGATCGTTACAAGTGTTAGTTTTGAAGGTGATAAAGCGGAATTAGAGTCTTTAGCCGCAAAGTTATATGCAGATAAGCATGTACAGAGTCCAATAGATGATAACAATGGAAAAAAGTGCTCCTTAGTGCTTCAAAATCGCGTCAGCGGACTAAAGGCACTACCTGCAGCTGAATCATGGATGAAAGATACAGTTGCAAATCTGGAGAAATTAGGGATTGTTGGTTTTTGGAATATCAGCATTGAGGGATGGATGATTGAGGGAAGAGAAATGAGTGCTTTGTTGGATCCTGTTTTGCTGTACATCTCTGCTTACGAAGTAGAATCTGATCAAAACGGCCAACAATTGTATACCAGTTATTACTCTGGGCTTTTTCATAATTCAGTTATGGCTGAAGATGAAAAGTTTAACCTGCAAATACTTACGAATTACTCATCCGAGTTCAAGAAATGGTATATGGCTTTGGGGACACCGAGGATTACTTCATATTAATGATATCATGACTTTTATGATTATTGTTTGTTGGTTGAAGGATAGTTTCTTGCTGTTTTTGGTTTGACCTATCTTTTCGAATTATAGTGTCGGATGAGCTGCTAGTACAGCATCAGTCTTTAAATTGTGGGTAAAGCCTTTTAAGTTTTATCCGTGCATCTTCGGTAGTGAATTGCCAATCTATACCTCTTTGAGAAGCGTTACGAGCAGATTCCCATTCGGTCAGTTCGCTTGCTAATTCTTCTATTGACGGAATTCGTCTTGCTAAACATTGGCGCGTCATTACGCTCAGCTCAATTTCAGCAATGTTCAGCCAACTGCCATGTTTGGGGGTGTAATGAATTTCGAGCCGTTTGGCTAGACGCAAGGCGGTTTCCGGTTCAAAGGCTTCATACAACGAGGCGATCGAATGCGTGTTTAAATTATCCATCACTAAACGAATTTTGGGTGCACTCGGGTAATGTACGTCTAACAGTTCTCGAACTTGCTCCGCCCATTCCATTTTTGTGCGGCGAGGACGAACGCTGACGTGTCTCCAGCCCACAAGCGGTTCAGTGAAGATAAAGATACTGCAGGTCCCATGACGTACGTATTCGGAGTCTTCACGCAGCGGCTTGGCGGGCTTCATCGGGATCGGTTTTCGAGCGTCATCCAGCAGTTGGAACGGTTTCTCATCCATGCAAATCACGGGACATTCGCTGTCGTAGGGTAAATGGTAGACCTCTAATACATCTTCCATGGCTGCCACAAACGCTGCATTCTGCTTCGGTGGAATGCACCAACACTTACGAAGATGGGGCTTGAGTTCGTTTTTAAAATGCGGTCCACCGTGTCGTACGAAATGCTGTCAATGTAACCCAGTTCAACGGTCTTGTCTGCTAAAAGTCGAAGGGTCCACCGACTTCTTCCAGCGGGCGGAGTACTGCAACTGAGCGCGATGATTTTCGCCTCCAGTTCGCCGGTAACCTTTGGAGGATTTGGCGGTGTCAGTCTCTTTTTTCGTTCGACAGCAGCCTGTAATCCCTTTTCCGAAAAGGTCTTACGGACCAGATATACCGTGTTGGTGTGGATGTGTAATTGCTCCGCAATGGTGGTGTCCGAAAGCTTGCCGCCCACCCGGTTCTCGTCCGCCCACAACAGAATTTGTGCTCGCCGGAGTGAGCGTGCGGCCACTTTCCCTTTGAGCACACCCCTTGTAATTCTTTCTGCTGATCCGGGGTCAAGCAAACCGCATATGCACGTAGTTTCATAGTCGATACCTCTTTTTCTCTCGACTATATCATATCTACCAAAAGTTAACTATTTTAATTCTGATGCTGTACTAGTACCTTGACCAGATCAAATTTCAGGATACAAATGCTTTAACTTGCCTCGTGCCTGCTCCGTGGTAAATTGCCAATCGACAGATTTCTGAATTCGGTTGCGTTCGGTTTCCCAAGCGGACACCTCGCCCTGCAATTCTTCAATAGAGGTGATTCGGCGGTTCAGGCATTGGATCGTCATTACACTGAGTTCTATCTCAGCAATGTTTAACCAACTTCCATGCTTAGGGGTATAATGGATCTCTAGCCGTTTTGCCAAAGCCAACGCCTGTTCAGGCGGAAAGGTTTCATACAAGGACGAGATCGTATGGGTATTCAAGTTATCCATCACGAGCCGAACCCGTTTCGCCTCTGGGTAGTGGACCTCCAGCAGTTCTTGGATCTGCAGAGCCCAATCGGATTTTGTGCGTCTTTCCGAAGCCTGCACGTGACGCCACCCGGCGAGCGGCTCCGTGAACAGAAACAGGCTGCAGCTGCCTTTGCGAACATACTCGTAGTCTTCTCGCAGAACCTGTCCTGGCTTCATAGGTTGCGGTGGGCGCGAATGATCGAGCAGCTGGATCGGCTGTTCATCCATACAAATGAGCGGGATTTCAGGGTCATAAGGCAGGGCATAGGTCTCTAAGACGTCTTCCATCCGAGCGACGAATTCACTGCTCGATTTGGCGGGAATGCACCATTGTTTTTTCAGGTGAGGCTTAAGTTTCGTTTTTTTAAAGTCGTCCGAATGGTTTCTCGTCCGACCGATTCTAAAATATTCAGCTCAATGACTCGGCGCGTTAGCAAACGAATCGTCCAGCGCGCATACCCTTTTGGAGGCTCAGAGCAGGCTAATGCAATAATTCGGGCTTCCACCTCACCGGTGATCGGTGAAGGGCGTGCCGGTTCAGCACGGCGGCGGTAACAGAGCGTTTGCTCCAGTCCGTGGGTACAGTAGTCTCTAACGGTGTAAAAAACGGTTGCATTACTGACTCCTGAACGACTGGCAATTTCAGTCTGCTTGGGAATAGCACCTTGATTTTCATCCGAAAGAAGCAGCACGAGACAGCGGCGGCGAATGCCGGGAGATGTCGTTTCGGCATGAAGAAGTTGTTCAATTCTTTCACGTTCTTTCGGCTCAAGCCGAACCTCGTATTTTTTGTTCATTTGCTTGCCCTCCCATATTTTTCTTATAGAAAGAGCATAAAACTAGAATAAAAATAGGTCAAGGTACTAGTGGAGTAAAGATAAATTAAAGTAGTGATAGCCAGAAACATAAGTAATGGAGTGCGAAAGATCCAAAGGGAGCGTTTCAGAACAGCTTCCTCGATTTGTCCCTGGAGCATTAGGGTATGAATAAATTGGAGAATACCGCTGAAGACCATAAAAATAAAAATTACTCGATCCCACTCTGACGAAGGCAACATTACAATGAGCATCGTCCCCATCATACCTGCCATCATGCAAGATAGAGCCCCGTTCAGAAATGCTCCGATATGGATTAAAGAGTGATGATCCCTCCAGCGAGTATGCCGATTAGAACACTAGTCAATAATGATAGGGATAAGTTCGATGAAAATGCGATCCCAATGATTGTTCTACTTCCAAAGCCGAAAATCATCCCACATACCATTGGTAAAATCATTGCAATGGTACCCGTAATGGTGGAACGGAACCGATAAATAAAGCCAAACGACCAACCAATAATAAAAGTATAGAAGATGGCTGCGATTATCCAGTTGGACATGAGTACAACCCCTGCTTGTTTATATTGTATGTTATGAGCCTTGGGTTAACGTACATACCTGACTTTTTTTGATTTTAGTTCCAACCTAATAATAATTATTATTACAAAAGGATTCTACATAATTTCTACATATTTTTAAGGTAAAGTGATAATAATTCTAACATTTCAAAGTGGAGGGTAAATGATGAAAAAAGGTTTAGTAGTTGTTAGTTTGACCTTAGTTTTAAGTGCAGTTCTGGCCGGCTGCCAAATCGGAAATAAAGCGGCTGAACCAAAGGCTGAAGACACCAATAGTTCATCCGTTACTGTTCCTTGGGTGGGCACTAAAAATACAACACGGATTAATACGTCCGATCCGGTGGAGGCGGCTGTTCTGGTCTCTCGCACACTCTGGACAGCGGTATCCGAAAGTAACAGACCGGCAAGCGTTGTGTTAACGGATGTAAGCAACTGGCAGATTGCTGCGGTGAGCACCGATCTGATTCACCATCCGAGCAATGGCCCGGTCCTTTTCTTCGATAAGGATAAAGTCCCTGAAGCGACGCTTGAGGAATTAAAACGGTTGAACCCGATGGGTGCAGAAGGCAATGATAATATTCAAATCGTGATTGTTGGTCCTGTCACTGCAAGTGTTGAAGAACAGTTAAAAGGTCTGGATATGAAGATTGACAAGATTGAAGGAGAAGAGCCGGCCGCAGTAGCCCAAGCGATTGATACGTATTATGCCAAAGTTGCGGGTGAGCTGCCACAGGCCGTCGTGGTTGGATCTATGGACAGCCCGGAATATACGCTGCCTGCAGTAAACTGGATTGCGCATATGCCTGAACCTCTGCTTTACGTAACAAAGGACGAAATTCCTGC